>CAVORP010000001.1:0-706082 GCA_963698645.1 uncultured Alphaproteobacteria bacterium
CCAATGCCATGCGGTTCTTTCGAGACGGCGGCGCCAAGTGGCTGGAACGGGGATGCGGGGCTACACTTTTGATACTGGCGGCTGTGCTCGCGAGCTACCGTCGCACACAACTTTGATCAGTCCGGGAATGGGCGGCAATCCTCTCTCTGAGATCCGTTGCGCTTTGGTTCACATGTTTTTCCTCGGCATGTGAATAGTGCCCCTCACTTGGACACCTTCTTGGTTCATATCATGCTGCCTGTTTTCAGGCCCCTCAGGCGCGACCCGGGAAGAACGTCACCCTTCAATTCGACGAATTTGCGCGCAAGAGACTTGCGCCGCGTCATCACACAAGCTGGCACTCAACGTCTTCGGGGTCGCATCCAATGCGACGACGCCAATGCGTTTCGCACAAAGGCCTCATTCAGCAGGACTGCCCCCGAACCAAGCGGAAACCGAGATCGACAAGCGCAGGTTCCGGCGAGTGCGCCCGAAGATCTACGTCGTCCGTAAGGAAAAGGGCCGCGCGCCTTCCCATTTCCAGGCGCGGGGTTTCGATCGTGGTCAGGCGAATTGGAAATGCCTCAAGGAATGCGAGCCCGTTAAAGCCCGCTAGGGCGACCTTTTCGGGGATTGCGATTCCATTGCTGAGACAATGCATCATGCCCCCGGCCGCCAGATCGTCGTTGGAATAGTACAGAGCCTCCGGTGCGTCGCGTCTCCCAAGCACTTCGGCCGTTATTCTGCGCCCGTCGACCATCGAAGAGGGTCCATCAATGACCCGGTCAAGCACCATTTGCGCGCCGGCCGCCTGGACAACCTCGAAAAAGCCATTCTTCCGTTTGGATGCGCGTAGATCGCGTCCGCCCTGGCTTCCGATATAGCCAAACCGGCGGTAACCCCTTTCCAACATATAGCGCGCCGTGACCCGGCCGGCCTCGGCCTGGGACATACCGAAGGCGGCTGACATCGGGACCCCATCGATATCCATGACCTCGGCAACACGCACACCGGCGGCCCGGATCGCGGCGCGCGTCGCGTCGGTATGCTCTAGTCCCGGCAGAACGATGCCGCGCGGACGCCAGGCCAGCAATTCGCGCACGATTTCCTCTTCGCGTTCGAGGGAGTATTCGCTGACGCCGAACACCGGCTGCATCATCCGGTCGGTCAGAGTGTCGTTGAGGCCAGTAAGAACCTCGGAAAACACCCGGTTGCCCAAGGTCGGCAAGACGACCGCGATCAGGGGCGTGGTCTCTTCCCGCAGGGCGCTGGCCAGACGGTTCTGCACATAGCCCAACTTGCGCGCGGCCTGCTCCACCCGCTCGCGGACCTCGTTCGAAGTCTTGCCCGCGCCACGCATCACCCTCGACACCGTCATCTGGCTGACTCCGGCCTCAGCCGCGATATCGTCCATCGTCGGCGCGGATGTCTTTCCCGAATTCATCGCACATCGCCTTTCCAGATCGAACCGTGACGGACCACTAAGGACACAACGAATCGAGTTGACAAGTGTTTACGTAAACATATTACTCAACTGGCGATGTTTACGTAAACAACGAGATAAAACGCGCGAAATGGGAGGACCAGAATGAAAAACGTGCTGCTGAGCTCAACTTTTTTGATTGTCGCTGCCGGAGTGGCCGCGGCAGACACCTACAGGCCCGAATGCTTTGCGCCTGCGCCCGACACATCAACGATCAGCTATGAGGCCAAGGACGGCCCCTACAAGATTGCCTTCGTAAACGGCTTCGCAGGCAATGACTGGCGTATCGCGGCGATTCAGGCCTCGAAGGCCTGGGCGGCCCGACCGGAGAATGCCGCGAAGATCGAGGAATTCACGGTTGTCTCAGTAGGCAATGACAGCGCCGCGCAGATCGCAGCCATCGATAACTTCATGGCCGCGGGCTATGATGCGATCACGTTCATCGCGGTCAACCCGACCGCCTTCGAGCCGGTCATTCGCCGGGCCGAACGCTCCGGTACTGTCCTTGTACCGTTCGACAACGTTCTCGACACCGACAAGGTGGTGCAGATCAACGAAAGCCAGATCGAGCTTGGACGCCTGAAGGCACAGACCGTCATGGACGCCCTAGGCGGCACGGCTGACAAGATCCTGATGGTGAACGGCCTTCCTGGCAATGCCACGGACAGAGACCGCCGCGTCGGGATGATGAGTGTTCTGGAAAAGGTCGACGGGCTTGAGATCGTCGAAGTCGTAGGCAATTGGGACACCGGGACAAGCCAGAAGGTCGTCTCCGACGCGCTAGCAACACATGGCCAATTCGACGGTGTCGTGTCGCAGCACGGGGCTGCCGGAACGATCAATGCGATGCAGGCCGCAGGACATCCGATCGTACCCATGGGTGTGGACGGCGAAAACGGCGTGCGCATGCTGATGGACGAACTGGACATCCCCGGGATCTCGGCCAGCCAAGCACCGGCAATGTCGGCCGTGGCACTCGAGGCGGCTGTGGCCCTTCTTGAAGGAAACACCCTGCCACAGACGGTCTTCCTGCCGATTCCGCAGGTCAAGTCCGAGGATCTGGCCCCTGGGGTAAACTACTTCCCCGACCTGCCCAAATCCTTCAACACGGGTACGGGCTTCCCCGACTGTTTCGCTCCGTTCACGCCGGAAGAGTTGCTGGGTCAGACGGCTGACAACACCTGACCTGACCGACAAATCCGTTCCGTCCAGCGCAAGCGATTGCTGCTGGGCGGAACAGGTCTGACTGGAGCGCACACTTGACCCTGAAGGATACCGCCATTGTTCGCCTTGAAGGCGTGTCAAAGCGCTATGGCGCCACGACAGCGCTGGATGACGTGGATTTCGCCTGCCAAGCGGGCGAAATCCACGCCATTCTGGGCGAAAATGGTGCGGGCAAATCCACACTCATGAAGCTCATATCCGGCGTGATCCAGCCGAGCGAGGGGCTCATCTTCGTCGATGGTACAGAAACCGTTCTGGCTACGCCGCGCGCTGCCGTAGACCATGGTTTGATCTGCATGTTTCAAGAACTTTCCCTCGTTCCCGACCTGACCGTGCGGGAAAACCTCATGCTTGGTGCGCCCGGGTCGGGTCTTGGTCGGCTGCCGCAGGGCATCGTCGAGCGCGCCCGCGAAGTGCTTTCGCAAATCGATGGTCACGGTATCCGTATGGGTGCACGCGTTGCCGATTTGAGCCTTGCGGAGCGGCAGCAAGTCGAGATCGCCAAGGCCTTTGCGCGCAATCCCCGGCTTTTGATCCTTGATGAGGCGACCTCGGCGCTCAATGCATCGGTTGTCGAAAAGGTTTTCGCGCTAATCCGAACGGAGTGTGCCCGCGGGGTCGGAGTGCTTTTCATTTCGCATCGCTTTCACGAGATCGAGGCACTGGCCCATCGGGTCTCGATCTTTCGAAATGGGGCGCATGTCGACAGCTTTGCCAATGGCGCTTACGACTATTCTGCGATCATCGCCAAGATGGTAGGCCGGAAGATAACCGACCTGTTCCCGGCCAAACCCCCTTCTCGCGTTGATGAAAAAGAGATCTTGCGGCTCGAGGGATATGGGTGGAACGACATGCTCTCGGACGTGTCTCTGACCCTGCGCAAGGGGCGCATTACTGGTCTGGGAGGTCTCGATGGGCAAGGACAGGCCGCCGTGCTGCAGGGGCTGTTCGGACTGCTCAAACAGACCACGGGAAATATCATTCTTGCAGGCGACCCCATCAACCTGAGAAACCCCGGCGATGCAAAGCGCCCCGAGATCGGCATCGCGCTGGTGCCCGAAGACCGCAAGACCGAGGCTTTGATCCTCGACCAGAGCATCGCGGCCAACATGGAGCTTGCCGCCCTTGGCGTGCGCGGCGTGGACGCGAATGATCGCGCGCTGTATCAGCCCTTTATCGACGCGCTGGACCTCAAATACGCCTCGCTTGATCAGCCCGTTTCCCAGTTGTCCGGCGGCAACCAGCAGAAAGTGGCCCTAACGAAGTGGCTCGCTCTGAAACCCCGGTGCCTTTTGCTGGCCGATCCAACGCGGGGAATCGACGTAAAGACCAAGACCCAAATTTACGCGCTGTTGCGCAGGCTTGCCGATGAGGGAACCGCGATCCTTCTTCTGTCGACCGATTATGAAGAGTTCATCCATCTCTGCGACGAGACGCATATCTTCTACGACGGTCGCGTCGTGCGCCATCTGACCGGTGATGCAGTCACCGCCGAGAATATCTTGTCGGCCACGCTGAACCTTCCCGGGGCGGAGGCGGCCCATGCTTGAGAAGTTTCGCGCCAATCGCCGCGAGGCCATCGCGGTTGCGGTGCTCCTGACGCTGCTCACGATCTACCTCGGGACCCATCCCCGCGGCGCCTCGACCTATGTCCTGACGATCTGGGCGAACCAGTGCCTGATCCTTGCACTCGCGGCAATCGCACAGTTCTTTGCCGTGATCGTGCGCGGTATCGACCTGTCGGTCGGGGCGGTGATGGCGCTGACCAACACGCTGGCCTCCTATGTGCTTGTCGGAAGCGGCATCGAACTGGCAGGTGGTGTCGTTTTAGTTCTGCTTGCGGGGCTTGGCTGTGGGCTCGTAAACGGCATCCTCGTGGTGTATGGCCGCATTCAGCCCATCGTGGTGACGCTGGCTACCGCGTCGGTCTTTGTCGGTATGGCGCTCTTGTTGCGACCCACGCCGGGCGGACAGATCAACTACGATTTCGCGGATGCGATGACGCTGGACGTGCTGGGCATTCCCACCGCGCTTATCATCACGGCCGTGGTCATCGTCTGTTTCTGGGTTCCGTTGCGCCGCACCGGGCTGGGTCTTGGGCTTTACGCCATCGGGTCCTCAGAACAGGCTGCGTTCCAGTCGGGCATCCAGGTGCCAGTGATCCGCATGGCGTCTTTCGCGCTTGGCGGTTTCTTTGCTGGACTGGCCGGGCTCTACTTCAGTTTCGTCACCACAACCGGGGACGCGGGGATTGCGCCGAATTTCACCCTGAACGCCATTGCCGCCGTGGTTCTCGGCGGCGTGGCCCTGCGCGGTGGTGTGGGTTCGCTGATCGGGGCCGTGGCTGGCGCGTTCATCCTCAAGACCATCGGCGCTTTGATGTTCTTTTCGGGCCTGCCCCCTTTGGCACAACCCTTTGTCGAGGGACTGATCCTGGCCAGCGCCATCGCTATTGGCGGTGCAGACATCCTGCGCGTGCGCAACCGCCTGGAGGTGTTCGGACGATGACCGCCCTTGCCAAGCACCTGCCCGACCCCGACACGCTGATGCCCTTTGCCGGGACCATCGTGATGATCCTTTGCGGCAGCTTGTTCTTTCCGCAGATCCTGGGGGCTGCATACCTCGGCCAACAGCTTCAGATCGCGTCCTTCCTCGGTGTTATAGCCATGGGGGCCACGATGGTGATCCTCTTGGGTCATATCGATCTGTCGGTGCCATGGGTCTTGGGCGGCGCGGCGATCCTGTCGACCTCTCTGGCGGGGACCCAAGACCCACTCTTGACCGCAATTGCGATTCCGGCCGCCCTGATATTCGGGGCTGCGATCGGCCTTATAAACGGCTTTGGCGTCGCCATCCTGCGGATTCCGTCCATGGTCTGGACGATGGCCGTAAACTCGATGCTTCTGGGCCTTGCGGTTCTGAACACCGGCGGGTTCAACCCGAAGGGCGAGGCAAGCGGCACCATGACATGGCTGGCCTCTGGCAAGATTCTGGGCCTGCCCACGGCCTTTGTTGCGTGGATGGTGCTGACCATGGTGCTCGCCGCCTTTCTGCAGCGCACCGGGTTCGGCCGTTACCTCTCCTCGATCGGCTACAATGAAAAGGCGACGTTCCTGTCAGGGGTCTCGACCCCCTCGGTCATCTTTGCGGCATTCGCAATCGCCGGCCTTTGTTCCGCGTTCGGTGGCGTCTTGCTCGCCGGCTATGCAAATCAGGCCTATCAGTCGATGGGCGACCCCTATCTTCTGCCGACCATCGCAGCGGTCGTGATCGGCGGTACATCGATCCTGGGCGGGCGCGGAAGGCTCCTCGGCACAGTTGGCGGGGTCCTGTTCATCACACTACTCACCTCGATCCTCTCGGTGATGCAGATCTCGAATGCCTGGCGGAGCATCATCTTTGGCGTGATCATCATCGTCATGCTGCTGTTCCAGACCCTGCGCCGCAAGGAGACATGACCATGACCGCGACTTATGAGATTTTCGATCCGGCCTTTGCCGAGATGATCGACACGACGATCCCGCCGGAGATCATCGCCGCGGGATTCATCTGGACCGAAGGGCCGGTCTGGCTAAGCGATTGCCTGTATCTTCAACGACATCCCGAACAAACGGATGATGAAATGGACCGAGACCTCGGGTGTTTCGGTTGCGCTGCCCAATAGTGAATTTGCCAATGGCAACACACTGGACCGGGACGGTCGGATGGTGTCTTGCGAACATGGCGGCCGGCGGGTGATCCGCCGGCATGATCCCGAAGATCCGAACGCGGTCGAGATAATCGCCGACAGCTATGACGGCAAGCGGCTTAATTCACCCAATGATGTCGTGGTGCGTTCGGACGGGTCGGTGTGGTTCACTGATCCACCCTACGGAATCAACTCGGATGTTGAAGGCTACCCGGCGGAAAGCGAAATCGGGGGCTGCTACGTGTTCTGCGCCACTCCGGATGGAAAACTGATCGCCGTGGCCACAGATTTCGACAAACCCAATGGCCTCGCCTTTTCACCGGACGAGCGAAGGCTTTACGTGGCGGATTCCGGGGCCATTCGGGGGGCGAGTTTTCCGGGAATCGACTACACATTACCGCATCATATTCGCGTCTTCGACGTGGATGGCACGACGCTCTCCGGCGGTATGGTCTTTGCCGAGATCGAACCGGGTGTGCCCGACGGGTTCCGCGTGGATCATGAGGGCCATATCTGGACCAGCGCCATGGACGGCATCCGCTGTCTGACTCCCGGGGGCCAATGCCTTGGTAAGATCCGCTTGCCTGCGCCTACGTCGAACATCTGCTTCGGTGGTGCCGACGGAACGGACATGTTCATCACCTCATCGGACAAGGTGTGGCGCGTCCGGTCCTCACGTCGGGACGCGACGCATCTCGATGCAATCGACCTCTCGGGAGACCGGTCATGACAAAACCCTTGAATGTGGCCATCTTTGGTCTTGGCTCCATGGGATATGGCATGGCGCAATCGCTCTTGCGCGCTGGACACCGGACCTTTGGCTATGACGTGAACGCGGACGCCGTTGCCCGGTTCACAGCCGAGGGAGGCGCGAAGGACACTCTTGGCGATATCGCAGGCACACTGGACGCGGTTGTGGTGGTTGTTCTGAACGCCGCACAGGCCGAGACGGTTCTGTTCGGTCTGGACGGCATCGTTCCGCTCCTTAAACCCGGAGCGGTCGTGATGTGCTGCCCGACCGTACAGCCAGAATTTGCCCGTCGGATGGAATCGCGCTGCAAGGAAGCAGGCGTTCATTATCTCGACGCACCGATTTCGGGTGGCTCGGCCAAGGCCGCGCAGGGCAAGCTGTCGGTCATGGCAGCCGGCACGCCCCAAGCATTTGCGGCGGCGAGACCGGTCTTGGACGCCTGTGCCGCAACGGTCTTCGAATTGGGAGATCATGCGGGACCCGGATCCGCGATGAAAGCGGTGAACCAACTCTTGGCGGGCGTGCATATCGCCGCCATGGCCGAGGCCATGACCTTTGGCATGACACAAGGCATCGATCCAAAAACCTTCATTGAGGTGATTCCGCAATGTGCGGGGACTTCATGGATGCTGGAGAACCGCGCGCCTCATATCGCTGCAGGCGACTATACTCCCCATTCGGCGGTCGATATCTGGCCCAAGGATCTTGGCATCGTACTGGATATCGCACGTGGCGCCCGGTTCGGCGCGCCCATCGCGGCGGCGGCACTGCAACAATATCTGGCGGCATCGGGCATGGGGCTGGGGCGCGAAGACGACGCCGCCGTGGCCAAGGTTTATGCCCGGAACGCAGGCCTGACGCTACCGGACATGGATACCTGATCCGCAGGTCAGAACTCAGCTGGAGGAAAAATGAGACGATCAAACGAAAAACCACATGGAGGAAACACAATGAAGAGAACGATCAAACTGGCTGCTGGATACATCATGGGCATGGCCCTCGCTGTATCGGCGCAGGCGCAGGAGTTCCCGGAACGCCCTGTCAACCTCGTCGTCCCGTTCAATGCGGGCGGCGGCACAGACCTTCTGGTGCGCGGCTTTGCCCCGCATTTCGCAGAGGCCCTTGGCGGAGATGTGTTCGTGTCGAACATGGCGGGCGGTTCGGGGACTGTCGCAGCGGCGGCGCTGGCCGGTCAACGGCCGACGGGGTACCAATTGGGCTACTGGTCGGTCACAGTGGCCACGATCCAGCCTCAGATCAAGGAAGTGCCCTATGACGTCGACAGCTGGGTACCCATCTGTTCGGTCGCAGCGTCACCCACCGTCTTGTTCACCAATGCCTCGAACGGCCTCACGACCGTCGACGAGATGAAGGCCGCGATCGAGGCGGCTCCCGGCACCTATCTTTTCGGCTCGTCCGGGCCGGGTGCGATGACCCACCTGACGACCGTGGCGGCGTTCGAGGGCCTCGGTCTGATGGATAAGGTTAAGCACCTCCCCTTCCAGGGGTCGGGCCCGGCCCTTCAGGCCATGGCTGCGGGAACGATCCAGTTCTTTGGTGATACCGAAATCCTGATGCAGCGTGGCGATTTCCGCCCGCTAATCGCCTTTTCGGACCAGAGGCTTGAGAATTTCCCCGATGTCCCAACAGCAACAGAGGTAGGCATCGCGGCACCGCTCAACGAACTCTATCTCTGGGGCGGTCTGTTCGCACCAGCGGGAACTGATCCGGCCGTGGTCACGAAATTGTCGGAGGCTTGCGGAGCCGCGGTGAATTCCGAAGGTTTCCAGGAGTTTGCAGCCGAGACCCAAACGACGATCAATTTCCGCAACGCGGAAGAGTTCAACACCTTCTTCCGTGCGCAATACGAGGCCAACGCGGCCATCATCGAAGCCGCGGGGCTTTGATGCGACGGACGGGCGCCACGTTGGTTTGGCGCCCGTCCTTTCAACGGTCCAAGCAGAACGGAGTGATGTACCATGGGCGCATTGAGTGAGCGCAGGATCACCTCGCTGGTACTGTTGCTGATTTCAGCAGGCCTGTTGTCCAATACCTTTGGGCAGCAATATGCAGATCTGGGCGGCGCTTTCAGCCCGATGTTCTTTCCCCGGATCATCCTCTGGATTTGGTTTGGCCTTGCCGCATTGGATCTTGCCTCGGAACTTCTGCACCGCAGGGAGACTGACCGACCCCAGATGGTGCGCGTCGTGGTGATCGCCTTCGGAACGCTCGCGTTTCTCTGGGCAATGACCCGGCTCGGTTTCTTTCTGTCGGCAGTGCCCTTCACCGCGCTGGCGCTGATCACGCTGGACGCGCGCCAGCCTCTGCCATTGCTTGCAGTATCCGTCGGCGCGCCAATGGCTCTGGTTGCCCTGTTCAACCATGTCCTGACCCTGCCCCTGCCCACATCCCCCTTCGCTTGGTGGTTCTGAGGAATGCGCAATGATTGATCTTCTGCCTCAGGCCGCAGCGCTTATCTTTACCGTGGAAGGGATCGCGGTGCTTATATTCGGCACCATGTTGGGTGTCATTCTGGGTGCATTGCCCGGAATCGGTTCCACCGTCGCGGTGGCCATGGTCCTGCCGTTCACTTTGGGTATGAGTCAGGCGCCGGCCATCCTGCTGCTGCTCGCAATCTATGCGGGGTCGGTCTATGGTGGTTCCATATCCGCCATTCTGATCAACACGCCAGGCACGCCGCAATCCGCCGCAACCTGCCTTGACGGCTATCCGATGTCGCAGCGCGGCGAGGCCGGTCTGGCGCTTGGCTGGAGCACCGTTGCCTCCACCATCGGAGGGCTTGTCTCGGCGGTCGTGCTGCTTTTGGCGGCCCCTCAACTGGCCCGGTTGGCGCTCAATTTCGGACCCATCGAGACCTTTGCCCTTATTGTGCTCGGCCTGACCTGCATCGTCTCGGTCTCGGAGGGATCTCTGGTAAAGGGTCTTGTCGCGGGAAGCATTGGCCTGTTTCTCGGCTGCGTCGGCGGCGATCCGATCACCGGCGAAGCGCGGTTCACCTTTGGCCAATTCCAGCTGATTTCTGGGTTCAACCTGCTCGCGGTGGTCATCGGTGTCTTTGCACTGTCGGAAGTTCTGATACGCGCGGCCGCAAAGGCCGACGCAAACCAGACCATTGTGGCCTTCAAGGGAATTGTCCTCCCGCCGCTATCGGCCTGGCGCGGACGCTGGAAGGTGCTGGCCAAATCGGTTGCCATCGGTAATGGCATCGGAATTCTTCCGGGGACAGGCGCGGCCACAGCCGCATTTATCTCCTATGCCGAGGCCTCCCGATCTTCACCCAACCGCAAGAACTTCGGCAAGGGTGAGCCTGACGGCCTGATCGCCTCGGAATCGGCCAACAACGCCGTCACTGGCGGGGCGCTGGTACCAACGCTGGCGCTTGGAATTCCCGGCGACGCGATCACCGCCGTCATGCTGGCGACGCTGACGTTGCACGGGGTGACGCCGGGGATCCGTCTGATGACGGACAACCCGGTGCTTATTGCCGCGATCTTTTCCGGCTTCTTCATTATCAACCTGATGCTTCTGCCAGTTGGCATGATCGTGTCGAAAGCCGCTGCCCCCCTGCTGCGCATGCGCGAAGGATATATGCTTGCGATGATCGTCCTGCTTTGTGCAGTCGGTGTGTATTTCGTGCGCGGCAACCCGTTCGACCTGATGGTAATGGGCGGCGCAGGCATTATCGGTTTCATTCTCCGCCGTCAGGGCATGCCCATGGCGCCGCTGGTGATCGGAATGGTGCTTGGTCCGACGCTCGAGATAAGCCTGCGCCAGGGATTGATCATCACCGACGGAGATTTTGGCGCATTCTTCACCGGGCATCCGCTTGCAGCGGTGCTGGTCCTGCTTGCGGCGGGGATGCTCTCCTTGCCGCTGATCAAGATGCTGCGCAATCGCGGCGCGTCCGAGGCCTGAGCGCTTGCACCGCGTCAACAAGAAAAGGCGAGCCAAATGACGACGTTCATGGGTTGCATTGCGGATGACTTCACTGGGGCGAGCGATCTGGCAGGGCTTCTGGCCCGATCGGGGGTGCGGGTATCGTTGCGGATCGGAGTGCCGAAAGGCCCGCCAATAGATACAGCCGCCTTCGAAGTGATTGCGCTCAAGATCCGCACGGAACCGGTGGACGAGGCTGTGCGAGAGGCCCGCGCCGCCTTGACCTGGCTGCGGGAGGCGGGGGCGCAGCGGTTCTACTGGAAATACTGTTCAACCTTCGATTCAACTGCCGAGGGGAATATCGGCCCCGTAGCGGAAGCGCTGATGCGGGATCTGGGGGTTGGTCAGACGATCTATTGCCCGGCCTTTCCTGAAAACGGACGCAGCATCTTCATGGGCAACCTGTTCGTGGGCGAGCAATTGTTATCGGAGAGTCCCATGAAGGATCATCCGCTGACCCCGATGCGCGATGCGAGCTTGGTGCGATTGCTGACCCCGCAGGTCACAAAGACCGTGGGCCTTGCCAATCGCCTGGCCGTTGCAAAGGGGCCGGCGGCACTTGCCGAACGACTTTCAGCCCTGGCCGCCGAAGGGATTGCCCATGTAATCGTCGATGCCGTGGCGGATTCCGATCTGGAGGTCATCGCAGAAGCATGCGCACACATGCCTCTCCTGACAGGTGGCAGCGCCGTTGCCATGCCTTTGCCCGGCATCTGGTCTCGCGCGGACCTGCTCCCGTCCGAGGGGCTTGCCCCCAATACCTATTCCATTGACCCTCGTGCCATCGTGCTTTCGGGATCCTGTTCGGCCATGACCAATGCGCAGGTGGCCGCCTATCAAGACAAGGGTCCTGCGCTGCAGCTCGATCCCCTGATGCTTGCGGATAATGGTGTGCAGGGCGCCCTTGACTGGCTGGCCGCGCAACCCGAGAGCGCGACGCCATTGATCTATGCCACAGCGGCGCCCGGTGCGGTGCGGGCCGTGCAGAATAGGCTTGGCGTGGCCCGCGCAGGCCGGCTGATCGAGGAAGCGCTGGCAGATCTGGCGCGTGCGGCCCACGGCATGGGCGTGCGCCGTTTCGTCGTTGCGGGAGGAGAGACTTCGGGAGCAGTCACCAAGGCGCTGGACGTGAGCCAACTTGATATCGGAGCTGAGATTGCGCCGGGCGTGCCGTGGTGTTTTGCACAGATCGGGGATCATGCGATTGCACTGGCGCTGAAATCCGGGAATTTCGGTGCAGAGAGCTTTTTCTCTGACGCTCTGGCAATGCTAGAGGCACCTTGATCCTGGGAAAGTGATTGGAGCCACCGCTCGCCGCGTGGCCGAGAAATGGTCTCCATGTTCGAGAAGGAACAGAAATGAGATTTTCCGCAAATCTGGGGTTCTTGTGGGCCGACCGCCCCCTGCCAGAAGCCATTCGCGCCGCCAAGGCCGCGGGATTTGACGCGGTCGAGTGCCACTGGCCCTATGACACACCTGCGGCAGAGACCCTTGCGGCCCTGACGGAAACGGGCATGACGATGCTGGGGCTGAACACTCGGCGTGGGAATACGGATATCGGCGAGAATGGGCTGTCCGCCCTTCCGGGGCGGGAGGCAGAGGCGCGCGTCGCAATCGACGAGGCGCTCGGATATGCGCACGAGACCGGAACGCACGCTGTTCATGTCATGGCGGGCTTCTCCGGCGGGCCACGTGCGCATCAGACGTTTCGGGAGAATCTGATTTATGCCTGCGGTCAGGCTGCAGATCGTGGGATCACGATCCTAATCGAACCACTGAACCACTATGATGCGCCGGGCTATTTTCTTTCCACCTCCGAACAGGCTGCCGCGCTGATTCACGAAATTCAACGCGATAACCTCAAAATGATGTTCGACTGTTATCATCTGCAGATTATGGAGGGTGACATCTCGCGTCGTCTTGAACGCCTCATGCCCATGATTGGGCATATCCAGATAGCATCGGTCCCCGATCGTGGCACGCCAGATCATGGCGAGCTGGATTACGGACATGTTCTGTCCGAGATTGACCGGCTTGGTTGGACGCGAGCAGTAGGCGCGGAATATAGACCCAACGGCCCGACGGACAAATCATTGGACTGGCTTCGCGAACGGGAACGCTGAACGGTAGGAGAAGCCGCGGGTCGTGCGGCCGCACCCAGCGGCGCACAGGCAAGCTGACAGCCAAGAACGGGCCAGGAACTTGCAAAAGTTGTTGTGAGAATCGAATGTATACGAATACACTAAGTTGATCAGGATCATCATGAATACCCAGATCTTTATGGGAAAATCGTTGAATACGTATCGAAAAAAGGTGAACAGCACGGATATTGCGAAGCTTGCGGGCGTATCGCAAGCGACCGTTTCGCGTGTGCTTTCGGGGCGCGACAAGGTCAAGGAATTGACCCGTCTGCGGGTTCTGAAGGTGGTCAACGAGATCGGCTATCGCCCCAACCCCTTTGCGCAGGCAATGCGCACCAGTCAAAGCCGCACTGTTGGCGTCGCCGTCTCTCGGATCACGAACCCGATCGTACCGGAAATCCTGGAAGGTTTGGCCGAGAGTTTTGCTGCGTTCGACCGGCGCCTTGTCGTCTGGAATACCGATGCCGAAGGCGAGGATGGGTTGGTTCAGGGGATACAGTCCGGCATCGTGGATGGAGTGATATTCACCGCTGCAAGCCATCAGGCGAAGGCGATCAAGGTTGCCATGGAGACTCAGACGCCTGTCGTGTCGTTCAACCGGTATCTCGAGGGCGCGGCCTGCGATCAGATTGTATCCACCAACTTCGAAGGCGCGGCACGAATTGCGAGATACCTGATCAGACATGGGCGTCGGAGGATTGCTTTCGTGAATGGCCCTCTTGACCGGACGACCCTTTCCGATCGCGAGGCCGGGTTTCGGCATGCGCTGGCGCAGGCCGGATTTTCGATACCCGCATGCCTCTATGCGCAATCCGAATTCGTTCCCGCGGCCTTCCGACAAGCTGCAATAGACATGATGTCGTCAAACACACCGCCGGATACCATTGCTTGCGGCAATGACCTGATCGCGATTGGTGTTCTGAACGGTCTCAAATCCATGGGTTTGCAGGTTCCCGACGATATCTGGGTGACGGGTTTCGACGGGATCGAAATGACAGGATGGGACGTGATCGATCTGACGACGATGCGCCAACCGATCGATGTCATGGCAGCAGACGCCGCCCGAGCACTGATCGACCGCATAGAGGGTCGTTACGTCCAGCCGAAGGTGATCGAATACAGGACCGAATTCATCGTGCGCGGATCAACCGGGCGAGCACCAGAGATACATACAGACGAAAAAACCTAGGGAGGAAGACATGACCAAAACACCAAACCGCCGGACATTCCTGGCTGCCGCGGCAGCAGGTACGGCCACGTTGCCACTGGCAGCCCCGGCCTATGCGCAGGGCAATCGGACCCTGCGCATGGCGACAGGCTGGCCCAAGAACTTTCCGGGGCTGGGCGTAGCTTCGCAGCGCATCGCCGATGCGATCACCGCCGCCAGCGACGGGAAGCTGAAGGTCGATGTCTACGGCGCGGGCGAGCTTGTCCCGCCCTTCGAGGCCTTTGATGCAGTCGCCTCCGGCGCGGCCGACATGTATCACGCGGCAGAATACTACTGGCAGGGTAAATCCACGGCATTTAACTTCTTTGCCGGTGTGCCCTTCGGAATGACCACATCGGAGCATAACGCCTGGGTCTATCACCGTGGCGGCCAAGAACTCTGGGACGAAGTCTCGGCCGGATTCGGGATAAAGGCCTTCATGGCCGGAAACTCTTCGGCGCAGGCGGGTGGCTGGTTCAACAAGGAAATCAACTCGGTCGAAGACCTCAAGGGGCTGAAAATGCGCATCCCCGGCTTCGGCGGCACGGTGATCGAAGAGGTGGGCGGTACCGCGGTCACGCTTCCGGGTGGCGAAATCTTTTCGGCGCTTCAGTCTGGCGCGATCGATGCCGGTGAGATGGCAGGACCTTGGATCGATCTGGGGTTTGGTTTCTACAAAGCGGCTAAGTTTTTCTACAATCCCGGATTTCAGGAGCCTACTTCGGCGGAAAGCCTGGGGGTCAATCTCGATTTGTGGAACGATCTTCCTTCTGCCGACCAGCAGATCATCCAACTTGCCGCTGCGCAGGAAAATGTCATGAACCCGGCGGATTTCATCGCAAATCACTCCCGGTCGCTCGATATCTTGCTCAAGGAACACGGCGTTCAGCTGCGCTCCTTCCCGGATGACGTGATGCTGGCCTTGGGGCAGGCATCGAAGAAGGTCCTCTCGGATGCAGCAGCGGCAGATCCCCTGACCGCCAAGGTTTCTGAGAGCTACATGGCCTTTCTCGATGAAGTCGCGGGCTGGACCGAGCAATCGGAACAGGCTTATCTGCGGGCACGGTCGCTTGTGCGCGCAGCCTGATCAGAACCTTTCGGGCTGCCTCTCAGGCAGCCCGGTCCCCATTGCCACACAAAGAATGTCCAATGATCACAGCCATTGAGAACACCAACCGCGTGCTCGCTCGGGTTGCCGCATATTGCGCCTTGCTGATGATGATGGCGCAGGTCTTTTCCGTGATCGCGCGATATGTGTTCAGCTACGGCCTTATCTCGATCCAGGAAAGCGTTATCTACGGGCATTCGGTGATGTTCCTGCTGGGCGCGGCTTTTGTGCTGCGAATGAACGAACATGTGCGCGTCGATATCTTCTATGACATGTTCAGCCCCCGCCTCCGCCATGCCGTGGATCTCATCGGATTGGTGTTCTTCGTAGTCCCAGTGGCGGGGCTCATCCTCTGGGTTGCCACGCCATACGTGCTGCGATCTTGGGAGACCCTTGAGGGGTCGCGTCAGGCCGGCGGTATCCCTGCGATCTTCGTACTAAAGACAACGATCGTGGTCTTCGGTGTCTCTGTATTGGCGCAAGCCCTTGCCTTGATCGCAAAACTGGCAGGGGGGCATCACGACGAAGCATGGAACATACGTGACCGCAACCATGGATAGCATGCAGTTGTACATGGTGTTGGCACTCTTTTTTTGTGCTTTCAGTTCTGTCCTGATCGGCATTCCCGTAGCGTTCGCGTTGTCGGGCGCCGCTGTGATCCTGTCACTTGTTGCCTCGGTCTTTGGACAGTTCGACCTCACTTTCTACTCGGCCATCCCGTCGCGTATCTTCGGGACGGCGATGTACAACGAAGTCCTGACCGCCGTGCCATTGTTCATTCTGATGGGCGTGATCATGGAACGCAGCAAGGTTGCCGAGGATCTGCTGGTCAACATGGGAAAACTGGCCCGGCGACTTCCGGGGGGGCTCGGAATCTCGGTTACTCTCGTGGGGGCGCTCCTTGCTGCTTCTACCGGAATCGTCGGGGCAACAGTCGTCGCCATGGGTCTCTTGAGCCTGCCCACGATGCTCAAGCAGGGTTACAAGCCGTCCTTCGCCGCAGGCTCGATCTGTGCCGCCGGTACGCTGGGTCAGATCATTCCGCCCTCGATCGTGCTCGTGTTTCTGGGCGACCAACTCTCGGGTGCCTACATGGAGGCACAGCGCGAGGTAGGGAACTTTTCTCCTGACCCGGTATCAGTTGGAGACCTGTTTGCCGGGGCCTTGATCCCAGGAGTAGGCCTCGCCGTGCTCTACATGATCTACCAACTCGTTGTCGGTATTCTGCGCCCCGATGTCAGCCCTCCGACACCACGAGATGCCCCCGGAGAAATCGTTCCGTTCAAGGCCATCCTGATGAGCCTGCTCCCGCCCCTGATGTTGATCGTAGCGGTTCTGGGTTCAATCCTTGCCGGCGTCGCAACCCCGACAGAAGCCGCTGGCGTCGGATCCGCTGGCGCACTGATGCTGGCAGGTTACCGCCTCGCGGCCCCGACCGGGGAGGACGACCACCCTGGCTGGCCGATCCTTCGCCGCCTTGTTCTTTTCGCCATCCTCGCGGGATTCTCCCTTCCGGTTCTGCGCAGCATCGCCGATCTACGGATGTCGCTGGATGTCATAACCACCTGGAACTTTGTCCTTATCGCCCTCGCGATCCTCGCGACCGCCATTTTCGCTGTGGGTCTTCTAGCAGCCGCGCTGATCCTCACTAAGACGAACCACCTTGACACGATCATGATGAGCACGATGCGGGTCTCGACCCTTGCCTTTGCGATCCTGATCGGGGCCACGATCTTTTCGCTGATCTTTCGGGCCTTCGGCGGCGAAGAGGTTGTACTGCACACAATGGAGAAGATCCCCGGCGGGGCCTACGGCGCGCTGATTGCGGTGTCGCTGCTGGTTTTCGTTCTCGGCTTCTTTCTCGACTTCATTGAGATCATCTTCATCATTATGCCCATCGTTGCGCCCGTCATCCTTCGGTCCGACATTGATCCGGTGTGGTTCGGCGTGCTGATCGCGATGAACCTTCAGACCTCGTTTCTGACGCCACCGTTCGGTTTTGCCCTGTTCTATTTGCGCGGTGTCGCCCCGCCAGAGGTCAGAACCTTGGATATCTATCGCGGCGTTCTTCCGTTCATTGCGATCCAATTGATCGCATTGGCGCTTGTCTTTAGTTTCCCGGCGCTGGCCACATGGCTGCCATCGGTGATTTATGACTGATTTCACATGACCTACCTGATACCCAACGCGTCGATCCCAGTAGCTGGCGGATCGATGAGCGCCTATGTCGCAATGCCGCGAACCCAACCCCTCGGCACGGTGCTGATCGCGGTCGAGCTTTGGGGCATGACGAGCCATATGCAGGAGATTGCAGAACGGCTTTCCGCGAAAGGCTATGCCGCGGTGGTGCTTGACCTCTTCCGCGGCCAGACACCGCCCTTGCCCGATGATCCGGTGGAAACATGGGCCGCCGTCTTCGAGGACTTCGACGATCTCCGCTGCACCCGTGACTGTCGAAAGGCGTTGGAGTGGGCGCTGTCGGGCGACTGCGGGTTCGACTCTGGTCGCGTCTTCGCTTGGGGTTTTTGCATGGGAGGCAGATTCGCCCATAACCTTGCCGCGTTCGACACCAGGCTGGCCGGCGCGATCAATTTCTATGGTCGGGTCAATTTTCCTAGGATGGCCACCAAGCCCTTTCTTCCCATTGAGGTGACACGCATGATCGAGACGCCCTATCTGGGGCTTTTTGCCGAAACCGACGGGTTGATCCCCGCGGAAGACGTCGCTCGGCTGCGTCGTGACCTCGAAGAGAACCCCAGAGCGGAAATCAGTGTTTTGGCCGGTACGGAGCATGCGTTCTTCAATGATCAGCGCGACGCATATCACCCGGAAGCCGCGCAAGAGGCTTGGGTCAAGGTGCAGGCATTCCTAGAGAAACACAGGTGACAGGTGCGATTTATTGAAACCGGCTCCATCCGGATTTGTGTCGACGTCGAGGGCAGCGGACCAAATCTGTTGTTCGTAGGGGGCACGGGATGGGACTTGCGCCTGCAGCCAAATCCGCTCACCTCGCCACTTGTCGCACATTTCACGGTGGCGCTTTACGACCAACGCGGCATGGGACAAACGGACAAGCCACCGGGCCCCTACCAGATGTCGGACTATGCTGGCGATGCAGTCGCACTTATGGATGCGCTCGGCTGGGACCGGGCACATCTTGTCGGATACTCTTTTGGCGGAATGGTCGCACAGGAACTAGCGATCAACTTTCCCGGTCGCTTCGACCGGATCGTCCTAGCCGCTTCTGCCCCGGGAGGAGCCGGAGGATGCTCCTATCCGATCGAGGAATT
Source organism: uncultured Alphaproteobacteria bacterium (assembly GCA_963698645.1). Lineage (GTDB taxonomy): Bacteria > Pseudomonadota > Alphaproteobacteria > Rhodobacterales > Rhodobacteraceae > Ovoidimarina. The sequence goes on from CAVORP010000001.1 coordinate 18,829, forward strand.
CCTCGACCTGGATCCTGAGGACCGCGCACGGCGGGGGCTGGAAATCGCCGATACACGGTTCACCCCGGCGTTTCAGCGACAGAACCCGGATCTCGCGCGGCAGATGGTCGAGAAACGGATGCGGGGCCAAACTGCCTTTGCGAAAGAAGATGGCGCTCTGGACGGGTTGCGAGCACAATTGGCAGCGCGTGCCCAGCATGATTGCTATGACCGATTGCCTCACATCGTCTCGGATACGCTGATCCTTGCTGGCACGTTCGACGGACAGGCCGAAATGAGCGCGCAACGCAAGATGGCCGGTCAGATCGCCAGAGCACAGTTCGCCGAAGTTGCTGGCAGCCACAGCTTCTTGTTCGAAAGTGACGAAGCCTATGAAAAGATGATCGATTTCCTCTCAGCCGGTCGCAATCGGTAACCCGGGTGGACTTGTCCCTAACCAGGCTTTCGTGGCGCGCTCAACTTTTGCCCGAAACCCGCTGCATCCTCTGTTGCCAAGTCTATTCCGTTTCAAGAAGAAGACAGACAAAATCACGGGAGCACAGCCGGGCGGGAAACCATCGTCTCTCTCGTCGGACCAAGTTCTCTTGATCTCTCCCAGGTCGTGCAACGTTATTGACAAGGAAAGCTCCGATCGTAGTATCGTTTGCACGCAAACAATATTGCATCGGTGAGGAATTGGCGCGTGTACCATGCTCCGACAAACCTGCATGAAGCCCTCCGGATTGCATCCGAAGGCCGCGCCAAGATCATCGCCGGCGGAACAGATGTCTACCCCTCGACGAAGCAAGGCAAGTTCCAACGGCAGTTTCTGGACGTGACGCGGATTTCTGAGTTGAAGCAGATCGCGTTGCAAGAAGACTGCGTCCGAGTCGGAGCGGCCGTATCGTGGACGCAGGTCATTAACGCCGACCTTCCCCCGGCCTTCCTGGCCTTGCAGGAAGCAGCCCGCGAGGTCGGAAGCATTCAAATCCAGAATGCCGGAACGGTTGCTGGGAACCTGTGCAACGCCTCTCCCGCCGCGGATGGGGTGCCGCCTCTACTGGTTCTTGATGCCTCGGTGGAAATCGCGAGCAGCGCGCGCGGAACGCGTGTCGTTCTGCTGTCCGATTTCATTCTGGGCGTCCGTCGGACGGCGCTTGCCCCTGACGAACTCGTCACGGCAATCCTCGTCCCGGCAGTGCCCGCCAATCTGTGTTCTGCTTTTGAGAAACTTGGCAGCAGGCGCTACCTTGTGATCTCCATCACCATGGTTGCGGCTCTTGTCGGCTGCAATTCGGACGGGAGGATCACGGAAGCGCGGATCGCGGTCGGCGCCTGTTCTCCGGTCGCGCAGCGCCTCCTGCAATTGGAAGCAAGCCTGATCGGACAAAGGGTCTCGGAGGTCAATGTCGACATGGCGCATCTTCTGACGCTTGCGCCGATCGACGACGTGCGTGGATCCAAGGAATTTCGTCTGAACGTTGTAGCCGAGCAATGCAGACGCGCTATCGATAGGGCAGCAGGACATGCACGGTCGCATTGATCCCAAGGGTACGGCATTTCGTTTGGACGGTGCCGGGGTCGAGGTCTTTCCAGCGCCCGGGGTGCGCCTGTCCGAGGTTCTCCGCGAGCAACTGGGCGCGCGCGACGTAAAGATCGGATGCAATGCCGGGGATTGCGGTGCTTGCACCGTGCTGCTGGACGGCGCCCCCGTCTGTGCCTGCCTGACACCGGCGCATCAGGTCGAAGGTCGTGAGGTGGAGACACTGCGCGGGTTGTACCGCGACGATCCGACGGCCAAGGCGCTTGCCGAGAGATTTCAGGACCACGGCGCAGCCCAATGCGGTATCTGCACCCCCGGCATGATGGTGTCGGCAGTGGCATTGCTTCGCGAGACCCCTGCCCCCACCGAGGGCATGGTCAAGGACGCGCTAGGCGGCGTCTTGTGCAGATGCACAGGCTACCGCAAGATCATCGATGCAGTCATGGGAGTTCCCGCCGTTGCCCGGGATGGCAGAGGCGAGGTTGGCGAGACGCTTCGCCGCGTCGACGGGCTGGCAAAGGTCTCGGGCAGCGAGGCCTTTGGCGATGACGTAGCGCCAATGGGTACGCTCGAAATCCAGGTGGTTCGTGCTCCCTTTGCCCGCGCCTGTTTCGAGTTTGGTGATTTGGAAGGTTTTGTTGCCTCCAATGACGGGATCGAAACAGTACTCACGGCAAAAGACATTCCGGGAAAGAACCTCTTTGGCGTGATCCCCCAATTCGTCGACCAACCGGTCTTCGCGGAACGAGAGACCCGGTTTCGGGGCGAAGCGGTCGCAGCCATTGTCGGCACGCCTGAAGCGATTGCCGCGCTAGATCCGGACGACTTCCCGATAGAATGGACCGAACTGCCGGCGGCTTGTGAAGTCGAGGCGGCGCAAGCCCCCGATGCTCCGCAACTGCATGAGGGTCGCGCGCGCAACGTGATGTGCGGCGGCTTGGTGCAATGCGGCGACGCCAAGAACGCCCTGTCAAAGGCCGATTTCGTGGTCGAGGGCCATTTCCGGAGCGGCTTTGTCGAGCACGCTTATATCGAGCCCGAAGCGGGCTTCGCGCAGATCGTTGACGGGCGGATCGAAGTCCATGCCTGCACACAGGCCCCGGTCATGGATCTTGAGGCGCTTGAGGTGATCCTTGGCATGGACCGATCGAAAATCCGCATCGTGCCCACGGGTGTCGGCGGGGGTTTCGGTTCCAAGCTCGACATAACCGTGCAGCCCTATCTTGCCCTTGCCGCCCTGAAGACCGGTAGACCGGTCCGGTTGACCTACAGCCGCGTGGAATTGATGCAGAGCTCGACCAAGCGCCACCCATCCGACATTCGCCTGCGGATCGGGGCGACACGTGCGGGTGACATCATGGGCTTTGAATTCTACGCTGAGTTCGACACCGGCGCCTATGCGAGCTGGGGACCCACAGTTGCGAACCGCGTTCCAGTGCATGCATCGGGCCCCTACAGGATTATGGACTATCGCGCGGAATCCAAGGGCGTTCATACCAACAATCCCCCTGCCGGCGCCTTTCGCGGCTTCGGTGTTCCGCAATCGGCCATTGCGCAAGAGTGCCTGTTTGACGTTCTTGCCGAAAAGCTGGGGCTTGACCCGCTGGAGTTTCGGATCCGGAACGCTCTTGAGAACAACATGCCCACCGTCTGTGGGCAGGTCTTTTCCCAAGGAGTTGGCATCAAGGCATGCCTTGAAGCCCTTCGCCCGGCATGGGCCGCGGAACGCCAGGACGCGGCGACGTTCAATGCCGCGAACAGGGTTCTCAAGCGAGGCGTGGGAATCGCGGCCGGCTGGTATGGTTGTGGCAATACATCGCTGCCCAATCCGTCCACGATAAAGTCGGGTATTCTGACAGATGGCACGGTCGTTCTACATCAAGGGGCGATGGACATCGGTCAGGGGGCCAATACGGTCATCGCTCAGATCTTTGCAACCGCACTTGGCGTCCCTGTCGGATCGATCCGGATTGTCGGGGCTGATACGGACGTGACGCCGGATGCGGGCAAGACCTCGGCTTCCCGGCAAACCTATGTCTCGGGCAATGCCGCGCGTTTGTCGGGTGCGGCTCTTCGTGCCGGGATCCTCGAGAAGATGAACGTTGCGCAGGGAGCGACGCTGACATTCGGCAATGGCCGCGTGATCGCCACCGATGCCGCAGGGCCTCACGAATTGGACCTGAGTGTGCTGGAGACGGATTGCGAAGGTTTTGTATTCCGAGCCGAGGAAACCTATGACCCGCCGACCAAACCGCTGGACGCCAAGGGGCAAGGCAGCCCATATGCGCAGTTTGGTTATGCGGCGCATCTCGCGGTGGTCGAAGTGGACACCGCTCTCGGAACCACCAAACCGGTCAAGTTTGTAGCCGCCCACGACGTGGGCCGCGCAATCAACCCGATGCTGGTCGAAGGACAGGTTCATGGCGGCATTGCGCAGGGCCTCGGCATGGCTCTGATGGAGGAATATCTCCCGGGCCGGACCGAGAACTTGCATGACTACCTAATCCCGACGATTGGGGACATCCCGCCAATCGAGACCATCATCATCGAGGAACCCGATGCGCACGGACCTTACGGCGCAAAGGGGCTTGGGGAGCATGTCCTGATCCCGACCGCTCCAGCGATATTGAACGCGATCCAAGATGCGACAGGCGTACGCCTCACCCGCGTCCCCGCCACACCCTCGCGTCTGCACGCAGCAATGAGGGCGAAATCGAGATGAGGGATGCGGCCAAACACGAAAAGATCCGCTGCGATGCCTGCCCGGTAATGTGCTATATCGCCGATGGAAAATCCGGTGCCTGCGACCGCTATGCCAACCACGCAGGCGAGTTGGTGCGGCTCGACCCGCTGACGATCATCGAGGGCAGCGATCAGAAGCTGGTTCCGTTCCTTAAGGATCGCTCCGCGAGGCGACTGGGATGGCGATATCGTCAAGGGCAACCGCCCTTTCGTGACTGCCGTGGGCGCGGGAACGACCTATCCGGACTACAAGCCCGCCCCATTCATCGTCAGCCAGGAAGTCGACGGCGTCGATATGGTCACGATCGTCACCGAGGGCATCTTTTCCTATTGCGGCGTGAAGGTGAAGATCGACACCGACCGCCATATCGGCAACGAGCGCGATGTCGTTCGAGTCGACGGAGAGCCGATCGGCCATGTGATGACCTCGGAATATGGTTCGAAGATGTTGTCTCTGGGAGGCGTGGAACATCTGACCGGCGGTTCCAAGAAGGAAGGTCGTGTGACCTGCGATGCGCTTCTGCGGCTCTGCAACCGCGAGACGGTGGAGGTGTTCATCGGCGATGGCGAGCATCCGACCTCGGTCGTGATTCAGGCGGGCAAGGCGCCGATTATCAACGGCGTCGAGGAAAAGCTGATGCGCGTCGGATGCGGATCAGCCACCATAGGGATGTTCGCCATGCAATGGCTCGGGCACGCGGACGACGTGGTCGTGGTGGACGACCATATCACCGGTGTTCTGTCCGAACACCAGGCAGGCAAGGAATTGGGCGTACCGCCAACGGGCATCAGGATCCTTGGTCGCCGATCCACCCCCGGCCGCTATTTTCAGGTGGCCCGACCCGGAACCGGCTGGGGCGGCACGGATATCGACGATCCGCTCTCCATTCTCGGCCCGTTCAACCCCAAAGTCGCCTGGGAAGGGTTGCGCCTTCTGATGGTCTCGACGACCGGTGAGCAGTTCGCCTACTACGAGCTGGACGCCGACCTGGTCGCTCAGCCAGCCGAGATGCCAGAGACCCTGGTCGCCACGACCACGCTAATTGCCGAGAATTGCGAGCCGTCCATCTGCTCTGTCCTGTTCATGGGTGGTGCCGGAGGAAGCCTGCGCGCTGGCGTGACAGAAAACCCGGTGCGGCTGACCCGTTCGGTCAAGGACTCGCTGACCCATGTATCCTGCGGCGGCGCGGACAGCTATGTCTGGCCGGGTGGCGGGATCACCGTGATGGTCGACGTTCTGGACATGCCGATAGGGTCGTTTGGCTATGTCCCGACCCCTGCCCTCGTCGCGCCGATCGAATTTACCCTTCGGGTGAGCGACTATTGCACGCTGGGCGGACATATGGATCAGATCAGACCCGTGGAATCGACGAAGAACCGGGATTTCCGGACCGTCAGGCAGAACATGCGCGGGCACGATCCGATGTCGCCCGGGCATTATCGCTGGTCGAAGCCCGAGGACTCGATAATGAGACTTCAAGCGGCACTTTTGCCTGACGGCAAACGGCTTCACCTGCAGCATGGGCCGATTGATCTGATCATCGGCGCCGACGGAGACAGGGCCGCGGCCTTTGCCGCAGCGCAAGGCCGGTTTGCGACCCTCCTGGATGAGCTTGTTACGGAATTGCCGTTGTTGCGCGCCGAGATGGACGAGCGCAGCCCTTGCCCCGTCGAAAGCGTCGCGAAACGAATGGATCGGGCCACGCGGCCCTTTTGCGGCGGCAGTTTCGTGACCCGGATGGCGGCGGTTGCAGGCAGCGTGGCAGACGAAGTGCTGGAGGCCATGCAGAACGGCGCGGAGTTGAGGCGTGCCTATGTCAACAATGGCGGCGATATCGCATTGCATCTGACCCCCGGTACCCGGTTTACGTTGGCGATGGCGGGCCACGACGGACGCGACCTTGGACGGATAGAGATCCGTGCCTCCGACCCGGTCAGGGGCATTGCCACAAGCGGGCGGCACGGGCGCAGTCTGAGCCTCGGAATTGCGGACAGTGTGACGGTTCTGGCCGGAAGCGCCGCAGAGGCCGATGCCGCGGCAACGCTGATTGCGAATGCCGTCGACCTGCCCGACCACCCAGCGGTAACCAGACGCCCGGCCTGCCACATGGTCGATGACAGTGATTTGGGAGACCGACCCGTCGTCACCCGCTGCGACACTCTCGACGACAGGCATGTCGACCTCGCGCTGTCAAAGGGGCTGGCGCGCGCCCAGGAATTCTTGGACCGGCGCTTAATCTTCGGTGCGGCGCTTTTCCTGCAATCCGACTGCCGCGCGACGCAGACGCGCAATTTTTCGATTATTCAAAGGAACAAAGCCCATGCCTGATGTCGTTCTGCGCAAGTTGATCACGTCTACGGAAGAAATCTTTCACGAGGGCGGCCCCGTTCCCGCAACTTCGCTACGCCGCGCTGCAGTGTTGGCTGTGATCGAGAACCCGTTCGCTGGTAGGTACGAGCCTGACATCCAGGGGTTCATGGAAGACCTGAAACCCCTTGGTCTGAAGATGGCACAACGGCTAATCGATGTTCTCGGTGGGGCGGACCAGATCGAAGGCTACGGCAAGGGCGCAATGATCGGAGAGGCGGGCGAGTTGGAGCACGGTGCGCTCTGGCATGCGCCAGGGGGCTATGCGATGCGACAGCTTCTGGATCATTCCAACGCGATTGTGCCCTCGACGAAAAAGGTTACCGGGGTCGGTGGCCGGCTGGATGTTCCCATCACCCATATCAACGCCTCCTACGTCCGCAGCCATTTCGACTCCATGGAGGTCGGTGCCAACGACACCCCACGGGCGAATGAGATGGTGTTGGTCCTGGTAATGAGCACAGGCGCGCGGATACACAACCGGGCCGGCGGATTGGCCGCCGCGGAGATCAAGGGAGAGGATGGCCTGAGATGAGTGCGAAGATCCGGAAGATCGCCGTTACCGTGGAAGAAACCCACCGCGAGATCGGGCGCGTGATCAATCCGCCGACACGAAAGGCCGTCGCCGTCGCGGTGATCGAAAATCCGTTTGCAGGGGCCTATCAGGAAGACCTGACCGTTCTGATGGACTTCGGAGCGGAGTTGGGAGCGTTGTTGGGCCAGAAATGTGTCGCGGCGCTCGGGATCGCGCCGGCGGATGCACAAAGCTATGGGAAGTCCGCGATGGTCGGCGAGAATGGCGAGTTGGAACATGCGGCGGCGATCCTGCACCCGAAGCTAGGCGCGCCTTTGCGGGCCGCCGTCGAAAAAGGCGCGGCTCTGGTTGCATCCTCAAAAAAAATGGGCAGCCCAGGTCAGATTCTCGATGTCCCGTTGGGGCACAAGGATGCCGCCTACGTGCGGAGCCACTTCGACGGGATCGAGGTTCGCCTGAACGATGCGCCCCGTGCCAACGAGATCATGGTCGCCGTCGCCGTAACCGACAGTGGTCGGCCCCTGCCGCGCGTCGGCGGGCTGACCCACGAAGACGCAAAGGGCGAAGACGGTCTGCGCTGACCCAAACGGAAAGTTTCGCAGTGCAAAACGGAAATCATTGTGCGATCACAGGTTTCCCGATCGGGAAGAGCCGCAGATGACACAGACCGTGAAGCCAGACCATGTTCACCGATACAACCTTGATGATCAGGTGGGTTTCTTACTGCGCCTGGCGAACCAGAGACATGCGCTGATCTTTCAAAGCCATATCGTTGGGAACCTGACGCCGACACAGTTTTCGACGCTGATGCGTCTCTCGGAAACAGGGCCCGTGTCGCAGAATCATTTAGGGCGTCTTGCGGCGATGGATATTGCCACCACCAAGGGTGTGGTGGACCGGCTCAAAGCGAAACGTCTTGTCCGCTCGGCAGCCGACGAAACCGACAAGCGGCGCTCGGTTATTTCGCTGACCCAATCGGGCATGGAATTGATCGAAACCCTGAGACGTGCGGGGACTGCGATTTCAGAAGAGACACTTTCGCCCCTGACTGCACGCGAGCAGGAAATGCTGATCACGCTCCTCAGGAAACTCTCCTGAATGTGCCTTCGGGCGCTACCGGATACGCTCGGGGAGCCGTTGCGCAGGTGGCGTGTTACGGCTGCGTTCGCAGCGCACGATCCCATCGATGATCGTCATCCCGACGCCCGGGAGATTGCCAAGCTGGACCGACTCCAGCATCGTCTTGCCCGGCGCATGTTGCGCTTGGTCCAGCAGAACGAAATCGGCGCACATGCCGGCCTCGATCAGCCCCGTATCCAGCTTACGCTGCCGCGCGGTGTTTCCGTTGCCAAAGCAGAACGCGATTTCCGCCGGTACGTTTCCGAAGGCCGATACCATTGCAATCATGCGCAGGATACCCAAGGGCTGAACTCCAGATCCGGCAGGCCCATCGGTACCGAGAATGACCTGATCCAGCTTGCTCAGTTCACGCGCGGTGTTGACCGTCAGAACCGCAGCGCGTTCGTTGCCGTTATGAACGATCTCGAAAGCCGCCTTGCAGCTTTCGCAGAGGCAGATGATCTGATCGTCCGGCAGGGCCGAATGTCCACCGTTGATATGCCCGATTACGTCGGTTCCGGTCTCCATCACCATATCGGCGTCGATCAGGCCCGATCCGGGGATCGACGGACCGCCCGTATGGATCGTGCTTTGCATCCCGTATTTGCGCGCCCAACCCACCATCTGTTGCGCGGTCTTGCCATCCTTCACGGTGCCTAGCCCTACCTCGCCCAACAGCTTCACGCCCGCTTCGGCCATATCCTTGAAATCCTGCTCGACCATACCTTGCTCGATGACAGGTGCGCCGGCATGAACCTTCATGCCCGAGGGGCGGAAATTCTCGTACCAGCGTTGTGCAGCTATCGCCATTGCCTTTAGGCCCACCACATCTCTTGGACGGCCCGGCATATGCACCTCACCCGCCGAGATCAGGGTGGTGACACCGCCATGCAGTGTTGAATCGATCCAATGCAATTGCTGCTGGCGCGGCGTGTAGTCGCCAACAACCGGGTGGACGTGGCTGTCGATCAAACCCGGTGCGAGCGTGACGCCGTGGGCGTCGATCACCGTTGTTGCACCTTCAGCGTCCAGATCACCCTCTTTGCCCCAGCTCGTAATCTTGCCGTCCACCGCGATCAGGCAATCCCCATCGAAGATCGGCTCCTCCATCTTTCCCGAGAGAATTTGGCCAATATTCTTGATAACGAGTTTTTCCATGCCGTCCTCCCCTAGAAAGATCATTGATTAGCATACAAACCTGTAGAGGAAGCCAGTCAACTCTGTTGGCGGGCATGTAGGCAAACCCCAACGCCGGCTGAGAAAGACATGCACCGTCATCTCTTTCTGTTCCTCGACCGATATGACAGAACCACGGTCTTCCCGATACGATCCTCGTGTCCCCATGCCGCTCAGACGCCGAGATATTTGTGCAGTTTCGCCGGATCGCCGCGCAGGTCCGCCGCGGCAACGGTCTCGCGGTCCTTACCGTTCTCGATGAAGGTCACCCGGTCCGCGATGGACAGGACTGCATCGACGCGCTGTTCCACCAGGACGATCGCATAGCCCTCGGCCTTCATCCTGACGACAACCTTTCGGATCTGCTCGATCATCGAGGGCTGAAGTCCCTCTGTCGGCTCGTCCAGGAGCAAGACTTTGGGACGAAGGCACAAGGCGCGGGCCGTGGCCAGCATCTGTTGTTCCCCGCCCGAAAGGGTGCCTGCCTGCTGGTTAAGGCGCTCCCTCAGACGGGGAAAGAGGTCAAGCACCCAGGCCCGCGTCTCTGCCCCCTGGCCCCGTGTCATAAGACCCATTTCGATATTCTCGGCCACGGTCAGTTCGGGGAACAGCCGCCTGCCCTGCGGGATATAGCCAACGCCCTGCCGCGGAATGAGGTGTGCGGGCATCGAGGCAAGGTCCCTACCATCAAGCAGGATTGTGCCCTGCGAAGGTGGCAGCTGTCCCATGATGGACTTCAACACCGTGGTCTTGCCCGCGCCGTTGCGACCCATCAGGCAGAGTATCTCGCCACGGTTCACCGACAGTGAAACGCCGAATAGGACTTTGACCCGCCCATAGGAGGCGTGGATATCCCTGACCTCAAGCATTGGGCGTCGTTCCAAGATACGCAGCCTGAACGGCGGCGTTTTCATGGATCTCGGCGGGTGTGCCGGAGGCCAGGAGCCGCCCCTGATCCAGAACAGTGATATGATCGGCGGCTTCCGAGACCACGCGCATGTTGTGTTCGATCAGCAGGATGGTCGTCTCGCCCGCGAGGGATTTCATCAGGGCAATGAACTCGTCGACCTCTGTTTCCGAAAGGCCTTGGGTCGGTTCGTCCAGGATGAACACTTTCGGATCCTGCGCCAGTCCCATGGCAATCTCGAGCACCCGCTGGTGTCCGTAGCTGAGGTCGCCGGCGATCTGGTCGGCGCGGTCTGCAAGGCCGATGCGTTCGAGAACCTGACGCGTCTTGCGCGCATGGGCTTCTTTGTCATGGGCCAGTTTGCGGCCGGCAGCGAGGGCCACGTTGTCGTAGACGCTCAGCCCCGGAAATATCGAGGTAATCTGGAACGTATAAGCCATGCCCAGTTGCATCCGCTTATGAGCGGGCAAACTGCTGATATCGCGGTCCTCGAAGAGAACGCTGCCGCGCGTCGGTGAGATACGCCCGCTGACCATCCCGACAAAGGTGGATTTGCCAGCGCCATTGGGTCCGATCAGGGCCGTAATCTCGCCTTTGGGCAGGCGAAAATCGATATCGACATTCGCCTCGACACCGCCATAGATCTTGGTCAGGCCCTTGGCCTCCAGCACGTTCACGGAAGCCATGGAACCGCCCTTTTGCGTAGAGTTCCAGCCAGCCCCTGCGGCGCGAATAGTGTCAGAAGCACCAGAACCACACCTGCGATCAGCATATAGGCGTTGGTATAACTGCTCGAGATATCAATAAGGTAGAACATGAAGATCACACCGATCAGTGGCCCGATCGTGGTCCCCGCGCCGCCCAGAAGCACCCAGAGCAGCGGAAAGATCGAATACTGAACGCCCGCGAAGCTGGCCCCCACATAGCCGAAGAGCAATGCATAGGCGGCACCGGCCACCCCCGAAAAAGCGCCCGAGATCACCAGCGCCTGCAGTTTCAATCGCGCTGCATCATAGCCCAGCATCCGCGCGCGTTCCTCGTTCTCGCGGATCGCCACAAGCCGTTTGCCAAAGGGCATCTGGACCAGCTTCGCAATCGCCAGAAAACAGAAAGAGAACAGGATGAAGGCGGTGAAATACCGCGCCGTTTCAGAGGTCAGATCGATGCCCATCAGGTTACGCTGCGCCTGCTGGACGACAAACCCTTCGTCCCCACGCGTGTATGCCCCGAAATACAGGATCACGAGGTAGAAGGTCTGCGCGAACATGAGCGTGACGATCATGAAGGCGACCCCCGCCGTGCGCAGGGCAAGGTACCCCGCAACAAGGGACAGCACCGTCGCAGCGGCGACACCGGTCAGGAAGGCAGGCGCGACGGAGAAGCCTAGAAGGTTAACGGTTAGACCAAACCCGTACATGCCGGCGGCAAAGAACATCGCATGGCCAAGGCTGAGCAAACCGGTGTAGCCGAACAGCAGATTGAAACCCATCGCGTAGATCGCGAGCACCATGACCCGCGAGAACACGCCGACATGATAGGCAGGCAGGATGAAGAATAGGATGAACAGCCCGGAAAGGACGGCAACGTGCAAGATGTGATTTCTCGACGTGCCGGTCATGCCGCAGCCTTGCCCAGAAGCCCCTGCGGCCGGAACACGAGCACCATTGCAACAAGGAAGGTCGCAATGATTTTTGCCAGCGTCGGAGAGAAGAAGACCGAGATGATCCCGTCGCTCATTCCGATCAGGAGCGCTGCAATCACAGTGCCCGGCAGACTTCCCAAGACCGCCAATGATCACCACGATGAATGCCAGCAAAAGCGGGTCATGACCCATGAGGTAATGCGCCTGCTGAATGGGAACAACCAGAACTGCGCCCAGCGCTGCCAAGCCTGCACCGAGGCCGAAAACCCAGGAATAGACCTTGTCCACCGGCACGCCAAAAGCCTGCGCGGTTTCCCTGTCCTGCTGCGTAGCCCGCATGATCAGGCCGATCTTGGTGCGAGTCAGGACCAGCCAGAGTGCGATCAGGACAGAGATTGCTGCAAAGATGACGAAGAGCTTGTAAGTGGTGATGCTGAGCCCCCAAGGCCAGATCATCTCGAATCCGTTTTCACCGAACTCAAACCATGGCAGGGACAGGCGGGTGTTGAACGGCGCTTCGACGGGCCGTGCCTCGGGCCCGTAGGTCATCAGGGTCGTTTGCTGGATGATGTAGAGAATACCGATTGTCGCCACGATCGTTCTGTCCGGATCATAGTGCACACGTTTCAGGATCACCCTGTCAGCGCCGGCGGCGATACAACCGACGAGAACGGGTACCACGATCAAGGCTGCAAGAAACCCGACCGCCGGATGCCCTCCTAGAGAAGTGGTGACCACCCAGGTCAGAACCGCCCCCAGCATGAAGAATTCACCATGGGCAACATTGACCACACGCATCACGCCGAAAACGATGCTGAGGCCCATCGCCGTGAGCACAAGAATGGCGGAGATGACCGCCCCCTCGAGGGAGGCGAGCATTAGATGAGGCCCAAAATCCATTGGTGAACTCGCTTACTAGAAGACCACCGGTAGGATCAGAAGGATTGCGTGGTGTAATCTACTTCGTCTTCGTAGAGTCCGTCTTCGATCTCGGCCGTATGCGTAAGCACAAGCCGGCCATCCGTGACCTGCGAGATATATTGCTTGCCGAAGGTCTGGTGGGTCTTGCCGTTGAACACCTTGTCGCCCTGGGGATGATCCAGCGAGGCGGGCATCTCTGACATCGCCTCGACCGCTTCGATCAGTTTTGTCCGGTCTTGTGGCCCCTGGTAATCGGCTGCTTCCATGCCAGCCTTGATGATGTTCAGCGTCTCCCAGCAGCCGAACATATGGGCAAAAGTCGAAACATCCGACGGATCCTCGATGGAGGCCCCGCGATCGTTGACTCCAACGGCAGCACGGTAGGCCGCTTCGTACTCGGTTTGGTTGGCCTGTACGTGGCGCGGCATGCCTTCCCAGAAATAGCTCCCTTCGAGGAACTCCAGACCACTGCTCTGGATATCGACTGCTTCAAGGCTGTCGATGAAACCGAAAAGCTCTGGTCGGTTGGGGCCGAAGAATTCACCCAGTTCCTTCACGAAGGTCAAAACCGCAGGTCCCACCATCACATGATAGATCACTTCGGTCTCGCGTGGAATGTTCGGGAAATAGCGCGTGAAGGTGGTTTCGGTCGGCGGGATCGCGATCTTGGCTACGACTTCGCCGCCCTGTGCCACGATTGCTTCGGAAAAGAAATCGCGGTGATCGTGGCCGAAGGCGAAGTCGGGATAGATCATCGTGACCTTCTTGCCGAGATTGTTGGCGATGAAGGGCGCCATCGAAATGACCTGACTTTTCACATCTGTGATACCGGGCTGAAGTGTATATCGGTTCAGCATGCCGCTGGCGACATGGTGGCCTTCAGAGACGACAAAATAAGGCATTTTTAGCTCGCCCGCACGGGGAGCAGAGCCGATCACGACATGACTAAATAGCGTCCCATAGGCGACATCACACTTGTGTTGGTTGGCGAACTTCTCAAGCGCCTCGGCTCCCCGGCCGGGGTCGGTGCCGTCGTCCTCGACCACGATTTCGACGGGGCGTCCGTTGATGCCACCGGATTCGTTGATCCGCTTCACGGCGGCGTCCGTGGTCGCGCCGTACCACCGGCCATAGGCTGCGCCGATCCCGGTCGCATGCTTCTGGAAACCGATCTTGATCGGCGCCGAACTTTGCGCCTGGGAATAGCCCAGCGATCCGGGAAGAATACCGGTGGCCGCCACTGCACCTGCACTTGCGCCGATACCGAGCAGCGCGCTTCTACGGTTGATCTTCGAAGTCTTCCTGGTCTCGTTCGTCACGGCCTTGTCTCCCTGTTATTTCGCACGACTTCTGTCGTTTTCAAAGACAGCTTGTGTGTATGCAAATGAAAAGTCTACAATTTTTTCTAGGCGCCTCTGGGGCTGGCCAGAAGCCAAAGACCAAACAACGTGTACGCGACCATCAACACGGATAGGCCTAGTTGGATTCTCACGATGTCGCGTCGGTTACTGCACAGGATTTCTGCAGTTCTGTGGCTCATGACAACAGCTAAGACATGGGAGATCACGACAATTCCAGCCTGCGTGATCCAGATCACCTTGACGATCTCGGGAACGGTCAGAAACCCCACCTTCACGCGCGTCCCACCAAGGCCGAACAGGTTCCAACCTGCGGCCAGCGGATCAGCGAAATTGGCCACTACGTATTGGATCTGCACGAGGAAAGTGACGAAGTAATGAGCGAAATGATACCCGATCGCAATCGGCAGAAGCGTGATCGAGAACTGTTTGAACGCAAAGGAAATTGATACCGGCCGCTGCTCCTTCCGGGGATGATCCAACGCCATCAAACCGATCCAAACGGATGTTGTGAAAACCAGTATCAGGAACGCGACGCCGCCATAGAGCCCCAGCGACGTCTTCCAGACCATCGCCGAGCGCCCCGGAAATTCCAGCGGGTTCACACCAACTAAATGCAGCCACCAGAAGGTTTCGTGCAGCCCGTCAAAACTGCCTGCTGCAAGCATGACAAGAACCAAAACGGCGCGGCTTGGGTCAAGTCCACCAGCCTCGAACGCCTGCCAACCCGGCAGGCCAATCTCTAGAGTGTCCCGGGCTCGTGCGCATCGCAACAACCCGATAAGATTGAACAGGACAGTGAAACACTCGACCTGCCGCAACCACGGGCCACGTCCGAACACAGTCATCCCCAGAAAGGTGAAGGCCCAATAGCCCAGCGCAAAGCGCGCCAATCTATCGGGATCGTTTGGCGCGACATCTGCCAGAACGAAGCCTTGGAATGCCATGAAAATGACCATGGCAGGCCATGCCGACAGGCAGGGCGGGAGGGTAAGGATAGGCCGGTCGTCTGGGCAGATCAGACGATGCAGCCCTGGCCAGGGATTGATCCATCTCCAGATGTCGAAGACGAGGCCCTGGACGATGAACATGGCCATCCACCAAACGGTCCACAACGCCAAAGGCAAAAGGTTCGCCTGCGGGTCGCTTGGCCCCACAAGACCGACATAGATCAGAAGAGCGAGGCAAAGGGAGCCGATCACAGCGACAAATGGCGGCGGCGCGAGCCAGTGCCCCGGAAGGCGAGTATCGAACGGCCGCAAGAGTTTGGCTAGCTGACCCGGTTTCACGAACGCAAGAAGCAGCATTGTTGCCGCCACAGCCAGCGTTCCGGCAGAAATATACGCCTTGGTGGGCAGGAGGAGCACGAACCCTTGTTCAGCGGCATGCGGGAATGCCGGTCCCGCCGCCGCAAGGCCGATCGCGATCGCGACAAGAAAGAACTTTTGATTTGCTCTCATTTCATTAGTCTACGCACGATATCTCGCCCTGGGGCAAGGCAGACGATGAAGCGTTTGATCTCTTTCGCGATTTTGGCAGCCATAGGTGCAGTTGCCTACGTTGAATATGGACCGATCGAAAGTACGGTCACGGTTACCGACGCCCAAGCGGTTCCGATCGGGACAAATGGGAGCATGTTCATGGTTTCCATGAGAATGCAAAACGACGGCCCGGCCGTCACGCTCACGGAGGTGCGCTCGCCTGTGGGGGCCGGCGTCTTGATCATGAACCCAGGATATGCCGATGCGCCTCTTGTGATCCCCGCGAACAGTGAGGGGCTTCTTGCAATGGACGGAGCGCATATCATGCTCTCGATTGCGGGTGACACGTTCAGCGAAGGGACATTTCAGTCCATTTCCTTGGGCTTCGATGATGGCAGCGAAGTTGTCACTCGGGTCATTCACGCAGGACAGGGGGCGATGCAGCATGACAATGCAATTGGGGTGGAGGAAGACCTCGCGCCCTCTGTCGAGATCATACCCCCCGAAACGATCTCTGCCGATGGCTTCGATGTCATCCTTGCCGTGGACAACTTCGATTTCGTCATGGCTGCCGATGATGCATCCCATCAGCCCAACCAGGGTCATGCACATATCTACCTCAACGGCCTGAAGCTCGGGCGCATGTACGAGGACAGGTTTCGGGTCGGCGCGCTCACGCCGGGGGAATATCGTCTCCGCGTCGGGTTGAACACAAATGACCATCGCCCCTATGAAGTTTCGGGCTCGACGGTTGAAGCCACGCTCCAGTTTCGCATCGGTAACGCACAATGAAAGGCTCCAGCGCGCGGGACTTCGCATATTGGTCCTTCGCGCCGGACAAACAGTTGGTTCCAAATATTCTGCGATCGCGCGGTTAGTTGTGCTATTCGGCAGCGCGGTCCCCGACCGGGGCCTGTTTCAGATCTCGCCAGGCATCAAATTGCGAGAGGAAAACGCGCCCGTTCAACTGGTCGATCAGATGTGACCGTTTCAGCCTGTCCATGACCGGCCCCTTGACCTCGGAAAGATGAAGTCCAACGCCCATGTCCCGGAGCCGTTGGTTGATCGCCTCGAGGCTCTCGAGCGCGGAATAATCCACCTCGTTGACGGCAGAGAACATCAAGACCACGTTCTTGATGGCACATCCATCGGCCACGCGCTTCTGGATCAGATCCTCGAGAAAGCGCGCATTGACGAAATAGAGACTTTCGTCGACCCGAAGGGTAAGCAGGGTTGGATCGGTTTCCACCTTATGGCGATGGATATTGCGGAAATGCTGGGTCCCGGGAACCAACCCGACTTCTGCCACATGGGGGCGTGATGTCTTGTAAAGGTGCAGCAAGACTGAGATCAGCACCCCCGATGCAACGCCGACCTCGACGCCTAGACCAAGCGTCAGAAGAATGGTGACGGCGACCGCTGCGAAGTCTGACCGTGAATAAATCCAGGTCTTTTTCAGGATCGAAAAATCCACGAGGCTCAGAACCGCGACAATTATGGTTGCCGCGAGCGTCGCGTTCGGAAGGAAGTATACAAGGGGAGTCAGCGCAAGCGCGGCGATGGCAAGGCCGATGGCGGTATAGATTCCCGCCGCTGGAGTTTCGGCCCCTGCATCGAAGTTCACGACTGACCGCGAGAAGCCACCCGTGACGGGGAAGCCGCCAGTGAAGGCCGCGCCAAGATTGGCGGCGCCAAGGCCGATCAATTCCTGATCCGGGTCGATCCGCTGGCGCCTCTTCGCAGCAAGGGTCTGGGCAACCGAAATACTTTCAACAAAGCCAATGATCGATATCAGGATCGCCGGTACCAGAAGCGCGCCAAGAATATCGGGCGACAGGCTGGGCATGGTAAGCGGGGGCAGACTTTGCGGCACCTCGCCTACGATCCGAACGCCCAAATCGTTCAGACCGAAGGCCCAGACCGACAGCGTGGTGCTGACGACAGCGGCAACCGGCCCGGCCTTGGTCAGGATGTCGGCGAGAAGCGCCGGCGTTCCAAGGCGCTGCAGCAGCGGTTTCAGGTTTCCGCGAACCCAGAAGAGGAACCCTGTCGCCAACAATCCGATCAGTACGGTGAGCCAGTTGATCTCACCAAGATTTGCGATGATTGAGCCAACCATATCCGGCAGGGTGTGACCATCGGCGCTTATGCCCAAAATGTGCTTGAGTTGGCTTGTCGCGATCAGAATGCCCGACGCAGTGATGAAGCCCGCGATCACCGGGTGGCTCAGGAAGTTGGCCAGAAATCCCAGACGAAAGACGCCCAAGAGCACAAGGAACCCGCCAGAAAGGAAAGCAAGCGTCAGAGCGGCGATGGCGTAGCCTGCTGTCCCTAGCGTCGGCCACCTGACCGATGGCCGAGGCTGTGAGCAGCGACACCACCGCCACCGGTCCCACGGCGAGCGCGCGGGAGGAGCCGAAGATCGCGTAAAGGATGATCGGCGCGATGGATGCATAAATTCCCGCCTCGGGCGGCAAACCCGCCAACAGCGCATAGGCCAACGACTGGGGGATCAGCATGATCGTGACGATCAGCGCCGCGATCAGGTCGTTGGACAGCGCGGAGCGATTATAGCGGCGACCCCAATCAAGGATCGGAATGTGGCGGCGCAGGTTTGGCATGTTCCTTGCTTTTCTTTGATCGGGACGGCAGCGTCGGGGCCACCCCGCGTGCCTCTATTTCGCCGCAACCTTTAGCGGCTCGGGCTTGGCCATCCATTCCTTGCCCTTCAGCATCGCCTTCCAGTAGATCGGCGGCAGCATCTTTTCCTTCAGGAACCAGGCTACGCGGGACGGTTTCGTACCATCCACGATGAAAGACGGGAAACTGGGCTTGAGCACACCGCCATATCCGAATTCAGCCAGAACGATCTTGCCCCGCTCCACCGTCAGCGGGCAGGAGCCGTAGCCATCATACTGCGCCACGGCCGAGCGGCCGTTGATATCGGCCACGATGTTCTCGGCAACAGTCGGCGCCTGTTTGCGGGCTGCCGCAGCGGTCTTCGCATTCGGTGCGTTCATCACATCGCCCAGCGACCAGATATTGTCGAAAGTCTTGTGACGCAACGTTGCCTGATCGACATCGACCCAGCCCGCCGCATCAGCCAACGGCGAAACACGGATGAAATCGGGCGCAGTTTGCGGCGGGCAGACATGCATCATGTCGAAGTCTACGGTGACTTCTTCGGCCAATGTGTCTGGCTTCGTGACCTTGAACGTCGCTTTCTTCGCAAATCCATCCACAGCCACCAGGTTGTGGAAGAAATTCAGCGTCACGTCGTATTTCCCGACATATTCCATGAGCGCAGGGACATAATCCTTTACACCGAACAGGACGCCGCCCGCGTTCATGAACTGGATATCGATGTTCTTGAGCACACCTCTTCGGAACCAGGCATCGCCCGAAAGATACATTGCCTTTTGAGGCGCACCGGCACATTTGATCGGCATCGGCGGCTGGGTGAAAAGTGCCCGACCCTTACGCATCTCCTGAACCAACTGCCACGTGTAAGGCGCTAAATCGTAACGGTAATTCGACGTTACGCCGTTGCGACCGAGGGTTTCCTCCAGCCCTTCAACGGCGTCCCAGTCGAGCTTCAAACCCGGGGACACCACAAGTCGGTCGTATTTCACGACACGACAGCCATCGAGGATGACAGCGTTGTTCTGCGGCTCGAAGGCGGCGACGGCGGCCTTGATCCACTTGACGCCGCGCGGAATCAGCGACCCCATCGTTTTCGCTGTCTCTTGCGCTTCGAAAATTCCGCCACCGACCATGGTCCAGCCCGGCTGGTAATAGTGGATATCAGCCGGATCAATGATCGCGATAGACAGGGTCGACTTGCGCGATTGCAGGCTGGCCGCAACAGAGATGCCCCCCGCGCCACCGCCAACGATCACGACGTCATATTGCGCGTCGCCCGTATCGGTGGGGGTCTTGCCACCGTTTGCGATACGGCGAGCGACACCGTTCATGTCATAGCCTGCGGCCTTGGTGGCAGCGAGAATCTCTGGCATGGGGCGGTTCTTCGCCTCATTCAGCGACCAAAGCGTCGCCGAGCGCGTTCCGGTACGGCAATAGGCCAGAACCGGGCGTGGCAATTCCTCGAGCGCCGCAGCGAACTCTTCGACATTCTCATCGGTTACCAAGCCGCCTTGAACCGGAACATATCGCGCTTCGAGCCCCGCGGCCTTGGCCGCCGCTTCGATTTCTCCAAAACTCGGCTGATCGGCTCCCTCGCCGTCAGGACGGTTGCAAATGATTGCACGAAATCCCTCTGTCTTCAGAGTGGTTACGTCATCTGGTGCGATTTGCGGGCTGACCGTCACCTTGTTCGAAATCTTCCTGAGTTCCATGGTCATGCTTCTCCCTCGATCTCAAAGGCTGTTCACCGGTACCTTGAGCATCGGATTGCCATCCTTGTCGGTCGGCACTTCACCCGCGCGCATGTTCACCTGAAGCGAAGGGATGATGAGCCTCGGCATGTCAAGCTGCGCATCGCGCTCGGTGCGGAACTTGACGAACTCTTCCTTCGTCTTGCCGCCTCCGACGTGTATGTTGTGGGCTTTCTCCTCACCAACCGTCGTTTCCCATTGGATATCACGACCATTTGGGCCGTAATCGTGGCACATGAAGAGACGCATGGCATCAGGCAGCGCTAGCACTTTCTGGATGCTTTCATATAGCGTCGCAGCATCTCCACCGGGGAAATCGGCGCGGGCCGAGCCACCATCGGGCATGAAAAGCGTGTCGCCAACGAAAGCCGCATCGCCCATGACATGAACCATACAGGCGGGCGTATGGCCAGGCGTGTACATTGCAAAGGCCTGCATATCGCCAATCATGTAGGTGTCGCCATCCTCGAAAAGTGCGTCGAACTGACTACCGTCACGCTGGAATTCTGTGCCTTCATTGAAGACCTTGCCGAACGTTTCCTGCACGACCATGATCTTTGATCCGATGCCGATCTTGCCGCCCAGCTTCTTCTGAATGTATGGCGCTGCGCTCAGGTGATCCGCGTGAACATGGGTTTCGATGATCCATTCGAGTTTCAGTCCCTGCGCCTCGACCTGCCGGATCAATTCATCGGCGTGGTCATAGGTGATCCGACCAGCGGCGTAGTCGATGTCCATCACACTGTCGACGATAGCACAGGCGTTCGAGCTTGGGTCTTTCACGATGTAGCTGATCGTGTTCGTCGCCTCGTCGAAAAATGGCTGAACCCCAGGTTTGATATCCAAATTGACGGGATAGTCGGTCATAGGATTGTCTCCTCAATTCTTGGCATAGCTAAGCTGAGCCCTCGGCGCCTCAAACGATGCCGGGGACAATCTCGGCCATAACCCCGCGATTGCGGGGACTGATTTGGTCGGGTCAACACCAAAGGACCCGACCAAATTAGAAGCGGTTACTAGGGGTCAGGTCCGGCAGGTTTTGATGCCGAGAATCGTGTAGAGCGGGCACATACGCATTGCAGCGGTGGCCAGCATCACGACCCCCACGATGGCAGCGCCGTATTTGACAAACGGTGCCGCGAACGCAGGCAGACCGCTCAGAAAAGCAAGGTAGAGTAGACCGAGGCCGAGCGCAGCGCGCAGAATACGGTCCAAAGTTCCGACATTGGTGGTCATGATGTTCTCCAGTTTCAAAAGCCGAGATCGGAATATGACTCTCCGAACACATCTTCAGTGACAATGTCACGCAACTCGGAAATATCCCTTGATCCGGATCAATCGCTGCTTGCCAGGGCTGCCAGTGCGGCCTTGTCGATCAAGGCGATACGCCCTCGCGACTGGGCAACCATCTCCCGTTTCTGAAAATCGCTGAGAACGCGGGAAACCACTTCGCGCGCGGTTCCCAATTCGCTGGCAAGTTCTTGATGCGTGACCTGAATCTCCTTTAGATCACCCGCAAGGGCCAATAGACGTTCCGCAAGGCGTACATCAATTCGTCCAAAGGCCACATCGTCCACGACGCGTAGAAGATCGATGAACCGCCGGGAATAGGCTGAAAAAATGAACCGGCGAAATGCTTCCTCCTCGGCCGCCAGCCGGTCGAACGCGGCTTTCGGCAGGACTATGGCCGTGATATCCGTTTCGGCGATGCCTTCAGCGTTATAGGCCTCTTCCGCCAGCATGCAGGCGGTCGTCAGCACACAGCTTTCACCCGCGTCCACCCGGTATAGAGCGATCTCGCGTCCGTTCTCGGATGTCTGAGAGACCCGGATCCGACCGTCATAAAGAAAGAGCAAACTGTCGGGTACGTTCGCCGGTCCGAAGACTTGGCTGCCTTTCTTCATGTGAATAACGCGCGCTGTCTCGATCAGCCGATCGCGCACTTTTCTCGGGAGAGCGCTCATGCCCTCAAACCGCTCGGTCCAATCTCCAATACTCATCTCGCCTCGCGCATCGGAGCCACGATACCCTTCTCGATCTGTGTGATATGTGCCATTGGCTCCCCTTCGTCAGCCGCGATATCGGATAGGATCAGGTTTTCCAGAACCTCCAGCAAGGCACGCGTCGCCTTTTCCCGCGCGCGAACTGGCCGATCCGGTGAGAATGAGCGGACAACTGTTCGTTGTTGAAGCACTCCACCAGATCAGGCGGCCCTTCGGTCAGACGTACGACCTCGCCGTTCAAGATCTCCGTGGCTAGACTGGTCAGCCGAAGCCGGCCGCTCCAACCCCACTGCGTTTCGAGAAAGCCTGCACGACCCAGCCCGTGCGCGATCTTCTCGATCGGAGGAACTGCAAGGGTCAGGGAAGAAAAGGCGGTCGCCTTGGTAATCACGCCTGTAATCTTAGGTGTTTCAAAGCCTTGAAGTTGCACCTTTGGCAATCCCCCGTGCGCGGACCCAAAGAAAGTGGAACGAAACCAGATGCAGCAGTTTGTGTGTGCATGCCAAGGTCGATCCGATCACGGCCCCACCGAAGTTTACCACTTCGCCGGCCAGTGTCATGCCGGTGTCTCATCGTCCGGATGCCCCAGATCAACAAACCAGCCACCGATGCAGCGGGTCGCGAGCGCCGCAGGGTCGCCAGGTTCAGTTCTTTCATCAACCGCCGCACGGAAAGGCTCGGTGTTGTCCAAGGGGACGTAACCCACGTGACCCGCATTGGAGGTATCAATAGGCTTGACCCTATTGTCCGAGATCCCCGCCATGACCGTAGCCCCGAGATGCGGCGCCGTCAGGCAGGCCGAAATCAAGCGGATGCAATCGTCAAAGCTCAACCATGACCAAAGCATGCGCCGATCAACGGGTTCGGGGCAGGAGGAGAAGATGCGTACGCAGCTGCTCTCGATTCCGAACTTGTCATAGTACAGGCTCGCCAGTGCCTCCACGAAACACTTGGATACCCCGTAGAGGGTATCCGGTCGAATCATCGCGTTGCCTTTGATGTTTTCGTCGATCTTGTGATAGCCGATCGCATGGACTGACGAGGCAAAGATCACCCGTCGCACGCCATGTTTCCGTGCACCTTCGAAGATATGGTAAGATCCTCGGATATTGCTGTCGAGTACCTCCTGCCAGGGGCGCTCAAGCGATGCACCACCCATGTGAACAACGGCGTCGCAGCCTTCCGAAAGGGCCATCGTTTCGTCTTCGTCGGACAGATCGCAGACGACCATTTCCTCATGTCTCATCACGTTTTCGCAGACAACACGATCAGAAATGCGCAACTTTTCGGCAAGCGGTGAAAGCCCGCGACGAAGCTCCGTTCCCAAACGACCTGCCGCACCCGTGATCAGTATCTGCTTGAAGGGTTTGCTCATCGGGTTCCTCGCGATCTCATTTCCCCGACCGTTCCCACGATCCAGGTTGCAGCCTTCGAAGGCCGCGCTTTGCACTTGGCCATCAAACTCTTTAAGGCAGAGTGCTTCGCGGCGTTGGTCACGGCGATCTCAGCGACCCCAAAGGCGGATTGATCCTCAAACGCCTGCCCCCGCCCCATGGCAGCCAAGGGTTTCGCAATCATGCGACGGTCCGCTGACTGGTTCATCAACTTTTTCCTGTGACATAACCCTTGCGCAGGTCATCCGCACGGCTGTCGGCCGACCGCTGTGCAGGGTTGCCATACCCGCCGCCGCCGGGGGCACTCAGGAGCAGGCGTCTGCCTTGGGGTACGAACTGCCAGCCTTTGGGGCGCAGCTTGGTGCCATCGTCCAGCGACACGCTGCCCGTTGCGCCAGGTTTACCGCCATTCCGCCCGAGCGGCGGAGTACCAACCCGGTCGAACATCGCCGAGAATTCGAACTCGTGCCCCTCTGCAGCGGCGATCTCGATATTTTGGCCAAGGCCGCCACGATATTGTCCGTCGCCGCCCGAATCCGGGCGCAACTCCTTGCGCCAGATCACGATGGGGCCAGTATGTTCGGTTGCCTCGATGGGCATGGTATGAACGCCCGAGGGGAAGGCAGTGGCACTCAGCCCGTCAAGGCCGGGCCGAGCACCCATGCCGCCCGAGTTGAACATGAGCACCTCGGAGCGCTGCCCCTCCTGCCCCGGAGCAGGTCGCACGGAGATATGGATGTTCCAGAGTGCCCCTGCCCCTTCAGCCTGAATCTGGCCCGGCAGCGCCTGCGCCAAGGCGCCCAGCACCACATCAGGAACCATATGCCCGATGACATGGCGGAGGCTGACGGGCGCTGGCCGTTCCGCATTCACGATGTTCACCGGCGAGGACACATCGAACGCCGCCAACGATGCCGCGTTGTTCGGGATATCCGGTGCCACCACGCATTTGATCGCATAGCAGGCATAGGCCTTGGCATAGATCATCGGGCAGTTGATCCCCCAGCGGCTCGTTGCGGAAGACCCGTCAAAATCCACATGGACCCGCTCGTTCTGGATTGACACCGTGGCCACCAGCCTGATCGGTTCGTCATAGCCGTCGGTCAGCATCTCGTTCGACCAGCTTCCCTTCGGAAGCGCTGCGATCCTCTCCATCACCGCGGCATGGGTACGTGACAGGATGAAATCGCCCAGCTGTTCAAGATTCGGAAGGCCGGTTTCTTCCAGCATCTCCAAGAGGCGTTTGAGGCCCACATCGTTGCAGGCCGCCAGCGAATAGAAATCACCCACCACTTGGTTGGCCTCACGCACATTGGCACGTAGAAGCCGGACGAGATCCTCGTTCACTTGTCCGCGCTCCGCGAATTTCATGATCGGGATCTGAATACCTTCTTCGTAGACTGATTTACCGTCCGCGCCGAACCCGCGTCCTCCCACATCCACCACATGGGCTGTGCAGGCGAAAAAGCCGATCAGTTCCCCGCCGCTGAACACCGGCGTCACCATGGTAATATCATGCAGGTGCCCGGTTCCCAGCCATGGGTCGTTGGTGACATAGGTGTCACCAGGAAACATGCTCTCGCGCGGTATCGCAGCCAGGAAGTTGCCCACTGCCTCTGCCATCGTGTTCACATGCCCGGGCGTTCCGGTGACCGCCTGCGCCAGCATCTCGCCGCGCTCGTTGTAGACGCCCGCAGACAGATCGCCCGCCTCGCGCACACTCGTTGAAAAGGCCGTTCGCAAAAGCGTCATGGCCTGTTCCTCGACCACTGATATCAGGCGGTTCCACATCACTTGCATGCGGATTTCTTCGACTTGAGACATCTTAGCGTCCTTTCCTGATCAACAGGATCGTGCCATCAGGCTGGGTCACGGCGTCGAAGCTGGACGTGACGACAGTCGAGGTTTCATGCTCCACGATCACGGCTGGCCCGATGATGCGCACACCGTTCTTCAGGCTCTGCGCGTTCGAAGAGTGCCGTCGGCAACTCGGCGCCGGTCGCCGGATCAAAGACAGCCCGGCTCAAAGTTGCGCCAATCATCATCCCGTCTTTGGTCAAGGTCACCTTGTCCGGCGCCGGTTGGATGTCTTGCACTTTTACCGACCATGTGACGATCTCGATCTCCGGTCCATCGACGGCACGACCAAAGAACTGCGCATAACGAGCGCGAAACGCCTCTTTGATCATGTCCTTGTCCGCGGCAGCAAAGGCCCGATCCGGCAAGGCCACCGGGATTTCCCATCCTTGGCCCGCATAGCGCATGAAAGCCGTCACCTCGCGCTCGATCGTGCCGTCGCTGCCCGCGCGGACAAAGCTTTCGGCAGAGGCCTTCAACTTATCCAGCATAGCATTGGTGGTTTGTGGGTCGAAGCCGCTCAAACGCGAGATCTTCGTTGCCACGGCCTCGTAGCCAAACGGCGCCTTGAGAAAACCGATTGCCGAGCCGACGCCAGCACCTTTCGGAATCAGGCACATGTCGATCGACAGTTTCTCGCAAAGCCGTGCCGCATGGAGCGGCGCAGCTCCGCCAAAGGCGATCATCACATTATCACCAATGTCCTTGCCATTTTCTACCGCATGGACGCGGGCGGCGTTCGCCATATTCTCGTCTACCACTTCGGCGATGCCAAAAGCTGCAGCGAGCGGATCGAGGTCCAGCCTCTCCCCCACGTCGCGCGCAATCGCCGCGCTGGAGGCGTCCATCGATAGCTTGATCTTGCCGCCTGCGAAATCTTCCGGATCAATTTTGCCAAGAACAAGGTCGGCGTCGGTGATCGTGGGACGTTCGCCGCCACGCTGATAACACGCAGGCCCGGGTTCCGAGCCTGCCGATTGCGGCCCGGTCTGGATACGACCCATCGCATCGACCGAGGCGATTGAACCGCCCCCAGCGCCTATCTCGATCATCTCTATCACCGGAATGGAAATCGGCATGCCGGAGCCCTTGGCAAAACGATAGCTCCGCGCAACCTCAAAGGTGCGGGCAGTCTGGGGCTGGAAGCCTTCGACCAGACAGATCTTGGCTGTCGTCCCTCCCATATCGTAGCTGACGACCTTTTCCAGACCGAACCGCCGCGCCACATGGGCCGCGAATATCGCGCCCCCAGCGGGACCGGATTCGATCAGGCGCACCGGAAAGGCCGAGGCTGTTTCGACAGAGATCAAACC
Source organism: uncultured Alphaproteobacteria bacterium (assembly GCA_963698645.1). Classification (GTDB taxonomy): domain Bacteria; phylum Pseudomonadota; class Alphaproteobacteria; order Rhodobacterales; family Rhodobacteraceae; genus Ovoidimarina. Next base: position 45,561 of record CAVORP010000001.1, read on the forward strand.
ACCGCCCGAATGGATCATGAAGACCGGACAACGCGCACCCACCTCCTTAAGCCGGATCTTGAGACGCGCAAGGTAGCTTTCCATCTGCGGGCGCACATAGGCATTGGCGCACACCGTGTTGAAGCGTTCGAATTCGCGCATCTGCGGGCTGACTTCGGACGAGATCGAGATTGGCAGGTCGAGCTTTGCTGCGAGAATTTCGCGCGCGCGCTCCTCATGTGCGCTGTTCAGGTAGGAATGGATGAAGCCGATGGCGACCGCATCGAATCCTTCGGCCTCGATCTTATCGGCCACAGCCTCCAGCGCCGCCTCGTCCAGCGGCTGCAACTCCTGCCCCTGCGCACCGATCCGGCCCTTCACGGCAAAGCGATCCTCGCGCGGGATCAACGGCGGAGGAAGCTGAATGTTGAGATCGTATTGCGCAAACCGGTTCTCGGTCCGCATTTCGATCACGTCGCGAAACCCTTCGGTGGTCACAAAAGCGGTTTTCGCACCGCGTCGCTCGATCAGCGCGTTGGTGGCGAGCGTCGTGCCGTGGATGATGATCTCGATGTCTGCAAGCGCAACACCCGCCTGTTCTGCGACGATCTCTATGCCGTCAAGGATCGCTTGTTCAGGTGCCGCAGGGGTCGTCAAGATCTTGGTGGAATGTATCGTACCACGCACATCCAGCGCGATATCCGTGAAGGTACCGCCGATATCCGCACCAAGACGGATGCCCATCGCCCGCATCATCCCCTTTCCTTTCCCCGCAATGCCGCGTCGCGCATCTGGGAAAGTGTAACTCTGGGCGTCAGGGCCTCTGGCGAGATGTTCAGATCAAGCACCGCGCCAGTCTTGGAAGTCAATGCGCGGTCGAAAGCCGCTGCGAAATCACCGGTCGTCTCGACGCGTTCGGAATGAAATCCGTAGGCCTTGGCCAAGGCTACGAAATCAGGGTTCACCATATCGGTCCCCGACACGCGTTCTGGATAGTGACGTTCCTGATGCGCGCGGATCGTCCCGTATATCCCGTTATTCAGGATCAGGATGATGGGCTGCGCTCCCGCCTGTGCCGCGGTGGCGAGCTCCTGACTGGTCATCTGAAAGTCGCCGTCGCCTGCGAAGCAGACAACCGTCCTTTCGGGCTGGGCCACTTTCGCGGCCACGGCAGCTGGCACGCCGTAGCCCATGGCACCGGATTGCGGAGCAAGAAGCCGCGCGCGCGGTCCGAACATGAAGAATTTGTTGGGCCAGACCGTGAAATTGCCGGCGCCGTTTGTCAGGATCACATCGTCGGGCAACACATCCCGCAAATGCGCCGTGACCTTCCCCATGTCGACCGGCGATGGCAGATCGCCCAGATCGAACCCGGCCTCGAACGCCGACCGTCCTTCGGTGCGCCACGCTGCCCAACGGCCCGTGACCGCCGATCTGGCGAGCGCCTTGGCAAAAGCGTTGGGACCGGCCTGAATCCCCAAGATCGGTTGATAGATCTTGCCTAGTTCGAGGTCGGACCCATGCACATGGATCAGCCGTTGTTTTGGCACTGGCACCTCGAGAAGCGTGTAGCCATCAGTTGAATTCTCGCCAAAGCGGTTGTTGATCGCGAGGATCACATCCGCCTCTGCGATCAATCTCCTGACCCATGGCACCATACCCACTCCGGCCTCACCGCAAAAGGTGGGCGAAAAATTGTCGTATTGGTCCTGATAGCGAAAGACAGAGACCACGGGGATGTCCGAAGCTTCCGCGAAGGATTGCAACGCGGCGCTCCCCTCGGCTGTCCAGTTGCATCCGCCGTAAAGGATGAGGGGGCGCGCCGCCCCAGTCAGGATCTCGCGAGTCCGTTCCAGCGCGGTGGCCGAAGGCTCTGGTTCGGGAAAGAGGCCCAGTCCCGTCAGCGGCTTTGCGTCGGTCCGGCTGGTCAGCATATCTTCGGGCAGCGCGATGACCACGGGACCTGGCCGACCGGTGAGGGCCGTCTTCCATGCCCGCGCAAGGATCTCTGGGATCCGGTCGACATTGTCGATCTCGACAGCCCATTTCGCAACCGTGCCGAACATGGCGCGATAGTCGATCTCCTGAAATGCCTCGCGCCCCTTCATATCGGTGCCGACCTGTCCGACGAAAACCAGCATGGGTGAACTATCCTGCATGGCGGTGTGGATGCCGATGGAGGCATTGGTGACGCCGGGACCCCGCGTTACAAGACAGATACCGGGACTACCGGTCAGCTTGCCGTAGGCCGCAGCCATGAAGGACGCGCCGCCTTCGTTCCGGCACAGTATGAAATCAAACGTGCCCCTGGTGTCATGGAGTGCGTCGAGAACCGCGAGATAGCTTTCGCCCGGCACGCCGAAACTCTTGCGCGCACCAAGTGCCACAAGGCTTTCCACCAGAAGTTGCCCACCATTTCGCCTCATAGCTGTCTTCCCTTGCTGATGCGCATTGCCAAGACCAAGCACGCACACGCGAAGCCTCCCAAACGACTCAGCACATTGCCCGTCATTGGATGGTTTGAGATTGATGACATTATTGACCTCAAGGTGTCATCGCTCATCGGAGGTCAATTATCCAGCGGATCTGGCGAGCTACAAGCGGCTTTGCCTCATCATTCATCTCAGTTGCTTCTCGCGTTCGGGGCGGACTGAATTCTCTCAGGCAGCTTAGACGCCAATGGGTGACAGCCTGCTGACGCCTCGGTCGAAGTTCTGGTGATCTCTGCCGGAAAGAGCAGGTAACAGAATTCATTTGATGGACAGCGAACTGACACAGAAGTTTCTGGCCAACACCAGGTCTTGCGGAGCCTACATCTGGATCGATAACCTGCGATCTCGTCATCTGAGATCCTCAGTTCATCACAAGGTCGACAAGCCAATAACTCAAGGCGGGAAAACTGATCAGGATCGCGATCCGCAGGAATTCGGCAATAATGAAGGGAACCGTACCGCGGAAGATCCGGATCATCGGAATATCCCGCGCCATGGCAGAGATCACGAAAAGGTTCATGCCCACCGGTGGCGTGATCAAGCCCATCTCGACCACGACGAGCGACAGGATTCCGAACCACATGGCCTGCTGTTCGGGCTGCAAACCGAAATCCAGCGCCATCATCATTGGAAAGAAGATCGGTACCGTCAGCAAGATCATCGACAGACTGTCCATCAGGCATCCCATCACGAGGTAGAAGACGATCACTGCTAGCAGGACCACCATCGGCGCGATGTCGGATGTCGCGAAATACTGCGCGACGTCCGTGGGCATCCGGCTGAGTGCGAGGGCTACGTTGAACAGGTCCGCCCCGAACACGATCGCAAAGATCATTGCCGTCGATCCGGCTGTATCGATCAGGCTTTCCATTATTGACCGGAGCGTTAGCCCACCGCTCAATGTACCCAGAACAAGCGTTAAAACTACCCCGACAGACGCCCCCTGCGCAGGTGTAAAGAAGCCCCCATAGATTCCGCCAAGGACCACGGTGAAAATGACAAGGACATGCCATATTTCTCCAAGCGCTCGGATTCGTTGACGAAGATTGGACCGCTCGCTTGTCGGACCTTCCTCTGGGAAGAGGCGAACATAGACCGAGATCGTGACCATGAAGCCGATCACCGCCAGGGTGCCTGGCACCGTCGCAGCGAGGAAAAGCTTGACGATATTCTGCTCGGTAAGCAGAGCGTAAATGATCAATACAACCGAGGGCGGGATCAGGATGCCAAGCGTCCCGCCTGCGGCCAAGGACCCCGAAGACAATGCGCCCGAATAGCCGTGCTTGCGCATCTCGGGCATAGCTACCCGGGTCATCGTCGATGCCGTGGCCAGAGATGAGCCCGAGATCGACCCGAAAAGCGCGCAACCCGCCACGGCGGCCATGGCAAGCCCGCCACGAAGGTGACCCATCCAAGCACGCGCAGCGTTGAAGATCGCCGCCGAAATACCCGACCTGGTGGCGAGATGACCCATCAAAATGAACAGCGGCACGACGGCGAAATCGTAGGACATGAACTTGTCGACCCATGCCGTGCTCAGATATGCACTCAATGCCTGCGAATGAGCTGAGATGCACATATCCCACGACCCCCGCGATCGCCATCGCCAGTGCGATTGGCATACGCAAGAAGATGAGGACGAACAGGCCGGCGACGAGAACCAAGCGAAAAGGCGAACGGGTCCATCACGCCTTCTCCATCGCCAACCATCGAGGCATGATCCACGAGAGCCCCTGCATCGCTGCGACGATCGCGGAAACACCGGTGCCGAAGACCGCCGGAGCATAGACCCACCAGAGCGGGACGCGCAAAAGCATCGTATTGTCGCCGTAGCCTCGGACATCCATCAGCCCGTGAAAAAGCCGCCAGCACACGAATGCCCAACCGGCGGCAAAAGACAGCATCCACAAGGCATCAAGAGCCTGTTTGGTACGGATTGGCAGCCAGTTTGTGAAGACATCGACCATCACATGGCCCCTAAGGAGCTGACATAGAGGCAGAAACAGCGAGGCACAGCTTGTGCATGCCAATTCGACCAGTTCGAACTCGCCCCGCACCGCACCAAAGCCAATCAGGCTCCGTACGACCGAAAACGTCACTACGAAAGACGCCACAAAGACTACCAGTCCACCGGTAGCCGCGCTGGCGATGCAGAGACGATGCAAGAATTTGTACAGGGCGGAGCCGTGTCCCCCTGTACTGTTGGTGGCTGTGTCCGACATCCCTCGGATCAGCTTGCGTCCAGAAGTTCGTTGGCCCGCGCCATGATTGCAGAGCCGTCAAGACCCATGTCATTCAGCTTTGCGATCCATGCTTCATGGACGGGCGCAGCCTCTTGTTGCCAGGATGCGATTTCTTCTGCGGGGATCTCCTGGATCGAGTTCCCCTGCGCTTCCACAACGCCACGTCCATAGGCTTCGAACCCGTCAAACTGCGCACCGATACGACGAGACAGTCCATTCCGGACGCCGCATCGATCACACCGCGAAGGTCGTCTGCAAGGCTCTCGTATTTCGCCTCGTTCATCAAGAACGAGAAGGTATTGGCATAGAGCCCCCGCGCAGCAGGGGCAGGTTCGGTTGAGAAGGATGTAAGCTCCTGCAGCTTGAAGGCGGGCACGACCTCGTATGGGAGGCAGCAGCCGTCGATCACGCCGCTGGACAGTCCAACGACCATTTCCGTTACCGGGAAGAAAACAACCTCGGCCCCGAGTGCAGCGAGCATCGCACCGGTGGATTGGTTTGGTGCACGCAGTTTCAGGCCCCGCAAATCGGCAGCACTCAAAACCGGTGCATTACGGGTGTGAAGCTTGCCGCCATCGTGGGTGTGGAATGCCAACGGCTTCATCCCGCGATAATCATTCTGACCGAATTCATCCATCAGCATGTGCATGGCTACCGATGTTGTCTCGGCATCTTTTGCCATGAAGGGATTGGACATTGTTTCCGCGACCGGAAAGCGATCGGGCGTATAGACTGGCAAGGTCCATGCAATATCACAGATTCCACTGCGGACCTGATCGGCCAGTTGCGGCGGCTTGCCCCCAAGCTGCATCGAGGGGAAGATCTGCACTTCGATCGCGCCTTCCGAGGCTTCGGTCAGTTCGGCCGCCCAGACTTCGAAGAATCGCGAATGCATCGGCGCCACCGCCGGAAGGAAGTGGTGCAGTCGCAGTGTCACTTCGGCGGCTCTGGCGCGCGAGACCAGCGCAGGTGTCGCAAGGGCTGCACCAAGCGAAGCCAATGCGGTACGTCGAGTTCATAGTCGTCATTTCGTTCACTCCCTGAAATTCAAGACTTTGGTCTTTGCCAGCCCCTACCGGAACACTGACCTTCATTTTCCAAGAATGCCTTGAGGCCCTCGCCGGCATCCGCACTTGTTTGCATAACCGCTGCTGCAAGGCTCCCGGAAAAGAGCCCTTCGCCGCGCGATATGTCGTAGATCCAAATAATGGCCTGCATCGTCTTGTAATTGGACAGACTCGCATTCTTCACAACGCCCGTCACCAATTCATGATCAAGACCCATCGCCGCACCTTCCTCGACCAAATAATGCGCTAGCTCAAGGCAAGGCCGTCCTCCGTATTGTACTTACGTCCCCTCAAAATCATATCGCATATCTTATCAGTGCCTGAATGCATCCGATCCGCACCGATCCCCTTCCGCAAACAATGATCTCCCGATGCCGCTCGGGAAGCTGGAAGAAAGCCGAGCGGTCGCCGACCCGTATATGGGTCGGAGCCGCCATTTCAAACCCGGTACCTATCACCGCGCCGAACATTGCAGAATTCACGCGCAGCGCCGGCATCTGGATCGCATCCATGACGCGATGCCAGTAGCGCGAATGGCGCATGCTGCCTTCCGCATCACGGTACAAATGCTTGCACAGATCGAGCCCAGAGTAGAGATGCCCTGTCATGACCGTCAGGATCACCACGCAATCACCCTCGGGGTGGCTTGGTAAGGACCTCGTCGATCGCGTCCAAACGCACATCGCGTTGCCTTGGTGGGACGGTTCATCGTGAGCGTGGTAACCACAGGGTCGACTTCGGCCACCGCGGCACTGTCAGACACGTCCAAGCGATAGGCTGGGCCACCAATCTTGGTGGCAGTGCGCTGGGCAACGTCCGCGCTCAGGCCAAGACACGCGACCATGGCACCCTGACGCGCAAAACGCCGTGCAGTCGCGGCCCCTATGCCGCTCCCTGCCCCGGTAACTGCAGTGGACAATCCTTCCAAAATCATTCGCGCCTCTCTCAGGTATTTTGTTTGAGGTTGAATTGTTGAGTTAGTTTACAATCAAACAAACAGCACAAAAGGGATCGACGCCTATTCGGCCAAGGCTTTTGCCCGTGTCTGGAAGGCCGAACGGTTCAGCCAGTGGTTTTCGTTGCTGATGCTTCGCTTTCCCGACCAGTCGGAAATCGATCTCAAGATGCGACTCGCCGAGCACGAATTCTTGCGGTCAAACAGCGCCGCGCAACAAGCCATGGCCGAAAACTATGTCGGCCTACCTTAGGGAGGGTAACCTGATGACTGACCGGTTCAAGCATTGCGTGCCCACTCGGCATGCCGTTCCGGGCGATAACCATGTGGATCCGGCGGAAGCAGGCAACACCGACTTCGATGAACCGTTCCAAACCCTGATCACCGAAAGCGCATGGGGCACGCTCTGGGCGTCCGATGCCCTCTCGCGGCGCGGGTGGTCGATGGTCGCACTCGCCGTACTTACACCACCGGGGAATTCGAAGAATTTCCGATGCCTATCCGCGCCACGGCCAACACCGGTGCAAGCAAACAGGACGTCGTCGAAGCCTTTGAACACTTGGCCATCGATGCCGGCATCCCGGCAGCCCATCACGCGATCAAGCTGGTCAAACGAACCTGTGCCGAAATGGAAGAGGACCAGAGATGAGCTCCGAGCTCTTCCAACGCGATCGGGAGTGGCACCCGCCAGCCCTCACGCCGGACTATAGGTAAAGCATCGTGCGCTTGCCACGAAACGCTCGGCTGTCGCAGGAAGGCTCGGCCAGCGAGTTGACAGGTTCAGCGTTCGGGCACGCAGACATTGACCCGATCGACAATGATCGTCTTCGGAACCACGCCGAGACGGGCGATCCGATCGGCGAACGGATCATCGTTCAAGGCCCGGTACTGTGCGAAAGCGGCCACCCCGCTCCATACACTTTGGTCGAGACCTGGCAGGCCAACGCAGGCGGGCGCTATCGGCACAAGAAAGACATCTACGTCGCGGTGATCGATCCGAACTCCGGGGCTGCGGACTGACCTTGACCGACGAGACGGGCGCTTATGTCTTTCGGACGGTGAAATCCATCGCCAATCCGTGGCAGAACTTGATCAATAGCTAGCGGCCCACGCATAATCAGTCTCGCTTCCGGGGATGCGGGATCCGACATCTACCGGCACGAACTTGATCGCGATATCGCCGGCCCCAATGCGACGGGCCCTAGGATCACCGCGACCGGAACCGTCACCAATCGGTCAGGCGCACCGGTCAAGGACGTGCTGATCGAAGTGTGGCAAGTCAATGCTGACGGCGCCTTTCCCGACCATGGCGACGTCGAAGCAGAGGTTCGTGGCTGGGGTCGGATCATCCCGGACTTCGAAACGGACGAGTTTTCGTTCGAGACCGTCAAGCCCGGTGCTGTCAGTGGGCGCGATGGCCATAGGATCAAACCGCATCTGAACCTGTGGCTGGTGGCGTGTGGAATCAATATTAGGCTGAACACGCGAATATCTTTCGGCGGCGAAGCCGGCGCCAGCAGCGATGATCCGGCTCTGAACCTGATCGAGCAGGTGCATCTGCGGAATACGCTGATTGCACGCGCGGATGGCGACATCTACCGCTTCAAGATCAGCCTTCAGGGCGAGAACGAAACTGTCTTCTTCGACGTGTGAGAAGACCTCGCAGCGGCCTTTACTACCCCCGGTCCCGCCACCAGCGCGCAATTCACCCCGTGTACTGAGAGCAACACTCGTCCCTGACGCGCGGGTCAACGCTTTGGACGTCGCTTCGGCGTGTTTTCCATGAATGAAATCGTGTCTTCGAGTGAAGTAATGACCGCCTGAGAACCAAGCCCCATCGCGTTCTGGGCAGAAGAGGCCTGACCGAACCAGATGCAGTCTTCGATCGAGCGGCCCAGCGCAAGCCCGGTCGCGAACCCGGCATTGAAGCAGTCTCCACAGCCGCAGGTACAGACCACATCGATCTGGAAGGATGGCAAATCGATCTTCGTGCCCGACCTGTCCCGGTACATAGCCCCCTCTGCGCCAAGCGTCAGGATCACCGCGCCAACGCCTTGATCAAGCAGGAACGCCGCGATCTGTTCGTAGTCGGTCAGTCCCGACAACGCCATCGCCTCTTCCTCCGAGGGCATGAAGAAGTCGGTATGGGCCAGAAGTGGTCGGATCAGCGGAAAATCTTCCGGTGTAGATGCGAACACATCCAGAGTGGTAGTGATCCCACGCTCCTTGGCCTCGGCCAGGAGCTCGGCGTTCCGCCCCTTGTCCATGGCATCCATCAGGCCGACGCCTCCGATATGTAGGATCTTGGTATCGAGGACCCGGTCGACCTGATCGTCCCTGATGTAGAAGCCTGCAGTCGCGCCGCGCTTGTGCAGTGCCGGGCGTTGACCGTCGGGGCGCGTTGTCACGATGCTGGAGGAGGTCGTCATGTCTGGCACGCGCTGCATCAATTCGGTATCGACACCGAAATCACCAAAGCGCCGCAGGACCCAATCGCCCATAAGGTCATTGCCAACCCCGCCCACGGCTTGCACCCTAAGCCCATGCTTGGCCGCGACTATCGCGGCAGAACCGGCAGCACCGGAGACAGCAAGGGTGAATTCGTCGACGAAGAACGTGTTCCCTCCGGACGGGATATCAGTCACTGGACGACAAAGGGCGTCGAATGTGTGAAATCCCATGGATGTGTAATCGAATGTCATCCTTCCCGTCCCCTATCGCACGCGGTCCTCAGCGCAAACGCTCGCCCGACTGCGCGTCGAAAAGGTAGATACGCTCGAGGTCGAAGCCAATGCTTTCGCTGATGTTGAGCTCGGCGCGATAGCCCCGATCCGCCTTGATCTCAACAAGCAAATCACCGGCCTTGAGTGTCAGAAAGGTCATGTCGCCTGTGGGTTCGACGCCATAGACCTGCCCGGTAAGATGCGCAGCCTCGCTGCTGACCCTACAGTCCTCCGGTCGGATACCCAAGGTGACCGTTCCCTCAAAGGCCGTGGTGAGTCCCCCGACCTTGACCCCGGGCGCGGTAAAGACGCCGCCAGTAACCTCACCGTCGATCAGGTTCATCGGCGGAGAACCGATGAAGTTGGCCACAAACGTATTTGCAGGATCGTTATAGATCTCGTCCGGCGTACCGATCTGCTGGATGGCGCCCTTTTCCATGATCACGATGCGGTCAGCCAGCGTCATAGCCTCAATCTGGTCATGGGTCACATAGACAGTCGTGATTTTGAGTTGTCGCTGAATATGCTTGATCTGGACCCGCATATGCTGGCGCAGCTTGGCATCGAGGTTCGACAACGGCTCGTCCATCAGGAAGACGTGGGGCTGACGCACGATGGCGCGGGCCAGAGCCGCACGCTGACGCTGTCCTCCCGAGAGAGCGCTTGGCTTTCGATCGAGATACTCCGTGAGTTCGACCAGCCCGGCTGCGCGCCTGATCAGCGCGTCATGCTCGTTCTTGGGCACGCCCCGCATCCTCAGCGGAAAGCGGATGTTTTCATAGATCGTCATGTTCGGATACAAAGCGTAGCCTTGGAACACCATCGCCACGTCCCGGTCTCGCGCGTCAATGCCGTTCATTACCTCGCCGTCCATGCACGATCTCACCCTCGCTGGGCTCCTCAAGACCCGAAATCATGCGCATGGTCGTCGTCTTGCCACAGCCCGACGGACCCAGAAAGACAACGAATTCCTCATCCTCAATGACGAGATTCACATCCCGGACGCCCCAGGCAGCGCCCCACTTCTTCTGGATGTTCCTGAGTTCGATACGCGCCATTTTTCTATCCCTTGACTGCGCCCATGGTCAGACCGCGCGAAAGGTGTTTCTGGATCAGGATGACCACCAGGAACACCGGCAGGAATGCAAGGAATGCCACCAAAGCAATTGCGTTGTAGATCACGCCATCCGAGCCACCCGTGAAATTGGCTAGCGCCACCGACATCGTATAGGCATTGGGCGTCGACGCGATGAGCAGTGTGAACAGGAACTCGTTGATGGCAAAGATCATCGCGATAACCGATGCGGTGATGATCCCCGGCAGAATGGCGGGAATGATGATTTCCCAAAGGATGCGTATCTCCCCTGCCCCATCGGTCCGGGCCGCGTCTTCCAGTTCTTTCGGAATATCCATCATGTAGGAGCGGATGATCCACGTCACGAAGGACAGATTGATCGCAGCATAGATCAACATCAGCGCCCAGATCGTATCCAGCAACCCCATGTTACGAAACAGAAAAAAGATCGGAACGGCGACGATAGCCGGGGCCATCATCCGGGTCGACAGTATGTAGAAGCCGATGTCATCCCGCCCCCTGTATTCGAAACGCGCTAATGAATAGGCCGCCGGGATCGCGAGCACCAGATCGATAAGGACCGATCCAATGATCGCCAGAACCGAGTTGCGGAGATATTTCGCCATCGGCCAGTCTTCCCAGATCATGTGCCACGCATCGAGCGAGAAGGTGGGAAAGTAGATCGGGGTCGGCGTGATGATCTCGGTACGCGGGCGCAGCCCGATGGACAGGAACCACAGAACCGGCGCAAGGCAGAACAAGGCCCAGGCTCCGAGGATCAGGTAGCGGAGCAACAGGCTCTCACCGCGGGATTTACTGGGTCTCGCTGTCATGGATCAGTTCCTCGCCGAGACGAAGGCGCGCTTCACGACGAACTGAGCGATGATGATCGTCATCATAAGCATGATTACCGATGCAGCCGAGGCATAGCCGAAGTTGAAAAACTTGAAGCCTGTCCGGTAGATGAAATAGCTGATCGTTTCGGTGCCGAAGGCGGGCCCGCCCTTGGTGATGATAAACACGTTGGTGAACATCGTGGTGATGTCGATCGCCCGCAGGATCAACGCCACCGCAATGATCGGCTTCATCATCGGCAGCGAAATATTGAAGAAGATCGCACACCACGATGCCCCGTCGAGCCGCGCGGCTTCCTCCACTTCTTCGTCCTGCGCCTGAAGCCCTGCGACAAAGATGATGAACAGGAACGGTGTCCATTGCCAGACATCGGCGAGGATCAGGATGCTTCGACTGAGCCAGGTCGACGACTGATAAGCGATATTCCCGTCCACCAGCCCCAGCACGCATCAGCAGGTCGGCCACAACGCGTCCGTCAAGGAACGCAAGCTTGTAGATAAACGCCACCGCCGAAGGCATGAAAAGCATCGGGATCAGAAAGATGATCCGCCAGCCCTGCACCCACGGGTCACGATAGGCATAAAAGGCAAGGGCCAGTGCGATCACGCACTGCAGGATCAGGGAAATCGACCCGATCACAAAGGTATTCCAGAGTGCGCCCCAGAATTGATAGTCGCCCCACAGCTTGATGTAATTGTCGAAGCCTGCAGGTTGCCAGGGCCCGAACTTGACGTTGTAGAAACTTTGCGTGATCGCGAAGATGCCCGGATAGAGCGTGATCAGCATCAGATAGATGACTGCCGGCGCAACCAGAAGATACGGCAACAGCGTCTTCATGCGCTTGCTGCGGCGCTTGAATTTGCGTTGCGTCGGCTGAGCCGGGGCGGCGAGTGCTGCCCCGGCTTCCGACGAAGGTGGATTGCTCATCGCAATTCCCTTTTTCGTCAGCTTTTCAGCAAGATACCAGTCTTCAGAACGGCAGGGCCTTGCCTTCACCAACGTACAGACCCGGTGCCGTAGACGCATAGTCTACAGGATCGTTGCCTTGATAGAAGCCATTGGACGACATGATCTCCCGGACCGCCGCGGCGGCATTGTCGAGAGCCTCCTTGGCCGAAATCTGACCAACGACGGCGCGATTGATCTCGTTGCCGATGGCCTGCTCGATCGGGAAAGCGCCCGGCAGACGAGGCGCGCACCATGCATGGTGCAGACTGTCGCCCCAGACCTTCGCTGGCTGGCTGACGGCCTGAAGGTTCTCGTTCTCCAGAACCGACTTGTATCCCGGTGCCACACCGTTGGCGTTGGCCTCGTTCATCGCCATGATCGACGACGTCGTGAGGAACGCCAGCATGAGGAACGCACCTTCCGGATTCTGCGCCGAGGCAGACACGCAGGAGGTCGAGCCCGCGATGTTCGGCGGCGCAAACCGTCCACCCGATATGCGCGGCTCATAGATCGTCACGAAGTCATCGACGATCTGCGACTGGTCCGGGCGCATCGCCTGTGTGCCACTGTCCTGCCAGCTGATGTTCGTGGCAACCTGCCCGCCCAGCCACGCGGCACGGTTTTCCGGCCAGCCAGCGCCCGCATGCCCTTCGTTGGCGTTCTTGGCGAGTTCCAATATTATCTCGAGACCCTTGTTGCCCGCATCGCCATTGAAAATTGGCTCCCAGTTCTCGTCGAAGAGCATCATTCCGGCCTGTGCCGCGATGTGTTCCCAAGTGTAGGTGGACCAGAAACCCGGCGCGACCATAAGCCCGACACCAGAGACGCCCGGCTCAACATTGTTGAGTTCTGCCGAAAGCCGGATCAGTTCATCATAGGACGGAACCGAGCTGACCTTGTCGATCGGACCTCCCAGCACCTGCTCCACATACCCCTTGCGCAGATGGACCATCTGGATATCGCAGTCGAAGGGAATGCCGTACATCTGGCCGTTGAAGTAGCCGTAGTTCAGGCGATAGGTGTCATAGAAGTCATCGAGCGGCAGGTTCCACTTGTCGGCGAAATCCTGCAGCGGATAGAGGAAGCCGGGTGCCGCAAAATCCCCCAGCCACGGCGAGAAGAACTGCAGTGCATCGAATGACGCATTGCCCGAGATGAATTCGGCAAGAGCCTTGTCATAGAAGCTGTCATCCGGGATCGGAACCAGCTCGACCGAAATGCCCGAGAGCGCCTCGAACGGAACAAGTCCTTCGGCCGCCGACTCCGCATCGGCAGCCCCGATTGCGAAGCGGACCGTCGTGCCGGCCAACTCGCTACGTACGGCTTCCCAGTCTACGGTACGAATCCAGTCCTTGCTGTTGTCCCAGATCGGCTTGTCGTCGGACATGCCATAGAGATCGCGGTAGTCCGCGCGCACATACTTGGAGATCGAAATATCGTTCAGCACGCTTTGGGGGTCGGGCAGGTGCGATGCCGCAAGCAACTTTCCGCCCCAGGTCGAGCCGACCGTCAAAGCGCCTGCTGCCGAGCTGTTTGTCAGAAACGAGCGCCGCGAAAGCTTTCCGTGAAATTCCATCGAGTGTCCTCCCTTGATGGCGATGTGGTCCGGTTCGTTCGTTTCTCCGCAAACGGGCTTATCCCAACGGCTCGTAACCGGCAGAACAAATACTTGTTCAATAGAACCATTGTTCATTATGATCCGTTACGTCAAGACCCTCTGAAGAGATGATGAACATAAATATTGACCGTTGAACAAAAGTTCTGGATACTCTGGGGTAACTTTTCGCAACTCAGGTCTGAATTATGAGTTCCAATATTGCCCTGACCGGCCTCGCCAAGGATCTTGCTGCCCGAGCCGCCTCGGGCAAACCCGTTAGGATTGGGCTTATCGGTTCCGGCGAAATGGGAACCGATATCGTCACGCGGGCTGCGATGATGGATGGCGTTGACGTCGCAGCTATTTCGGAAATCAACGTTCCCAATGCGCATAAGGCCGTCAGCATCGCGCGCCGGGAAGATGGCCATAGCAGGGATGCGAATTCCACTGACGACCTGAACGCGATCATCGAAGCTGGCAAGACTGCAATCACGAACAACGCCGACCTGATCCTTGAATCGGGCCTCATCGACGTGGTCATCGATGCGACGGGAATCCCCGCCGTGGGCGCAGAAATTGGCCTAAACGCCATGGAACGCGGCAAGCATCTTGTCATGATGAACGTCGAGGCCGACGTAACCATCGGTGCCTATCTGCGCCACGAGGCCGAGCGCCTTGGCGTGATCTATTCGCTGGGCGCGGGGGACGAGCCGTCTTCCTGCATGGAATTGATCGAGTTTGTCACGGCCATGGGTCACAAGGTCGTCTGTGCTGGGAAGGGCAAGAACAACCCGCTGAACATCGACGCCACGCCCGAAGCCTATACCGAAGAGGCGGTCCGGCGGAATATGAACCCCCGCCTTCTCGTGGAGTTCGTTGATGGCTCGAAGACCGCCGTGGAAATGGCGGCCATTGGCAATGCGACTGGCCTTGTCCCCGACATCGACGGGATGCACGGCCCCGCGGCCGGACCAAAGGAACTGGCCAAGGTTCTGATTCCGGCGAAGGATGGCGGCCTGCTCTCGGGTATCGGCAAGGTGGACTATTCCATCGGCAAAGGTGTGAGCCCCGGTGTGTTCTGCATCGTCGAGGCCGAGCATCCGCGCATCCACGAGCGGATGAAGGACCTGAAGATGGGCGACGGTCCGTACTATGAGTTCATCCGCCCCTACCACCTGACATCGCTCGAGGTGCCGCTAACTTGCGCGCGCGCCGTTCTCTACGGCAAGGCAGACATGATTCCGCTGGAAAAGCCGGTGGTAGAGGTTTGCGCGTTGGCCAAGAAGGATCTTAAGCCGGGCGACATGCTCGATCAGATTGGGGAATACTGCTACCGCGCCTGGGCCATGGAAGTATCGCGCGCCCGGAAGGCCGGGGCATTACCTGCTGGCATGCTGACCGGCGCCAAGGTCACCGCACCGATCAGGAAAGGCGAATTGATCACCGCCGCAAATGCGACGCTGCCCGAATCCCGGCTGGTGGAACTGCGCCGCCGCCAGGACACGATGCTCTACGGGAAGGATCTGCTCAATGCCTGATACCACCCTCGACAATATCCCATATGCCGTTGGAAGATATTCGCCTGAGGCGCTGAAGGAAGCCCTCCGGAAGATGTACCTCATTCGCAAGTTCGAAGAAGGCGCCGAGGAAAGCTACATGCGCGGGCTGATCCACGGCACGATGCATCTGAGCATCGGGCAAGAGGCCTCTGCAGTCGGGTCCTGCATGTCGCTGACCGATGAGGACAAGATCACTTCGACCCACCGGGGTCACGGCCACTGCGTCGCCAAGGGCGCCGATCTGGGCAAGATGTTCGCAGAGTTCTTTGGCAAGGAAACCGGCTATTGCAAGGGCCGAGGCGGGTCGATGCACATCGCCGACCCCGCCAAGGGCAACCTTGGGGCCAATGGTATTGTCGGCGGTGGCCTGCCCATCGCCGTGGGTGCGGCGCTCTCGGCCAAGCGGCTGGGTACAGGCGCGGTCACCGTCTGCTTCTTTGGCGACGGGGCCAATAACGAGGGCGCGTTTCACGAGGCGCTGAACATGGCGGCTGTCTGGAAACTGCCGGTTGTCTTCGTCTGCGAGAACAACAAATATGGCATGTCCACATCGACCGAACGTTCCACAGCCGTCAAGAACATTGCCGAACGAGCCGCTAGCTACGCCATCCCTGGCGTCACGGTGGACGGCAACGATTTCTCGGCTGTAACCGAAGCGGTGGATGCCGCCGTGGATCGCGCGCGCGACGGTCGCGGCCCCAGCCTCGTCGAGAACATCACCTATCGCTGGCGCGGGCATTCAAAATCCGACCGCAACCGCTATCGAACTAAGGAAGAAATTGCCGAATGGCAGAGCCGCGATCCGATCGCAGCCATGGGAAAGATGCTGGTGGAGCACCAGATCGCAACCGACGCGGAGATTGTCGAGATAGAGACACAGGCCGGACAGGTCATCAATGACGCGATCGAATTTGCCACAAATGGACCAGATCCTCGGATCGAAGATACCACGCGCGACGTCTACACTACCTTGTCAGTAGCATGAACATGCACAGCAAGACCGACCTGCGAGAGCTGTCATATGCCGAAGCAATACGCGAAGCCATGGACATTGCCATGGCGGAGGACGACCGCGTCATCCTGATGGGCGAGGACATCGGTGTCTACGGTGGGGCGTTCGGTGTAACCGGTGATCTGGTCGAGAAATATGGCACCGACCGCGTGATGGACACTCCGATTTCGGAGCTGGGAGGCGCCGGCGTCGCCGTTGGTGCGGCGCTTACCGGACTGCGGCCCATCTTCGAATTCCAGTTTTCCGATTTTGCCACGCTGGCGATGGAGCAGATTGTCAATCAGGCCGCCAAGCTGCGTTACATGCTCGGCGGCACCATCTCTGTACCACTGGTCATGCGATTCCCCAGCGGTTCCGGCACCGGGGCAGCTGCGCAGCACTCGCAAAGCCTCGAGGCATGGACGGCCCATGTGCCGGGATTGAAGGTGGTACAACCCGCGACACCGGCAGATGCCAAGGGACTGCTTCTGGCGGCGCTGGATGATCCCGATCCGGTGATGATCTACGAGCACAAACTTCTCTACAAGATGAAGGGGCACGTGCCGGAGGGGCGCTACACCACGCCGATCGGCAAGGCCGCAGTTGTGCGTGAAGGCAAGGACCTGACCATCGTCGCCACGGCGATCATGGTGCACAAGGCGTTGGATGCAGCCACCAAGCTGGCCGACAACGGCATTGATACAGAGGTAATCGACTTGCGCACAATCCGTCCAATGGATCGCGATACCGTGCTGGCCTCGGTGCGCAAGACAGGTCGGCTTCTCTGCGTCTACGAAGGCGTCAAAACCCTGGGCGTCGGCGCCGAGGTCTCTGCAATGGTCGCGGAAAGCGATGCCTTCGATTTCCTCGATGCGCCAATAATTCGTCTCGGCGGGGCAGAATGCCCGATCCCCTATAACCCCGAGTTGGAAAAAGCTGCTGTTCCACAGGTGCCCGACATTCTGGAGGCTGCAAGGAACATCGTCACGGGTCGATTCTGATGCCCATCGAAGTGATCATGCCAAAGGTCGACATGGACATGGCTTCGGGCAAGATCATGTCGTGGCATGTGGCCGACGGTGAGACGGTCCGCAAGGGCGACCCCCTGTTCGATATCGAAACCGACAAGGCCGCGATGGAGGTCGAAGCCCCGGCGGATGGTATACTGCAACACACGGCCCCGGAAGGCGCAGAGATCCCGATCGGTCAGCCTTGTGCATGGCTCTACGCCAAAGGCGAAATGGTCGGTGCACAGCCCGCACCCTTCCCCGCCACAGCAGAAATCGCCCCCGGCCCTGAACCCGCATCGGAAGCGTCTTTCTCCCCTTCGCTGGATATCGTTTTCGAAACCGCTGCAGAATCCGGCAAGGCTCGGGCCACGCCCCGTGCGCGGGCCTTGGCTGCAGAAAACGGTCTGGATATCTCGAACATAGACGGAACAGGGCCACGTGGTCGCGTTCAGGCCGAAGATGTGCGCGATGCGCTCCGAACCCGCGGGACGATCGCAGCTCCCATAGTATTCCGGGCCGAAACCGGAACGCTTGCCGTCACACGCTCCAAAGGGGGGACGGGCACGCCCATCGTCCTGATCCACGGCTTCGCCAGCGACGCAACCTCGTGGGCTCCGGTCGAAGCGCATCTGAAGCACCGACCCCTGATCCGCATCGACCTGCCGGGCCACGGCAAGTCTCCGAAACTGAAGATCGCCAACTTCGCAGCCCTCGCGAAGGTGATGCGCAACGCGTTCGACGCCCTTGACCTCGAAAACGCGCATCTCGTCGGCCACAGCCTCGGTGGCGCGATCAGTCTTGCCCTGGCCGATACGCGACCAAGGTCGTTGTCCTCCCTGACGCTGATCGCGCCCGCCGGCCTTGGCCCCGATATGGACCGAGCCGCCCTGTCCGGCATCTGCAATGCAACTCGTCCCGAAAGCCTCGGACCCTGGCTCAAGAGATTTGTGGCGAACGAGGGGATCATCACCGAAAGCTATGTGCGTCTCGCCATGGCCGGACGCAGCGATCCAAATCTGCGCGCCGCCCAGCGAGCGCTTGCAGATACCCTGTTCCCCGATGGCGTTCAGGCCTTCGACCTGCGCGCCGCGCTTGACCGGATCGACACGCCGACCCGCATCATTTGGGGCAAGCAGGACGCGATCATTCCGTGGAAACACGCCTTGCGCGCGCCCGGAAAGGTCGCACTGCATCTCTTTGACGGGATCGGCCACATGCCGCAGATCGAGCTTGCCGAAGAGGTTGGCAAGATCATAGGGTCCAATGCGTGATCAGGTTTCTTGCGTTGCCAATACGAGGTGTCCGTGATGACCAAGGACAATTTCGGCAAGGCGGGCTCTTCCGGAGGAAGAACAATCCCAACAACAAATGATGAACTTCGAATAAGGGCCGCCTGGCTTTATTTTATCGAAGGCATGACCCAATCGGATGTCGCCCAGAAGCTTGGCGTGAACCGGATCATGGTCACCCGCCTTCTGTCGGAAGCGAAGAAGCGGGGCGAAGTTGTTGTCCGGATCAAGTCGGAACTCACCTCCCTGATCGAATTGCAGCGACTGCTCGAAGATCGGTTCAGGCTAGAACGCGCCATCATCGCCCCGCTTGAAAACGCCGAGGACGACCCTACCCGGGTGATCGCCGCCGCCGCGGGCTCCTATGTGTCAGGGGAAATGCGGGACAACATCACGGTTGGAGTTGGCTGGGGCAAGACGCTGCATGCCATGCTCCCCTATATCGAACCAACCTCGCTTGACGACGTGCGCGTAGTCTCACTTCTGGGCGGGATCGCGCAGGCACGTCGTTTCAATCCGGCCGAATTTGCGTGGCAATTCGCCGAGATATTCGAGGCGGAAGGTTATCTGATCTCTGCGCCGGCAGTGGTCAACTCTGTCCAGACGCGCCATGCACTTCTCGAGGATTGCGGTTTGGATCAGATCCTCCTTTTGGCCGAGGCATGTGATATGGTGCTATTGTCGTGCGGAGGCATCACGACTTTAACGACATCATACCGCTCCGGACATATCACCGAAGCAGAGCGACAGTCACTGATCGACGCGGGCGCTGTCGGGGATATCCTCTATCATTTCCTCGACAAAGAGGGCCGTCTGGTTGATCACCCGGTCAATTCGCGGTCCATTTCAATGCCTTTCGAGCGGTTGAAGCGCATTCCCAAGAAGGTGCTGATCTCTGGTGGACGTGAAAAGATCGAGATGCTGCACGCCTCGCTCAAGTCACTTGATCCGAGTGTTCTGATCACTGATGAAATCACAGCGAACGCGCTGTTGGATAGGGCGGACACTGGGGCTCGAACTCTTGAGGCCGGCGCCTAGGTCCAATCGATCGTTTGGAAACCGGGCGACGATTGCCCGGCTGCGAAGATTGGGCCGACCGGCAGCATAGTCAGAATGAAACACCCTCAAACGGGCTATGAAACAATGCCGAAACGCGTATATACTTTGGAATGAACGGGTTAGCAGAGATGTCAAAGTCACCTACTTTCAGTTTTCTTCCAGATTTGAAAATGCCGCTTCGTGATGCCCTGCGTGGAGTTGCAACTCTGGCCGATGCCACGGAGGATGCACTTGAACCTGCGACAAAGCTTTTACCGGAAGCGCTGCAATCGCAGTTTCGTGCCGCGTTGGAGTCGATTGAACAGGCGGGAAAACGTTTGATCACAACCCCGATTGATACGGACGATATTCTGACCGCATCGAAGTTTTTCACGGCGTCCGACACTGATCCCCAGAGCTGCACCGCTTGTGCCCAGGTAATCGTATACGCTTGGGATCACCTGCACGCTGCAAGCAGCGATCATCGCCACATGATCAGCGAAACCATCGTCGCCGACCGGCTGGCGCGTGCGAGTGAAGCCCACCAGATGCGCGGAGCCGAATTTGCCGCGAACCTGATCACGGATATCAGAAACTCGTCCGCAGTCGGTCGCATGCCGGGGCTGGCGCGCGGGATAACTGCCGAGGACGAGACGCGGCTCGATCCTGCCTTTCTCTCCATTGCAATCTGGCTTCTGTCGGGTCGCGCGACGACGATGGCTGAGGAGGAGAAAGTACTTGATCTTTCTCTCGCTCTGGTACGCGCGTTGCATACCGACGCGCTTGACCTGTTCCATGATCGCGTTTTGTTGACCCGATTTCTTGCGGACACCGCGACGCATCTCTAGGAGCAATGGCCATGAGCTTGCCGGAAACACAGGACTTGGATCAACCGTTGCGGAAGTCCGCACAACGTTTGCGCTGGTTCGTCGATGCATTCGAGCGCCAGGTGCACAACACCCAAATCCAGACCGGCAATCGCTTTTCCATTGATCGAGATGCACTGGCCGAAGTCTTTGCAGAGTGGCTCAAGGCCTTCGAGGCACAAAAACCCAAGCAGGACGATGACAAACCCGCCTATGTGGGATTTGCGGCGGGTCTCATGCTTCGGACCCTGATCAAGAAGGGCCCTGTCTCTCTTCTAGAAAGACCTTCCGGCGCGGACGAATCTAACCCGGCCTATTTCTGGCCCGAGGGCTATCTCTACGTGGCCTTCTGCCTGAATGTCCGAGGTCTCGTGCTTGAAACCGATTTCCACTCGGAACAACATACAAGCACCGTTCTGAACGAAACCCGGACGTGGTGGAGCTTTCGCGAGAACGTGAACGAGGATCCGTCGCTTGCAATAGCCTTCCTAGATCTCTTCGCTGGCGATCAACCTGAATGGACAATGCCGGAATTGTTCCGCACCGGTCGCGTGCGCGAAATCGCGAGCCATTTCTATGCAAAAGACGTCATCGAAACGGATGAATAGTCCCAACATGAGTCCCAAGTCTTCGTCATCGGTCATGATCGCTTCCATCATGCTCGGAGAGGATCGCATCGCGTGTCGGTAGCGGTGATCATCGTCGCCGCCGGACGCGGGCGCCGGCTTGGTGCCGAGCTTCCGAAGCAATACCTCCCGCTGGGAGAAAGCACATCTATCCGCCTTGCGATCGAGGCTTTCTTGCGGGTCCAAGAGGTTCATTGGCTGGTTCCGGTCATCCACCCCGCCGATCGTGACCTTTGTGCCGACGCCCTTGCGGGGCTCGACGACCTCCGCATTCTCTCGGCGGTCGACGGAGGCGAAACGCGCGCGCTTTCGGTCCGGCGTGGGTTGGAACGGCTTGAGGATCTCGAGCCAGATCGTGTCCTCATCCACGATGCGGCGCGACCGTTCGTGTCCGAAACCGTCATTCGCGAGGTGATTGCTGCCCTCGACGAAAACGACGGAGCCTGCGCCGCCCTGCCGGTCGTTGATGCGCTCTGGAGAACGGACGGCGTCGCGGCTCAGGAACAGGTTCCGCGGGATGGCCTCTGGCGAGCCCAAACACCGCAAGGATTTCGCTTTCTCAAGATCCTGGACGCACACAGATCCCACAACGGCTCCGGCGCCGATGACGTGACCGTCGCACGCGAAGTCGGTCTCAATGTCAGGTTGGTCATCGGATCGGAGCAGAATTACAAGATCACAACGCAAGCGGACCTCAAGAGAGCGTTATACGATGTTGAAAAGTACAGATCAGGGTGAGAGTTCAGGACCGGGAGATGCGTATCCGGCGATGATACGATGACTGCGCCCTCCGACAGCGCCCCGCCCGACATCAACCGTAACGGGCTCATGACGGCACTGAGCTATGACCGCTACGGACCGCCAGAGGTGGTGCAGGTCACGCGGGTGCCGATCACCCGACCATGGACCCGGCGAGGTTCTGGTGCGCGTTCGCGCCAGCGCCGTGAATACCGGTGACTGGCGCATCCGCGCAGCCGCCTTTCCGGGTATCCTTGCCTTGGTCGGTCGGTTGATCTACGGCCTGACGGCACCCCGAAACCCGCTCCTGGGCAGCGAATTCGCCGGGGAGGTGCAGAGCGTGGGCTCACAGGTGACGCGGTTCAAACCGGGCGACCGTGTCTATGGGCTGGTGGCAACCGGAGGGGCCTCGGCGCAGTTCCTCGCGGTACCCGAGACGGATGCGATTGCAGCCATTCCGACCACGCTAGACTACGAAGAAGCCGCCACTCTCCCGTTCGGAGGGCTTTGCGCGCTGAGTTTCCTATCGGATTTTGCGCACCTCTCACAGGGGCAAAGGCTCCTTGTTGTGGGCGCGTCGGGCGGTGTCGGCTGTTATGCTGTCCAGATCGGGAAGGCGCTTGGCTCGCATGTTACCGGCGTGGCGGGTCCTGACAGCCAAGGTTTTGTCGCAGGGCTTGGCGCCGACGCAACGATTGACTATCGTGAAAGTCCGCTGTCGCAGTGGCCGCAAGATTTCGACGTCATCCTCGACACCATCGGCACCCTCACCCCGAAAGACGCACGGCAGCTTCTCCGGAAGAACGGCCTTTTTCTGCCGCTCAACTTCGGTCTACGCGAAATCGGCGCTGCGCTGCTGAACCCTTTTCTCAACAAGAAGACTCGTCTGGCCGTGAATAAGGACACAGCGGAAGGTCTGGCGCAGCTTTCCAACCTTGTGCAATCGGGACAGCTGCGACCTGTCATCGACAGTCGCTTCCCTCTCGCCCGGGCAGAACTGGCCCACGCGAAGGTCGAAACCCGTCATCGGCAAGGATCCATCGTGCTCATCGTGGATTGAGCGTGGATATAATGCGCTTGTTCCGATCAAGAAGACCAGACAGCTAGCGACGACGTCCGTCCGGACCAAAGACCATCTCGGCGGATTCCTCCCAGACGACCCCCACCTCTTCTTTCTCGGAAGGGATCGGAACGGTTCCATCCTGCCTGACCGTGGCCAGCTGATCACCAGCCAATTTGAGATGCACCAGCGTCTCGGCCCCAAGGGGCTCGGCATACATCACCCGCCCAGTCGCTTTTCCCGCATTGGATGACGTGATCGCCATGTGCTCGGGCCGGATGCCGATCTGACAGCCCTGCAATGCCGCTGCCTCTGGTCCGAAGGGCACGAGAAAGTTCGTCGGCGGTGATCCGATGAAGCCTGCCACGAACGCCGTTTGAGGGTTGGAATACACTTCGAGAGGGGCACCGATCTGATCTGCAACGCCACCGTTCATCACGATCATCCGGTCCGCCAGTGTCATGGCTTCGACCTGATCGTGGGTGACATAAAGCGAAGTTACCCCAAGATCCCTCTGCAATTGCTTGATTTCAAGGCGCATCTGCACCCGAAGCTTCGCATCGAGGTTCGAAAGCGGCTCATCGAAAAGAAAGACCGCAGGTCGCCGGACAATTGCCCGCCCCATGGCCACGCGCTGCCGCTGGCCACCGGACAACTCCCGGGGACGGCGCGCAAGATAGGGTTCAAGCTGAAGAAGGCGGGCGGCTTCAGCCACACGGGCCTCTATCTCGGGCTTGGGCGTTTTCGCGATTTTGAGACCATAGGCCATGTTTTCCGCAACCGACATATGTGGATAGAGCGCATAGTTCTGGAATACCATCGCGATATCCCGGTCCATGGGCTCTTTGTCGTTCACCCGGTTGCCGTTGATCCGGACCTCCCCCTGCGAGATCCCTTCAAGTCCGGCCACCATGCGCAGAAGCGTGGATTTTCCACAGCCCGAGGGGCCGACAATGACGATGAACTCACCATCCTCAATATCGATATCGACACCATGGATGACCTCGGTCTTTCCATAGGATTTACGCAAGGAGTTGAGAGTTACGGTCGCCATCTATTTCTCGCTGTCTACAAGTCCGCGGATAAAGAGTTTCTGCATGCCTATGACCACAAAGACAGGGGGGATCATCGCAAGGATCGAAGTTGCCATGATCACCGGCCAGTCGGCGATGTCATCACCCGAAGGGAACATCTGCTTGATGCCCATGACGATCGTATTCATCGAGGGATCGGTCGTGATCAGGAGCGGCCAGAGATACTGGTTCCAACCGTAGATGAACAGGATCACGAATAGGGCTGCGATGTTCGTGCGGCTCATCGGCAAGAGAATGTCGAAAAAGAACTGCATCGGCCGCGCACCATCCACCCGCGCGGCTTCGGCGAGTTCGTCGGGTACGGTCATGAAGAACTGCCGAAAAAGGAAGGTTGCCGTCGCCGATGCGATCAGAGGAAAGATCAGTCCGGAATAGCTGTTCAGCATTCCGAAATTGGCCGCTACTTCGTAGGTTGGGACGATCCGCACCTCTACAGGCAGCATGAGCGTCAGGAAGATCAGCCAGAAGAACAGCTTTCGACCCGGGAACCGGAAATAAACGATGGCAAAGGCGGACAAAAGCGATATGGCGATCTTTCCCAGAGAGATGCCGAACGCCATGATTGCAGAGTTCATCAGCATCGTCGCAACGGGCGCATTGATGCCTGAGGTCAGCGCCTTCGAATAGTTCGCCCAGAACTGATCTCCCGGGAGAAGCGGCATGGGCGGGCGCACGATCTCGGGCTGGGTCACGGTCGAGGCGACGAAGGCCAACCAGATCGGAAAGAAGATGAATGCCACACCGATGATCAGGCCAATATGGGTGAACCAGAGGCCCACACCCCGCCTTTCGACCATTCCCGTATGCCTATCCGTAGCCATCAGTAATGCACCCTGCGCTCGATGAATTTGAACTGGATGATGGTCAGTAGGCCGACGATCACCAGAAGGATCACCGATTGCGCCGCCGAAGACCCGAGGTCCTGACCCACAAAACCATCCGAGAAGACCTTGTAGACAAGGATCGTCGTCGCTTGCTGCGGCCCGCCCGCAGTGATCGTATGGATCACACCGAAGGTTTCAAAGAATGCATAGACGATGTTGACGACCAAGAGGAAGAAGGTCGTGGGGCTGAGGAGCGGAAAGACGATCGTTCGGAACCTCATCCAGAAATGCGCGCCATCGATCGCAGCGGCTTCGATGACAGACTTCGGGATGGCCTGAAGGCCGGCGAGGAAGAAGAGGAAATTATAGCTGATCCGTCCCCACGCGCTTGCCACGACGACAAGGCCCATCGCCTCCCCTTCGTTCAAGACGTGGTTCCAGTCATATCCGAGAACGCCCAGATACCACGTGACCACGCCCACGCGCGTGTTGAACATGAACATCCAGAGCACACCGGCGACCGCAGGTGCGACCGCATAGGGCCAGATCAGCAGTGTCCGATAGGTCCCAGATCCTTTGATCAGCCGGTCCGCCAACACGGCAAGGTAAAGCGCCGACACCCATCGAAACGACAGTGACCAGAACGGAAAAGACGGCCGTCGTCACGAAAGACGCACGATAGAAGCGGTCCGACAGAAGATATTCGAAGTTGCCAAGCCCGACCCATTGCATCGACAGGCCAAACGGATCGGGAATGAACAGCGACTGCCAGATCGCCTGCCCTGCCGGATAGAAAAAGAACACGGCGGTCACGACGATCTGCGGCAGCACCAGTAGCAGCGGCAGCCAGATACCCTTGAATGTAACGCGTTTTTCCATGGCGCTTTTCTATGCGAGGGTGGCGCGCCGCCCCGGCGGAACCGGGGCGGCGCAATGTCGGATCAGCGGCTGGCCTGCTCGAACCGGCGTAGCAGGGCGTCGCCCCGCTCTTTGGCGCTGTCGAGCGCTTCCTGCGCCGTCTTGTCGCCGGCCCAGACCGCCTCGAGTTCCTCGTCGATGATCCCGCGGATCTGGTCGAAGGATCCGAGGCGCAGTCCTTTCGAGTTGGCCGTGGGCTCGTTCGTCGTCATCTGAATGACCGCGACATCTGTGCCGGGATTGGCTTCATAGAAGCCCATCTCGCGCGTCTTTTCGCCCGCCGCCACTGTGATCGGCAGATAGCCGGTATCCTGATGCCACTTGGCCTGGATATCGGTCGAGGACAAGAAGTTGAGGAAGGCAGCAACACCCTTGTATTCCTCGGCCTCCTGCCCTTCCATCACCCATAGCGACGCGCCACCGATGATCGTGTTCTGAGGGGCGCCATCCACGCCGTCCCAATAGGGCAGCGGACGCACGTCGAAATCGAACGTTGCCTCGGCCTTGATGCCCGCGTAACCCGCCGAGCTTTCGGTGAAGAGCGCGCATTCGCCGGCCCGGAAATTCGCGCCGCCCTCGTTCCGGCGACCGGCATAGATGAACTTTCCGTCCTTTGCCCACTCGCCCATCTGCGCGATATGCTGAACCTGTACCGGCCCGTTGAGCGCAAGCTCGGTGTCAGTTCCACCAAACCCGTTGTCCTTGGTGGCGAAAGGTACGTTGTGATATGCGCTCAGGTTCTCGAGATGAATCCAGCTTTGCCAGGCGGTTGTCAGCGGGCATTCATGTCCCGCAGACTTTAGAGCGTCCAGAACACCACCCACCTGTTGCCAAGTCGACATGTCGGTGTCCGGATCGATTCCGGCCGATTCCAGTGCATCGCGGTTGACCCAGAGGACCGGGGTCGAAGAATTGAAGGGAAGCGACAGCATCTGGCCGTCGGTGCTCGTATAGTAACCCTTTACCGAGCCAATATAGGCATCGGGGTCAAATTCGGCACCGGCCTCGGCCATCACCTCATAGACGGGCTTTATTGCGCCCTTTGCGCCCATCATCGTGGCGGTACCCACTTCGAAAACCATCAGGATATCGGGCTGCTCACCCGCGCGGAATGCCGCGATCCCGGCGTTCAGGGTCTCGGAATAGTTCCCCTTGTGGCTTGCCGTCACGACATAGTCCGACTGGGAAGCGTTGAATGCGTCCACTTGCTCGGCGACGAGCTCTCCCAGACGGCCGGTGAAGGCATGCCAGAATTCGATCTCCGTCTGCGCCGTTGCCACACTCGACGTCAACACCGTCGCAGCGAGCGCGAGGAATGAGGTTTGCAGTTTCATCTCTTTTCTCCCTTTTTTGCTGTGGGTATTCCCACATTTGAATGCGTCGGCCCAAAGGTCCTTACCGGGCCTCCATTATTGGCATTGTTCCGCCACAGTTTCCAAACAAAGTCCACGATCACGACCAGCCCACAATTTCACCCTGTGCGCCCATGGCGCAATGCCGGTCGACCATATCAGATTATCGCCCCCCGAACCTTGGCAGAGACCCACTCACTGATCACAACCGCTGCAAGAATGACCAAAAGGATCAGGCTGACCTGCGGCCAGGCCAGCACATTGAGGGACGCCGAAAGCTGCAATCCGATGCCACCCGCGCCCACCAGACCAAGCACCGTCGATTCCCGGATGTTGATGTCCCAGCGGAACACGGCGATTCCGGCAAAAGCGGGTAGGATCTGCGGCACTATTCCATAGGCCATCACCTGCCAGCGCGAGGCCCCGGTGGCGGTGATCGCCTCCACTTGGCTGTGGTCTATCTCTTCGATCGCTTCGTAGAGAAGCTTGGCGCAGAACCCAATCGACCGGATCGCGATAGCGACCACACCCGCAAAGACCCCCGGTCCGATGATGGCAATCAGCAGCAGCGCCCAGATCAGCGAGTTGATCGATCGGGTCGAAACGATGATCAAAAGTGCGATTGGACGGATGAAAAGATGCGATGGGGTCGTGTTTTGCGCGGCCAGAAATGCAATCGGTACAGCAAGAAATAGCGCGATGATCGTCCCAAGGGTCGCGATATTGATCGTGTCCCAGATCGGCCGCCCAAGCTGCGTAATATACTCCCAACGCGGAGGCGTTGCGCGGGTCCAGATATCCCCCGCAATGCGCGGAGCGTCGAAGACGAAGAACCAGGTAGTCGCCTCCGAGATCCGCTGCCAGCACAGGGCGAAGATCGCCACACCCACCAACCAGAGCGCGAGATTCGCCAAGGCTTGCCGGTTCGTCCGCCGGTGCCAGATCAGTCCCTTATCCGTCTCGACTACTGGCATTACTGAACCCTCGCCCGGATGATCCCCGAAAGATATTCGAGCACCATCACGATCACGATGATGATAATAAGGATCGCGGCCGCCGTATCATATTCGTAGCGGTCGAATGCGGTGTTCAACGTCGCCCCGATTCCACCGGCACCGACAAGCCCAAGGATCGCGCTTTCCCGGAAATTGATATCAACGCGGTAGATTGACAGGCCGATAAGCCTCGGCATTACTTGAGGTTGGACGCCGTAATTTATCCATTGCATCCAGCGCGCGCCCGATGCGCGGATCGCCTCGGCCTGGACCCGGTCCATGCTCTCGATGTCCTCGGCAAGGAGCTTCGACAGAAAACCTATCGTCGCGAAACTCAGTGTCAGGAAGCCCGCAAGCGGTCCGAACCCAAAGATCGCCACGAGGAGAATCGCTACAATGATCTCTTGCAGGGCGCGGCTGATTGCAACGATACCTCGGCAGATCAGATAGATCGGCAGCGGTGCAATATTGCGCGCAGCGCCAAGGCCGATGGGAATTGAAATCGCGATGCCAACGACCGACGCGGCAACGGTCATCACTATGCTTTCCACCATACCGTCCCAGATATCGCCCGAGCGGGTCACGAAGTCAGGCGATGTGAACGCCAGAATGAAGGCCGCCCCACGATCAAGCCCTTCGTAGACCCGCGACCAATTCACCTCGATCGTCATGAAAGCGGCAATCAGATAGGCGGCGAAGCCCGCGATCAGCGCCCAGCGCAAGGCCGTGTTGCGGACAAATGGCGGCTTACGCCACTTGCGACCCAAAACCGTTTGAAGTTCGGTCGTCATTCCGCCGCCTCAAATTCCGGATCGTCTTCCGCTTTCTGGATCGTCGCCTCCCAATCCTCTTCGCCATAGATCGTCGTTAGAACATCGGGTGTGAGCGCATCCGGAGGGCCGTCGAACTCGATTGCACCAAAGCGAAGACCGACGACGCGCTGTACGAACATCTGCGCCAGCGCGACATCGTGGATGTTGATAATCGCAGCCAGCCCACGCTCGGCGCAAAGCTCGCAAATCAGCCGCATGATCTGGCGGCTCGTTTTCGGGTCGAGAGAGGCCGTCGGTTCATCGACCAGAAGAAGCTTGGGATTCTGAATGAGCGCACGACATATGCCGACCCTCTGACGCTGCCCACCGGAAAGTTCGTCTGCCCGCTTGTCGGCCATGTCCAGAAGGCCCACGCGATCCAGAAGCCGGAACGCCTCATCGATGTCCGACTGTGGATAGCGGCGCAGGAAACTACTCCAGAAACCAACATATCCCAGCCGCCCCGACAGAACATTCTCCATCACAGTAAGGCGTTCGACGAGGGCATATTCCTGAAAGATCATCCCCATCTCGCGCCGCGCACGGCGCAGTGCCGCCGATCCAAGCGCGGTCAACTGGATGTCGTCCAACCAGATCTCGCCTGATGTCGGCTCTACCAGCCGGTTGATGCAACGGATCATCGTGGACTTGCCCGCCCCGGATGGTCCAATCAGGGCCAGAACCTGCCCTTGAGGCACCTCAAGATCAATGTCCTTCAGCGCCCGATCGCCCGTGCGATAGGTCTTCACCAGTTTCTTGATTTTCAGCATGTATTGCCCCGGTTGCGCGAGAATTGGTGCGAAGCGAAGCCCGTCGCGGGCTTCGCTTCACTGGCTCACTTACTCGCAGGCGTAGCTGACACCATTGGCTGCGTCGATCTTACGGATCACGTCCCAGAATTCCTTGTAGGTCATCTCCAGGAACTGGCCCTCGTTCGACTTCTCGAATTCGGCCTGCAGCGTCGTCCCTTCCCATTCGAAGTTGAAGAAGGCGTTGCGGATCTTTTCCTGCAATTCCGGCGTCAGGTTATAGACGACACCGAACCCGGTCGTCGGAAAGGTCTGCGACTTGTAGATCGTGACGACATCATCCTCGCCGATGACGTCCCGGCTGATCATGCGCGATTTCACCGAATTGGCGATGGATGCGGCCATATAGTCCTTGTTTGCCACGCCCAGGATCGAGTTATCGTGCTTGCCCGAGAAGACAGGCTCGAAATCGCGGTCCGGCAGCAGATCGAATTCGCTCTTCAAGATCGCCGAAGGCGCTTTGAAGCCCGAGTTCGAGGTGGGCGAGGTAAAGGCCAGTTGCTTGCCCTTCAGATCCTCGACCTTGTCGATGCCGGAACCGGGATAGGTGATGATCTCCATCTCGTAGCCGAAACTTGCCATCCTTCGATGCCATGATCGTGAAGGGACGGAAGCCCGCACAGTTCACGGCAAGCGGGTTCGACCCGGTGTTGAAGCCCGCGATATGCAGGCGGCCGGAACGCATCGCCTCGATCTGGGCGGCGTTGTTCTGGACAGGGAAGAAGACCACATCCTTGCCCGTTTCCGCTTCCAGATGGGTCAGAAAATCGGACCATGCCGTCTTGTAGACTGCCGGATCCTCAACCGGAGTATAGGCGAAGATCAACGTATCCGGGTCGATCTGCTCGGACGGATCCGTCGGGAATATCCGCGATTAGGTCACCATCAACGTCGCAGAACCGCGCATCCAGAGTCGCCCCGTGGGCAGTCCTGCGCATGGGCTCCGAAACCCACGAACGACAAGGCCATTGCGGCCCCCGTCAACCGAAGAAGTGTTTTAAGTTCAGTCATTTCCATCCTCCCTTTGATGTCGTTTTGGGGCCTGCCGTTTTCGACATTCGCCCGATCCTCTCTAACGCGCCAGAACCACCTCTACATCTGCCTCGATCAGCGACCGGGCCAAATCCTCGGGAGGCACGCGGTCACACACAATAGATGTGAGATCAGCCAGCTGCCCCACCAGAGCCAAACCTTTTCGTCCAAACTTCTTGCCGTCAATAAGAAGATGTGAAACCGCGCTCTGTCGCAACATCATGCGCTTTATCGCGGCAAAGCCACGAACAGTCTCGGATGGCCCCCCGGACCACAGCCCCGATGCGCCGATGAAGCAACGATCGACAGAGTGGCGCCCGAGGAACTCGATCACGTCCGTGCCGATCACGGCAGATTCCGAGGCAAGATAATCTCCCGGACATACGATCACCTCGACTGTCTCGCTCTGCCCCAGCGCCATTGCAACGGGCAGACTGTTCGTGACAACGGTGCAAGGGGTCTGATCGAACGCTAGAAATCGCGCCAGCTGCAAGGTGGTGGAGCCGGAATCGATCATGAGCGTCTCACCGGGTTGAACAAGATAGGCGGCCCGTCTTCCGATCCTTTCCCGCTCTTCGAGCCGTGCTGATGCCCTTTCGTCGAGCGTCGGATAGCGACCAAGGGCCAGGGCTGATGCGCCACCATGAGCCCGATCGAGCAGCCCGTCCTCGCTGAGTTTGCCAAGGTCACGCCGAACTGTCTCGGTCGAAACACGAAAGCGCTCGGAGAGTTCGGAAATCCGCACATGCGGACGCAAGCGCAACTCCAACAGGATCTGCTCGCGGCGCTCATGCTTACGCAGTTTTGGCCGCGTCTCGAGATCCATGTCGGTTTGCAAAGTTTGCGCACTCCCCGCTGAATGGCCTGATGGTCTCGGCTTTCGCTCAAAACTGTGGTGTTTTTGGCAATGTGGCAAGAAAAAATGTTGCATAAACCAGAATGGAGTGGTCGGATTGATCCATTGGAAGATTGGCCTCATCAGGTTCTTGGATGCTATGTTAACGAGATGATAGACATTTCTGCCGTGGCGCTGCGCCGAACCTGCAAGATGGCCAACGGACCGCGCGACTGCGACTCCGTCAGGGAAGCGCAAGACTTTCTATGATCCTGCTTTTCACCAATCTCGCGGGCGCTGTCGCTCTTCTGCTTTGGTCCGTAAGGCTTGTGCGTACCGGCATCGAGAGGGGTTTTGCCGGGCCGCTCCGGATCTCGATCCGGCGGGCGTCCGAGAGATTACCTACCGCTGCCGCCGGCGGCCTTGTGGCCGCGCTTGCAATGCAGAGTTCAACTGCAGTTGCGATGCTCATCGCCGGGTTCGCCGCAGGCGGCGCATTGCCCGTGATCAGCAGCCTTGCGGTCGTCCTTGGCGCTGATGTTGGTTCGGCCCTTGCCGCGCGTATTCTGGTGTCTCCGGTTTCGACCATTGCGCCGTTGCTCTTCATCGTCGGGGCGGCAATGTTCCTCAAGGGCAGGTCGCGCCGGATCAAACAGCTTGGCCGCATTGCGATCGGCATCGGGCTTGTGCTGACATCCCTGGCAATGATCGGCACCGCCACCGCCCCCCTTCAGAACAGTGAGGCGGCCTCTGTTGTGGTCTCGTACCTCGCGCAGGACCCGACCAGCAGCTTCGTTCTGGGCGCCTTGCTTGCTTTGGCAACCTATTCAAGCGTAGCGACGGTTCTCCTGGTGGTGACGATGGCAGCAACCGGATTTCTTGCCGGGTACTGCCGCGGTCGCTCTGGTTCTGGGTGCCAATCTGGGCGGGGCTGCAATCCCTGTCCTCCTCACTCTTTCTGCGCCCTACCCCGCGCGCCTTGTCATGCTGGGCAATCTTTTGCTGCGCGGTGGCGGCGCGTTCATGGCCCTTGGCGCCTTGACGCTCTGGCCCTCGGCGCTTGGCTATTTGGGGAGTTCTGCCGCAACCCAAGCGATCAACTTGCATGTACTTTTCAATCTGGTGCTCCTTGCGTTGGGCCTGCCGCTCGCCGGCGCGGCCGTGAGAGTTGTCTCGGCGCTTTTGCCCCGAGGAACGGTCACCAAGCCCGAAAGACTGAGTGCATTGGACGCGGATGCCATCTCCGACCCCGAGAGAGCACTGGCCTGCGCCGCCCGCGAGGTTCTCGGAATGGGTGAGCAGGTGCATGCGATGCTGGCTCCGGTCCTTGGCCTGTTTCGCCACTGGGACGACGACACGGGCCGCCGAATCCACGAGATCGAAACCAATGTCGACCGCATGCATTACGAGGTGAAACTCTACATCGCACGCCTTCACGAGGGTCGACTGACCAGCGAGCAGGCGCGAAGGTCGATGGATATCGCGACCATCGCAAACAATCTCGAAGACGCAGGTGATCAGGTTTCAACGAACCTCGTAGATATGGCGCAACGGATGCACCGCGACGGTCTTAAATTCTCCGACGAAGGCCTGCGCGACCTCAGCGATTTCCACGATCGGGTCCTGTCAAACGTCCAGCTTGGCTTGAACGTACTGATGACCGGGGATGCCGAAGCGGCAATTCAGCTTGTCGAGGAAAAAGATCGCGCCCGTGAGGTCGAACACCGCCTCCAGGCGCACCATCTGAACCGCCTTCGGGCGGGCAATCCGCAAAGCCTTGAAACCAGCAATCTGCATCAGGAAACCATCCGCGCGCTGAAACAGATCAACACCGCCTTTTCCTATGTCGGCTATCCCATTGTGCAGGAGACGGGCGCGCTTCTTTCGAGCCGGCTGAACCCTGAACCGTCGGAGGCAACGTGATGGTCGACGGCACCGAAAACGATAACACCATCGAAGAACAGATTGCCGCCCTGCCAATTCAATGGGACAAAACCGGAGAGATGAAGGTTCTCATGGTTACATCGCGCAGAACCGGACGGTGGGTGATGCCAAAGGGATGGATAATGAACGGCAAAAAGCCCTGGCAAGCCGCTGAAATCGAGGCTTTGGAGGAAGCGGGCGCTATCGGCGCTATCGGAACGACGCCGCTTGGCACATACCGGTATCGGAAATACCTTGCGAAAGGTTCCAGCGTTGCGGTGCGGGTTGTGATCTACCCGATGATCGTGGAGCGCCTCAAGAAGCGCTGGAAAGAACGCTCGGACCGGAAACGGAAATGGTTCAGCATCAAGGGGGCGGCAAAACGCGTGAATGAGCCCGAATTGCGCGATTTGCTGCTATCATTGGCCAATCGGCCGCGAAAAGTGCCGGCGATCAAGGACCTGCTCAAGGCATCCTGACAACAATGGTGCGGAAAAGAAAAGACAAACCAAAGGGAGGAACGAAATGAAACATCTTATCACACTGGCGGCGACATCGCTCGTAGCGATCTCGGCAAGCATCTCGGCGGCACAGGCCGAAAAGCTCACGCTCTACTGTTCGGCGCAGGAAGACTGGTGCCAACTGATGGCGCGGAGTTTCGAGGATGCGACCGGGATCGACGTGAACATGACGCGAAAATCCTCGGGCGAGACCTTTGCACAGATCAAGGCCGAAGCCACGAATCCCAAGGGCGATGTATGGTGGGGTGGAACCGGTGACCCACATCTTCAGGCTGCCGAAGAGGATTTGACTGAACCCTATGTCTCGCCAATGCGCGGCGAACTGCACGATTGGGCGATCAATCAGGCAAAAAGTGCTGGCGACAAGACGATCGGAATCTATTCCGGCGCGCTCGGCTATGGCTACAACACGGATCTTCTGGCCGCCAACAACCTGCCCGAACCGGCCTGCTGGAAGGACCTTCTGAAGCCCGAATTCAAGGGTCACGTCCAGATGGCGAACCCGAACTCCTCGGGAACGGCCTACACGACGCTTGCCTCGATGGTTCAGATCTTTGGCGAGGACGAGGGCTTTGAATTCATGAAGGGCCTTCACGCCAACATCAACCAGTACACCAAGTCAGGTTCCGCCCCGATCAAGGCCGCAGGTAGAGGTGAAACCACGGTCGGTATCGTCTTCATGCATGATGCGGTTGCACAGGCCGTTGCCGGTTTCCCGGTCAAGGTCGTGGCACCCTGCGAGGGCACCGGCTACGAAATCGGTTCAATGTCGATCATCAAGGGCGCCCGCAATATGGACGAGGCCAAGAAGTTTTATGATTGGGCGCTGTCTGCCGAGGCGCAGAACCTTGCCTTGCAGGTGAACGCCTTTCAGGTGCCGTCGAACAAGGGCGCGGAAACATCGCCTTCCGCCCCCGACATGTCGACGATCAAGCTGATCGACTATGACTTCAAGACCTATGGGTCGTCGGACGAGCGCAAGCGCCTGTTGCAGAAGTGGGACGAAGACGTCTCGACGCTGCCCCAGTAAGTCTTGCGGGCCACATCCACAAAAGCGGCCTCCCAGCCGGCGCTGATCCTCTGGATTGTCGCCGGCTGGGTCGGCTTCCTGCTCTTGCCTTGGTACGGGGTGGAAGACGGCTTTCTGTCGTTTGGATGGCTGGTCGACGGCTATCCCTTTGACGAGGACTATGCGCCGGCCGCCTTCCTGATCGCGCAGGGCGAAAAGCTCTGGCTTGCGCCGATGCTCCTCGCACTGGCCGCTCCGCTCCTGATCCTCGGCCGAACCAAGAACGATCCCCTTTATTCGCAGGTGCTCATCCTCGCCGGGGCCGGCGGCTTCGGCTGGCTCATCGCCCAAGGCTTCGGTATCGGCATCCGCGGCTATTCCTTCGACTGGCTGAACGCCATCTTCGGAGAGTTGGGCGACCGCCAATTCGGCATGGGATACGGAGCGCTCGTCGTCGCCTCTGCTTTCCTGTTTCTGTTCACCCAAGGGATCGCGGCCCGCGGCGCGATCAATGGCGATGTCTTCGTGGTAAGCGCCATCGGTGGCGTGATTGTCATCGTGACCGCCTTCGTGTTCTTTCCGATCGCCAAGATGCTTTTCGCCGCCTTCGTCACCGAGGACGGCACCTATTCGGCTAGCGTCTTTCTCGCGAAATTCTTCGACAACCGGCTCTGGGGACTGGGATGTCTCTCAGGCGGACGTTGCGGTGCGGCCTGGAATTCTCTATTCCTCGCCATTCTGGTAGGCTTCCTGACAACCGTTCTGGGATTGGTCTTCGCACTCGTCGTCACCCGTTCCGGGTTCCGCTACAAGCGCGCGCTTCGGGCGCTGACGGTTCTGCCGATCATCACGCCGCCTTTCGTCATCGGGCTGGCCCTGATTCTTCTGTTTGGCCTGTCCGGCTCGGTCACTCAATACGTGGCAGAGCTCTTTGGCATCCAGCCCACACGCTGGCTTTACGGGCTTCCCGGCGTCCTGATCGCACAGGTTCTGGCCTTTACACCCATCGCCTTTCTCGTCCTGATCGGGGTCGTTGAGGGCGTCTCGCCCTCCATGGAAGAAGCGGCACAGACGCTTCGCGCCAACAAGTGGCAGACATTCCGCACGGTCTCCTTGCCGCTGATGAGACCGGGGATCGCCAATGCGTTTCTTCTCGGCTTCATCGAAAGCATGGCGGATTTCGGCAACCCGCTGGTGCTGGGAGGCAATTTCGACGTCCTCTCGACAGAGATCTTCTTTGCCATCGTCGGCGCGCAATACGATCAGGGCCGCGCCGCAGTTCTGGCCATGGTGCTGCTGTTCTTTACCCTGTCCGCCTTCTATGCCCAACGCGCCTGGCTGGGGAAGAAAAGCTATATCACCGTGTCGGGCAAGGGTGACGCTGGCGTCCATCCCTTGATGCCCAGCGGTCTCGCAATACCGGTCTTCCTGATTGCAGGTCTCTGGGGCCTCTTCACGGTCATCGTCTATGCCATGATCCTCTACGGCAGCGTCGTAGAACTTTGGGGCGTAAACAACGCCCTGACGTTCAAGCACTATATCACCGCCTTCTCGGTACGCCTGGAAGATGGGGGTATCCGCTGGTCCGGCGCCGCATGGGACAGCTTCTGGACCACGATCTATATCGCCGCGGCCGCCGCGCCGCTGACGGCGGCGGTAGGGCTCGTCACCGCCTATCTGCTCACGCGCCAGAACTTTGCCGGCAAGAACGCGTTCGAATTCGGCACGATGCTGAGTTTCGCAATCCCGGGCACTGTTATCGGCGTCAGCTATATCCTCGCCTTCAACGTACCGCCGATCGAAATCACGGGCACCGGGATAATCCTGATCATCAGCTTCATCTTCCGGAACATGCCTGTGGGCGTGCGCGCAGGGATCGCCTCGATGTCGCAGCTCGACAAATCGCTGGACGAATCTTCGCTCACGCTTGGAGCGAACAGCTGGCAGACATTCCGGCGGGTAATCCTGCCGCTCCTGCGCCCAGCCATCCTTGCCGCGCTGGTCTATAGTTTCGTTCGGGCGATGACGGCGATTTCCGCCGTGATCTTCCTCGTTTCTGCCGAGTACGACATGGCAACGAGCTATATCATTGGTCGGGTCGAGAATAACGACTACGGGTTAGCCATCGCCTATTCGACCACTTTGATCTTCGTGATGCTGGCCGCCGTCGGGCTCCTTCAGATCCTTGTGGGTCGAACTCAGATCGGCCGACGCACGCGGTTCCGCGAAGGGGGTTCACCATGACCGACACCATTATCAGTTCCAAGGCCGCGCCGGTCCGCTTCGAGGGGGTGACGAAAGCGTTCGGACGGGATGTCATCGCCGTCGACAATGTCGATCTATTCGTGGAAACCGGAAGGCTCGTGACGCTTCTCGGCCCGTCGGGCTGCGGCAAGACCACGATGCTTCGGATGATCGCAGGGCTCGAAATGGCAACGTCGGGCACTATCCTGATCGGCGACACCGATGTGACAAAGCTTCCGGCCACCGATCGCGACGTGTCGATGGTCTTTCAGTCCTATGCCCTGTTTCCACATATGACCGTCCTTGAAAACGTCTCCTACGGCCTGACATTCTCGGGCTTCGACAAGGCCCAGACGCGCGCCAAAGCCCTTGCCGGGCTGGACCTCGTGGGGCTGAAAGGCTACGACAGTCGACTGCCCAGCGAATTGTCCGGCGGCCAGCAGCAGCGCGTTGCGGTCGCTCGCGCCCTTGTGCTGGAGCCGCAGGTCCTCTTGTTCGACGAGCCGTTGTCCAACCTTGACGCCAAGCTGCGCCGACAGGTGCGCGAAGATATCAGGGCCATCCAGAAAGATCTTGGTCTGACCGTCGTCTATGTGACGCACGATCAGGAAGAAGCGCTTGCCGTATCAGACGAGATCGTCGTGATGCGAAACGCGGCCATCGCGCAGATCGGTACGCCACGCCAGCTTTACGATGCGCCAGTTGACCGGTTCGTGGCCGATTTCATCGGCGAGGCCAATCTCCTGCCCTGCACGATCGACGCGATTACGGGTGAAATCGCCACTATCTCCCTTGGCGGCTACTCCTACGACTTGCCGTCCCGCGGGTTGCCCAAAGGACCCGCGACCCTCGCGGTGCGCCCGTCGAGACTGGTGATCGGTGCATCGGATGGATTTCGGGCGACCATCGCCAAATCTACCTATGTGGGTGTGCGCATGGAATACACGCTGGAAGCAGAGTTCGGGTCCATGTTCGCGGTCCAAGACGAGGTCGAGACCCCGCTCGAGGTGGGTCGCGAGGTGACCGTCGGCTTCGCCCGTAAGGGCCCGGTCCTGCTGCCACGCGACTAACTGCGTGCGAAGGCCGCCTCTGAGATCGCAAGAAGTTCGTCAAAGGCCGCCCGGTTGCCCACCACTACACGCCCGCCCTCCGCGATCATAACGTCGGCATTCTGATCCTCGACCAGGCCGCCAGCTTCCGCGACGATAAGCTGACCTGCGAGACAATCCCACGCGTTCATGTGCTCTTCGCTATAGCCAAGCAACCGCCCGGCCGCGACATAGGCCAGCGATAATGCTCCCGAGGCATTGCGATAGAACATCGACCCCCGCCCCACCAGCGCGGTGACCAGACGCAGGATTCCCCCGTCCGCGACCCGGTTCGAATAGCCCACCCCCACCGTTCCTTCCGAGATCGCCCGGGTATCGGTCAGGCGCAGCGGCACCCCGTTCAGCCGCGCGCCCTGCCCCGCAACCGCCGAAAATGTCTCCGAATTACAGGGATCGTGGATCACGCCGATCTCGGTCCGCCCACCGGACACACCCGCGACCACAACCGTCCACGCCGGGATTCCGTTGATGAAATTGGTCGTCCCATCAATCGGGTCGATCACCCATGTGAAACCCGAAGTTCCGGGCGTCGGCGCATGTTCCTCACCGACGATTCCATCGTCGGGAAAAGCCTCGCCAAGACGTCGCCTTACCAGTGTCTCGACTTCCCGATCCGCTTGGCTGACGAAATCCTGGTGTCCCTTCTTGTCGATCTTCAGTGTGTCCTGCTGATCGAAGAACTGCTTCGCAACCCGTCCGGCCTCGTGGCAAATGTCGATCAGGGTCTCTTGGCGCAACGTCGTCGTCATCAGGGGTCCTTTATAAGAGCGCAGGGCAAGCCGCCAAACGCGATGCGATTGCGGAAAGGAATGGTTGTCCCGACCATAGGTAGCAGCCCCGAATTCATCAATCGATATGCGACTCGAGGGGGTCGGTCATCTTGTCATATCCGCCAGAATCCGGTCACTTCAACCGACGGTCGAACAGCCCTGACCAAGGAGACGCAGTGATGGCGAACCCGCTTTATGATCAGCTTCTTGGCGTCCATTCCGGCGCCCAGAGCCCGTTTCTGCGTCTTCAGGACGGCACGATCCTGTCCCATGATGCGTTCCTCCGGAAAGCCGCGCAATTCGCCCATGTCCTGACCAAGGCCGGAATGTTCCCCGGCGACAGGCTCGCAGCCCAGATCCGGAAATCGCCTGAGGCGCTCGCGCTCTATGCCGCCTGCGTTCAGACCGGGATCGTGTTTCTGCCGCTCAACACCGGCTATACTGCAGAAGAACTGAGCTATTTCATCGAAGACAGCGGCGCATGCACAGTTGTCTGCGACGCAGAAAACGCGCAATCGCTCGCTCCTGTCGCCGCCCGTTTCGGCGCAACGCTAGAGACGTTGAATGCCGATGGTACCGGGACGCTCGCCGCAACCGCCAAAGCCATGCCCACCGACCATCCGGTCGCGGATAGAACCGAGGAGGATCTTGCAGCGCTCCTCTATACGTCTGGCACGACCGGGCGTTCGAAAGGCGCGATGCTGAGCCAGGGCAACCTTCTCTCCAACGCTCGTACGCTGGCTGACTACTGGGCCTTCACGCCGCAAGACGTTCTGCTTCACGCCCTTCCGATCTTTCACACCCATGGCCTCTTCGTGGCAACAAACGTTTCGCTCATGACTCGAGGCTCGATGATCTTCCTGCCAGGATTCGATCTGGATGCGATGATCCGCCTGATGCCGCAGGCGACGACCCTCATGGGGGTGCCTACGTTCTATACCCGTCTGCTGGGCGATCCGCGATTTGCCCGCGACCTGACCGCTCACATGCGCCTCTTTATTTCAGGCAGCGCACCGCTCCTCGCAGAAACCCATGCACAATTCGAAGCACGAACCGGTCATCGAATCCTCGAGCGCTATGGCATGACTGAAACCAACATGAACACGTCGAACCCCTATAATGGCGAGCGACGGGCGGGGACGGTCGGATTTCCCCTGCCAGGTATCGAGCTGATGATCACCGCGCCCGAAACCGGTGTCCCGCTGCCGCAGGGAGAGATTGGCCAGATCGAGGTTCGCGGACCTAATGTCTTCAAGGGCTATTGGCAGATGCCGGAAAAAACGGCGGCCGAACTGCGCCCGGACGGGTTCTTCATCACCGGCGATTTGGGCAGGATCGATGCGGATGGCTATGTCCATATCGTCGGTCGCAACAAGGACCTGATCATCTCGGGCGGATACAACATCTACCCCAAGGAGATCGAACTTGTCCTTGATGCCCAACCCGGCGTTCTGGAAAGCGCCGTGATTGGCGTACCGCATGCCGACTTTGGTGAAACGGTCCTCGGCCTGATCGTGCCCGACCCTGCATCGGAACCTGATCTCAAGGCCATCGCGAACGCCGCTGCGATCTCGCTCGCCCGGTTCAAGCATCCCCGAAAACTCCTCTTGATCGACGAACTGCCTCGCAACACCATGGGCAAGGTCCAGAAGAACCTTCTGCGCGAGACCTTCAAGGATCTCTTCCTGACCAGCTAGACTGGGTCAGGTCACGGCAGAGCGGACCGAGTATTCCGGCGCCCGCCACAGGCCGTCGCGCATCACCATCTCGATGACCTCGGCGGCGCGCAGTATGTCAGCCTCATCAAGGTAAAGGGGCGTGAAGCCGAAACGCATGATGTCGGGCGCACGAAAGTCACCGATCACCCCCCGCGCAATGAGCGCCTGCATTGCGGCATAGCCATTCTCGAACGCGAACGACACCTGGCTTCCCCGTTGGGCCGGGTCGCGTGGCGACGCCAGAACCAGATCCGGACAGCGCGCCTCAACCTCCGTGATGAACAGCTCCTGCAACGCGACCGAGGCTGCGCGCAGCGCCCCCATGTCCACCCCGTCCCACGCATCCAGTGCCGCATCGAGGATCGCGAACTGTACGACAGACGGCGTGCCGACGCGGAACCGTTCCGTGGACATGGCAGGGCGATATGTCGGGTCCATCTCGAAAGGCGCGGCATGGCCAAGCCAGCCCGCCAATGCAGGCGTGACCGTCTCGACGATGTCGGGTCGGACATAGATGAACGCGGGCGCTCCGGGACCACCGTTCAAGTACTTGTAGGTGCATCCGACCGCGAACTCGGCCCCGGACCCTGCAATGTTTAGCGGAATCGCTCCTGCAGAATGTGCAAGGTCCCAGATCATGACTGCCCCGGCTGCATGGGCCGCCTTCGTGATCGCGCCCATGTCATGCATCCGTCCCGTGCGGTAGTCCACCTGCGTCAGCATCACCACCGCAACACGGTCGTCAATGTGATCCATGACCCGGTCCGGCGCTGGCGTCTCAAGAACATAATCCTTGCCAATGGTGTCGATCAAAC
The DNA here is from genome assembly GCA_963698645.1 of uncultured Alphaproteobacteria bacterium. Taxonomy (GTDB): domain Bacteria; phylum Pseudomonadota; class Alphaproteobacteria; order Rhodobacterales; family Rhodobacteraceae; genus Ovoidimarina. The sequence continues at coordinate 87,452 of CAVORP010000001.1, forward strand.
CCTGTGCCATATAGAGATCAGAAGGGAAATTGCCCGCGTCCGACAGGATCACACGACGCTCAGGACGCATTTTCAAAGCGGCCGCGAGGGCCTGAAAGACTTTGATGGAAAGCGTATCGCCGGTCGCAACCGATCCCGCCGGAGCGCCGATCAGACGGGCGATCCGGTCGCCAACGCGGGCCGGGAGCGCCATCCAGCCCGCCGTGTTCCACGCCCGGATCAAATCGCCACCCCACTCCTCTTCGATCACACGGGCCGCGGCTGCCGCGGCGTTTTTCGGCAGGGCTCCAAGCGAGTTCCCATCAAGATATATCACGCCCTCTGGAAGGTCGAAGAGGTGCTTTCGGGGCAGCATCAGAAGTCTCCTCGGTCTTGCCAGTCTCAGTCACCAGATTCCATCGCGCGTTGCCGCATAAAGTCCAGCCCGCCAACGGCGGGGGCGCCGATGCATCCGCAACCTATCTGGTAAATAGGGCCCCAGGGAAGCGCAACTCCCTCACCGTCCAGATCAAGCGGAAATTGCAGGGCGGCGATGGGCGCAAGGAAATTCAAAGAATTGTAGCCGGAAACCGCGTCTCGGTCGGGCCAGCATGTCTATGGCTTGGTTGCTTCGCTCCAGAGCCGGTTCAATGCGACACGGGCGCCGGGAATGTCTTCGGCAACGGCATCGACACCCATCAACGCGACCAGATCCTCAGCCTCGTTGACGATCTGGCCACTGACAAGGATCAACGCGGCGGGGCAGACGATCCGCAAGGCAACGACAAGCCGCGCAAGCGGCTGGATCGAATGCCTCCCGCCCGCTGACAGCCCGATGACCTGCGCATCGGCGGAACCGATCTCCTGCACGAGCCCATCATGGGTCGGTGCGCTCTTCAGATCGATTTCCCAACCGTCCTTACGGAAAATGTCGGTGGCCATCCGGATGCCCAACGTATGGGTCTCACCCGGCACCGAGGCAAAAACCGCTGATCGGTAGACTGATCCTGGGAGTGCCCGGTTCTGATAGCTCATCGCCCGCATGATCGCGTACATGCGACTGGAGCCGATGGTGACTTCGGAGAAGGTTGCAAGATCGTTTTCCCACCATTCGCCCAGCATCTTCGCAGCCCCGGCCAGATACCCCAGATAGACATCTTCGAACGAGGCCCCCTCCGCGCGCACCTTACGAACATAGGCGGCACCAGCATCCGCATCGAGAGAGATCAAGGCGTTACAGAGTTCCTCGATTTCGTCGGCATGGTCTTCGATCGAAAAAGCATCCGCGTGACCCGCCATCCGCCGCAGGACTTCCCGCGCCAGATCCGCAACCGTTTCTTCAGGCAGCCTCGATTTCAGCTTCAGGATGTCGTCCTGCGAGCGTCGGTAAAGGTCGAAGACCTGAGCGTTTGGCTTCGGGTCTGGTTCGTACATTTCGCACCTCGCCAAAGGCGCTCCCGGTCTGTGCGCTGTGGGTTCGCACAGATCTCCTCCGCCCTTGCACGGGATAGGTTATAGCAGAATCAGTCCTGTTGCCGGGTACACATTGCCGCAGGTTTACTCCCTGACGGTGACCACACTCAGAGCGGGATCAGAGCTCGCCACCAGCCCGGTATTCCTGCCATTTGAGAACCGCCGTCGCCCCGATCCGCGCAATTGGGGCGGGCGGCAATTCGACCGGCGCCGCGGCGCCCACGGCACGATCCAGACGCGCCGAGGGTGTGGACGTTGCCAGCTCAGCCGCAAGCAATCCCGAAAGCGTACCCCGGGTCGTGCCCAAACCATTCTGACAGCAGGCAGTGAAAAGACCTGTATCGACCTCGCCCACGAGGTTCACATTGTTCCGGCTCAGGCACAGTCTTCCACCCCATCTGTATTCCATCTCAACTCCCGCCAGCATCGGAAACCGTGCCGCAAATGACCGGTCGTGGCTCCGGACGATCCGGGCCAGTTTGGCATTACTAACCTCCATCGACGGATCATAGGTAAAGCGGTTGCGAATGACGATGCGCGCCCCGCCGACCCCGTTGATCCGCCGCACAGTGGTGCCCAGAGGGTCGGCGGGCGTCAGACCCCAGATCGGGTGCTCCGCCCAGACCGGTCGACCTCGTCTTCAGAAAGTGACCGCGTCATCGAGGCATAGGTGAAGACATGCATCAGCCGGTTCCTGGCAAATCCAAAACTGTTGAGATGGCCATTCACGGCAAGGATGACCTTGGGCGCCGTGACCTGTCCCTGGGGCGTCGTGGCAATCCAGTCACCTCGTCGCTCCAGCGCGACGACGGGGCTATTTTCGAAGATCCGTACACGGTTCGAGGCAAGACCATTTGCCACGCCGCGCACGAACATCGCGGGCTGAAGCATCACCGCTGCCCTTCGTGAAAAGACCGCTCCGGTAGTAGTCGGTCCCGGTCAATCTCCCGCATCTGTCTCCCATCGAGACATCTCGAAGGGTTCGCCCATCGATTCAAGATGTTGCGCGAATTTCTTGTTGTGGATATGACCCCTCTCCGTTGCCGCGCCGTTGATTTTGCCGACTCGTCGCAAAGGCTTCCGTCTGAAAGGCCGAACTCCTGTGCCATCCGTGCCGCGAAACCGATCGCGTGCCGATTGTCGGCTGTCAGCTTCATGTCGTGGTCAAGCGCGCCGCCATAATCCTCCGAGGTCAGATCGTGCGGTAGGTCGATCATGAAGCCCGAGTTTCGGCCGGCCGGGCCTTCGGCCACGCGGCAGGCCTCCAGAACCACGATGCGGTCGCCGGGGCATAGCTCGCGACAATCGGCGTGCCGCGGCAAGCCCTGCGAAATCCCGCACCTATGACCAGCCAGTCGGCAACAATCGGTCCCTCCGCTTCGCAGGCCGGGCGTGCCGGTTCCAAAAGGCAGTTCCAGGCAGCCGGTACCCGGATCGCGCGGAAGACGCGTGACTTTCATGGCAGGCTCAGCTTCGTCATGCGACCGCCGTCGATCGTCATCACTTGCCCGGTGACGAAGGCCGCTGCATCGGAGGCAAGCCAGCAGATCAGTTCGGCAACATCTTCGGGTCGCCCCGTCCGACCCACCGGATGAAGACCCCCGATCTGCGCGCGAAACGTTTCCGGGCTCTCCATGCTCGCGATGAAATCGTCATTCAACGGCGTGTCGATCCATCCCGGGGCGACCGCATTGCAACGTACGCCATGCGGGCCATGATCGACAGCGACCGCCCGGGTCAGCCCGTGCAGCCCGGCCTTCGAGGCGCCATAGGCTGGGTGGCGTGGGTTGTTTCCCAAGCCCTCGATTGATCCAACGTTCACGATCGCGCCGCCCCGGACCCGCAAAAGCGGCATCGCGGCGCGGATCAGAAGGAACGGCGCAGTCAGGTTCACAGCAATCTGCGCATGCCAGTCCTCGACCGACGTTTCCTCAACTGTTCCTTCGCGCATGATGCCGGCGTTGTTGATCAGAATATCCAGCCGCCCGGCCGCCTCGCCCAGGGCCGCGACGATCTGCTCGGGGGCCGCAGGATCCTCAAGATCGGCCGAGATATGTGGAAATCCCTCGGCCGGCCGACGCTGGGCGGTAAAGACCATAGCCCCCCGGTCGCGCAAATGCCGGGCTGTGGCCAACCCCATGCCCGATGACGCGCCGGTCACCAGCGCGACCTTGTCGCGAAACTCTGTCATGACACGGGCTTACCGCCATTGACCTCGACCAACGCGCCACAGATGTACCGCGCCTCGTCAGAGGCAAGAAACAGAACGACATCGGCGATATCTTCAGGTTCTGCGATACGACCCAGCGGCACACTCCGGTTCAACTCCTCAATGGCACGCTCGGGATCAAGGCCCCGCACCGCAAACCCGGTGCGGATCATCGGCGTGTTCACCTCGTTGGGGCAGACGGCGTTGACGCGAATCCCGTCGCCCGCATGATCCCGGCCAAGACATTGGGTCAGCGACGCGATTGCCGCCTTCGACATGACGTAAAGCGGATGATCGGGGCCTGGATAAAGACCCCAGCAAGATGCCGTGTTCACGATTGCCGCGCCCTGCCCCATCAACGGGATCGCCGCGCGACACAGCCGGAACGGCGCCTCGACATTCACGCCCATGGTCAGGGCAAAGTCGGCATCCGTCGTCTCGGTGATCTTGCCCCGCGTTATGACGCCCGCGTTGTTGCACAGAAGATCGAGCCCGCCCAGGGCCTCGGCGGCCCGGCCCGGCAAAGCGTCACAGAAACCGGGGGTCATCAGATCCCCGTCCAGATGCACCACCTCAGTCAGATCACCCGTATCCCGGTCAGTCACCGCGACCCGTGCACCCTCGGCCAACAGCCTTGCGACGATCGCGCGTCCGATGCCACCTGCGGCCCCCGTCACCAATGGACGCCTGCCCCGGAATCGCATCTAGTACTCCTGATTAAGCGCGTCAGCCGCCGGGATCTCACGTTCGCGGCGGGCGATATAATCAAGCAGCGCTTCGTTCGCTGCCGGATCAAGGCTCGGTTCTTCATACTCGCCCAACAGCTCCCTGACACGCCTCAGGGCACGTTCGGTGATCTCGACACTACCCTCGGCCTCCCATTGCTCGATCGAGTTGTTGTCGAACATCTCGGGCATGAAGAACGCTTTCTGAAAATGCTCGAGCGTATGCGGATGACCAAGGTAATGACCGCCCGGTCCGACATCGCGGACAGCCTGCATCGCTTCGTCGAAATCGTCCCAGTTGATGCCCTGAGCAAGGCGATAGCCCATCGCGCATTGCTCCGCATCCACGACGAACTTGGCCATGGAGCAATGCATGCCCGCCTCGTTCCAACCTGCCGAATGCCAGATGTAATTGGCGCCTGCCATGAGCACCGCCATCATCGTCGATGCGCTTTCGTACCCAGCCTGCGCGTCGAAGGTCTTGGCCCCTCCCAGGGTGTTCGACGTCCGCCACGGAACGTCGTAGAATCGCGCCATCTGCCCGATCATCAGGTTCATCAGGCCGATCTCGGGCGTCCCCGCCATCGGCGCGCCGGATTTCATCGAAACGGTGGCAAGGTAGTGACCATAGATCGCGGGCGCACCCCTCCGGACGACTTGCGTATAGGCCAGCGCCGATGAGCGCCTCGGCGTTCAACTGCGCCACTGTTGGGGCGACGCTTGCAGGCGTGTTTGCCCCTCCCAGAACGAAGGGAGAGCACAGGACCGGTTGGTTGTAGCGTAGGAAAGCGCGCATCGCGCCCAGCATCGTCTCATCCCAGACCAGAGGTGAATTGCCGTTGCAGTTCCCGGTCACCACGGGATGGGACAGCATGTAGTCGCGTCCGAAGAGGATCGCGCACATCTCCATGACATCCTCGGCATTCTTGGGGCTGGTGGTCATGCCCATGAAGGTCTTGTCGGAATGCTTCATCGAAGAATAGGTGATCCGCAAATGCCGCTGGCTGATCGGGTGGTCATAGGGCTCCACGATATGATGCGCCGAGGAATGGATCGCCGGAAGCATATGGCTCAGCTTGTGAAAATTCGCGAGGTCCTCAAGGGTCGGGTTGCGACGCACATCATCGAGGTCGCGCAGATAGGGCGCGCCGGTCATCGGAACGAAGATGCTGTGATCCTGACCGAAAGGCAGATTATTGGCCGGGTTGCGCGCGTGGTAGGTAAAGGTGGACGGGATCGTTCGGATCAGTTCGCGCACCAGACCGCGGTCCAGATGCACGGTCTCGCCGCGCACATCGGCACCTGCACGTCGCCAGTCATCAAGCGCGATGGGGTCGCGGAACACGACGCCCTACATCTTCAAGGATGGACATCGACGCATCGTCGATCTGGGCAATCCGCTCGGCATCCATCGGCTCGGTCAGGGGCAGCATCCGCTTCAGGGCGGGCAACATGACCGTGTCCCGCGTCTGCCGGATCGCCTTTCGGGCGCCGCGTCCCCGGCGGACGGTTCCCACTGCATCGACACTCATCTTGCGGGGTCCTGTGCTGCTCGGATCATCCGACGTTATCCCCGTCCGAAGGGTCGGAAAGATCGATCCAGATCGTCTTGAGTTCGGTGAACTGGTCATGGGCGTGAATCCCGTTGTCGCGCCCACCGAAACCCGATTGCTTGAAGCCGCCGAAGGGCGTTGCGATATCGCCCTCGCCATAGCAGTTGACCGTCACCGTCCCCGCCCGGATATCGCGTGCCGCGCGGATCGCCTTGCGGGCATTGGCAGTAAAGATACTGGCCGCAAGTCCGTACTCGGTGTCATTCGCCACGGCGATGGCCTCATCGTTCGACGCAACCTCGATCACGCTCAGGACCGGGCCGAAAATCTCCTCCCGCGCCCTCGGATCTGTCTTTGCCACCTCATAGACGATCGGCCTTATGAAGGGCCCATCGGTCAGGTCGGCCTTGTCCAGATACCCGCGGACCTTCGCGCAATGCGCGGCGTCCACCAGCGCGCCCAGACGGTTCGCCGGGTCCAGCGGGTCACCGGTCTTCCAGTCCCGCATCCGTGCCGTGATCCGCGTCATCAACGCGTCCTTGACGGAGCGATGCACGATCAACCGCGAGGCGGCAGAGCAGTTCTCGCCCATGTTCCAGAAGGCCGCATTGACCACGTGTTCGGCCACATGATCAAGGTTCTCGGCATCATCGAAAACCACCGCCGGGTTCTTGCCGCCACATTCGAGCACAACCTTCTTGAGATTGCTGTCGGCGGCGTAGCGCAGGAAATGACGACCGGTTTCGGTGGAACCGGTGAAGCTCACCATGTCCACATCCATGTGGCGGCCCAGCGGCTCGCCCACGCTCGGGCCCGTCGCCCGGGCAGGACCTGAAGAACGCCGCGCGGCACCCCCGCCTCATGCGCCAGCTCCGCGATCCGTAGCGCGGTGAGCGAGGTCTGCTCGGCGGGCTTCACCAGAACACTGCATCCCGCGGCCAGCGCCGGGCCGATCTTCCAGGCCAGCATCAGCATGCGGAAAATTCCACGGCAGTATGGCCGCAACCACGCCGATCGGTTCGCGCACGATCATCGAAATCGCATCATCACCAGTCGGCGACAATCTGGTCATAGATCTTGTCGATCGCTTCGGCATGCCACTTGATGGTGTGGATCGTCTCGGGAAGGTCGATGGTCTCGCAATCGCGGATCGGCTTGCCGCTTTCGAGGCTCTCCATCACCGCCAGTTCGCGCCGGTTGCGCGTCAGATCAGCTTGCACAGCCGGATCAGCACATCCTTCGCGCTCGGACGGGTGCTTGGTACGCCAACGCCCCTGATCAAAGGCCTCGCGTGCCTTGCCGACCGCGAAATCCACATCGTCGGCATTGCAGACCGCGATCTCGCAGATCGTCTCGCCCGTGGCGGGGTTAAGCGTCGCCATCATGCCGCCCGAGCCTTTGCGGAACTTGCCGTCAATGAATGGGGCTCGCGGAAAGTTCAGGTCGGCGGCGATCGCCTGGTATTCGGCGCGGGTCAGAAGCTCGGTCATGTCGCTGCCTCCCGTTATTGCGGCGATTGTCGTGTTCATCGTGCGGATCACCTCCTCCAGTTCGCGTTTGTCGTCCTTGTTGAGCGGCTGCAGCGGCTTGCGCGGCGGCCCAGCGTCGATGCCGCGCAGGGTCAGCCCGTGCTTGATGCACTGGACGAATTTGCCGCCCTGTTCGAGCACCCGCATCAGCGGCAGCATCGCCGACATGATGGCGCGCCCCTTGGTGAAATCGCCCTCCACCGCGCAGGCCCGGTAGAGCGCCAGATGCGCCTCGGGCGCAAAGTTCGACCCGGCGCAGACCCAGCTGCGCGCGCCCCAGGCAAAGAACTCCAGCGCCTGGTCGTCCATCCCGCAGGACAGGGCGATATGCGGATAATCACGGGCCAGCATGTGCAGCCGGTTGATATCGCCCGAGCTTTCCTTGATCGCGCAGAAATTGGGCGACCGGCCCAGTCGGTCAAGGCATCTCTTCATCCATGTTCACCGACATCCGGCCGGGATAATTGTAAAGCATCACCGGCAGGTTCGCGGCCCGGTCGATCGCCAGCGCATGCAGCGCGATCTCGCGCCCCGTGGGATACGCATAGGGCGGCGTCGCCACCAGAAGCGCATCCGCCCCATGCTCCTTGGCCGCCAGCGCATAGACGATGCTGTCCTCGGTCCGGATCGCCCCGGTGCCGACGATCATCGGCACGCGGCCTCCGATCAGGTCCCGGCAGCGAGCCATCATCCAGATCCGCTCCTCCATGGTCTGCGCGTAGTATTCGCCGGTCGAACCGGCGACGATGATCCCGTGAACCCCCGACTGCGATCAGGTGCTCGACGGTCTGGGCCAGTGCCTCCTCGTTGCAGCGAAAAATCGTCGTGATAGGGCGTGACGATCGGCGTATAGATGCCTTCAAACTGCATTCTTCCGGTCTTTCATTGAAACCACATCAATCGGAAGCGGATCGGGCCGCACGAACCGTTCCATCTGGTCGCGGGACAGGTCCCAGTGCTGAAGCGTCAGGTCAGTCGCAAGCGACGGCTCCCGTGCCTCGATCGCGCTGATCATCCCATCGTGTTGCGACACGGCCTTGGCGATCCGGCTCTCATCCGCCTCCGACCGTGGCTCGAAAAACGTGAGGCTCAGCCGCGCATGGTCGATCAGCATCCGGCCTAGCGCCGCCATGAGATAGGGGTTCTGCGCCATCTCTCCGATGATCTCGTGGAACCGGTGGTTCAGAAGCGCCACTTCCGAGGCCACTCCCGCCCTTGCCGCTTGGGCGAACTGCTTCTGCACCGCTTTCAACGCGTCAAGCTGCCGGGTCGTCCGGTTCTCGGCAGCTTGACGCGCGATGGAACAATAGACCAGCGGTGCTGTCTGAAAGAACACCCGCATGGTCGCAAGATCCATCGAGGCAACGGTCGCGCCCCTGTTCTCTTCCAAGAGAACAAATCCATCGCCCGACAACCGCTGGAGCACCTCGCGAAGCGGCGTGCGCGACATTCCGTACTGCGCGGTCAGGTTGGCTTCATCAAGGTTCGATCCCGGCGCGATATCCATCGAAAGGATGCGGGCCTTCAGGTCGTTCAGGCAATGGGATTTCTTCTTGGCCGACATCATACTCTCCGAATACAAAATGTATACAATGAGAATACGAATTCCGTCAATCTTCGAATTTGACCCGTGGGAGCCCGATGGGATGAAGGAAATTGAAACTGTTCCACGCGTGTCAGCGTCCGAAAAGGCGCGTTAGCCGTTCAGAACGTCCAGCATCCGTGCATGAAGCGCAGGCGTCGCAGCCGTGACGACGCGACCATCGGAGGCCAGCGACAGGGGATCGCCGCTCCAATCCGTGATCAGGCCCCCGGCCGCTTCGATCAGCGCGACGAGCGGCAGATAGTCATAGGGCTCCAGCCCGATGTCGACGACCGCATCGATCCTTCCAGCGGCCACCATGGCATGGGGATAGCAATCATAGGCCATACGCCGGGTCTGCCCGATCCGGCAGAGCCGGGCAAATAGGTCGGGCCGACTGTCGAAAAGCCGTTCCGCTTCGTTTATATAGACCATCGCGTCTTCCAACCGCTTTGTGTCCCGGCACCGAATAACCTGTCCGTTGCAAAGCGCCGCGCCCCCGCGCGTTCCAAGGAACGTCTCGCCGAGAGCAGGCATACGGACAAGTCCCAGTTGCGGAATACCCGCCTCGAGATAACCGATCAGCATCCCGAACAGCGGCGATCCGGTGATGAAGGACCGTGTCCCGTCGATCGGGTCGATGATCCAGGCAGGGCCGTCCAGCGCACCTTCGATGCCGTGCTCCTCACCAAAGATCGCATGCCCTGGAAAGGTCGCCGCAATGGCATTGCGGATCACCCGTTCGGTTTCCCGGTCGGCCACTGTGACCGGGCTTTCATCGGCCTTCGTGATGATCGTCAGCGGCGCCCGAAAATACTGCAACGCCACAGCGCTTGCCGCCTCGGCCATGCGAAGGGCCTCATCGATGATCTTTGCGTCTACCAAGCTCTTTCCTCCGGTTCGCGGGCTCTATCGGTCACATCACCGAACCAATCTGAGCGCCCCGTACGACCGCGACACCGACACTGGCTCAAATCAGTCCCCGGCACTCCGGAACCGGCGTCAGAACGGTACCGTCCTTCAGAAACTGGCTCAGATTGTCACAGGTCAGATCGCCCATGGATTTGCGCGTTTGCACGGTCGCACTACCGATATGCGGCGTAAGAACGACGTTCGCCATCTTCTTGAGCGCATCCGGGACTTTCGGCTCTGCCTCGAAAACATCCAAACCCGCACCGCCAAGGCGCCCCTCCGAAAGTGCGGACACAAGGGCTGCCTCATCGACAACCGACCCGCGCGCCACATTGATCAATATCCCCGTGGGGCCCAGCGCGTCGATCACCTTCGCATCGATCAGGTGCCGGGTCGCCGCACCCCCCGGTGTGATGCAGATCAGAACATCCGAGGCCCGGGCCATCTCGGTCAGATCGGCATGGTAGATCTGCGCCACGTCCTTCTTGCTGCGCGCATGGTACAAAACCCGCGCATCGAACATGGCAACCCGCTTGGCGATCGTCTGGCCGATCCGGCCGAACCCCACGATACCGACCGTCCGGTTCTGGACCGACTGGGAAAGTGGCATGCTCCCGTTCTTCTCCCAATTGCCCGACCGCACCCAACGGTCAGCCGGCAAAAGGTTCCGGCTCACCGCCAGCCACAGCATGATCGCCGTATTTGCCACTTCATCGTTAAGAACGTCCGGCGTGTGTGCAACCAGAATGCCCCGCGACGCCGCACCGACAGCATCGATTGCGTCATAGCCCACGCCATAGCTCGAAATGACCCGCAGGTTGGGCAGCGCCGCCATCACGACATCCGGCACCCCCCAATGTCCGTCCGTGGCAACTGCGGTGATTGCAGGTCCCATTTCGGCCAGAAAAGCCGCCTGATCGGGCTGATCGAACAGGATATGAACCTTGAATTCAGCCTCCAGTCGCGCCTTCATGCGATCGGTCACCGAACCGATCTGAAGAAGACGCGGTGTCTCAGCCATCCTCGCCGACCAGTTGGCGCTGTTTGCCAAGGCCCTCGATCCAGACCTCCATGACATCGCCCTTCTTGAGGTAGACGGGGTTGGGTTTCATGCCCATTCCCACACCCGGCGGTGTTCCGGTTGAAATCACGTCACCCGGATGCAAGGTGCACAATTCGCTCAGATGCGAAACGATCTGCGCGACCGTGAAGATCATCGTCGATGTGTTCCCGCTCTGCATGCGAGTTCCGTTCACATCCAGCCACATGTCGAGATTCTGGGGATCGGGGATCTCGTCGCGGGTCACGAGCCATGGGCCGGTCGGCCCGAAGGTGTCGCAGGATTTCCCCTTGGTCCACTGACCGGTGAGTTTCATCTGGAAATACCGCTCGGACACATCGTTGCAGACGCAATAACCCGCCACGTAGTCCAACGCATCGGCTTCGGATACGTATTTCGCGGTTTTTCCAATCACCACGCCCAGTTCCACTTCCCAATCCGTATGGGTCGATCCGCGCGGCATGATCACGTCGTCATTCGGCCCGACGATCGCAGAATTGGCCTTCAGGAACAGAATGGGATGCTCAGGAATTTCCGCCCCAGTTTCAGCGGCATGATCGGAATAGTTCAAACCGATACACATGAATTTTCCGATACCGCCCACGCAAGGACCAAGTCGCGGATTACCCGGAACGACCGGAAGGTCCGCCGTATCGAGCTCCGAGATCCGCGCCAGTTCGGCATCGGCCAGAACCGGACCCGACACATCGGGGATCACCCCCGAGAGGTCGCGAATAGCGCCATCCGCATCGATCAGACCAGGCTTTTCCGCGCCCGTCTCGCCATAGCGTACCAGTTTCATGTCAGTCCCTCTCTCAGTGATTGTCGCGCGGCATGTATTTGCCAGCGATGTCCTTGTAGGCATCCGCACCCTTAAGGGTCATTCCTTCCGAGAATGGCCGAACCTTCTCGCGAAAGATCTCCTGCCATGGCGTCTGGCTCTCCGGCGTATAGGGATGCGGTGGCAGCGCGCCCCGACGCGCGGCAAGTTCGGCCTCCTCCAGCATCATGTTTGCGGTGCAGGTATTGAGGTCGATCCGGACCAGGTCTCCGGTTCGGACAAGCGCCAACCCTCCGCCATCAGCGGCTTCGGGCGATGCATTCAGGATCGACGGCGACCCGGATGTCCCCGATTGCCGACCGTCACCAACGCAGGGCAGCGCCGAAATGCCTTTCCGGATGAGATAGGCCGGCGGACGCATGTTCACGACTTCTGCACCACCGGGATAGCCGATTGGACCGGCACCTCGCATGATCAGAATACAGTTCTCATCTATATCAAGAGCTTCATCGTCGATCCTCGCGTGAAAATCCTCCGGCCCGTCAAACACGATCGCACGGCCTTCGAAGGCGTTCGGATCTTCCGGGTTCGATAGGTACCGGTTCCGGAACTCGGCCGAGATCACGCTCGTCTTCATGATCGCGCTGTCAAAGAGATTTCCACTGAGATTGATGAACCCGGCATCCGAAAGCATCGGCGCCGCCACGGTCTTGATGACCTCGGCATTCTCCGTACGCCGGTCACCACAGTTCTCACCCATCGTCCTGCCATTTACAGTAACCGCCCCCGGATGCGGCAACAGCCCGGCGGCCATCAGCTCACCTACGACCGCCGGCACGCCGCCTGCCCGGTGATAATCCTCGCCAAGGTACTCGCCTGCCGGCTGAAGGTTCACAAGAAGCGGCACGCGATGCCCCAACCCCTGCCAGTCGTCATTCGTCAACGGCACCCCAAGGTGCCGCGCGATGGCGTTCAGATGGATCGGAGCATTGGTCGAACCACCGATGGCCGAATTGACGACGATAGCGTTTTCAAAGGCTTCGCGGGTCATGATGTCGGACGGCTTCAGGTCTTCATGGACCATTTCCACGATCCGTTTCCCGGTCATATAGCTGATCTGCCCGCGCTCTCGATAGGGTGCCGGGATGGCAGCAGACCCCGGCAATTGCATGCCCAGCGCCTCGGCCAGCGAATTCATCGTCGTGGCGGTGCCCATGGTATTGCAATAGCCCACAGACGGCGTGGAGGAGGCCACGAGTTCCATGAATCCATCATCGTCGATTTCGCCCGCTGCATGCATCTCGCGTGCCTTCCAGACGATCGTCCCCGACCCAGTTCGCTTGCCCTGGAACCAGCCGTTCAGCATCGGCCCGACCGACAGCGCAATGGCCGGAATATTCACCGTCGCCGCCGCCATTAGAAGAGCCGGTGTCGTCTTGTCACAGCCGATGTTCAGCACGACCCCGTCGATCGGATAGCCGAACAGCGTCTCGACCAGCGACAGGTAGGCGAGGTTCCGGTCCAGCATCGCGGTCGGTCGCTTGCCAGTTTCCTGAATCGGATGCACGGGGATCTCGATCACCGTGCCACCCGCAGCGATGACCCCATCCCTGACCCGCTTGGTCAGTTCGATATGGTGGCGGTTGCAGGGGCTCAGATCGCTGCCGGTCTGCGCTATCCCGATGATGGGTTTGCCCGACTGCAATTCCTCTCGCGTCAGACCATAGTTGAGATACCGCTCGGTATAGAGCGCCGTCATCTCGCGGTCGTCCGGATTGTTGAACCAGCGCTGCGACCTGAGGTCGCCTTTCTTCTTATCTGACAAATTCTTGCCCTCGCAAGTTAAGGCTCTCAACCAGACCAGCCGCCGTCGATGATATGTGTCTGACCGGTCGTGAACGCGCTCTCGTCCGACGCAAGATAGACCGCCAGCGCCGCGATCTCCTCCGGACTACCGATCCGGCCCATGGGTTGCCGCGCGATGAAGGCGGTCATCGCCGCCTCGTAGTCGCCGGTCGCCCGCAAACGATCATGAAGCGATGGGCTGTCAACGGTTCCCGGACAGATCGCGTTACAGCGCACCCCGGTCGTGATGTAATCGCGCGCCACGGATTTCGTCAGACCGATCACTGCTGCCTTCGTCGCACCATAGACGCAGCGGTTGGGCGCCCCGATGATCGAAGAAGCCGCCGAGGACATGTTGATAATCGACCCGGAGCCGCGTTCGATCATTGCAGGAAGCGCGGCACGGATCGTCCGGAACATGGATTTGACGTTGAGGTCGAACGCAAAGTCCCATTCCTCGGCGGTTGCCTCCAGAATGGTTCCGTTATGGACGAATCCTGCGCAATTGAACAGGATGTCGGGCCCTGCATGATCGACCCCGATGGAAACGGATTCGGTGTCACGTACATCCAGAATGAAGGTGTGAAGATCTCCCACTGCCTCGTCTTCGAGGCTCTTCAATGTTGCTTCATTCACATCCGTGGCAAAGACCCGCGCTCCTTCGGCCGCCATGGCCAGCGCCGTTGCCCGACCAATTCCCTGCCCTGCAGCCGTCACAAGCGCGGTCTTCCCGGTAAGTCGATCTGTCATCTCGTGAAATCCAGTTCTCGGTTCATTAATTCGGTCCGGCCCAAAGCCGACACAAACGCCCTGTCGATTCGCAGACGGGTCCGACCGCTCACCCTGATGGGGGGCACGTGACTGTCAACGCGCAAATCACCCTCGGCATATCGGATAACAGCCCTCATTTTCCCCTCTCAGGAACCGCAGGATAGCGCCGCTCAAGATAGTGCCTAGTGGAAGGCGTCGTGAAATTCTAGGGTCTCCATATCGGAGGGACAAGGCGAACGGAATTGGCCCGACCGGGATCGTGTCATCAGGCAAGACCCGAGTGGCAGGCGGATCGCAACAGGCAGGAGATCAACGGATGGGCAAGATCCTGATCATAGGTGGCGGTGGCATGCTTGGCCAGAAGCTGGCAACCGCACTTGGCTCTGACGGGCTGGGCCAGGACACGGCACCGGAGGTGACACTTTTCGACATTCGGTTCCCAGGAACCAGCGCCCCCGCAACCAAACGGGTGACCGGATCGATGACCGACCCGGACACCATCCGGGGCCTTGTAGCCAAGCGACCCGACACGGTGTTCCACCTTGCTGCGATCGTATCGGGCGAGGCAGAGGTCAATTTCGATCTGGGCTGGCAGACCAACATGCAGGGTTTCTGGACCTTCCTCGAAGCGCTGCGAAGCGAACATCTGGCCTCCGGCGGAATGTACCGTCCCCGCGTGGTCTTTACCTCCTCGATCGCGGTCTTTGGCGCTCCTTTCCCCGCCAAGATCGACGACGATTTCCCCACCGCGCCCCGGACGTCCTATGGCGCGCAAAAGGCCATTTCGGAACTGATGCTGAGCGATGTCAGCCGAAAGGGCTTCGTCGACGGCATCTCGATCCGTCTTCCCACCATTTGCGTCCGTCCCGGCATGCCCAACAAGGCCGCCTCATCCTTCTTCTCGGGCATCATCCGCGAGCCCCTGAATGGTCAGGAAGCGGTCCTTCCCGTTTCTCCGGACGTTCGTCACTGGCACGCCTCGCCCCGCTCCGCAGTGGGTTTCCTGCGCCATGCCGCCCTTCTGGATTTGTCGCGCCTCGGAAACCGCCCTGCCTTGAACCTCCCCGGGGTCAGTTGCACTGTCGAAGAACAGATCGAGGCGCTGCGCTCCATTGCCGGAAATGACGTGATCAAACTTATCCGGCTCGAACCAGACGCAGCGATCGCCCGGATTGTCGAAGGCTGGCCAAGGGATTTCGCACCCGAACGTGCCTTGGCACTGGGCTTCACCGCCGATCCCGATTTTCACTCGATCATCGAAACCTACATTGCCGAGGATATGCCACGAAATTGACGGTTCGCCACAGCACCCCTCCCCTCGGCACCTTCGCCATAACGAAAACCTGGTCGGGGAGCGAATTGTGGGGCTGGCGGTTTTGGGGGGAAATGTGGGAAAACGCCCTTGAGCGACCAGTGGCCCGTCCGCGTGTCGACAACCAAGCCAGCGCAACCGCGCTCACGACTGCGCCCAGGAAAGGACATCGAGATGAGGCCCTTCGTTCGCCTCGACCCAAGCGACAACGTGGTGACCGCGACCCGGGCGCTGGATGCTGGCAGCCGGGTCGAAAACGTCATCACAACCGTCCTCATCCCATCAGGTCATAAGATCGCCACCGCGGCGATCCCAACGGGGGGCGAAATCCGCAAATATGCGCAGCTTATCGGATACGCATCGCAGGACATCGCGCCGGGCGACCATGTTCACAGCCAGAATGTGGCCTTTCGCAACACCGAAGCCGCTTACGAATTCGGCACCGACCTGCGCCCCGTGAAACTGGTTCCTGAGGATCAACGCGATACCTTCATGGGCTACCGCCGCGACAACGGTCAGGTGGGTACCCGCAACTACATCGCCGTTGTGACCTCGGTAAACTGTTCGGCCACGGCGGCGCGCCGGATCGCCGATGCGTTCGGGCCGGATGAGCTGGCGAAGTATCCGAATGTGGACGGCGTCGTGGCCTTCGTCCACGGCACCGGCTGCGGCATGGCCGGAAGCGGTGACGGCTTTGAAGCGCTCCAGCGCGTGATGTGGGGTTATGCCCGTCATCCCAACCATGCCGGCGTACTCATGGTGGGCCTCGGCTGCGAGATGAACCAGATCGACTGGCTGCTCGAGGCCTATGGACTTGAAACAGGGGCCACTGTTCCAGACGATGAACATCCAGAATGTCGCCGGTCTTCAGCGCACGATCGACATGGGCGTTGCAAAGGTTCGCGCCATGCTGCCCTTGGCCAATCAGTCCACCCGCGTGCCCTGCCCGGCTTCGGATCTGATGGTGGCGCTGCAATGCGGCGGCTCGGACGCATGGTCGGGGATCACCGCCAACCCGGCGCTTGGCCATGCCTGCGATCTCTTGGTCGCTCAGGGCGGCACCGGCGTCCTTGCGGAAACCCCCGAGATCTATGGCGCCGAACATCTGCTGACTCGCCGCGCGAACGACGACGCGACGGGCCACCGCCTGATCGGCCTGATCCGCTGGTGGGAGGATTACACCGCCCGCAACAATGGGTCGATGGACAACAACCCGAGCCCCGGCAACAAGAAAGGCGGTCTTACGACGATCCTCGAAAAGTCTCTTGGCGCAGCCGCCAAGGGCGGAACAACACCGCTGACCGGCGTTTACAAATACGCCGAACCCGTCCGCGCCCGCGGCTTCACCTTCATGGACAGTCCCGGCTACGACCCTGCGAGCGTAACGGGGCAGATCGCCGGTGGCTGCAATCTCGTCTGCTTCACAACAGGGCGTGGATCGGCCTTCGGCTCCAAACCGGCGCCAACGATCAAGGTCGCCACCAATACCGAGATGTACGCCCGCATGACCGACGACATGGACGTGAACGCGGGCGACATCCTGACAGGCGGCGCGACAGTCGAGGAAAAGGGCCGCGAGATCTACGAACTATTCCTGCGCGTGGCCTCGGGCGAGGCCTCGAAATCCGAGGCGCAGGGCCTGGGCGATTACGAGTTCGTTCCTTGGCAAATCGGAGCCGTAATGTGACGCGGCTTCTTGTTGCCGGGACCGGGCTGATCGGCCATCGCCACATGCGCCACATTCTTGACCATCCCGACCTGACCCTGGCCGGAATCATCGACCCCGTTCCGGAAAATCGTGCGTTGGCGGATGTCCCCGGTTTCGACGATATCGACTCGGTGGATGTCGAGGCTGATGGCATCGTGATCGCGACGCCGACAGAAAGCCACACACCGCTTGCCGTGAAAGCGCTCGAAAGAGGCTGGCACGCATTGGTCGAGAAACCACTCGCTGAAAGCCTGGAAGCTGCCGACAGGATGATCGCCGCCGCCGACGCGACCGGGATGCACATCCTCGTGGGACATCACCGCCGCCACCATCCGGCGGTCGCCAAGCTGAAAGAGATCGTGTCTGGGGGCAACCTCGGCCAGCCTGTTCTTGCCTCGCTGATCTGGGCAATGCGCAAGCCCGACGATTATTTCGACCTGGCATGGCGCTCGGGCATGAACGGTGCACCGGTCAAGCAGAACCTGATCCATGAGGTGGACACGCTCCGGTATCTCTTCGGTGAAGTGATCGATGTGATCGGTACGGGCTCCAATGCGGTTCGTAGTGCGGCGCGTACCGAAAGCGGCGGCGCCGTCATGACCTTCGATAGTGGCGTCATCGTCACCATTGCCTTTGCAGATACCACTCCGACCCCTTGGGGTTTTGAGGCAGGCACCGGCGAAAACCCCATGATCCCAAAGACCGGGCAGGACTGCCTGCGCATCGCCTTCACCCGAGGCGGCATCGAATTTCCCTCCCTACGCATCTGGTCCGGGGCGGAAAGCTGGACCGAGCAACTCGAACTGTCGCAAGCAAAGGCCGAAACGGCTGTTCCCCTGGTCCGACAGCTCGAGCATTTCGCCGCGGTCATCGCCGGACGCACGGAACCTCTGGTTAACGCGCGCGACGGGCGCAAGACGCTCGCCGCTACCCTGCGTCTCGAGCAGGTGACCCTGCCGCGGGGGATCGCCGAATGACCGTGATCCGTGCGGGGCTCATCGGCGCCGGAATCGGCCAGTCTCGCTTCGCAGCGGCACTTGATGTCATGTGCAGGGCCAACGGGTTGGAGCTGGAATTCACAGCGATAGACACCGCGCTCCGACCGGAATTCGATTTCGCCCGCACTGTCGACGATCTGCGCGCGCAGGGTTGGACCGGCGTCACCGTCACCCATCCGCACAAGGTACAGGCGCGCGACTATGCGGGCGCTTCCATGGACCCCGAGTTTCGCGATCTGGGCGCGGCCAATACGCTCACGTTCCATCCCGAACTCGCCGGTCACAATACGGATTTCACCGGGTTTCTGGCCGCGTGGCACGGTGTGATGTCCGATCGCGGCCCCGGACATGTGGCCATTGCCGGTGCGGGCGGCGTTTCACGCGCGATCGCCCCTGCCCTTTTGCGCCTTGGCGCGACGCGGCTTTCGATCTGGGATTCGGTTCCGGAACAGGCTGCGGCCCTTGCCGCCGATCTTGGCGCCAACGTCACAGCAGTCCCCTTCCCGGATAGCCCCGACGTGATCCGGACGGCAGACGGGTTGGTCAATGCGACGCCTCTGGGCATGACGGGCCATCCCGGCAGCGCCTTTCCCGAGCATCTGATTGGCCCGCAACGATGGGCCTTCGATGCCGTCTATACACCAACCGATACGGCATTCCTGCGCGCGTCCTGCGCCAAAGGCCTGAAAACGCTGACAGGGTTCGACCTCTTCCGCTTCATGGCGATCCGTTCTTTCGTCGCCTATACCGGCATCTTCCCCGATTCCGAGAGTACGCTTCGGAGCCTCGACACTCTTCGTCCAAGAGAAATCGTCGAGGAAAGTGAGGGCTGACGCCATGACGCGACCCGCCATGGCAGAGATGAACCCGTGCTGACCTTTGCCGCAGCCGTGTTTTTCCTGCTCATCACCCCGGGACCCGGCGTTCTTTCAACCGCAGGGGTCGGCTCGGCATTCGGATCAGGGCCGGGAAGCCGCTATGTCCTGGGCCTCTTCATCGGCACGAACATGGTCGCCCTCGCCGTGGTTTCGGGCCTCGCCGCCGTGATCCTTGCCGATCCCCGCATCCGCACCATTCTGTTTCTGCTCTCGGCGACCTATCTTTTGTATCTGGCCTTGCGCATCGCCCTCGCCGGATCGCGGATCGCCTTCATCGAAGCCCGGAAATCGCCGGGTGTCCTGAACGGTATCGCCCTTCAGATGATCAACCCCAAAGCCTATGCCGTGAATACGACCTTCTTCTCGGGTTTCTCGTTTCTTCCCCTGAGCCTGCTGACCGAAACGGTCATCAAGTTCCTGATCATGAATGCGATCTGGATACCGATCCATTTCCTTTGGCTCTGGGCCGGTATCCGGCTCCGCGAACTCAATCTGTCTGCCCCCGCTCACCGGGCGATCAATATCGGAATGAGCCTGTCGATGCTCGCCGTTGTCGCCCTTGCCGTGGGTGGCTTTCTGCTGTCGGACTAGAAATGGGAAAAGCCATGAATTCATATGATCTTAGCGGACGCAAAGCGGTCGTGACCGGAGGTGCACAGGGGATCGGTCTGGCCACGGCGCGGCGGCTTTCGGCAAGCGGTGCCGCGGTTGCGATCTGGGATATCGATGGCGCTGCCGCGCTGCGCTCCGCAAATGATATCGAGAATGCGGTGGCGGTGGCCTGCGACGTGACCGACTGGGACAGTATCTCCGCCGCCCTGAAAACCACCGAAATCGCCTTCGGACAGGTGGATATCCTCGTCAACAGTGCGGGCATCGCCGGCCCCAATGCGCTGGTCGAAGATTACGACATCGGCGCATGGCGCCAGATCCTCGAGATCAACCTGACCGGCACCTTCCTTGTGAACCGTGCCGTCGTCCCAGGGATGAAACAGCGCGGCTATGGGCGCATCGTCAACATCGCCTCGGTCGCCGGCAAGGAAGGCAACCCCACCGCAAGCGCCTATTCCGCATCGAAGGCCGGGGTAATCGGCTTCACGAAATCGCTGGGAAAGGAACTGGCGGGTTTCGACATCGCTGTGAACTGCGTCACTCCCGCCGCCGCCCGGACGCCGATCTTCGACCAGATGTCGCAAGAGCATATCGACTACATGCTGTCCAAGATCCCCCGCAACCGGTTCGTCGAGGTCGAAGAGATCGCCTCGATGATCGGCTGGCTTTGCAGTGCCGAGAACTCCTTTACGACTGCCGCCGTATTTGATCTTTCGGGCGGGCGTGCAACCTACTGAAAGGGGGAAGGAATGCTTCGGACAATTGCGGGGTTCGACCGGATCGGAGAAGAAAACGCGTTTGCCGTTCTGGCGCGCGCGGGCGCTTTGGCGGCCCAGGGCAAGGACGTGATCAATCTCGGCATCGGTCAGCCGGACTTCCCGACCCCGCCCAACATCGTGGAAGCCGCGGTCAAGGCGCTCCGTGACGGCCAGCACGGCTACACGCCTGCAACCGGCATCCCGCAACTGCGCGAGGCAGTGGCCGCCGACCTGCATCGTCGTTTCGCGGCCGAGGTCAGCCCCGACCGCGTACTGATCGTTCCCGGCGGCAAGGTCACCATGTTCGCCGCGATCCTCATGTTCGGCGAGCCCGGCGCCGATATCCTATACCCCGACCCCGGCTTTCCGATCTACCGCTCGATGATTGAATTCACCGGCGCCCGCCCCGTCCCGGTTCCAATCCGCGAAGAAAACGGATTCGGCTTTTCCGCCGAGGAAACCCTCTCGCTGATTACTCCTGCAACCCGGCTTCTGATCCTGAACTCGCCCGCGAACCCCTGCGGCGGCGTCACCCCGCGCACCGAAGTGGACAAACTCGTGGCAGGCCTGGCCGATCATCCCGACGTTGCGATCCTGTCGGACGAGATCTATGACCAGATGCTCTATGACGGCGAAGAGCATGTCACTCTTCTTGACTATCCCGAAATCCGCGACCGGCTGATCCTTCTGAACGGCTGGTCCAAGACCTACGCCATGACAGGGTGGCGTCTCGGTTATTCGGTCTGGCCGGACGGGCTCTATGACAACGCCCGCAAACTTGCCGTGAACGCGTGGTCCTGCGTCAACGCCCCGGCACAGTTCGCGGCGCTCGAGGCGCTTCAGGGACCGCAGGATGCCGTGGCAGAAATGCTGGCGGAGTTCGATGCGCGGCGGAAATTGGTGGTCGATCTGCTGAACGACATTCCCGGCGTCAGCTGCATCACGCCGAAAGGCGCCTTCTATGCCTTTCCGAACATCACCGGCACCGGTCACAAGGCAAAAAAACTCGCCTCCGACCTGTTGGAGGGGCCCGGAGTAGCAACCATCGGCGGGCCCGATTTCGGCATTCTCGGCGAAGGTTATATCCGGCTCAGCTATGCCAATAGTCAGGAAAATATCCGGACCGCCCTGTCACGGATGAAAGCGTTTCTGGCGGAATAGTCCGACGCCGCTAGGGCAAGGGACGCAGCGTGCCTCGCTCGATCAGCTTGCACGGATAGAGCCGCGCCTCCGGATACCTGTCCGGCTGTTCCAGCATCGAGACAACCAGATCGATCGACCCGTCGATGATCTGGCGAACGGGCTGGCGGATCGTGGTGAGGTTGATGCTCTCCCAGCGCGCCATCTCCATGTCGTTCAAACCGATCACACCCACATCCTCCGGCACCCGAAGCCCCGCACTCTCAATCGCGCTCAAGGCGCCGATCGACAGAACATCATCGCCGCAGAAATAAGCCTCGGCGCGGTCAGTCATCAACTGCTTGGTCATCTCGACACGCCCGGCATCGAAGGAATAGGCCGAAGCGAAACTATAGGTCACTTCAACATCCGGACGCCCGTCCAGAACACCGAGAAAGCCCCGCATCCGGTCCTGTGTCGAGGTCGCATCGGCGGGCCCACCCAGAAACGCCACCCGTTCGTAGCCCCGTGCAATCAGGGTCTGCGCCGCCATCCGCCCACATTCCACGTTGTCGATCCCCACCACATGCACATCCGGCGCATTGGCGAACCGCCCGAAGGTATGAACGACGGGAATCTTCGCGTCGCGGAACGCGCGGGCGAAATCCGGTGACAGGGTCGAAGAGGCGACAACGACGCCATCGACCGAATACTGGCGCAGCATCCGCACTGACTGCTCTGGCGAGGTCTCTTCCTGCAGGTTCACGATCAGCGGGCGCAAACCCCGGTCCTGAAGGCCACGGGTGAACAGATCGAACACCTCGAGGAAAATCGGGTTGTGAAAGTTGTTCGAGATAAGCCCGACAAGCTTCGTGCGCCCTGTCGTCAGGCCCGAAGCAAGTGCATTCGGATGATAGCCAAGCTGCAATGCAGCCTTTTCAACCTTTTGCCGGGTTTTTTTCGAAACCGACGCGCCCTCGGTAAACGTGCGAGACACCGCGGATCGCGAGACCCCCGCAAGCTCTGCCACATCTTTCAGCGTTACACTCATTTCACCACCTTATGAGCATCAGGATGGAGGTCATCGATTTTTTTTGCAACCGGTTGCAAAAAAAATCGACCTGTGCTTACCTGATATCGAAGAGGCGGATGAACCGCCCGATCATGGAATTGAAACATCCCGGGAGGATCGAATGAAATCACTTCTCACATCTCTTGCCATGGGCGCCGCCATTGTCGCGACACCCTTTGCAGCAACGGCAGCGGGCCATGAAAAACTGAGCTACGTGCTGGTCAGCCACGCCCCCGATAGTGATAGCTGGTGGAACACCATCAAGAACGGAATCGCCCTTGCCGGCGAACAGATGGATGTCGAGGTCGAGTACCGCAATCCACCCACAGGCGATCTCGCGGATATGGCCCGGATCATCGAACAGGCCGCCGCGTCCGGTCCGAACGGCATCATCACCACGCTGTCGGATTTCGACGTGCTCAAGGGCCCGATCATGGATGCCGTTGCCTCTGGCATCGACGTCATCATCATGAACTCCGGCACTCCCGAACAGGCCCGCGAGGTCGGCGCCCTGATGTATGTGGGCCAGCCCGAATATGACGCCGGCTTTGCCGCCGGTCTGCGCGCCAAGGGCGACGGGGTGGGCTCTTTCCTTTGCGTCAACCACTACATCTCCTCGCCCTCGTCCACCGAGCGCTGCCAGGGTTTCGCCGATGGCCTCGGCATCGAGCTCGCCAATCAGATGATCGACAGCGGGCAGGATCCTTCTGAGATCAAGAACAAGGTTCTGGCCTATCTCTCGGCCAATCCCGAAACCGATGCCGTCCTGACCCTCGGGCCGACCTCGGCCGACCCGACCATCCTTGCGCTTCAGGAAAACGGCATGGCCGGTGACATCTATTTCGGCACCTTCGACCTTGGTGACGAAATCGTCAAAGGCCTGAAGGCCGGGATCATCAACTGGGGCATCGACCAACAGCCGTTCCTGCAGGCGTATCTACCGGTCGTCGTGCTGGCCAACTACCACCGCTACGGCGTTCTGCCGGGCAACAACATCAACTCGGGCCCCGGTTTCGTAACCGCCGACGGGCTCGAGAAAGTCGAAGAGTTCGCCGGCGAATATCGCTGAGCACCAAACCGGGCGGCGCTCTCAAGGCGCCGCCCGAATTCCATCCAGAGACAGCATTGGAGGAGAGGTCATGTCAGAGGCGGCACCATCACCCGCATCGACGGATGAACGCGTCAAGGAGATGTCAGGCTTCCGCAAGTCCCTGATCCGACCGGAACTCGGCGGCATGTGCGGCACCGTTCTGGTCTTCACCTTCTTTCTCTTGACCGCCTTCGACTCCGGCATGTTCAATTCGCAAGGCGTTCTGAACTGGTCAGTCGTCTCGGCACAATTCATGATCATCGCGGTGGGCGCCTGTCTGCTGATGATCGCTGGCGAATTCGATCTCTCTGTCGGATCGATGATCGGATTTGCCGGGATGATGATCGCGATCTTTTCGGTCACTTTTGGCTGGCCGGTCTGGGCCGCCATCTGCATCACCTTCGTGATGTGCATCCTCATCGGCGGGCTCAACGGTTTCATCGTGATCCGAACCGGCCTGCCCAGTTTCATCGTCACGCTGGCGACGCTCTTCATCTTGCGCGGCTTTACCATTTACTTCCCCCAGAAATTCGAGCGCAAAACGATTATCGGCGGTGTCTCAGACGTTGCTCAGGGCGACTGGCTCGCGCCGGTCTTCGGCGGCAAGATTTTGACCGGATTGTTCCAATGGCTCGGAGATTCTGGGATCATCAGCACCTTCGATCGCGGCACCCGCGCGGGCCAACCCGTGGTGGACGGCATCCCAATGCTCATCGTGTGGGCCATAGGCCTCGTGATCGTGGGCCACATCGTTCTTACCAAGACACGATTCGGAAATTGGATCTTCGCCTCGGGCGGCGACGCACAGGCGGCCCGCTACGTGGGCGTTCCCGTGAACCGCGTAAAGGTTCTCATGTTCATGTTCACCGCCTTCTGCGCCTGCGTCTTCGCTACGTGTCAGGTCATGGAGTTCGGCTCGGCCGGCGCCGACCGCGGCCTGCTGAAGGAATTCGAGGCGATCATTGCCGTGGTCATCGGCGGCGCACTTCTGACCGGGGGCTATGGCTCCGTCATCGGAGCCGCACTCGGCGCGCTGATCTTCGGCGTGGTCCAGCAGGGCCTGTTCTTCGCAGGGGTGGAAAGCTCGCTGTTCCGGGTGTTCCTCGGCGTGATACTGCTCTTCGCGGTTATCCTGAACACCTATATCCGCCGCATGATCACAGGGGAGCGTTGAAATGAACGCACGTTCAGAACATCAGGCGATCATCGAAATGCGCAATATCGAAAAGCATTTCGGATCGGTCATCGCGCTTGCGGGTGTCTCGGTCGACGTATTTCCCGGCGAATGCCACTGTCTTCTGGGTGACAACGGTGCAGGAAAATCGACCTTCATCAAGACGATGTCAGGGGTCCACAAACCGACCCATGGCGAGATTATCTTCGAAGGCAAACCGATGCATTTCGACGATCCGCGCGACGCGATTACCGCCGGGATCGCGACCGTCTATCAGGATCTCGCAATGATCCCGCTGATGTCGGTCTCCCGCAATTTCTTCATGGGGAACGAGCCCATCAAGCGGATCGCGGGCATCCCCTTCTATGACAAGGAACTGGCCGACCGCGTCACGATGGAAGAGATGCGCACCATGGGCATCAATCTGCGCGGACCCGATCAGGCCGTAGGCACCCTGTCTGGCGGCGAACGCCAGACGGTGGCCATCGCCCGCGCCGTCCATTTCGGCGCCAAGGTCCTGATCCTCGACGAACCGACCTCGGCTCTCGGCGTCCGGCAGACCTCGAACGTGCTGGCCACGATCGACAAGGTGCGCAAGCAGGGCATTGCGGTGGTCTTCATCACCCATAACGTCCGCCATGCCCTCGCCGTGGGCGACCGCTTCACGGTGCTCAACCGGGGAAAAACCTTGGGCACCGCCCAGCGCGGCCAGATCACGCCGGACGAGTTGCAGGATATGATGGCAGGAGGCCAGGAACTGGCCACCCTCGAAGGCTCGCTTGGCGGAACCGTCTAGCGGAACATCGGCGGGCGGGCGTCTACCCAGGCGCCCGCGGCCTTTGCCGAGCCGACCGCGGCATGGACCGCTGCCATCGACCGCAGCCCATCGGCCGGCGTCGGGTAATCGCCCGTTGCCTGCCCGCGAATGGCTGCAGCCAGATCGACATAGATGTTGGCCACGGCAAGGGGGAAGCCCTCGGGATGGGCGATTGCCACCCGCGACAGACGCTGCGCCTCTTCCGAAAGACCTGCTTCGCCCTTCTCCATGATCTCCATCCGTCCACCAAGCTTCTGGTAATAGACCTGATTGGGCTGTTCGGACGCCCAGCGCAGGCCACCGGTCTCGCCATAGACCTGGATATCCAATCCGTGCTGTCGCCCGATCGCGACGGTGGAGGTCCACAAGCGCCCCACGATCCCGCCCTCGGTGCGGAAATTGACCATCGCATCATCCTCGAGAACCCGGCTCGGAATGGTCGAGGCGAAATCCGCCGAAAGGGTTTGTACCTCATCACCGGTGATGAAACTCGCCAGATGCAGGGCATGGATACCACAATCGGCCATCTGCCCCGAGACCCCGGCCATAGCGGGATCATAGCGCCAGCGCACCCGCGGATTATCCGCGTCTGCCGCATCCGCGTGGTGCCCGTGCGAGAAATTGGCGACAACCAACCGAATCTTGCCCAGGTCACCACGCGCCACCATCGCCCGCATCTGCCGCACCATCGGATAGGCGGAATAACAATAGTTGACCGCACAGACGCGACCCGAGGCCTGCGCCACCCGTACGATCTCCTCCCCCTCTTCCACCGTCATGGTCATGGGTTTCTCGCAAAGGACGTTGAACCCGGCCTCCAGAAACGCCTTGGTGATCTCGAAATGGGTCGCGTTCGGTGTCGCGACCGTTACAAGGTCGATCCGGTCCTCTCGCGCCATTTCACCTGCAAGCATCTCGCGCCAATCGCCATAGGCCCTGTCAGGCTCGATACCCAGCTTCTGCGCATAGGCACGCCCCCTATCGGCATCCGCGTCCAAGGCTCCCGCCAGAAAGGAGAAATTCCCATCCGCCTGCGCGCCCATCCGGTGCGCCGGGCCAATCTGGCTGCCTTCGCCGCCGCCCACCATGCCCCAACCAAGCTTTGCCATGGTCTTGTCCTCCTAGAAGCCGATCGACGCGAGATAGGCGCGGTTGAGCCGCGCATCCCTCAGCGGATCGGTATCGGGCAAAGTCGGGTCGCAATCCTGCTCGACCGTGCACCAACCATCGAAACCATGCTCAAGGAGCAGGCTCCGCACACGCGGGAAATCCACGTCGCCATCACCCAGATTACAGAAGATCCCCTGCCCGCAGGCCTCGTAGAACCCGGTGCCATTGGCAATGGCGCTGGCCTTCACTTGCGGATCTATATCCTTGAAATGCATGTAGCTTATGCGCCCGATATGGCGCTCCATGAAGGCCACGGGATCAAACCCGGCATAGGAATGGTGCCCCGTGTCGAAACATATCTTCAGGATGCTCTCGTCCACCTCATCAAGAAGCCGCTCCAGTTCCGGCTCGAAATCCATGAACCCCGCGGCATGGGCATGAATGCCCACGGTCAACCCGTAGTCCTCTGCCCCCATCCGTGCGACCGTGGCGATCCTGTCCCGGAACGCCGCCCATTCGGCGGCGTCCATCTGTTCCGCCGCGTCGACACGGCCCGCCGTCGGTGCGCGCCGAGGCGAAATCGAATCGATCAGTACAAGGTGCTGCGCGCCATGGGCGACCAATGCCTTGCAGGTCCGCACCGAACCATCCATCACGTCCTCCCACTGAGCGGGATCGTGAAATGCCCGGAACACCACACCGCCGATCAGCTCCAGATCATGCTCCGCAAGCGCATCGGCCAGCAGCGGCGGATCCTCGGGCATGAAGCCCACGGGCCCCAGCTCGATGCCACGATATCCCGCCTCCGCATTCTCGCGCAGGACGTCCCGCCAGTTCGGATTGCGCGGATCATCCGCGAATTCCACGCCCCAGGAACAGGGCGCATTGCCGATCTTGATCGTCATGTATGGTCCTTGGATTGGCTGACATCCTGCCAGCGGCTGTTGTCGAAAGAGCGTCGCGCCGCATCGATCACTTCCGATACTGCAAGCCCGTCTTCAAATGTCGGCCAAAGGGGCCGCCCGGTATGGATAGCGTTCAGGAAATCACGCGCCTCGATGATGATCTGATCCTGATATCCGGTTCCGTGACCCGGTCCCTGACAAAAGGCGGCATAGTCGGGATGGGCCGGACCAGTCAGGATCTTCGCAAAGCCCCGCTCTGCTTCAGGGCCATCCGCACGGTAAAGCCAGACCGCGTTCTGGTCTTCCTGATCAAAGCGGATCGCGCCCTTTGTTCCTGTGATTTCATAGGCATAGCCCATCTTGCGTCCATGCGCGATGCGGCTGAAATAAAGATGCCCCATCGCGCCCGATGCAAATCGGCACAGGAATTGCCCCTGATCGTCGTTCCCGACCGCCACACCGCCACGCGTCCGCATGAACCGTTTCGATCTCGGCCATCACCCGTGCGATCGGCCCGGCAATCGCAATGGCCGCGTTGATCATATGAGGCGCAAGGTCGCCCATCGTCCCGTTCGCCTCGCCATTCGTTCGCCATGTCGCCGGCGCTTGCGGATCGGCATAGAAATCTTCGGTATGCTCGCCCCGGAACCACGTCACGTCGCCGATCGCACCTTCGGACACCAATTGGCGCACGAATTGCGTGGCGGGCGTGCGGACATAGTTGAAGCCCACCATGTTCACGACCCCCGACGTCCGCGCTGCGGCCACCATGGCGCGCGCGTCCTCCAGCGAGGCCCCCAGGGGCTTTTCGCACAGGACCGGCTTGCCGAGGGCAAAGGCCGCCTCGGCGATCTCCCGATGCGTTTCCTGTGGGGAGGCGATCACCACGGCCTCGACCGCCGGATCGGCCACAAGCGCCTGCCAATCCACAGCCGCAGCCTGAAACCCGAACGCCGCCCGATATCGCTCGGCACTCTCCGGGCTCGAGGCGGCAACCGCCTGAAGCCGTGGCCTCAGCGCAGTATCGAAAACGGCCCCCACCGACGACATGGCCACCGCATGGGCCTTGCCCATGTAGCCGCCTCCCACAATTCCGATCCCGATATCTGTCATGCGAATATTGGCCAAAAACTAATTGCAACCGGTTGCAATTTGCGTATCTTCAAACCGGCGTTTTGGCAATGTCCAATCGATCCATTGATCGAGTTGACGCCCTGGAGGAGAGACCCGCCATGCCCGGTAAAACGATCCGCCTGACGACGGCACAAGCCATCATTCGCTGGCTGAACGCCCAGTTCATTGAAACGGCAAGGGGGCGTATGCGCGTCTGCGGAGGCGGCTTCGGGATTTTCGGCCATGGCAATGTCACCTGTCTTGGCGAAGCACTCTACGATCACCGGGACACCCTGCCCCTCTATCGCGGCCAGAACGAACAAAGCATGGGCTTCGCCGCCGCTGGCTATGCCAAATATCACCTGCGCGAGCGGTTCATGTTCTGCACTGCCTCCGCTGGTCCCGGCACCGCGAACCTTCTGACCGCGTCGGCCCTTGCCCATGCCAACCGCCTGCCCATGCTGATGCTTTGCGGCGACACTTTTCTGACCCGCCTGCCCGATCCCGTCCTCCAGCAGCTCGAGCATTTCGGCAACCCCGCTCTTGGTCTGAACGACGCCTTCAAGGCCGTCACCCGCTACTGGGACAGGATCACCCATCCCGCCCAGATCATCCAGTCCCTGCCCGCGGCCCTGGCCACCATGCTGGACCCGGCGGATTGCGGTCCCGCCTTCCTGGCCCTGCCGCAGGATGTGCAGGGCTGGGACTATGACTACCCCGCAGGAATTCTTCGAAGAACGCACTCACCGGATCCGGCGCCAAGCCGCCGGATGCAGCACGAGGTCGCTGCGATGCGGTGGCGCTACTGACAAGCTGCCAAGCGCCCGTGATCATCGCAGGCGGTGGCGTGCAGTATTCCAGGGCCGTGGCCGAACTCACCTCCTTTGCCGAGACCCACAACATCCCGGTGATCGAAACCATCGCCGGCCGCGCAAACATGCTGCGCGACCCATCCGCTCAACATCGGCCCCGTCGGTGTGACCGGATCGAACAGCGCGAACGCGGTGGCCGAGAAGGCCGATGTGATCCTATCTGTCGGCTCGCGGCTGCAGGATTTCACCACCGGGTCATGGACCGCGTTCGCAATGGACGCGAAACTGATCTCGCTCAACGTCGCGTCGCCATGACGCAGGCAAACACATGTCCTTGCCCGTGGTGGGCGATGCCAAGCTGGGCCTCGAAGCCGCTGGCCGGCCATGGCAGGCTACACCGCGCCCCGGAACGCTGGACCGGTCTCGCCCAGGATGAGCGGCGGAAATGGGATGCCTATGTGGCCGAGAACACGCGCCCCGGCAATCGCCCGAATTCCTACGCGCAGGCAATCGGCGTGGTGAATGATCTCTGCGACCCGCGCGACCGCGTCGTGGCCGCCGCAGGGGGACTGCCTGCCGAAGTCACCGCCAACTGGCGGACGCTGGATATCGGAACCGTGGACGTGGAATTCGGCTTTTCCTGCATGGGCTACGAGATCGCCGGCGGCTGGGGCGCGCGCATCGCTCAATCCGAGGTCGAACCGGCCGCAGACACCATCGTCTTCGTCGGCGACGGGTCTTATCTCCTGATGAATTCCGACATATACTCCTCTGTTCTGACGCAGAAAAAACTGATCGTCCTGGTGCTCGACAATGGCGGCTTCGCGGTAATCAACAAGCTTCAGAACAACACCGGCAACGAAAGCTTCAACAACCTGCTTTGCCGACGCGCCGACCATCGCGGCACCCTTTGCGGTCGATTTCGCTTCCCACGCCGCTGCCATGGGCGCCCATGCCGAACATGTGGCAAACCCCGCGGAACTGGCGGAGGCCTTCAGGTCGCGCCAAGGCCTCGGACAAGACCAGCGTGATCGTCATGAATGTCGACGCCTATGAGGGATGGACCGCCGAGGGCCATACCTGGTGGGAGGTGGGCACACCCCATGTGTCCGACCCATGAAAAGATCCGCGCCGCGCACAAGCAGGTCGAAAGTGCCCGGGCCCGCCAGCGCAAGGGGGTGTGATGTCCAGGCTGATCGACGGAATTCGCCAGAACTCTTTCGTCGTCCTAGGACGCGTCGGAATGGACCTGAGTCCCGACCCCGCAGGCACAAAGACCGAAGACGCCGCGTCGATGATCGTCGGGCATGGGCGGATCCTCCGCCAATATCGCGGCGGGCTTGTCGAAATTCGGAGGAAAGACAGCGCTCGTCACCTCTGTCTCGGCGGATGCAGTGGGCGATTTTTGCGTCAACCAACTCCGAGACTATGGTGTCGGAACCGACTACGTGCGCAGCGGTGACCGGTGAATTCAGAACCTCGCTTGCCATCTATGAAAGCCGGCTCGAAGATCACCAGACGGTGCTCTACCGCAACTGCGGCTGCCGATTTCCAGGTCACGACCGCCGATATCGATCGCGTCGATCTGACACTGTTCGGCGCCTTGATCACGGCCGGCACGGTCTTTGCCGCCGAACCCTCGCGCAAGCGCCACGTTCCATGCCTTCGAAAGGGCCCGGGCGCTGGACCTGCCCATTGTCTTCGACATCGACTATCGCCCCTATTCCTGGCCGTCGGCCGAAGTCGCCGCAGAAGTTCTGTCGCGTGCGGGTGGATTGGCCCAGATGATCGTCGGAAATGACGAGGAATTCGGCTTCATGGCGGGGGATATGGCAAAGGGCCTCCAGAAAGCGCAGGATCTCGCCTCCTCGACCGCCAGCGTCGTGATCTACAAGATGGGGGAAAAGGGCGCGATCACCTTCGCCGGCGGCGAAGAGATCCGCACCGGCATCTACCCCGTCACCGCCCTCAAACCTACCGGCGCCGGCGACAGCTTCATGGCCGGGCTTCTTTCCGGCATTGCCGCCGGTCTACCCCTGCGCGCGGCCGTTCTCCGCGGCTCTGCCTGTGCGGCGATCGTGGTCGCGAAACCCGGCTGCGCCCCGGCCATGCCGAACGAGGCGCAACTCGACGCCTTCCTCAAGGATCACCCCGGCCCGATCGCGGCCTGAAAGGACACGCTCATGCATATCCCGCCCTATGACAACAAGAACGAAGCCATCGTGGCGGCAGAGAACGCCCTGGTGCCGCTGAACTATTTCAACATCGTCAAGCTGAAGGCGGGTGAAGGCTTTTCATATGCCATCCCGGGATACGAGACCTGCATCGTCCCGGCGACGGGCACGGTCGATGTGACGGTGGGCGATTTCTCGGCCACGGATCTTGGCGGGCGCGGCACTCGATGTCTGGGACGGCGAACCCGAAGGCGTCTACGTCCCCACCGGTGCACAGGCCGAGTTCACCTGCCGTTCGGACACGGCCGAAGTCTTTATCGCGGGCGCCAAGTTCGACGAGGTCTATGCCCCATTTGCCGTCCGCGCGAATGAACTTGATGTCGTCCAATACGGCTCGGACGACACCAAGACCCACCGCAAGATCAAACATATCCTCGGGCAGAAACATCACGGCAAGGTTGGCCGCCTTCTGGTCAGCGAGCTTTACACCGTCGGTCAGGGCGGCTGGTCCGGCTTTCCCAGCCACAAGCATGACACCGATCGCCTGCCCGATGAAACCCGCCATGACGAAACCTACAATTTCCGCTTCCGCCCCGATTACGGCTCCGGGGTTCAGCTGATCCAGCGTGAGTGAAAAGGGGCCGGGAGAGGCCTATCACATCGTCAATGGCTCCACGATCTGCCTCGACAAGGGATACCACCCCTGCGTGGTGATGCCCGGCTACGAGATGTACTATTTCACCATTCTGGGCGGCCTCAGCCAGCGCTCGCTGGTGCAGTATTTCGAGCCGACCCATGCGGAACAGCTTCACACGATCCCCGGCATCATGGATATGGTGGCAAAGTTCAAATGACCCTTGCGACACTCTCGCAGGTGCTGCAACCGGCCTACGCTCAGGGCTATGCGGTCGCCGGACTTGTCTGTCTTGGATGGGAGGACATGCGCGCCTATGTCCGCGCCGCCGAAGCCGAAGCCTGTCCGGTGATCTTGCAGGCCGGACCCGTCCTGTCGGGCCCATACTCCCCTGCCAGTTCTGGGCGCGATGTTCCGCAACCTCGCCGAAACGGCCTCCGTTCCGGTCGTCGCGCATCTCGATCATGGCTACACCGCGGAGGACTGCCAGACCGCCATCGACAGCGGCTTCACCTCGGTCATGTATGACGGCTCGCGCAAGCCACTCGACCAGAATATCGACGAAACCGCCGCGATCGCAGAGATGGCCCATAAGGCAGGCGTTTCGTGCGAAGGCGAAATCGGATTTGTCGGCTATGACCATGGCGACGCATCCGAAGGCACGGACCCGGACGAGGCGGCACGTTTCGCTCGCGACACCCGCGTCGATGCCATGGCGATCTCCGTCGGCAACGTCCATCTCCAGCAGGACCAGCAGGGCGGGCTGGATGAAGACCGCATTCGCGCGATCGAGGCCGTCACATCGGTGCCCCTCGTCATCCATGGCGGCTCGGGAGTGCCCAGCGCACAGCGCAGCAGGCTCGCGCACGGCTCCGCGATCTGCAAGTTCAACATCGGAACCGAATTGCGCATGGAGCTTCGGCACGGCGCTGCGCGAAGCGCTCTTGCAGCGAATTCCAGATGTTCGACCGGGTCGGTATCCTGAAACAGGTCGAACCCCCCATCGAAGCCGCGGCACGAATCGTGCTCAGCGCCCTCAAACCGCAACGGAGCCAGACGACATGATCAGATTTCGGACTTTTGGGCTGTGGCCGGATCGGCCAGGTCCATGCCCGCAGCATCAACCGGCTCGAAGGCGCGACTGCCTAACCGCCGTCGCCGATGCGCTGCCCGCCGCCGCATCGGCGCTCGCCAAGACCTAGGGCGCCGAGATCCGCGAATCCCGATGCCCTGATTGCAAGCGGCGATATCGATGCCGTCATCATCGGCACGCCGACCAGCACCCATTACGACGCGATCCACGCCGCCGCCGCCGCAGGCAAGGCGATCTTCTGTGAAAAACCGATCGATCTATCAAGCGACCGGGTGCGCGATTGCATCGCCGCTGTCGCGGCGACTGGCGTTCCCTTCCTCACCGCGTTCAACCGGCGCTTCGATCCGTCCTTTGCGCAGCTCGAGACGACGTCTGCGCGAGGGCGAGATCGGCAATATCGAACTTGTCGCGATCACATCGCGCGATCCCTCACCGCCACCGGTGGACTATATCCGGCAATCCGGGCGGCCTGTTCCGCGACATGATGATTCACGATCTCGATATGGCGCGGTTCCTGCTCGGCGAAGAGCCCGAGGAGGTCTTTGCAATGGGGTCTTGTCTGTCGATCCGGCGATCGGAGCGGCGGGCGATATCGACACCGCAGTGGTGACACTCCGCACGGCCGAGCGGCCGCATCTGCCAGATCTCCAACTCGCGCCGGGCAAGCTACGGATACGACCAGCGGATCGAGGTGCATGGGTCCAAAGGCATGCTGTCGGCGGGAAATGCACTCGAATCTCTGGTTCAGGTGGCCGGTCCGTCCGGCTACCGCACGGCCCCGGCCCGGCACTTCTTCCTCGAACGCTACGAAGAGGCCTATTTCGCCGAGATGGCCCATTTCGTCGAGGCCATATCGAATGGTCGACCGCTGCGTCCCAACGCGATCGACGGGCTGCGGGCGCAATGTCTCGCAGATGCAGCCGCGAAGTCTCTCGAAACCGGCCAACCGATCCGGCCCGCGATCTGATCTTGTGCCCGTGACCTCCGCATCGGCGGGCGCCTGCCATGACCCGATCAAAGCCTCTTCACGACCGCCTCACTGAGCCGCACCGCGGCTCAGGCAGCGCGGCGCTGCTGCACGTAAAGCCCGGTCATATGTTGCACCACTTTCGCTACCACCCCCGGTCGCACGTGAACCAGATCGTCCTGAAAGGCGGAAAGACCGGCCGACGTAATCATCTCGAAGCTTGGGAAGTAGTCGATCTTGCCCGGGAAGCGCGCCACAAGCTCATCCGCCACCAGCCGAAGCGACGCCTTCGACAGGCTGTTCGCGATCACGCAGTCCTGTCCCGTCACCGTCGTTTGCAGCGGCACGGGCGACACCGTCAGGATGATCCTCGACACTCCCCCGTCCACCAATGCCTCGAGCGCCGGGCGCAGGTGGCTGACCCCTTCGAAGGGTGACAGCCGGTGAAACCTGTACCGTCCGGGATGCGCCCGCATTTCCGGGACCCGCGGCATCCGGTTCAGGAAACACCCTTCCTCGATGTCCTCCCAGCATTCGACAAGGCCCAGCGTCAGGATCAACGCATCGGATTTCGGCAATTGCGCGATAGATCGCGTCGATCTCGCGGCGCCGTTCTTGCGCCCTCGGTCGCGCGAACCGGGCTGTTTGTCGGCAGGAAAAGATCATCCACCGCCTCGTCCGGTCCCACCAAGGTCCCTGCGATCTGCGATGTATCCACGCCATTCACGGCCCAGAGGATCCTTTGTGCCATCGACGCCGGGTTGTATTCGTTCAACAGTCCGTTGGGACGGTGCGGCCATTCGCTGGGCGGGAACCCTGAGAATTCACTGGTCGGAAGGGTAAACGCATCCAGCTCCGCCTCGATGTTGCGCGCAAAACAGGATCCGATCGTGAAGACACGCATGCCCGGTTCCAGCAGCAAAGCCCGGCTCGATTTCCGGCATGAGCATCCGACCGTCAAATCGGCTGTCGGACTTGCCGGGAAACCGCTTCTTCGGCCCTGCCGACATGGCGGTCTTGAGGGCGGCAAGTGCTGCTTTTCGCATGGGAAACCTCCTTTAGGGAACGTGCTAGCGGCCGGGACAGATCCTGCAACCGCGGCGAATTGAAAAGCGGTTAATGACGAGGCAACCAGTTTTGTAAAATTGCTGCGATTGGCTGTTTCGCGATTAACCCCGGCGAAACCCTAGGCTTTTAGTGTCCCGCAAATCGACTGATCTCGGATGGGAAAACCAACTCGAATCAGAGGTTCACATGAAGCAACTCTTTCTCGTCGCGCCGCTCGTCATCGCATTCGGTCTCCCCGCTTCGGCGAATGACTACGAGGCACGAACTCAAGACCTATCTTGAGTCCGAGATCCTGGGCTGGGCTCAGGATCAGGTCCTTCTCGATGCGATCCGCAACCAGAATAGCCAGACGGCCGGATACACTCAGGAAGAAATCGACGCGCTCGACACCGCTTGGCGGGCGGAAGTCGGGTTGCGCGATCGACCGACCATTGCCCCGGTGCTCGAAAATGCGGCTTCGGACTTCCTGCGCGAACGCGTCGCGGCTGCGGCGGCACTATGACCGAAGTGTTCGTCATGGACGCCCGCGGCCTGAACGTCGCGGCCAGCGATGTGACTTCCGACTATTGGCAGGGTGACGAAGAGA
The DNA here is from genome assembly GCA_963698645.1 of uncultured Alphaproteobacteria bacterium. Lineage (GTDB taxonomy): Bacteria > Pseudomonadota > Alphaproteobacteria > Rhodobacterales > Rhodobacteraceae > Ovoidimarina. Next base: position 123,871 of record CAVORP010000001.1, read on the forward strand.
AATTCAGCGAAACGTTCCCCAAGGGTCCCGAGACGGCCATTTCGGCGAGGTGGAGTTGGATGAGTCGAGCCAGACCTATCAGGGCCAGATCTCGATTCCCGATCGTCGATCCGGCTCGAATACGGTGCTCGGCGCCATGACCATCGGCATCAATGCCGAATCGCTCTTCTAAGCCAGCCTCCCCTGCGATCAAGCAACCAGCAAGGTGGAAATAATGGATCGGAAAAGAAACTGGCGTATGCCGGACTCGATATTCCTTCGTGTCATTATCGCGATGGCAATTTCGATGGCCGCGATTGCAGGGCTCCTGACATTCAAGTCGTTCAAGATCGCAGAAGACGCGGGTACGACGGCCATTTCTGGAACTTGGAGACGAGGTCACCGGCCTCCTTGCGATCCAGTCAGGGGGCGCGATCCAGTTTCGCAAGTCGGAGGAACTTGATCGTATGCTTCTCGAAAGTTTCGATCGTCTGAACGGCAAGGTATTGGGCGGTATCGCGATCAACATCGATGGCGAGATCCTGTCGAGCGAATCGACCGAAGTTCAAGACATCGCGCACCTTGAGGCACTCGGGCGTCAGGCAATTGAAGCGGGCGAGGCCGTTGCCGAGCCGACGGCCTTCCTTTTCGCCCATCCCGCAACCTTCGGGTCATCGGACGAAACGGTCGGCGCGATCGTCGTTCAGTGGAGCGATGACTCGCTCCGGGAACTCGATCACGTCGCGAAAAAGTTCGAACTGCTCGTTATCGTCGCGGCTCGTGTTTATGGCGATCACGCTGCGATGGGTTTCGCCTTGCGCAGGATCATCGCGGTTCCTCTCCAGAAGTCGCCCCGCAATGAAGGAGGTGTCACAAGGCAACTATGATGCAGAAATTCCACGGACCCGCCGGGGAAGCGAGATCGGTGTGGTCACGACCACTCTCGAACTCTTTCGCGATCAACTGAAAGACTCCGAGGAAGACAAACCGCATCGCAGCCTTCACCGGCGCGGGCTTCGCAGGAACCTCCGCCGCCTTGATGATCACGGATGCAGAATTCTCGGTCATCTATACGAATACGGCCTTCGACAACCTCGGCCAGAAACACTCCGCCATCATGCAGCGTTACATGACCGATTTCGATCCCGACATCGATCTCCGGAAAGGATGTCTGTGCACTCCATCCGGAAATTCTAGGAAGACGGGAAACCTTCAAGAAAACGGCCGAGACAATCCAATTCGATGCCGAGTTCGGTTCATTCACGTTCAGTATTGCAATCTCTCCCATCGACAATTCCGGGACGGGACCGGGCCGGCTATATCATCGAATGGGACGATGTGACCGTCTCGCGACAGAATGCTGCGATCATGACATCGATCGACGAGAACCAGGCCAAGGCCGAATTCTCGGTCGACGGTCGGCTCGTGGCCGCAAACAGCGCCTTTCTCGGCGATGGCTGGCATTGGCGGTATCGGAGATGCCCGCGATTTCAGCAGCATGGTCACCTCCGGCGAAAACGGAAAACCGGTTGACGGAAAGAACGCGCATTTCGGCGATTTCGAGATCCTGTCTGCGACTGGCGGATCCGGATTCCTGCACGGAGGTCTTTCGCCAATCCACAACTCCTCGGGTCAACATGTCAAATCCGTCCTGATCGGCGCGGATGTCACCGATGAGCGCCGCAAGAAACTACTGGCGGAGGAGGAAAGCGCACGCCTCCTGACCGAGCAGACACAGATGATCGATGCCCTGCGCGACGCCCTGGGCCGTTTGTCGGGTGGAGACCTGTCTTCGCAGATCGAGGTCCCCTTTGCGGGAGCAAACGATCAGCTTCGCACCGATTTCAATGCGGCGGTTGCAAGATTGAACGAGACGATCTCCGCTGTGGCGGCACGTGCCGCAACAATTCGCGGAGAAGTCGAAGATATCTCAAGCGCTTCCGATGACTTGTCGCGCAGGACAGAGCATCAGGCCGCGACGCTCGAAGAGACGGCCGCAGCTCTGACCGAGATCACGGCGTCGGTCAGTTCCGCTGCCGATGGCGCACGCCAGGCGAACGAAGTTGTCTCGCAAGCACGCAAGAATGCGGAACAGTCGGGTGGTGTCGTACGGGATGCGGTGGCGGCTATGGGTGAGATCGCCGAGTCGTCCAAGAAGATCTCAAGCATCATCAGCGTGATCGATGATATCGCGTTCCAGACGAACCTGCTCGCACTCAATGCTGGCGTGGAAGCCGCCCGCGCCGGCGATGCCGGTCGTGGCTTCGCGGTTGTGGCCTCGGAAGTTCGCGCTCTTGCGCAACGGTCTTCGGATGCGGCACGCGAGATCAATGCCTTGATCTCGGCTTCGGGAGAACATGTGACACGCGGGGTCACGCTCGTGGGCGATGCCGGAAGCGTCGCTTGAGGAGATCGTCGCAAGCGTCGGAAATATCTCTGATCATGTCAGCGACATTGCGGCCTCGGCGCAGGAGCAGTCCGGCGGACTGGCGGAAATCAACGCTGCGATGAGCCAACTCGATCAGGTCACACAACAAAATGCCGCCATGTTCGAAGAGACGACTGCGGCCAGTCAGACCCTGACGAGCGCCGCGGCAGACCTGTCGAGTGCGGTCGCCCGCTTCAAGATTACCGGCGCATCGGGTCCGTCTCTCAGCCGGGGCCCACTGAACGAATCCGTGGTGGAGCCGAAACCGAAGGCACCCGAGAGGAAGGCGACCGGAACGGACGGCGCCGCAAGGTTCACCGCAGAAATCAGCCCTTGACGATGACTGGAAAGATTTCTGATCACACAGGCGCGGAAGTCGTTATCAGCCGCTAAGCCAGAGATCAGAGAAGGCCGGCCCGTGGGGGCTGGCCTTCAATCGATCAACGTTCGCGATCGCAACGTTCCTGCGAAAGATCTCGGCTTCTCCCGGAGATCAGTCGAAGGCATTCCGATACCATTGAGCGATTCTTCACGTTCCTCAGGTTCCATCCAGGTTATGTTCGCAGGTGGCATTGCGTGGCTCACGCCCGCTTGCAGGAACACCTCACGGGCATGACGCGCGATGTCCACTTCCGTTTCGAGATGAAGACCTTTCGGCGCCCACCGGATACCATCCCAGAACGGTTCGCGGGCGTGGCACATCGAACAGCGCCCCTGAACGATGGAAACCGCCTCGCCGAAACCCTCTGCCGAAGCAAACCGCGATCCGCCGTTCGGCGTCATCACCTGGCATCTGCCGTCCCGCCCCGGAATTGAGGCCCTGTCGACAGCCACATGATCGCGATGAACAGGATGACCGTCACGCGCCCATGTCCAATGCGGCGCCCCCGAATCGGGCATGCATCGAATTGAAGAAATGGCTGATCGTCACCCCCATCAGGAAGACGAGCGCAGCGATCGCCCACGAATAGGGCGTCGCAAAGGCAAGTGGATAGTGATTGGACAACATCAGAAAGATGACCGGCAGGGTCAGATAGTTGTTATGCGTCGACCGCAACTTGGCGATCTTCCCGTATTTCGGATCGGGTATCCTGCCCTGCCACGAGATCGGAGACGACGACACGCTGGTTCGGCATGATGATCAAGAAAACGTTCGCGGTCATGATCGTCGCCGTGAAAGCCCCCAGATGAAGCATCGCCGCCCGGCCCGTGAACACCTGATGATACCCCCAGGACATCACCAGAAGCACGACGAATAGCAAGAACATCAGCAAGGTCGGCGTCTCGCCAAGCCGCGACTTGCAGAGAAAGTCATAGATCAGCCAACCGACAGCAAGCGATCCGGCCGAAATCAGGATGGCCTGCCAGACAGCGAGATCGGCCTTCTCGATATCGATCAGATAGAGTTCGGCCCCGGCCCAGTAGACAACTGCCAGCAGCGCCGCACCGGAAAGCCAGGTCGCATAACTCTCCCATTTGAACCAGGTCAGGTGCTCTGGCATCGCCTCGGGCGCAACGAGATATTTCTGGATATGATAGAAGCCGCCGCCGTGAACCTGCCATTCCTCTCCATCCGCCGGTCCCGGAATATCGCGGTTCAGACCCAGATCGAGCGCGATGAAATAGAATGACGAACCGATCCAGGCGATGGCGGTAATGACATGCAACCACCTCACCGCAAACGCCAGCCACTCCCAGATGATTGCAAACTCGTACATAGCGCGCCCTTCACTTGGCCCCTGACATGGAAATCCTAGCTTGCGCCGCCACTATCCGCTATTCGGAAAAACAGCCGAACAGTTTCAAACCATATTGGACAATGGCGCATGTCGTATCTCGACAATATCCGTACGTTCGTTCGGGTTCACGAACTGGGTTCGATGTCCGCGGCGGCCCGGGATCAACGGATCTCGCCCGCGGTCGCTTCGGCCCGGATCGCGCAGCTTGAATCTCATCTCGGCGTCCGCCTGTTCCAAAGGTCCACGCGCAGCCTCAAGCCAACGGAGCAGGGACGGCTTTTCTACGACGGCGCGCTCAAGGTGATCGAGGCGCTCGAAGCAACCGAAGCGGCAGTGATGAACGTGACGCAGGCCCCGCGTGGTTCGCTGTTCATGGCAGCGCCGCTTGGCGTCGGCCGGCGACTGATCGCGCCGCTCGTCCCGGATTTCAAAGCGGAATACCCCGAGATCGATGTCCGCCTGCGCCTGTCGGATCGCGGAATCGATCTGACGGCAGAGGGGATCGATCTCGCACTCTTTCTCGGAACGCCCGAGGATTCCACGCTGAAGATCCGTAAGATCGCCGACTGCCCCCGCGTTCTCTGCGCCGCGCCCGCATACGTGGCCGCCCGGGGAAACCCGGGATCGGGCGCCGATATCATCGCCGCTCGCCATGCCTGCCTGAACCTCCGCTTTCCCGGAGCTCCGGAATACCGATGGACCCTGCAGACGCCCTCGGGACCCGAGCGTTTCAGCGTCTCGGGGCCTTTCGAATCCGACGATGGCGATGTGCTTACAGAATGGGCGCTCGCAGGCCACGGTATCGTGCTGAAACCGACCTTCGAGATTGCGGCGCATCTTGCCTCCGGCGCTCTTGTTCCCGTGGCTGAATCCACCCCTCCGCTTGCCGGTTCAACTGGCTTTTCTCTATCCGCACAAACGCCTGCAGGACCCGAAGGTCCGACTGTTCATGGAATTCGCGGCAAACCGGATCGCCGCTCAACTCCCCCGGTAGGTCGAATAGCCGAACGGCGACAATAGCAGCGGCACGTGATAGTGAACGGCCTCGGACATGCCGAACCGCAATGGGATCACATCCAGGAAACGGGGGGACTCGGGCGGCGCCCCTGTCGCATCCAGATAGGCGCCGGCGTGAAACTCGAGCTCGTAGACACCGGGCACGAACTCCGCCTCGGGCAAGATCGGGGTATCCGTGCGTCCGTCGGCATTCGTCACCATCATCCGCAAGGGCACGCGCGCGTCTCCCGTCACACGGTATAGCGTGATCTTCATGCCCGCCGCTGGGCAACCGCGTGCGGTATCCAGAACATGGGTGGTCAGATAACCGGCCATCGTCACCTCCTTGATATCTTTCATCCCTTCATGCGCCGATCCGGGGTTGAGGGAAACGTCTTTTCGCGCAAGGCTTTTTCAAGTTTTTCCAGAAGGACAGCGGTCCGCTTTCCTGCAAGACTCGGCCCGACAGGAGGACATCCATGCGATACCCGCGCGACATGACAGGTTACGGGGCCACACCGCCCCATGCGGAATGGCCCGGCAAGGCAAAGATCGCCGTTCAATTCGTGGTCAATTACGAAGAAGGCGGCGAAAACAACATTCTTCATGGTGATGCCGGGTCCGAGGCCTTCCTATCCGAGATCGTCGGCGCCGCCTCATGGCCCGGCCAGCGGCACTGGAACATGGAATCGATCTACGAATATGGCGCACGCGCGGGCTTCTGGCGGCTTCACCGTCTGTTCGAAGAGATGAAGATTCCGGCCACTGTCTATGGCGTTGCCACCGCCCTCGCCCGCAGCCCCGAACAGGTCGCGGCGATGAAGGAAGCGGACTGGGAGATTGCCAGCCACGGTCTGAAATGGATCGAATACAAGGACATGCCAGAGGCCGAGGAACGTGACCATCTGGCCCGAGCCGTCACGCTTCACGAACAGGTCACGGGTGCACGGCCACGCGGCTGGTATCTCGGACGCTGCTCGATGAACACCGTCCGCCTTGTCGCCGAAGAAGGTGGTTTCGATTACATATCCGACAGTTACGCCGATGACCTCCCCTATTGGTCACGTTTCGGCACGCGCGATCAGCTGATCATTCCCTATACGCTCGATGCCAATGACATGCGCTTCGCCACGCCTCAGGGCTTCAACTCCGGCGATCAGTTCGAAACCTATCTGAAGGACAGCTTCGATGCGCTCTATGCCGAAGGCGCGGCAGGGCGTCCCGCAATGATGTCGATCGGTCTCCACTGCCGGCTCGTCGGTCGACCGGGCCGGGTCATGGCCCTGCGACGCTTCATGGACTACGCCCGAAACCATGACGGCGTCTGGTTCCCACGTCGGATCGACATCGCCGAGCATTGGGCCAAGACCCATCCACCCGTATCCCGACAAAGGCCCAGCGAGATGGAGAGGGACGCCTTCGTTGCGGCCTATGGCGGAGTATTCGAACACTCGCCCTGGATCGCCGAAGGCGCTCATGGGCTCGAACTCGGGCCCGCCCACGACACGGCGCAAGGCGTCCATAACGCGCTCTGCCGGGTGTTTCGCGCAGCCGACCCCGAGCGTCGCCTCGCGGTGCTGAATGCTCATCCAGACCTCGCCGGCAAGCTGGCGGCAGCCAGGCGCTTGACCGCGGAATCAACCGCCGAGCAAGCCGGGGCGGGCCTTGACGCGCTCACCGACAAGGAACGAACGCAATTCGCGGGCCTCAACGCCGATTATGTCGCCAAGTTCGGCTTCCCTTTCATCATCGCGGTCCGCGACCACGACAAGGCCAGCATTCTGGCCGCCTTCAAACGCCGGATCGACAATGATGCCGACACGGAATTCGCCGAGGCCTGCCGCCAGGTCGAACGCATCGCCGAGTTTCGCCTCAAGGATCTTTTGCCATGAACATCAAGGCTCTACCACTGACTGCCTCCGCGTTCGCACCATTCGGCGACGTGATCGAGGTGGCCGGCGTCCCCGACAAGATCATCAACCAGGGAAATTGCGAACGTTACCACGACCGCGCCCGGCTCGACCTGCACGGCGGCCGCGCCGGGGTCAGCCTGTTCAAGGCCCGGCCCCGCAGCCTGCCCTATACGCTCGATATGGTCGAACGACACCCGGACGGCGCGCAAACCTTCATTCCCATGTCCGAACATCCCTTCCTCGTCGTGGTCGCCCCCGACGAAGACGGCACGCCCGGAACGCCGCTGGCCTTTCTCACCGCCCCGGGTCAGGCCGTGAACATCGCGCGGCGCACATGGCACGGCGTTCTGACGCCGCTCCATGCGCCCGGCCTGTTCGCCGTGGTGGATCGGATCGGCCCCGGCCCAAACCTTCAGGAACACTGGTTCGAGACGCCCTACACCGTTACCGGCTGAGCCATCCGCATTGCCATGTCGAGCATCCGGTTGGAAAAACCCCATTCGTTGTCATACCAGCCGAACACCCGAAGAAGCCCCCCGACACATCCGTCTCCGGAAGCGCAAGAACAAGCGATTCAGGCCGCCCCCGCAGGTCCGTGGACACAAGCGGACGCTCCGTGACCCCGAGGATCGGCCCGACCCGGGCGCGGAACATGGCGTTGACCTGATCCACGCTCACCGCGGCCCGCGTCTCGACCACAAGATCCACCGCCGAAACGCTGGCCGACGGAACCCGGACGGAATGGCAGGTCACCCGCGACCCCGCCCCCGGCAGGACCTCCGCGATCAGCGCCGCAGCGGACGTGGTCGTCGGGATCATCGACAGGGCCGCCGCCCGCGACCGCGCAAAATCCCCGCGCGGCGCGTCCACCGTGGGCTGGCTGCCGGTATAGCAATGGATCGTCGTCATGTGCCCGGACACGATGCCGAACGCCTCATCCAGGCATTTGAGCAAGGGCGCGACCGCATTGGTCGTGCAGGACGCATTCGAAACACTGCGGCTGTTGGGCAAGTGCGGCGTCATTCGCCCCCAGAACAACGGTCAGATCCGCCGCAGGCGTCGGGCCGGAAATCAGAACCCGTCCTGCCCCCGCGGCAAGCGCCGCTTCGATCCAGTCGCGTGAATTGGCCTTGCCGGTGCAATCAAGCAGCACGTCGACTCCTGCCAGATCAAGCCCGTCAGGCGCGGATTGGCGTGTGATCGGTATCGCACTGACCATTGATCACAAGCGCCCCGTCCCGAAACCTCGACAGAGCCCGGAAACGGTCCGAAAATGCTATCATATTCAAGGAGGTAGGCCACAAGCTCCGGCGCTGCGATATCGTTGAGCGCACGCACCCTCAACCCCTCGCCACGCGTGGTCATCGCAAGCCTAAGGATGGCCCGGCCAATCCGGCCAAGCCCGTTTATCGCGATGTCCATGACCGTCTCGCCGGAAATGCGTCTCGGCGCCTAGAAATCCACCTCGATCGCCACGCCCTTCTCGTACTGCGATGTCGACCACGGCGCTGGCCACGGCCAGATCCTGAAGCCCGACCCCGGTCCCGTCGAACAGCGTGATCTCGTCGGTCGAATGGCGGCCCGGATGAGTGCCGTTGATCACCGCACCGATTTCGTTCACGTCACCGACCGAGATCAGGCCGTCCTTCACCGCATGCTGCGCCTCGCCGATCGACGTCGACTGCGCGACCTCGTCGCAGAACACCGTGGCCCGTTTCAACAGGGCGGCCTCGACCTCCTGCTTGCCCACCGTATCCGTGCCCATGCAGGCCAGATGCGTCCCCGGCCTCACATGGGCATCCATCAGCGATGGCGAGAAGGCCGAGGTGATGGTGATGATCACATCCGCCTGCGCGCCCAGATCCTCCAGCGACACCGCCTCGAACGGCAGGCCGAGCTCTGCGGCCGTTTCGCCAAGCTTGGGAAGCATCTCGGGGTGGTAGTTCCACGCCACGACCTTTTCGAACGACCGCTGCTGAACCGCCGCGCGCAACTGGAAATGCGACTGGTGACCAGCGCCGACCATCCCCAGAACCTTGGAATCCGGCCGCGCCAGATGCTTGATCGACACAGAGGAGGCCGCCGCCGTCCGCAACGCGGTCAAAAGGTTGCCGCCGATCATCGCCGCCATCTTGCCGGTATCGGGATCGAACAGGAACACGGTCGATTGGTGGTTGATGATGCCACGGCGCTCAAGGTTGTTCGGCCAGTAGCCGCCTGCCTTCAGACCCAGCGTCATGCCGGAGCGGTCGAACCCGCCCTTGAAGCCATAAAGCGCATCCTCGTGCCCGATCGCCTCGCGGACCACGGGAAAGTTATACGCATCGCCCTTCGACATGGCCGCGAAAACGGCTTCCACCGCATCGAAACTCGCCTCGGGGGTGATCAGCTCTGCAATTACGCGTTCGGGAACGATAAGCATCCGGATGTCCTCTATCTGTCATAGCAAGGGCGGCCACACGAAAGGGCCGCCCCCGTCTTAATGGTCAGGGAAATACCGCGCCGCCGGTCCCGGAGGCCAGCGGCCCGGACATCAATAGGCTTTGCCGCGAGCCGACACCGGCCACAGGGTTTCCACCTTGCCGTTGCGCACGCCGACATACCAGTCGTGCACGTTGCAGGTCGGGTCGCAATGGCCCGGCACAAGCCGCAGCTTGTCGTTCACCTTGAGAACGCCTTTCGGGTCCATGACAACGCCATGTTCGTCGGAACATTTCACGTATTCCACGTCGTCGCGGCCAAAGATCACCGGCAGGCCCGAGTCCACCGACTGCGCCTTGAGGCCGGCATCCACGATCGCCTTGTCGGCCTTCGCATGGCTCATGACACTTGTCAGGATGAACAGCGCATTTTCCCACTCGCCGTGGTCGATCCGGTTGCCATCCTTGTCAAGGATACGGCCATAGTCGGCATCCATGAACGCATAGGATCCGCACTGCAGCTCGTTGTAAACGCCCGAGGTCGATTCAAAGTAGTAGGAACCGGTGCCGCCGCCACCGACGATATCGCACTCAAGGCCTTCTGCCTTCAGCGTGTCCACGGCATCCTTCACCTGGGCCACTGCCAGTTCGATCTTGGCCTTGCGATCCTCGTAGGAATCCATGTGCTGCATCGCGCCCTGATAGGCCTGGATGCCTGCGAATTTCAGACCCGGAGCCGCATCGATCGCCTTGGCGATTTCGACAACTGCCGGGGTCGTGGTCACACCGCAACGGCCCGCACCACAGTCGATTTCCACAAGACATTCGATCTGGGTGCCATGCTTCTGTGCCGCAGCCGACAGGTCCGCCACGTTCGCCACGTCATCGACGCAGCAGATCGTGCGCGCGCCCAGCTTGGGCAGGCGTGCCAGACGGTCGATCTTGGCCGGGTCACGCACTTGGTTCGACACCAGAACGTCCTTGATTCCGCCACGGGCGAACACCTCGGCTTCCGAAACCTTCTGGCAGCAGACGCCAACCGACCCGCCCAACGATTCCTGAAGAAGCGCCACGTCAACCGACTTGTGCATCTTGCCATGCACACGGTGACGCATGCCGTGGGCCTTCGCATAGTCGCCCATCTTCTTGATGTTCCGCTCCAGCGCGTCCAGATCAAGGATCAGGCAAGGCGTCTGGATTTCGCTCTCATCCATGCCGATCGCGGCCGGGATGTCATAGCCCACTTCAAGGCCATCGAATTTCACAGGTGCATTCATTGGATTTTCCTCTGCGTTCACTTGATCCAGGGCAGTTTGTCGAGATCGACATTGCCGCCGGTGATGATGACACCGACGCGCTTGCCGGCAAATCTGTCCTTGTTCTTCAGAATGGTCGCCAGCGGCACAGCACAGCTCGGCTCCATCACGATCTTCATCCGTTGCCACGTCAGCTTCATCGCGTCGATGATCTCTTCTTCGCTTGCGGTCAGAATGTCAGTGACATGGTTCGAGACGAAATGCCATGTCAGCTCTTTCAGCGGAACTTTCAAGCCGTCTGCGATGGTCACCGGCGCATCGTCGGCAATGATATGACCCGCCTTGAAGCTGCGATAGGCATCGTCCGCCTGCTCGGGTTCCGAGGCAATGATCTGCACTTCCGGCGCGATATTCGACAGGGTCAGGCAGGTGCCCGATATCATGCCGCCACCTCCGATCGGTGCCACCATCATGTCGACGCCACCGGTCTGCTCCATGAATTCGACCGAACAGGTGCCCTGCCCCGCGATCACGCGCGGATCGTTATAGGGATGCACGAACTCGCCGCCCGTTTCGGCCTGAACCTTCGCAAAGACCTCTTCCCGCGACGATGTCGAAGGCTCGCATTCCGTGATGACCCCGCCATAACCGCGCACAGCGGCCTTTTTCGCCTCCGGCGCCGTCCGCGGCATCACCACGTTGCAGGGAATACCCCGGCGTCCGGCGGCGTAGGAAAGCGACAGGGCATGGTTGCCCGATGAATGGGTGCAGACGCCCTTCTTGGCCTGCTCGTCATCCAGACCGAAAACCGCGTTCGATGCACCGCGCACCTTGAACGCACCCGCTTTCTGAAAGTTCTCGCATTTGAAGAACAGCTCGGCCCCCACGAGATCGTTGAAGTAGCTCGAGGTCAGCACCGGGGTCCGGTGAATGTGGGGTTTGATCCGCTCATGGGCGTCAAGGACGTCCTGATAGGTCGGAATGTACATTTCAACGTTGTCCTTCATCACGCGGCTGCCTTCTTCTGGTTCGGATTGCCGTGGCGATAGACAGCCTGCGCCGCCGCAACGCCCGATCCGAGTTTCACGTCCAGACCAAGATCGACCATAACCATTTCGGCCGTTGCAAGACCCGACAGCGCAAGCGCGTCGGTGAGCTGGCCCAGGTGGCCGATCCGGAAGACCTTGCCGGCGACTTCACCCAAACCCGTACCGAAGGCCATACCATAGACCTCGGCCGCATGGGTCACAATATGCGTCGCGTTGAAACCCTCGGGCGTCGCAATGGCGCTGACCGTATCGGAGTACCATTCGGGGCGCTTGGCACAAAGGCTCAGACCCCACGCTTTGACCGCGGCCCGAACACCATCGGCGATTCGGCGGTGGCGGGCGAATACGTTCTCCAGCCCCTCTTCCATCAGCATGTCGCAGGCCATGTTCAAACCGTTCAGCAGGCCAACCGGCGGTGTGTAGGGGAACCCGTTTACGGCATAGCCCTTTTCCATGTCCCGGAGATCAAAGAAGGTGCGGTGAAGCTTTGCGCTCTCCAGTGCGGCACGCGCCTTGGAAGACACGCCGACGATCGCAAGACCCGCCGGGAGCATGAAGCCCTTCTGCGACCCGGTCACGGCGATATCCACGCCCCATTCGTCCATCCGGAAATCCATCGACCCGATCGAGCTCACACCATCCACGAGCAACAGCGCCGGGTGACCCGCGGCATCCATCGCCTTGCGAACGGCCGCGATGTCGGACACGACACCTGTCGCCGTCTCGTTATGGGTCGCCAGAACCGCCTTGATTTCGTGGTTCTTGTCAGCGGCGAGCGCCTCTTCATATCGCGCGGCCGGAAGCCCCTCGCCCCAGGGCGTCTCGATGATCGCGACCTCCAGACCATGACGCTTGCACATATCGATCCAGCGATGCGAGAACATGCCGTTGCGGGCTGCCAGAACCTTGTCGCCGGGCGACAGGGTGTTCGTGAGAGCGGTTTCCCAACCGCCGGTGCCGGTCGACGGAAACACGAATACTTGCGCATCGGTCGTCTTCAGTACCTTTTTCACGCCGTTCAATGCGGGGTGCAGAATATCAGCGAATGCCGAAGACCGGTGGTCCATGGTCGGCATGTCGATGGCCTTCCGAAGCACTTCGGGCATATTTGTCGGGCCGGGAATAAAGACAGGGTTCTGCAGGGACATCGCAAGTCCTCCTCGTTGCGTTGACCTCGTGTAAAGCGCACCTCCCTCGTTGGCAATTTTTTTGAAATTATTTTTCTCATTGTGGAAAAATACAAAAATATACTATTTTCATATAGTTATGTTTTTCATATTGCGAAATGATTTTGCATGATGCATTTTTCCTTCGTAAAATCATCTCGAAAGGACGGCATCGTGGCAGAGAGACGCGCGCGTGGACGTCCCCGCGCCTTTCAGGACAAGACCGAGCAGAACACGATCCAGTCGCTGGACCGTGCCATGATGATCCTCGAGGAGCTGGGTCGTTCCGGCGGCATGACCCTGACGGAACTCTCCGAGGCGCTGGACCAGTCACCGGCCACAGCCTACCGTGTTCTCGTCACGCTCGAGACACGCGGGATCGTAGAACTCGACAGTCAGGCCCAAAGCTGGCACGTGGGTGCCGGCGCCTTCCGGATTGGGTCGGCCTTCCTGCGGCGGACGAACATGGTGGAACGCGCCCGTCCGGTCATGCAGGCGCTGATGGAGGCAACGGGAGAGACCGCCAATCTCGGCGTCGCCAACGGCCTCTCGGTGCTCTTCGTCAGCCAGGTCGAGACCCACGCCTCGATCCGCGCCTTTTTCCCGCCTGGCACGCAATCTCCCCTGCATGCTTCCGGGATCGGCAAGGCCCTTCTCGCGCAATTCACCGAACCGCAACTCAACGCGGTGATCTCCTCTGGGCTCGAACGGTTCACCGGCCGCACGCTCACGAATGGTTCGGCCCTTCTGTCCGACCTCGCCGCGATCCGGCGCCGCGGTTACTCCATCGACGACGAGGAAAAGGCCGAAGGCATGCGCTGCGTTGCGGCCCCGGTTTTCGACGCGATGGGATCGGCCATCGCCGGACTGTCCATCTCCGGGCCAACCGCACGTGTCACAGCGAACCGGACCGAAGAGTTCGGGGATCATGTCCGTAAGGCCGCAAAAGAGCTTTCACGCCTCCTTGGGGCCGCCTGATTGCGCCCCGAAAGGCAATTTCCGGGTTGACCTTTTTCCCCCAAACCCTTTGGTGACAGGCAACGCTTTCATGCAAGGAGGACACCATGACCGTCAAAGTAGCGATCAATGGATTTGGGCGGATCGGACGCAACGTGCTGCGCGCCATCGTCGAGTCCGGCCGCAAGGACATCGAAGTGGTCGCGATCAACGATCTGGGACCGGTCGAAACCAATGCGCATCTGCTGCGCTATGACAGCGTGCATGGCCGCTTCCCGGCGGAGGTCAAGACCACCGAAACGACGATAGACGTGGGCACCGGCCCGATCGAGGTCTCGGCAATCCGTAATCCCGCCGACCTCCCCTGGGGCCATGTCGACATCGTCATGGAATGCACCGGTATCTTCACTGACCGCGACAAGGCGGCGATCCACCTTGAAAACGGTGCAAGCCGCGTGCTCGTATCTGCCCCCTCAAAGGGCGCGGACAAGACAATCGTCTATGGCGTGAACCACGATGTCCTCACCGCCGAGGACCTGATCGTCTCGAACGCCTCCTGCACGACGAACTGCCTCTCTCCGGTGGCAAAGGTTCTGAACGACGAGATCGGCATCACCCGCGGCTTCATGACGACGATCCACAGCTACACCGGCGATCAGCCAACACTGGACACGATGCACAAGGATCTCTACCGGGCCCGCGCCGCGGCGCTCAACATGATCCCCACGTCCACCGGGGCGGCAAAGGCCGTTGGCCTTGTCCTTCCGGAACTGAACGGCAAGCTCGACGGCGTGGCGATCCGTGTCCCGACCCCCAACGTCTCGGTCGTCGACCTCACCTTCGAAGCGTCCCGCGCCACCTCCGTGAACGAGATCAACGCGGCGATCCGCACGGCAGCAAACGGACCCCTCAAGGGCATCCTTGGCTATACCGACGAACCTCTGGTCAGCAGTGATTTCAACCACGACCCGCATTCCTCGATCTTCCACACCGACCAGACCAAGGTGATGGAAGGAACGATGTGCCGGATCCTCACGTGGTACGACAACGAATGGGGCTTCTCGAACCGGATGGCCGATACCGCCGTCGCGATGGGCAAACTCATCTGAAATCCCAAAACATTGATTTCAAAGGGCGTCCGGGAACGGGCGCCCTTTTTCGTTCGCACCACCGCTATCATGCTGCATTGCAGAAAATGCATAGCGGCCTTTCCGCTTTCAGGGCTGGTTTAGCGCTATCAAAAGGCCATCTATGGGTCACGAGGGAGGAGGCTAAACGAAAGAAAAGGAAACAAGAACATGACCGGACTGATCAACAGACTGAAAGCCGCAGGGCAAAAACGATCCGCCTATCGGAAGATCGTGGACGAAATTCAAACCATGTCGCGGCGCGAAGCCGACGAACTTGGGATCTCGCGCTCCGACGCGCACCGGATCGCACAAGAAGCGATCTACGGCTGACGTAACCCTTCAACGTTCCGGGACGCCAACGTCCCCAACAGACCGAAGGAGACATGACATGACCTACCTGCTGAATGACCTGAAAACCGCCGCTCAGAAACGCGCAGCTTATGCCCGCACCGTCCGCGAGATCCGCGACATGCCCCTCAATGTGGCATTGGATCTCGGGATTTTCCGCGAGGACGCGCGCGCACTTGCCTACAAAGCCGTCTACGGCGGCTAGGCCCACCTCCCCCGGGGCCGCGCGTTCCGCCTCGGGGCTCAGCCGGCCTTTGCCATCAACGCGTCATGCACCGATGGCGTTACGAAACTCGATACATCCCCGCCAAGACGCGCGATCTCCTTGACCAGTTTCGAGGCGATCGCCTGGTACTCGGCGCCAGCCATCAGAAACACCGTCTCGATCGATGAATCCAACCGCCGGTTCATCCCGACCATCTGGAATTCATACTCGAAATCCGCGACCGCCCTCAGGCCGCGAATAATGATGCCCGCCCCGACATCGCGGGCGCAGTCGATCAGAAGATTGTCGAACGGATGTACCACAATCTCGACACCCGTCTTCTTGGCAAGCGCGGCACATTCCGCCTCGACCATCGCCACCCGTTCTTCCAGCGAAAACAGCGGACCCTTGTCATGGTTGATAGCAACGCCGATGACCAACCGGTCAACCAGCACCGTGGCACGGCGAATGATGTCGACATGACCCAGTGTAATCGGATCGAACGTGCCCGGATAAAGACCGATGCGCATGGAGTTTTCCTTCCTGTCCCAGGCCCCGAACGAACATCAATCGGCACATGGTATCAAGAGCATAAGGGACAAGAAACGCTAGAAGCCCATGATCATACCCTCAAGGGCGTCCTTCTCCATCTTCACTTCGTCCAGGCTGTATTTCACGACATCGCCCAAGGTGATCAGCCCGATCATGACACCGCCTTCAAGAACCGGCATGTGTCGGAACCGGCCCTTGGTCATCTGGGTCAGCACCGCTTCGGCCCGGTCTTCCTTGCTACAGGTCACAAGCGTCCGGGTCATCATCTCGGTCACCGGCTCGTCCAGACAGCCAGCCCCGCGCTTTCCCAATTCCCGAACGATATCGCGCTCGGAAATGATGCCCAGCGCGGTCTGTCCGTCATCTGACACCACCAGGGAGCCGATCCGCTTTTCCGAAAGCATCCCGGCCGCATCCGCAACCGACTTGCCCGACCCGATCGTGACGACATCGGAGTTTCCCTTGGATTGCAGGATTTTCGCTACAGTCATCTCCGCCTCCTCCGCAGGCTTTGCATGAAATCAGCGTGACCGCTTCGAATACGACCTGTCAAGTGTGCGGACCATACCGAAACCTCTGCCGAATTGGGTTTCCCCTGCCTCGCAGCGGCGCTAATGTCGCGCCGAATTAAGGGAGAGACCCATGCAAGAGCTGTCGCATTTCATCAATGGCAAACACGTAAAGGGCACGTCCGGTCGATTTGCTGACGTCTTCAACCCCGCAACCGGAGAGGTTCAGGCGAAGGTGCCGCTGGCCTCCAAAGCCGAACTGGATGCCGCCGTTGCCAGTGCCGCCGCCGCACAGCCCAAATGGGCCGCGACCAATCCCCAGCGCCGCGCCCGCGTTCTGATGGAATTCGTCCGCCTGCTCAACCGCGACATGGACAAGCTCGCCGAAGCGCTGTCGCGCGAACATGGCAAGACGATGCCCGATGCTGCCGGCGACGTACAGCGCGGTCTGGAAGTGGTCGAATTCTGCATCGGCGCGCCGCATCTTCTCAAGGGCGAATATACCGACAGCGCCGGACCCGGCATCGACATGTATTCCATGCGTCAGGCGCTTGGCGTCGTCGCGGGTATCACGCCCTTCAACTTCCCCGCCATGATCCCGATGTGGAAATTCGCGCCCGCCATCGCCTGCGGCAACGCCTTCATCCTCAAACCATCCGAGCGTGATCCCTCCGTGCCGATTATGCTGGCCGAGCTGATGATCGAGGCCGGACTGCCCGAAGGCATCCTTCAGGTCGTCAACGGCGACAAGGAAGCGGTGGACGCGATCCTCGACAACGAAACGATCCAGGCCATCGGTTTCGTTGGCTCCACCCCCATCGCCCAGTACATCTACAGCCGCGGCTGCGCCAACGGCAAACGCGTGCAGTGCTTCGGCGGCGCCAAGAACCACATGATCATCATGCCCGATGCAGATATGGATCAGGCCGCCGACGCGCTCGTCGGCGCGGGTTACGGCGCGGCGGGCGAACGCTGCATGGCGATCTCGGTCGCCGTACCCGTGGGCGACGCCACCGCCGACCGGCTGATCGAGAAACTCGTGCCCCGGATCGAGGCGCTCAAGGTCGGCCCCTACACCTCGGGCAAGGACGTGGATTACGGCCCCCTCGTCACCGCCGCCGCGAAAGAGCGCGTTCTGGGTCTGGTCAATTCCGGCATCGAACAGGGCGCGAAACTCGTGGTCGATGGCCGCGATTTCAGCCTGCAAGGTTACGAAGACGGCTTCTTCGTCGGCCCCCATCTCTTCGACAATGTCACCCGCGACATGGATATCTACAAGGAAGAGATCTTCGGCCCGGTCCTCAGCACCGTGCGCGCCCAAAGCTACGAAGAGGCGCTGAGCTATGCCATGGACCATGAATATGGCAACGGCACCGCGATCTTCACCCGCGACGGCGACGCCGCGCGCGATTTCGCGAACCGCATCAATATCGGCATGGTCGGCATCAACGTCCCGATCCCGGTTCCGCTGGCCTATCACACCTTCGGCGGCTGGAAGAAATCCGGCTTCGGCGACCTGAACCAGCATGGTCCCGACAGCTTCCGCTTCTACACCCGGACCAAGACCGTCACCGCCCGCTGGCCCTCGGGCATCAAGGAAGGCGGCGAGTTCAGCATTCCCGTGATGGAATGACAATTCGCTCAGGTTCAGACAGAAAGGGCGGCCGATGGGCCGCCCTTTTCATTTTCTGAAAGATCGATACCTGCCGATCAGGCTTTCTTCTTGCGACGCAGAGCGGCAAGTCCGCCGATGCCAGCAATCATCAACCAGCCAGCCGCCGGAAGCGGAACTTCCGGAAGACCGGTATTATACCACGACAGGTGCGATATGCCCTTGCCGCTGAGATCGAGGGTGTTCCAGGCCCCCCCGGTGATCTCCGCAAGCGACAATTCATAAACAGCCCAACCGCCACCGTTCTTAAGTTGGCCGGCCTTCACCACAAGGTAGTGGGGCGCAACCGGGTCGGCGACCGACGCGGTCCAAGACCATCCACCGCTCGTCGAGTCGGTGAAATCGACCTTGAACACGCCATCGCTGTAACCATTCGCGTATTCGTCGATACAGGTCAGTGCACCGTCCGGAACATCACATTTGTAAAGCGCCGGCGAATCAATTCCGTATTTCTCGAGAACCAGTGGATCCGGGAATGGATCGTTCTTGTCGAAGATATCGACAAGTGTCGCGGCATTTGCGGAAATCGTTCCCACACATACCGCTACCGCAGCAGCAGCCGCAGTCATCAAATAATTCTTCATCTTAGCCCCCTCAAGGCACACACGCAGTTCTTTACCGCTAGTTAACCATAATAAAATATCACCAAATTCGGCGTTTTACAAAGGAAATCGCATCTTTCGGGCTTCCTCAACGCCCGGTCACAACCTTAGATTGCTCGTCGGCACACCGCCTCTTCCAGTGGGCGAACGCCGCGAATGGGCCGCGTAAAGAAACCTGCCGGCGACCACGCTCCGTCCCGGCGGCGCGCACGGGAATTGCGTTGATCGACCCGAAGAAACCCTGCATTTCTGCTCTGATCCGGGCAGCCGCTCTCCCCAGGGCCGTCCGACAGCCCTTGCGAAGACCTTCCCTTTCCGCTCAACTTGCCGGAAGGAGAAGGCTAAGTCATGGTTCAGGAACCCGAATTCACGATCGGCATCGAGGAAGAGTATCTCCTGATCGATACCGAAACCTGCGCCTTGGCCGAAGCGCCCGAGGCCCTGATGCGTGCCTGCATCGATGATCTGGGCGAACAGGTCAGCCCCGAATTCCTCCAATGCCAGATCGAAATCGGCACCCGTGTCTGCCACACGATCGGCGAGGCGCGCGAAGACCTCAAACGCCTGCGGTCAACGGTGGCCAAGCACGCAAAGACCTATGGCCTCGCGCCCATCGCGGTCTCCTGCCACCCCTTCGCCGACTGGAAAAAACAGCACCACACCAACAAGGAACGCTACAACAGGCTCGAAAAGGATCTGGGCGGCGTCGCCCGGCGGATGCTGATCTGCGGCATGCATGTGCATGTGGGGATCGACGATCGCGATCTGCGCGTCGACCTGATGAACCAGTTCACCTATTTCCTGCCCCATCTTCTGGCCCTCAGCGCCTCCTCCCCCTACTGGCAGGGAAGCGATACGGGCCTGTCCTCTTACCGCATGACGATCTTCGACAACCTGCCCCGCACCGGCCTGCCGCCGCGCGTGTCGAGTTGGGCCGAATACGAACGCTCCGTGGGCGTGCTGATCGATCTGGGCATCATCGAGGACACCTCGAAAATCTGGTGGGATCTTCGGCCCTCCTCCCGTTTCCCCACGCTCGAATCGCGGATCTGCGATGTCTCGCCCCGGCTCGAAGACACGCTGACCCTCGCTGCACTGACACAGGCCACCCTGCGCGCGCTTTACCGGCTGGCTCGCAAGAACCAGCGGTGGCGGATCTACGACACGTTCCTCGTGGGCGAAAACCGCTGGCGGGCCCAGCGCTACGGCACCTCCGAAGGGATGATCGATTTCGGCGCCCGCGAGATTCTCGGCTTCGACGCCATCGCCGATCAATGGATGGACCTTGTGGGCGAGGATGCGGGCGTCCTCCGCTCGGTCGAGGAAACAGGCCGCGTCCACAAGATGATCGAACGGGGCACAAGCGCCGACAGCCAGCGGCGGGTCTATGACGCCGCGATCGCCAGCGGCTCGGACCACGATGCGGCCCTCTGCGCGGTGGTCTCCCATCTGGTCGAGGAATTCCACAGCGACATCTGACACCGGGAATCGACCCGAATGTGATTCGAAACTGCGTATCGCGTCATCGCGCATCCGACCCCGAAGGAGTGCGGCAAACACAGGCGGAAATCCGGAAACGACAGCTGTTGTCGAATACAGAACCGTTTCCAAACGAGCGACACTCCATTCCGATTCTGGAAATCGTTCATTTTCTCAGGAAAGGTTAACGCCTGTCCAAAGCTAGCGAGAGAACAAGCGTTTCTCCAAAAAATCCGAGTGACAAAATCGCGACTTAGGCGCAGCGTCGCCGCAACGTCGCGTTGTGAGCGACGTTTTCTAAGTGGGGAAAGTGAAATGAAGAAACTATTTCTGACGGCATGCCTCGCGGCATGCGTAACGGCTGGTGCGGCCTCCGCATCCACCGTCTATCTGGGAACCAGCGACTCGACCATCACGCCCGGCAGCAGCATGGGGTCCTTCGATAATGGCGAAGGTCTCTCAGGGACGATCCTCGGTACTTACAACAACGATACCGACTACGGCAGCGACTACGACTCTTGCTATTCGTCGTCGTCGCCCGGCCTGACCAAGACCTCCAATGGCATCGGCTATTGCAGCAACAAGGACGACAATTCCGAACTCGATGGTCTCGACAATGACGAGACGATTACGTTCACCTTCGATGTCCTGACGACCCTTCTGGGAATCCATTTCTACGGAATCGGTAGCAACGACGACTGGGATATCAGCTTCGACGGCGGTACCTGGTACACGTCGGGTGCCGCATCCGCCTCCTTCTTCGGCGGCAACGGTATCGACGTGAAATTCTTCTCGATCCGCGCGAACGGATCGGACGATGAATACCGCATCAAGAGCTTCTCGGGCGTAGCAGTCGTGCCGCTTCCGGCAACCGCCCTCCTGCTTCTGGGCGGGATCGCAGGTCTCGGCGCAATCGCGCGCCAGCGCAAAGCGGCCTGACCAGATCTCGCGAGCGGAGGCCCTACTGCCTTCCGCTCGCGAGCCGGCCTATCCCACCGCGAAACATCCTGGATTCCACCTCCGCGCCCGGTCGCTGCCGTCAAAGCTTGCATTCCAGCTTCCGTAATCGGATTACTCGGGCACCTCACTGACGCAGCCCCGGAACCATGGATTTCGCACTCTCTCCAGAACAATCGGCCATTTTCGACATGGCCCGCGACTTCGGGGCAACCCGGATCGCCCCCCATGCCCGCGACTGGGAGGCACAGGGGACGATTCCCAGGGATCTCTGGCCGCAACTGGCGGAATTGGGCTTCGGCGGCCTTTATGTTTCCGAGGAAAGCGGCGGCTCCGGCCTCACCCGCCTTGATGCAACGCTCGTTTTCGAAGCCCTTTCCATGTCCTGCGCCTCGGTCGCGGCCTTCTTGTCGATCCACAACATGTGCGCCGCGATGATCGACCGTTACGGATCGGACGACCTCAAGGCCCGATTCCTGCCGCCCGCCCTTTCGATGGACATGGTCCTGTCCTATTGCCTCACCGAACCGGGCTCCGGCTCGGACGCCGCCGCGCTCAAGACCCGCGCAGAGCGTACGAACGAGGGCTACGCGCTCACCGGAACCAAGGCCTTCATCTCCGGCGGCGGCTATTCCGACGCCTATATCGTCATGGCCCGCACCGGCGAGGACGGCCCCAGGGGAATTTCCACCGTGATCGTCGAAACCGGCGCCGAGGGCCTCAGTTTCGGCGGACTCGAGGATAAAATGGGCTGGCGCAGCCAACCCACCCGTCAGGTCCAGTTGGACAATTGCAACATTCCGGCGGAAAATCTGCTGGGAGAAGAGGGCAAGGGCTTCACTTATGCGATGTCCGGCCTCGATGGGGGGCGTCTGAACATCGCCGCGTGCTCTCTCGGAGCCGCGCAGGCCGCACTGGACGCCACGCTTGGCTATATGGCCGAACGAAAGGCCTTCGGAAAACCCATAGACCAGTTCCAGGCGCTCCAGTTCCGCCTCGCCGACATGGAAATCGAACTTCAGGCCGCCCGCACTTTCCTGCGCCACGCCGCATGGGCGCTGGACACCGGCCAGCCCGACGCCACCAAACGCTGCGCCATGGCCAAGAAGTTCGTGACCGAGGCTGGCAGCCGCGTGGCCGACCAATGCCTGCAACTCCACGGCGGCTACGGCTATCTTGCCGATTACGGGATCGAAAAGATCGTCCGCGACCTGCGCGTTCACCAGATCCTCGAGGGCACGAACGAGATCATGCGCCTGATCGTGGCACGGGGCCTCATCGCGAAATGACCGACATCCTGATCCGCAAGACCGGCCGCGCGGGCCGGATAACGCTGAACCGCCCGCAGGCGCTCAATGCGCTCACCTGGGACATGTGCAATGCAATCGAGGCCGCGCTCGACGCATGGCGGAGCGATGACGCTGTCGAGCTTGTCGTGATCGACGCCGCCGGTGACCGCGCCTTCTGCTCGGGCGGCGACATCGCCGAGATGTACCGCAGGGGGCGCGCAGGCGATTTCGAATTCGGTCGCCGCTTCTGGAGCGAGGAATACCGCCTCAATGCCAAGGTCGCGGAATTCCCAAAACCCTATATCGCCTTCATGCAGGGCTACACGATGGGTGGCGGCGTCGGCGTCTCCTGCCATGGCTCGCACCGCATCGTCGGCACTACGACCCGTGTTGCGATGCCTGAATGCGCCATCGGCATCATCCCTGATGTCGGTGGAACCCTGATCCTGTCGCGCGCGCCCCGTTGCCTGGGCAACTATATCGGCACGACCGGATACCGAATGGGCCCGGGCGACGCGATCCTTGCGGGCTTTGCCGATATGTTCATTCCCGAGGACCACTGGCCCGACCTGATCGTGCAGCCTCGAAACCAGTGGCGATCCGGCCTGCATCGACGAGGCTGCCAAAACCGCCCCTGCCGCCCCCCTTGCCGACCGGGGCGGCTGGATCGAAGGCCACTTCAAGCACGCCACCATGGCCGAGGTCATGCGCTCGCTCGACCGCGACCGCTCCGAGATCTCGGCCACGACCCGAAAGGCGCTCTCCATGGGCAGCCCGCTTGCCGTGGCCTGCGCCCACGAGGCCATCGCGCGGGTGCGTGGGGCCACCTCCATCCGCCGCGCACTCGAACTGGAATACCGCTTCAGCTACCGCGCCATGGAGGAAAGCGATTTCCTCGAAGGCATCCGGGCCGCGATCATCGATAAGGACCGTCGCCCGAACTGGCGCCACGGCACCCTTGATGAGGTCACAGAGGCCGAGGTCGCTCACATGCTCATGCCCCTTGGCGCGAACAGGCTGATCGCTGGATTAGGAGCCGCCGTTGCATGCGGACCACGCACATGCGACAGGCGGTGAACCGCCGACAGCGCAAGGCCCACTTCTGATCCCGGCGCCCGGAGCGCTAGAACCAGACGAACGACAAAGGAACGACACATGAAGATCGGTTTCATCGGATTGGGAAACATGGGCGGGCCAATGGCTGCGAACCTCGCCGCCGCCGGGCACGAGGTCACTGGTTTCGATCCGATCGCCCCCTATCCCGACGGCGTCGAGCCTGCGAAAAGTGGCAAGGACGCCGCCCGCGGCCGCGATGTGGTCATCACGATGCTGCCCGATGGCGCGATCCTGCGCGCGGTGGCGGCAGAGGTGATCCCGGTTATGGGGCGCGGCATCGTGTTTCTCGATTGCTCCACGGTCGATGTGGCCAGCGCGCGCGACGTGGCGACCGAGGCCGCGGCGTCAGGCCTCCTGCCCCTCGACGCGCCCGGTCTCCGGCGGCGTCGGCGGCGCGACCGCCGGCACGTTGACCTTCATGGTCGGCGGCGACAAGACAGCGTTCGATATCGCGAAACCGCTGTTCGATATCATGGGTCAGAAGGCGGTGCATTGCGGCGCAGCGGGCAACGGTCAGGCCGCCAAGATCTGCAACAACATGATCCTCGGCGTCACCATGATCGCCACATGCGAGGCCTTTGCCCTGGCCGACAAACTCGGCCTGGACCGCCAGGCCATGTATGACGTTGTCTCCACTTCCTCGGGTCAGAGCTGGTCGATGACCACCTATTGCCCGGCCCCCGGCATCGGCCCCGAAACGCCGGCCGACCGCGCCTATGCGCCCGGATTTGCCTCCGAACTCATGCTCAAGGACCTCCGCCTCGCCCAGGAAGCGGCGGAAGACGCCGACGCGGACACGCCCATGGGCCTTGCCGCGCGTGACCTCTATGCCCGGTTCGTCGAGCAGGAGAACGGCAAGGGTCTCGATTTCTCGGCGATGCTGCCCCGGTTCGAAACCCGGGGTCGAGGCTGATCACCGTAAGATCACTCGCGGAAAGAAGCTTACCGAATCGTTCAGAACCGGAAAACCGCCGCCATCCACCGCGGTGGCACGTCCCCGCCCCGAAAAGGGAATGCTCAGAAGGCATTGACCCGAAATCAACCCGATCGGCTTGCAAGTGATCCCGAAAACACTAAAACCTCCGGCAAGCCTATCACTGAAAACAAGGGCTTTGTTGGAGGAAACCATGAAGATCACGACCATCACCGCGGCCGTTGCCGTCGCAGTTACAACTGGCGCCGCATCGGCTGGCGGCCATCTCGACCGCACCGGCTGGCCGGAAAGCTTCACCGTCGGCACCGCGTCGCAGGGCGGCACCTATCTTCGCCTACGGCTCCGGCTGGGCGAACCTCGTGGCCGAAGAACTCGGCATGTCCGGCGGCGCCGAAGTCACCGGCGGCCCGATGCAGAACATGGCGCTGGTGCACACCGGCGATGCCGCGTTCGGCATGACCACCATGGGCCCGGCCGCGGAATCGCTCGCCGGCACCAACCCGATCGCCCCCGGCCTGCAGATGACCAGCGCCTGCGCGATGTTCCCGATGTACCAGACGCCGTTCTCGGTCACGGCGCTGGCCTCGTCGGGCATCACCTCGATCGCGGACATTCCCGCCGGCGCACGGATCGGCTTCGGTCCGGCCGGCTCGACCTCGGACACCTACTTCCCGCGCATGATGGAAGCGCTCGGCGTCGAATTCGAGCGCCGCAACGGCGGCTGGGACGACCTTGGCGGCCAGCTGCAGGACGGTCTGCTGGACGTGATCGCCTTCGCCGCCGGCGTGCCGGTTCCCGCCGTGTCAGCCAGCTCGAAGTGCAGACCGACGTGAACATCATCGAGTTCACCGAGGAAGAGCAGGCCAAGATTCTGGCGGCATTCCCGGTCTCGGCCTTCGACATCGCCGCCAGCACCTACACGACGCTGGAAGCGGCTGCGCGCTCGGTCTCGATGTGGAACTTCGCCATCGCCAACTGCGACCTGCCGGAGAGCTTCGTCGAAGCGGTCGTGGACGTCGTCATGTCGGACAACGAGCGCATGGTGAACATCCACAGGGCGGCCACGCTCGACCCTGCCCGAGAACTGGGACAAGAACGGTGTCCTGATGTGGCACCCCGGTGCGGCCAAGTGGTTCAAGGAAAATGCAGGCGCCGATATTCCCAATTCGATGATCTACGGGATGTAAACGCGCCAGTAGGCATACGATAACGGGCCGCTCCGGAAACGGGGCGGCCTTTTGTTCCACGCTCGCACGGAGACCGACATGTTCTCGAAATCCGGACTGTCCTTCGAACCGATCCCCCTGCCCGACCGGCTCGACCTGACCGATGACGAACGGATCGCGGCCGCGCGCGCCTATTACGACCGGATGAAGACCCGCCACACGGTGCGCGACTTCTCCGAGCGCCCCGTGGACCGGGCGGTGATCGAAACGGCGGTGCAGACCGCCGGAACCGCACCTTCGGGCGCAAACCACCAGCCCTGGCATTTCGTGGCGATCTCCGACGCCGCCGCCAAACACAAGATCCGGCTGGCCGCCGAAGAGGAAGAGCGCCGCTTCTACGCGGGCGGAGCGGGCGACGAATGGCTCAAGGCGCTGGAACCCATGGGCACCGATGTCGCCAAACCCCATCTCGACGTGGCACCCTGGCTGATCGTCATTTTCGCGCAGCGCTGGGGCGCGTTCGACGACGGCACGCGCTACAAGAATTACTACGTGCCCGAAAGCGTGGGCATCGCCACCGGGTTCCTGATCTCGGCACTGCACCATGCCGGGCTCGTTGCCCTGACCCACACGCCCAACCCCATGAAATTTCTGAATGATCTTCTGGAAAGACCCGCATCCGAGAAACCCGTCATGATCCTCGCCGTCGGCCATCCTGCCCGCAACGCCACGGTGCCCCGCGCCGCCAAGATCAAGAAACCGCTGGACCAGATCCTCACCGTCCTCGACTGATCCGGGCGGCCCTTGAAACCGTGTCGGCCACACCGATCTCAATCTGACCGCGGCACCCCCGGACGCGGTGGGCGTGGACGGGGGGCGGATTTTTCGGCATGACAGCCTTTCTTCTTGTCGCCGGTCTCGCGGGGCTTTTCCTCGGGGGCGATCTTCTCGTGCGCGGCGCGGTGGCGCTGGCCGCCCGCCTCGGTATCTCCCCGCTGGTGATCGGCCTGACGCTTGTGGGCTTCGGTACATCCCTTCCCGAACTCGTCACATCGGTCGAGGCCGCACGGCTGGGCAGCGACGGCATCGCCATCGGCAATGTCGTCGGAAGCAATATCGCCAATCTTCTGCTGATCCTCGGCGTCGCGGCCTGCTTCGCCCCGATCGCGGTTGCGCCGCGCACGCTTCGGCGTGACGCCATCAGCCTTGTCCTTGCGACGGCGCTTTGCGTCGCGGTCGCCCTCTCCGGGACGGTCGGCCGAGCCGGAGGGCGTCCTGCTCGTGTTCGCGCTTGCGGTGTTTCTGATCGGCACGCTGTTCCTGGCGCGCGCGCGAAACCACACCGGCCTCGACGATGCCCCTGCTCGACAGCGCCCGGTCGATCGGAACGGGCGCGCCTTCGCGATGCTCGTCTCGGGGCTTGTCCTGCTCCTGATCGCCGCACCGGCCCTCGTCCATGCCGCCGTCGAGATCGCCCGCTGGCTGCGAAATTTCCGAGACGATCATCGGCCTGACGATCGTCGCTGTCGGCACCTCGCTACCGGAACTGGTGACATCGGTCGTTGCTGCGCGACGCGGCGAGGGGGCCGTGGCCTATGGCAACGTCCTGGGAAGCAACATCTTCAATATCTTGGGAATCCTCGGGGATCACCGCAGTCATCACGCCCGCTTTCCGTCTCGGCCCAGGTGATCGCCCTCGACCTCTGGATCATGTCCGGCGCGACCCTGTCGTTCTGGCCATGGCGGTCACCGGCTGGCGGTTGACCCGACCCGAGGGCGCTGTGCTCCTCGGGCTCTATTCGGCTACCTCGCGTTTCTCGTCGCACTTGCCTGACCCCCCCGCGCCATCCCCCATTGCATCGCGTCGCCGGCCCCGCATAAAACCGGAAGTGCGCGAGGACAACGCGCTAGGGAGGGACCAGCATGACCGATACGACCAGCCAGACCGATCAGGTGATCGCCGAGGGCGTCGATGACGAACCGGTTGAAAGCAATCGCAGGCTGTTCGAAGGTCGCGTCGTTCATGCTGATCAGCACCCTTGCCGCGCTCTATGCGGCCTTCCACATGGCGGCACTCAATGGTCTGTCGATCTCGGACTGGACGGGGATCGAGATCCCGTTTCTCCCCACATTCCCGATGGAGACATGGAACTTCCGGCTCGTCCACGTGGCCGGCGCCCTCGCCCTGGGTTTCCTGCTGTTTTCCGGGCGCGGCTTCGCCGAGACGCGCGACGGCGAAACCCCGGTTCTCGGCTATGCCGCATGGGCGCTGATGGTGCCCGCACTCATGGCCCTCGGCATGGCCTTTCTCCTTCGCGGTCGAAATCCGAACGGCGCGATGTGGAACGGCATCGACGCAGCCATCAAGTTCAACGAGACATGGCTGTTCGGCGCACCGCTCTGGATCGCCACGGGCGGCGCCATCGTCCTGTCATGGTTTCACAAGCGCGAACGCGGCGCGTTTTCAGCGCCCGACGTGGTGCTTGCGGTCTGCGGTTTTGCCGTGGCGGCCTACCTGATCACGATCTACGGCACGCTGATGCGCAACTCGACGGGCACGCCCTTCGCGCCCATCGGCATGTCCATGGCCGCCGTGGCCGGCGCCGCGCTGATCATGGAACTGACCCGCCGCGTCGCGGGCCTCGCACTGGTGATCATCGCCGGTGATCTTCCTGGTCTACGTCTTCGCCGGCCACACCTCTGCCCGGCTTCCTGAACTCGCCCCAGATCGGCTGGCAGCGCTTCTTCAGCCAGGTCTACACCGATGCCGGCATCCTCGGGCCGACCACGGCGGTGTCCTCGACCTACATCATCCTGTTCATCATCTTCGCCGCCTTCCTGCAGGCCTCGAAGGTGGGCGACTACTTCGTGAACTTCGCCTTCGCCGCCGCCGGCCGCGCGCGCGGCGGCCCGGCCAAGGTGGCGATCTTCGCCTCCGGCCTGATGGGCATGATCAACGGCACCTCGGCCGGCAACGTGGTGGCCACCGGCTCGCTGACGATCCCGCTGATGAAGAAGGTGGGCTACCACAAGAAGACCGCGGGCGCGGTCGAGGCCGCGGCCTCCACCGGCGGCCAGATCATGCCGCCGATCATGGGCGCGGGCGCCTTCATCATGGCCGAGATCACCGGCATCCCCTATACCGAGATCGCCATCGCCGCGATCATCCCGGCGATGCTCTACTTCGTGTCGATCTACTTCATGGTCGATTTCGAGGCCGCCAAGCTGGGCATGCGCGGCATGCGCGAGGACGAGCTGCCGAAGTTCAGCAAGATGATCCGAGCAGGTCTACCTGTTCATGCCCGATCGTCATCCTGATCGTGGCGCTGTTCATGGGCTATTCGGTGATCCGGGCGGGCACTCTGGCCACGTCGCCGCCGCCGTGGTCAGCTGGCTCACGCCCTTCCGCATGGGCCTCCGCTCCATCATCAAGGCCTTCGAACTGGCGGGGATCATGTCGATCCAGATCATCGCCGTCTGCGCCTGCGCGGGCATCATCGTGGGCGTCATCTCGCTGACCGGCGTCGGCGCGCGCTTCTCGAACCTGCTTCTGGGCCTCGCCGAGGCATCGCCAGCTTCTGGCGCTGTTCTTCGCCATGTGCATCGCGATCCTGCTGGGCATGGGCATGCCCACCACCGCGGCCTATGCCGTGGCCGCCTCGGTCGTGGCGCCGGGCCTCGTCAACCTCGGCATTCCGCGCGCTGACCGCGCATTTCTTCGTGTTCTACTTCGCCGTCGTCTCGGCCATCACGCCGCCCGTGGCGCTGGCCAGTTACGCGGCCGCAGGCATCTCCGGCGCGAACCCGATGGAGACCTCGGTGGCCTCGTTCAAGATCGGGATCGCGGCCTTCATCGTGCCGTTCATGTTCTTCTACAACGGCAACCTCCTGATGCAGGGGGCGGCGCTGGTGGAAGTCGGCGGCGAACTCGTCCACCAGACGCCGCTTTGGTACAACATCCTTCGATCCGCGATCACGGCGATCATCGGGGTGTTCCTTCTGTCTTCAGGCATTCAGGGCTGGTTCATGGGCGGGCGCGCGGCTTGGTTCATCCGGCTGGGTCTTGTGATCGCGGCGCTTTTCATGATCGAAGGCGGCGGCATCACCGACCTGATCGGCATCGGCCTCGCGGTCGGCCTCTACTTCATCCAGAAGATCTTCCACCCCGACCCGGACGCGACGATCGAAGTGAAGGGAGCAGACTGAGAAACCGGTGGAAGGCGTTCGTCAGTCCCCCACCGATCCGGACTTCGTCCAGAACCCCTATCCGTTCTATGCCCGCGCCCGCGGCACTGGGGGATATCGTGTTCTGGGAGGAGTACGGGATTCCCGTCGCCACCAGCCACCGCGCGGTCACTTCGATCCTGAAGGATCGCAAGATGGGCCGCGCGCCGCTCGCACCGCCCGCCATCCCGCCGCATCTGGCGGCCGTTCTACGCGGTCGAGGCGCATTCGATGCTGGAACTCGAGCCGCCACGCCATACCCGGCTCCGCGGCCTCGTCCTGCGCGCTTTCACCTCGCGCCGGATCGCCGCGCTCGAGACCGAGACGATGGCCCTCTGCCACAGCGCTGATCGACGGCTTCCCCGATGGCCCCTTCGACCTGCTTCAGACCTATGCGCAGCGCCTTGCCGGTGATCGTCATCGCGCGTCTTCTGGGCGTCCCCGAAACCATGTCCGACCAGCTTCTTGCATGGTCGAACGCCATGGTCGCGATGTATCAGGCCCGCCGGACCCGGGCGATCGAAGACGCGGCCGCCCACGCGACAGCAGGAGTTCGGCGACTTCCTCCGCACCTACGTTCAGGAGCGGCGCGCCAAGCCCGCCGATGACCTCATCACCCACCTGATCGCGGCCGAAGAGGATGGCGAAAAGCTCTCGACCGACGAATTGATCACCACCTGCATCCTGCTTCTGAACGCAGGCCACGAGGCTACGGTGCACACCCTCGGCATCGCCGTGAAATCCCTGCTGGAAAGCGGCGACACAGCACACGGCACTCGCCCCCGACCGGATCGACGCGACGGTGGAAGAGGTCATGCGCCACGATCCACCCCTGCACATGTTCACCCGCTATGTCTACGAAGACACGAGTCTGTTCGGCACCGATCTCAAACGCGGCGATCAGGTGGGCTGCCTGCTGGGCGCGGCCAACCGCGACCCGGCGGTCTGGCCGGATCCCGACCGTTTTGATCCCTGGCGGAAACAGTCCACCCATGCGGCCTTTGGTGCGGGGCTACATTTCTGCGTCGGCGCGCCGCTGGCCCGGCTCGAACTGAAACTGGGGCTCGCCGCGCTCTTCGCCCGCTGCCCCACCCTCGCGTTTGCGGCACCGCCCCGCTATGCCAATCTCTACCACTTCCACGGGTTGGAAGCCCTGCAAGTCACTCAGGACGCATGAGACCGGAAAGGACAGCCCATGTGGCAAGGTGCGCTTCTCGACATCCACACCACCCCCAAAGCCCGCGCGCCGATGGTCGCGCAGCAGACCGCAGAACTCGTCGCGGGTCTCGGCATCACGGGCGACCGCTATGCCCTTCGCACCGGAACCTACTCGCAAATCCCCGATATTCGCGAAGTTACCCTGATCGAAACCGAAACACTCGAGGCGCTCCTCCGCGACCACCAGATCGACCTGCCCCCCGATCAGACCCGCCGCAACCTGCGCACCGAAGGCGTGCCGCTGAATCACCTTGTGGGCAAACGCTTCCGTGTCGGCGCGGTCCTTCTCGAAGGCGGGCGGCTCAATTTCCCCTGCAAATACCTAGATCTCGTGACGGGGCTTTCCGTCTGCGATCTGCTCACCCACCGATCCGGCCTCAATTGCCGGATCATCGAAAGCGGGGAAATTCGCGCGGGCGATCCGATCACCCCGATCTGACCGCTAAAGCGGCAACGCTGTCGTCGACTTGATCTGTTCCATCGAAAGAAGCGCCGTCACGTTGTAGATCTTCACCTCGGAAATCAGCGCCTGATAGAACTGCGTCATAGGCGCGCGCGTTCTTCACCCGGACCTTCAGGATATAGTCGATATCGCCTGCCAGCCGGTGCGCCTCCTGCACCTCCGGCCGTGCCCGCAGCGCGCCCAGGAACTTCTTCTGCCAATCCGCCTCATGCTCCGACGTCCGGATCAGGACAAAGAAACACGCCTCGAACCCCAACGCCTCGGCATCCAGAACGACGGTCGGCGCGCCCAGCACCCCCGCCTCGCGCAGCTTGCGGATGCGGTTCCAGACCGGCGTCTTCGACGACCCCACCGAGCGGGCGATTTCATCCAGCGACTGGCCCGCATCCCGCTGCAACTCGGCCATGATCTTCCTGTCCGTCTCGTCGATCCGGATATTCATCCCAAACTCTCCTGTCTTCCCGCGACACGCGTTCCAGCTTCTCTCGGAATTAGAACAAACGTCCTTATTTGACCAGCGGACTCGCAACATTCCAGAACATTATTCTATATTGAGTGCAGAAAACGAGGCGTTGATGAAACACTTTCCGATCTTCCTGGCCGTCGAGGGCCGCCGTATCGTCGTCGCGGGCGGCGGGGATGCCGCCATCGCCAAGCTGCGGCTGCTGTTCAAGACAAAGGCGCCGTCTGACGGTCTTCGCAGACGATCCCGCGCCCGAGATCGTGGCCTGGGCGCGGGACGGCCGCCTGACCCTCGTCCCCCGCGCGTTCGGCCCCGGCGACGCGATCTGCGCCGCGCTCTTCTATGCCGCCACCGACGACGGTCGAGGATGCCCGCATCGCGCGCCTTGCCCGGGCCGACGGCGCGCTGGTCAACATGGTCGACAATCTCGAAGGCTCCCAGTTCATCACCCCCGCCATCGTCGACCGCGACCCGGTCACCGTCGCCATCGGCACCGAGGGCGCCGCCCCCGTCCTCGCCCGCGCGATCAAGGCCGATCTCGAGGCACAGCTGCTCGCCGGGCCTTGGCATCGCTCGCCCGCATCGGCAAGGGCTTCCGCGGCCGGGCCGAGGCCCTGCCCATGGGCCGCGCCCGTCGCGATTTCTGGGCCGACTACTACTGACACCGCCGGCCCCCGGACGCTGGCCCAAGACGGCGAGACCGCGCTACCCGCCACGCTCGACACCCTGCTTCAGACGCATCTGACCGGCGCAACCACGCCGGGCCGGGTCGATTTCGTGGGCGCGGGCCCCGGCGACCCCGAACTCCTGACGCTCAAGGCCCGCAAGGCGCTCGATGCCGCCGATGTCGTGATCCACGACCGCCTGGTCTCCCCGGAAATCCTCGAACTCGCCCGGCGCGAGGCCCTGATCATCGATGCGGGCAAAGAGGGCTTCGGCCCCTCGATGACGCAAAGCGATATCAATGCGCCTGATCGTCGAACACGCACGCGCGGGCGCCCATGTGGTCCGGCTGAAATCCGGCGACCCCACGGTCTTCGGCCGCCTCGACGAAGAAATCGACGCTGTCATCGGTGCAGGCCTCGCCTATGCCATCGTCCCCGGCATCACCGCAGCCTCGGCTGCCGTCGCGACCATCGGCCAAAGCCTGACGAAACGCGACCGCAACGCCTCGGTCCGCTTCCTCACCGGCCACGACATGAAGGGCTTCGCCGAACATGACTGGGCGGCGCTCGCCCGTCCGGGCGAGGTCGCGGCGATCTACATGGGCAAGAAATCGGCCCGCTTCATCCAGGGCCGCCTGATGATGCATGGCGCCGATCCCGCCACGCCCGTCACCGTGATCGAAAACGCCTCGCGCCCCGATCAGCGCGTGCTCGAAACAACGCTGGCCCGTCTCGAACCCGACCTCGGCGCCGCCTGCATGACCGGCCCCGCCCTTACCCTCTATGGGCTTGCGCCGCGCGCGGCACAGGCCGCCCTGCAAACTATCCCGCAACAGGAGCTTGCCCGATGAGCCGCCCGTTCACCCCGAAAGTCGTCACCGCCAACCATCTGCTCGAGGGCGATGTCGTCTGGCTCACCGCCGACGATCGCTGGACCCGCGACATCTCGCAGGCCGAGCTGATCGAGGACGAGGCGCATGCGCAGCTCCGCCTTCTCCACGCGGAATGCCAGCCCGACATCGTCGTCGGCGCCTATCTGGCCGATGCAAAGGCCGGCCCCAACGGCCCCGAGCCCACCCATTTCCGCGAGGCATTCCGCACCCGCGGCCCCTCCAACTACGCCCACGGCAAACAGGCGGATCCGTCCCATGTATAAGTACAATTCCTTCGACGAGGCATTCGTCCGCACCCGCGTCGACCAGTTCCGCGCACAGGTCGCCCGCCGCATCGACGGCGCGCTGACCGAGGATGAATTCAAGCCCCTGCGCCTGATGAACGGCCTCTACCTGCAACTGCATGCCTACATGCTGCGCGTGGCGATCCCCTATGGCACGCTGAACGCGTCCCAGATGCGGCAACTGGCCGATATCGCCGAACGCTGGGACAAGGGCTATGGCCATTTCACCACGCGCCAGAACATCCAGTTCAACTGGCCGAAGCTGCGCGATGTGCCCGACATGCTCGATGCGCTGGCCGATGTGGGCATGCACGCGATCCAGACTTCCGGAAACACGATCCGCAACGTCACCGCCGACCATTTCGCCGGCGCCGCGGCGGACGAGATCGAAGACCCCCGTCCCGTGGCCGAACTGCTGCGCCAATGGTCCACCGATCACCCGGAATTCCAGTTCCTGCCGCGGAAGTTCAAGATCGCGATCACCGGCAGCCCGAATGACCGCGCCGTGACCCGCGCCCATGACATCGGTCTGCGCATGGTCCGCAACGACGCGGGCGAGCCGGGTTTCGAGGTCATCGTGGGCGGCGGCCTTGGCCGCACCCCGATGATCGGCAAGGTGATCCGCGACTTCCTCCCAAAGGCCGATCTGCTGCCCTATTGCGAAGCGATCGTGAGCGTCTACAACCTCCTCGGCCGCCGCGACAACAAGTACAAGGCCCGGATCAAGATCACCGTCCACGAGAACGGGATCGACCGGATCCGCGCCCTCGTGGAAGACCGCTTTGCCCAACTCCGCACCGAATTCGGCGGCGCCGATCAGGCGCTTCTGGCCGAAATCGAGGCCCAGTTCGCCCCACCGATCTGGAAAACCGCACCGATCGATCGCTATCAGGCCGCCTATGACGCCGACCCGCTGTTCCGGTCATGGACCGATACCAACATCGCCGCCCACAAGACCCCGGGCTATGGCATCGTGACCGTCAGCCTCAAGGCGCCGGGCGCGACCCCGGGCGACGCCACGGCGGAACAAATGCGTCTCCTGGCCGATCTGGCCGAGCGTTACGGCCATGACGAATTGCGGATCAGCCACGAGCAGAACGTGATCCTGCCCCATGTCCACCTCTCCGACCTGCCCGAGATCCACCGCGAATTGCGCGCCTCGGGCCTCGCCACCGCCAATGTCGGCCTCGTCTCCGATATCATCGCCTGCCCCGGCATGGATTACTGCGCGCTGGCCACGGCCCGTTCGATCCCCGTCGCGCAAGAGATCGCGCAGCGGTTCGACGCGCTGAAGCTGGAACACGATATCGGCCCGCTGAAGATCAAGATCTCGGGCTGCATCAATGCCTGCGGCCATCACCATGTGGGCCATATCGGCATCCTCGGCCTCGACCGGGCGGGGGTCGAGAACTACCAGATCACGCTGGGCGGCGACGGCACCGAAACCGCGACGATCGGCGAACGCACCGGACCGGGATTTGCCCATGACGAAATCGTGCCCGCCATAGAACGCCTGATCGCGGCCTATCTGGACCACCGCGACAACCCGGAAGAGACATTTCTCCAGACCTATCGCCGCCTCGGAATGGAGCCCTTCAAGACCGCGCTTTACCCCCAAGCAAAGGATCGCCGCGATGCCGCTTGAATCCCCCCTCGCCCCCGTGGCCGAACGCGTGCGCGATCTCAACGCCCGCTACCGGCACCATTCGGCGATTTCCGTGCTCGAACACGCCCTCGGCGACGCCCAGGTCGGACGGATCGCCATGGTCTCTTCCTTCGGCGCGGAATCGGTGGCGCTTCTGCACATGGTCTCGGTCTTCGACCGGTCGGTGCCGATCCTGTTCCTCGACACGCAGATGCTGTTCCCCGAAACGCTGGACTATCAGCGCGAGGTGGCCGCGCGCCTGGGGCTCACCGATATCCGCACCCTCACCCCCGACCGGACCGAAACCTTTCTGCGCGACCCCGAGGGTGACCTCCATCTCTCCGATCCGGACGCCTGCTGCACATTGCGCAAGATCGAGCCGCTCGAAGACGCGCTAGACCCGTTTGACGCGTGGATCACTGGTCGCAAACGCTTCCAGGGCGGCCGCCGCGCCGAAATGGACTTCTTCGAAGACGAGATCGGCCGCCGGATCAAGGTCAATCCCCTTGCCCATTGGACGCAAGGCGACGTTCAGGACTACATCCTCAACAACCGCCTGCCGCGTCATCCCCTTGTCGCCAACGGCTTTCCGTCCATCGGCTGCGCCCCCTGCACCAGCCGCGTCGCCCCGGGCGAAGACCCCCGCGCGGGCCGCTGGCGCGGTCGGGCCAAGCTCGAATGCGGCATCCACTACGTGAATGGCCGCGCCGTACCGAACCGCCCGCAAATCTAGGACAGGGGCAACGATACCCCTTCCGAACAGGACACCCCTACCATGACGCAAGATCAATCCATTCTGGTAACCGATACCGGCTTTGCCACCGACGACTGGACCCATGGGTTCCTGTCGCCGGACCGGCTTGCCGCCAATGACTGCCCGGCCACGGGCGTCGCCCTCGGCCCCGACGCCGACATCGCCAGCCTCGTCGGCCATATCGACGCCATCGACCTGATCCGCATCGATTTCCCCTCTTTCGCCGACGGGCGCGGCTTCACCCTTGCCCGCCAGTTGCGCCAGATGGGCTATCAGGGCCGGCTTCGCGCCGCAGGCCACGTGCTGGCCGATCAATACGCCATGGCCCGCCGCTCGGGCTTCGACGAGGTACAGATCGACGCCACCCTCGCCGCCCGCCAGCCCGAGGATCACTGGCGCGCCCGCTCCGACTGGCAGGCCCATGACTACCAGTCGCGCCTGCGCGGATCGCGCTTTTCCTGATCCGCACCTTTTCCTGATCCAGATCAACGCATAGAAGGGAGGGCGGGCATATCCCCGCCCGATGAAAATGACAGAGCAACGCCCCGTGACCGAAGCCACAGCCACCAAGGTGCCCACCCTGCCCGACGCGCAAACCGTCACCGAGGTGAAGCACTATACCGATCGCCTCTTCTCATTCCGGGTCTCGCGCCCGCAAAGCCTGCGCTTCCGCTCGGGCGAATTCGTGATGATCGGCCTTCTGGGGGATAACGGCAAACCACTCCTGCGCGCCTATTCCATCGCCTCGCCGTCATGGGATGAAGAGCTTGAATTCTATTCGATCAAGGTTCAGGACGGCCCGCTCACCTCGCGCCTGCAGCACATCCAGCCGGGTGACCAGATCATCCTGCGCCCCAAACCCGTGGGCACGCTCGTCCATGACGCGCTACTGCCCGGCAAACGGCTCTGGCTGTTCGCCACCGGCACGGGCTTTGCACCGTTCGCCTCGCTGCTGCGTGATCCCGAAACCTATGAACGCTTCGAACGGGTGATCGTCACCCATACCTGCCGCGACGTGGCCGAACTCACCTATAGCCGCGATCTGATCGACAGCCTGAAAACGGACGAGTTGATGCAGGAACTTCTGGGCGAAGAGCATCTGGCCAAACTCACCTACTACCCCACCACGACCCGCGAGCAGAGCCCGAAAATGGGCCGGATCACCACGCTCCTGAACGACGGAACGCTGTTCAAAGACCTTGGAATCGAAGGTATCGGCCCGGAAACCGACCGGGCCATGGTCTGCGGCTCGATGGGCCTGAACCTCGATCTCAAGGAAATCCTCGAAGGCTTCGGTCTCGAGGAAGGGGCGAATTCCGATCCGAAACACTACGTGGTCGAAAAGGCCTTCGTCGGATAGAAAAAGGCTGCGCCCGCGAAAGGCGCAGCCCGGTCTTTCGAACTCGAGTGACCCGGTCTCAGAGACCCAGCGCGCCGCGCACCTGTTCCAGCACACCCTGAAGTAGCTCGGGATTGTCCCGCGCACCGCCAAGGGCCGTGCCAAGAGCGGTCTTCTGAAGCGTGCCCAGATCCGACGCCTCGATCGCTTCGATCGCCTTGTCATAGTCGAACCCCTCGACCGTCAGGACCTCGGCAAGGTCTGTCGTGCCACCCGTCGCATCGGTGGCCGCTTCCGCCGCCGTCTCCGTCGCGGCATCGGTTCCGCCTTCGACAGCACCTTCCACGGCATTGGCCGCATCGCTGGCGCCCTCGGTCACGGCATCCATCGCGCCCTGGGCGGCATCGCTGGCTGCGTCGGTGGCGCTGTCCACAGCTCCCTCGACCGCATCGGCGGCGCTATCGGCAGCGCCCATGGCGCCTTCGACGGCATCGCTCGCAGCATCCACGGCGCTGTCCACGGCCCCTTCGACCGCATCGGCGGCACCTTGGGCCGCTTCAGTGGCGCTGTCCACCGCACCTTCGACCGCCTCACCAGCGGCGTCGGCCGCGCCTTCGACTGCGGTCGCGGCCTCGCCCGCAGCTTCCGCTGCCTCTTCGGTCGCGCTCTCGACCGGGGCCTGATCTTCCGCCACCATGTCCCGGTTTCCGTAAAGGACAAAGGCCCCGATTCCCAACAATGCAACGATGACAAGCGCAATAAGTGCTTTGCTCATGTCTTATATCCCTTCCTGACAATTACCGGTTGCATATATGCCGCGCACGCGCCGGACAGGAGGGGGAAAAGCACCCGACTCCTCCCACCGGCGAACTTGCGCCTGCAATCGGCCTATTCCCGCTTGAACCGGCGGGCCGTTGGCCTTATTTTGCGCACCTGTCGACGGAAATAACAAAAGGATACACACCATCGCTCGCAGACCGCACAATGCCCCGCCAACGCGGGACACCGGCCCCCGGATTAATGACCGCATCAATGCACCAGAAATCCGCCTGATTGGCGCAGAAGGCGAAAACGTCGGCGTCGTGACGCCTGCCCGCGCCATTGAAATGGCGGAAGAGGCCGGATTGGACCTCGTCGAGATTTCGCCGAACGCTAGCCCGCCCGTCTGCAAGATCATGGATTTCGGCAAGTTCAAGTACGAGACCCAGAAGAAAGAGGCCGAGGCACGCAAGAAGCAGAAGATCATCGAAGTCAAAGAGGTCAAGTTCCGTCCCAACACGGATGTGCATGACTACGATGTGAAAATGCGTAACGTGATGAAATTTCTCGAAAATGGCGACAAGGTGAAGGTCACGCTCCGGTTCCGCGGACGCGAGATGGCGCACCAGGATCTGGGCCGCAACCTGCTCGAGCGTGTGGCGACCGATGTCGAGGAAATCGGCAAGGTCGAGAACATGCCGAAGATGGAAGGCCGTCAGATGGTCATGATGATCGGTCCGGCGAAATAACGCCCGTGACCGCGGCCCCCACCAGCCCGCATATGGCGCGCTACAGGACGGGGCCACCCGACGATACCGGGGACGGGCGGCTTCATTCGCCCGTCTTCCTCAGGAACGCTCCCCCTCTCATCGCGACGTTTGCCGATCTGTTTCGCGACCGGACCGGCCCGGTCCTCGAAATAGGCGCAGGCACGGGTCAGCATGCAAGCGCTTTTGCGCTCGCCTTTCCCGATCTCGACTGGTGGCCCTCCGATCCCGATCCGCTCCATCGGGCCTCGATCGCGGCATGGGCCACGTTCCTGCGCGCGCCCGAACGCGCACCTTTCGCCATCGACGCAAGCACCGACTGGGCCGCTGAGATCGCCCATCTGGGTCCGCTCACGGCGGTCATCTCGCTCAATGTGATCCACATCTCGCCCATCGCGGTGCTCCACGGCATTCTGGATGGTGCAGCGCAAGCCCTTGGTCCTGAAGGGTTTTTGGCCTTCTACGGCCCGTTCACGGAGGACGGCGCGCATACCGGTCCAGGGAACGCCACCTTCGACGCCAACCTGCGCGCCGAGAACCCGGAATGGGGCATCCGGGATATCTCTGACATTGCGCAGGCTGGCGCAGAACTCGGTTTCGGCCCGCCCAGCATCCGGCCCATGCCCGCAAACAACCGGCTGCTCATTCTGCCGCGTCAGACACGCACAGCACGCGTCTGAAAGCAATTATTCTGCGCCGACCGGACATCGACATAGGCGATCGCCGCATCTTCAAGCAGACGCGCCGCATAGGCCGGGACGGCATCCGACCGGGTGATCTGCCCTGTGCCATAGACGATGCGGTGATCCGACGAATAGCCCTTCAGCAGGAATTGCGGCGCAGTCTCAAGGATCGGCGGAACACCTTCCTCCTCCCAGGGCTCACACGCATCGGCACATAGAAAGATCGGCCCGGTTTCGGCATAGGGCTGCGGTCCGGGAAAGGGACGCGCAGCCAGAATCCAGATATCTTGCGCCCTCCGGCACATGGCGCATGCACGATCGGCACGGTGTCCCGGCGCCGCTTGAGACATGCACCTCCGCCGGCTGGCCATTGGCATCCGGGCCACCAGCGCGCACACGCGCGACGAATTCAGGATCCATTGGAAGAAATCGAACAGTCATCGGGTCACTCCTTTTGCTGACTCTCTCGGCCCCAGAAACCATGCCGCACGCCGATCCGGCGACCCGAATCCTGCGGTTTCTGTTCTTGTGAAGACGTTCATTCATCCATAAGGTTGACTGAAAGATCGACAGAGGTTATTCATCCATATGGTTGAACGAGAATCATACGACCCCCTGACCGAGATCCTGAAGGCTGCCAGTGATCCGACCCGGCGTGCCATCCTGACCCTTCTGGTGCAGGACGGCCCGGCCCGCGTCACCGATCTGGCCCGGCAGTTCGACATGAGCCTCAACGCCGTGTCGAAACACATCAAGGTTCTGGAACGTGCGGGTCTCGTCAGCCGCAAGACGGAATGGCGCGAACACCTGATCGCCGCCGAACTTGATCCCATTCGCGAAATCGACCGCTGGTTCGGCCAGTTGCGATCGGTCTGGGAGATGCGGCTCGAGCGCCTTGATGACATCCTTAAGGAGGATACCCAAAATGACGACGACAACTGACCTCGCACTCAACGTCTCGCGCACGATCAACGCCTCGCCCGAGGCGCTCTTCAACGCCTGGCTCGACCCCGCCACACTCGCCCGCTTCATGCGACCGATGGCCGACATGCCCGCACCCAAGGTCTCAAACGACCCCCGCGTGGGCGGACGTTTCGACATCCTGATGACCGCGGGCGACAAGGACATCCCGCATTGGGGAACCTACACGGAAATCGTCCCGCACAGGCACCTTGCCTTCACCTGGCAATCTCCGTTCTCGGTGGAAGGAAGCACCGTGACGCTCGATTTCAAACCCGTTCCGGGCGGCACTCAGGTCGATCTGACCCATGTGAAATTCCCCTCCGAAGAGTCCCGCACCAACCACGAAACCGGCTGGTCGTTGATCCTCGCGAACTCTTGCCGAAATCGGCTGAATTTGTTGATTTCAAGGCGCGCGCGTCGAAAGATGCGCCGCCCTGCCCGACAATCGGGCGCTCAGATTGCCACTGGTGATACGGCCGAAACAGTTGGCCGACCGCGACGCGGGGCAATTGCCTTCCCCTGACCCCCCTCTGTAGGATTACTCTCGTAGGGTGGGGTGTGTAACGATGTCAGAGTTGGTAACTCTGTCGGATCAGTTGACCGACGAAGAGTGGCTGGATGAGCTGGCCGAGATCGGTGAGGATCGCGGCTACTACGAGTTCGTGGGCGACCGCCACGGGGCTCTCTTCCTTGACGAGTCTCTGGAAACGCTTCTTGTCAGCTTCGACACGATCGCCTCCGCCCGCGCCGGAAGCGCCTCGGGCATCCCCCATGGCATGCTCCAGGCCGAACTGAACGGCTGGTCGCACCTTTCGCTCATCGCCCGCGATCACAGCTGGTTCCGCGACCCGGCGGTCTACGGCTATTTCGACCGTCTGGTGGACGATGCCTTTTTCGAGGATTTCGACCGCGTCATCTTCTACGGCCACGGCATGTGTGCCTATGCCGCCGCCGCCTTCTCGGTCGCGGCCCCCGGCGCCACCGTGATCGTGGTCTCGCCCCAGGCCACGCTCGATCCCGAGATCGCGTCCTGGGACGACCGCTTCATGGGCATGCGGCGAACGAATTTCACCGACCGCTTCGGCTATGCGCCCGACATGCTGGACGCTGCCCAGCGCGCCTTCATCATCTACGATCCGCTGGAGGAACTCGACGCGATGCACGCGGCGCTGTTCCGCGGGCCGCAGATCGAACATATCCGGTTCCGCTTCGGCGGCGGGCGGCTTGGCACCGATCTTCAGGCGATGAATGCCATCGGTCCGATCCTCAAGGCCGCGGGCGAAGACCGCCTGACCCGGAGGGAGATCTTCCGGATCTTCCGGCGCCGCCGCGACTACCTGCCTTACCTGCGCAACCTCCTGAACCGGGTCCATGTGGACGACCGGCTGTGGCTGACGGCGCTCCTCTGCCGCACGGTCCTGTCGCGCAAGAACGCGCCGCGCTTCCGCCACCACCTCGAACTGGCCGAGCACAAGCTGACGATGCAGGGGCGAAGCCTGCCGGAGCCGCACAAGAAACGCAGCGCGGCGCACAAGTTTCCGGACCTGAACTAGGGCGTCAAAGCCCCCCTTCGCGCTCCAGGAACGCGACGACCTCCGGCACCCCGACACCGGCCCGCAGCGACGCCATCACAAAGGGCCGCGCGCCCCGGGCCACGCGCGCATCCTGCTCCAGCAACACCGGGTCGACCCCCACATGGGGCGCCAGATCGGTCTTGTTGATGATCAGAAGATCCGACCGCGTCACCCCCGGCCCCCGCTTGCGCGGTATGTCCTGCCCCGCCGCCGTATCGATCACGTAAAGCGTCAGATCGGCCAGCTCCGGGCTGAAGGTCGCGGCCAGATTGTCGCCCCCGGATTCGATGAAGATCACGTCCAGATCCGGGATTGCCGCCCGGAACTCCGCCACTGCCGCAAGGTTGATCGACGCATCCTCGCGGATCGCCGTATGCGGACATCCCCCGGTCTCTACGCCCTTGATCCGGTCACCGGGCAGGACCTGCGCCCGCATCAGGAACTCCGCATCCTCGCGGGTATAGATGTCGTTGGTGATCACCGCGACCGACAGCCGGGGCGCCAGCGCGCGGCACAACTCCGCCGTCAGCGTGGTCTTGCCCGCACCGACCGGGCCGCCGATCCCCACGCGCAGGGGTCCGTTCCGGGCACTCATGGCAATCTCCTTCTCATCCGCCGATCGCGAACACCGCAAGCCCCGCGCCGATCGCAAGACAGAGCGGCCCGTAAAGCGCCGTGTCGAGCCGCCGAAACGCCGGCTCGGGCGTGATCCGCTGAAACGCCGGCACCCAGGCCGCGATCCCGCGCAACACGAACACCCCGGCGGCGATCCCCGTCCCCGCCCGAACGAACCAGATCTCCTGCGGCAGATACAGCCAGCTCGCAAGAACCATCAGCGCCGTCCCGACACTGGCACAGGGCACCGCACCGGGCATCCGCGTGATCCCGGCCCGCCCGACCACGGCCCGGGCCAGACCTGCTTCGTCCCGGATCGGCCACCAGAACCCGATCCCCCACAGAAGATGCAGCGCCGCGATCGCCAGAAGCACCACCGACAGGATCACCGCCAGCGCCATCATGTCCGAAAGATCCGAACATCCATCACCTCATGGGCCATCGCCGCCAGATCGGCACCGGGCACCCCGCTTGTGATCTCCTCGGGCGCAAGGCGCACCGCCTCCCCGGCAACCGAAAGGATCAGGGGATGCAGACCGCCCAGAACCTTCTGCCCGTCTGTCTGGCCCAGCGGGATGAACCGCACCGCGCCCGAAACAAGGTTCGAGGCAAAGGCGTGAAGATAAAGCCCCGCTACCCGCTCGGGCGACAGGGACAGCGTCGCGGCCGCCCGGCCCACCGCCAGCGGCAGCGCTTCAGGCGACCAGTCCGACCCGGTCAGCGCATTCACCGCCTCGGTAAAGGCGCGGCCCTGCGCGATCGTCTCCTCCCACCGCTCCCGCGACGGCGCAAGCGCGCGCGCCAGATCGCCCAGCCCCGCAAGCCCG
The DNA here is from genome assembly GCA_963698645.1 of uncultured Alphaproteobacteria bacterium. Taxonomy (GTDB): domain Bacteria; phylum Pseudomonadota; class Alphaproteobacteria; order Rhodobacterales; family Rhodobacteraceae; genus Ovoidimarina. The sequence goes on from CAVORP010000001.1 coordinate 167,869, forward strand.
GCCATGGCGGCCACCAGAAGAACCGCATCCGCCCGCCCCGCTCCCCGCGCGATCACATCTCCCAGCCATTGTTCAAGCCCGGCCGCATTCCGCACCTCGCCCGCCGCGATCACAGCCTCAAGCCCGTGGGAATAGGCGAACCCCCCCACCGGAAAGGCCGGGGAAAGCCACTGGGTCAGCGTCAGAAGGTCGGCATCGCCGCCGCGATCAATCATGGGAATGGGAATGGCTGTGCACATGCTCATGCCCGTGGTCATGGTCGTGGTGATGGTCGTGGTCATGCCCATGGCTGTGCCCCATCGTCCGCCCATGACCATAGGCCCCGCCTTCGGGCGAAAACGGCTCGGTCACGGGCACCAGCCCCGCCCCAAGCTGCGCCAACATCGCCTCAAGCACGTGATCGGCCCGGATCAGAAGGCGCTCCGCCTCGATCCGGCAGGGCGTATGCCGGTTGCCGATATGCCATGCCAGCCGCGGCAGGTCGCCGGTCACGGCGACAAGCGCCTCGGGCGCAGGCAGGACCGCGACAAGGCTCCCATCCTCAAGGACAAAGCAATCGCCCGCCCCCACCGACACGACCTCGGGCAAGTCCACAAGAAAATCCCGCCCCCCCGCGGTGGTCAGGCGTTTGCGCCGCAACAGGCGTGCCTCATAATCCAGCGCCACGTGATCTGGCGCGTCATGGGCATGGGTAACGGAAATGGCGCGGATAAGCGGTGTCGAGGATTGGTTCATGCGCCGGATCGAATACCGGCCACGGGCCAAGCGCAAGCCCGCGCGACGCCTCAGGCCCCGCGGCAGAATGAACTGCCTAATTCTTGTGCAGAATTAACAGACGAAAGCGCGCGCCCGGACAAAGACATCGGGCGATCCCGGCGCACCATTTTCATAGACCATGGTATTCGCACCCGACCGGAGCGCGTTCTGGATCGTCTCGTTCCGCGCCAATTCCATCGCCCGCGCCTGTCCGATCGTGCCGAACACACCGGTGGTCGTGGTGATCACTTCGGTGGGTCTGCAGCCCGCGACCTCCGCCAGGCTCGCGATGCGGATCGCGTTCGGGTCCATCTTCAGGGGCACGGGGCTTTCGCAGGCCACCAGCAGCGGCAGGGTCAGAAAGATCGCAAGGCGCATGGGGTCCTCCGAAGCGCGAACACGTTCCTCAAGACTGCGCAAATCCGCCAAGACTTGGCAAGGGCGCGACGTGGCTTTGGCGACGTTCCGCCGCCCGGTCAAGCGCGGCAAGGTAGTCTTGCTTGAGCCCCTCGCGGGTCAGGCCACGCGACGCAAGCTGCTGATCGGACAGGGCAAAAAGGTGGCTGTACTGGTTCGCAAGGCCGAAAACACCGGCAAACTCGGAAACGGGAGAAAAGAACGACATGACGTGCCTCGATTGGTATGCATTTGGATACCAAACAAGATGGGCCCGTCGCCGCACCGCAGCAAGAGCCGCCCGCGCATTCCCGCTCTGCACCCGGCGCAAGGGTCAGCTTACGACCGTCGTCGCCGGAAAAGGGGCCGCGCCCGGCCTCGGGCGCAAACGCCCAACGCGCCGAGTAGAATTTGTAGAGGCGGCGGTATTCGGCCATCAATACATGAAATACCGCTGCGCCATCGGCAGTTCCGTCGCCGGCTCGCAGGTCAGAAGCTCACCATTCGCCCGTACCTCATAGGTCTCGGGGTCCACCTCGACCTCCGGGGTGGCATCGTTCAGCACCATGTCCCGCTTGCCGATCTTGCGCGTGTTCTCCACCGCCATCACCGCCTTGTCGAGGCCCAGCGCATCGTCGATCCCCTCGTCCATCGCCGCCGCCGACACGAATGTCACCGCCGAGGCATGCACCGCCCGCCCGAAGCTCGCGAACATCGGCCGCGTATAGACCGGCTGCGGAGTGGGGATCGACGCATTGGGATCGCCCATCTGCGCCACGGCAATCGACCCGCCCAACAGCACCATTTCGGGCTTCACCCCGAAAAACGCCGGGCTCCACAAGACCAGATCGGCGCGCTTCCCCTCTTCCACCGACCCGATATGTTTCGACAGCCCGTGGGCAATCGCCGGGTTGATCGTGTATTTCGCGATGTAGCGCCGGACGCGCAGGTTGTCGGCCGGTCCCGTCTCCTCGGGCAATTGCCCGCGCTGCTTCTTCATCTTGTCGGCCGTCTGCCACGTCCGGATGATGACCTCTCCCACGCGGCCCATGGCCTGACTGTCCGACGCGATGATGCTGAACGCGCCCATATCGTGCAGGATGTCCTCGGCGGCGATGGTCTCCTTGCGGATCCGGCTTTCGGCGAATGCCACATCCTCCGGAATCGACTTGTCCAGATGGTGACAGACCATGAGCATGTCCAGATGCTCCTCCAGCGTGTTCACCGTATAGGGCCGTGTCGGGTTGGTGGAACTGGGCAACACGTGATCCAGCCCGCAAACCTTGATGATATCGGGCGCATGGCCGCCGCCCGCGCCCTCGGTGTGGAAGGCATGGATCGTCCGGCCCTTCATCGCCGCGATGGTATTTTCGACGAACCCGCTTTCGTTAAGCGTATCGGTATGGATCATCACCTGGATGTCCCAGGCATCGGCCACTGACAGGCAGCAATCGATCGCGCCGGGCGTCGTGCCCCAATCCTCGTGCAGTTTCAGCGCACAGGCCCCGGCCCGGATCTGCTCCTCCAGCGCCGCGGGGCGCGAGGCATTGCCCTTCCCCGCGAAGGCAAGGTTCATGGGAAACGCATCCGCCGCCTGAAGCATCCGCCCGATATGCCATGGCCCGGGGGTGCAGGTCGTGGCGAGCGACCCATGGGCCGGTCCCGTCCCGCCGCCCAGCATGGTGGTGACGCCCGAATGAAGCGCGTCGTCGATCTGCTGCGGACAGATGAAATGGATATGGCTGTCGAACCCGCCCGCGGTCAGGATCCTGCCCTCGCCCGCGATGGCCTCGGTCCCGGGGCCCACGATGATATCGACGCCCGGCTGGGTATCGGGGTTACCGGCCTTGCCGATCTTGTGGATCTTGCCGCCCCGCAACCCCACATCCGCCTTGTAGATGCCGGTATGGTCGATGATCAGCGCATTGGTGATGACCGTATCCACCGCACCCTCGGCCCGCGTCGTCTGGGCCTGCCCCATGCCATCGCGAATGACCTTGCCGCCGCCGAACTTCACCTCTTCGCCATAGACGGTCAGATCCCGCTCCACCTCGACGAACAGATCTGTATCGGCCAGCCTGACCCGGTCGCCCGTGGTGGGCCCGTACATGTCGGCATAGGTGGTGCGTGCGATTTGGGTGGGCATGGGCTATCCCTATGTTTTCAAGTGAAGAAAATCGCCGGTTTCCGGTAAACGGGAAATCGGCGAAAGACCCTGCATCGGGCTGACGCTGGGCGCGCGACCGATAAAGCGCCGGAGGTCACGACCGGACAAGCGGCGGACCCGTGGCAGGGCTGGCGCCACCCCCAGCACATCGTCCAAAGGTATCGCCATCCGCGCCGGACCTCAGACCGTCTTCGTCGTCTTCGACGGCGGCAGGTCGGGCGCAAGCGAAACACCCTTGCGCGCCGGGCGCCGGCTCCGCTTGGGTGACGGGGCCGCCTTCGCCGGGACGGCGGGTGCGGCCTTCGCCACGACCTTCAGCTCCCCTTTCGACGCGGGTTTTGCCGAAGCCTTCGCTGCACCTTTCGCCGCACCTTTCGCCACAGCTTTGGCAACCGGCTTTGCAGCCTTCGTCGTCAGGGTCTTCTTCACCACGGCGCTCTTCGAGACGGGCAGTTCGGCAACGATAGGCGTCGCAGCCCCCTTCGTCGCACCACGCGGCATCGGGCGGCGCGCTGTCCGCTTCGTCCGGCGCACGGGTACGGGCAGTTCGGCGGCACCGATCACATAGCCGTCCTTCGGCAGATAGGGATTGACCGACGCGACCATGCCATAGACCTGACGGCCGAACTCGATTTGCATCAGCGCGACATCGGTCCAGTACCGTACCGGGTTGGTGACGACATCCGTGGGGTTGGGAAAATGCACCTCGTATCCTTTCAATAGATTAATCAAGTCCGCCCATGACGGCCTGGTTGAAACCTGTGACGATGCGGGCGCCTCCATAGGGCACAAGCCGCACCTCGCGTGTCTGGCCGGGCTCGAACCGCACCGCCGTGCCCGCGGCGATATCTAGCCGCATGCCCCGCGCCGCGTCCCGGTCGAAGGACAGGCCCGAATTGGTCTCGGCGAAATGATAGTGACTGCCCACCTGCACCGGCCGGTCGCCGGTATTGGACACTTCCAGCACGATCTGCTCCCGGCCCGCGTTCAGCGTGATCTCGCCGGGCGCACAGATGATCTCGCCCGGGATCATAGGTCATCACCATAATCGGGGGCCTTCTTCTTCTGCACCCGGTCGATGATCCGCGGCCCGAACACGCCAAGGGCCGCCCCGATCGACAGCGCAAGCCCCGACCCGTTGCCAAAGGCATAGGCAAGGACCGCCGCGCCCACCAGGCAGATGGCGAAACTGAACAGGCGCAACTCGATCTCGGTCATCGGCGCGTCCGAGAGCAAGAGGCTCTTGATCCAGTCCTTTACATAGGGTTCGGCATAGGGCGCCCCTGCCCCGGCGGCGATACCCAGAATTACGGTTGCAAGCATGGCTCGGTCTCCTTTCAGCGGATCGGATGATGCACGGTGACAAGCTTCGTCCCGTCGGGGAACGTCGCTTCGACTTGCACATCATGGATCATTTCGGCGATTCCTTCCATGCATTGGTCCCGGCGGATTACATGGGCGCCCGCTTCCATCAGATCGGCGACCGATCGCCCGTCCCGCGCGCCCTCCACCACGTAATCGGTGATCAGCGCGATCGCCTCGGGGTGGTTCAGCTTCACACCCCGCTCCAGCCGCCCCCGCGCGACCATCGCCGCAAGGCTGACCAGCAGCTTGTCTTTTTCCCGTGGCGTCAGATTCATGCAGCCTCCTCAGACATGCCAGACACGCGGCAACGGCGCGCCGCGCAGATGTTCAATGACCCGCGCCACGTGGCGGCGCAAGGGCCAGGCGTCCCGCGCCATGGCCCGCAGGATCAGCTTTCCGTCCCAGCCGCTGGCATGGGCAATCACTCCGGGTGTGCCGGGCAGGGCCCGCAGGCCGCCCAGTCGATCTTCCGCCCCCGGCGCGATCAGCGCGACCGTGGCCAGCGCCCCGGCGTCGCCCAACCCCGCCGGGCCGCGGGATGCCAATGCATCGGTACCGATCTGCAAGGGCTCGACAAAGACCGGAACTCCGTCGCGCCGCACGATCCGGCGGTCGGTGAAGGACAACCGTCCGACCGTCTCGCCCATCGCCGCCCGTCCCAGCGTCACCATCTCGGCCATCAGGAAACGTGCATCGCCGGCAAGATCCACCTCGGTCCGCCGGGCAAGCGCCGCACCATCGAACAGGATCGTTTCCTGCGGTAACCAGTCAAGCGCCCCGCCCGCGCCCACCTCCAACGCCACCGTCAACTCCGCCACGTCATCCGCCGCCCGGTAGGCCCGTTCCGCCGTCTGCGTGGTGGCCAACGCCCGCGCGCCCGCACCCACGCTCACCCGGTAGCGCATCCTGTCGCCGCCGGTCAGCCCGCCTGCGGTGTTCAGGAACACGATCTCGGGCACCGGCCCGTGAATGCGCGGCAGGAACGCCTTGCCGCTTCCCGCCTGCCGCAACCCGTCCAGCCGCACCCGCCCCTCGCGCAGCGACACCGAGACCTGCGCCTCGCCGCGCATGCGCTGCAATCTCTGTGGGGGTGCATCCAGCATCGGTCCGGCCTTTCGATCGTCAGCTTTACCCCGCCCCCCGGCAGGTGCAATTCCACAAGCCGCACACCCGGCGCATTTCGCGATTTCCCGCCATCGCTGCACAAAAATCGGGCAATCGCCAAAGCCCGCGCACAGGGACTGGCGCAGCACCCGCCAATAAGCTACGCGATCTTCATGACCCAACGGCTTACGATCCTGCGTCCCGACGACTGGCACCTGCACCTGCGCGATGGCGAGATGCTGAAAGCGGTGCTTCCCGAAACAGCCCGGCATTTCGCCCGCGCGATCATCATGCCGAACCTCGTTCCGCCCGTGGTGACCGGTGCCGATGCCGCCGCCTATCGCGACCGGATCATGTGGGCGAAGCCCAGGAATTCCGACTTCAAGCCGCTGATGACCCTCTACCTGACCGAAGAGACAGAGGTTCGCGATCTGCGCGCCGCCGCCGAGATCGGGCTGATCCACGCGGTCAAGCTCTATCCTGCGGGTGCCACCACCAATTCACAATCGGGGGTGCGCGATTTCTCCCGCGTGGCCCGCGTCCTTGAAAACATGGCCCAGATCGGCCTGCCGCTCTGCGTCCACGGCGAAGTCACCGACCCCGAAATCGACATCTTCGACCGCGAGGCTGTGTTCATCGACCGCGTGCTCGACCCGATCCGGCGCGACATTCCCGGCCTGCGCGTGGTCATGGAACACATCACCACCCGCGATGGCGCCGATTACGTCCGCGACGGCGGCCCCGATATCGCCGCGACGATCACCACCCATCACCTCGTCATCAACCGCAACCACATCCTCGCGGGCGGCATCCGACCGCACTACTATTGCCTGCCCGTGGCAAAACGCGAAGAACACCGGCTGGCGCTCCGCCGCGCCGCCACCTCGGGCGATCCGTCGTTCTTTCTTGGCACCGATTCTGCGCCCCATACCGATGCGGCCAAGCTTCAGCCCTGCGGCTGCGCGGGCTGCTTCACCGCCACCAACACGCTTTCGATCCTCGCCCATGTGTTCGAGGAAGAGGGCGCACTCGACCGGCTCGAAGGCTTCACATCGCGCCATGGCCCGACCTTCTACCGCCTGCCCCTCAACGACGACACCATCACGCTGGTCAGGGGCGATGCGGTCCGCTACCCGCCCCATATCGACACCGCCGACGGCCCCGTCACCGTGTTCGACCCCGGTTTCCCGCTGCATTGGAGTGTAGAGGAATGATCCCCACCAGTTTCCCGCCCAAAGAAGAAATGTCCCGGCTCACCGCCTCCATGCTGCTCGAGATCGGCGCAGTCCACTTCAATGCGCGCGACCCCTTCACGCTGGCCTCGGGCCTGCCGTCCCCCACCTATATCGATTGCCGCAAACTCATCAGCTTCCCCCGCATCCGGTCGACGCTGATGGATTTCCTCGCCTGCACCGTGATGCGCGAGGCGGGGTTCGAGGCGTTCGACAATATCGCGGGCGGCGAAACCGCGGGCATCCCCTTCGCCGCGCTGATGGCCGAACGGCTTGCCCTGCCCATGACCTATGTCCGCAAGAAACCCAAGGGCTACGGCCGCAACGCCCGGATCGAGGGCGTGATGGGCGAAGGCGATCGGGTGCTTCTGGTGGAAGACCTCACCACCGATGGCGGCTCGAAGCTCTCCTTCGTCGATGCGATTCGCGACACCGGCGCAAGTTGTGGCCACACGGCAGTGATCTTCTATTACGGGATCTTTCCCGAAACGGTGAATACGCTCGGCGATCACGGCGTGGCGCTCCACCATCTCTGCACATGGTGGGATGTCTTGGAAGTCGCCCGGACCAAAGAGTTTTTCGACGAAGGAACCCTGTCCGAAGTCGAAAGCTTCCTGCGCAATCCCCGCGCCTGGCAGGACGCGCGAAGCACCTGATTTCTACCTCAGATTGAATGGCTGAAATATAGAACATGTTAAAAGTGTTCAGAAAATTGTCATACAAATCGCCTCAGAAATCATAGATATTGACGACAGGCGGCCCGCGCCCCCAATATGAAGTGTTTCCACAGGATATCCCCAGAGTTATCCCGATTGATCGCCTCTCGCGGATCAGCCATAGGAACCGTCTCAGGCATGGAGGTAGACAGTGAACCAAGTCGCGCGCGTCGGACCGGAACAGCCCACTGATGCAGGTGGCGATACCGTTCCCCATAACGTCGAGGCCGAACAGCAGCTTCTGGGCGCGATTCTCACCAATAACGACATTTACGACCGCATCGCCGCGATCCTGAACGAATCCCATTTCTACGAACCGGTCCATGCCCGGATCTACGAAGTGGCCGCGGCCCGGATCTCCAAGAACGCGCTTGCCTCGCCGGTGACACTCAAGGCCTTTCTCGAAGACGACGAGGGCCTCAAGGAACTGGGCGGCCCCGCCTATCTCGCCCGCCTCGCCGGGGCTGCGATCTCGTCCTTCGCCGCACGCGACTATGCCCAGATGATCTATGATCTGGCGATCCGCCGCGAGTTGATGGAACTGGGTCGCGAGATCACCTCCAAGGCCGCCCGGGTCGACGTGGCCTCCGAACCCCGCGAACAGATCGTCGAGGCCGAGCAGGCGCTCTACAAACTGGGCGAGGTCGGTCAGGCCAATCAGGGCTTCCAGTCCTTCCTCAAGGCCGTGACCGATGCGGTCAACGTGGCCAACGCCGCCTATCAGCGCGAGGGCGGCCTTGCCGGCGTCTCCACCGGCCTCACCGATCTCGACAAGAAGCTGGGCGGCCTGCACCGCTCCGACCTTCTGATCCTCGCCGGTCGTCCGTCGATGGGAAAAACCTCTCTGGCCACCAACATCGCCTTCAACATCGCCAAGGCCTACAAGCGCGGCACGAAACCCGATGGCTCGGTGGGCGCGGTCAATGGCGGTTCGGTGGGCTTCTTCTCGCTCGAAATGAGCGCCGAACAGCTCGCCGCCCGGGTCCTTTCGGAAGCCGCCGAAGTGCCGTCCGAACAGATCCGCCGCGGCGACATGACCGAAACCGAATTCCGCCGCTTCGTCGAGGCCGCCAAGACGCTCGAGGCCTGCCCGCTCTTCATCGACGACACCCCCGCCCTGCCCATCTCACAGCTTGCCGCCCGCGCCCGCAGGCTCAAGCGCGAACACGGGCTCGACGTGCTGGTGATCGACTATCTCCAGCTTGTCCGCCCGGCCTCCGCCAAGGACAGCCGCGTGAACGAGGTCTCCGAGATCACCCAGGGCCTCAAGGCCATCGCCAAGGAACTCGACATCCCCGTGATCGCCCTGTCGCAGCTCTCGCGTCAGGTCGAGAACCGCGAGGACAAGCGCCCGCAACTCTCCGACCTCCGCGAATCCGGCTCGATCGAACAGGACGCGGACGTGGTGATGTTCGTGTTCCGCGAGGAATACTACAAGGAACGCGAGAAGCCGGGCGACCACGAGTTGGACAAGATCGCCGCGTGGCAGGAAGAGATGGAGCGCCTGCACGGCCGCGCCGAACTCATCATCGGCAAACAGCGCCACGGCCCCATCGGCACCGTCGAACTCAGCTTCGAAGGCCGCTTCACCCGCTTCGGCAACCTCGTGAAACCCTGGCAGGGCGGCAACGATCGCGACTTCTGACGACACTCCCGGCCCCGATGGCGACACCGCATCCGAATACCGCGCCGCGGACGGAACGATCGTCGCCATCCCTCCGCCACCGCCGCTCCAAGACGGGCCGCTGCCGGATCTGACCGACCCGAACGCGGACTGGTTCAGGACGCTTCTCGCCTCCCGCGACCGCGAAACGGCCAACGAGAGGCGTCGGGCCGGCGACGGCGCCGACGGCCGACAATTCATCGAATCCGCCGCCACGCGCGCGGCCCACAGCATCGACCGCTTCGGCAAGGACGGCGCGGGCTTTCTTGCCATGCTCGCCGATCCCCCGACGGCGTTCGACTTCTGGGAAGAGCTCCGCGCCCTTCTCGCATGGCGTCGCCCCGTTCTCTACCACCACGCGCCCGAAGTGCAGTCCGCCGTCGCAACGCTCCTCTCGTCGCTCCCGCCTTCGCGCCGCATTCCCATCCTTGCCGCAGGTCCGCCAGCCGATCTCACGCCCCGCAAGAACGACCCCGTGGCCATGATCTTCGCCGACTACCTGAACTCCGAAACAGCCGATCTCCGGCATCTCGAACCCGGCATCGCGCTGCCGGATCGATCGGCGGCCCTGTCCCGACCCAATCGCGAGTTTCTTGCCGCACAGGTCTCGGGAAAGGTGGGTGCCTTCCGCGCCTTCACCGCCGCCGCCGAGGCCAATGCCGAGGCTCTTGAATCCGGCAATGATTCCGGCTTCACCACCTTTGAGCACGCCCTCGCGCATCTGAAATCCGGTGATATCCGGGCCCTGCCCGACAGCTATCTCGATACGCTGATCGAAGGGCCGGCACCCGCCAGACGATACGGCGAGGGCGGCACCGAGGCAGAGCTCAACATGGCGAAACTCAACGCCCTTCTCCTGCTCTCCCGCCGACAAGGGTCACCTCATTACAAGGGCTTCTACCTGCATTCGGCACTGGCGAAACTGCCCCCCGGGGGCTTCTACCGCTTCCGCATCGACCTGTTCCCACGTGACAAGGTCTGGCCCTATCTCGCCAGCCGGTTCCCGCTCCTCGACCGCGCCATCGGGCGGAAACCGGCCCTGCCGTTCGATCCTTACATCGACCGCCTCCGCGCCCTCCGCCTCCTTCACACATTCCCGAAACTGCCCGCGCGCTACATGGCAACTCTTCAGGATCTGCAACGCGGCAGGAAAGGCGCGCTGCAAAAAGAAGCGGCGGATCTCCTGTCAGCCGCCGCGCGCCCAACGCCCTGACCCGACACTGTGACAAGTTGATTGGACAGGGCCCTCTCCCTGCTGTCAGACTTGCAACCATGTGGCGTCTTCTGTCTCTCCTTCTCGCGTTCGCCGGTCCGGTCCCTGCCCTCGCGCAGACCGAGGTCGACGTGGAACTGTTCCTCGCCGTCGACGTCTCGCGTTCCATGGCCCCCGCAGAACTGGAAATCCAGCGGCGCGGCTATGCCGAGGCGCTGCCGCTCGACCGAGGTCATCACCGCCATCGAAGGCGGGCTGATCGGCCAGATCGCGCTGACCTATGTCGAATGGGCGGGCACAGGCTCCCAACGCGTTGTGGTCCCCTGGACGATCATCGGCACAGCCGCAGAGGCCCGCGCCTTCGCCGACCGGATCGAGGCGCATTTCGACCCCTCGCTCCGCCGCACCTCGATCTCCGGCGCGCTGCTCTATGCCGCCGAAAGCATTGAAACGAATGAATTTCTCGGCCTCCGCCGGGTGATCGACGTCTCCGGCGACGGGCCCAACAATCACGGGCGTCCTGTGACCCGCGCCCGCGACGCGGTGATCGCCCGCAGCATCACGATCAACGGCCTGCCGCTGATGACAAGCGACAGGGCGGGCGCGCGCTGGCATCTCGACGATCTCGACGCCTATTACACTTCATGCGTGATCGGCGGTCCCGGCGCCTTCGCCCTGCCCGTCCATTCCTGGGATCAGTTCGCCCGTGCGGTCCGCCGCAAGCTGGTGATGGAAATCGCGGGCCTCACCCTGCCCGCCTCACCCCGGCCCACGCCTGTGGCCCGGATCGTCCCCGCCTCCGATCGCGGCGCCACCGCCACCGGCTATGACTGCCTGATCGGCGAAAAGATCTGGGAACGAAACCGCCGCCTCTGGGACGACCCCTAGACCCACACCGCAGAGGCCGCCACAGACGCGCCCTTGACGCCGCCCGCCGGTTTGTCAGAAGGGGGCATGGGAACCGGAACGCTGACCATCGACCTTGACGCGCTCACCGCCAATTGGCAGGCGCTGGCGGCCCTTTCGGGCGGCGAAACCGGTGCCGTGGTCAAGGCCGACGGCTATGGGCTGGGGGCGGCCCTCGTGGCCCGCAGCCTCGCCACCGCGGGTGCCCGCAGCTTCTTTGTCGCCGTGGCCGAAGAAGGGGTCACCCTGCGCAAGGCGCTTGGCCCTGCCCCCCGCATCTTCGTCTTCTCGGGCCATATGCCGGGCGACGCCGACCTGATCCGGGACGCGCAGCTGATCCCGCTCCTGAACTCCCCCGAACAAATCGCCCGTCAGGCCGAAAACCTCCCCGGCCACCCCTTCGGCATCCAGCTCGACACCGGCATGAACCGGCTGGGGCTGGAACCCGCCGACTGGGCCGCGCTCCGGGACGGGGTCCTCGCCCGCGCGCCCGTCCTTGTGATAAGCCACCTCGCCTGCGCCGACGACCCCGACCACCCGATGAACGCGGCCCAACTTGCCACCTTCCGCCAGATGACGGACGGCATCGCCGCGCCCCGCTCGATCGCGGCGACGGGCGGCATCCTCCTTGGCCCGGACTATCACTTCGACCTGACCCGCCCGGGCATCGGCCTTTATGGCGGCGCGCCCTTCGACGCCGCCCGCCCCGTGGTCCGCCTCTCCCTTCCGGTTGTCCAGACCCGCGACCTCGCCCCCGGCGAAACCGTGGGCTACGGCAATACATGGACGGCTCGGCGTCCGACGAAAATCGCCACGCTTTCCGCAGGTTACGCGGACGGGCTCATCCGCGCCATGGGCCCGCGCGCCCGGCTCTGGCAGGGCGACACACCTTGCCCGCTCGCCGGCCGCGTCTCGATGGATCTCCTCACCGTCGATGTCACCGATCTGCCCGATGCGCCCACGCATCTCGATATCCTTTGCCCGCATCAGACCGTCGACGACCTTGCTGACGCGGCCGGAACAATCGGCTATGAGATCCTGACATCCCTCGGCCCCCGCTACAGCCGCCGCAACATCGGAGCGACCCAATGAACAGCCTTGCCGCTCCCTTTGCCGCCATCGGCCGTGGCACGCTCGACATGCTGTCCCTGATCGGAAGCATCGCGATCTATGCCGGACAGGCGATCAGCCACATGCTCCGCCCACCCTTCTACCCGCGCGAATTCCTGCACCAGCTTGGCCTGATCGGCTGGCTCTCGCTGCCCGTGGTGGGCCTCACCGCGCTCTTCACCGGCGGTGCCCTCGCGCTTCAGATCTATGCCGGCGGCGCACGCTTCAACGCCGAAACCGTGGTGCCCTCGATCGTCGCCATCGGCATCGTCCGCGAACTGGGACCGGTCCTTGGCGGCCTCATGGTCGCAGGCCGCGTCGCCGCCTCCATCGCCGCCGAAATCGGCACGATGAAGGTCACCGAACAGATCGACGCGCTCACCACGCTCTCCACCCACCCGATGAAATATCTCACTGTCCCGCGCGTCCTTGCTGCGGTGGTGACCCTTCCGATCCTCGTGGCAATCGGCGATGCCATCGGCATCATGGGCGGTTATCTCGTGGGCACCCTGCGTCTCGACTTCAACGCCGCCGCCTACATGACGAATACCATTCACTTTCTCGAAGCGGGCGATGTCGATCTCCGGGCTCGTGAAGGCCTCGGTTTTCGGCTTCATCGTGGCCACCATGGGCTGCTATCACGGCATGAACGCGGGCAAGGGCGCCCAAGGCGTGGGCCGCGCCACCACCGCGGCGGTGGTGTCCGCCTCGATCCTGATCCTTGCCTCCAACTACATCCTGACCGAGGTGTTTTTCTCCGCATGATCGAAATGCAGGCTATCCACAAATCCTTCGGGCCAAAGCAGGTGCTGCGCGGCGTCGACCTGACGGTGAACTCGGGCGAAAGCATGGTCATCATCGGCGGCTCCGGCACCGGCAAATCCGTGACGATCAAATGCATCCTCGGCCTGATCCGGCCCGACAGCGGCCGCATTCTTCTTGATGGCAAGGACGTGGAGGAAGAAGACCGCGACGCCTTCCTCGCCCGCTTCGGCATGCTGTTCCAGGGCGGCGCGCTGTTCGACAGCCTGCCCGTCTGGCAGAACGTGGCCTTCCGCCTCCTGCGCGGCTCGCTCAAACGGCCCAAGGCCGAGGCCCGCGAGATCGCGATCGAGAAACTGCGCCGCGTGGGCCTCACCCCCGATGTGGCCGACCAGTTTCCGGCGGAACTCTCGGGCGGCATGCAGAAACGCGTGGGCCTCGCCCGCGCCATCGCCGCCGAACCCCAGGTGATCTTCTTCGACGAACCCACCACCGGGCTCGACCCGATCATGGCGGGGGTGATCAACGACCTGATCCGCGAAATCGTGGTGGAAATGGGCGCGACCGCCATGACCATCACCCATGACATGTCCTCGGTCCGCGCCATCGCCGACAAGGTCGCGATGCTGCATAACGGCAAGATCCGCTGGACCGGGCCAGTGGCCGACATGGACACCTGCGGCGACCCTTACGTCGACCAGTTCATCAACGGCCGCGCCGAGGGGCCGATCGAAGCGGTGCGCTAACGCCATGATGACCGCCCTCCGCCTCGCCAACCTCGCCCTTCTCGTCCTGTTCCCCATCGCATGGTTCGCGCCGCTCCTGCGCGCGGGCCTTCTGCCGCTCTTCGGCCTGTCCGAGATCTCGGTCATCTCCGGCCTGCAATCGCTCTGGGACAGCGACGTGTTTCTTGCGCTTCTGGTCACCGCCTTCGCCCTCTTCGCGCCCTATCTCAAGACGATCGGGCTGGCTTGCGTCCATTTCGGCCTGATGCGGCGCAAGGTCCTGCCGGTCCTGTCATGGCTGGGCAAACTGGCCATGGCGGATGTGTTCCTGATCGCGCTCTATATCGTCGTCGTGAAGGGCGTGGGCTTTGCCCGGGTCGAAACCGCATGGGGCCTCTACCTCTTCACCGCCTGTATCCTCGCCTCCATCGCCATCTCGATCCTGACCGCGCGCGAGCTTGCAAGACCGCAAACCACCGGTCCCGAAAGCTGAGGTCGGAGGCCATCCGCGACCCAATTCGAAAATTTCTGCCGTCTTAACGGGCGATTAACCAAGATTACGGCATGATGACCGCGTCGGACAAGCGGAGCCCGCCATCATGACCGTCTTCCTGTTCCTGATCGTTCTGGAACGCATGCTCGAATTTCTGATCCCCGGCATGATCGCCATCATGGCGCTGCGGCGGCTCATCGCCTGCCCCGGATTCGACCGCGTCTATTACGGCTATGTCCTGATCTTCTGCATCGTCGCGATCTGGTTCCTCCCGCCCCATGGCGCACAGGGGCTCGAGGCACATATCCTGCGCTACATGGCCTTCTCCACCCTGCCGCTCTGGTTTCTGGTCCTGTACGAGACCGATGGCTCTGCGCGGCCCTACCGCAAACGGGCTGATCCCCCGGCCCGGCGCCACGCACCCCTCCGCCTCGAAGACCCGCTTGCCCCCGAAGACCCCGAGTTTCGCAGCAGCCGCGACGACGCGCTGGCCTAGCCCTTGCGGCGGGTTCCGGCTTGGGCGATAGACCTCTATGGCCAAGGCTCAGACCTTCACCTGTTCCGATTGCGGCGCGTCCCACTCCAAGTGGTCGGGGCGCTGCGACGCATGCGGGGCCTGGAACACGATCCGCGAAGAGGCCCCGCTCTCACAGGGCCCCTCCTCCAAGGGCCTGGGCGCGGCACGCGGCCGCGGCATCGCGCTCACCGACCTGTCCTCGCGCGAAACACCGCCCCCCCGCACCCCCTGCGGCATCGCCGAATTCGACCGCGTCCTCGGCGGCGGCCTCGTACCTGCCTCGGCGATCCTCGTTGGCGGCGATCCCGGCATCGGCAAATCGACCCTGCTCCTGCAGGTCGCCGCCCGCTTTGCCGGCGCGGGGCTGAAATCGGCCTACATCTCGGGCGAAGAGGCCACCTCGCAGATCCGCATGCGCGCGGACCGGCTGGGGCTCACCAAAGCCCCCGTCCGCCTTGGCGCCGAAACCAACCTGCGCGACATCCTCACGACCTTCGACAGCGAAACCCCCGAGATCGCGATCATCGATTCGATTCAGACGATGTGGCTCGACACGGTGGATTCCGCGCCCGGCTCCGTGGCCCAGGTCCGTGCCGTCGCCCATGAACTCACGACCTACGCCAAACGCCGGGGCACCTCGGTGATCCTCGTGGGCCACGTGACCAAGGACGGCCAGATCGCCGGGCCCCGCGTGGTCGAACACATGGTCGACACGGTCCTCTATTTCGAAGGCGAGCGTGGCCACCAGTTCCGCATCCTGCGCGCGGTCAAGAACCGCTTCGGCCCGGCGGACGAGATCGGCGTGTTCGAAATGACGGGCGCGGGGCTGTCGGAGGTGACAAATCCCTCGGCCCTGTTTCTGTCAGAACGCGACGCGCCGGCCCCGGGCTCTGTCGTCTTCGCGGGAATGGAGGGCACCCGGCCCGTCCTCTGCGAAATTCAGGCCCTCGTCGCCCCCACCCCCCATTCGCAACCCCGCCGCTCGGCGGTGGGCTGGGATGGCGGACGTCTCGCGATGATCCTCGCGGTGCTCGAATTGCGCTGCGGCATCCCCTTTACCGGCCTCGACGTCTACCTGAACGTCGCCGGAGGCCTCCGGATCAACGAACCGGCGGCCGATCTGGCTGTGGCGGCGGCGCTACTCTCGGCGCGCGAGGACACGAGCTTGCCCCATGACACTGTTGTTTTTGGCGAAATAAGCCTATCAGGGGCGTTGCGTCCCGTGACGCAAACGGAAACACGGCTGAAAGAGGCCCGGAAGCTTGGATTCTCCGGGGCGATCGTGCCGGAACGAAGTAAAACGGGGCCGGGGACAGGGTTGACGGTGCAGAAGATGCCGGACCTGACATCCCTGGTTGGGGGCATTTTCGGCGCGGGGTAAGGCCCTCGCGCGACGAAGCGAGCACGACGGAGCGAGCATATGGAAGGTTTCACAATCGTCGACGGCGTCGTCGCGATCGTTATCCTGATTTCCGCGATCCTGGCCTATTCGCGGGGCCTCGTCCGCGAGGTTCTGGCCATTGCCGGATGGGTCGCGGCAGCGGCGGCGGCGTTCTACCTCACGCCCATGGCCGTCCCCCTTGTCCAGGAAATCCCTGTCATCAGCGACTTTCTTGCCGACAGTTGCGAATTGTCGACTCTTGCGGGCTTCACCGGGGCCTTCGTCGTTGCACTGGTCCTCCTGTCGATCCTCATCCCGCTCTTTTCCAGCGCGGTCCAGCGCTCCGCCATCGGCGGTCTGGATCAGGCGCTTGGCTTCCTGTTCGGCGTCCTGCGCGGCGCGCTTCTCGTGGTCGTGGCGCTCATCGTCTATGATCGCGTGCTGGTGGGCGACCCGGTTCCCGCCGTGGACGACAGCCGCACCGCGATGATCTTTGCCGAGGTGCAGGAAACGCTTGCCGACAGCATCCCCGACGAGGCGCCAAGCTGGATCGTGGATCGCTACGAGGATCTCGTGGGCGAATGCGGCGCACCCGCTTCCGTAACCGTTGAGCCAGAAACCGCCCCCGCCGCGCAATAAATCCAGCGCCGCCCCTCGGGGCGGCTGCCGCATCAACCTCTCTGGAACAGAAGAAAACGGGCCGCTCTCAGCCCAGCGTGACGCCGCGCCGGCCCGCCAGATCGGTCACGTATTGCCACGCCACCCGGCCCGACCGCGCCCCGCGCGTGGCCTGCCATTCGATCGCTTCGGCGCGCAGTGTCGCGTCGTCGATCGCGATCCCGAAGGCATCGCAATAGCCCCGGATCATCGCAAGGTATTCGTCCTGACTGCATGGATGAAAGCCGAGCCACAGGCCGAACCGGTCCGACAGCGATACCTTCTCCTCCGTCGCCTCCGACGGGCTGATC
The DNA here is from genome assembly GCA_963698645.1 of uncultured Alphaproteobacteria bacterium. Classification (GTDB taxonomy): domain Bacteria; phylum Pseudomonadota; class Alphaproteobacteria; order Rhodobacterales; family Rhodobacteraceae; genus Ovoidimarina. The sequence goes on from CAVORP010000001.1 coordinate 185,343, forward strand.
GCCGAGGACCGCTCGTTCTCGATCATGTCGCGTGGCATCAGGTGCCGCCGGTTCGACGTGGCATAGAACACCACGTTCTCCGGCCGCCCCTCGATCCCGCCATCCAGAACCGCCTTCAGCGACTTGTAATGCTCGTCGTCATGGGAAAACGACAGGTCGTCACAGAACAGCAGGAACCGCGCCTCTGACGCCCTCAGGATCCCCAGAAGCCGCCCGATCGACGGAAGGTCCTCCCGCTGAACCTCGACGATCTTGAGCGCCAGACCCTGCGCCACGACCTCCGCATGAACCGCCTTCACGAGCGAGGATTTTCCCATCCCCCGCGCGCCCCAGAGAAGCGCGTTATTGGCAGGCAGCCCCCGCGCGAATTGCAGCGTATTGGACAGAAGCGTGTCGCGAGACCGGTCGATCCCCAGCAACAGCGGAAGGTCCACCCGGTTGACCCGCGCCACCGGGCTCAGCCGGTCAGGCCCGGTGTGCCAGACAAAGGCGTCCGACGCCCCGATATCCGGCGCGGCAATCGGCGCCGGCGCGATCCGTTCCAGCGCGCCGGCAATACGCTCCAGCGGGTCGGTCACGTCTTGGCGTCCTCTTCCGCCGGGTCCTCGTCATCATCGAATTCGGAATACAGGTCCTCGTCCTCGCCAAGGATTCCCTCTTCGCGCAACTGCCGCGTCCGCTTCCGCTCGACCATCTTCACAAGCTGGATCGAGATCTCGTAGAGACCGTAGACCGCCGTGAACAGGATCAGCTGGGTGATCACATCGGGCGGCGTCACCAGCGCGGCCAGCACGAGGATCGCCACCATCGCATATTTCCGCATCGACGACAGGCCCCGCGCCGACACCAGCCCCGCCTTGCCCATCAGCGTCAGAAGCACCGGCAACTGAAAGCAAAGCCCGAAGGCCATGATGAATTTCAGCGTGATATCCAGCGACTCGTTGACCTTGCCGAAGAAGGTGATGCGCACGCCCTCGTCGGTCTCCGGCACCACCGCCGCGTCCACCGGCAACTGCTCGACCCCGCCCGACATCAGGTTGGCAAAGATCGAAGACACATCGGCAAAGCCAAGGAAAAACGCCATCGCCAGCGGCGTCACGATGAAATGCGCAAACGACGCGCCCAACAGGAACATGATCGGCGAGGCGATGATGAACGGCAGGAACGCGGCCTTCTCGGTGCGGTACAGCCCCGGCGCCACGAACCGCCACATCTGGTGCGCGATCACCGGGAAGGCCAGCGCGAACCCGAACACCATGGAGATGCGGAACAGCGTGAACAGGTATTCCTGCGGGCTGGTGTATTGCAGCGTTGGCGACGGGTCTCCAAGGGTACGCAGCGTATCCTCGATCGGCACCAGCAGGAACTGAAGGATCGGTTCGGCCACGGTAAAGGCCAGTACGATCCCCAGAAGGAAGGCCAGCACCGACCGGATGATCCGGGTCCGCAACTCCGCCAGATGCTCGATCAGCGGGGCAGAGCTGTCTTCGATCTCGTCAGACGGTGTCTCCGACATCCTATCGACCCTTCTTTGCCGGGCGCGCGGGGCGCTTCTTCACCGGCATGTTCTTTGCGGCGGGGCCGCGCACCGGGCGATGAGGCTCGGTCTCGGGCGGCGGCGCGGGCTGGAATGGCGCACGCGCGCCCGCAGGCGCCTTGGCCTGCGCCGGCCGTGCCGCGGTCTCGCCTTGTATCTGCTTGGCCTTCGCCGCCTGCTCTTCGCGCAGCTTGGCGGCATGGGTGTCCGGCGCCTTCAGCCCGGTATCGGCCTTCTTGCCCGTGGTCTTGGGTGCGGCAGCCGCCGATTTTCCGGGCTGCCACTTCTCGAAACTGTCGGCGGCCTTGTTCAGCGAATCAAGCCCCATGGATTTCGGACTGGTGACCCCCTTCAACGTGCTGGCCGCGTCCTTCATCCCCGATTCGTCCGCCGCATCGTTCATCGCCCGCTGGAACTCGCGCGCCATGCCCCGCGCCTTGGCGGTGAACCGCCCCAGCGTCCGGAACATGCCCGGAAGGTCCTTCGGGCCGACAACGATCAGCGCAACGATGCCGATCACCAGCAGCTCCATGAAACCGATGTCGAACATGGACGATTACCCCCTGGGGTGCGGTGGTCTAGACCTTGTCTTTCTCGTCCTCGGGCGTCACGTCGCGCGCCGCCTCTACCTGATCCTCGATCTCTTTCTTGCCATCATCCACGCCCTTCTTGAACGCGGTGATCCCCTTGCCGACCTCGCCCATGAGCGACGAGATCTTGCCCCGCCCGAACAGGACCAGAACGACGATTGCGATCAGCAGAAGGCCGGGAAGGCCGATATTGTTGAGCATGAAACTCTCCCTTTGCGGGCTCGCCCCGCCATGAAACACCGAAGCGTTTTAGGCGCTTGCCGGAGAGGGGGAAAGCCCGAATGCACGTTTCCCGGCCCAGGCTCCCGAAATTGCCGGCCGCGCCGGGCTGCGCCTTCCACAACTGACAGATTCATGTCAGTTGTGGCACACGATCCCCCGAATCGGCCAAGAGATCCCGCGCGATGAACCGATCAGACCGCCTGCTCCGCCTCCTTGCCCTCCTGCGCGACGGGCGGCTCTGGCGCGCCGCCGATCTGGCGGCCCGGCTCCAGGTCGCCCAGCGCACCATCTACCGCGATATCGAGACCCTCGCGGCCTCGGGCATCGCGATAACCGGCACTCGCGGCGCGGGTTACAGGTTGGACGCCCCGGTCCTCCTGCCGCAACTCGCGCTTTCGATGACCGAGCTCGAGGTCCTGCACCTCGGCCTTGCCGTGGTCACGCAGGCCGCCGACGAAGAGCTGCGCGGCGCCGCCCGCACGCTGGCGGACAAGCTTGACGCCCATCTGCCGATCGACCGCGACGGGCCGCCGCAGGGCTGGACCTTTCCCACCAACACGCCGGCCGCGGCGCGCGGGCTGGGCCATCTCGCCCCTCTGCGCGGCGCAATCCGCGCGCGCCAGAAACTCCGCATCGACTATCTCTCGAACGGCACCACCACGACCCGCACGATCCGCCCGATGCAGATCGAATACTGGGGACGGGCCTGGACGCTGGGTGCATGGTGCGAATTGCGCGGTGCCTTCCGCATGTTCCGGCTCGACCGCATCGCTCGGCTTAAACCCCTGCCGGAATTGTTCCTGAACGAACCCGGCATCAGTCTCGACGACTACCTGCAAACCGGCCCCGGTTTTGGTCCCCATCCCGAGGGGGATTGGGATGGGGACCGCCCGCCAAGCGGACAGGACGTCACTGGGTAAATGGAATAGTTGACGTCTTACCGTTATTTAGGGGGATTTTTCGGAAATGGCAGTGCCAATCACAACATCGGCAACATCGAGCCGACCAGAAGCACCGCCATCGACCAGTTGAACAGCCGAAGCCAGCGCGGATCGGCCAGATACCGGCGCAATCCCTGCCCCGCCAGCGCCCAGAGCCCCACGGAGGGCAGGTTCACCACGCCGAACAGGAACGCCACCGCCAGAACCCCGGTCACCGACCGGTCCGGCGCATAGACGGTGATCGCGCTCAGCGCCATGGCCCAGGCTTTCGGATTGACCCATTGAAACGCCGCCGCCTGCAGGAACGTCAGCGGATCGCCCCGGGCCGCACCCTCACGGGGTGCCGCCGCATTGGCGATTTTCCAAGCCAGATAAAGAAGATACGCGACGCTTGCGACTTTCAGCACCGTGTAGACCGGCGGCCATGCATCGAACAGCCGCATCAGCCCAAGCCCCACCAGCACCGCCATGAACACGAACCCAAGCGCGACCCCAAGCATATGCGGCAGGGTCCGGCGAATCCCGAAGTTCACCCCCGACGCCATCAGCATCAGGTTGTTCGGCCCCGGAGTGATCGAGGTGACAAGGGCAAAGCCTGCAAGGGCAAGGGCGGAGTCAAGCATCATGCCGCAACCATCTGCGGAAATATCGCATATGAAATTGCGATCTTCATCGTTTTCGGGGATATTTCACAACATATGACGAAACTGGACGCGATAAACGAACGGATATTGCACGAACTGTCCCGCGACGGACGCCTGTCGAATCTGGCCCTCGCAGACCGGATCGGCCTCTCGCCCTCGGCCTGCCTGCGCCGGGTGCAGGACCTGGAACGTTCGGGCGTCATCACGGGCTACCGCGCAACACTCGACCGCGCCAAGCTCGGAACCGGCTTTACCGCCTATATCGCCGTTGCGCTCAACAACCACACCAAGCCCTCGCAGGACGCGTTCGAGGCCGCCATGGCCCGCGCGCCCGAAGTGCGCGAATGCCACAACATCACCGGATCGGTCGAATACCTGCTTCGGGTCGAGGTGGCGGACCTTCCCGCCTACAAGGTGTTCCACGCCGAAACCCTGGGCACCCTGCCACAGGTCACCGCGCTTACCACCTATGTCGTGATGGCCTCGCCGAAGGACGAACGCGCCTGACCCACCGGGCTCCGCGTTAATCCGGGCGATTTTCCACGCCCCATGCGCATGAAATACACATCAAATACACATGGTTTGCACATCGATGAAATCCGGCGATTTCATCGCGTTAATCGCGATTTGCGGGGTCCTGCGCACGCACCGGAAAGACAAAGCACCGTTCGCGCCGGATCATCAGCCACAACACCATGCCCGGCTTCGGCAAAAACACCGACGGCACCGCCGCCTTCAGGATCGACCCGTCGTAATCCATCCGGAACTCCACAAGGCTCTCGTTCCCGATGAACCGCGACCGCTCCACCACACCCCGCGCCGGCGTCCCGTCCTGCGGCGTCGGGTTGGGGCCTTTGCCCTGCCGGTCAAAGTCGATCCGAAGGTGCTGCGGCCGGATCACGATTTCCACTTCCGTCCCGTCCGGCACGCCCGGCGCAAGGAACTGACCAAAGGGCGTATCCGTCAGGGCGCCATTCACGACCCCGCGTATCACGTTGATATCGCTGAAAAACGCCGCCGCCATTCTGTCCGCCGGGGCATTATAGACGTTATAGGGCGCGCCCTGCTGCACGATCTTTCCGGCGCGCATCAGGGCGATCTCATCGGCCATCCGCATCGCCTCTTCCGGCTCGTGGGTGACCAGCAGAACCGCCGTGCCCTCTTCCTTCAGGATGTCCAGCGTCTCGTCGCGAATGCCGTCGCGCAGCCGATTGTCGAGGCCCGAAAACGGCTCGTCCATCAGCATGACCTTGGGCCGCGGCGCCACCGCCCGGACCAGCGCCACACGCTGCTGTTCGCCCCCCGAAAGCTCATGGGGATACTTGTCCGCATAGCCCGCCAGATGCACCCGCTCCAGAAGCTCCATCACCCGCGGCCGCTTCGCCGCACGGCTTCCCGAAAGGCCGAACCCCACATTGTCTTCCACGCTCAGATGCGGAAACAACGCAAAGTCCTGAAACATCAGGCCGACCCCGCGCAGCTCAGGCGGATCATGCCGGTCGGGTCCCGCAACCACCTGACCATCCACAAGAATTTCGCCGCTATCCTGCCGGTCGACACCCGCCACAAGCCGCAGCGTCGTGGATTTTCCGCAGCCCGACGGCCCAAGAAGACAGGTCACCTGACCCGGCATCACCGACAGCGACACATCCCGCACGACATCGCGCCCGCCAAACCGGCGGCCAAGGCCCCTGATCTCAAGCCGTGGTGTCTTTGCGTTCACGCCCGTATTCCCGATGGAAACTATCGGATTTGCGGGGTATCAGCCGCACCGCGCCTCGTCCAGCCCCCTCTGACCCGGCGCATCGGATCAGATCGTCGCGTTGATCGCCCCCCCGTCCAGCAGAACATTCTGCCCGACCATGAAGCCCGAATACTGCGAACACAGGAACGCACAGGCCGCGCCGAACTCGGCCGGCGTCCCGTAGCGTCCCGCGGGGATCGTCGCGAAACGTAGCGCGCGCGCCTCTTCGATCGTGATACCCTTGGCGCTCGCAACAGGCCCATCCAGCGTATCCGCCCGATCGGTCGCATGAATGCCCGGGAGGAGGTTGTTGATCACAACACCCTTGCCCGCCACCTGCCGCGCGGTCCCGGCCACGAAACCGGTCAACCCGGTCCGTGCCGTGTTCGACAGGCCAAGCTGCGGGATCGGCGCCTTCACAGAGCCAGAGGTGATGTTCACCACCCGGCCCCAGCCCCGGTCGATCATCCCCGGCAGGGTCGCCTGCATCAGCGCGATGGGCGTCAGCATGTTGGCATCCATCGCCTTGATGAAATCGTCGCGGCTCCAGTCCGACCAAATCCCCGGCGGCGGACCGCCGGCGTTGGTCACCAGAATATCCACCTGCGGCGCGGCATCGACCACGGCGCGTCGCACCGCATCGGTGGTGATATCGCCGGCGACCTCGATCACCTCCACCCCGTGCGCGGCGCGAATCTCGGCCGCCGTTGCGGCAAGCGCTTCGGCACCGCGCGCGTTGATGACAAGGTTCACGCCCTCCCCGGCCAGCGCCTCGGCGCACCCGCGGCCAAGCCCCTTGGAGCCTGCGCAAACCACCGCCCATTTCCCCGCAATTCCCAGATCCATAACGCTCTCCCTTGACTGTTCGGGGGGAACTAGCACTGCGGGCGCGCCGGGAAAAGGCTCAGCCCGGCATCGGCGCCTGAAAGAATTCCTCTCTCGCGATCTTGCCGTCTTCAACGGTGTAAAGACCGATCTCGCTCATCTTCCAACGTGACCCGCTGGCTTTTTCTGTCACATCCATGGTGAACATGACCGCGAAACGGTTGTCGTGGATATAGGGCCCATCCACCTCGCTCGAATGCACGTCGAAATTCTGCGCCCACCACTCATGCTTTCCTTCGATCGCCTCGATCCCCCTGGAGACACGAGACCCGTCGGGCATGGCATTCGCTTCTATGGATTCGGCGTCTTTCGCATAAAGCGTGGCCAATCCTTCCGCCTCGGTATGGGCGCGGCAATGGCCGACCAGCGCCTCGGCGATCTCTCTGGTATCAGGCATTGGACAATCCTCCTTGGGTTCCCGTGCCATCGGCCCATTATGCGCCCATTTCCGGAAACCGCCAAACACTGATGCCTCCTTCCATTCCCATCCCCCCGCCGCTATATGCGCCCCATGCTCGATCGCTCTCATAACGCCTCCTCCCTGCCGCCCGAAATTGCGCGGCGACGGACCTTTGCCATCATCTCGCATCCGGATGCGGGCAAGACGACGCTGACCGAGAAATTCCTGCTCTACGGCGGCGCGATCCAGATGGCCGGCCAGGTCCGCGCGAAGGGCGAGGCGCGGCGCACCCGCTCGGATTTCATGCAGATGGAGAAGGATCGGGGCATCTCGGTTTCGGCCTCTGCCATGTCATTCGATTTCGGCAAGTTCCGCTTCAATCTCGTGGACACCCCCGGCCACTCGGATTTCTCCGAGGATACCTATCGCACGCTCACCGCCGTGGATTCGGCGATCATGGTGATCGACGGGGCAAAGGGCGTCGAAAGCCAGACGCGTAAACTGTTCGAGGTCTGCCGGCTGCGCGACCTGCCGATCCTGACCTTCTGCAACAAGATGGACCGGGAAAGCCGCGATACCTTTGAAATCATAGACGAGATCCAGGAGAACCTCGCGATCGACGTGACCCCGGCCTCGTGGCCGATCGGCGTCGGCCGCGATTTCCTTGGCTGCTACGACATGCTGAACGACCGGCTGGAGCTGATGGATCGGGCCGACCGCAACACGGTGGCGGATTCGATCAAGATCGCCGGGCTCGACGACCCGAAACTGGCAGAGCATGTTCCCGCTCACCTTCTGGAAAAACTCCGCGATGACATCGAGATGGCGCGCGAACTTCTTCCGCCCTTCGACCGTCAGGCGTTTCTCGACGGGACGCTGACCCCGATCTGGTTCGGCTCGGCGATCAACTCGTTCGGCGTCAAGGAACTGATGGACGGGATCGGCACCTACGGCCCCGAGCCACAGCCGCAATCGGCCGAACCCCGTCAGGTCGCCCCCGAAGAGACCACGGTCGCGGGCTTCGTCTTCAAGGTGCAGGCCAACATGGACCCCAAGCACCGCGACCGCGTGGCATTCCTCCGCCTCGCCTCGGGCCATTTCACCCGTGGCATGAAACTCACGCATGTGCGCACGAAAAAGCCCATGGCGGTCTCGAACCCCGTGCTGTTTCTGGCCTCCGACCGCGAACTTGCCGAAGAGGCCTGGGCGGGCGACATCATCGGCATCCCGAACCACGGGCAATTGCGCATCGGCGACACCCTGACCGAGGGCGAGGCGATCCGCGTGACCGGCATCCCCTCTTTCGCCCCCGAACTCCTCCAGAACGTCCGCGCGGGCGACCCGATGAAGGCCAAACATCTGGACAAGGCGCTGATGCAGTTCGCCGAGGAAGGCGCTGCCAAGATCTTCAAGCCGATGATCGGCGCGGGCTTCATCGTCGGCGTCGTCGGGCAGTTGCAATTCGAGGTTCTGGCAAGCCGGATCGAACTTGAATACGGGCTGCCGGTGCGGTTCGAACCGTCGCAATTCACCTCCGCCCGCTGGGTCACCGGCCCGAAGGCCAAGGTCGAGGCATTCGTGAATGCCAACAAGGGCCATATCGCCCATGACAACGATGGCGACACGGTCTATCTCACCCGGCTGCAATGGGATATCGACCGGATCGTGCGGGATTATCCCGACCTGACGCTCTCGGCGACCAAGGAAATGATGGTCTGACGAAATCCGGGACCGGGGTGTCTACTCGACCCCCAGCCGCAGGATCCGCCAGACGATATGCCGCTTTCGGGTCGATCCCGGCCGCATCGCCGCGCCGAAATCCAGACCCGACTGACCAGAATCCGAGCGACCGGTTCGGCGCGAGGTGCGGGTCATCACATAATACATGATCGCTGATCCGGTCAGAAGCGCGGGCATGCCCGGGATACCCAAGATCTGGACTCCGATGAAATCAAAGACATCTGAGATGAAGTCCGGCTCGTATCCGGGCGCATACACCTTCGTTACAGAAGGAATAAACATGGCGTTTCACTCAACAAACGCCCCCAAAATCCATGATTGCACCCGATAATGGCAAAAACCGGGTGGCAATCTAGGTGAATCGAAGATGAATTCGTCGTCTTATCAGAACTTTGCGGCGCGATCCGATGCGGCGGCGCCTATCCGTCGCCCCAATGGCCGCCGTGAGCGCCAAGGCGCGGATTGATTCCGACGGTCTGCAATTCGGGTCGGATGAGCGCCTCTGTCGATGGAACGGCGGGGCCGTTTTCCCGCTGCTTCCGACGCCGTCTCTTGCGCTCTGCCCGCGAAATCACAACGTAAAGCAACCCGATCGTCACATAGATCGGCATCGGCCCGGTAAATGCATCGGGCAGGAACGGGAACAACTCCAAAAGGAGCGATCCCTGATCGGCATCCGGCGCCATCCGGTGACCCGGCAGGTTCTGGAGGGAAGAGGACATGACAGTCTCCTCGTTGCAGCATGATTGTCCTGAACTTTACAGAGAATCTGGGCGGGAATGTGGCGGACCTCCGGGCCCTCGCATACAATCCTGGCTCAGATCACCCGATTTCCCACGGTTGGCTGACAATAACCCATGAATGCCTGCCCGACCGGCCCTGCGCCCCAATCGACGCCACGGGGTGTCATCGCCGGTTTGTGGATAAATCTGTGCGCCGAATTCCGGCCACCTCGCCCGGACTGGAACACCGCCGCCTTCTGCACCGCAGCGACACCCCATGCCCCGCCCGCCACCCGGGCAGTTCTCCGGCCCGCCGCGCCATTCTCAAGAGAGTGCCCCGGAGATCCGAGACAGTATGTACAGGATGCATTCATTGTCTCTCGATAAGAAACGAACTGTCGATCCCGCGTCCCGTCCATCTTGCCGCAGGTGCAAAGTATTCACTCACATTGACCCGTCGCAGCAAACATTGTAGGTCGAAGGCCTTAAGAGGCGACTTGTGTATAAGTTGCGGCCATCCGGGCCCCAAGCCTCGCAGCCGACGGGCCTACAAGCGGTCCGTAACTCACGGACGTTTATGACGAAGTTTGCAGACCTAAATCTGTCCCCGAAAGTACTGAAAGCCGTCGAAGAGGCGGGCTATGAGACGCCGACCCCGATTCAGGCAGGCGCCATTCCCCCCGCGCTGGAAGGCCGGGACGTGCTGGGCATCGCCCAGACCGGAACCGGCAAGACCGCCAGCTTCACGCTGCCGATGATCTGCAAGCTCGCCCGCGGCCGCGCCCGCGCCCGCATGCCGCGCAGTCTTGTTCTCTGCCCGACGCGGGAACTGGCCGCGCAGGTGGCCGAGAATTTCGATACCTATTCCAAGCATGTCAAACTGACCAAGGCGCTGCTGATCGGCGGCGTCAGCTTCAAGGAACAGGATATCCTGATCGACCGGGGCGTCGACGTCCTGATCGCCACGCCGGGCCGCCTGCTCGATCATTTCGAACGCGGCAAGCTTCTGCTCACCGGCGTCGAGATCATGGTGGTGGACGAGGCCGACCGGATGCTCGACATGGGGTTCATCCCCGATATCGAACGCATCTTCAACCTGACGCCCTTCACGCGCCAGACGCTGTTCTTCTCGGCCACCATGGCGCCCGAGATCGAGCGGATCACCAACACCTTCCTCTCCACCCCCGCGCGGATCGAGGTGGCCCGTCAGGCCACGGCATCCGAGACCATCGAACAATCGGTCGTCATGTTCCGCGCGTCGCGCCGCGACCGCGCGGCCAGCGAGAAACGCGCCCTGCTGCGCGCGATGATCGACGCCGAAGGCGACAAATGCACCAACGCCATCATCTTCTGCAATCGCAAGACCGATGTGGATATCGTCGCGAAAAGCCTCAAGAAATACGGCTATGACGCCGCGCCGATCCATGGCGATCTGGAGCAGTCCCAGCGCACGCGCACGCTTGACGGGTTCCGCGACGGGTCGCTGCGCTTTCTCGTGGCCTCCGATGTGGCCGCCCGCGGCCTCGACATTCCGGCCGTCAGCCACGTGTTCAATTTCGACGTGCCCAGCCATGCCGAGGATTACGTGCACCGGATCGGCCGCACCGGCCGCGCCGGCCGCGACGGCAAGGCGATGATGATCTGCGCGCCGCAGGACGAAAAGAACCTCGACGCGATCGAACGGCTGATCGCCAAGGCGATCCCGCGCGGCGACAACCCCCTTGCGACCTCCGGCGGCGAGACCGCCGAAACGCCCGAGGCCGAAACGGCCGCAGGACGACAAGCCGCGCCGCAGCCGGTCGCGCGGGCGCTCCCGCAGGCAGGACGACGCCCCGGCCGAAGCCGCAGAGGCCAAGACTGAAATCGAAGACACCACCGCCAAGGCAGCCGAAACGCCAGCCGCCGAAGAGCGGGCGGAACGCGCACCCCGGAACCGGGGACGTGGCGGCCGCAACCGCGACAATGATCGCGGCGGCGACAGGCGGGACGGCGATCGCGGCGGCGACAACCGCGTCGTCGGCATGGGCGACCACCTGCCCAGCTTCATCGAAAAGAGCTTCGAAGAACGGATGGCAAGCTAGATCCGGCTCACCAGCCCCGGCTCTGCCTAACTAGATTCTGCATGCAACCGGCGGGATCAGCCCAAGCGGCTGATCACCACCGTGACTTCGGGCTTCTTCCCGATTTCGTTCTGGCTGGTCTGGCGCACGATCCGCCGGATTTCCTTCTCCAGCTCCTCGTCGTTCGACAGGGTCTTGGCCTTCGCCCGCCCGATGAACTGCGACAGGTCCTCTTCCAGCACATCCACCAGCGGCGCGTTCGAAACGCCCGTCTCGGGCAGCCCCATCAGGTCGCACCACGGATCGCCCAAGGGCTCGCCGCCCTCGTCGACGATCAGCGTCACCACCACATGGCCATTCAGCGCCATCCGGATCCGGTCGCGCACGACGCCGTCCATCGCGCCGATCCGCATCAGCCCGTCCAGATAGGTGCGCGAGGCCTCGACATAGCCAACGACCGACGGGGTGTCGCCCGTCAGGTCCAGAATGGTGCCATTGGGCGCAATCGCGCTGGCAATGCCCGCCCGCTTCGGCAAGACGCGCATGTTCGCGCAGATGCCGATGTTCGCCATGCATCGGGATCACCATCTTCGGCTTGACCAGCCCATGCATCTCTTCCAGATCGGGCCGGTTGGCATGGCCCGAGACATGGTAATGCCCGTCGCTGCCATCCACCACGTCAACGCCCATCTCGCTGAAATTGTTCATGATACGCGCGACGCCCACCTCGTTTCCGGGGATCGTCTTGGACGAGAACAGGAACAGGTCGCCCTCCGCCAGCGTCAGCCCCTGATATTTCCCGCGCGCCAGCTGGGCCGAGGCCGCGCGGCGTTCGCCCTGACTGCCGGTCACGATCAGCATCAGGTTCTCGCGCGGATGCTCGACGGCCTCGTCCGGGCTGACGGTCGTCGGGAAATCGGTCAGAACACCGCTTTCCACGCCCGCCTCGATCATCCGCCGCATCGCCCGCCCCAGAAGACAGACCGACCGGCCCGCCCGCTTGCCGGCTTCCGCCAGTGTCTTGACCCGCGCGATGTTCGACGCGAACGTCGTCGCCACCACCATGCGCGGCGCATTCTGCCACCAGCGCCTCGATATTCGCGCCCACGCTTGCCTCGGACCGGCCGGGATGCGGCGAAAAGACATTGGTGGAATCGCAGACAAGCGCGCGAACGCCGCCCTTCGCCACATCCGCCCACAAGCGCGCGGTCGAAGGCCTCGCCCACCACCGGGGTCTCGTCGATCTTGAAATCGCCGGTATGCACGATCCGCCCCGCGGGCGTATCGATCACCAGCGCCGAGGCTTCGGGGATCGAATGCGACACCGGCAGGAACCCCACCTTGAACGGCCCCGCGCTGACCTGGCTCGGCCAAGGCTCGGCGGTCAGAACCTCCAGCGCGATCATGGCCCTGATCGTCCATCTTGCGTCGCGCGATATTGGCCGTGAACCGCCGCGCATGGATCTTCGCCCGCAGCCGGCCCCAGAGATGGCCCACCGCGCCCACGTGATCCTCATGCGCATGGGTGATGAAGATCGCCTCGATCCGGTCGGCCCGCTCGGCCAGCCATTGGATATCGGCAAAGATCAGATCGACGCCCGGCGTGCTGTCCATATCGGGGAATGTCACGCCCAGATCGACGACGATCAGCCGCTCCTTGTCCGCCGGCCCATAGCCGTAGACATAGCAATTCATCCCGATCTCCCCCGCGCCTCCAAGGGGAAGATAAATCAGCCTGTCGCTGCTCATGCCGCTTGCCTGTCCTTGTTGTATTTGTGGATGATGGTCAGCCCATGCATCGTTAGATCGTCCTCGAACGCATCGAACAGCGCCTCGGACTGTTGAAAGAGCGGCGCAAGACCGCCGGTCGAGATGATCTGCATCTCGCTTCCGCGTTCGGCCCGTATACGCGCGCAGATTTCACGCACAAGCCCGATATAGCCCCAGAAGATGCCCGACTGCATGCAGGCCACGGTATTGGTGCCGATCACCGTTTGCGGTTTCGAGATGTCGACATGGGGCAGCGCCGCCGCCGCCTGATGCAGTGCCTCCAGCGACAGGTTCACCCCCGGCGCGATCACCCCGCCCACATAGGCGCCGTCCACATCCACCACGTCAAAGGTCGTCGCGGTCCCGAAATCCACGACGATAAGGTTCCCGCCATGCCGGTCGAACGCGCCCGCGGTATTGACCAGCCGGTCGGGGCCGACCTGCGTGCCCGCATCCACGCGCGGCGGCGCGGGCAAAAGACATTCGGGCTTGCCCACCACAAGGGGCCGCGTGTTGAAATAGCGGTCCGCCAGAACCCGAAGGTTGAACACGACGCGCGGCACCGTGGACGAGATGATCACCTCGTCGATCTCCATCTTCAGACCCTTGTGCGCCATAAGCGTCGACAGCCAGACGTAATACTGGTCCGCCGTACGCTGCCATTCGGTCGAGGCGCGGAAGGTGGCAAGAAACTCGGTCCCGTCCCAGATCGCGAAGACCGTGTTGGTGTTGCCGCAGTCAATGGCCAGAAGCATGACTTTGCCCTTTCAGAAATAGATATCCGCCGCCGGGATGCGCACGGGTCCGGTGCCGGTAATCAGCACGAGCTGACCATCCTCGTCCACCGTGTCGAAGATCCCGGTGACCGAGCGGTTGCCGGTCCGCGCCGTGATTTCCTCGCCCAGCTTCGCGGCCCGCGCCAGCCAGTCCTGCCGGATCGCGTCGAACCCCAGCCGCTCCAGAACCAGTTCCTCGGTCGCGTAATGTCCTGCAAGGATCGACAGGAAATCCGTCGCATCCACCGACTCACCGGTGACATCGCGCAGGGCGATGGGGGCAAAGGCCGCGTCGGGCTCGGCCTTCGGGCGCGCGGATCAGGTTCACCCCGATCCCGATCGCCAGCCAATCCACCTGGGTGGAATTCCCGGCACTCTCCAGCAGGATCCCCGCCACCTTCCGCCCATCCAGAAGCACATCGTTCGGCCATTTCAGCGCCAGAAGATCGCGCGGGGCATACATCGCCAATGTCTCGTAAAGCGCGTTGGCGGCAAGGAACGATCGCAAGGCCGCCCAGGCGGGCACACCGCCCGGCCGCATCACAAGGGTGGCTGCGAAATTTCCCGGCGGATTGGCCCATGCCCTGCCCCGCCGCCCGCGGGCCGCGGTCTGATGATGCGCCAGGATCCATGTGGGCCGTGCCAGGCGGGATGCGATCCGCACCGCTTCCGCATTCGTGCTGTCGACGGACCGCAGGACGATCCGGTCATAGCCACCGGGCCAAAGGTCAGTTGACAAGGGTCGCTGCGGCGGCGGCCGCAAGGGCCTCGACGCCGAACAGGTTGATGACCCCCAGAACCATGATCGCGGCGCTCCCCATCAGGAAGGCACCGAGAATTGGCGACCCTCCGGCATCGAGCCCGTCCCGTTCCTCCCCGAAATACATCAGGTAGACAAGGCGCAAGTAATAGAACGCCCCGATCACCGAGGCCACGACACCCGCCACCGCAAGCCACGCCATATCCGCCTCGACCGCGGCCAGCAGCACGTAATATTTGCCGAAGAAGCCCACCAGCGGCGGCACGCCCGCAAGGCTGAACAACAGCACCAGCATCGCCAGCGCCCGCGCCGGACTTGTCCGGGCATACAGGTTCAGGCTGGCGATATCGGTCACCTGCTGTCCGTCCCGCTCCATCGAAAGGATGAAGGCGAAGGTGCCCACGTTCATCGTCACGTAGATCGCCATATAGACCAGCATCGCCTGCACGCCGAATGCCGTGCCCGCCGCGAGCCCCATCAGGGCATAGCCCATATGCGCGATCGACGAATAGGCCATCAGCCGCTTGATATCGCGCTGCCCGATCGCGGCCACGGCGCCAAGGAACATCGACAG
Source organism: uncultured Alphaproteobacteria bacterium (assembly GCA_963698645.1). Classification (GTDB taxonomy): domain Bacteria; phylum Pseudomonadota; class Alphaproteobacteria; order Rhodobacterales; family Rhodobacteraceae; genus Ovoidimarina. The sequence goes on from CAVORP010000001.1 coordinate 200,708, forward strand.
GACCGACAGAAGCGCCAGGATCTGCTGCCAGTCCGCGACCACACCGCCGAACGCATCATGCACCACGCGGGCGAAACAGCGCCATTGCGGCAACCTTTGGGGCAGTCGCGAAAAAGGCCGTGACCGGCGTCGGTGACCCTTCATAGACATCGGGCGTCCACATGTGGAACGGCACTGCCGAGACCTTGAACGCAAGGCCCGTGATCAGGAACACCAGACCGAACAGAAGGCCCAGCGGGATCTCGCCCGCGTTCACCACCGCGATGATCCCCGCGAACTGGGTCGTTCCCGCAAATCCATAGGTCAGCGACGCGCCATAAAGCAGCATGCCCGACGACAGCGCCCCCAGGACGAAGTATTTCAGACCGGCCTCGGTCGATTTCGCACTGTCGCGCCGCAGGCTCGCGACCACGTAAAGCGCAAGTGACTGAAGCTCCAGCCCCATGTAGAGCGTCATCAGGTCCCCGGCCGATACCATGACCATCATGCCCACCGCCGACAGCGCGATCAGGATCGGGTATTCGAACCGCAACAGGTTGCGCCGGGCCATGTAGCCTTCGCTCATCACCAGAATGGCCGCCGCGGCCAGAAGGATCATGACCTTGGCGAAAGCGCGAAAACGCATCGTCGACGAACATGCCGTCGAAGGCCGCCGTGGTTCCCTGCCCGGCGATGCCGATCCAGACCGCGACCAGCACGAACAGCCCCGAGGTGGTCCAGACCAGCATCGGCGCGGTCCTGTCCTTGCCCGTATAGACCCCGAACAGAAGCGCCATCATCGCGAAGACCGCGATCACAAGCTCGGGCAGAACGGCAGAGAAATCAGCGGAGGTCATGATCGGTCCTCAATTCCCGGCGACCCGCGTGTCGGCAGCGACCAAGCGCGGTTTCATAATCGGTGACAAGCGCGCCCACCGAGGGACCGATGATATCGGTCACAAGGCTCGGATAGACGCCCAGCAGAAGGGTCATCACCACGAGGGGCGCGAAGATCGCCCGCTCGCGGCGGCCCATATCGGTGATCGACTTCAGGCTTTCCTTGATCAGGTCGCCCATCACGACCCGGCGATACAGCCAAAGCGCATAGGCCGCCGACAGGATCACACCCGTGGCCGCCACGGCGGCGACCCATGTGTTGACCTGGAACACGCCCAGAAGCGTCAGGAATTCCCCGATGAAGCCCGAGGTTCCCGGCAGGCCCACATTGGCCATGGTGAACAGCATGAAGATCAGCGCATAGGCCGGCATCCGGTTCACAAGGCCGCCATAGGCGTCGATGTCACGGGTGTGCATCCGGTCATAGATCACGCCCACGCATAGGAACAACGCACCCGAGATGAAGCCATGGCTGATCATCTGGAAAATCGCACCGTCCAGCCCCTGCTGATTGGCCGCGAAGATCCCCATGGTCACAAAGCCCATATGCGCGACCGAGGAATAGGCAATCAGCTTCTTCATGTCCTTCTGCGCCAGCGCCACCAGCGAGGTATAGACGATGGCGATGGCCGACAGCCACAGCACCATGGGCGCCAGGATATCCGAGGCCACCGGGAACATCGGCAGGCTGAACCGAAGGAAGCCATAGCCACCCATCTTCAACAGGATCGCCGCCAGCACAACCGACCCCGCCGTGGGGGCCTGCACGTGGGCGTCCGGAAGCCATGTATGCACCGGCCACATGGGCATCTTCACCGCGAAGCTGGCAAAGAAAGCGATCCACATCAGCGTCTGCGCCCCGCCCACGATCTGGATCCCCAGAAGGCTGAACGTCTCGGACCCGAACTGGTGGTTCAGCAGCGTCGGAATATCGGTGCTGCCCGCATCCACATACATCGCGATCATCGCGATCAGCATCAGCACCGACCCGAGGAAGGTGTAGAGGAAGAACTTGAACGAGGCATAGATCCGTTCCTTGCCGCCCCAGATGCCGATGATCAGGAACATCGGGATCAGCCCCGCCTCGAAGAACAGGTAGAATAGCACCAGATCCAGCGCCACGAACACGCCGATCATCAGCGTTTCCAGCACGAGGAAGGCGATCATGTATTCCTTCACCCGATAGGTCACATCCCAGCAGGAGGCGATCACCAGCGGCATCAGGAAAGTGGTCAGCATGACGAACAACACGCTGATCCCGTCCACACCCATCTTGTAGTTCAGGCCAAGGATCCACGCGCGCTCTTCCACGAACTGAAAGCCCGTGTTCTGCGGGTCGAAGCCGGCAATCAGGAAGATCGACAACAGAAAGGTCGCGGTGGTGGCGATCAGCGCAAGCCACTTGGCGTTCTTCTGCGCCGCTTCGTCGTCACCCCGCAGGAAGAACCCGAGGATCGCCGCGGCGATCAGCGGCACGAAGGTGATGATCGACAGAAGGTTGTCCATTATTCGGCCCCCCCGCCGATCGTCATCCATGTGATCAGGACCACGACCCCCAGCACCATGGCAAAGGCATAGGTGAACACATAGCCCGACTGCGCCCGGCCCGCGAGCCGCGTGATGTACGGGATCACGCCCATGGCCAGCCCATTGATGCCGCCATCGATCACGTTGCCATCGCCGCGCGTCCACAGGAACCGGCCAAGCGCCTTTGCGGGCCGGGTAAAGATCGCGTCATAGATCTCGTCGAAATACCACTTGTTCAGCAGGAACAGGTAGAGAGGCCGCTGGCTCTCCGCCAGCTTTCCGGGCAGGTCCGGCCTGCGGATATAGAACTGATAGGCGGTCCCGAGACCCAGAAGCATCGCGATGAACGGGCTCCAGATGACCCATGCGGGCACATGATGCGCATCGTCCAGAACCGTGTTCTCCGGCGCCATGTAGATCGCGCCCTCACCCGGCATCGCGTGGGTGCCGCCGCCGCATCGCCGTGGCCCTCGCCCGCCGCGGCCTCGCCATGGCCCTCTCCTTCGGTCGTCTCGCCAGCCGCATGGGCCGCGCCGGGCAAATCGACCGGGGCCGCCGCATGAACCTCGGACGTGGGAATGCCAAAGAACACCTCGACCTTGTGATGGTCGCCAAAGAACGGCTTGTACCAGACCATTCCCGCCAGGACCGCACCCACGGCCAGCACGCCAAGCGGCGCGATCATCGTCATCGGGCTTTCATGGGCGTGCTCATGGGTATGCTTGTTGCCCCGCGCCTCGCCATAAAAGGTCATGAACATCAGCCGCCAGGAATAGAAACTGGTGAACAGTGCCGCGATCACCAGCGCCCAGAAGGCGAATGTCGACACGCCTGTTCCGGCGGCAAAGGTGCTTTCGATCACCGCATCCTTCGACAGGAAGCCCGCGAACCCGATCGGCACACCGCCGAGCTTGAACAGCGTCGCGGGAATGCCGACCCCGGTGATCGCCAGCGTCCCGATCATCATCGCCCAGAACGTGTAGGGGATCTTCTTGCGCAGGCCCCCATAGTTCCGCATGTCCTGCTCGTGATGCATCGCATGGATCACCGAGCCCGCGCCAAGAAACAGCATCGCCTTGAAGAAGGCATGGGTGAACAGGTGGAACATCGCCACGCTGTAGACACCCACCCCGGCGGCCACGAACATGTAGCCAAGCTGCGAACATGTGGAATAGGCGATGACGCGCTTGATGTCGTTCTGAACAAGACCCACCGTCGCCGCAAAGAAAGCCGTACAGGCACCGATGGCCACGATGAACCCGGTCGCATAGGGCGCGAATTCCATCACCGGCGACATCCGGCAGACAAGGAACACGCCCGCCGTCACCATGGTCGCGGCATGGATCAGCGCCGACACCGGCGTCGGGCCTTCCATCGCATCGGGCAGCCATGTGTGCAGGAACAACTGCGCCGACTTGCCCATGGCGCCGATGAACAGAAGGAACGCCACCAGCTCGGCGGCATTCCAGTCCCGCCAGAGGAAGGACAACTGCGTCTCCGCCAGCTCGGGCGCCGCGGCAAAGATCACGTCGAAATCAATGGAATCCGTCAGGAAGAACAGCGCGAGGATCCCCAGCATGAAGCCGAAATCCCCCACCCGGTTCACGACGAACGCCTTGATCGCGGCGGCATTGGCGCTTGGCTTGCGGTAATAGAACCCGATCAGAAGGTAAGACGCGACGCCCACGCCTTCCCAGCCAAAGAACATCTGCACAAGGTTGTCGGCGGTCACCAGCATCAGCATGGCGAATGTAAAGAACGACAGATACGCAAAGAACCTCGGCCGATAGACCTCGCCCTCGCGGAAATTCTCGTCATGGGCCATGTAGCCGAAGGAATAGAGATGCACGAGCGCCGACACAGTGGTGATGACGATCAGCATGATCGCGGTCAGCCGGTCCAGCCGGATCGCCCAGTCGGTGCTGAGCGACCCGCTTTCGATCCAGCGCAGGATCTGGATCTGCTGGGTCTCGCCGTCAAAGCCCAGAAACACCATCCACGACAGGATGGCCGACAGGAACAACAATCCCGTCGAGGTCCACATCGCACCCTGCTCGCCGATGATCCGCCAGCCAAAGCCACAGATCAGCGCGCCTACGAGCGGGGCAAAGAGGATGATCGTTTCCATGGGATCAGCCTTTCATCACGTTGATGTCTTCGACATCGATCGTGCCGCGGTTGCGGAAGAAACAGACGAGGATGGCAAGGCCGATCGCGGCCTCGGCGGCGGCGACGGTCAGGACGAACAGCGTGAACACCTGCCCCACCAGATCGTTCAGGAAGGACGAGAAGGCGACGAAGTTGATGTTCACCGACAGAAGGATCAGTTCGATGGACATCAGGAGGATGATCACGTTCTTGCGGTTCAGGAACAGCCCGAAGATCCCGATGACGAACAGAACGGCCGCAACCGTCAGGTAGTGTTCAAGTCCGATCATTTCCGTCCCTCGAATCTCTTCTTCTTGTCCCGCCGCCGCTGCACCGACACGATCACCAGTGCCACGATGCCAAGAAGCGGCAGGAAGGGGGCGAACTGGGTCAAAGCCCCTGCCCCGGTTTGACGTCCTTCAATTCCATCGCCGTCGCCGGATCGCGGTACATCTGCGCCAGCACGTCCTGCCGCTTGATATCCACCCGGTGCCGCAGGGTCAGCACGATCGCGCCCACCATCGCCACCAGCAGGATCAGGCCCGCAAGCTGGAACAGCAGGATGTACTTGTCATAAAGCAGCATCCCCAGCGCCTGCGTGTTGTGCATGTCGTCGGGCGTCACCGCCGCACGCATCCGCTCGGCATCCTCGGCGAACTGCCAGACGCCGAATGCGATCCCCAACTGCATGATAAGAACCACCCCGATCAACAACGCAAGCGGCACGTATTTCGCCATCTCCGCCTTCAGCTCGGCGAAATCCACGTCGAGCATCATGACGACGAACAGGAACAAGACCGCAACCGCGCCCACATAGACGATGATCAGAAGCATCGCCACGAACTCCGCCCCAAGGAGGACGAACAGGCCCGCCGAGGACAGGAAGGCAAGGATCAGCCACAGGACCGAATGCACAGGATTGCGGCTGATCACGGTGAACAGCCCGCCCGCAATGGTCGAGAACGCGAAGAGGTAGAATGCAAATGCCGCCGCCGTCATGTGTCTGTCTCCTCACCGCCCGCGCCCATCACGTCCTGGGCAAGCTCCATGGCCTTCGACATGGCCGGAACGCCGCCGAACATGCCGGCGATACCGATGGTTTCCGCGATTTCCTGCTTCGTTGCCCCGGCCTCCACCGCATGGCGCACCGTGATCCGGATCTGCGCCTCGGCCTGCGCCCCCATGATGGTCAGGGCCGACAGGGTCAGAAGCAGCTTGGTCTTGGCGTCAAGCCCCTCGGGATTGAAGGTCTTGCCCATGAAGGTCTCCATCATGTCCTTCGACATGGTGGGGAACATCGCTTCGAACCCCTTTGGCGTGAAATGCTCCAGCGCCGGGTTGATCGCACGCGCCCATTCCTGGCCCATGGCCATCATCTCGGCAAAGGGGTTGCGGGGAGTATCGGTCATCGGTACGGCGCATCCAGTTCAAGGTTCCGCGCGATCTCGGCTTCCCACCGGTCGCCATTCGCCAGAAGCTTGGCCTTGTCATAGAAAAGCTCTTCGCGCGTCTCGGTGGCGAACTCGAAATTCGGCCCCTCGACGATCGCATCCACCGGACAGGCCTCCTGACAGAAACCGCAATAGATGCACTTCGTCATATCGATGTCATAGCGCGTGGTGCGGCGGCTGCCATCCTCGCGGGGTTCCGCATCGATGGTGATCGCCTGCGCCGGACAGATCGCCTCGCAGAGCTTGCAGGCGATACAGCGCTCTTCGCCGCTCGGATAGCGGCGCAGGGCATGCTCGCCCCGGAACCGCGGCGAAAGCGGCCCCTTTTCATGGGGATAGTTGATCGTGGCCTTGGGCGCGAAGAAATACTTCATGCCAAGCCCGAACCCCTTGATGAAATCCTGAAGCAGGAAGTACTTGGTCGCCCGGTTCCAGTCCATCTGGGTCATCTCAGCCTCCGATCGCATAGCGCGCATAAAGCCCGCCGAAGAGTTCGAATTTCGCCATGAAGGCCACGAACACGACCCAGCCCAGTGAAAACGGCAGGAACACCTTCCAGCCGATCCGCATCAACTGGTCATAGCGGTAGCGCGGCGTGATCGCCTTCACCATGGCGAAGAGGAAGAAGAAGAACGCCATCTTCGCCACCATCCACAACGGGCTATCAGGAATGAACGGGATGGGCGACAGCCAACCGCCAAAGAACAGAAGCGTCATCAACGCGCACATCAGGAAGATCGCGATATATTCCCCCGCCATGAACAACAGGAACGGCGTCGACGAGTATTCCACCTGATACCCCGCCACCAGTTCCGATTCCGCTTCCGGAAGGTCGAAGGGCGGGCGGTTCGTCTCGGCCAAGGCCGAGATGAAGAACAGGGCCACCATCGGCAGATGCGGCAGCCAGTACCAGCCGAAGAAGCCCCAGCCGGTATCCTGCGCCGCGACGATCGCGCCGAAATTCAGGCTGCCGGTGGAAATGATCACCCCGATGATGATCAGACCGATGGAAACCTCGTAGGAAATCATCTGCGCCGCCGACCGCAGGCTGCCCAGGAACGGGTATTTCGAGTTCGACGCCCAACCGCCCATGATCACGCCATAGACCTCGAGCGACGAGATCGCGAAGACATAGAGGATCGCCACGTTGATATCGGCCAGAACCCATGTGTCGTTGAACGGGATCACGGCCCACGCGATCAGCGCAAGAACGAAGGAGATCATCGGCGCCAGCAGGAACACCGTGCGATCCGCGCCCGCGGGAATCACGATTTCCTTGACCACGTATTTCAGGGCGTCCGCCACCGTCTGCAACAGGCCGAACATCCCGACGACATTGGGGCCGCGCCGCATCTGGACCGCGGCCCAGATCTTGCGGTCGCCATAGACAAGGAACAACAGGCTGACCATGACAAAGCCGATCACCAGCAAACACTGGGCGGCGATGGTCAGGGCGATCCCTGCCGGGGTTATCAAGAAATCAGCCATCCGTGGTCACACCCCTGAAAGTCCCTGTTCACGGCAGGCCTCTGCCGTCGTTTGTGCATCTATCGCGAACGCACCCGCCGGCAGGGTCGGCGACACGGTGTAAACCGCATCGGCGCGGGAGTTTCCAGCCTCTTCCACCAATGTTGTGCGCACATGTCGCGCGAAAGCGTTGCCGCGCAGCAATATCGCCTCGGCGGCGGCGCAATCGGTGATCCGGCGCAACGCGCCCTCTTCGACCCCGCCCGAGACCTCCAGTTCTACCTGCAAAAGGTCGTCGGTCAGGAACGACGCCGTGGTCGGGCCCATGGTTCCCGGTCCAGTGACGCCACCCGGCGCACAGGCGCCGGTCAGGGATGCCGCGACGATGCTCATCAACCGTGTTCCCATTGCCCCTATTCTGCTGCCAGCTTGCCCGAGCGGCGCTCCGCCGCCAGGGCGGCAAGTTCCGCCATGACTTCCGAGGCCCGCTGGATCGGGTTCGTCAGGTAATGCGATGCGACCGCCGCGCCGAATGCACCCTTGCCCATCGTGCCCATGGGCTCGGGCCGCCAGTCGTTCTCGGGCACGGCGTCGATCTCTGCCAGATGCGGGACCTCTGCCACCAACGCCCGGCGCAGCTCCGCAAGGCTGTCCCAAGGCTGCGTCGCGCCCAACTCGGCCGACAGCGCCCTGAGGATCGCCCAGTTCTCCTTCGCCTCGCCCGGCGGGAAACCCGCGCGCAGCGCCAGTTGCGGGCGGCCTTCGGTATTCACGAACAGCCCCTGTTCCTCGGTCCAGGCCGCACCGGGAAGGATGATGTCCGCCCGGTGCGCACCCCGGTCGCCATGGCTGCCCTGATAGATCACAAAGGTCCCCGGGGCGATATCCATCTCGTCGGCGCCAAGGTTATAGACAACCTCTGCCCCCGCCATCGCGGCATCGATCCCGCCCTCGGTGGTGCAACCCACATCCATCGCCCCCACGCGTGCCGCAGCCGTGTGCAGGATCAAGAGCTTCGACCGGGTCTTCTCGGTAAAGGCCATGGCCGCCGCCAGAACCGCTGCGCCATCGGCCTCGCGCAGCGCCGCCTGACCGAGAACGACCACCAACTCGGTCTCGAGGACATAGCCATACTCGCGGTCCAGAAGGGCCTGAAGCGCGGCGCGGTCGTTGCCCACATCCACATGCTCATAGGTCAGGTCCGCCGCCGGCCCCAAAAGGCCCACATTCGCACCCCGGCTCCACGCCTTGCGAAGCCGCGCGTTCAGAACCGGCATCTCGGCGCGGGGATTGGTGCCGATCAGCATGATATACTTGGCTGTATCGATATCCTCGATCGACGCCGTGCCGACATAACCCGACCGGTTGCCCGCAGGCAGTTTCGCCCCATCGACCCGGCATTCCACCGATCCGCCCTGCCCTTCGACAAGCTGCTTCAGCGCGAACGCCGCCTCGACCGGGGCCAGATCGCCCACCAGCCCCGCCACCTTCCGGCCCCGGATCGCGTCCGCCGCCGCCGCCAGCGCCTCGGGCCATGTCGCAGGCTGCAACTTGCCATCGACCCGGATATAGGGCTTGTCCAGCCGCTGCCGCCGCAACCCGTCCCAGACATAGCGCGACCGGTCCGCGAGCCATTCCTCGTTCACCCCGTCATGGTTGCGCGGCAGGATGCGCATCACTTCGCGCCCCTTGGTATCCACCCGGATATTGCTGCCCAGCGCATCCATCACGTCGATCGTCTCGGTCTTGGTCAATTCCCAGGGCCGCGCGGTAAAGGCATAGGGTTTGGACGTCAGCGCCCCCACCGGACACAGGTCCACGATATTGCCCTGCAATTCACTGTCCAGCGTCTGGCCCAGATAGCTGGTGATCTCGGCATCCTCGCCCCGGCCGGTCTGGCCCAGTTCCGGCATCCCCGCCACTTCGGTGATGAACCGAACACAGCGCGTGCACGAGATGCACCGCGTCATGGCGGTGCCCACCAAGGGCCCCAGGTCCATGTTGTCCACTGCGCGTTTCGGCTCGCGAAAGCGCGAGAAATCAACACCATAGGCCATGGCCTGATCCTGAAGATCGCACTCGCCGCCCTGATCGCAGATCGGGCAATCCAGCGGGTGGTTGATGAGCAGGAACTCCATCACCCCCTCGCGGGCCTTCTTCACCATCGGGCTGTTGGTCTTGATCACCGGCGGTGCGCCTTCGGGGCCGGGGCGCAGATCGCGCACCTGCATCGCGCAGGATGCCGCGGGCTTCGGCGGCCCGCCCACGACCTCGACCAGACACATCCGGCAGTTCCCGGCAATCGACAGCCGCTCGTGATAGCAGAAGCGCGGGATCTCGATCCCCGCCTGTTCGCAGGCCTGGATCAGCGTCAGCGCCGGATCGACCTCGATTTCCTGATCGTCGATGATGATTTTTCTCAGGTCAGCCATTTTGTACTGTCTTCTTCTCTGTCAGCGCTGAAATCCACCCTGCGAGGCGGGCAAGAAGGCCCGGCGTCCCGGCGGATGGATCGGGTTCGTTCGTTGCGGCGGGGGCGATAAGCGGCTCGGGCCTGTGTTCCAGGGGTGCGGTCATCCGGGCATCTCCACCAGATATCCGCCGATCACGCTGCCTTCGGCGATCTCGGCCCGACCGGCGGCACAGACCATCGCCTCGGTGATCTCGCCCGTCAGCCCGTGCTTGTCCATGAAGGCCTCCTGCTGCTCCCGAAACGCCTCCGCCGACGGCTCCATGCCGCCATCTGGCCGGGCCGTGTCGAACCCGTCTTCCTCAAGCCGCACCATCACGGCGGTGGTGGCTTCGTGAACGGTCTGGCCCTCAAGGCTCAGGGCCGCGCAGGACCGCGCCAGTTGTTCGGCGGTGGTCACCGCCACCACGGCCTCGACGAACCAGTCGGGCGCGGGCCGCAATTCTCCGCGTCCTGCGCGAAAACCGGCGCCGCCGCCAGAATGCCGATGACCGCGAACCGCATCATGCCGCATCCCCGCAGGCGCGCGTCCGGTACAGCGTCGCGTCCTTCACATGGGCCCAGTCGAACGCATGATCGCTGGCCCCGTGGGATTTCAGATGCTCCAGCCGCTCCAGCGCCTCGTCCAGCGTCGGCCTGTGCCCCACGGGCACCCACCACATGACGAAATGCATCTCTCCCAGCACCTCGAACCACTCGGCCTTCCGCTCATAGAACTGCCGATGAATGGTGTTCCAGACGAAATGCTCAAGGCTTGCCACGTCTTCCCAGACCGTCAGGTTCGCCACGTAACGCGGGTCGCCATCGATCTTGGCCTCGGTATTGCCCGTCCCCGGCTCGCCCGACCCTTCCATCATCCAGACGAAACCGGGGCTGCGCTTGCCCAGCCCGTTCACCCGGTCGAGATTGGCCATGAAATCGGCAACCCGCGCATCATCCGTATCGGCGACAAGCCGGCCGACATTCAGTTGCGCAAGGTGATATCCCTCCCGCCGCATCAGAACACCGCCAGAAGGGCCGGACAACCAGCCCCAGAATGCAGAACAGCCCCACCGACCAGATCGCAGAGCGCATCGGCTGATTGGTCGTGCCGATATGAACATAGGCCACCACGATCCGCGCCACGACAAAGACCGAGGCGAACAGGTTCACCCAGAACGGCGCGGCGCCAGAAAGGATCGCGGCCAGCACCGCCGCGATGAACGGCCCCGAGGCTTCGATCGCGTTCAGAAAGCACGATGACTGCGATAGCCCCGGTCATCATAATTGCGCAAAGGCTTGCCACAACCGCAGCGGTTCTCGGGCGTCAGCCAGCGGGTCGAAAGCGCGGCCAGAACCGATATGATCACCGCCCAAAGGGCAAGTGACGCGATGGCGTGACCGTATGGTGCAAAAATCTCCACCGTCTACTCCGCCGCCACGGCTGTGACTTTGCCCGTCCGCTTCGCCTTGATCCGGTCCTCGATCTCGTCGCGGAAATTCCGGATCAGACCCTGAATCGGCCAGGCCGCCGCATCGCCCAGCGCACAGATCGTGTGCCCCTCGACCTGCTTGGTGACGTCCAGCAGCATGTCGATCTCCTCGACCTCGGCCTCGCCGCGCACCAGCCGGTCCATGACCCGCATCATCCAGCCCGGTGCCTTCGCGGCAGGGCGTGCACTGGCCACAGCTTTCATGCTTGTAGAACTTCGACAGCCGCCAGATCGCCTTGATGATGTCGGTGTCCTTGTCCATCACGATCACCGCCGCCGTGCCCAGACCCGACCGCTGCTCGCGCAGATAGTCGAAATCCATGATCGCCTCTTTCATGTGCTCGCCCCGGATGCACGGCACCGACGACCCGCCGGGGATCACCGCCTTGAGGTTGTCCCAGCCGCCGCGAATGCCGCCGCAATGGGTCTCGATCAGCTCCTCGAACGTGATCGACATCGCTTCTTCCACCACGCAGGGGTTGTTCACATGGCCCGAGATCGCGAACAGCTTGGTGCCCGCGTTGTTGGGACGCCCGAAGGACGAAAACCACTCCGGCCCGCGCCGCAGGATCGTCGGCACCACGGCGATGGATTCGACGTTGTTCACCGTGGTGGGACAGCCGTAAAGCCCCGCACCCGCCGGGAAAGGCGGCTTCATCCGCGGCATCCCCTTCTTGCCCTCAAGGCTTTCAAGAAGCGCGGTTTCCTCGCCACAGATATAGGCGCCCGCGCCGTGATGCAGGTAGATATCGAAATCCCAGCCCGACTTGCAGGCATTCCGCCCCACAAGCCCCGCCTCGTAAGCCTCGTCGATCGCGGCCTGAAGCGCCTCGCGCTCGCGGATATATTCGCCGCGGATATAGATGTAACAGGCATGGGCCTGCATCGCGAAAGACGCGATCAGACAGCCCTCGATCAGCGTATGGGGATCATGCCGCATGATCTCGCGGTCCTTGCAGGTGCCCGGCTCGCTCTCGTCGGCGTTGACCACAAGATAGCTGGGTCGCCCGTCGCTTTCCTTCGGCATGAACGACCATTTCAACCCGGTGGGAAAGCCCGCGCCGCCGCGCCCGCGCAGGCCCGATTGCTTCATCTGGTCGATGATCCAGTCCGCGCCCTTCTCAAGTATCCCGGCCGTGCCATCCCAATGGCCGCGCGCGCGCGCACCCGCCAGCGACCGGTCATGCATGCCATAGATATTCGTAAAGATGCGATCTTCGTCTTTCAGCATTCCGCTATCCCTAAAAACTCAGTCGTTACGGCGCTTGCGCCAGATCTGCCATGTGACCATCAGTCCCCAGAGGAACCCGGCCAGCGCCAGCATGTCGAACAAGAAGACATAGCGCGGCGCCCAGTTCAGGTGCCCGCCCAGCCATTGCGCCACCATCCAAAGGATCATCGTCGCCGCAAAGACAAGGGCAACCAGCCGGGCCTGTCGGGCCAGCTGGCGCTCCTGATCTGGTTCCATCGACATCGCGATACCCGTCTTCCTGCACACCGTATCCGATGCACTTCCTTCGGCTGACGGCCCCGGGGCCGTTCCCACACGTCTTTCCGCCATCCCGTTTCCCGGTCAGGCGGCAGTCTTCTGACGGTTCCCTTCCGTCGTCTCAGTCACACCCGCGCTCTGGCAATCGCGCCGGGCTATTCGGTGCAGTCAGTAGACATCTCCCTTGTCCACCTTCTGCGAGAATTCGGTCTCGCCGCCCGACGCAAGAAGCGCGGCCTGGCTGACCCAGTTGTCGCGGCTCACACGGCCCTTGAAGCCCTTCAAGGTTCTCGTCGACCCAGGCCACTTCCGCCGGGGTCCAGGACGCGACCTGATCGAAATGATAGAAACCCATCCGGTGCAACATCGCTTCAAGCTTGGGTCCGACACCCTTGATCTTCTTCAGATCGTCCGCGCTCCCGCCCCGCGGTCCGTCGAGCCGCGCAGGCCCTTCATGGGCGGCGGCCGCCGCAGGCGCAGGTGCCGGGGCCGGCGCGGGTGCAGGTGCGGGTGCAGCTGCCGGAGCTGGCGAAGGTGCAGCCGCAGCCGCCACCGGCTTCGCCTCGGGTGCCGCAACAACATGGGCGGATTGCGCTTCCGGGGTCGAATGGAACGCGCGAAACAGAAAGATCGCGACGCCAAGACCCACCAGGATGGCAAGGAAAGCCGCCGGCGAAAATGCCATGTCTCCCACAACCAGAAGCATCATGAACGCGACGAAAGCGATGCCCCCAGACAATACGCCCACCAGCAGCATCGAACCTTGTGTTTGTTTCGACATCAAAAACTTCTCCCTGTCCGCGTCGGACGCATTGTTCGCCCGCTACTCGCTTTTAGCGCGTTGAGAGAACTCTGTCTCTCCCCCTTCTGCAAGGATTTTCGCCTGTTCGACCCACCCGTCCCGGTCGATCCGCCCCCGGAACGACAGCTTCTCATCCATCAGCGCGATATCCGTGGCGGTCCAGACGGCGATCTGGGCAAAGCTTGTGACCCCGGCCTCGGCCAGTTTCTGGGCCAGTTTCGGGCCGACGCCCTTCAACAGGGTCAGGTCATCGGCTTGGGGCGCGACCGACCCGGCAGCGGGCCGCGCGATCTGCTCGGCCTTCACATCCGCCACTTTCGGCGCTGGCCCGGGCCGCGTCGCGCGCGGCCGCTTCCGCCGCCTTCGTGGGCGCGGCATCGGCAGATTGCCAGGGCGCCGTCAGCGGCACCTCGGTCCCGTCGATCCGCTTGATCGTGTCGCCCAGCGCCACGGCCCGCGCGGCCGAGGCATTGTGATCCGGCCGCCCCTTGGCATGGTCCTTGAGCGCGGTCAGACCCGACAAGGGCTCCGCCGCGAACCGCCCGTTCTGCGGCCCCGGTACGGGCACCCGGCCCTCCGCCATCTCGTCGATGATCCAGCCCAGCTTCGCCGCCGTCAGATCCTCGTAATAATCCTTGCCGATCTGCGCCATCGGCGCGTTCGCGCAGGCCCCCAGACACTCGACCTCTTCCCACGAAAACTTGCCATCGGCACTCAGCGCATGGGCGGATTTGGCGATCTTGTCCTTGCAGACCGCGATCAGGTCCTCGGCCCCGCAGATCATGCAGGACGTGGTGCCGCAAACCTGAATATGCGCAACCGAACCAACAGGTTGCAGCTGAAACATGAAGTAGAACGTAGCCACTTCAAGCGCCCGGATATAGGCCATGTCCAGCATCGCCGCCACCGCCTCGATCGCCGGGCGGGACAGCCATCCCTCCTGCTCCTGCGCGCGCCACAACAGCGGGATGATCGCGCTGGCCTGCCGGCCCTCGGGATACTTGGTGATCTGCGCCTCCGCCCAGGCCTGGTTGGCGGGCGTGAAGGCAAAGCTTTCGGGTTGGTCGGGGTGTAGGCGTCGTAGCATCAGGTACAAGGTCCAAATTGGGCCGACGCAAATTGCGAGGCCGGCAGGTTTTGGGAGTCGGAGGCTGAAACGGTACCATCTTGGATCATACCAAACAGCACGGAACCGTACTCAAGCTGAGCCAAGTAACACTCGGATCGTGCCACATGCGTCCGTGCCATCAACATGTCATAATTGATGCAATCACCCGCCTCCGAAAGGCGCTCGAGAAATTGGCGCGACAATCACCTGCCGCCGATCCATCTCGGCTGCCTGCTCGGGATAGCCGGTTACGCCAGTCACATGCAGTGTCCATGACTCATCCGACAAAGCGCGAAGATCTGGTTTTGGCAGCGCACAATCCACGTCGGCGGCCAGCTGCGCATGGGTACCATCGCGGTAAGAACGCCAACTTTGAAAAGAGCGGTCGCCTTCACCGATCAATCTCCCCGAACACCACGTCCATCGTCCCGATGATCGCGGCCACATCGGCCAGCTGATGCCCCGACGCGATGTAATCCATCGCCTGCAGATGCAGGAACCCCGGCGCGCGCAGCTTGGCGCGGTAGGGTTTGTTCGTGCCATCCGCCACAAGGTAGACGCCGAACTCGCCCTTCGGCGCCTCGACGGCGGCATAAACCTCGCCCTCGGGCACGTGGAAGCCTTCGGTATACAGCTTGAAGTGATGGATCAGCGCCTCCATCGAGGTCTTCATCTCGGCGCGCGGCGGCGGCGTGATCTTGCCGCGCGCCAGAACATCGCCGGGTTCCTTCCGCAGCTTCTCGCAGGCCTGCTTGATGATCTTCAGGCTCTCCCGCATCTCCTGCATCCGCACGAGGTAGCGGTCGAAACAGTCGCCGTTCTTGCCCACCGGGATCATGAAGTCGAACTCGTCGTAGCACTCATAGGGCTGCGCCCGCCGCAGGTCCCACGCAAGGCCCGAGCCGCGCACCATCACGCCGGAAAAGCCCCAGTCCAGAATATCCTGCTCGGTCACCACGCCGATATCGGCATTGCGCTGCTTGAACACCCGGTTCTCGGTCAGAAGCCCGTCGATATCGCGCAAGGACGCGCGGGAAATCGTCGGCCCAGCGGTCGATATCGTCGATCAGCTCCGGCGGCAGGTCCTGATGCACGCCACCGGGCCGGAAATAGGCCGCGTGCAGCCGCGCGCCACAGGCCCGCTCGTAGAAGATCATGAGCTTCTCGCGCTCTTCGAACCCCCAGAGCGGCGGCGTCAGCGCGCCCACATCCATCGCCTGCGTGGTGACGTTCAGAAGATGGTTCAGGATGCGCCCGATCTCGGAATAGAGCACCCGGATCAGGCTCGCCCGGCGCGGCACCTCGACGCCCGTCAGCTTCTCGATGGCCAGACACCAGGCGTGCTCCTGGTTCATCGGCGCCACGTAATCCAGCCGGTCGAAATAGGGCAGGTTCTGCAGGTAGGTCCGGCTTTCCATCAGCTTCTCGGTGCCGCGATGCAAGAAGCCCGATATGCGGGTCGCAGCGTTCCACGATCTCGCCGTCAAGCTCCAGCACCAGCCGCAGCACGCCATGGGCCGCCGGGTGCTGAGGCCCGAAGTTGATGTTGAAATTCCGGATCTTCTGTTCGCCCGTCTGGGCGTCTTCGAATTTGCCGTCCATCATCTCACACTTTCTCGCCCTGCATCCACGCGGCGGGCACCCGGCCCATCGCCTGTTCCACGAAGCTGTATTGATCGGCCAGATAGGCCCGCGCCGCCCGCGCCTGCTCGGCGCTCATCTCAAGCGGCGCGCCGCCATGCACGACCCGCGCCAGCACCGGATGCGGCGCGATCCCCAGAAACGCACAGATCCGCGCCGCCGCATCGCCGGAAAACAGGTCCTCGAAGAACACCACCAGCCGCCGCGCCTCGGGCACCGCCTCGAAAAGCCGCCCCATCACGCCCCGATAGTCGCCGCGCCGCGTGATGTGGTCTTCCTCGCCGCGCAGCGCACGCTTCAGGATCCGGCCCGCCCGCTCCGGCGGTCACCGCATCCGTCCGGCTCGCGCCGCCCCGCGATCATCCGCACATGGCTCCAGAGCCGCGCCACCGGATCACGCAGGATATACAGAAACCGCGTCTCGCCCAGCGCCGCCATGGCCCGCAGCCGCTCCACCGACAAAAGCCCGTAGGCGGGCGTGATATCGCCCACCACCGCCGCTCCCTGCCCCGCGCCAAGATAGTCCAGATAGGCCGCGCCCGATTCCGGACGACCCAGAAGCGCGATCGCCGCGTCCAGATCGCGCTGCCGGGTCTGCGGCCCGCGCCCGCGCCCGCTCCGCCAAAAGCTCGTCCCGCCGCTCGGCCACGCGCCCGGCATCCAGCGCATCGAAGTAATGCAATTCCTTCACGCTCCGGAAATGGCACTCCGGATGCCCCGACAACCACTGGTGAAGCCAGGATGTCCCGGCCTTGGTCGCGCCAAGCCCGAACAAGATCCGCGTTCCGCTCACGGCGCCGGGTTCCACTTCCGGAACGCCACCACGTAAAGCAGCACCAACGCACCAAGCGGCACGAAACAGGCCAGCGCGAACCACGGGCTCAACCCCACGCGCGGCAGGATGCGCGAGAACGGAAAGGCAAGGACGAAGCCTACGACCAGAAATCCGATGATACCGCCGCCACCCATCACGAAGCCTTCCCTTCGGCCTTGTCATCGCCCGGAAGCACGTATTCCGCACCCTCCCAAGGGCTCATGAAATCGAACTGCCGGTATTCCTGCACAAGGCTGACAGGTTCATAGACCACCCGCTTCTGCGCCTCGTCATACCGAACCTCGGTATAGCCCGTGGTCGGGAAATCCTTGCGCAGCGGATGGCCGCGAAACCCGTAATCCGTCAGGATCCGCCGCAGGTCGGGATGACCCGAGAACAACAGCCCGAACATGTCGAAGATTTCCCGCTCGAACCAGTTGGCGCCGGGATGGACCGAGATGATCGACGGCACCATGTCCTCTTCGCGCACCGCCAGTTTCAGGCGGATCCGCTGGTTCTGGTACATGCGACAGGAAATGATAGACGACATCGAACCGCGCTTCGCGCTCCGGATAATCCACCGCGGTGATATCGACGAGGCTCGAGAACCGGCAGTTCCGGTCCATCTTCAGGAACTCGCAGAAGACTGACGAACGACGACGGCGTCACGTGAAGCGTCAATTCGCCGCCCGCCACCTCCCAGCTCAGCACGCAATCCGGGCGCTTGGCTTCGATATGCAGGCCAAGTTCGGTCAGGGCTTCTGACATCGGAACTCCCTTTCTCTAGCGGGTGATCGTGCCGGTGCGGCGGATCTTCCGCTGCAACTGCAGGATCCCGTACAACAGCGCCTCCGCCGTCGGCGGGCAGCCCGGCACATAGATATCGACCGGCACGATCCGGTCGCAGCCGCGCACCACCGAATAGCTGTAATGATAATAGCCGCCGCCATTGGCGCAGGACCCCATCGAGATCACATAGCGCGGCTCGGGCATCTGGTCATAGACCTTGCGCAGCGCCGGCGCCATCTTGTTGGTCAGCGTGCCGGCGACGATCATCAGGTCGGACTGGCGCGGGCTGGCGCGCGGCGCGGTGCCGAACCGCTCGAGGTCATAGCGCGGCATCGAGGTATGCATCATCTCGACCGCGCAACAGGCCAGACCAAAGGTCATCCAGTGAAGACTGCCGGTCCGCGCCCAGTTGATGATGTCCTCGGTCGAGGTGACCAGAAACCCCTTGTCCTGCAACTCGCGGTTCAGGGTCTGGGTGGCGACCTCCTTGTCGGGTCCGGCTGTCGCGGCTCACTCCCATTCCAATGCGCCTTTCTTCCATTCATAGGCAAAGCCCACGGTCAGAACGCCAAGGAACACCATCATCGACCAGAACGCCACGTCGCTGATCCCGCCAAAGGCCACCGCCCAGGGGAACAGGAACGCGATCTCAAGGTCGAAAATGATGAACAGGATCGACACGAGATAGAATCGCACGTCGAATTTCATCCGCGCGTCGTCGAAGGCGTTAAAGCCGCACTCATAGGCGCTCACCTTCTCGGGGTCGGGGTTGCGCACGGCAATCACGGCGGCGGCGAGGATAAGGACAAGACCCAGACCGATCGCCAGACCCAGAAAGATCAGGATCGGCAGGTATTCCCTGAGCAGATCGTCCACGTTTCAGGCTCCTTCCGAAGGGGCTTTCGCCGCCCCTTTCCATTGGCTGCCCCATGCTTACGCCCGCCACCCTGAAGGGTCAATGCAACTGCGGCATGGAATTGGCTGCGCGAGACCATTGGGCGCAGCTTTCCCGCTTCTTCTCTTTCCAAATATCCCCGCCGGAGGCATGGAATCATCTCACGCCATGGACCGGGCGCAAGCGCCCGGCCCCTGCGGCCGATCGGCTCAGCCGGTACGGGTCGGCTCCATGCCTGCCGCCAACGCCTCGAAAATGCCCCGCACAAGGCCTGCCCTGACCCGGTCGAGCGCGTCACCGGAAGGATCGGCCTCGGGGATCAGCCAGGATTGGGCCGGATCGTGGAGCATGGCCCAATTCCCGAACATCCGTTCCGACACGGGTTCCGAAATATGCAGGACGACATCCACATGCCTGTCGTCCCGTCCGATCCGTTCGAACGTGTCACGGACCTTCTGTTCGGGCCCCTCCAGCAACTGGACGAAAACATCCCTTCGGCAAATCAGCGCGCCGGTCACATCGTCACGCGTGTTGCAGCGCCGCGCGTCCATCAGGATCCCGGCAAGCGTCGCCTCGTCGAACCCGAATGGCTGCGAGGTGTAGATAATCCGCAAGAGACCCAAGCTGTCCGCTCCCGTTCCAGAATCCGGCGCATGCCGTCGGTCATTGTCCCGTTGGACCCATGACGCGACTTATGTCGGTACGCGCAAGAACGCTAGGACGCATCTGCTTTCGGCGCGGCGCGACGCTTCGCCCTTGGCGGCCTTCTTGTCTTCCTCGGGCTTCGGTGGCCGTGACGAGTACAAGGTGCTCCGCCGTCTGGCGACTGTTGGGATTTGCCGGCTCGGCAAGAAATTCAGCAAGATTGAATTTCGGCTTCATTGAGAACATGGTCATGGAATGACGCCTTTCATCGGCGTCCGGAATCGAACACCTCTGCGTTCATATGGGGCTTTCTGCCCCGTATTGATAGGGGAAGCGTTCCGGTATCGGGCCGGGCCACGGTTCCGTCGTCGCTAACCGGCCCAGTCCGGAGAGCGCTTCTCGAAGAACGCCGCGATCCCCTCGCCCGCCTCGGGGCTTTCCCAACGCCGCACAAGCGCATCGATGCTGGCCTCCCGGATTTCGGCGTCACGCCGCCGCCCCAGCATCCGCACCAGCGCCTTGGCCTCGGCCACCGCCCCGGGCGCGCAGGCCAGATAGGGCGCCACTTCCGCCTCCACCGCCGCGTCCAGATCCTCCGGCGCCACGGCGCGGGCCAGAATGCCCAGCTCCACCGCCTCCGCCGCCTCGAACAGCCGCGACGACATGAACACCCGCCGCGCCCGCGCCGCGCCCATCCGCGCCACCACATAGGGCCCGATCGTGGCCGGGATCAGGCCCAGCCTCGTCTCGGTCAGCCCGAACCGCGCGCCCGTGACGCCGACCGCCACATCACAGACGCAGGCCATGCCCACGCCGCCGCCAAAGGCATTGCCATGCACCCGCCCGATCAGCGGTTTCGGCAATGAATTCAATGCCTCCAGCATATCGGCCAGCTTCCGCGCCTCGGCCGCGCGCGTGGCCCCGTCGGCCGCGATCTGCGCCTCGCATCCAGCGCAGATCACCGCCCGCGCAGAAACTCCGCCCCCGCGCCGCCAGCACCACGACCCGCACCGCGTCATCCGCCGCCAGCGCCCGCGCCGCGCCGTGCAGCTCGGCGATCATCTCGCCCGACATCGCGTTGTGCTTCTCGGGCCGGTCCAGCGTCAGCACCGCCACGCCCCGCGCATCGGTCTCGATCGTGACCAGACTGTCCGCCATCACACCGCGCCCTCCCGCATCGCCCGCGCCATCGCCGCCGCCCGCGCCAGAACCTCCCGGTCCAGCCCGGTCTCGTATCCCAGCGCCTCCAGCCGCGCCGCCACCGCCTCGGTCGCCACGTTGCCCGCCGCGCCGGGCGCAAAGGGACAGCCCCCGAGCCCGCCCACGGCGGCATCGAACACCCGAAGCCCCGCCGCCAGCGCCGCCTCGATATTGTCCAGCGCATGACCGTCGGTGTCGTGGAAATGCCCGGCCAGCCGGTCCGACCGGCACCGTCCCGGTCACCGCCTCCAGCATCGCCGCAACCCGCTCCGGCGTGCCCCGCCCGATCGTGTCGCCCAGCGAGATCTCGTAGCAGCCCATCGCGAACAGCGCATCGGCCACCTCCGCCACCTGCCCCGGCGCGGTCGGCCCGTCATAGGGGCAATCGGTGACGCAGGACACATAGCCCCGCAGTTTCACATTTGCCGCTTCCGCCGCCTCCGAGACCGCCTGAAACCGCTCCAGGCTTTCGGAAATCGAACAATTCAGGTTCGCCCGGCTGAACCCCTCCGACGCGCGGCGAAAATCGCCACCTCGTCGGCGCCCGCATCCATCGCCCGGTCGAAGCCCTGCATGTTCGGCACCAGACGCGGCATAGGACACGCCCGCCGCCCGCCGTGATCCCCGCCAGAACCTCGGCCCCGTCGGCCATCTGCGGCACCCGTTTCGGACTGACGAAACTCGCCACCTCGATCCGCCCGAACCCCGCCTCGCTCAACAGGTCGATCAGCGCGATCTTCTCGCGCGCCGGGATCTTCCGCGCCTCGTTCTGAAGCCCGTCGCGCGGACCGACCTCGAAGATTTCGACCCGTTCACCCATCCCAAGCCTCATAGAATTCGCGCTGATACAGAAGTTCCGACCCCTGGGGCGGCAGCGACGCCTGAAAGGCGGGCCTCGCGGCAAGCCGCCCATACCACGCCGCCGTCTCGGGAAATCCGTCAAGCGCCGCGAAATGCCGCGCCATGTAGACCGCCTGCCCCACCGCGATATCCGCCGCCGAGAACCCCGAGGCCAGAAGGCAATCGCGCTTGTCCACCGGCGCCGCCAACTGCCCCTCGATCGCCGCATAGCATTTCTCCAGCCGCGCCGCCTCCAGCTTCATCACGATGGGCGAGCGCATCGCATCGTCATAAAGCGCCACATGCTGCTGGGTCAGGGCGGCGGTATGCTGGCTGATCGTCTCGGCGAAATGCAACCAGATCAGCCAATCCGCCCGCTCGGCATCACCCGGCACGCGCCCCAGACCCGCCTCGGGAAACCGCTCGCACAGACACCTGCAGGATCGCGCCCGATTCCCAGATCACCTCGCCGTCGATCTCCAGCGCCGGCACCCGCCCCGCCGGATTCAGGGCAAGGTAGCTCGGGCATCCGCAAGCTCTTGTCGAACGGATGGGCGACGATCTCGAACGGCACCCCCAACTCGTTCAGCAGCCACAGCACCCGCATCGACCGGGTCTGCGGGCAATGGTGCAGCCGGATCATGGCGCTCCTCCTCCAGCCGGATCAGGGCCGCCCCGGCCTCGACCTGCGCGCCTTCGGCGACCAGAACCTCGGCCACCACCCCGTCGCGCGCCGCGGTCAGGGTATGCTCCATCTTCATCGCCTCCAGCACGGCAAGCCGCGCGCCCTTCGCCACGGTCGCCCCGGCCTCGACATACACCGATTTCACCAGCCCCGGCATCGGCGCCTCGATCACGTCCACCGCTGCCCGACCGATCCGCGATCCAGCGGATCGGGCCGGATGAAATGATAGCCGTTGCCCCAGAAAACGCTCACGGCATCGCCCCGCCGTACGATCTCGGCCCCGGTCCGCACGTCATCGACCCACCACGCATCGGCCGCGCGCCGCACCTCGAGCGCGACCGTCCCCCGACGCGACCCGGTACCGCCCCGGACCCTCGACCGTGACACGCAGGGATCCGCGCCGCACCCCCATGCTCCAGCACCACCTCCCATGCCAGCGGCGCCCAAAGCGCGAAGCCGGCCAGCGGCTCGCCGCCGCTCCAGCCCCAGCGCGCCCAGCGCCGCCAGCGCCCAGACCCGCGCGCAGGGCACCGGATCGCAGGGTCAGCGCCTCAAGATCCCGCGCGATCAGGCCGGTATCGACATCGCCGGCCGCAAAGCCCGCATGGCCCGCCAAGCCTGCGCAGAAAGGCCAGATTGGTGACCGACCCGGCCACCTGCGTCTCGGACAGGGCGCGCTCCAACCGGCGCAGCGCGATGGCCCGCGTCGGCCCATGGACGATCAGCTTGGCGATCATCGGGTCGTAATAGGGGCTGATCCAGTCGCCCGGCCGCACGCCGGTATCGGCCCGCGCGCCCGCGCGGGAAGACGCAGATGGGTCAGACGCCCGGTCGCGGGCAGGAACCCCCGCGGCACATCCTCGGCATAGAGCCGCGCCTCGAAGGCATGGCCGCTGATCGCAGATCGTCCTGCGCCGCCGGCAGCGCCTCGCCCGCCGCGACGCGCAACTGCCATTCCACCAGATCGACCCCGGTGATCGCCTCGGTCACCGGATGCTCGACCTGCAACCGCGTGTTCATCTCCATGAACCAGAACCCGTCGGGGCGCAGCCCGTCCGAACCGTCGACGATGAACTCCACCGTCCCCGCGCCGCTGTAGCCGATCGCCTCTGCGGCCCGCACCGCCGCCGCCCCCATCGCCGCCCGCATCTCGGGCGTCATGCCGGGCGCGGGCGCTTCCTCGATCACCTTCTGATGCCGCCGCTGCAGCGAACAATCGCGCTCGAACAGATGCACCGCGCGGGTGCCGTCGCCGAACACCTGCACCTCGATATGGCGCGGCTTCTCGACGTATTTCTCGATCAGCACCGCGTCGTTGCCGAAGGCGCCCCGCGCCTCGGACCGCGCGCTGTCCAGCGCCTCGAGAAACTCCTCGGGCGCCTCGACCCGGCGCATCCCCTTGCCGCCGCCGCCCGCCACCGCCTTGATCAGCACCGGATAGCCGATCGCGTCCGCCGCGCCGGACAGATGCTCGGGGTCCTGATTGCTGCCATGATAGCCGGGCACGACCGGCACACCCGCCTGTTCCATCAGCACCTTGGCCGCGTCCTTCAGCCCCATCGCCCGGATCGCCTCTGCCGACGGGCCGATGAACACCAGCCCCGCCGCCTCGACCGCCTCCACGAAATCCGGGTTCTCACTCAGAAACCCATAGCCCGGATGGATCGCCTCGGCCCCCGTCGCCTGCGCCGCCGCGATGATCCGAGAGGCCATCAGATAGCTGTCGGCGGGCAAGGGCCCGCCGATATGCACCGCCTCGTCCGCCATCGCCACGTGACGGGCCCCGGCATCCGCATCGGAATAGACCGCCACCGTCGCCACGCCCATGCGCCGCGCCGTCTCGATCACCCGACAGGCGATCTCGCCCCGGTTCGCGATCAGGATCTTCCAGAACATCACGCCGGCCCCCCGAAGATGCGCTGACCCTTGTTCTCAAGAATTTGCCTCCGGAGATCCCGTCCGCCCGATAAGATCACGGATGCCCGCCCATCCCCAGTCAGAACCTCAGCAGTCAGACACGCCTGCGTTTCATGCCGAACATCGACGATCTTGCGCGGATGACCGGACAGGACAATGATCTCTCCGGGGAGGGGAATGCCGGAAAGGTCGTCGAGAACAAGAACGACAAGGCTCTTGCCAGCCAGTTTGGCGGCGGTGCTGACTGTTCCCGAAAAGCGATCCCTCACACGCCCTCCTCCGCCACCCGGAACCGCTCGAAACAGGCTCGCTGATCGGGTCGCGGGCCGTCAGGATCCTCGTTTTCGCCCACGGCAAACGTCATGCCGCACCGCCCATCCGCCGGTCCGCCTTTACGTAGGGGAATGTGTATAGAATACACATGAAATACATATGGTTTCCGCATCGGCATTCTCACATCCTGAACACGCCGAAACGTGTCTCCTCGATGGGCGCATTTAGCGCTGCCGAAAGGCTAAGATACAACACCTCGCGCGATTTGCGCGGATCGATGATCCCGTCATCCCAAAGCCGGGCACTGGCATAAAGCGGGTGCGACTGCCGCGCGAACATCTCGATCGTCGGCCGCTTGAACTCCGCCTCTTCCTCGGGAGACCAGCTACCGCCAACCCGTTCAATTCCCTCGCGTTTTACCGTCGCCAGAACACCCGCGGCCTGCTCTCCGCCCATCACCGAAATGCGGCTCGCGGGCCATGTCCACAGGAACCGCGGGTCATAGGCACGCCCCGCCATCCCGTAATTCCCCGCCCCGAACGAGCCCGCCCACGATCATCGTGATTTTCGGCACCGATGTCGTCGCGACCGCCGTCACCATCTTCGCCCCGTGCCGCGCGATCCCTTCGTTCTCATACTTCCGGCCCACCATGAAACCCGTGATATTCTGAAGGAAAATCAGCGGTATACGCCGCTGCGAACACAGCTCGATGAAATGTGCGCCCTTCTGCGCGGCCTCGGAAAACAGCACCCCGTTATTGGCGACGATCCCCACCGGACAGCCCATCAGATGCGCGAAACCGGTCACCAGAGTCTCTCCGAACCGCGGCTTGAACTCGTCCAGCCGCGAGCCGTCCACGATCCGGGCGATCACCTCGCGGATGTCATAGGGCGTCCGCAGATCGCCCGGCACTACGTCCAGCAATTCCTCTGGATCATAGGCCGGCGGCTCCGGGTCAAGCCATTGAACCGTCTGCGGTTTTGCCCGGTTGAGCGATCCCACCGCCTGCCGCGCAAGAGCCAGCGCATGGGCGTCATCCTCGGCTAGGTAATCCGCCACGCCCGACAGCCGCGTATGCACGTCGCCCCCGCCCAGATCCTCGGCACTCACCACCTCGCCCGTCGCGGCCTTCACAAGGGGCGGTCCGGCGAGAAAGATAGTACCCTGATTTTTCACGATAATCGTGACATCCGACATGGCAGGCACATAGGCGCCCCCCGCCGTGCAGGAGCCCATCACCACGGCGATCTGCGGGATTCCCTTGGCGCTCATCCGCGCCTGATTGAAGAAGATCCGCCCGAAATGGTCCCGGTCGGGAAAGACCTCATCCTGGTTGGGAAGGTTCGCGCCGCCGGAATCCACCAGATAAACGCATGGCAGGGCACAGTTTTCGGCGATCTCCTGCGCCCTTAAGTGTTTCTTTACGGTGATCGGGTAATAAGTCCCTCCCTTCACCGTCGCGTCGTTGCAGATCACCATCACGTCCTGACCACGCACGCAGCCGATCCCGGCAATCACCCCGGCACAGGGTGCCGCGCCGTCATACATCTCGTGCGCCGCCGTCGCACCGACCTCCAGAAACGGCGATCCCGGGTCCAGAAGGCCCGCAACTCTGTCGCGCGGTAACATCTTGCCCCGCGCCTCGTGCCGCGCCCGCGCCTTCTCGCCACCGCCCGCCGCCGCCAGTGCGGCCGCATCGTTCACCAGCCGCAACGCCTCGAGATGGGCTGTCCGATTGGTCCTTGCCGCCATACTGCCGGAAACGAAATCAGATCGGATCAGGCTCATGTCATTCCCCCGCGCCCATCCGCGATGCGCCCCCGTACGATGCGTTCATTCACCTCGATCCAACGCTCGCGATAGGCATGCCGCGCCGCCCGCGCCACGTCGTTCTGAAAGGCCGCGTTGACCGACGCACCCACTGCCGCGCCGACCACTGGCGCAAGCTGTGCCAGTTTCCGCGCCGACAGGTTCACGCCCAGCGCCGTCGCGACCCGGTGGACCGTCGCTTGCGCCCCCGCCGTCTGTCCGGTCAGGCGGACGATCTTGCCCCAGCTTTCGGGTGAGATATCGCTTTGATCCCGCTCCAGCCGCGCCAGAGCCTCGGCCTTCTCGGCGCGGCTGTTTGCGCCCGCCAGTTGCAGGATATCGAGGATGAACACCCGCTCGGCGGGGCTTCCCCCTCCGAAACCATAGGCAAGCCCCGTCAGCCGCGCCGTGCGCAGCGCAAGGGTGATCGTCGCGGGGATATCGACCGCAAGGCCGATGGCCCCGAAGGCCCCCGCCGCACCGCCCCCCGTCACCGCATAGCCCAGCGCCCAACGGCGCACCTCGGCCGCCGCTTCCTCGCAGGCCTCAAGGTCGGAAAAGTCGTGCGAAATCGCGGCCTTGCGGATCGACGCCGAGGCCGCCCAATCGGCCCCTTTCAAAGCCATCTCGATCGCCTCGACCGGGATCAGCCGGTTCGTGAGGAACGACACCGGGCGCGCGAATTTCCGCACCGCACGTGGAAACGCCGCCGGGGGGGCCGCGCGGTAGACATCCTGTTCTTCAAGAACCCGCGCAAGGGTCGAGTCATCGGTCATCCTATCGCCCTTCCAGATCCGCCAGCCGCCGCGCCAGGCGAAGGGTCTGCGCAGCCGTCTCCTGCATCAGACACTGAACCGTGGCGGGCCCGCCTCCGGTTCCGCCGCCCCACTGCACGCGCTCATAATCACAGGCCGCATCCCGAAAGGAAATCCATGCCCGTTGCATCTGTCGCAAGGGTTCCACCGTTTCGGGTGCGGACGATCCCAGATCCTTCAATTCCGCCTCGCCTTTGCGCTCGAGCGTCAGAAGCCTGCCATAGATCTCGTTCAGGCGCGCATCCCACAAGCGCCGTTCGGCATCATAGCAAAAGCCCATTCCGACAGTCGTATACCCATCCGGCGTGTCGATACAGGTCGACGCGGACAGGCCCACACACTCGGAACCTCCGCCGGCCTCGAGACAGGTGAGCGTCGCATCGGGCGAAAACGCAAGATCCTGCGACAGCACCTCCGAGGGAACCGCAAGGCAGGCCGCCGCACAGAGTAGCCAGAGTTTCATCGGGTCCGCGCCCCTTTGATGGTCATCCCATCGCTCCCATCAGTTCCCGCCCGATCAGCATCCGGCGGATCTCGCTTGTTCCCGCGCCGATTTCCATCAGCTTGGCATCCCGGAATATCCGGCTCACGGGGCTGTCGGACAGAAACCCGGCCCCGCCCATGGCCTGCACCGCCTGATGGGCCACTTTCATCGCCTCCTCCGAGGCATATAGGACGCAGGCGGCCGCATCCTGTCGCGTCACCTGCCCCCGGTCACAGGCCCGGGCCACCTCATAGACATAGGCCCGTGCCGTATTCATCGCCGTATACATGTCGGCGATCTTGCCCTGCATGAGCTGGAAGTTTCCGATGGGCTGCCCGAACTGCCTGCGCTCGGCCATGTAGGGCATGATCTCGTCCAGACAGGCCGCCATGATCCCGGTGCCCACGCCAGACAGAACAACCCGCTCGTAATCGAGGCCCGACATCAGGACCCGCACGCCCCGGCCCTCTTCGCCCAGCACGTTCTCGAACGGCACCTCGACATCTTCGAAGATCAGCTCCGCCGTGTTCGACCCGCGCATGCCCAGCTTGTCGAAATGCGGGCTCGTGGAAAAACCTGTCATCGACTTCTCGATCAGGAAGGCGGTGATGCCCTTCGATCCCGCCTCCGGGTCGGTCTTGGCATAGACCACCAGCGTGTCGGCGTCCGGTCCGTTCGTGATCCAGTACTTTGTTCCGTTCAGACGGTAGTGGTCATTGCGCTTCTCCGCCCGCAGCTTCATCGAAACAACGTCGGATCCCGCCCCCGCTTCAGACATCGCCAATGCGCCCACGTGCTCTCCGGATATAAGGCCCGGAAGGTATTTCCGCTTCTGCGCTTCGGTGCCGTTCAGCCGGATCTGGTTCACGCAGAGGTTCGAATGCGCGCCATAACTCAGCGACACGCTGGCCGAGGCGCGGGCGATCTCTTCCACTGCGATCGTATGGGCAAGATAACCCATACCGGCACCGCCATAGGCGTCCTCGACCGTAATGCCGAGCAGCCCAAGTTCGCCCATCTCGCGCCAAAGTTCTGGCGGAAAGCTGTTCGAACGGTCGATTTCGGCGGCAAGCGGCTTTACCCGCTCCTGCGCCCAGCGATGAACCATGTCACGCAGGGCGGCGATATCCTCGCCCAGATCGAAATTCATCGAGGCCGTGAACATGTGAACCCTCCGACATTATTTGAACGATCGTTCATTTAATACGCCCCGAAAGGCATCGCGTCAATCTTTGCCCCCGCCAGGCCTGTTGACCCACGACAGAGCCGGGCCGCTCGATCTGGAAGGCGCTGGGCCCCGCGCGCGGCTACTGCGCCGCCGATTGCGCGGCCCAACCCCGCCCGACCTCTTCCCGAATGATGCGGGCGATCAGGCTGCAATCCTCGAGGCTGAAGGTGAGCGGCAGGCGCATGTCCAGAACGCCGTGCAGGATCTTGTCGGTTTCCGGCATCGGCTCTGGATCCGCATACCGCCAATGCGCATAGGTCGAGGTGAAACCGTTTGGCTCTGCCGCCCCGAACCATTTTAGTTCGACACCCCGTGCCTTGCAGGCCGCAACAACGAGATTCGATGGCGGCATCGGGCCAGTCCGTCAGCAGGAACTGGATCGAAGACCCAACGAACGCCTCGGCCTGCGGACGATGCGGAAGCGACAGGCCCGGCGTCCCGGCAAGCCCCTGCTCCACCGCCCGGTAACGCGCCGTCCATTCGGCGCAGGATGCTGCAAGATCGGCCAATTGCGGGCGCAGTATCGCCGCGCGAAGGTTATCCATCCGCGCCGACATGTTCGGCGTGTCGAACTTCAGCGCCTCGAACACCGAAGGATCCGGCGCCGCCATATGCCGGTCGTAAAGCATATAGGATCCCGACATCAGGATCGCGCGCGCCGCGATCTCGGCATCATCGGTCACAAGAAGCCCGCCCTCTCCCGAATTCATATGCTTGTAAGTCTGGGTCGAATAACAGCCCACGATGCCGTGACGCCCAGAGGGCACCCCCGCCCAAGAAGCCCCCATCGTATGCGCGCAATCCTCGATCACCCGAATACCCGCTGCGTCGCAGATCTCCATCAGCCGATCCATATCGCAGACATGGCCGCGCATATGGCTGAGCAGAAGAACCGTGGCCCCCGAGACAGGAGCTTTTCGGGCAAGGTCCTCCAGATCGATGGTGAGATCCGCGGTCAGACCCACGAAAACAGGCCGCGCGCCCACGGCGGCGATGGCACCGGGAACCGGGGCCAGCGTGAATGCATTCGAAAGAACCCGGTCACCGGGTTTGACTCCGAGAGCGCGCAGCGCGATCGTCATGGCCGCCCCGCCCGATGCGACCGCAAGGCAAAAACTGGCCCCTGTGAACGCCGCGAATTCGGTCTCAAGCTGCACCGTCTCGGGAATTTCACCGGGCAACTGGTTGTAGCGGTGCAGGCGACCGCTCTCCATGACCCTCATGGCGGCTTCGAGCCCCGCCTCCGGGATCGGGCGCTGCTGTGTAAAACTACCGCGAAATATGTCTTGCATGTTCACTCCCCTGTTCCAGCAATCTGGGTTCTGAACAGGGCGTCGTCAATGTCGCGAAGCGCAGCGCAGGATGTCGGAAACAGCGAGATCCACACAGGGCAGGATCGGCTTGCGCCATGTCGGGGCTGTCCGGTTCAGCCGATCAGGGCCTCGACGAGGCGGGGAAGTGCGGCGTAGTCGGGCAAGAGACCTTCTGGATCGAGCGCGGCCACGCTATCGCCGGCCGGTCCGAAGGTCACCAGGATCGACGGGACGCCAGCGGCGCGCGACGTCATCCTGTCGGTGTCCGTATCGCCCACCAGAAGCGATCTTGCCGGATCGCCCCCGGCCCGAGTCACCGCCGCAAGGTAGGGAGCCGGATCGGGCTTTCGCACCGGAAGCGTATCTGCGCCCACGAGAGAGCCGAACGCGCCCCGGACGCCCAGCCGCGTCATCAGCGTCTCGGCCAGACCTTCCGGCTTGTTGGTGCAGATCCCGATCCGATAGCCCCGCGACCGCAGAACATCGATGGCATCCATCGCGCCCGGATAGAGCGTTGTATAGACATCGATACCCGCCTCGTAATGGTCCAGCAGGATCGGGTACTGACCATCGACCGCATGTTCGTCTTCGATCCCCAGCCGCTTGAAACCAAGCCGCAGCATCGCGCGTCCGCCAAGAAAGGCTGTCCGGGCATCCGCTACTGGGTCCAGCTGCGCGCCAAGCCCCAGTCCGATAAAGCAAGCGTTCGCTGCTTCGATCAAATCCCGGCTGGTATCGGCCAATGTCCCGTCAAGATCAAAGATAACGGTCTTCATCACGTACTCCGCTCAACAAATCCGCCCAAGCCCTGTAACGTGCCGACACTTCTTGTGATGCCCTTGGCCTTGCGGGATGGAAGGCTTGGCGTAAAACGGCGTCAAGGAAAAGGAAAGAGCAGTCTATGGGCACACAGTTGATCATCCTTGCGGCGGGCCAGGGAACGCGGATGAATTCCGAACGCCCCAAGGTCCTGCATGAGCTGGGTGGTCTTCCGCTTTTCGCCCATGCGATTGCATCCGGTGCCGATCTTGCACCCGAAAAGATCGTACTGGTCGTCGGCAATGGCGCTGACGCGGTCCGTGACGCGGCCCGGGCGCTCGATGCCGAGATCACGGTCGTGGAACAGTCCGAACGCCTTGGCACTGCCCATGCCGTGTCAATGGCGCGCGAGGCCCTTTCTGGTGCGACGGGTGACGCGGTGGTGCTCTTGGGCGACACGCCCTTTGTCCGCCCGGAAACGCTTGCCCGGATGGCCGAGGCGCGGCGGGCGGGAAATGCTGTTGTTCTACTGGGGTTCGAGGCCGCCGATCCGGCGCGCTATGGCCGCATGGTCCTGAAAGACGGCATTCTGGAACGGATCGTCGAATGGAAAGATGCATCACCCGAAGAGCGCGCCATAACTCTTTGTAATGGCGGGGTGACCATGGCCGACAGCCAGCTCCTTTTTGAATTGATCGATGAAATCGACAACGAAAATGCGGCGGGCGAATACTATCTGACAGATATCGTGCGCCTGGCGAGGGCCCGCGGGCTTGGGGTGACGGTGGTAACCTGTGACGAAGACGAAACGCTGGGCGTGGACAGTCGTCCGGGTCTCGCCCGGGCCGAGGGGATGTTCCAGGCCCGTATGCGGCGTGAGGCGCTCGACTGTGGCGTCACCCTGATCGCCCCCGAGACCGTGTTCTTTTCCCATGACACCGTGATCGGCCGCGATGCGGTGATCGAACCCAATGTGGTGTTCGGGCCCGACGTCACGGTGGAGACCGGCGCGACGATCCGCGCCTTCAGCCATCTCGAAGGGGCGCATGTGGGTGCAGGCGCCGTGGTCGGCCCCTACGCGCGGCTCCGTCCGGGGGCGGAACTGTCGAACAATGCGAAAGTCGGCAACTTCTGCGAAGTCAAGAACGCGCAATTGGGAGAAGGGGCGAAGGTCAATCACCTCAGCTATATCGGCGATGCGACAATCGGAGCTGCATCGAACATCGGCGCGGGCACCATCACCTGCAATTATGACGGGGTGTCGAAGCACCGTACCACCATCGGCGAGCGGGTCTTTATCGGTTCCGACACCATGCTGGTGGCCCCTGTCAGCGTCGGCGACGACGCGATGACGGCCACGGGGTCGGTCATCACGCGGGACGTGCCCGCTGGCGACATGGCCATCGCGCGGGCGCGGCAGGAAAACAAGGCAAGCTTTGCATTGCGTCTGTTCCAGAAGCTCAGGGACGCCAAATCAGCGCGTCAAAAGGATTAAGTAAATGTGTGGAATCGTTGGCATATTGGGCAATAACGAGGCCGCTCCGACGCTGGTCGAGGCGTTGAAGCGATTGGAGTATCGCGGCTATGACAGCGCCGGGATCGCAACCATCAACGATGGCAAACTGGAGCGCCGCAGGGCCATGGGAAAACTCGTGAACCTTGCCGATCTTCTGGTGCATGAACCGCTTGCTGGCAAGTCCGGCATCGGCCACACGCGCTGGGCCACCCATGGCGTACCGTCGGTTCGGAATGCGCATCCGCATAAGGCCGGGCCTGTCGCCGTTGTGCATAACGGGATCATCGAGAACTTCAAAGAGCTTCGGAAAGAGCTTGAACAAAAAGGATATTCGGCACAGACCGACACGGATACCGAGACCATCGCCCTTCTGGCGCAATCCCTTATGGACGATGGGCTGTCACCGCGTGAGGCTGCCGAGCAGACCATCGCCCGGCTCGAGGGCGCCTTTGCCCTGGCCTTTCTCTTCGATGGCGAAGAAGACCTTCTAATCGGCGCACGCAAGGGCTCGCCGCTTGCCGTGGGCCATGGCGATGGCGAGATGTTCCTTGGCTCCGACGCCATCGCCCTGTCGGGCATGACCGACAGGATCACCTATCTTGAAGAAGGTGACCGGGTGGTCCTGACACGCCAAGGCGCCGAGATCTTTGACAGCGCAGGACGCCGCGCCAATCGGCCGATGCGCAAGGTTCTGGCCGATGCGACCCGGGTCGAGAAAGCCGGACACCGGCATTTCATGGCGAAAGAGATTGCCGAACAACCGACCGTGGTCGCCGATGCGCTGGCCCATTACGTGAATGAAGCCGGTGGCATCCGCCTGCCCGAAGAACTTGATTTCAAACAGTTCGACCGGATCGTGATGGTCGCCTGCGGCACTGCGCATTATGCCTGCCTGACCGCGCGCTACTGGTTCGAGGCCATGGCCCGCCTTCCCGTCGATCTCGATGTGGCCAGCGAGTTCCGCTATCGCGAACCGCCCGTGGGTGCGAACACGCTCGCGATCTTCGTGAGCCAGTCGGGAGAAACCGCCGATACGCTCGCGGCCCTTCGCTATTGTTCCGACAAGGCCAGAACGCTGGCCATTGTAAACGTTTCCGAAAGTTCGATCGCGCGGGAAAGCGATCTTGCCCTGCCGATCCTGGCCGGAACCGAGATCGGGGTCGCGTCCACGAAGGCCTTCACCTGCCAGCTGACCGTACTGGCGATACTGGCCCTGAAAGCCGCCCGCGACCGGGGCGAGATGACGGCCGAAACGCTGGCCGCGCATCTGGCAGCGTTCCGTACCTTGCCCGGCCTTCTGTCCCAAGCGCTGGCCACGGACGATGCGACACGCGCGATCTCGACCGAACTAGCCGATGCGCAGGACATCCTGTTCCTCGGGCGCGGCGCGATGTTCCCGCTGGCCCTCGAAGGCGCCCTGAAACTTAAGGAAATCAGCTATATACACGCCGAAGGTTATGCTTCTGGCGAGTTGAAACACGGCCCAATCGCCTTGATCGACCAGTCTGTGCCAGTGATCGTAATGGCCCCCCATGACGCGCTGTTCGACAAGACGGTATCGAACATGCAGGAAGTCATGGCACGTGGTGGCAAGGTCGTTCTGGTGACCGACAGCGTCGGGGCGGCTACGGCCGCGGAGGGCACATGGAAGGTTCTCCAGATGCCGCAGGTTCCGGATTTTCTTGCGCCGATCCTTTATGCGATCCCGGCCCAGCTTCTGGCCTATCACACGGCAGTGGCAAAGGGCACGGATGTGGACCAGCCACGCAACCTAGCGAAATCGGTGACGGTCGAGTGACGCCCGAGGCGGCACTGGCCGCGCTTGCCGCCGTTGCAGATGCGGCCAAGGCAGAGCAGATGGCGGCCTATCACAAGGCGCCGCGAACCTATCTGGGGGTTTCAAACCCGCAAATCGACGCGTTGACAAAGGTATGGCGGACAGAGCTCAAGCTCGAAGACAGGCTTACGCTCGCCGCCGGACTTTGGGAAACAGATGTTCACGAAGCCCGGATCGCGGCGGCCAAGCTTCTGACCCAGGCCCGGATCAGGCCCGACGACACGCCCGCATGGCGGCTGATCGCCGGATGGGTCGGCGATTTCGACGGCTGGGCCATTGCCGATCACGTCGCGATCGCCGGGCAGAAACGGCTGGTCTGGGACCCGTCCCGACTCGACGAACTTGCCCCATGGACCGTCTCACCGCATATGTGGACGCGCCGGGCGGTCCTCGTGATGACCCTTCCCTGGACCAAACAGACCCACCCGAAACCCGCCGATCTCGAGATACGCGAACGCATTCTTGGCTGGGCGGCCAGCTATGTTCCCGACCGCGATTGGTTCATCCAGAAGGCCATCGCATGGTGGCTCCGTGATCTTTCGAAGCGCGACCCGGACCGCGTCCGGGCGTTTCTGGCAGCGCATGGGCCCGGGATGAAGCCATTCGCGCGCCGCGAAGCGGCAAGATACTTGCCCAAAGAAGGCTAGCTGCTGTTCTCGTCCCGAAGGGTGCGGCGCATGATCTTGCCCGTCGCGGTCATTGGGAGGCTGTCGGTGAATACGATCCGCCGGGGGGCGACATGGGGGCTGACGCGTGCCTTCACGCGCTCGATCAGCCGCGCATCGAGCCCCTCGCGCGACACGCCCTCCCGCAGCACCACAAAAGCCGTCACGATCTCGGTCCGAACCGGGTCGGGAAGGCCAACGGCCGCCGCCATGACCACATCGGGATCACCGATAAGGCAGTTCTCGATCTCGGTCGGCCCGATCCGGTAGCCGGCAGAGGTGATGACATCGTCATCGCGCGAGACATAGGTGAAGTACCCCTCGCCATCGCGCGACCCCAGATCGCCGGTTCGCAGCCAGCCGTCACGCAGCTTGTCAGCGGTTTTCTCCGGCTGGTTCCAGTAGCGCAGGAACATGACCGGATCCGGCGCGCGAACACAGATCTCGCCGGTTTCGCCGTCAGGGACGGAAATGCCCGCTTCGTCCAGAATGGCGACCTCATGCCCGGGAACGGCAAAGCCCATGGTGCCGGGCTTGATCTGCATCGCCGAATGGCAGGTGGAGATGACAAGATTGCATTCCGTCTGCCCATAGATCTCGTTGATTGGCGCGCCCAGCGCCTCCTGCCCCCATGCATGCAGGTCCGCGCCAAGGCTTTCGCCCCCCGACCCGATCGACCGGATATCGACACCGCCCGGCACCGGAGCCTGCCGCATCAGCTTGAGCGCTGTTGGCGGCAGGAACAGGTTCCGGACCCTGTTTCGGGCGATCAGCGCATAGGCCTCCTCAGGGTCGAACTTGCGCATCCGGTGCGAGACGAGCGGCACGCCGTGATAAAGACTGGGCATCGCCAGATCCATGAGCCCGCCGATCCAGGCCCAGTCCGCCGGGGTCCAGCCGACATCCCCCGGCTGCGGCAGCAATTCGTGCTGCAATTCCACCGATGGAAGGTGCCCGATGAGGAACCGGTGCGCGTGAAGCGCACCCTTGGGAGCCCCGGTCGTACCAGAGGTATAAATCATCATCGCCGGATCTTCGGCAAAGGTCGAAACCGGCTGGAACGCATCCGACGCTGCCTCGATCTCCTCCCAGAACGCTCGCAGGGGGGGCTTTCCGGGACCTGTAACCAGAATCTCGGCCAGATCCGGCAAATCGCCGCGCAGAGACTGGAGTTTTTCAAGTTGCGCGGGGTCGGTCACCGCCAGCTTCGCGCCGCTATCGGCCAGCCGGAACGCCAACGCATCGGACCCGAACAGGGTGAACAGCGGCACCGTGATCGCCCCGAGCTTCATCGCCGCGAAATGGGTGATCATGACCTCGGGGCATTGCGGCAACAGAATCGCGACCCGGTCCCCCTTTTTCACCCCGCGCGCCGCCATTGCATTGGCAAGGCGGTCGGAGGCGCGTTTCAATGCGCCATAGGTCCAGGTCCGCAGGCCGCCATCGTCCTCGAGATGCACGATCGCAACGCGCTCCGGCTCTGCCGCCGCCCAGACTTCACAGCACGACCGCGCGATGCTGAAATCCGCCGGCACATGCCATGCGAACCCGCGGCTGTGGTCCGCCCAGGTGCCGGTTGTACGGATCGCGCGCGGGTTCATGCAGCCTCTCCCAGATCAATTGAACAAATGTTCATTTAAAGACCTACGCCAATCCCGTCAATCTGCGGCCTCTTGCGGCGGTCCACGTGTCGAACTAGGGTTTCGCACATGAATGCACCACTCATAGACCCGTTCCAACGCGCGATCACCTACCTTCGGGTATCGGTGACCGATCGCTGTGATTTTCGCTGTGTCTACTGCATGTCCGAGAATATGACCTTCCTGCCGAAGAAAGAGCTTCTGACGCTGGAAGAGCTTGATCGCATGTGCTCGGCGTTCGTTGGGCTGGGAGTTCGAGAAACTGCGGATCACCGGCGGCGAACCCCTGGTGCGGCGGGATATCATGACCTTCTTTCACGGAATGTCCCGGCATCTGGACTCGGGTGCGCTGAAGGAATTGACGCTGACGACGAATGGAAGCCAGCTTGCACGCTACGCGACCGAGCTTGCATCCGCAGGGGTCCGGCGGATCAACGTCTCGCTCGACACGCTGGACGAGGACAAGTTCGCGGCGATCACCCGCTGGGGACGGTTGCCCCAGGTGCTCAAGGGCATCGACGCCGCACAGGCGGCGGGCATCCGCGTCAAGATCAACGCGGTCGCGCTGAAGGACTTCAACGAGGACGAGCTGTTCCCGCTGGTCGACTGGTGCAACGAACGCGACATGGACCTGACCTTTATCGAGGTCATGCCGATGGGCGATATCGGAAACGAGAACCGCCTTGATCAGTACTGGTCGCTGAAGGACCTCCGCGGCACGCTTGCAGAGCGTTTTACCCTGATCGATCTGGCAGAGCGGACAGGCGGACCGGCGCGCTATGTTCAATTGCAGGAAACCGGTCAGAAGGTGGGCTTCATCACCCCCCTCACCCATAACTTCTGCGAAAGCTGCAACCGGGTTCGGATCACCTGCACGGGCGAGATCTATATGTGCCTTGGACAAGAGGACATGGCCGACCTTCGCGCCCCTCTCCGGGCCCATCCCGATGACGATGCGCCGCTGATCGACGCGATCCGCGCCGCGATTGCCGCCAAGCCCAAGGGTCATGATTTCGATTACTCGCGACAGAAGCTCGACGGCCAGATGTCCCGTCACATGAGCCATACGGGCGGCTGATGTCCGCGCCTTCCCCCGGTGGCCTTTACCGGGTCTATGCCGGGCTGACGGCTCTTGCGGCCCCGCTGATCAACATTCATGTCTCGCGAAAGATGGGGCGGGCGCAGGTGCCCCGCGTGCGGATCGCCGAACGGATGGGAGAGCCGACAGAGGCGCGCCCCGTCGGGTCCGCTGGTCTGGTTTCACGCGGTCAGCGTGGGAGAGGCACTCTCGATCCTCGGACTTATCGGCGAGATGGGACGCAGGAACCCCGGCCTCCATTTCCTGATCACATCGGTCTCGGCCACATCCGCCCGGCTGGTGAGCGAGCGCATTCCGCCCCGGACCCTGCACCAGTTTGCACCCCTTGATACGCCGAAGTCCGTCACGCAGTTTCTCGATCACTGGGCCCCGGACCTTGCGGTCTTTGTCGAAAGTGAGCTTTGGCCGCGGCAGATCGTCGAAACCCACCGCCGGGGAATTCCGCTGGCTCTGATCAACGCGCGCCTTTCCGCCCGCTCACTCCGGCGCTGGAGATGGCTGGGCAGGTTGATGCCAGCGTTGCTGTCCCGCTTTTCCGCGATCGTAAGTCAGACGGATCAGACGGCCGAGGCCCTGATCTCACTCGGGGCAGACCCGGCAAGGGTATCCGTCTCGGGCGATCTCAAGGCCGCCTCGGCCCGACTTCCCCTCGACCTAGCAGCACTGGACGAGATCGAGACCCAAACGGCGGGGCGCAATATCTGGGTCGCTGCCTCAACCCATCCGGGAGAGGAAGAATTGGTGGTCGCCGCCCATTCCCCGGATCAGCTTCTGGTTCTCGTCCCCCGCCATCCGGAGCGCGGGGACGAAATTGCGGATCTTCTGCGAAATGGTGGCTGGACGGTTGCGCAACGGTCGAAACAGGATCCGCTTCTTCCCGAGACCCAGATCTATCTTGCCGACACGCTTGGCGAAATGGGGATCTGGTACGCACTGGCCCCCACGGTGTTCCTCGGCGGATCGCTGGTCGACGTGGGTGGACACAACCCGTTCGAACCCGCGCAGTTCAGCGCGGCGGTTCTGACCGGCCCCCATGTGACGAATTTCCGC
Source organism: uncultured Alphaproteobacteria bacterium (assembly GCA_963698645.1). GTDB lineage: Bacteria > Pseudomonadota > Alphaproteobacteria > Rhodobacterales > Rhodobacteraceae > Ovoidimarina. The sequence goes on from CAVORP010000001.1 coordinate 239,433, forward strand.
GAAAGCTATGACCAGATGTTTGCGGCCGGTGCGGCGCGCATGGTCCGGGATCCCGAGGCCTTGCGATCGGCGCTTGACGAGCTTCGGGAGGGTCCCGCGCTTGCAGCAATGCAGCAGGCGGCCCACGCTTTCGTCGGCGAGAGAACGGCGATCCGGGATCACGTGGCAGATCGGCTTGAACCGCTTCTTTCAGGCGGGGAAAAATGATCTATGCCAGAGGTTTACGTCACGAATTTCAACAAGAACTTCACTGGTGTTTCGGCGACCGCCGCGGGCGTGGCGCGGGCGCAATCGGCAGATCTTGATCTTGTTCTCGTGGGTCAGCCGCTCCCCGATCTGCCTGCCCCTATCAGCACCGCCGAGGCATTTGACCTGTCGCGCACGCCGCCGCCGGGCAGACCGTTTTCGATCTGGCATGTGCGGCGGAACTCGGAAATGCGTGCGGCCCTCTGGGCGCGGGATGTTCTGCGGCGGCCGATCCGGATCGTCTTTACGTCGGCAGCACAACGCCGGCATTCGGCCTTTCCGCGATGGCTCATCAGCCGCATGGATGCGGTGATCGCCACGACCGACGCCGCCGCTGCCTTTGTTCCGAAGGTGCGCGCGGTGGTCCATCACGGGGTTGACACGGAGCGGTTCCACCCGGCCCCCGACCGAAGCGCCGCCTGGCGCGAGACCGGCTATCCCGGCCGGATCGGGATTGCCACTGTGGGGCGTATTCGCCCCGAAAAGGGCACCGATCTTTTCGTCGAAACAATGTTGCGCGTATTGCCGGAGGCGCCTGACGCCACCGCCCTTGTCATCGGCAAGGCCAGCCGCGAACACCGGGCCTTCGAAGCGGACCTCAAGACCCGGGTTTCACGAGGCCGGTTTGTCGCAACGCATCCTGTTTCCGGGAGAGGTCTCGCCAGACGAGACCCCCGCCCTGTTTCGCGCCACCAGCCTGATCGTCAACCTGCCCCGCTACGAAGGCTATGGCATGGCGCCGCTCGAAGCGATGGCGTCGGGCACGCCATTCGTTGCCACCGAAACGGGCCATTATCGTGCGTTCTCGGCGCAGGGAACCACTGGAACGGTAGTCCTCTCGAAGATACCGCGGCGGCGGCGGCAGCCGTCATGCGCTATCTGTCAGAGCCCGACACCCACGCAGAGGCCGCCGCGCGAGCCCGGACGCTGGCGATTGACGCCTATTCGACCAAAAGCGAGGCCAGCGGAATCAACGCCGTCTATGAGATGCTTTGGGCCGCAGGCTAGCCTAGCGGCAACCGGCGCTCGACGATCTCGACGAACCACGAGCTTCCAAAGGGGATCGCCTCATCGTTGAAGTCATATCTGGGGTGATGCAGGGGCGCCGCCTCACCGATCCCCAGATGAATATAGGCCCCGGGACGGGCATTGAGCATATAGCCGAAGTCCTCGCCCCACATATAGACGGGAGCCTCGCTGCATGCGCCGGCGATGGCCGCGGCCGCTTCGGCGGCATGGCCCGTCTCGGTCTTGGAATTGATCATGACAGGATAGCCGCGCTGAAAGTCGACCTCGGCTCGGGCACCAAAGGCCAACGCGATGCCTTCCGCGATCTCGCTGACCCTGCGTTCGGTATGGTCGCGCACCGCCTCGTTCATTGACCGGACAGTTCCGATCAGATGGACGCGGTCGGCAATGATATTCGACGCCTTTGTCGAGGTCTCGAAGGATGTCACCGAAACAACAACCTGATCGACAGGATCGGTTTCCCGGGCGGAAATCGCCTGTAACGCAATGACCACGTGCGACGCGACAAATGTCGCATCGACGGTCTGGTGTGGCTGGGCCGCGTGCCCACCCTTGCCGAATATCTCGATCTCGAACATGTCGGCAGCCCCGTAGAAGGCCCCGGACCGGATCGCGAATTCACCCAAAGGCCTGCCGGGCACATTGTGCATCGCATAGACTTCCTCGATGCCGAAGCGATCCATCAGACCTTCCCTGACCATCACCTCGCCACCACCGCCGTTCTCCTCTGCCGGCTGAAAGACAACCACCGCAGTGCCATCGAAATTGCGGTTCTCGCAAAGGTATCGCGCCGCGCCCAGCAGCATCGTCGTATGCCCGTCATGGCCGCAGGCATGCATCTTTCCGGGCGCATCGGACGCATGAGAAAGACCTGTTTCCTCGTGAATCGGAAGCGCGTCCATATCGGCACGCAGTCCGACTACCCGGCCGCTCGTGGTACCGCGTCCGCGGATCACACCCACCACCCCGCAACCAGCAATGCCCGTCACCACCTCGTCGCAGCCGAAATCAGCCAGCCTTTCTGCCACGAAGGCAGAGGTTCGCGGTAGATCGAATTCCAGCTCGGGCATGCGGTGCAGCACCCGCCGCCATGCCGAAAGCTCCGGTAACCAGTCTGAGAATCGGTTCCTGATGGGCATGACGCGCCTCCCGTACTCGTAAGATCGGGGGGCTTCCCGCGATATCAAGCCCCCAGTAACCCGACCCTGCCCCTATCGGCAAAGACTGGCAACCAAGTCGTCAATGAACCGCGCACCGGCGGCGAATTGCGAGAGCGAGATGTACTCGTTCGCCTGATGCGCCTGTGCGATATTCCCCGGCCCACAGATGACCGCCGAAAAGCCGCGTTCCTGAAACTGTCCAGCTTCGGTCCCATAGCTGACCACGTTTGTCGCGTTGTCACCGGTCAACTGACGCGCGGCCCGTTCCGCCGCTCCGTCGGCCTCGGGCAAAAGCGCCGGCATCCGGAAACGGCACTCCGCCGTGATCCCCGCATCGGGGTGGATTTCCTTCATCGCCGCGTCAAGTCGCGCAATTTCGTCCTGCAATCGGGCGTCCCAATCCTCCCCGCGTTCCCCTGGCACGACCCGGAAATCGAGACAGAAACGACAGTCCTTTGCCGTGATGTTCGAGGCGGTGCCGCCCTGGATCAGGCCCACGTGGATGGTTGTCCAATGCGGTTCGAAAATCGCGGCAAGCGGTCCCGGCTTCCTTGCGCGGTTCTCAGCATTCATCCGGTTGGCCCACTCGATAAGCTTCGCACCTTCCATGATCGCGCTTACCCCGGTGTGCATGATCGAGGAATGAACCTCATACCCGCGCACATGGATGTTCCAGCCGGTGCTGCCCTTGTGGCCGGTCGCGACCCGCATCATCGACGGCTCGCCTATTATAGCCGCAGAGGCGCGCGGAAGATGGCGTGCCATTTCGTCGATCATGTCGGGCGCGCCCAGACAACCGACCTCTTCATCATAGGACAGGGCGATCTGCAGGGGACGCTTCAAATCGCGCTCAAGCGCGATTGGCACGGCGGCAAGCGCCAGAGCATCGAAGCCCTTCATGTCACAGGTTCCGCGGCCATAAAGCAGACCGTCCTTTTCGGTCACCTGAAAGGGATCGGTCGACCAGCTTTGTCCCACGACAGGAACCACGTCGGTATGCCCCGACAAGATTATGCCGCCCTCCACCTCCGGGCCAATGCTTGAGTAAAGCGATGCTTTCGTCCGATCCGAGTTCCAGACACGCGTGGCCGCTACGCCCAGATCCTCGAGATAGCCCTCGACCCAATCGATCAGGTCCAGATTGCTCTGATCGCTGACAGTCGGAAAGGCCACCAGCCGGTCCAGTATCTCGCGTGCGGTAAGGGCCTTTGTCATCTAGGGAGGTTCTCCATCCGGATCATCTTCGGTGATCGGCGTCCATCCGACCGAGCGACGCTACCGGTTCGGTGATCGGCGAGTCAAATGGTTCCGGTCTGATACCGACACCTAGACAGTGGCACTTTGCCCATGGCGCGCCTCCCATGCAGAAAAGAACAAACGTTCCAAAAACCAAGCTCTGCGAAAACAATCGATCCGGTATGGGAGGCTGCAACAATACCCTGTTCGGCCCGGCAATTTCAGCCGAAACCCCTTCCCTGTAGACCCCCGACGCAATTGGAAGAAAATCCTTGAAACGACAGCCATTTCGCCTCAGATGCGGGAAAATTTCCTGTTTTGAGAGATAGATCGATGTTTGAGTCGCTTGGCTTTGAAAATCTGACTGCACCGCAGGCGGCCCTTTGGCTGGGCGTGATCCTCGGTCTTCTCTTCGGCGCATTGGCCGAGGTCACGCGTTTCTGCCTGCGCCGCGCGGTAGCCGGAGATGTGGCCGAGCGCCGGTCCGCAGCGGGCGTCTGGGCCGTTGCTCTTGCTGCCGCCATTGTCGGCACGCAATACGCAATGATGTCCGGCCTTTTGGATTTCAGCGATCATCGCTTCTTTGTCTCTGACCTGCCCGTGGCGGCGATCGTTCTGGGCGGTCTGATGTTCGGAGCCGGCATGGTCCTGACGCGTGGCTGTGTATCGCGACTTACGGTTCTGGCTGGATCCGGCAATCTGCGGGCCGTCTTCGTTCTGATCGTCTTTGCCGTCACGGCCCATGCAACGCTCAAGGGCGTCCTCGCGCCGATCCGGACAACGTTCGGAAGCGTGACGATCTCGCTAGGCGAGACGGTGTCACTGGCCTCGCTTCCGGGAGGAACCGCGCTTTGGGCTGCGCTCCTTGTGGTGGCCGCGCTGGCAATTGCCCTGCGTTCAGGCGCGCGCCCGTCACATCTCGGGCTTGCGGTTCTGTTGGGCCTTCTCGTTCCGGCGGGCTGGGTTGGCACGGGCTTTGTCCTTTTCGACGACTTCGATCCCGTTGTGCTGGAAACCCTCTCCTTCACCTCGCCGGCGGCCGATGCGCTGTTCTGGACCATCGCGTCGACCTCGATCCCTGCGGGCTTCGGGACAGGGCTGATCGGCGGCGTCTTCGCCGGCGCAATGGTTCTGGCGATCCTGTCACGCAGGTTCCAGTGGCAGAGCTTCGAAAGCCCCGCCCAGACAGGCCGCTACGCGGCAGGCGCAATGCTGATGGGTGTTGGCGGCGTTCTGGCGGGGGGCTGCACGGTGGGTGCGGGCCTGTCCGGGGTCGCGACGCTGTCGGTCTCGGCGGTGCTGGCACTGGGCGCGATCATCGCGGGCGGGCTCATCACCGCCCGGCTTCTTGCCGGCACCGATAATCGCCGCGCGGACGCCATCCCGGCAGAGTGATCTATTCCGCGTCTTTCCGGATGCGACGGATCAGACCCCAGACGCCAAGGATAACGAGGGGCGTGACGACAGCCGTCATGACGATCTTCGAAACGCCGGTTTCTTCGCCAACCGGGCCAAGGATATAGATCGCAAGGTTGACGGCGTAATAGCTGATTGCGACGACGCTCAGCCCCTCGACAGTGCGCTGCAGACGCAACTGAAGGTCCGACCGACGGTCCATGCTTTCAAGCAAAAGCTGGTTCTCGGCGGACCTTTCCACATCGACGCGCGTCCGCAGAAGATTGCCTGCCCGCATCGCCCTGTCGGACATCGCGTTCAGACGTGATTCCGTTGCGTTCACCGTTCGCATCGCCGGGTCGAAGCGGCGCATCATGAACTCATGGAACGTCTGGCGTCCTTCAAACCGCTTCTCCCGCAGGATCGCTGTTCTCTGGTTGACGAGTGCTTCATAGGCATGGGTCGCGCCGAACCTGAACGACGACCGGGTCAGCATATTCTCCAATTCGCTCGAGACCTGAAGAAGTGCATCAAGCGTCTCGTCCGCCTTGGCGACCTTGCCCGACATGTCGCCCATGAGCCGGGTCAATTCTTCGTCGATCTCTCCCAGACGCGTCCCCAATTCACGGGCCCGGGCCAGTCCCAGCATGGACATGGTCTTGTAGGTTTCGATTTCGCACAGCCTTTGCACTACGCGGCCGATCCGCCGCGGGCCGGCATCGGGCCGAGCAAAGACGGCGAATCGCTGATGCCCGGCCGGATCGATCCTGAAATCGCCAGCGATGATGGCCGCATCGTCGATCACCCGGCTGGCGGCAAGGCTTTCCGAGACGAACCATTCTTCGAGCTTCGCGCCGATCCCGGCATCATCTTCCTGCAATTCGATCCGGATCAACGCAGACGTCATGCGCACGCCCGGGGCCCGGCCCAACCAATCCTTCGGAAACACGTCGAAGGTGGCGGCATCGAATGGCCGCTCTGCGTTCCCGCTGCCGAAAATGGTGTAAGTCACGAATTCCGTGTGGCTTTCCCATTTGAGCCAATGCTTTCCGATCTGCCCGTACCAATGGGTTGCACCCGGCTGTGGATGCGCGGCGCCGAACCTATCCAGAAGTTCCGTCAGATGCGCGCGGTCAAGGTTCCGGTCGCGTTTGGCGGCATTTTCAGGGCGCTTGATCGCCAGATAGGCCGCACGGCTCGGAGCCTCCAAAGGCGGAAATGGCCGCGCATGAAGCTCATTCGCAAGGGCGTAGCGCAGGGGATGATCTTCGATTTGCGTCATGGCCAACCTATCCTTGTCCGCCTTGCGAGTAGCCAAGAATTCGCCCCATGTAAACAAAAATTCACTTTAATTTCCTGAGCTTAGATGTGCACAATGGTGCACCGAGAAAGGTTTTTGCGGCTATGTCGCTGCCAGACCAGCGAAACACGTCAGGTCGTCGCAGCGTCGCGGAAAGAAACAGAAAAGGTGGAAGAATGAAAATTGGGTTCATCGGGTTGGGGAATGTCGGTGGCAAACTGGCAGGAAACCTTCTGGCAAACGAGGTCGACCTGTATGTCCGCGACCTAGACAGGACCACCGCAGAGCCGCATCTGGCCAAGGGTGCGGGATGGGCCGACAGCCCCGCGGAACTGGCGCGGATCTGCGACATTGTCATCACCTGCCTGCCCAGCCCTGCTGCCTGTGCGGAGGTGATGGAAGGTCAGGATGGCCTTCTGACCGGTCTCGGACCGGGCAAGATCTGGGTCGAGATGTCGACCACCGACGGTTCCGAAGTTCAGCGTATGGCCGCCCTTGTTGCCGATACTGGCGCGGACGCCGCGGAATGCCCGGTTTCAGGCGGATGCCACCGGGCGGCAACCGGGAATATCTCGATCTTCGCCGGGTGCAGCCGCCCGACATTCGAGCGGTTGATGCCTGTTCTCTCGATCCTTGGCCGGCGCATCCTGCATACCGGCGAGATCGGGACCGCGTCGATGCTGAAGGTGATGACGAACTATCTTGCAACCGCGAACCTCGTGACCCTTTGCGAGGCGCTTGCCGTAATGAAGGCGCAGGGCCTCGACCTTGGCACGACCTACGAAGCGATCCGCATTTCCTCGGGCACGTCTTTCGTGCATGAGACCGAAAGCCAGATGATCCTGTCCGGCTCGCGGGACATTTCTTTCACAATGGACCTTGTCCTGAAGGATATCGGCCTGTTCCAGGAACTGGCCGATCGGGCGAAGATGGCGCTCGAGGTTTCGCCGCTCCTGATCGACATCTTCCGAGACGGTCAGGCCCGTTATGGCCAGCGCGCCCAGTCCGACGACATCATCCGAAGGCTCGAAGAGGCCAATGGCCTCGATATCCGCGCCCCCGGGTTCCCGACCGAAATGGTGGATGACGAACCGCCCGTGCGCGGTGAAGAGGTGATCGTGCGGCGCTAGGCTGCCTGAATTGGGATACCGGCGCGCGACCGGTATCACCCCCTAGCCTACCCGTAGCCATGTCATCATGCCCGCCGCCGAGTGTTCGAGCATGTGGCAATGCAACATCCAGTCACCGGGATTGTCAGCGACAAAGGCGATCTCGGCGATCTCGCCCCGGTCCATCAGCAACGTATCCCGCAAGGGACCCGTCGTTCCGTCCTGCAAGACCTGCCGAAAATGGTGGCCGTGCAGATGCATCGCATGGGGCCATGCCGTGTCGTTGGTCATCCTGATGCGCACGGTTTCACCCAGCGCCGCCTGAAACAGGGGTGTTTCCGGCATCCCGGCGTGACCGGCAAGCGACCAGAGCGCAGGGCTTTCGGTCCCGTCATGACCGGTGAATGTCCCGCCCGGCATCCGCCCCATGGCGCCCCCCGCCATCGGCAGGTCGATCACAGGGGCATCCGCAATCGCTCCGAGGGCCGGAACCGGATTGGGCGTCAGGGCCTCCGGAGCCGTCAGCGCCGCCTGCCGGGCAATACCCTCCACGGGGAAATCAGCCACCGCCAGCGCCCCTTCGGCATCGGTCTCGACAAGCCGCGCGATATCACCGTCCGCCGCGGTGATATCAACGATCAGATCCGCCCGTTGCGCCGGAGCCAGCGTCAGGTCCGCAATCTGCATCGGCGCGGCAAGCGGCATCCCGTCCAGAGCCACCAGCCAAGCCTCCATACCGGTGATCGCCAGCGGAAACACCCGGGCGTTGGAGGTGTTCACAAGGCGCAGGCGCAGCCGTTCGTTCCGGCGCACCGGTTGGGCGAATTCGCCTTGGCCATTCACCGTAACCCAGTTTCCGATCCGTCCGGCATGGGCCCAGTCATGCATCATGCCAAAGCTCTCGTGGATGGTCGCATCCGCGGCGAACCGCCAGTCGTCGATCAACAGTACTTCGTCCCGGTCGACCGCCGGGGGCTCCGGTTCCTCGACGATCAGCGCCCCGTAAAGGCCGCGCGCCATCTGTTCCCATGTCCGGTTATGGGGGTGATACCAATAGGTGCCCGCATCCGGCACGTCGAAGCCGTAGTCGAACGTATCGCCGGGGGCGACAGGATGCTGGGTGAGGTGCGGAACGCCATCCATGGCGTTGTCGATCCGGATGCCGTGCCAATGAACTGTCGTGGCCTGCGTCAGTTCGTTCGACAGCCGCCGGGTCACCCGCCCGCCCTGCGCTACCCGGATCACCGGACCCGGCACACCGCCGTCATAGCCCCAGATCGGCGTCGGGGCGTACCCGGAGGGTGCAAGCTGGGCTGTGCCAGGTGTGGCCCGCAATGGCTGATAGACGCCCGCGCGCGCAGCAGACGGCGCAACAAGCACTGCCGCACCTGTACTGGCAAGGAAGGCTCTTCGGGTGAAAGGCATTTGACAACTCCGCTATGGGGCTTGACCGAAAGGTATAGCCGATCTGCGGTATGGCAAGCCCCCCTGTTCGAGAGCCGGACCAGCCACCTGCAGCCCCCCGCCCAAAGGAAAGGGGCCCCGCATCGTTGCGGAGCCCCCAGTTACGATAACGGCAGATCCGGTCAGTCGATCTTGGGCAGCAGCGCGTCCAGCGAGGCTTTCGCATCGCCATAGAACATGCGCGTGTTCTCCTTGAAGAATAGCGGGTTCTCGATGCCCGAATAACCGGTTCCCTGCCCGCGCTTGGACACGAAGACCTGCTTGGCCTTCCAGCATTCCAGAACCGGCATCCCGGCAATCGGGCTGTTCGGGTCGTCCTGAGCGGCGGGGTTCACGATGTCGTTCGAACCGATCACGATCGCGACGTCCGTATCGGGGAAGTCTTCGTTGATCTCGTCCATCTCCAACACGATGTCATAGGGCACCTTGGCCTCGGCCAGAAGCACGTTCATGTGGCCCGGAAGACGGCCCGCCACGGGGTGAATGGCAAAGCGGACGGTCTTGCCCTTGGCGCGCAGCTTGCGGACAAGCTCGCTGACGGATTGCTGCGCCTGCGCCACCGCCATGCCATAGCCTGGGATGATGATGATGCTGTCGGCCTCGTTCAGGGCTGTGGCAACGCCATCGGCATCGATCGCCACCTGCTCGCCTTCGACCGCCATCTGGTCGCCCTTGGCCGCGCCGCCGAAGCCGCCCAGGATCACGCTGACGAAGGATCGGTTCATCGCCTTGCACATGATGTAGGACAGGATCGCACCCGACGAGCCGACAAGCGCGCCCACCACGATCAGCAGATCGTTGCCGAGGCTGAAGCCAATGGCCGCCGCCGCCCAGCCCGAGTAGCTGTTCAGCATCGACACGACGACAGGCATGTCAGCGCCGCCGATGCCCATGATCAGGTGATAGCCGATGAACAGCGCCAGAAGCGTCAAGCAGGACCAGCGTCCAGCTGCCCGAGCCGCCCAGATACATCGCTGCCAGCAAGAGGGAGCCGCGCCGCTGCAGCCGCATTCAGCATATGGCCACCGGGCAGTTGCTTGGCCGAGCTGTTCACCTTGCCCGCCAGTTTGCCATAGGCGATGACCGAACCGGTGAAGGTAACGGCACCGATCCAGATGCCCAGAACCAGTTCGACCCGCAGAATGCCGATCTCGACACTGGTCTTCTTGGCGATAAGCTGACCGAAGGACGACAAACCGTCAGAGAGTTCTTTTGGCAGGCCGACGGCGGTATAGCCATCAGCAGCCACGGCACCAAGGCTCAGGCCATTATCGGCGAACAGCGTCGACATTGTGTTGATCATGATGTCGGCGTTGAAGCCCACAAAGACCGCCGCCAGACCGACAAGGCTGTGCATGATCGCCACAAGCTCGGGCATCTGCGTCATCTGCACCTTGGTCGCCAGCTGGTAACCAACGCCCGCACCCAGCGCGATCAGAACGATCGATGCGCCCCAAAGGCCCTGACCGGGTCCGATCAGCGTGGCCAGAACCGCAATCGCCATGCCGACGATGCCGTACCAGACCGCGCGCTTTGCACTCTCCTGCCCCGACAGACCGCCCAGCGACAGGATGAACAGAACTGCCGCAACCGCATAGGCCGCAATCGTGAATCCGATGTCCATTGTCCCCGTCTCCTTACGATTTCTGGAACATGGCGAGCATGCGCCGTGTCACGAGGAAGCCGCCGAAAATGTTGATCGACGCCATGAAGATACCCGCCGCAGCCAAAAGAGTGATCAACAGCGAGCTGGACCCGACCTGGATAAGCGCACCCAAAATGATGATCGACGAAATCGCGTTCGTCACCGCCATCAGCGGGGTGTGCAGGCTGTGCGCGACGTTCCAGATCACCTGGAAGCCGATGAACACCGACAGGATGAAGACGATGAAATGCTGCATGAAGCTGGCGGGGGCAATCAGCCCCACCGCCAACAGCAATGCCGCGCCGATCGCCAGCAGGATCACCTGGTTGCGTGGTCTGCGCCTTGAAGGCGGCCACTTCTGCGGCGCGCTTCTCTTCAACCGTCAGTTCCTTCGGCTTTTCCTTCGGTTTCTGCGCCGCGATGGCCGCGACCTTTGGCGGCGGAGGCGGGAAAGTTATCTCGCCCGCATAGGTGACGGTGGCACCGCGGATGACATCGTCTTCCATGTTGTGGACGACCTGACCGTCCTTCTCGGGCGTCAGATCCGTCATCATGTGGCGAATGTTGGTCGAATACAAAGTCGAGGACTGCGCCGCCATCCGGCTCGGGAAATCCGTGTAGCCGATGATCGTCACGCCATTATCGGAAACGACCTTCTGATCCATGACCGTCAGATCGCAGTTGCCGCCGCGCTCTGCCGCAAGGTCGACCACGACCGATCCGGGCTTCATCATCTCGACCATGTCTTTGGTCCAGAGCTTCGGAGCCGGACGGCCGGGAATGAGCGCCGTGGTGATGACGATATCGATCTCGGGTGCCAGTTCACGGAACTTGGCAAGCTGCTTGGCCTGGAATTCCGGGCTGGAGGGCGCCGCATAGCCGCCGGTCGCGGCACCATCCTGCAATTCGCTTGCCTCGAATTCGAGGAACACGAATTCGGCGCCCATCGAATTCGATCTGCTCGGCCACTTCGGGGCGCACGTCGAACGCATAGGTGATCGCGCCCAGCGACGTCGACGTCCCGATCGCTGCAAGACCGGCGACGCCGGCCCCGACGACCAGATACCTTGGCGGGCGGAACCTTACCTGCGGCCGTCACCTGACCGGTGAAGAAACGTCCGAAATTGTTGCCCGCCTCGATCACCGCGCGGTAACCCGCGATATTCGCCATGGAGGAGAGCGCATCCATCTTCTGTGCGCGGCTGATCCGGGGCACCATGTCCATCGCAATGACGTTCGCGCCCTTGCTCTTGGCCAGTTCCAGCAGTTTCTCGTTCTGGCCGGGATAAAAGAAGGAGATCAGCAACTGCCCCTTGGACAGTTTCTTGACTTCGGCTTCGCTTGGCGGACGCACCTTGGCGATGATGTCCGCGGCCTTGTAGAGCGCAGCGGCGGTCTTGACGACCTCCACGCCCGCTTCCTTATAGGCCGCATCTGTGAATCCGGCCCGCGCGCCTGCGCCAGCCTCAATTACGCACTCGTAGCCAAGCTTCTGAAGTTGCAACGCCGAATCCGGCGTCATCGCAACCCGCGCTTCATTCTCGAAGATTTCCTTCGGTGCACCGATCTTCACGTCTCAGACTCCCCCGTTTCGATTGGCATCGCTATCAAGGTTATGGTTCGTTTAGGAACGAAGTCTAATATCCGCCGCAAGAATGTTTCACAAGCAGATGCTTGAATCGCGATTTATCGTCAGAGCCAGCGCCGGACTCGGGCCGCATAGGCGGCGAATTCGTCTGGAAAAGCCCGTGCAAGTCGCTGTTCTTCGGCGAGGATAAAACGCTTTTCGATCAGCAGGATAAAAGCCGGCACAAGGATCAGCGAGACAACCGCGTCCCACCGCAGGATCAGCCCCGTCAGGATCAACGTGTCGGCAAGATAGATCGGATTGCGGCTGATCCCGAAAAGCCCGGTGGAGACAAGCGCGTCGGGGTCGCGATGTGGAACAGGGCTCGTTTTTGCCCTGACCATGCCCAGCACTGCAACGCCAATGATGACCAGACCGAGAGCAATGAGACCCGTCCCGACCGGCCGCGCCCAGCCATCCCCGAAATCAAGCCCGAGCGACAGGTATCGCGATTGCAGCCACGCCAATCCGGCAAAGAACGCCAGCCAGGCCGGAGGGATATCGATCAGTTTCATGGCGGTCACGCTAGGACACCCGGCGCGGCAATCAAAGCCCCTTCGCGTTGACTTTCCGCCTGCCCCTCAACGCGATAGAAACCATCCCGTGCAAATGGGAGCATACCTGGATGACTTCTGGCGAACCGAATGGTCGAAACTGGACGCTTCGCAGCTTTCGGTCTGCCGATACGGCGGGTTGCGGCGCATGCTATTTCGATGCCGTCCGCAACGGAACGTCGGGCCACTACGACGCTGCACAGGCTGCCGCATGGGCACCCGATGACGATCCTTCTGAATGGGCCGCGCGCCTGTCGGAGGGAACGACATGGATCGCGGCGGATGGCGCGATCGTCGCGGGATTCCTGACACTGCGCGACGACGGTCACCTCGACCTGTTTTTCGTGCGCCCCGCTTACCGAAAGGCGGGCGTTTCCGACGGCCTCTATGCGGCCTGTCTCGACCACGCCCGCAGCGCTTGGGATGGAACAGCTCTCGACCCATGCAAGCCTTCTGGCGAAAAGCTTTCTCACCCGGCGGGGATGGGTCTGCCTTCAGGAAGAACGCAGCCTCCGCAACGGTCAGTCCCTGTCGCGCTACCGGATGGCGCTCAAAAGCATCGCGCCCTAGCGACGGAAACGGCGCGCTTCTCCGTATCAGGTCTATTCAACCTTACGGAGGACACCATGATACGCATCGTTCTGACAACCTCGGCCATCGCACTGGGCGCAAGCGTGACATTCGCAGAAGCCGGCCCGCTTGACCGGATCGAGGACCGGCTGGACCGCCGGGAATCGCGAATTGATGAACGGCACGATTTCGGCCCCCGCGACGTGATCGAAGACCGTCTTGATCGCCTCGAAAGCCTCGCCGACCGCGCCGGGTTCGACACGCCGGGCAGGATCGACCGGATCGAGCGCCGCTCTATCCGCAGGCTCTATCGGAACGCTCACGCCGACCCTGGCCTCTAGGCCAGCCAGCGGTCGTAGTCGCTCACCAGAAGATGCGTCGGGGCTTCGTCTTCCTCGATCTCGGCGAACCGGCCAATGGGCTCGCGAAAGATATTGTCGGTGAGGTCGTCGTTCACGGTCGAGACCTCACCGATCAGTACGTCACCGCCCTCCCCCCAGAAGGCATGCCAATCCCCGGGCATCAGCGTCACGCTTTCGCCGGGAGCGAATGTCAGGATCTCTCCGGGTTCGAACAACCGTTCGATTCCGTCGCACCGCACCATTCCGCCGCGCTCGGGGTCGAACTTCCCCTGATCATCGCGATCCGAACAGTTCGATCGCCAGCGTCGCACCGCCCCGATTGATGATGTCTTCGGATTTTATCACATGGGTGTGCATCGGGCTGATCTGATCCTGCCGGGAAATCAGCAACTTCTCGGCATAGACCATCCCGCGACCACGCTCGAGATCCGCAAGCATGCCGTTCCGCAACGTGAACAGGAACAGTCCCAGTTCTTCGAACCGGCCCTGACCGTAATCCGTGATATCCCAACCCATCCGCGCTTCGACGATGCGGCGGGCATCGGTTCGCGCCCGGAATTCCTCGGGTGTCCAATAGGCAAACGGCGGGAGCGTGAAACCATGGGAACGGATCATATCATCGGCCGCTGCCATGATCTCGTTGATGCGGGAACGTTTCAATTTGGCCCTCTCGCCGCTGGAATGATCAATCTGCCTTTGCCACGTCTGTCAGCCACTCTGCAAGACAGGCCTCAAGCGCGGCCCAATCCGTATATTCCTTGTCTTGTCCGGCAACCACCTGCTGCCCCTTCTGCGCTGCGATCCAACGCATCGCCCAGGATTGAAAGAAATCGTAATCGGTAAAGCGGAACGCACCTGCGATATGTTCGATCCGGCCCGCGGTCCAGCCGGTCTTGTCACGGAACTCCTGCGTGAGCTCCTTCAACGCCTTCCAATCCTCGGGGTCATCGCCTGCCGCAGCCAGCGACACCGCCAGAAACAGGGTCGGCATCGCATTGAGCGCAGCGCAATGCGCCTGTGCGAACTTTACAAGTTCTGTCTGAAGTTTGCCCATATGAACCGATCCGGCGAGGACTGCGGCGTCGAAATGCTCCACTGTCATGTCACTGGCATCGGCCGCATTTAGCAGTTCGACACTATGGCCAGCGGCAGCGATCCGGTCGAAGACAAATCGTGCGATCTTGCGGGTCTGACCCTCGGTCGAGGCATAGGCAATCAGGATTCTCATGCGACATCCTCCGTTTAGAGAACATCATTGCAGGGACGGCGAAACTTGCATTGATCCCGAGCAACCAGAACCGCGATCAGGCGCTGCGAAGCCGTTCCGGCCGGTTGCCCGAGGCCCAGAGACGCACGGCATCGCCGAACGCTTCGAACAGCGCACGCGAAACGGGGTCGTTCTCGGCATTCCATTCGGGGTGCCACTGCACGCCCAGCGCGAAACCGGGCGCGGCGTCGACGCGGATCGCCTCGGGCGTATCATCGTCGGCCCACCCTTCGACCACGATCCGGCGACCGGGCTTCTCGATCCCCTGCCCGTGCAGGGTATTCGTCCGCACCCGGGTCGCGCCGAACAGCCGATGGAACACGCCCCCCTCGACCAGCGTCACGTCATGGCGCAGTTCGAACTTCTCTTCCAGTGTTCCATCCGGCGGCATGCGGTGGTTCATCCGTCCCGGAAGCTCGCGTATCTCGGGATGCAGCGTGCCGCCCAATGCCACGTTAAGCTCCTGAAAGCCGCGACAGATGGCAAAGAAGGGCTGCCCCCGATCAACACAGGCGCGCACCAGTGGAAGCGTGATCGCATCACGTGCCCGATCAAACGCGCCGTGCGCTTCTGTCTCGGGATGCCCGTATTCCTCGGGATGAACGTTGGGGCGCCCGCCGGTCAGCAGGAACCCGTCGCAAGTCTGCAGGAGCTCTTCGACCGACACAAAGCGTGGATCCGCCGGAATAAGCAGGGGAAGCGCATTCGAAACCCGGCTGATCGCCTCGCTGTTCATCGCGCCACCGGCATGGGCAGGATATTGATCGTTGATCAGATAGCTGTTCCCGATGATCCCGACGATCGGACGCGACATGTAACGAACCCTCTTTGTCTGCTCGATATAATCGTAACGCGGCGAAATCGGCTATGAAAGCCGATTTCGCGCCCATCCGACCCTGCGGACGTGCACAATTTGAACGTCTCCTGCCCTTTGGTGCTCAGCTTTCGGGCTGGGGATGATTGCGCGTTTCCCGTCCCGCGCTCCCTTCGGCACCGCTCGGAACAGTAGCGCACCTCGTCCCAGACCCGCTCCCATTTCTTCCGCCAGGTGAACGGCCGCCCACAGGTGGCACAGGTCTTTTGCGGCAGGTTGGGT
This sequence comes from uncultured Alphaproteobacteria bacterium, assembly GCA_963698645.1. Classification (GTDB taxonomy): domain Bacteria; phylum Pseudomonadota; class Alphaproteobacteria; order Rhodobacterales; family Rhodobacteraceae; genus Ovoidimarina. Next base: position 255,493 of record CAVORP010000001.1, read on the forward strand.
TTGCGATGTCCGGACATGGCCCGCAATTTCGCGCGACCATCGGAGTTTGTCCATCCGCCGTCGGTTGACGGTGCCAATGGTTCGCATAACCTGCACCGCCACGAAATGCCTTTCAGCACCGGAGAACGCCAAATGAAGGATGCCGCCCCACAGGCTGTCTATCTTGCGGATTACACCCCACCCGCATTCCTCGTGGACAAGGTGCATCTGACGTTCCGACTGGCGGCCAACTCCACGAGGGTCCTGTCGCGCATCGCCTTTCGCCCCAATCCGCTTGCACAAGGAGTCTCGTCTTCCGGCTGGATGGAGAAAACCTCACGCTCATTTCGGGCCGGATCAACGGCGTTGCCGTTTCACCAGAAATCGGCCCCGAAGGTCTGACATGCCCGGTGCCGGATACTCCCTTCGTCTGGGAGGCAGAGGTCGAGATCGATCCTGCCGCCAATACCGCACTCGAGGGCCTATACATGTCGAACGGCATGTATTGCACCCAATGCGAGGCACAGGGCTTTCGCAAGATCACATATTATCCCGACCGTCCCGATGTGATGGCACCCTTCACGGTCCGGATCGAGGGGGACGTGCCGGTCCTTCTGTCGAACGGCAATCCGGGCGCTTCCGGTCCGGGCTGGGCCGAGTGGCACGATCCATGGCCCAAGCCCGCCTATCTCTTTGCCCTTGTCGCCGGCGATCTGGTCGCCCATTCCGGCAGCTTCACCACGGCGTCGGGCCGCGAGGTGGCGCTGAACGTCTGGGTTCGGCCGGGCGATGAAGGGAAATGTGCCTACGCGCTGGATGCCCTGAAACGCTCCATGCGCTGGGACGAAACCGAATACGGACGCGAATACGATCTGGATGTCTTCAACATCGTCGCGGTCGATGACTTCAACATGGGCGCGATGGAGAACAAGGGACTCAACGTCTTCAATTCGAAATACGTGCTCGCGAGCCCCGATACTGCGACCGACATGGATTTCGAACGGATCGAAAGCATCGTGGCGCATGAATATTTCCACAACTGGACTGGCAACCGGATCACGTGCCGCGACTGGTTCCAACTGTGCCTGAAGGAAGGTCTTACTGTCTTTCGCGACCAGCAGTTTACCGGCGACCAGCGCAGCCATGCGGTCAAACGGATCGAGGATGTCCTGCAACTGCGCGCCCGCCAGTTCCGCGAAGATAACGGCCCATTGGCCCACCCCGTCCGTCCGGCCAGCTTCGTCGAGATCAACAACTTCTACACCGCAACCGTCTATGAAAAGGGCGCGGAACTTATCGGAATGCTGCGTCAGCTTGTGGGCGCTGACGGCTACGCCCGCGCGCTCGACCTCTATTTCGACCGACACGATGGCGATGCCGCCACGATCGAGGACTGGCTGAAGGTCTTCGAAGATGCGACAGGTCGCGATCTCTCGCAATTCGCCCGCTGGTACGCACAGGCCGGAACGCCACGCCTCCGGGTCGAGGAAGACTTCAAGGACGGCATCTATACCCTTCATTTCGAACAGAAAACACCTTCGACCCCGGGTCAGGACCAGAAGCAGCCCCAGGTCATCCCGATCGCGGTTGGCCTGCTCAATCCAAATGGGGACGAGGTGGTTCCGACCACCATTCTCGAGATGACCGACGACCGCCAGAGCTTTTCCTTTTCCGGACTTGCGACGCGCCCCGTCCCCTCGATCCTGCGAAATTTCTCGGCCCCCGTGATCCTCGAGCGGCCAAGCACCGCGGAAGAGCGGGCCTTCCTCTTGGCCCATGACACCGACCCGTTCAACAAATGGGAAGCGGGACGGCAGTTGGCCAAGGATGTTCTCACCGCCATGGTGCGCGATGGGTCACAGCCCGGCCCCGCCTATCTCGACGCGCTGGAACGGGTCGCGCGCGACGATACGCTTGATCCCGCGTTCCGGGCTCTTGCCTTGCGTCTTCCGTCCGAAGACGACATGGCCCAGACGCTGTGCGATGCCGGAATGACACCCGATCCGGGCCGGATCCACGAGGCCCGCGAAAAGGTGGCCGATGCGCTGGCCTATCACCTGCGGGCAATCCTGCCCGCGATCTACGAAGACATGAACCTGCCCGGCCCCTATTCGCCCGACCCCAAAGGCGGCCGGCTGTCGGTCGCTGCGCCTGACCGCACTTTCGCTCCTCACCCGGCTTGACGGCGGCAAGAGGGCGCAGGCGCAATATGCGGCGGCCGACAACATGACCGAGGAACTTGGGGCGCTGGCCTGCCTTCTTGACGCCGGCAACGGCGACGAAGCAGTGGCCCGCTTCTATCGCCGCTGGTCAAAGGATCGTCTTGTGATGGACAAGTGGTTTGCGCTTCAGATCGCGCATGCCCGCCCCGAGCTGGCCGCGGAAACCACCGAACGCCTGACCCGGCACCCGGATTTCGACTGGAAGAACCCGAACAGGTTCCGGTCGGTCTTTGGCGCGCTCGGGATGAACGCCGCCGGGTTCCATGACCCCACCGGCGCCTCATATGCGCTGATGGCGGACTGGCTGATCCGGCTCGATCCGGTCAATCCCCAGACGACGGCGCGAATGACCACGGTGTTCGAGACGATGCGCCGCTATGACGGAGATCGGCAGGGCATGATGCGCGACGCACTTTCGAGGATCGCCCAGACACCGGGTCTCAGCCGTGACACGACCGAGATGACGGCGCGCATCCTGAACGGCTAGCGGAGTTTGGGCTCTAGCCCCGGCAATAGTTCTGGCCGCGCAGCCAGCTTTGCATGTCCTGGCGCTTTGCCGATTGGTGGAACGGCCCCCAATCGGCGGCGACGCCCCGGCCACCGGCAGAGACGACGCCATCGCGCGGCACCGTCACCCCCATGATTCGGATCGCGCATTTGAGGTTCGCGGCCCCGTTCTTGAGTTCATCCGCCGTCTGCGCCGCGCATCCATAGCCCCGTGCCGTCGCGGGCGATATCTGCAAAAGCCCGTGCCAGCGTCCATTCCCGCCCGATACATCGGGACGCCACGTGCTTTCATGCTTGGCCAGCGCGGAAACAAGCCCGACCCAGAACGCCTTGCGTTGCAGGGGCGGCGCATCACCATAAGCGGGGCACCAATTCTCGATATCCGCGGGGGTCGTCTCGACCAGCGACCGCCCCGGGCCGTTGAGTGCCTCGATCGTGGCGCGTGTCCATGTTTGCGAGGCGGGAACGTGATCCCAGCGTGCCACCGGCACCGGCGTCGTCAGCCCGCGGAACTCTGCGCTCTGAACTTCAGGCTCCGGACCGATCTCGTTGCACGAAACCACGGCAAGGCAGGCAAGGGCCAGAACACTCAGGCGCAAGCGCATCAACATGAACACTCCTTAATCAGCGCCCACCGCCGTTGCCGAGGGATAGCCGCGAAATCCGCAACCGCCAAGACCGTGCTTTTGCGATCGGCGAAACAACGCCTGTTCCAAAGGAATCGCGACCCTTGCCCGCCCCCGCACGCTCGCCTAGAACACAACCGTCAAAAGGGATGCAACCGATGCTGGACCTCGCCTACGAAACACCCGCACCGAAAGTCATTGCAGGTGCAAAGCACGACTGGGAACTTGTGATCGGGCTGGAAGTCCACGCACAGGTCGCATCGAATGCGAAGCTGTTTTCGGGCGCGTCGACGGCCTTTGGCGCCGAACCGAATTCGAACGTGTCCTTCGTCGATGCGGCGATGCCGGGCATGCTCCCGGTCATCAACGAATATTGCGTCGAACAGGCCGTGCGTACCGGCCTGGGTCTCAAGGCCCAGATCAACCTGTTCAGCGCCTTCGACCGCAAGAACTACTTCTATCCCGATCTTCCGCAGGGCTATCAGATCAGCCAGCTTTACCACCCGATCGTGGGCGAAGGCGAAGTTCTGGTGGATATGGGCCCGGGAATCGCCCGCCGCGTCCGGATCGAACGCATTCACCTCGAACAGGACGCGGGCAAGTCGATCCACGATATGGATCCGAACATGTCCTTCGTCGATCTGAACCGCACCGGTGTCGCGCTGATGGAAATCGTCAGCCGCCCCGACATCCGCGGCCCTGAAGAGGCGGCCGCCTATGTCGTCAAGCTGCGCCAGATCCTGCGCTATCTGGGTACCTGTGACGGCAACATGCAGAACGGCAACCTGCGCGCGGACGTGAACGTCTCGATCTGCCGGCCCGGCGATTACGAACGCTTTCAGGAAACCGGCGACCACTCGGTTCTTGGAACGCGCTGCGAGATCAAGAACATGAACTCCATGCGCTTCATCCAGCAGGCCATCGAATACGAGGCCCGGCGCCAGATCCGCATCGTCGAAGGCGGCGGCACCGTGGATCAGGAAACCCGGCTTTACGATCCGGACAAGGGCGAAACCCGGTCCATGCGCTCCAAGGAAGAGGCGCATGATTATCGATACTTCCCCTGCCCCGACCTTTTGCCTCTCGAGATCGAGCAGGCATGGGTCGATGGAATCGCAGCCTCCCTTCCGGAACTCCCCGACGAAAAGAAGGCCCGCTTCGTGACGGAATTCGGGATGACCGAATATGACGCGGGCGTTCTGACCGCCGATACCGAAAGCGCCGCCTTCTTCGAAGATGTTGCCCGGGGCCGTGATGGCAAGCAGGCCGCGAACTGGGTCATCAACGAGTTGTTCGGACGGCTCAAGAAAGAAGATCACACGATCTCCGATAGCCCGATGTCGGCGGAACAGTTGGGCGGTATTCTCGACCTGATCGCCAAGGGCGACATTTCGGGCAAGATCGCCAAGGATCTGTTCGAGATCGTCTATGCCGAAGGCGGGGACCCGGCCGAGATCGTCGAGGCGCGCGGCATGAAACAGGTCACCGATACCGGTGCCATCGAAGCCGCGGTGGACGCGATCATCGCCGCGAACCCCGATCAGGTGACCAAGGCACAGCAGAACCCGAAGCTTGCGGGCTGGTTCGTGGGTCAGGTGATGAAGGCGACGGGTGGCAAGGCGAACCCGAAAGCCGTGAACGAGATCGTGACCGCCAAGCTGGGCCTATAGGCCCGGCACGGGCCGGATCGTCCGGCCGACGCAATCCAATCGACAAAATAAAACGGCGGCCCAAAGGCCGCCGTTTCTAAATCATGCGAAAAGTCGCTTACGACTTCTTGCGGCGCATCGCGACCAGACCGCCGAGACCGCCGAGCAGCAGGAGACCTGCGGCAGGAAGCGGAACATCGGCGATGTTGGCGAACACGTCGGCGTCAGCCGAACCAAGCTGGTCGTCGGTTGCGGTGATGTACCAACCGAATTCCTGACCGGCGAGAACTTCAAAATCGAAGCCACCGTCCTGGAATGCGGGCGGCTCGATGACAGTTCGTCGACAGCTGGGTCTGAACACCGTCAACTACGTAGCCGAACGACATCGATAGCTGCGAAGTCGTCGATGTCGTTGGAGCTGTAGTTCCAGAAGGCCGGAAACAGCCAGGAACGAGCTTCGCGGTGCCGGTGAAGAACGTCGTCACCGAATTGCCGGAACCGGTGTCCGAGCTGGTGATTGTGAATGCGCAGTCGAAAGCACCCGGTCGCTCCCGAGTTGATGACGGAACCGTCACCGCCGTTCAGGTCGACGGACAGACCCGCGCAACCATCGAACGACGACGCATTTGCCGCCATCGGAAGTGCAAGAGCCAGAGCCGCTGCACCGAAAAGTGTTTTAATCGTCATAGAAAGTCCCCCTACTAGGAAATTTACATTGGTTAATGCTTACCACAGATCGGTGGTCGCTCAACCGCTATTCACTATAAACGGGAAATTTCCACCTGTGCAGCCCGGAAATGGGGCGCGATTGTTCACAATCATGAACAATCATTAACAATTAGCCCTATTGGACCTGCATCAGCGAACAGAACACCTTGGCCAAACCTCTGGCCCGCCCAACTTCGGACAAGATCGCGGTCCTTTGGAAATTGATTCGTTCACGAGCCAAGCCTTTTTCATCTTTCGCCAGTGATCGGGGCGGTTTTCCGCCGATTATCCGAACGAAGCCGCGCTCGTTCCGCCACACCTGCGTCGTGGATAGGCCTTGGGCAAACAACTGCGGCGCCGACGAAGATCTATGCGGTGATCTTCAGTTCGAGCGCGTGGATGCGCCCGACAATATCGGCACCCAGGGCGACGTGAACTGCCCGATGCCTCTCCAACCGGCTCATCGGCGCGAAGGCATCGGCGGAAATCGCCACATGCCAGTGACTTTCGCCGCCCTCCCGAAACCCCGAATGCCCCCGGTGACTTTCGCTGTCGTCCCTTATTTCAAGGGTCTTGGGCTGAAAAGCGGCCTCGAGCCGCTTCTGCATTTCCTGCGCTAACGCCATTTTTCCGAACTCCACCCCTTCAAACATCCGAAGAACACAGTAAACTCGGCGGTCCGAGTCGAAAAGGTGGCTTCAAGATGAACAGTAATGATCCATTCGGGTTCGACATACGCGTCACGTCCGACAAGAAAAAGCGGCAAAGGACCCGACGGGGCATGTCCGGCGCCTTCGAGACGTCTCAACGGGCCTGCGAGCATCCGGGCTGTGAGGAGCGTGGCCAATACCGCGCCCCGAAGTCACCCGATGTCCTGGATGACTACTACTGGTTCTGTAAGGAGCACGTGCGCGAGTACAATCTGAAATGGAACTTTTTCACCGGCTCGTCCGAGGAGGAGTACGAGGAACAGATGGAGCGTGACAGGGTCTGGGAACGCCCGACCAAGCCCTTCGGCAAGACCGGCGAGGAACAGCGTGCCTGGTCAAGGCTTGGCGTGGACGATCCGCATCAGATCCTCGGCGAGAACGCGACCCGGAAATCCGGGCAAGGGCACGGCAGGCGCCCGGAAACTGCCCCCGACCGAACGCCGCGCCCTCGAGATCCTCGAAGCGAAAGATCACTGGAACAAATCGGAAATTCGAAAGCAATACAAAAGTTTGGTCAAGGATCTTCATCCCGACATGAATGGCGGAAACCGGTCGGACGAAGACCGGCTGCAAGAGGTCGTCTGGGCCTGGGATCAAATCAAGGACAGCCGGAACTTCCAACCCTGACACCGTCACCCCCAGACCGTCTCGGATCAATATGCGGCAAAGTCTATGTATGCGATCGCGCTTTAAGCCCCCGGGAAGAATTACCGTCTAGAACGCCGCCAGAATGACCTGGAGGCTATCGAATGACGGACTGGAGCATCAGCAAGCGTATCGCGACCATATCGATGTTCCTGATGGGGACACTCCTCCTGACTGCTGCGATGGGCATCTTCTCGACCATGCGGACCGGGGGGCTCTTCGCCGACTATCGCGCCGCAACCGCGCAGGTCATCCTTGCCGCCGACATCGCCAAGGATCTTGCCGAAGCCCAGCTTGGAGAGACCCGCTTTCGCAGCGGCGGGTCGGAGGAGCACGCGGCCGAAGTCACCGCGAACCTTGATGAGGTGAGGGCCGCCGAAGTGGCGTTTCTCGCTCTCTTCGATCAGGACGAGGAATTGCGCCAGATCGCGCGGGCGATCCAGGAAGACACCGAAACCTTTCACACAACGTTCCACACGATACGCGGGCTCCAGAACGAAAGAAACGGGCATACCGACCAAATCGTCATTCTCGGTCCACAGATCCGCAAGATGATGAACGCACTCTCGACCACGCTCATTTTCGACGGAAACACCCGCGCTATCAATGGCCTGGCAGATTCCCTTCAGGATTATCTGCTGACACGCATCTATGTCGAAAGGTTCCTTCTCACAAACTCCGCCAGAGACTTCCAAATCGCGGAAGAGCATCACAATCTCTCACTGGCAAAGCTGCAAGATGCAGCCTCGACAACCACGGTCGCAGCGCGCATCACCGAGTTCGAAGCCATTTCCGAACTGATGCAGACATTCTGGACCAGCGCATTGGCCGCCAGGAGCGTGATCGAACGCCGCAATGCGCACCGCGTTGAAATCGACGATCTTGCAGCAACTCTTTCGGGCAATATCGACGCGATCGTGACAACCATCGTGCCGCGACAGGCCAATCTCGGCAGTTCCAGCGAAAGAACCAAGTCGATCACCCTCACGGTCCTCATCGGTTTTTCCATTGTCGCTCAGATCGCAAGCTTCCTCTTTGCCCGAAGAATTGCGGCTGAAACAACGAGGGCCATCGGCGTTTCCGTGAATCAGATGCGCGAGTTGGCGGGCGGCAATCTTGAGCTCGAGATCACCGGCATGGAACAAGAGCATGAATTGGGCGAGATGGCCCGGGCGCTCGAAATCTTCAGGAACAGCGGGCGTGCTGCGCATGAATTGGAACGGCAGCAGAAACTCCGGGACGCAGAAACACGTCGCAAGGAGGCTGAGGCTGCAAAACTGGAGGCGGCCAACGACGCGGAACGCAACCGAAAGATCGAAGAAGCGCGGCGCTCCACGATCAGGGAGCTGTGCGAATCCGTCGGTGTCGTTGTCGAGGCGGGAGCGGAGGGAGACTTTTCGCGACGGATCAAGGCGACCTTCGACGAGAAGGAGCTCAACGATCTGGCCCATTCGATCAACGACCTGATTGGCAATGTCCAGACGGGTGTGGCCGAGACAGCCCGGGTCATGGCGCGTATTGCGACAGGCGATCTCTCCGATCGGATGCAAGGCAATTTCAAGGGCACATTCGCCGAGCTCAAATCGAACGTGAACGAAACAATCGATACGCTCGGCAATCTGGTGGTGCGCATCTCCAGCCAGTGCGACAGCCTCGGCGGTGCATCGACACGTATGACCGAACAGGCAAACGAACTTGCCCGCCGGGCCGAACAACAGGCCGCCTCCCTCGAAGAAACCTCTGCCGCAATGGAGGAGATTTCGGCTTCGGCTCGGTCCAGCGCGGAAGGGGCGTCCACGGCTGCGGAATTCGCGAAAGCCGCTTCGGTCCGTGTGGACGATGCAGGACAGGTCGTCGCCGCGGCAGTCAACGCAATGGCCGATATTCGCGACGCTTCGAATCGGATCAACGAGATCGTTTCCGTAATCGACGGAATTGCATTCCAGACGAACCTGCTGGCGCTCAATGCTTCGGTCGAGGCCGCACGCGCAGGCCCCGCAGGCAAGGGCTTTGCGGTCGTCGCCACGGAAGTGCGAGCGCTTGCCCAACGCTCGAGCGAAGCGTCGAAGGACATCAAGGGGCTGATCGACGAAAGCGCAAATCAGGTCCGCAAGGGCGTGGAACTGGTCGAACAGACCGGTCAGACACTTGAAGAGATCATGGGCGGCGTGGGCCAGATGGCATCCACGATGCAGGAATTGACGACAACAGCCCGCGAGCAGGCGACGGGCGTCAGCGAAGTCACGAGCGCCATCTCACAACTCGACTCAATCACTCAGAAAAACGCAGCTTTGTCCGAAAGAAGCCGCGAGGCGGCCAGCGAAGTCAGGGGCGAAGCAGATGCGATGCGTGGCCTCGTCGCATCCTTCCGGACGGAAAGATCACCGCAGATGCAGAATCAGGAAAAGAACTGCCATCGCCGCGGAATAGAACCGCTGCCCCGATGCTAAGCGGTCGGCCGAAACACAAGGCTGACGCCATTCAAGCAATGGCGTTTGCCGGTGGGAGGAGGACCATCATCGAAGATATGGCCCAGATGTGATCCACAGCGGCGGCAATGAACTTCGGTCCTGACCCGCAGAAGTTTTCGGTCGGCCTTGGTCCCGACGGCGCCCGGCAGCGACTGCCAGAATGACGGCCACCCAGTGCCGCTGTCAAACTTATGCGCAGAACTGTAGATCGGGAGATCGCAGCCACGACAGAAATAGGTTCCGTCATCAAACAGCTTGTCCAGCGGACTCGATCCGGCCCGCTCCGTCCCCTCTTCGCGCATAACCTTGTACTCGGCGCGGCTGAGCATCGCCCGCCACTCCTCATCCGCCCGCTCGACTTCGAAACGTGCGGACTGGCCAAGTGCACCACCACCTAATCCCGCCACCACAAGCGAAGCCGTCAACCCGCCAAGGAACCTGCGTCGCTGCATCCCGAAATCCTCCATACACCTCTTCCATCGGTCACATGGACCGCCTTTCCAACCCTACGCATCCACCCCGGAACGGCGAAATCACTTTCCCGCGCAATCCGCGTGATTGCCGTGGCGGACTGTCCTTCCCCTTGCGACCCCTCCGGATTTGTTGCATCCCACATTTCGAACCGGACCGGCCGGAAATGAAACACGCTGAGCGGACGCTGATATGACCACGGACATCAAACCCACCGAAGAGATCTCTGTACGGGAGGTATTCGGCATCGACAGCGACATGTTCGTCAAGGGATTCGCCGACCGGACCGAGCGGGTTCCCGAACTCGACCCGACCTATAAATTCGACCCCGATACGACCCTCGCGATTCTCGCCGGATTCAGTCACAACCGCCGCGTAATGATCCAAGGCTATCACGGCACCGGTAAATCGACCCATATCGAGCAGGTCGCCTCGCGCCTGAACTGGCCGACCGTGCGGGTCAACCTGGACAGCCATATCAGCCGGATCGACCTGATCGGCAAGGATGCCATCAAGCTGCGGGACGGAATGCAGGTCACCGAATTCCAGGAAGGTATCCTTCCCTGGGCGTTGCGCAACCCGGCGGCAATCGTCTTTGACGAATACGATGCCGGCCGCGCCGACGTCATGTTCGTGATCCAGCGTGTGCTCGAGACCGACGGCAAGCTCACGCTTTTGGATCAGAACGAGGTGATCACGCCGCACCCGTCCTTCCGCCTCTTCGCCACGGCCAACACGGTCGGACTGGGCGATACCACGGGCCTCTATCACGGAACGCAGCAGATCAACCAAGGCCAGATGGACCGTTGGTCGCTTGTCGCCACACTCAATTATCTCTCCCATGACGCCGAAGCGGCCATCGTGCTGGCCAAGGTACCGCAATACAACTCTGCCCAAGGGCGCAAGACGGTCAGCCAGATGGTGACCGTCGCGGACCTGACCCGAACCGCATTCATGAACGGCGACCTGTCGACTGTCATGAGCCCGCGGACCGTGATCGCCTGGGCGCAGAACGCCCAGATCTTCCGCAATCTCGGCTACGCCTTCAGGCTCACGTTCCTCAACAAATGCGACGAGCTGGAACGCCAGACCGTAGCGGAATTCTATCAGCGATGCTTCGACGAGGAACTGCCTGAAAGCGCTGCCTCGCAAAGCTTGGGATAGACCCAACGCTCCAGGAAAGCCTTTCGGTCCCGAACGTTCCGTTGTCGGGACGCGTGATTCATTGAGTCCTCAGAGCAACGCCATGGGAAAACCTTGGTTTGCCCAATTGCATGACGTATTTTCCGGCATCATGCTCAAATCATGGGCGCTTTGAAAACAATCCTTGCGGTCATCGCAACCTCCGCCGCAATAACTGCCGCAACCCAGGCCGCGGCCCTTCCCCACTCGCCCACGAAACGCGCCGAACTCTTTGCCCAATGCGCAGGCTGGCTTCTCGCACTTGAAGAGCAACAATGGCTCTTTGACGGCCCTGCATCGGAACAGACAGCCCGGTATCGGGCCGCGTTTCTCGATCTTCTCGAGGCGACAATACCTGCGGCGACTGAACAGGGGCTTCCGGCAGAACTCCCGATGTCCTGGCGGGTGATCGCACGGGCCGAACAGCGGACACTCCTGCAACAGGCCCGATTCGCGACTGATCCCCTTGCCCGTGCCCCCGCCGATGCGACCGCACGCGCCCGGATCGAAAGCTGCATCGGGCTTCTTCCCGCAAGCTGAGAACTCTTGCCTTTTGCCTGCCGTGCATGATCTATCCCCGCATGGCAAATCCATCCGACAACCCCGCCGATCCGTTCAAGAAGGCGCTCGCCGAAGCGACCAAGGTCATGGCCGACGATCCGGACATGACGGTCAGCTTCTCCGTCGACCCTCCCGGGATGACGGCAGATACCGTGCGCCTGCCGCAGGTCTCGCGCCGGATGACGCGGGACGAGGTATTGTTGGCCCGCGGAACCGCCGATGCCTTCGCGCTGCGGCGGAAATATCACGACGAAGGCACGTACAATCGCTACGAACCCACGGGCCAGATGGCCCGCGACCTTTATGACGCGATGGAAACCGCCCGGTGCGAGGCGGTAGGTGCCCGCGCGATGCCAGGGACTGCCGGGAACATTGACGCAAAGATCGCGACCGAAGCCACGCGCAAGGGATATGGCCAGATCACGCAGACCGCCGATGCCCCGCTTGCCGTCGCAGCCGGGTACATGATCCGCCATCTGGCCACGGGCCGCCCGCTTCCCGAGGGGGCCGCCAACGTGATGGAGCTTTGGCGCGGGTTCATCGAGGAACAGGCCGGCGGCACTCTCGAAAACCTCCAGGAGACCTTGGCGGATCAGGCTGCCTTTGCCCGCTTCGCCCGTCAGATCATCGAAGATCTGGGTTATGGCGACCAGTTGGGCGACGACCCAGATGCGGAAGATCCCGATCAGGACGATCAGGCCGATCAGGGCGAGGACGATCAGGACGATCCCGAAAGCCAGGGCGACGATCAATCCGAAGATGACAGCGCCGAGGCCAGCCCCGAACAGGCCCAGGACGCCGAACAGGATCCAAGCCAGGCACAGGTCTCGGCCGACGAGCTTGCCGATATGGAACAAGGGGAAGAGACGGAATTGCCCGAAGGCGAAGCCCCTCTCGAGCCGCCTCCGCCGCAGCCCTTCAGCGAGGCCGATCCGAATTATGACGTCTACTGCTCTGAATTCGATGAGGAAATCCGCGCCGAAGACCTTGCCGAACCGGCGGAACTGGAGCGTCTGCGCGCCTATCTCGATCAACAACTCGACCCGCTGAAAGGGGCCGTCTCACGACTGGCCAACAAACTGCAGCGCCGTCTTCAGGCGCAGCAGAACCGCAGTTGGGAATTCGATCGGGAAGAGGGCATTCTGGATGCCGGTCGCCTTGCGCGCGTGATCGCGAACCCGACGACGCCCCTGTCCTTCAAGGTCGAGAAGGACACTGATTTCCGCGACACCGTGGTGACGCTTCTGCTGGACAATTCCGGCTCGATGAGGGGCCGCCCGATCTCGATCGCCGCCATCTGCGCCGATGTTCTGGCCCGAACTCTCGAACGCTGCCAGGTCAAGGTCGAGATCCTCGGCTTTACCACCCGCGCCTGGAAGGGTGGTCAGGCCCGCGAACGTTGGCTTCAGCAAGGGCGTGCACAGCAGCCCGGACGGCTCAACGACCTGCGCCACATCATCTACAAGACCGCAGATGCCCCGTGGCGGCGATCGCGAGAAAATCTTGGCCTGATGATGAAGGAAGGCCTGCTCAAAGAGAACATCGACGGCGAAGCGCTTGAATGGGCACACCGGCGGATGCAGGTACGCAACGAGGCCCGAAAGATCCTCATGGTCATCTCGGATGGCGCGCCGGTCGACGATTCGACGCTGTCGGTCAACCCGGCCAATTACCTTGAGAAGCACCTACGCGATGTAATCGCCATGGTCGAACGGAAGAAGATCGTGGAACTGATCGCCATCGGCATCGGCCATGACGTGACCCGCTACTACAACAAGGCCGTGACGATCACCGATGTCGATCAGCTTGCCGGTGCCATGACCGAGCAACTGGCTAGCCTGTTCGATACCGATCCCCGGGCCAAGGCACGACTCATGGGTATTCGGAAAGCCTCGTGATGTTCCAAAGCTTCGACGCGACATCGTCGCCGGATCAGGGCCCACCGCGCCTGTCCCTGCTGCGCGAGACGATGGGCCGGGCCGGCGTCGATGCATTCATCATACCCCGCGCCGATGCATATCAGGGCGAATACGTGGCCCCGTGCGATGATCGGCTGGCCTGGCTCACCGGCTTTACCGGTTCGGCGGGCTTCGCCGTGGTCCTTCAGGACAGGGCGGGGATATTTGTCGATGGGCGATACCGTGTGCAGGTGCGTGCGCAGGTCGCAACCGAGCATTTCACACCGGTCAACTGGCCCGAAACGAAACTGACCGACTGGCTTTCCGAAAACCTCTCGAGCAATTCCGTCGTAGGCTTCGACCCCTGGCTGCACACCCGCTCCGAGATCAAGACACTGGAAGATGCCGGGCATGTCCTGCGCCCGATCGACAATCTCGTGGACGCTGTCTGGGCCGATCGCCCGCCCGCGCCAACTGGGTCGATCAGCAAATACCCCATAGAATATGCTGGGCAATCTTCTGAAGAAAAGCGCGCCGCAATTGCCGAAACCCTCACCAAGGCAGGGCAGAAGAGCCGCGATCCTGACACTTCCGGATTCGGTATCCTGGCTCTTGAACATCCGGGGCCAGGACATTCCCCGCAACCCGGTGGTCCAGGCTTTCGCCATCCTCCATGACACAGGATCGGTCGATCTGTTCACCGACCCCGCGAAAGCGGTCGAAGTGCAGGGCGATCTGGGCAAGGATGTGACCATCCACACCCCTGAAGCCCTTGTCGACAGTCTGGCACGACTCGCCGGACCCGTGCGCGTCGATCCCAAAAGCGCGCCGCATGCGATCGGCCTGGAACTGGACAAAGCCGGAATCCAGATCAAATGGCAGGACGATCCCTGCCTTCTGCCCAAGGCCCGAAAGACCGCCGCAGAGATCGCGGCGACCACCCAGGCGCATCTGCGGGACGGCGCGGCGATGGTGGAATTCCTGTCATGGCTCGATGCCAAGGCCCCCAAGGGCGGGCTGACCGAAATTGATGTCGTCACATCGCTCGAGGGTTTCCGGCGTGCCACCAACATGCTGCGCGACATCAGCTTTGACACGATCTGTGGCGCAGGTCCGAACGGGGCGATCGTGCATTACCGCGTCACGCGCCAGACCAATCGCACGATTGTGCCCGGCGACCTTCTCTTGGTCGATTCCGGCGGTCAGTATCTTGACGGAACAACCGACATCACCCGCACGGTAACGACCGGGACGCCCGATGCCGATCAGATCGCGGCGTTCACGCGGGTCCTGCAGGGCATGATCGCCATCAGCCGCGCGCGTTGGCCCCGCGGTCTCGCCGGGCGCGACCTCGACCCGTTGGCACGCGCTCCGCTCTGGATGGCCGGACAGGATTTCGACCACGGAACCGGCCATGGCGTTGGGGTGTTCCTTAGTGTCCATGAAGGGCCACAAAGGCTTTCGCGGGCCGGCGATGTGCCCCTTGAACCTGGCATGATCCTTTCGAACGAACCGGGCTATTACCGCGAAGACGCCTTCGGGATCCGGATCGAGAATCTTGTGACAGTGATCGAGGCACCGGCACTCCCCGGCGGCGATGACCGGCCGCAGCTGGCCTTCGAAACACTCACATGGGTGCCAATCGACACCCGTCTTGTGGATACCGCCGCACTCGCGCCGGGGGAGCGCGACTGGCTCAACAGCTATCATGCTGATGTTCTCGACAAGATCGGTCCGCACCTGAGCGACAGCGCCCGGGACTGGCTAATTGCCGCGACCCGCGCTATCTGACAACCAGCCGTACCGACCCGCCGCTTTCTGCGGGGCAACTGCGAAGGGGAACGCATGTCCGACCACATCAAGATACGTGAAGCAGACGGCACATGGGTCGTCCGCGCCGGCGGTGCCGTTCTGGGTGAAACCGACGCCGCACTGGAATTGACCGAGGGAAGCTATCCGCCGGTGATCTATTTCCCGCGCGAGGATATCGCCATGGCCTTTCTCGAACGCAGCGACAAGACAACGCAATGCCCGCACAAGGGCACGGCCAGCTATTACTCGATCGTCACGAAAAGCACGGTCCTTAAGGACTCGGTCTGGAGCTACGAAACTCCAAAGGAGGGCGTCAGCCGCATTGCCGGTCACCTTGCCTTTTATACCGGCGACCTGATCGCAGTCGAAGAGGTCTGATCTCGGTCAGGAGTGCTCTTCCGCAGCCGTGGCCGCCAGCGCGCGGTTATAGGCCCTAAGTGCATCAACCTGATACAGCGCACCCAGAATCTCGGGTGGCTCGCCCTCTTCTCCGAACCGCACGACCGGAAGGAAATACCGGTTCGATCGCTCGAAGATCGGCATCGCCGCCTCCAGCGTCGCATTCCCCTCGACGAAATACCCCTCTTCGATCGCCGCCCAGATTTCGTCAGACGGCGCACAGGACGGATCGTCGGGCTTTCGCATCACATTGGCGATCCGGAACATCGCCAGCAGATAGGCCTGCGGCCCGGCGGCCAGGTGAATACCCTTGCGCTCCAGCTGCGTGAGAAAGAACGACCGGTCCACAAGCCGCGACGCGAGTGCCGTCGAAGTCGACACCGCAACCATCACCGCAAGCCCGGTCTGCCAGTCGCCGGTCAGTTCGAACACGATCAGCGTCGTGGAAATCGGTGCCCCAAGTACCGCCGCGGCCAAGGCTCCCATCCCTGCAAGGGCATAGAGTGTCTGCGACCCCGAAACCTCTGGAAGAATTCCCGTGGCGATCAGACCCGAAGGCCAGCCCGGTCATCGCCCCGATCATGAGCGAGGGCGAAAAGACACCGCCCCCCATCCGCCCAGCCATCGTCACCGCAACCGCGGCCACCTTGATCACCGTGAACACGATCGCCTCATGCAACAGAAGGTTGCCCGTCAGCGCCGCCGATGTCGTCTCGTAACCCACGCCGATGATATGCGGATAGAAGATCGCGATTCCGCCAAGGACGGCCCCGGCAACCGCCGGTCGCAGGAAACCCGGCAATCGGGTGTATCGCTGAACGTGGGTCGCCATGTCATCGGACCAGAAGATCACGCGCGTGAAAAGTGCCGCCACAAGACCGCAGAGAAGCCCGAGGATCAGGAAGGCGGGCAGTTCCACGTAAAAGGCAAGCGCGCTTCCACTGGGCAATGCAAACTCGGTCACATCCCCGAATTCCAGCCTGTTGATCACCGTACCAGCCGCCGATGCGATAACGATGGGGGCGAAGGCGTGCACCGCAAAATGCCGCAGCACGACCTCAAGCGCGAACAACGCCCCGGCAATGGGCGCATTGAACGAAGCCGATACCGCCGCCGCCACCGCGCAGCCCAGAAGATCCCGCGCCGTCACGCCAGACGCGTCGATCCGGTCGCTTACCCAACTGGAAATCACCGCCGCAAGATGAACGACCGGCCCTTCCCGCCCGGTCGATCCGCCGGAAGACAGGGTGATCATCGAGGCCAGCGCCGAGGCAAGGCCCGCCCGCTTTTCCACGCGCCCATCCCGAAGCGCCGCCCCTTCGATGACATCCGCAACCGATCTGACCCGTCCGTCATCGGTGAAGTGGTTCAGAAGCAGCCCGACCACCAGACCGCCACCTATGGGGATCAACAGGACCCACCACCAATCCAGCGACGCCGCGAAGGAATGGATCGTACGCACATCGTCGGTGCCGTAAAGCGTGGTTTGCAGCCACGTGATGCCTTTTCGAAAGAACAGCGCGGCAAAGCCCGCAGCGATACCGATCAGAAGCGCGATGAACCAGAACTGAACCTGCCCCGGCCCCTTTTCTCGAAGCGCCGTCCAGCCGTCTCGGCAGACCGAGACGACATCCCGTATCTGCCCGCCGATCAATCCAGGCTCCGGCCTGTCGTTCATCCCGCGAACGTATCCCGTCCCTGCAAGCGCGCTCACGCGGTCCCTTCCCCTGCCCGCCTGCTTGGCATAGGGTCGCGCCGTCAATCGCAAGGAGGTGCGGTCGTGACCATCCAGTCCGCAATTGCCGAGTTATCCACAGTGTTAGGCGAACGGCTCGACCGGTCCAAGTCCGAACTGACCCTTCACGGCGCATCCGAGACCTATTTCGACGCAGCTCCCCCAGATGCCGTGGCTTTTCCGGAAAGCACCGAAGAGGTGTCCACCATCGTCAGGATCTGCGCGAAACATGACTGCCCCGTCATCCCATGGGGGGTCGGCACCTCGCTCGAAGGCCATACGCTCGCGGTCAGGGGCGGGGTCAGCGTCGATTTCCGGCGCATGAACCGCGTCCTCGCGATCCACCAGGAAGACATGGATTGCGTCGTCCAGCCCGGCATCACCCGCCGCGGATTGGCCGAGGAACTGCGGACCACCGGCCTGTTCTTCACGGTCGATCCGGGCGCCGATGCGACGCTGGGCGGCATGGCCGCGACCCGTGCCTCGGGAACGACCGCCGTGCGTTATGGCACCATGCGCGACAATGTCATGGGGCTCGAAGTCGTCCTTGCCGATGGCCGGATCATCCGCACCGGCAACCGCGCCCGCAAAAGTGCGGCAGGCTATGACATGACGGCGCTCTTTCTCGGCTCCGAAGGAACGCTTGGCCTCATCACCGAGCTCACCCTCCGGCTCCATGGCCAGCCCGAGGCGATTTCGGCCGCTGTCTGCGCCTTCGAGACCACGAAACAGGCCGTCGATACCGTGATTGCGACGATCCAGATGGGCATTCCCATGGCGCGGATCGAACTTGTGGATGCCGATACCGTGCGCGCCTTCAACTCTCATGCGGATGCCGGACTTTCCGAACACCCCCACCTGATGGTGGAATTCCACGGCTCGGAAAGCTCTGTGGCCCAAGATGCCGAACGGTTCGGGGACATCGCGACCGAATATGGCGGGCAGGATTTCAGATGGTCCGCAAAGACCGAGGATCGCAATCGGCTCTGGCGCATGCGACACGAGGCCTACTATGCCATCAAGGCCCAGAATCCGGGAAAGCGTGCGCTGGCCACGGATATCTGCGTACCGATCTCGAAACTCGCCGAGGCGATCGAGGAAACACGCGCGGACATCGCCGCAAGCGGCATGTACGGTCCGATCCTGGGCCATGTGGGCGACGGGAATTTCCACGCAACGCTCATCATCGATCCCGAAGACCCCACAAGCCTCGCCACCGCAAAGGACCTGTCGCACCGCATGGCCGAGCGGGCACTGGCGATGGGCGGAACCGTCACCGGGGAACATGGCATCGGGCTTGGCAAGATGCGCTACATGGCCGCCGAACACGGCGAGGCATGGCAGGTCATGGCGCAGATCAAACGCGCGCTCGACCCCCGGAACATCCTGAACCCGGGCAAGGTGGTGGAGGTCAACTAGCCCTGGCCCGACACCCTCAGCGCATCGCCAGCGGTCTGGCCTAGACGGGCCGCGCGCAAGCCGCTAAATGCGCGCTATGGCACGCATCCTGATCACCTCCGCGATCCCCTATATCAACGGGATCAAACACCTGGGCAATCTCGTCGGATCCCAACTCCCCGCAGATCTCTATGCCCGCTACATGCGCGCAAGGGATCATGAGGTTCTGTTTCTCTGCGCCACCGACGAACACGGAACCCCGGCAGAGCTTGCAGCCGCCAAGGCCGGCAAACCCGTCGCAGACTACTGCGCCGAGATGTGGCAGGTGCAAAAGGACCTGTCCGATGGCTTCCGCCTGTCCTTCGACAAGTTCGGCCGCTCCTCCTCGCCGCAGAACCATGCCCTGACGCAGCATTTCGCCGGCAAACTCGCCGAAAACGGGCTGATCGAGGAAGTGACCGAAAAGCAGGTCTATTCGAACGCCGATGGCCGCTTTCTCCCCGACCGCTACATCGAGGGGACCTGTCCCAATTGCGGGTACGACCGGGCGCGCGGCGATCAATGCGAAAACTGCACGAAGCAGCTTGACCCCACCGACCTGATCGAACCGCGCTCGGCAATCTCCGGCTCCACCGATCTGGAGGTTCGCGAAACCAAGCATCTCTACCTGAAACAGCGCTCGCTTCGTAAGGAACTGTCGGACTGGATCGACAGCAAATCCGACTGGCCGATCCTGACGACCTCGATCGCCAAGAAATGGCTGAACGACGGCGACGGACTTCAGGACCGGGGCATCACGCGCGATCTCGACTGGGGCGTCCCCGTCAAACGCGGCAGCGATCCATGGCCCGGAATGGAAGGCAAGGTCTTCTACGTCTGGTTCGACGCTCCCATCGAATACATCGCCTGCGCCAAGGAATGGGCAGACGCATCGGGCCGCCCCGACGCGGAATGGGAGCGGTGGTGGCGCACCGACAAGGGCGCACAGGATGTCCGCTACGTGCAATTCATGGGCAAGGACAACGTTCCCTTCCACACCCTCTCCTTCCCCGCCACGATCATCGGGTCGGGCGAGCCGTGGAAGCTGGTGGATTACATCAAATCGTTCAACTACCTGAACTACGACGGCGGCCAGTTCTCGACCTCGCAGGGCCGCGGCGTGTTCATGGATCAGGCGCTTTCGATCCTGCCTGCCGATTACTGGCGCTGGTGGCTTCTCAGTCATGCACCCGAAAACTCCGACAGCGAGTTCACCTGGGAGAATTTCCAGACCTCCGTGAACAAGGATCTGGCGGATGTTCTGGGCAATTTCGTCTCGCGCGTCACCAAGTTCGCGCGCTCGAAATTTGGCGAGACGGTCCCCGAGGCGGGCACCTTCGGGCCGGAAGAACAGGCTCTGATCGATACCCTTTCGACCCGCATCCGCGCCTATGAAGGCCATATGGAGGCGATGGAAATCCGCAAGGCCGCGGGCGAGTTGCGGGCGATCTGGGTGGCGGGCAACGAATACCTGCAATCCGCGGCTCCCTGGACGGTGTTCAAGACCGACCCCGACCGGGCCGCCGCCATCGTGCGCCTGTCGCTCAACCTGATCCGGCTCTATGCGGTCCTATCGGCGCCGTTCATCCCCGATGCGGCCGGGCGCATGCTGTCATCGATGAATACGCTCGATACGGACTGGCCCGGCGATGTCGCTGCCGCCCTCGCGGCATTGCCTCCGGGCCACGAATTCAGCGTGCCGGATGTCCTGTTCCAGAAGATCACGGATGAACAGCGCGAAGACTGGCAGACCCGCTTCGCAGGACACCGGGACTAGCAGTTTCCAAACTCGTCCGCCCGACGCGTCTCGTTTCCCGTGGTACCCGCGGCCGGACTCGAACCGGCACGGCCTTTCGGCCTGGGGATTTTAAGTCCCCTGTGTCTACCATTCCACCACGCGGGCATTGCTGGCGTTCTAAGGTCTTGCCGCCCTGCCCGCAATCGTCGGCAGTGGCTCTAGAGGGCATTCATGTAGCCGGGGCACACCCATCTCCGCCGGCGAAACCCGCGCGCCGAACACCCTGCGTCCGGTTCCGAAAAGAACACTCTGCCAATGTTCAAGGTTGGGGGCTCAAAGTTCCTGCCCGGGAGGCTCTTTCAGCAACCCCCGCTCGGGGATCCATGGGTTCAGAGCCAGCGCCTTGCGCAGCCAGTCCTGCGCTTCCGCCTCGCGGCCCAGCGCAGTCAAGGTCAGCGCCAGCCCCGACAACGCCCCCACATGTTCCGAATTGATCTCGACGGTCCGTTCGAGATCGACAAGCGCCGCCTCGTAATTACCACTCAGAAACGCGATGAAGGCCCGCTGATTATACCCCTCGGCCCAATGCGGGCAGTACTCCACGAGCCGGTCAAAGGCATCGCGCGCGGCAAGGTAATCGGCAACGCGGCGCGCGCTCATCCCGGTATTCAGAAGTGCCGCCGCCGCATCGTCCGGCGCATCGGTCCAGATCTCCCACATCTGATCGGAAAACACGCGGCTCGCCATGTCATTGGGCGCGTTCCGGGCGCCCTCGAACAGCGCGGCAAGTTCGGCACTGCGGTCCGTCACCGGCGGACATTCGGCATATGCGGGCGCAGCAGCAATCGTCAGCGCAAGAAGCAAATATCTCATGCTCACAATATCAGGGGCTGTACATCGATTCTGTCAACCTCCGCTTGACCTTGCGCTGCCAAAGCACCAGCCTCGCCGCCATGTTTCCGTTGCGCGATCACAATCCCTCCGAGAAGACGCCGTATGTCACATACGCGCTGATCGCGGGAAATATCCTCGTGTTCATAAGCTATTACGGGCTGTTTCAGGATCCGCGCGCACTCCAATCCTTCTTCGAGACCTGGGGCCTCGTCCCGGCAGGGGCGTCTCAGAACCCCACTGGCTTTCTGACCTCCATGTTTCTCCATGGCGGGCTGATGCATCTTGGCGGGAACATGCTGTTTCTGTGGATCTTCGGCGATAACCTCGAAGAGGAGATGGGGCATACCGGCTTTCTGGCTTTCTACCTTGCCGCCGGGATCGGGGCCGCGCTCTTTCAGGTTCTGGCCGAACCCAACTCGATCATCCCCATGGTCGGTGCCTCGGGCGCGATAGCGGGCGTTCTGGGCGGGTATCTGCTGATGTTCCCCAAGGCGCGGGTCGATGTCCTGATCATCATCATCGTGATCTTCAGGATCATTCCGGTGCCCGCGTGGCTCATGCTTGGACTGTGGTTCGGACTGCAACTGTTCAGCGGATTGACCGCTACCGCCGGTGTCGGCGGCGTGGCCTACTGGGCACATGCGGGCGGGTTCGCCGTGGGTCTGATCCTTGCGCTTCCGCTTTGGCTTCGTCGCGGTGGCCCGGCCTATTGGAACCGCACTGCGGGACATCCCCCGCATCCCGAGGCGCGTTACCGCCGTGCCCGAACCTCTATCCCGAAGGTGAACCGCCGATGACCGAACCCCTCAAGGCAACCTGCCACTGCGGCGCTGTGGAACTTGCGGTCACCCTCACCGATGGCACCAGGACCGCCAGGCGCTGTGATTGCTCGTTCTGCAGCCGACGGGGCGCGGCCGCCGTTTCCGCACCGCTCGACGGCGTCAGGATCGTCCGGGGGGCGGACAACCTGACGCTCTACGAATGGGGAACCGGTACCGCCAAACACTATTTCTGCAAGACATGCGGGATCTACACCCACCACCGGCGGCGCTCGAACCCGAACGAATACGGCGTGAACGTCGCCAATATCGAAGGGATCAATCCGCGCGATCTCGGTGAAATTCCCTGGACCGACGGGATCAACCACCCCTCCGATCAGACCTAGGCTCAGTCTTCCCGGATCAGCTTGGCGAATTCGTCGAAGATCATGCCATTCGCCGAAAGGATGGCACCATCATCCAGCGCCGAGCGGCGCGGCGTCACAGCCTCCACCAGACCGCCCGCCTCGCGGACAATCAGAATTCCCGCCGCGACGTCCCAAGCCGAAATGCCGCGTTCCCAATAACCGTCGAAACGCCCCGCCGCCACATAGGCCAGATCCAGCGCAGCCGATCCCCAGCGACGGACACCGGCACAGGCCGGCGACAGCCGCGCGATATCCTTGAGCGTCTTCGGCAGATCAGGCCGTCCACCAAACGGAATTCCGGTGGCAAAGACGCATTCGATCATCTTGTTCCGCCCCGACACGCGAAGACGCGAGTTATTCAGCCACGCACCCTGCCCCTTTTCGGCGATGAACATCTCGTCCTTTGCCGGGTCCAGAATGACCGCCGCAACGATCTCGTCCTTGTGCTCCAGCGCGATCGACACCGACCAATGGGGCATTGCGTGAAGATAGTTCGTCGTTCCGTCCAGAGGGTCGACGATCCAGCGCCGCGTCGGGTCCTTGCCCTCGACCGGATCGCTCTCTTCGCCAAGCCATCCATAATTCGGGCGTGCCGCCATCAACTCGTCCCGAATGATCTTTTCGGCGGCAATATCGGCCCGGCTCACGAAATCACCCGCACCTTTCGAGGAGACCTGAAGGTTCTCCACTTCGCGGAAATCCTTGACCAGACTGCGCCCGGCGCTCCGTGCGGCCTTGATCATAACGTTCAGATTCGCGCTGCCTTGCATCTCTCCGGCTCCTCAGGATCAGGCCGCGCGTATAGGCGAGCCTCGGGGGAATGCCAAGGGTCATGGTCCGGATGGGAAACGGGTTTCGACATTCCCCGTTCCAATTCATCACATCCGTGTCATGGTCGGGATACGGAACAAACGCTGGAGGGGATAAATGGAACAAATCATTGCACAACTGGTCGGTGGCGCCATTGGCGGCGTCGGCGGCGGAAAAGCCGTCAAATCGGCTGATATGGGCAATATCGGCAACCTCATAGCCGGCGCAGTGGGCGGTGTCGGTGGAGGCCAGCTTCTGGGGGGCCTGATGGGTGCCGGCGCAAGTGCCGCGGGTGGCATCGACATAGCGGCCATGGCCGGCAATCTCGTCGGTGGTGGGGTCGCGGGCCTCGTGGTTCAGGTGATCGCCGGGATCATCATCAAGAAGATGCGCGGCTGAAACCGTCAGCGTGGGCGTCACCGCCCCCGCTGCAACTTAACCGGTTCGGTCCGCGCCAGCCGAAGCAGATGCGCCATGAACGGCTTGGTCGTATCTTCGCCGCGCGTCGCCGCGTAAAGCCGCCGGGTCAATCCACCCCGGGTGATCGGGCGCGTCACGTAGTCGGAATTGAAGCGAACTTCGCGCACCACCCAGTCCGGAAGCACCGCGACCCCGCGGTTCGAGGCGACGAGGAGCAGGATCACCGCCGTCAGTTCGACCTGCCGAACCGCCCCCGGTTCCACCTTGGCCGGCGTCAGAAGCTGGCTGAAAACATCCAGTCGCGCACGGTCCACCGGATAGGTGATGAGGGTCTCACCCCGGAAATCCCCCGCTTCCACGAAATCCTTCGCCGCGAGCGGATGCTGCGACGAGGCGACGAATACCGGCTCATAGTCGAAAAGCGGCGTGAAATCAGCGCCATCAAGGTTTTCGGGATCTGACGAAACCACCAGATCCACCTCTTCCCGCATCAGCGCGGGCAAGGCGTCGAAGGCCAGGCCGGGGCGAATGTCCACGTCCACATCCGGCCAGGCATGCCGGAACTTCTCGAGCACCGGGAACAACCATTCGAAACAGGCATGGCATTCGATCGCGATGTGAAGCCGCCCGGTCTTGCCGCTTTGCAGCCCCGCGAATTCCTGCTCCAGCGCCTCGATCTCGGGCAGAACCCTTTCGGCCAAGGCCAAAAGCCGCCGTCCCGCCGAAGAAAGCTTGAGCGGTTTCGACCGGCGTACGAACAATTCCACCCCCGCCTGCTCCTCGAGGCCCTTCACCTGGTGGGACAGGGCGGATTGCGTGATATGCAACTGGTCCGCCGCGCGCGCCAGCCCCCCCGCCTCGTGAATCGCCTTGATCGTGCGAAGATGTCGAAACTCGATATGCATACGCGGCTCATAATGGTGTTGAAGATTATGAATTTGTCTCACATGTGCTGGTGTGGAACAAGCGGCTCAACAAAAGGATGGTTACATGAGCCCGCGAATCTCTTTCGAATTCTTTCCGCCCCAGTCGCTCGAGGCATCGTTCCGGCTCTGGGAGACGGTCAACACCCTTTCACCCCTCGCCCCGAGCTTCGTCTCGGTGACATATGGCGCAGGCGGAACCACCCGTGATCTGACCCATGACGCGGTCAAGATCATCGGCCAGCAATATGGCCTCAACGTCGCCGCGCATCTGACCTGCGTGAACGCGACCCGCGCCGAAACTCTCGCAATCGCGGACCGTTATGCCGAGGCTGGCGTGCGCGAAATCGTGGCCCTGCGTGGCGATCCCCCGAAAGGTCAGGGCAGCTTCACCCGCCATCCGGACGGTTTTGCCGATTCCTGCGAACTGGTCTCGGCCCTTGCCGACACCGGAAAATTCCACATCCGCGTGGGCGCCTATCCCGATCCGCACCCGGAATCGCGGAACGGCCTGACGGACGTGGACTGGCTCAAGCGCAAGGTCGAAGCCGGCGCAAATTCCGCCATCACCCAGTTCTTCTTCGAGGCCGAGACATTCTTCCGCTTCCGCGATGCCTGTGCCGCGGCGGGGATCGACGTTCCCATCATTCCCGGGATCCTGCCCATCGAGAACTGGTCCGGCACCGCGAAATTCGCCGCCCGCTGTGGCACCAAGATCCCCGGATGGCTGTCCGATGCCTTCGAGACTGCCGAACGCGACGGGCGCTCCGATCTTCTGGCGACCGCGATCTGCTCTGAACTGTGCACGGACCTCATCGAAGGCGGGGTCGAGGACCTGCATTTCTACACGCTCAACAAGCCCGGACTGACCCGCGATGTCGTCCACGCCATGGGCCTCGCCCCCGAGGCAACGTTGGAAAAGGTCGCGTAGGGGCGATTGAACCCCAATCGGACTGCGCTTAGGGTCCGCCGCGAACACCTTTGCGGCGGACCCTTTCATGCATGACATCCGACCCGATCACGCCAATCAATCAGGGCTCGATATCCTTCGGTCGATGATCACGGGCACCCTCCCCGGTCCCACGATGGCCCGGACAATGAACATCCGTCTGACCGAGGCTGTGCGCGGGGCGGTGGTCTTTCATGGCACGCCCGGCGATGATGTGCTGAACCCACGTGGCGCCGTCCATGGCGGCTGGTACGGCGCGCTCCTGGATTCGGCGATGGGCTGCGCGGTGCAATCGGTCCTCGAAGCGGGGCAAGTCTATACCACGCTGGAATACAAGGTGAACCTGACCCGCGCGATCCCACCGGGAACCGAGGTCGAGGCGCGGGCGCAGGTCCAGCACGGCGGGCGCTCCACCGCGGTTGCGATTGGCGAGATCCGAGGGATCAGCGACGGGCGGCTCTACGCCACCGGCTCTACGACTTGTATCGTGATGTCAGCGAAGCCCTGAGACCGGCCACACCGGTACGTCCCACCCGCATGAGCTGCTCCCGGAAATTCGGGCGGTGCGTGGCGACCGCTGCCGTCGGATGGATCGATTCCGACCGGTCCCGCCCGACAATCCGCCGCGACCGGAACAGAAAGAACTTTCCCCAGCCCTGATAGGTGCCGATGCTGGGTGCATCGGGATCCATCGGAAACCGTGCGCGCCACCCGGCGGGCAGTGCCAGACCGCAGGCCTCGGCCCGCTCAAGCATCCAGACAAGCGGAATATTCGCCAGAGGCCGCGCCGCCTCGTATCCCGACAACTGGCCACCCACATCGCCATGGGTACCCCGAAACCAGACTTGCTCGACCCGCCCGGTCCAGTTTTCAGGGCATTCCCACAAGACAGGCGCAAAGGCCTCGCGTGTCTCGTCCAGCGCAAGCGCGTGATAGCCATGCCGGATCGCGGGACCCAGCGCGTGGTTGTGAAACGCATGCTGCCGTTCCGCGAACCGCCAGGCGATCGGCGCGCGAAATCCCAGCGCCTTGACCGTATCCCAGACCCCGATCATCTCGATCGGCGCATCGGCATGGCAAAACTTCCTCACGAACGCCTTGTGCGCCGAACCGCAGACCGCCCGCTCGTAATGGCGATAGGCGATGCGGATGTTGCGTTCGGTCGCATGCTCGGCCCGAAGCAGTCCGACCCGGTCAATCACGCCCGCCAGCGACCGTACCGCATAGGCCCCGCGCGAATAGCCGAACAGGAAGATCCGGTCACCGGGGCGGTAACGCGATGCCAGAAACCCGTACATCCGCCGGATCTGGCGATTGATCCCACGCCCCTCGATGATGTCCATCGTGTGCCGCCACGTCTGCCATTGTACCCCGCCCTCGTAGCGAATCGAACTGCCCGACCAATCCGCGGCCTCGCGAAGAAGCTTGTATGTCAGACCGGCATTGGTCTCGCAGCCGTCGGCGAGCGACGACATTGTTCCGTCGATGATGATGATATGGTCACGCGGGCCTCTGACGGGCCGCGCAATCGTCTGCTCGGCCCGACCGAAACGGGCGAAAAGCCCGCGCAGTGCCATGGTCAGCCCCATGGCTGGTCTCCGCATGGGTGTTGTCTCATCGCTCCAGTATTGCCAGGAATCCGTTCACAAAACAGAAACTTTTGCGCGACAGGGACTGTCGTTCAGCTTGCGGAACCGATCGTGACGATATCAAAGGCACCGTATCCGTTGAACCGCGTATTGGTCGCCGTCGAATAGGCGCCCATCCCGGCGAACAGGATAAAGTCATCCTCCTCCATCGACGCGGGAAGCGGCACTTCGCCCGGCAGCCGGTCAAGGCTGTCACAGGTCGGACCGAAAACCACCCGTGGCATCCGTACGCCGGTGCGGTCATGGCCCCTGCTGTCCAGAACGCGGATGCGGTCGACCGATCCCAGGATGACCGCCTCGGCCAGACCGCCATAGATCCCGTCATTAAGGAAAACCGAACCGTCCTCGCGCAGGGATTTGACCCGGCAGCACAGGCTGAACGCCTCGGCCACCATCGCGCGGCCGGGCTCACAAACCAGTGCGGGGGCAGCAGCGCCAAAGGCCTCCTGAACCGAGGTCGCGATCAGATGAAAGATCCGCTCCAGATCCGGGGCCGACCCGGCCCGGTGCGACGGAAAGCCACCGCCCACATTCAACCGCGCCAGCGTCACGCCCGCCGCCCGCGCCGCCGCCGCCGCTTCGGCGATGTATGTGGTCCAGGCGTTCGGATCCTCGCATTGGGTGCCGGGGTGAAAGGTCATCGACGGGATAAAGCCAAGCTCCGCCACCCGCGCCAGAAGCACCGCACACCGCTCCGGCGACGCTCCGAATTTCGCACCGAAATCATAGGCCGCACCTTTCACGGGAAGCTTCAGCCGCACCGAAATCTCGATGCCCTCTGCGGGAACGAGTGCCGCGATCTTCTCCAGCTCGCCCATATCGTCGACCGACCAAGACGCCACGCCCATGTCACGGGCGAACGCGATCTCGCGCTTCGACCGCACCGGGTTGTTGTAATGCAGGGTCGCATCGGGACGAACCGCGCGGACCTTCACCATCTCGTCGGGCGAGGCCACGTCGAACGCCGTCATGCCGGCGGCGGCAAGGTTCTCCAGAACCGCGCGCTCGTCATTGGCCTTCACGGCGAATGTCACCAGACCCGGAAATCCGATCATGAACCGGCGCGCCGTCTCCTGCAGAACGGAGGGCGCAAAATAAAGAACCGGATGATCCGGCGAGGTGGCGTAAAGATGCGAAACGGCGGTTGGCCACACGGCGGGAAAACGGCTCATCGGTCCATTATGTCCTATCTGTTCACTGCCTCTCCATGATCGGTCGGGACTTCGCGGATTTGGTCTGTTATTCCGCCGGTTTCAACGGTATTTTCGGTCAAAATGACGAAAGGGTCGGTCAAAATGGATGATCTGGACACGCAAATGATCAATCTGCTTTCGGCGAACGCCCGGATGCCGGTTGCCAATATCGCCAAGAAGCTGGGGGTCGCGCGCTCGACGGTTCAGGCGCGTCTCGAAAGGCTGGAAGTCACCGGTGTGATTGCCGGCTACACGCTGCGCCTTGGCGGCACGGCGACGGCCACCCGGATACAGGCCACAGCGCTCATTCAGGTCGAACCCCGCGCCACGCCACAGGTCCTCTCGCGCCTCAAGACGATGCCCGAGGTCACCCGCGTCCACACCACCACGGGCCGTTACGACCTGATCGTCCTCCTGACGACCCCCACGACAGAGCTTCTGGACCGCGTCCTTGATACGATCGGCGCGATCCCCGGCATTCGAAGCTCCGAAAGCCTGATCCACCTCTCGACAAGGATCGACCGCGGCGTCTGATCCACTCCGCGGCAAAAGCGGATTTTTGGGCCGACAGGGGGGCTCGCGTCTTTCCCTTCCGCCCCGGCTTCGCTAGACCGGCGGCCAAGCGATTGGGAACACTGACCATGGAAAAAACCTTCGACGCCAAAGAGGCCGAACCCCGCATCTATGCCGCATGGGAAAAGGCGGGCGCCTTCCGTGCTGGCGCAAACGCCTCGCGCAGCGAAACCTTCTGCATCATGATCCCGCCGCCCAACGTGACGGGCGCGCTGCATATGGGCCACGCCTTCAACAACACGCTGCAGGACATCCTCACCCGCTGGCACCGGATGCGCGGCTTCGACACGCTCTGGCAGCCGGGCACCGACCACGCGGGCATCGCCACGCAGATGGTCGTGGAACGCGAACTGGCGAAAGAAGGCAATCCGGGCCGGCGCGAGATGGGGCGCGAGAAGTTCACCGAGCGCGTCTGGCAGCAAAAGGTCAAATCCCGCGGCAACATCCGCTCGCAACTCGAACGCCTCGGCGCCTCCTGCGACTGGTCGCGCGAGGCTTTCACCATGTCCGGCGCGCCCGGCGCGCCTGCTGGCGAAGAGGGCAACTTCCACGACGCCGTGATCCGGGTCTTCGTCGACATGTACGAAAAGGGCCTGATCTATCGCGGCAAGCGGCTGGTGAACTGGGACCCGCATTTCGAGACCGCGATCTCCGATCTCGAGGTCGAACAGGTCGAGGTCGACGGGCACATGTGGCGCCTGCGCTACCCGCTCGAGAATGGCGAGACCTACGAGCATCCCATCGAATTTGACGAGGACGGCAACGTCACCGCGACCGAGACCCGCGATTACCTCACCGTGGCCACCACACGCCCCGAGACGATGCTGGGCGATACCGGCGTCGCCGTCCATCCCGATGACCGCCGCTATGCGCATCTGGTGGGCAAGACCGTGCGCCTGCCGCTCGTGGGCCGCTCCATTCCCATCGTGGCCGACAGCTATGCCGACCCCGAAAAGGGCACCGGCGCGGTCAAGATGACCCCGGCCCACGATTTCAACGACCGCGACGTGGGCGAACGCACCGGCCTCGCATCGATCAACATCATGACGACCCGCGCGGGTATGTTCCTGAAAGGGCAATGCCGAATTCGCCGAAGGCTGCGACTCCGACGACATCGCCCGGCTGATCGAGGCGCTGGACGGCGTCGACCGTTACGAGGCACGCGACTGGATCGTCCAGACCGCGACCGAAGAAGGCTGGCTCGACGGCATCGACGCCGACCGCCACATGGTCCCTCATGGCGACCGGTCCAAGGTCGCGATCGAGCCCTACCTGACCGACCAGTGGTTCGTGGACACCGCCAAGATCGTCGGCCCCGCCATCGACGCGGTGAAGGACGGCACGGTCCAGATCCTGCCCGAAGGCGACAAGAAGGTGTATTTCCACTGGCTGGAGAATATCGAGCCGTGGTGCATCTCGCGCCAGCTTTGGTGGGGGCATCAGATTCCGGTCTGGTACACCTATGACCTGAAAATCGGGCAGCTATGGCAAATCATTTTGTGGCGCGTCTTGGGAAGACGTCAAGGCACAAGCTCGAGGGGCACTTCGGGGAAAACTCGATATGCATGCGAGGGAACCGATCCGGCTTACGTAATGGACGATGCTTCGGAAGCTCGCATGGCTCTCGAACATCGAGGCGAATTCATCTGATGAGACACGCGTTATCATACTCTACCGAGACCCCGACGTCCTCGACACCTGGTTCTCCTCCGGTCTCTGGCCCATCGGCACCCTCGGCTGGCCCGAGGACACCGAGGAGCTGAAGAAATACTTCCCCACCTCCGTCCTGATCACCGGGTTCGACATCATCTTCTTCTGGGTCGCCCGGATGATGATGATGCAATACGCCGTGGTGGGCGAACGCCCCTTCGACACCGTCTATGTCCACGCCCTCGTCCGCGACGAGAAGGGCAAGAAGATGTCGAAATCCCTCGGCAACGTCCTCGACCCCCTCGACCTCGTCGACGAGTTCGGTGCGGATGCCGTGCGCTTCACCCTCACCTCCATGGCCGCCATGGGCCGCGACCTCCGGCTCTCGACAAGCCGCATCGCCGGCTACCGCAATTTCGGCACGAAACTCTGGAACGCGTTCCGCTTTGCCGAGATGAACGATGTATTTCATGCGCATGAAATACACATGGTTTCCGCATCGTTTCCGCATAGCCGGAATCCGGTCAATCGCTGGATCATCGGCGAAACCGCGAAGGTCCGCGAAGAGGTGGATCAGGCCCTTGCCGCCTACCGGTTCAACGACGCCGCCAACGCGCTTTACGCCTTCGTCTGGGGCCGCGTCTGCGACTGGTACATCGAACTGGCAAAACCGCTCTTCGGCTCGGAAGACGATGAAATCATTGCAGAAACGCGGGCGACGATGGCATGGGTCCTCGACCAGTGCCTGATCCTTCTGCACCCGATCATGCCCTTCATCACCGAAGAGCTCTGGGACCAGACCGCCAAGCGCGACAAGATGCTGGTCCACGCCGATTGGCCCACCTATCAGGCCGCCGATCTTGTCGACGACAAAGCCGACGCCGAACTCAACTGGGTCATCCAGATCATCGAATCCGTCCGCTCCGTCCGCGGCGAAATGAACGTCCCGGCAAGCCTCAAGGTCCCGCTTCTGCAAGTCGAACTCGACGCTGCCGGTCAGGCCGCATGGGATGCGAATGCCGCGCTTATTCAACGGCTTGCGCGGATCGAAAGCGTCACGGTCACCACCGATGTCCCCAAGGGCGCGGCCACGATCACCGTCCCGGGCGGAACTTTCGCCCTGCCCCTGGCCGATATCATCGATGTCGGCGCCGAAAAGGCCCGGCTCGAAAAAGCGCTTCAAAAGACCGAAAAGGAACTCTCGGGCCTCGCCGGACGCCTCAAGAACCCCAAATTCGTCGAAAGCGCTCCCGAGGACGTAGTCGAGGAAACCCGCGCGCTTGCCGCCGAAAAAGAGGCTGAAATTCAACGCCTTGAAGCCGCTCTCGCGCGGCTAGCGGATATCGGCTGAACCATGCGCGGGCCGCGCTACACGCCGCTAGTGCAGTCGCTCCCCGCGACGGTCCCCTTCGTCGGACCCGAGACACAGGAACGCGCGATCGGCGCCAAATTCAAGGCCCGCCTCGGCGCCAACGAAAACGTCTTCGGCCCCTCGCCAAAGGCCATCGCGGCCATGGAAAAGGCCGCATCCGACGTCTGGAAATACGGCGATCCCGAAAACCATGACCTAAGGGCCGCATTGGCCGCCGAACTGGGCGTTAACCCCGATTGCATCCTCGTCGGCGAAGGTATCGATGCGATCCTCGGCTATACCGCCCGCCTCGTGATCGGCCCGGGCGATATCGCCATCACCTCAGACGGCGCTTATCCGACGTTCAACTATCACGTCGCGGGATTTGGCGGCAAACTCGAGAAGTTGCCCTATCGCGACGACCACGAAGACCCGGCGGCACTGATCGCCAAAGCCACAGAGACCGGCGCGAAGCTGATCTATTTCGCCAACCCCGACAACCCGATGGGAAGCTGGCACCCGGCCACGCGGGTGCAGGACATGATCGACGCCGTCCCAGACGGAACGCTCCTCATCCTCGACGAGGCCTATGTCGAATTCGCCCCCGAAGGTACCGCACCACCGATCGACACGACCGACCGTCGCGTCGTCCGAATGCGCACTTTCTCAAAGGCTTACGGAATGGCCGGGGCCCGCGTCGGCTATGCGATCGGGCATCCCGACCTGATCCGCGCCTATGACAAGATCCGCAACCATTTCGGCATGAGCCGGATCGCACAGGCGGGCGCCCTTGCGGCAATGGGCGACCACGAGTGGCTTGCCAGCGTCCAGTCCCGTGTCATCGAAGCGCGGGACCAGATCGGCAGGATCGCGCGCCAAAACGGCCTTGCCCCGCTGCCTTCGGCCACGAATTTCGTCACGATGGATTGCGGCGCAGACGGCCATTTGGCCCGCGCGCTCGTCGCCGCATTGATCGAAAACGGCGTCTTCGTCCGCATGCCCTTTGTTCCCCCCTCCGACCGCTGCATTCGCGTCAGTTGCGGCACCACAGAGGATCTGGCCACCTTGGCCGCGGTACTTCCCGACGCGCTTGAAACCGCTAGGGCGCGCACCCGAACTTAAGCCATTCTTCGCATTTCGCGGCAATGATCTGCCTGATGCGGATGTGATTGGCGCAGCGCCACGGTTTCGCTAGAGTTTGCTGGTGGGATTAGCGCGAAGGACCTGTTCCATGGTCGAGGATTATACCAACGCCTTTCTTGTCAGCGCATCCGTGCTCTGCCTCATGATCCTGATGACGATCTGGGCTCTCTGGGGATTTGCAGCAGCGGTGCTCATCGGTTGGGCCACGGACCGCGCCCTTGTCCTCGAAACGCGTCGCGTCCGAAAGGATTAGCTGCCCACCCGATCCGCGATGACATCCGCCGCCGCGGACAGGGCACCCGCCCCATAAGGCGTTCCGGTCGCACGCAAGCCTGCTTCGATCACACCAAGCGCACCGAGCACCATATGGGCATTCACATGCCCCATATGGCCAATTCGGAAATAGCCGTCATTTCCCGGATCGTCGGGATCTTCCATGCCAAGCCCGATTCCCAATGTCAGACCGGCATGGGCCTCGACCCATTCCCTGAGCCGCGTACCTCGCGGCGCCCCGATCCGAAGCGTCGTGACCGCGTGACTGCGCTCGCCCCGCGCCGCGATATTGAGTTCAAGTGGCCCCGCCTGCCCCCAAGCCTCGCAGGCGGACCAGACCGCCTCGGCCAAGGCTGCATGCCGCGCCCAGACGGATTCCAGACCTTCTTCATTGATCATGTCAAGCGCAGCCCGCAGGCCGTAGAGGTGATGAGTGGGTGCCGTCCCATCAAAGAATTGGGAGAAATAGGCTGGCCTGGTCCTGGGTCGCCAGTCCCAATATTCCGTGACGCAGTCGGCGCTTTCGCGCGCCGCGTCGGCACGATCGTTGAAGAACACGAAGGCCAGCCCCGGGGGCGTCATCAGCCCCTTCTGGCAGGCCGCGACCATCACATCGACACCCCAGTCGTCCATCTCGAACCGGTCAGAGGCCAGACAGGCAATGCAATCAACCATGAGCAATGCCGGATGCCCGACCCGGTCCATCGCCGCCCGGATTGCCGCGATGTCGCTTCGGACCGAGGTCGAGGTATCCACCTGAACACAGATCACGGCCTTGATTTCATGGGCCGTATCGGCTGCAAGCGCCTCGACCACCCGCTCCGGATCCACTGGCCCGCACTTTCCGAATTCCAGAATATCAACCGCAACGCCCATGCGCCGCGCAATGGCTGTCCATCCATGGGCAAACCGTCCGGTCGACAGGGTCAGCGCCCGGTCGCCCCGGGAAAAGACGTTCGCCACCGCTGCTTCCCAGGCTGCATGCCCGTTGCCGATATAGATCGCCGCATGATGCCGGGTTCGGGCCACGGCCTTGAGATCGTCAACGATACCGGGGACCATGTCCACAAGGGCGCCGCTATAGATATTCGGCGCGGCACGGTGCATCGCCTGCAACACGCGGTCCGGCATCACCGAGGGACCGGGGATCGCAAGATAGGCACGGCCGTTTGAAAGTGTCATGGGATCGGTCCGGTAAAAGAATTTGCGCCTTGGCGTAGCGCCGGACAGCACGGGCGTCAATCCGGCCAACTTGCCAGTGCGGCAACCACGGGATAAGCGTTTGCGACCCGGAAACAGCATGTCAGAACCGCCCCGCGTGACCCAGACACCCGCCAAGACCGACGCACGCGCCCTGCCCCTTCTCGGGCGGCTGTGGCGCACGTACCTCAAGAAGCATTGGCCCTGGCTTGTCTTCGCAGCGATCCTGATGACGATCGAAGGGTCGATGCTGGGGCTGCTCAGCTACGCGCTGCAACCGATGTTCGACCGCGTTCTCGTGGGTGGCGACGAAGGCTTCATCTACATCCTCAGGTGGCGGCATCATGGCGCTGTTCTGCATCCGCGCCGTGGCCGGGGTGTCGCAGCGGATCGTGCTGACGCGCGTGGGTCAAATCTCGGTGGCCGAGATGCAGACCGACCTTGTCAGTCACATGATGTCGCTCGACAGCGCCTATTTTCACGACAACGCCCCGGGCGCCCTGATGGAGCGGGTACAGGGCGACACAGCGGCAATCCAGAATGTCTGGCAGACGCTTATTCAAGGTGCGGCGCGTGATGCAATCGCACTCGTTTCACTGGCGGTAGTGGCGATCTCGATCGATCCCGTCTGGACAGTGGCCGCCCTTGTCGGGGTCCCCGCATTGGTCATCCCGACAGCCGTTCTTCAGCGGTATCTGCGGCGCAAGGCCGGGGCCATGCGGGACGCGGCCTATGACCGCTCGGTCCGGCTGAGCGAGGTCTTTCACGGCATCGACCTTGTGAAACTCAGCCGCCTGGAAGCCTACCAGACCGCCCGCTTCCGCGAGATCGTGAACCGTCTTGTCGGAATGAGCATCAAGTTCGCAGGCGGCGGCTCCCTGCTCCCCGGTCTGCTCGATGTCATGGTCGGCGTCGGGTTCTTTGCGGTTCTGGTCTTTGGCGGCCAGGAAATCATGTCCGGTGAAAAGAGCGTGGGCGAGTTCATGTCCTTCTTCACCGCCATGGCCCTCGCCTTTCAGCCGATGCGGCGGCTGGCCGCCCTTGCCGGCATCCTTCAGACAACTGCGGCCAGCCTTGACCGCGTCTTCAGCGTTCTCGATCTCAAGGCCGAGATCCGCGATCCCGCAACCCCACGCGCGCTGCCCGAAACCTTCGAGATCCGGCTCGACAACCTGCATTTCACCTATGGCGACCATCCCGTCCTGCAAGGAGCGGGGTTCACAGCGGAAGCAGGCAAGACCACGGCGATCGTCGGCCCGTCGGGCGCGGGCAAGAGCACGATCTTCAACCTGCTGACACGCCTGATCGAACCTCAAGCGGGCTCTGTGACGATCGGTGGGGTCCCCGTTTCGGACCTGCCGCTCTCGGATCTTCGGGGCCTGTTTTCCTTCGTCACGCAGGATGCGCCGGTCTTTGATGAAACTCTGCGCGAGAACATCCTTCTGGGGCGCAGCGATCTGGACGCCGACGAACTGGCGCGGACACTGCGCGACTCCGACATGGAGGCTTTCGTGGCAAACCTGCCCGATGGTCTTGAAACCCGCGCGGGACCACGCGGATCGAACCTTTCGGGCGGACAGCGACAACGTCTTGCGATTGCTCGTGCTATTCTTCAGAACGCCCCTATCCTCCTGCTGGATGAAGCCACATCGGCGCTGGATGCCCAAT
Organism: uncultured Alphaproteobacteria bacterium; assembly: GCA_963698645.1. GTDB lineage: Bacteria > Pseudomonadota > Alphaproteobacteria > Rhodobacterales > Rhodobacteraceae > Ovoidimarina. Next base: position 292,125 of record CAVORP010000001.1, read on the forward strand.
CCGAGGCGGCGATTCAATCGGCGCTGGAGCGTCTTTCAAAGGGACGCACGACGCTCGTCATCGCGCATCGCCTTGCAACGATCCGGAACGCGGACAAGATCGTCGTGATGGATCGCGGCCGAGTGGTGGATCAGGGGACGCACGAGGAACTCCTCGCCAGGGATGGGCTCTATGCCGGGCTCTACCGCCTTCAGTTCCGCGAAGCCGACGACCGAGCATAGTCCCGCGCCAGTTTCGCCGGATCGGCTCCCAAAAGATACCTTATCAACGTCCAGAGATTGCGCGCCCCGCGTCTGATCCACCCATCTTGCTCGTAACGCTCGGCAGAGGTCAGCGCGACGGCGGGAAGGCTCAAAAGCCGGCCTTTCAGCGCACGGACCAAGGCCACGTCCTCCATCAGATCAAGGGGCGGCACTCCCCCGATACGTTCAAGCAGGTCGCGATGGATCAGCAATCCCTGATCGCCATAGGGCAACCCAAACAGCCTGGACCGCAGGTTGGCCCATTCCGCCACAAGTCTGGGAAAGATGCCCCGTGCACGAAAGGCCAGCCGGAAATACCCGACGCTTTCCCCGCTCCCCGCCATATGCGACGTGACCGCGTCGGTCCAACCGGGCGACAGCCACGTATCGGCATGCAGCAGCAAAAGCCAATCTCCCCGCGCCGCCTCTGCCGCCTGTCGAAGCTGAGCGCCGCGTCCCCTGGACCCCGTCAGGACCCGTCCTCCTGCTTCTTCCGCAATCGCGATGGTCGCATCCTCGGAACCACCGTCCGAGATCACCAACTCCCGGATCACCCCCGCATCCACGCCCTCCATGAGTGCCGCAAGCGTCTCGGGCAACACATGGGCGGCGTTCAACGTTGGAATGATCACCGAGAGCGGTGCAGGCATGACAGGGACCCGTGGCCTTGGGGAATGACCCGCCCTATATATGCGAAGGATCAAACAAAGAGGACCGGAAATGGGAACGGAGCGCAGGGTGCTCAGGATCGGTGGAGATGACCGGGAAGATTTCCTTCAAGGGCTGATCACCAATGATGTCCGGCCTGCCACACAGGGACTTGTCTATGCGGCGATCCTGACGCCGCAAGGCAAATATCTTGCCGATTTCTTTCTCACCACGAATGACGGCGCGATCCTGCTGGACGTGGATGCGGAACAGGCCGGATCGCTGGCGCAAAGGCTGAATATGTACAAGCTGCGGGCCAAGGTTACGATCGAGGACAGCGGTCTCTTTGTCGAACGAGGCACGGGAACGCTCCCGGCCGGTGCCTTACCGGACCCCCGCCATCCCGCCTTGGGCTGGCGCCGCTTTACCGACGCGACGTCGACCGAGGACACGACCGACTGGGACGCGATCCGCGTTGCCCATTGCATTCCCGAGACAGGGATCGAACTGATCCCGAATGAGACATTCATTCTCGAAGCCGGATTCGAGCGGTTGAACGGCGTGGATTTCCGCAAGGGCTGCTATGTCGGGCAAGAAGTGACCGCCCGGATGAAGCACAAGACGGAGTTGCGAAAGGGGCTGGCCGTTGTCACCGTGGACGGGAACGCGCCTGTCGGCAGTGAAATTACCCGCTCGGGGAAATCCGTGGGAACCCTCTATACCCAATCAGGCGGCAGGGGCATTGCCTATCTGCGCTTCGACCGTGCCGGCCCTGATATGGAAGCAGGCGGTGTGCGGGTAGGCTACACCGCCTGAACCGCATCAGGCGCGTTCCGAGTATTCCATCGTCTCGGTGTTCACCACGATCGCCTCGCCCTCGCCCACGAAAGGCGGGATCATGACGCGCACACCATTATCCAGAACCGCCGGTTTGAAGCTGTTTGCCGCAGTCTGGCCTTTCACGACCGGCTCGGTTTCGGCCACGGTGCAGGTCACCTTTTGCGGCAACGTGGCGCTCAGGGCCTCATTTTCGTAATATTCGATGGTGATCGTCATTCCGTCCTGCAGGAAAGGGCGACGTTCACCCAGAATGTCCGCAGGCAATTCGATCTGCTCGTATGTCTCTGAATCCATGAAGACAAGGCGACCATCGGTTTCATAAAGGAACTGCTGGTCTTTTTGCTCCAAACGGACTCGTTCGACCTTGTCGGCCGAACGAAAGCGCTCGTTCAGTTTCGACCCGTTGCGAAGGTTCTTCATTTCGACCTGCGCAAAAGCGCCACCCTTCCCGGGTTTCACGTGATCGGCCTTCACCGCCACCCAAAGGCCACCATTGTGTTCCAGAACGTTACCGGGCCGAATCTCGTTCCCGTTGATTTTGGGCATGCGTCGATTCCATGACAAAAGGTTGAAGATTATTGGGCGAGAGCTATATCTTGCCGGTCTGTCCCTGGCAATACAGCTAGATCGTGTGGGCGAGCGATCTCGACCTATGCGCTGTACGCATGGCAGGTATACATAAACGGGGTGGCAGAATCAGTAGTAACAGGTCATAAAGGCCCCCACGCCGAAAAGACAAGAGCAACAATAACAGGACGGATCATGGTCGATTTCGTAGATAGCACCGCATTCAACAACGAGCAGGGCAACCGCGCGCGCAAGCTTTTTGCCGCCGTTGTTCTGGCAGCGCTGGACGATGCGATTGCTGATGACAAGAAATATGGAAATGGTCCGGAGCAGATTGCACGCTGGGCGCGTTCGCGCGACGGGCGCGAAGTTCTGACATGCGCGGGAATCGACCCGAACGAGCGCGTCGTGTCTGGCCTTATGGGTTTTGTGTCGAAGGGCGTCCGCACCTCGGTTGCTCTTTCGCGCGAGGAAAGCGAACGTCGTCAGGCCGCGGAGCAGGCCAAAGCCGCTTGATCGGACGAAAGATTTAGAAGACAGGGCACCCTCCAGGGTGCCTTTTCTTTTCTGCAATAAGCGTAATCCGCATCACTGGTAGCTGGCGCGCCTTGGCACAAGCCTGCCGGTCCGGCCGAAACTGCGTCTAGCCGAAATCCCGTGTCATGATGGCACGATGGATTTCCCGGCGAACCAGCTTGCGTATGTTCCGCGTGATGCGTTCGCCCAACTCGCCCTGCAATTCGGACCGAACGATCTCGGAAACGAGTTCGCGAAGCTTGTCCTCGTCGATCAATTCACTGCCGCCAAACTCATCGTCCGGCGCCTCGAGCAGGGGCTCTTCCACGCGGTCATCGCCCCTGATGGGAAGGTGATCCGGAGCAGGTGTCGCCGCAAAAAGAGGTGTTGCTTCGACAGCGGGATCGTCGGCGTGGGCAAACTGCGCCTCTTCGACCTGTTCCGGCACGGCCTTCTCCGCAGGCAGGCTCAGGACAAGCCTGCGCGGTCTTTCCGTCTCTGGGGGCTCGCTTCCATCAGGCTCCCAGTCATCGGCAACGGCGCCAACCGCCCGCTCGAGCTCTGCAATCCGCTCTTCCAAAGGGGTACGATCCCGAATGGGCCGGATCGGCACGGGGGCATTGTCTTCGACCCGCAGCGCCGGCGTCAGCACCAGCTTGTCGGCCGTCTGCTCGACCTCAGACCCGGACGGCGCCTCCCAATCTTCGGGGATCATCTCATCGGGAGGCAATTGCCGTGTCACGATGCGACGGACCGAAGAGAGTACAGCATCTGCATCGCTTCTTTGCTTGTTCTCAGTCATCACAGACTCACCTTCGCCCCTTGCGAGAGAGGGTAGCTTGTGCGCCCTCCGCACACAACCTGTCGGGATCCGTTAGTTCCGGTTCAGACTGCGCATCACGCGGTCCAGACGCTCACCCTGCGGGCTGACCAATACGGTCGGCGCATCCTTCACCGCGTTGTAATACGCCGCCGGATCATAGGTCGCGATTCCCAGCTTCAGATGATCAACTGTCAGAAGACCCATGGTCGACAACAGCCGATAGGCGGCAAGCGTCTGATCGATCTCGGCGGTGATCAGACTGGTCTGGGCATCCAGCAATTCCTGCTCTCGGTCGAGTACATCAAGTGTCGTCCGTGCGCCCACCTGCAATTCCTCTTGCGCGCCCCGAAGCGCCAGCCGCGAAGCCCGCACCTGCTGGTCGGATGCCTCGCGGCTTGCCCGCGCCACCGCAAGATCGGCCCAGGCATTGCCGACATTCTGTTCAACGGTCTGCGCGGTCGTGTACAGACCGGCACGTGCGGCATCACGCGACGCCTGCGCCCTGCGAACGTCCGATGTGATCTGCCCCCCCCGATAGATCGGACCGGAAAGCGTCAAACCAAGGGATGTGCTGTCATCCCCGTCCTGATCCACCCCGAAGCTCGCACTGCCGCGCAAGCTTGGCTTGAGCGCGCCCGCGGCGACGGCCACGGCAAGCTCGGCCACTGTCACATCCCGCTGCGCTTTCAGAAGATCAGGATGGCGATCCAGTGCGATTTCCCGCGCGGCAGGCAGGTTCGCCGCGGTGCCCGGTGTCGCGGGCGGCGGCTGAAGCCTCGACGGAAATGCGCCCGTAGAGGCCTTGTACTCCTCACGCGCCTGCGCCAGCGCACCTTGCGCGGCCGCAAGGCCCGACCGTGCCGCCGCAAGCCGCGCTTCGGCGATTGACACATCAGTCCGCGTAACCTCGCCCACTTCGAACCGATCCCGCGCCGCCCGAAGCTGCTGTGTAATCAGCCGAACGTTGTTCTCCCTAAGGCCCACAAGAGCATTCTGCCGACGGACATCCAGATAGGCACCAACCGCGCGCAACAAGACCTGCTGTTCGACGGATTTCAGGCTTTCGCGGGTTGCAAGAACAGCTTCCTTCTGAAGGTCGATGGACAGTTGCGATCGTCCAAAATCATAAAGCAACCAGTCCAGTGATGTCCGAAGCGAACCGGTCAGCTCGTCGCCGGTTGATGGATTCGAATAGTTCGCCGACGCGGCCCAGTTGATCACCGGCCGAAGGGTCGCGACTGCTTTGGCGACATCTTCGTCAGCCGCCCGCAGAAGCGCCCGGTTCTGCTGCAACAGGCCGCTTGTCTGATAGGCCGCGATCAGCGCATCGGTCAAAGTCTCCGACCAGGCCGGGGCTTGCCATGAAATACCAGCCACCACTGCGATAATTGCGGTCCGGGAAAGGCGTTTGAACATCATGCTGGGTTCCAGTGGCTAAAGCGCGAACGACGGGGCTTTGGAGAAGCCCGGCAAAACCGGTGCCGCCGCGTTGAACGCGAACCGCCAGCTGACCGCCCCGTCAATCCGGTGACCGATCCGGCAGACGCCCAGCGCCCCTTCCATAAAGACGGCGGCGATCCGCCCTCCTTCCTTCAACTGCGCAATAATCGCGTCGGGAATGGTCTCGACGCCACCCTGTAGGATGATCGCATCATAGGGGCCATGCTGCGCCGCGCCTTCGGTCAGGGAGCCGACGACCACGGCCACATTATCGGCGCCCAACTCGGCAAGCGTCGTTTCCGCCTCGCCCGCAAGGGTCTCATCCTCTTCGAGAGCGACCACCGCCTGCCCGAGCCGGGACAAGAGCGCCGACGAATATCCAAGCCCGGAGGCCACATCCAGAACAAGATCTCCAGGCTGGACATTCAAGGCGTCCAGCATCTTGGCAAGCGTCCGGGGCTCCAAAACCACGCGTCCCGGCGCGAGAGGAACGTTCTCACCAATATAGGCCGCCTCGCGCCGCCCATTCGGTACGAACTGTTCCCGCGGTACCGTCAGCATCGCATCGATGATCGGGAATTTGGTTACATCGGAGGGTCGAACCTGCGTATCGACCATCATTGTCCGCCGGGCAGTATAGTCGACCATATCTAAACTCATTCGTTCAGTTTCATTTTGCTGGTTTTGCCACAGAACCTCCCCATCGGCAACAGGCACACGCGTCGCAGCCTGTTACCATAGCCGCTTGACCTCGGGCGCACGCGAACCTAAACGTCACGATGCTTCGAAGGCGAGTTGGCGGAGTGGTTACGCAGCGGATTGCAAATCCGTGTACAGGAGTTCGATTCTCCTACTCGCCTCCATTCAAATTCAAACACATAGACCACATTAGCCACTTCGCAAAAGGTCCTTAGTCTCTCTTTAGTTTCATTGGATTTAGTGCTCTGCCACACCCCACTACATTCTTTCGGTAGCAACCAAATCGCATCTCGAAGCGTTTGACCGCCACAAACGAGTATTTAGTCCTCGCTCGGAAAGTGATTATGGATTCCAAACTCAACCGAAGCGGACATTCCCTCAAATCGCAGCGAATAACCGCTTAGAGCCCAGAGTAGACCTTCGTGTTTCGCGCAGCATTCAACACAAAGGGCGGCAAGCTGACCTTCGCCGCGTTTCGCAATGATGTCTCAGCAGCGGACGTAGCAGACATGCGCTCGCACTGCGCTTCTAACCACAATTCACCCATCAATCCAAATATCGGAAGCGCCTGTCGACAGACGGGCTGACCCGGGGCGCCAGGCGAAATTTGCCAAGAACCAGTGATCAAGAGGATCATGACTCTTTGAAACCATTTCAGCATCTTGGCTGTCGTTTACGTTGGCTTTCCCGCGACAACAGCTCTCTCAGATCGCTAGCCCTCCGATCTCCACGATGTCGATCTCTCGCAACAGCCCCGCCAACGAACTCGGCTTCGCACCCCTCGGCCAGAGCTGGTCCAGCGCCGCCGCTACCAGCTCAGCCAGCGCAGGACGAAGGCGTTCTCGCGCCGAACGAAGACCCGGCGCAGTTCATCGCCCAGAAGGATTGCCACCGCGAAGGGCACCGACAGCGCCAGTTGCCAAGGCGCAAGCGGCGCTGTGCCGAAGAAGGTGTTGAACGCCGGGATATAGGAGATTGCCGCCAGTAGCCCGAGCTCCGCCGCAATTCCCACCCAGACCAGCCGATTGCTGAAGAGTCCGACCGTCAGAAGGCTCTGGGTCCGGGTTCGGCAGATGATCACATCGGAGACCTGACAGATGATGATCGAGGCAAAGAACCCGGTGATCGCGGTCCGGTAGAGCGGGTCGGAACTGGCCAGCTCCTGCCCCCATTCCCAGCCGCCAGTGTAGAGGATGGTGAAATAGGCGAAAAACCCAGCCGCCGCCTGCACCATGCCGACGATGCCATAGCTCATCAGCAAGCAGGTTGCGGCTCAGCAGCCGTCTCACCCCGCGGTCGGGGTTTGCGCTTCATCACATCGGTCTCGGGCGCCTCGGCGCCAAGGCCCAGCGCCGGCAGGATATCGGTGCCCAGATCGATCGATAGGATCAGGATCACCGTCAGCGGCAGCGGGATGTCCAGCAGGACAAAGGCGATGAAGGGCAGGATCTCGGGGATGTTCGAGGTCAGGATATAGGCGATGAACTTCTTGATATTGTCAAAGATCGTCCGGCCTTCCTCGACTGCGGCGACGATGGTGGCGAAATTGTCGTCCATCAGCACCATGTTCGAGGCTTCCTTGGCCACCTCGGTGCCGCCGATACCCATGGCCACGCCCATGTCGGCGTTCTTGAGGGCGGGCGCGTCGTTCACGCCGTCGCCGGTGACGGTGACGATATCGCCAAGCGCCTGCAAGCGCCTGCACGACCTGCAGTTTCTGCGCCGGCGCGATGCGGGCAAAGATGATCTCGGGCTCGTCGCGCAGCACCGCCTGCAAGTCGCTCGGCCGCCATCGCCGCCAGTTCGTCCCCCTGCACCACGCGACCGTTGGCTGACATCAGCCCGATCTGCCTCGGCGATGCTCTTCGCGGTCAGGCCGAAATCGCCGGTCAGCATGATCACCCGGATCCCGGCCGAACGGCAGCGCGCCAGCGCCTCTGGCACTTCTGGGCGCGGCGGGTCGATCATGCCGGTCAGACCAAGAAAGAGGTAGTCCGTCCTCTGGCACTGTATCGCGACTCGGCGGGGCGTAGCGCAAAGCCCAGACCCCGCTCGCCACGCGCCGCCAACTGCCGATAGGCATCGATCACCTCGGCGCGCCGTTCTTCGGTCAGCGGCAGTGCCTCGCCATTCAGCGCCATCCGGTCGCACATGGCCAGAACCACTTCGGGCGCGCCTTTGAGATAGGCGCTGCGGTCCAGCCCCGGCGTCGGTCACGATGATCATCCGCTTGGCGGCGGAGTTGAAGGGCTGCTCGGCAATTTCCGTCGACCTGCGCGCAAGGCTGACACATCGGCATGATCCGCAGCAAAGAGCAGCAGCGCGCCCTCGGTCGCGTCACCGGAAAACCCCGTCTCGGTCAGATAGGCATTGTTGCAGATGCAGGCGATCCTAAGGAAATCACCGAATGCCGGTGCCTCGGACAGCCTCGCATCGCCGGTATGAAAGGTCTGCCCGCCCAGCACGAGAGTATTCACTGCCAGCCGGTTCTGCGTCAGCGTACCGGTCTTGTCGGTGCAGATCACTGTGGTTGAGCCCAGCGTCTCGACGCTTTCGAGGTTCTTGATCAGCGCGTTCTTCTGCGCCATCCGTCGGCTGGCCATCGTCAGGCTCAGCGTCACCGTCGGCAGAAGTCCCTCGGGCACATTGGCCACGATGATGCCGATGGCAAAGATCAGGCTGCCGATCACGCCATTGCCGATCAGCACCGAGACTAGCGAAGAAACTCACGCCAAGAGAAGATTGCGATCGCGCTGATCACCTTGATGAAATAACTGCAGTTCCTTGTGGATCGGCGTCTCGGCGGCCTTGGTCGCCTTGGTCAGCGCAACGATCGAGCCGATCTGGGTGGCCATGCCGGTTGCGGTGACCAGAACCCGGCCCTCACCGTTCTGGACGAGGCTGCCGGAGAACACCATGTTCGGGCTTTCTAGGACATTGTCATGCCAGCGGGCCGGCGTCGCGCAGCTGCGGCTCGCTCTCGCCGGTCAGGCTCGAATTGTCGACCTTCAGCTCCTTTGCCTCGATCAGCCGTCCGTCGGCAGGCACCCGGTCGCCTTCGTTCAGAACGATGATATCGCCCGGCACGAGATCCTCGGCGGATAGCTCCAGCGGCCGCCCGTCGCGCATCGCGGTGATCATCGAGGGCATCATCTTGCTTGAAGCTCTCCATGATCCGTTCGCTCTGGTGCTCCTGGAAATAGGTGAAGGCTGCGTTCAGCACGACTACCGCCAACAGCGCGATCGCAATGTAGAGATTGCCCTGCCCGGGGTCGAGCCGCTCGGCGCTCAGCGCCAGAATCGCCACCGACGATCAGCAGGAGTGCGAAGAAGTTCTTGAACTGCAGCAGAAATTTCAGGATTTCAGGTTTGCCCTTGGCCATGTCCAGCTGGTTCGGCCCATAGGCTTGAAGCCGTGCCTTGGCCTCCGCCGTGCTTAACCCCGTCTCGCGCGCCTCCAGCGCGTCCAGAGCGCCGTCCAGCGGCCCGGTGTGCAAATCCGCCATGATTTCGTAGTCTCCCGGCCCCTCGTTGGGGGGAAGGCTAGCCAGTTCGCGCCGCGCAAAACTTGATCCGCATCATTCCAGGGATTTTCGGCACCTTTGGCCAGGTCGTGATTACGTTCGCACGTGTACGACATTCGCTCAGGCGAGGTTGAGAACAAACGCGCAGTACAACGTTGACCCAATGGACCGAAAAGGTGGTGATGTTCTTGATCGTGACTGGAATGCTTTCTTCCGGTTCGGCAAAGCCGCATCTGAGGGCTTTACCGCCACTTCGGGTGGCGTTGGTCGGATGTATTCCAACGCGGTTGGAAACCGAAAGGACTTGAGAAAGGTTGTTCGGTGGTCGGGTCCGGCTGCCGAGTAAGGTAAGCAAGACGCAAGATTGAGTGCAGCATTCTTCCAGCGCGAGTCTTGCGATCCGGTTCTTGTTGAACGCGAAGGAAGTCAAACGAGCGAAAGCAGAAACAGAATCCTTAATTTCTTCTACATTCGCGAAGCATCGAGACGCGGGGATAACTCCGCGGCTAGGGACTGGCTCTTTGCCTTAGGTTTGGAGAGGCACTCAACGGTCTGGACAACGCTTAGAAGAGGCCAAACGTTCACTCCGGGTCATGTTTTTGAGCCCAGAAGATTGCGTCCTCAAGGCGGTCATCTCCCCAGAACACCTCGCCTTCCACGACAAAGGATGGAGATCCGAACACACCAAGGTGCATTACCTCATCCGTAGCGGCTGAAAGCTTGTTCAGTATCCGGTCCGACTGCGCGTTGGCCAGGACCAGATCGGGATCCCGGTTGATCTCTTTCAGGCTCGCGGAGATATTTGGCTCTTCGCCCGCTGGTTCTCCCTTTTCGAACCAGCGGCGATAGGTGGCGCGGGTGTAGTCTTCGACCCAGCCCTCCTCGGTCCCCAGGGTTGCGACCAGATTCGCCAAAACAAGGCCAGGCAGCGGATAGGGGGCAGGGATTCTTGGGTTCAAGCCGTGGCGATGAGCCCGGCGTTCGATGTCGCGCCACATGTAGGCAGTCTTCACCGGCTTGTCCTTGAAAGGGATGTTGCTCTGCTCGACCATCACGTGCCGCACGTTGAATGGACGCCATTGGAACTCGATTCCGGAGGATTGCGCGACCGCCGAAAGACGCATTACTGTCAGGTAGCTGTAGGTGCTCCCGATCGAAAACCAGAAGTCGATCTGCGCCACTTTGTATCCTCCATGAGATTGAGCCTTGAAGGCAATACTACAACACCCGATCCAACCGGACCAAATTCTCTGAGGATTGGTGCATTGCCGAAAGAACGAGTTGACCACCCTGGGTTCCACGCGGACTTGCTCTGCAAGCACTACCAAGGTCGCCTTTGGGCCGAAGGAAACCGTAGCCTGGACCGAGGGCTTCATGACGGCATGCGGCGCTTCCGCATGATCGTTTCGGGCCCAAAGCGATTGTTTATTTCGGCATTGCAAACGGTGGCCTAACGCTACGCACTTGCTATGTCTCTTGTGCGCCTGACTCAACTTTGGCCATATCCACTCCGCGAAAGATGAGCCACAAGGCCAACGCCATTTCGTTGATCCAGATGGGCAGCGAAAGAATCGTATCGGTGGTGGAACCCATCTCAAACTGGCCGAACAGGATGAGCAGGCCCGACACGAGCAGCATCAGTCCACCGAGAAGCCCCCAAAGTGACAATACCGCAGGAACAAGGCGAAAGCGGAACAGGGCCGGATAGAGGATCAACGTACTGACGGAAAATACCATCAGCAGCAGAAGAAATGCCATGTCGTGGAACGCAATGGCAATCGCACTTCCACCGGGTGCCAGCAACAAGAGCAGGCCGATTGCGCCGACAATGCCGACGCTTGCTTCAATTGCTCGAAGGCCACCATAGGCCGGAGCCAGAATCCGGACACACTTCCAGAGTATCGGGAAAAAGGCGACTGCGATCCCGGCACTCGCAAGCGCATTTACGATTTCAAGCACAACACCCAGGGTAAAAAGGTGCCTGTGCGCAATGACATGGTCCGCGACATCCGGTACCGCCAACATCGGCGCTATGATTGTCTGACTTGCCATCGTCGCGGCTGTCGCCGTTATGAACAATATCCCCGCAACGATGGTCTCGATCCGATAGTCGCTCATTGAACAGTTTCTCCGATCACACGTCGTCAAGCTGAAGAGCCTGTTGCACCGTACACAGCACAAATCATCCGGGAATGATCAGACTCAATCTTAGTGCGCAGCCTAAGATCGCCTGGCCAACTTTGCCTTTGGTGTCGACATTTGGGGTTTTGCGGACGTCCTGCACCTGAGCCAAGAGCTTCCGCTTTGTCCGACATTCGGACATCCAACTCATCCCGATGATACGAGCCCGATTGGCTCCGCTCCCGGTAAGCTGCAGCGCGGTGCGTGATTGGTTGATGAAGGTCTGGTTTGCGCCGGGAGCGCCAAACAGACTGATTGGCGGGAATGTTCGCTTCGTCCGCACAGCGGACTATGGCACTTAGCCGGTCGAATGTCGCCTCTGAAGATCGCTCAGTCTCTTTTCACTCGCAGGAATCTCATCTCCAGCTGAAACACTTTTCTTCTTTAGAAACAATGTCTTTCTGCCTCCATCTTGACGGTCCAGAAGTCCGTGCATCGTCGTCCACTATTGATTTCTTGACCGACCCGGTCCCTTTGCAAATCCGTGCACAGGGGTTCGATTCCCCTACTCGCCTCCACAGTTTCGGATCTTCGGCCAAGCCACTTAATCCTCTTCCCGGCAAGCAGGCCCATGGGTCGGCCCCCAAGCAGGGTTTGCGCTTTTTCCCCCGCAGTGACACATAGGCACACAGACGCATCTGAATCCGGACTGACCCAATGCACGCTCATCGCTCCGTAACCGTCGGCCCCGTGACATTCGGCAATGACCTTCCCTTCGTCCTGATCGCTGGCCCTTGCCAGATCGAAACTCTGGATCATGCCCGGCGAATGGCCGAGGGAATCGCGTCAGCGGCAGAGGATGCGGGCGTGCCATGGGTCTACAAGTCAAGCTATGACAAGGCGAACCGATCTTCGCACAATACTGAACGCGGGCTCGGGATGGAGGCCGGGCTGGACATTCTTGCGACCATCGGGCGGGAGTTCGGCGTTCCGACCCTGACCGATGTGCATCTTCCCGACCATTGCGCGCCGGTGGCAGAGGTCTGCGACATCCTCCAGATACCGGCGTTTCTGTCGCGTCAAACCGATCTGCTCTTGGCCGCTGGCGAAACGGGAGCCGCGATCAACGTGAAGAAGGGCCAGTTTCTGGCGCCGTGGGACATGGCGAATGTCGCCGCCAAGATCGCCTCGACCGGAAACGAGCGGATCCTGCTGTGTGAACGCGGGACCTCTTTCGGATACAACACGCTGGTCAGCGACTTCCGGGCACTGCCGATCATGGCCGAGACGGGATATCCCGTCGTTTTCGACGCGACCCATTCTGTCCAGCAGCCGGGCGGCAAGGGGACGTCCTCCGGCGGCGATCGCCGCTTCGTACCGGCATTGGCGCGGGCCGCCGTCGCTGTCGGCTGTGCGGCACTGTTCATCGAAACCCATCAGGACCCCGACAACGCCCCGTCCGACGGACCGAACATGGTGCCGATCGATGAGTTGGGCGCTCTCCTGAAGCAACTTCGCGCGCTCGAGCAGGCTTTGTGATGTTCACGGCCACGGAACTTGCGGAAGCGGCCGCACTGGTTGCGCGTCACATGGCACCGACACCGCAATATGCATGGCCCACGCTAGCGGCGCGCACCGGCTGCGAGGTCTGGGTAAAGCATGAAAACCATACGCCCACGGGCGCGTTCAAGCTGCGCGGCGCAATCACCTTCATCGACTGGCTGACGCGGACTCATCCGGAATGTGGCGGCATCATTACCGCCACACGCGGCAATCATGGACAGGGTCAGGCCCGCTCGGCCCGGGCCGCTGGTCTGCGGGCGGTTGTCTATGTGCCCAAAGGGAACTCGCCCGAAAAGAACGCGGCCATGCGCGCTTTCGGAGCCGAGTTGGTCGAATTCGGAGATGATTTCGACGCGGCCCGGGAAGAGGCCTTTCGCGTGGGTGCCGAACAGGGGCTGTTTGCAGTTCCGCCGTTCCATCGCGAAATCGTCCGTGGGGTTGCGACCTACGCCTACGAACTCCTCAATGCCACGCCCGATCTTGATACGATCTATGTCCCGATCGGCTGCGGATCGGGGATCTGCGGCACCATCGCGGCGCGAGATGCCCTGGGCCTCGGGACAAAGGTGGTGGGCGTGGTCAGCGACCGCGCCCAGACCGCGAAACTGTCGGTCGAGGCAGGACGGTTGATCGAAACGGAAAGCGCAAGCACTTTCGCCGATGGCATGGCCGTACGTGTCCCGGTTCGCGAGGCCTTTGATATCTACAGCCGCGGCGCAGACCGGATCATTAGCGTCTCCGACGATGAGGTGGCACAGGCCATCCGCATCTATTTCGAAGACACACACAACCTCGCCGAGGGCGCAGGCGCGGCACCTCTTGCCGGTCTCTTGCAGGAACGCGAAAGGATGGCGGGCCGCAAGGTTGCCGTTATCCTCTGTGGTGGCAATATCGACAGTGACTGGATGGCAGAGGTGTTGGCAGGCAAGACGCCCGCCCCGCGCTAGGCCCAGACGCGTGCCCGCGCCTCGAGTTGCTCGAGGCGCTCCCGGACCGCATCCCTCAACGGCCCCTCTCGCCGACTGTCGCGCAAGGAAGTGAACCAATGCTCGGGCGGGGATTTGCCGCGGGCGCTTCGGCGCCATTCAAGTCCGCGAAGCACCGCCTCCGCCTCTGGTGAAAGCCGTTCGGGTATTTCGATCTGGTTCAGCACCGCCCAGACCCCTGTCCAGAGCCGACCGACCGTCCACGGATTGTAGCCGCCTCCGCCCAGAACCAGCAACCGGTCCGCGGCCCGCATGATGGCCGACACCACCGCCCAATGGGCGTTGTTCGACAGCGACAATCTCGACAAAGGATCTTCTTCCACGGCGTCGGCTCCGCATTGCAGAACGACGGCCTCCGGCCCGAACGCCGCCAACCGGGGCAGGATCAGACGGTCAAGGACCGCAGCCATCTCCGTATCGTTGAAACCGCGCGGCACAGGCAGGTTCCACACCTCGCCCGCCCCGCGGTCTTCAAGCTCACCGGAAAACGGCCAGCGTTTTTCCTCGTGGACCGAGATCATCAGGATGTCGGGGTCATCGGAAAACCCATGGGCGACACCATCGGGGTAATGCGCGTCGATATCGACATAGGCAATCCGGCGAAACCCCGAGGCACGCAAGGACAAGATCCCAAGAACCGGATCGTTCAGATAGCAGAAGCCGTTCGCCCGGCCGGGAAGTCCGTGATGGGTCCCGCCGGCGGGATTGTAGACGATGCCAGGGGTCTTCAACAACGCGCCGGCAAGGATCGACCCTCCCGCCGCCGTGGCGGGACGGCGAAACATCTCGGGAAAGACCGGGTTTGACGGCGTTCCCAACCCGTAGACCTCGCGCGCCTCGGCTGTCACCTCTCCGGTATCCTCGGCCGCCTGCAGCGCCTGCAGGTAATCGGCTTCATGCCACGCTTCCAGCGCTGCCGGGCGCGCCCTTGGACTCACCTGGTACTGCGCTGCAGGAAGCCAGTTCAACGCGCGCGACAGATCCATCACCGTCGACACGCGCGGGATGCGCAAGGGATGCCAGGCCCCATAGGTCGAGCGCCGATAGATCTCCGAACCGATGAAAAGGGGCGGCTGTGTCATCGGCAGAGCATGTGAACTGCAAATCGCGGGGTCAACGCGACATGAATGACGTCAACGCTCACGAACTACCACTCAAGGCATCGCTATACCTCGGCCCCCCATGAGGATCGGCGGGGACAAAGCATTGATTTCCATGTATTAGGGAATAATTGGTATCTCGCCTACAGGATATGACACCATGATCCGCTATTCGTTGAGATGCACCCAAGATCACCGGTTCGAAAGCTGGTTCCAATCGGCCGAAGCCTTTGACACGCTCGCCGACCGGAATCTGTTGTCCTGTCCGGAATGCGGTTCTTCAGAGGTCCGAAAGGCGATCATGGCACCTCCCGTGCGGACGGCGCGCAAAGCCGTGGCAGCCCCCGATCCGGAAAAAGTGAGCGCTCTCGAGGCCGATGCGCGCGAATTGGCGATCGCAGAAATTCGCCGCCAGATCGAGGAAAACTCGGACTACGTCGGCATGAACTTCGCTACCGAGGCTCGCGCGATGCACGAGGGCACTTCTCCCGCGCGATCCATATATGGCGAAGCGCGGCCCGAGGAGGCAAAGAAATTGCTCGAAGATGGGGTACCGGTCGCACCCCTGCCCTTTGTTCCGCGGTCGAAAACGAACTGACCAGCCAAGTCGGTTGTCTCAGTTGACGTGAACTGGTGAAAACTCGTTCTGGCGCGCAAGGATGAAAGCCATTTTCTCGTCAGCGACAAGCGCGATCCGCTCACCCGCTGCGTTGTGGACGGCATAGATCTGATCCTTGCCCTCGGCTTGGCTCTGAATCTCCGAAGGCAAATCCGCCACCAAGACGGGCCGAACATAGACGATGCTATCACCGCCCAGTTTCTTGAGGTCATATTTCGTATTCATACCTATACCCCCTACGATTTCTGAATCTTGATCGTCTGAACCACGCGCTCGGGCTCCGAGCGGCTCAGGTCTACATGAAGAAGCCCGTTTTCAAGCGCGGCCCCCGCAACTTCCACCCCATCGGCCAGCACGAAGCTACGCTGGAACTGACGCGCGGCGATACCGCGATGCAGGAACACACGATCGTCCTGCTCCTCGGACTGGCGGCCACGGACCACAAGGCTCCGGTCTTCGACTGTAAGCGACAGATCTTCCTCGGCAAATCCGGCAACCGCAAGAGTGATGCGATAGCTCGATCCGCTCGTTTGTTCGATATTGTAAGGGGGATACCCGTTGCCTTCGGATTTCGCTGTCCGTTCGACAAGGCGCTCGAGCTGTTCAAAGCCCAGAAGGAAAGGATGGGACCCCAAGGTCAGTTTCGTCATGGACATGCCCTTTTCAAGCGACCGTCAAAAGCGGCCCCGTCTCGGCGACCGCTCGACAAGGAATATGGGGTGCGCGTTAACGTCCCGCAAGGTTTTGAGTTTGGCGACCGGCAATTTGCGGGTAGTCTCGCCTTCGTCCGAATCTTCCAAGAGTGCTATCGTCTATGAACGTCGCGCAACAAATGCCGCCCGAAGAGGTCTTGCGGATCAAGCTCGAGTTCGCTTCGATCCGAACATCGCGATCTCGATCAGGCAATTCAGGCCCTGGAAGCAAAGGGGACAGCGGATCAGCTCACGCTGCGGCGCCTCAAAAAGCAGAAACTGCGCCTCAAGGATCAGATCGCCATGATCGAGGATGCGCTGACCCCAGACATCATTGCCTAGGCGGATCAGGCGTTTATAGTGCGCCGTTCAATCCGGGGAGAGCGACATATGGGCGTCGAAGTTGGCATTATCATGGGCAGTCAGTCCGACTGGGATACCATGCGCGAAGCTGCAGAAATGCTCGACGCTTTGCATGTCGCCTATGAAACGCGGATCGTATCGGCGCATCGGACGCCGGACAGGCTTTGGGACTATGGGCGCACGGCGGTCGAACGCGGCCTCAAGGTGATCATCGCCGGCGCGGGCGGCGCGGCGCATTTGCCGGGAATGATGGCGTCGAAGACGCGTATTCCGGTGGTGGGCGTCCCGGTTCAGACAAAGGCGCTGGCCGGGATCGACAGCCTCTATTCGATCGTTCAGATGCCGCGCGGTTTCCCCGTGGCAACCATGGCGATCGGCGCGGCCGGTGCCGCGAATGCGGGCCTGATGGCCGCCCAGATCCTTGCGCTCGAGGATGCAGGCCTTGCGAAGCGGCTCGATGATTGGCGCGCCGCCCTCTCAGCCTCGATCCCGGAGGAACCGACCGATGGCTGAGCCTCTGCCCCCAGGTGCGGTGATCGGCATTCTTGGCGGTGGTCAACTGGGTCGGATGCTGGCCCTTGCAGCGGCGCGCCTTGGATTGCGCTGCCATATCTACGACCCGGCCCCCGGATGCCCGGCATCGCAGGTTTCCGACAGGGCGACCCATGCAGGATTCGATGACGTAACTGCCCTGCGCACATTTGCGGAAGCGGTCGATGTGGTCACCTACGAGTTCGAGAATATCCCCACCGCGTCGCTGGATGCGATCGAGGCCATCGTCCCCATAAGGCCGGGCCGGATCGCGCTTGCCACCAGTCAGGACCGGCTGACCGAAAAGACGTTCCTGAATGACTGCGGCCTCAGAACTGCGCCTTTTGCGCCCGTCCAGGATGCTGAGAGCCTGAAGGCCGCGATCGCACAAATCGGGACCCCCTCCATCCTGAAGACCCGGCGCCTGGGCTATGATGGCAAGGGACAGGCGCGTCTCGCCGACCCGTCCGGTGCCGATGCCGCCCTTCAGGCGGTGCAAGGCGCCGAAGCGATCCTCGAAGGCTTCGTGGAGTTCAGCCACGAGGTCTCGGTCATCGCCGCACGTGATCCAGAGGGCCGCATCGCCGCCTTCGATCCGGGAGAGAATGTGCACCGCGACGGGATCTTGAGGACAACGACCATCCCGGCCCGCCTGACGGCAGCACAACGAACCGACGCAGTACTGATTGCGGCGAAGATACTGAATGCGCTGGATTATATCGGTGTCACCGGGGTCGAACTCTTCGTCTGCAAGGACGGGTTGATCGTCAACGAATTCGCGCCGCGTGTTCACAATTCCGGACACTGGACCCAGAACGGGTGTGCCATCGATCAGTTCGAACAGCATATCCGCGCCATTGCAGGATGGCCCTTGGGCGACGGCAGCCGTCATTCCGATGTCGAGATGACCAACCTGATCGGTGACGACATGGACAGCTTGCCCCAACTCATGACCGAAACCTGCGGCCTGCACCTCTATGGCAAGGCCGAGGCCCGCCCCGGTCGCAAGATGGGGCACGTGAACCGGATCACCGGGTCGCCCCGGTGAAGCACCGGCCTCCACGCCTGGCGGTTCGGGGCTTGATCCTGAAGGACGATCGCCTTCTTCTGGTCAACGCATGGCCGGGGCAGAAAAGCGATCTTTGGTGCGCCCCGGGCGGCGGAGTTGAGCCGGGTACGTCGCTCCCGGACAACCTGATGCGCGAAATTCACGAAGAATGCGGGTTGCATGTGGATGTGGGCGCGCCCGCGCTCGTCAACGAATTCCACGACCCCGCCAGCGGCTTTCACCAGGTGGATTTCTATTTTCACTGCCGGATCCGCACGGGGACACTGACCGATGACTGGAAAGACCCCGAAGGCGTCGTGAATCGCCGGCGCTTTGTCAGCCGCGCCGAGATAGCCTCGCTGCGGGTCAAACCCGACAGTCTCGCCGATGTCGCCTGGGGTGGAACCGGGATCACCTACGATCCGCTGGAACCGATCGTCCGCTAGGGGCGATGATCCCAAAGGCAACTCCGCACAGCACGACCCCTCCTGCAATGATCGTTCGCAGGCCAAGGTCCTCGGACAGCAGCGTCGTCCCACCGATCACCGCGATAACTGGAACCGTGAGTTGCGCAAGTCCCGCAATGGACGCTTCCAGTCTCGGCAAGACAGAATACCACACCGCATAGCCAAGCCCGGATGTCAGCGCGCCGGAAATCATGGCGAGCAAGAGCGCGCGCGAGCTGATGGCCGCCCCTTCACCCGAAGCGATCCAGAAGAAAAGAACGAAGGGGGTCGCACACAGAAAGCTGGCTGCTGTATCCGCCAGGGGCATGGTCGACCCGCGACCCAGAAGTGAATAGATCCCCCAACCGATTGCGGCTGCGACCATCATAAGGGTCCCCCGCAATGCAAATTCCGCTCCTTCCACCGGCCAGAGCAGAAGCGCCAGCCCCGCCAGGCCGATCCCCATCCCGACCCAACGTCGTCCAGGCGGTCGGTTGCCACCGATCAATGCGCCCGCAAACATGGTCACCTGCACGCCACCAAACAGGATCAGAGCGCCCAGCCCCGCGTCCAGTTCAACATAAGCCATTGAAAACCCTAGCAGGTACAGAACCAGTGCAAGCGCAGGCCATAACTTGCCCCAGCTCAGGATACGGATTCCCTGGCCAGACAGACTGGCAAGGAACGCCAGAGCCACAGCGCCACTCGCCACGCGGACCAAAGCGAAAATCGCCGGCCCAGAATCGCCATCGATCAATGCTGCGCGGTTCAAGAGCGAATTCGCCGCGAAGGCAACCATCGCGAGAACCGTCAGAAGAAGAAGCCGCACCGGCGGGACTGCTTCAATTCAGGTATTTCATCGGATCGACGCCCTGACGACCTTCCCAAACTTCAAATCGCAACGCCGACGGTGATCCCGCCGCTACCTTACCGATCTCCTGCCCGCGCTTTACCCGATTGCCCTTTTCGACCTTCAGATCCGTCGCGCCCACATAAACCGTCAGAAGCTTCGCACTTCCGGAAAGAAGCCCATCATGGGTCAGCACGACGATCGGCACGCCATCGGTATCGAAAGTGATCGTCGCCACAAGCCCATCGGCGGCCGCGCGCACCGGCGCACCCGTCGACGCAGCGATTGATATCCCGGCATTGTCGGCGGCGCTGAAAGCGCGGATCACGCTGCCATCTACCGGCATCGCAAGCGGCGCGGAATTAGTGCGTGCTTCGGCCATTGCGGGCGGCGGTGCCGGCGTCGGTGCCGGTTTCGGGGTCGCATCCTTGACGGGAAGCGGCGCCGAGGCCGACGGCGGCTCGGGTGCAACGCTGCCGCGCCCCGGAGGAACCGGGACTTCCGCCGGCGGCGGATCAAGCACGACCGGAATAAGCAGAAGTTGACCAGTCCGGACACTGAGATCCCGCCCCAGGCCATTCCAGTCTGCCAAAGCTTCGGGACTGACGTTGTACAGCCGCGCGATCGAGAATGCCGTCTCTCCAGGCTCGACGCGGTGACGCACGGGTTCCTCGCCGGTCTGCGCCCCCGGAATGACCGTCTGTTGCACATTGCCGGCCCGGTTGATCGCTCCCCCTGCAACAGCCGCCACATCGACCGACCCCGCGGGCCGGATCGGACCCGTACCGATTGCACCCGTCGCGGGCGAAGGCTCGGCGATGCGACTTGTCAGAACGAGCGTCTCGCCTTCGCGAAGCGGAACACCGTCAGGGATCCCATTGAACTCGGCCAATTCCGCAGCCGACAATCCAAGCCGCCCGGCGATATCCGAAACCGTCTCGCCCCGGCGCGCGATCGCCACCTGATAGTTGGGATAGGAGATCACCCCGCGATTGTCGGGCTGCGGTCTCGGGGCGCTGAGTTGCTGCACCGATTGCGAGGTATCGAAACCGTTTCCAATGCTTCTGAGATCGAAATCGAACCCGTCGCTGCACGCGCCAAGCGCGAACAGCGAGACGGTCACTGCAAGAATCCGGTGGTGCCTGCGCTGAAATACCATTGCTCTATCCTCACTTGCCGCCTGTCTGTGCAGACGTGCCATTTGCCATCACTCTTGGCCGATCCCCTCGACAAGTGGCACGAAACGTACCGATCGAAGCTCGTCGTACTCATACCCGGTCTCTGTTCGCCGCACACGGATCAAATGCTGTACGGCGTCCGACTGCCCGACCGGCAGGACCATGATACCGCCTGGGCGCAACTGAGCCAAGAGCGGACCGGGTGGATCCTCGGCGGCGGCGCTGACCAAGTATCCGGTCGAACGGGCGCCTGTTCGGGATAGCCATGGCTGCCATCGGCAAGGATCGTGGTGATGTTGGTAAGCCGCAAAGCCGCGAAGGCCGCCTCTGCGCCCTGCACCAGGCGGCGATGCCGCTCAAGCGTATAGACCCGCCGCCCAAGCTGGCTCAGGATCGCGGCCTGGTAGCCAGAGCCCGTTCCCACCTCGAGGATTTTGTCGCGCGGTTGCACGTCAAGCGCCTGTGTCATCAGACCCACGACCGAGGGCTGGCTTATCGTCTGGCCACACGGGATCGGAAGCGGCATGTCCTCATAGGCGCGCTCTGCGAACAGTCCCGTGACGAACGCACCCCTGTCGATCTTTTCCATCGCGTTGAGGACACGCTTGTCAGTCACCCCGCGGGATCGCAGGGCGAACAGAAACTGCATTTTCCGTTCGGCCTCATCCGAGGTCATTCCAGACATTTCCTCAAATCATCCAGAGTTTCATGGGCGGTAAGATCCGCACGCAAGGGCGTGACCGAGATGTAACCCTCTAAATTCACGGCGGAATCCGTTCCCGGGGCGGTCGGGTTGTGTTGCGCTCCACCAGTGACCCACATGAACATCCGACCTGTAGGCGAGACGTGGGGCTTCACCCCGAACTTGGTCCCCTCGCGCGAGCCTTGCGCGGCCACCTTCATTCCCTTCACCTCATTCGCGGGTATGGGAGGAAAATTGACGTTGTAGAAAAGCCGGTACGGCGCATCATCCCAGATCGCATGATCCAGAAGCTTTCGGACGATGGCGACGCCATGCGAGGACGCCGCTTCGAACTGATTGGCCAGATCGACATTTCCGGGGCCATAGAACTGGCTCAGCGCGACCGCCGGAAGCCCCTGCAACGCAGCCTCCATCGCCCCGCCGACTGTCCCGGAATAAAGAACGTTTTCGGCCGAGTTGTTGCCCCGGTTCACCCCGGACAAGACCAGATCGGGGGGCGCGTCCTTCATCACCTCATAGAGGCCCGCGAGGACGCAATCCGCCGGACTTCCTTCGGCGGCAAACCGCCGAGGGCCGATTTCGGCAAGCATCGTCGGGATGCGAATAATTGATGCAATGGCCGACCCCGGATTGCTCGAACGCCGGCGCAACAGTCCAGACCTCGCCCTTCGGCCCGGCAATTTCCGCCGCAATCGCCTCAAGCACTTTCAGGCCTGGCGCGTTGATCCCGTCGTCATTTGTCAGAAGAATGCGCATAAAGCCTGCCTTTCGAAATCTCTTGCTTCCTATTTCAGTGCGGGCAGGGCAGCAAGCGGGACTGCTAGAGACCGTTCACAATCTCGGCCGCCGCGTCATGCACGGAGGTCAGCGCCCCACGATCTTCGCCCGGGAAGAACCGCCCTCGGATCGCCGTCGGCATCGGCGGCGGCGTCGCTATCATGACCCGCGGACCCGACCTTCACCGTTTCTGCCTGCCAGCTTTTCGCAAGCGCGATCTGCGCGGCCTTGGTCGAGCCGTAGGCGCCAAAGAACTTCTCACCACCCCGCGGATCGTCAAGGAACAGTGCGGTGCCCGCCTCCGCCGCCAAAAGCAGTGGTTCTACCATCCCGATCAGCACGCCCGTCGCGGTCACGTTGATCGCAACGCATTTGTCCCAGTCTTTCCGCTGAATATGCCCGGCTGGTGAAAGCGGCGCGGCATGGATCGCCGTATGCACCCAAAGATCGGCATGTCCCCAGCGATCGTGGATGCCGCGGCAAAGATGCGCCATCGCATCGGCATTGGTGATATCCATCGGTGCCAGCGTGGCGTTGCCGCCCTTCGCCTGGATGCGGTCATCGAGCTCTTCGAGCGCGCCGGTTGTCCGCCCGACGGCGACGATGTGGTATGCGGGCGCAAGCGCCTCGGCAAGTGCCGCGCCAAGCCCGCGCGACGCACCGGTGATCAGAGCAATCTTTGTCATGGGCGCGGTGTGCTGCGACGGGCACGAAAGGTCAAGGGCTCGCCCCTATCCGTCCATAAGGTGCGGGCGGATATCCTGCCCCGCCGCCGCATAGATATCCAGAAGCTGGTCAAAGGTGATCCCGTTTTCCTGAAGCTCCGCCAACGGGTGCGCACCGTCATGAACCCAAAGCGTGGGCCGCGCATCGCCTTCTCCGGGGATCAGATCGCAAGCGACGTGGTCGGGCATATCGAATCCGGGCAACTGGTTGATCAACCAGGCAAAGCACCCTTCGAAACCGGACCAGTCATTGGTCATCAGCGCCTGAACATAGCGGTCGTAATTCGCCGGGTTCACACTGCCCCACGGCCCGAAGGAAAACACCTGGTCCGAGCCGATGACCGGCAGCGGCAAGACCGCGCGGATAAAGCGATACTCGCCCATCACACAAAGGTCCGAGGTCAGATGGTCGTCCCCGTCTTCCAGGCGGTCGACGCCAAGCTCGCTGCGGTTTCCATGCGGCCAGGGGCCAGGATGGTCAAAGCCGATATCGAAGATCCCGGAAAACACCATATCGCAGCAAGGGCATTTGCGATCGCTGTCATTGAACCGCCGCCAGCGGGGATCGCTTGCCAGATCGTCCAAAAGACTACTCCGCCGCCTTCATCGTAAAGCCGCGCTCCACCATGTCGGAGGGCGCGATCGGATACTCGCCCGAGAAACAGGCGTCGCAATATTGCGGGGCCTTCGGGTCCCGTCCCTTCGCCTCGCCCACGGCCCGGTACAGACCGTCAAGCGATATGAATCGAAGACTGTCGACGCCCAGATGCTCGCACATCTCGTCTTCACTCATCGTCGCAGCCAGCAGCTTCTCGCGATTGGGCGTATCGACCCCATAGAAACAGGGCCACGCCGTGGGCGGCGAGGCGATCCGGAAATGCACCTCCTTGGCCCCCGCATCCAGCAGCATGCCGCGGATCTTGATCGTGGTCGTCCCCCGGACGACGCTGTCATCCACCAGAACAATCCGCTTTCCGCGCACCAGTGCCCGGTTAATGTTCAGCTTCAGCCGCACGCCCATGTTACGGATCTGTTCAGTCGGCTCAATGAACGTCCGGCCCATATACTGGTTGCGGATGATCCCCATCGCATAGGGAATGCCGATTTCCTGGCTGTATCCGATGGCCGCAGGCGTGCCGCTATCGGGCACCGGACAGACAAGGTCGGCCTCGACCGGGGCTTCCCGGGCCAATTCGACACCGATCTGGCGACGCGTCTCATAGACCGACCGGCCACCCAGAATGGAATCCGGCCGCGAGAAATAGACATGCTCAAAGATACAGAACCTCGGCGCGGTCCGGCGAAACGGGAAATGGCTTTCGATCTTGCCGCCCGTGATGACCACCATTTCGCCCGGCTCGACCTCGCGCAGGAATTCCGCGCCTATGATATCCAATGCACAGGTTTCCGACGAAAGGACATGGCCGTCGCCCAGCTTGCCCAGAACCAGAGGCCGCACGCCCAACGGGTCGCGCACACCGATCAGCTTGGTCCGGGTCATCGCCACGACCGAGAATGCACCTTCGACCTTGCGAAGCGCCTCTTCCATCCGGTCGGGGATCGACCGGCCCATGGAGCGGGCCATGAGATGAATGATGCATTCGCTGTCCGAGGAAGACTGGAAGATCGACCCGCGATTGATGAGCTCCCGGCGCAGCGCATCGGCATTTGTGATGTTGCCGTTATGCGCGATCGCGGTTCCGCCCATGGACAACTCGCCAAAGAACGGCTGCACATCGCGGATCTGCGTGTTGCCCTTCGACCCGGCCGTGGAATACCGCACATGACCGATCCCGATCGAACCCGGCAGGGTGCTCATCACCGCTTCGCTGGTGAAATTGTCGCGAACATAGCCAAATCGCCGCGCGGAATTGAACCCTTGCTCAGGATCATGGGTGACGATACCGCCGGCTTCCTGCCCGCGATGCTGAAGGGCATGCAGGCCAAGGGCCACGAAATTCGCGGCATCCGCAACGCCGACGACGCCAAAAACCCCGCATTCCTCGCGAAGTTTGTCGTCATCGAATGGGTGGGCAAAAGGGACGCTCATGGGTCGGCTGTTTCCGAATCCATAGTTTGCAGACAGGTACTTCTTAATGCCCCTGAAGCAGGGTGTCACGGAACTATCACGTTCCTTTCGCGATAGGGGGCCAGATTTCCTGAACGCGGCCATTTATCGGGCAAAGGGACGTCCGGAGCGGCAAAACCGCTCCGGACAGGAACCCGTCTTGCCTGGCTTCAGCGTTTGTTCATCCGGTTTTCGATCAGATCGTCGACCACAGCGGGTTCGGCAAGGGTCGAGGTATCGCCCAATGCTCCGAAATCGTCCTCCGCGATCTTGCGCAGGATCCGCCGCATGATCTTGCCCGACCGCGTCTTGGGCAGCCCGGGCGCCCATTGGATCAGATCCGGTGCCGCGATCGGCCCGATCTCTGTCCGCACCCAGGTGCGCAATTCCTTGCGCAGCTCCTCGGTCGGCTCGACACCGTTCATCAGCGTCACATAGCAATAGATGCCCTGCCCCTTGATATCATGCGGGTAGCCAACGACGGCCGCCTCGGCGACCTTCTCATGGGCGACAAGCGCGCTTTCGACCTCTGCGGTGCCCATCCGGTGCCCAGAGACGTTGATCACATCGTCCACACGGCCGGTGATCCAATAATACCCGTCCTCATCGCGCCGGCACCCGTCGCCCGAGAAGTAATAATTCTTGTAGTCGCTGAAATAGGTCTTCTCGAACCGCTCGTGGTCCCCATAGACCGTACGCATCTGACCCGGCCAGCTTGCCTTGAGGCAGAGAACGCCTTCGGCGACCGTGGTGGTGATTTCCTCGCCCGATTGCGGGTCAAGGATGACCGGCTGCACGCCAAAGAACGGCAGTGTCGCGGACCCAGGTTTGGTGGGAATTGCCCCCGGAAGCGGGGTCAGAAGGTGCCCGCCCGTCTCGGTCTGCCACCACGTATCGACGATCGGCGCTTTGCCCTTGCCCACGACGTCGTTGTACCAGTTCCACGCTTCGGGATTGATCGGCTCGCCGACCGTTCCCAGCACCTTGATGTCGGAAAGGTCGTATTTCTCGACCCACTCCTTACCTTGCCCGATCAGCGCCCGGATCGCGGTCGGCGCGGTATAGAACTGGTTGACCTTGTGTTTCTCGCAGACGTCCCAGAACCGTCCGGCATCGGGATAGGTCGGCACGCCCTCGAACATCAGCGTCGTCGCACCATTCGCGAGCGGACCATAGACGATGTAGCTGTGCCCCGTGACCCAACCGACATCGGCCGTGCACCAGAAAATATCACCGTCATGGTAGTCGAATGTGTACTGATGGGTCATCGAGGCATAGACCAGATAACCGCCCGAGGAATGCACCACCCCTTTCGGCTGGCCGGTCGATCCCGACGTGTAAAGGATGAACAGCGGGTCCTCTGCCCCCATCTCGACCGGCGCCGAAACATCGTCCGCCTCCAGAGCCAGCTCGTTGTAATCGTAGTCCCGCCCTTCGATCCACGTCGTCTGATCGCCGGTCCGCTTCACGACAAGGCATTTGACCGTGTCCTTGCAGGCCAGCAAGGCCTTGTCAGCGTTCGATTTCAGCGGTGTTTTGCGGCCACCGCGCGGGGCGTGGTCGGCGGTGATCAGAACCTTGGCGTCGCATCCGTTGATCCGCGCGGCAAGCGCATCGGGAGAGAATCCGGCAAAAACGATCGAATGGACCGCCCCGATCCGGGCGCAGGCGAGCATCGCATATGCTGCTTCGGGCACCATCGGAAGATACAGGACCACGCGGTCGCCCTTGCGAACGCCCATCCCCTCCAGAATGTTGGCCATCTTGCAAACCGCCACGTGAAGCTGGCGATAGGTGATGTGCTTGGCGTCCTCGGAGGGATCATCCGGTTCCCAGATGATTGCCGTCTGGTCCCCGCGCGTCTCCAAATGCCGGTCGACACAGTTCGCCGCGACATTGAGCGTCCCGTCCTCGAACCAGCGGATATCGATGTTGCCCGGCGCAAAGCTAACATTGCTGACCGTCGTGTAGGGCTTGATCCAGTCGAGCCGCTTGCCATGCTCGGCCCAGAATGCATCCGGATCCGCGACCGACGCCTTGTACATGGCATCATAGGTCGACCGGTCGGCATGGGCCTTTGCGGCGAATTCTTTCGATGGCGCGTATACGGGGTTTGAGCTCTTGGCAGTCATGGGTCTCCTCGCACTTCTACTTCTGTCCCGGCGTCAGCCGCTCTCAGCGACCTTTCGATCGTAAGTTAAAGGCTCGATAGCAGATGTGAAAACGAACGTCTATCATTTTGAAATCGCTTAATTTTCCTGTAAATAAATTACAATACGCCAATGCGGGATGTAAACTTATCAACTGGAAGAAAGATTCCACACAAGTTTCCAGTCACTTAAATGTTAATCGTTCGGCCGTCATTTTGAGCGTTCTGCCAACCGAACCGCGACAAGGCCAGGCCCCTCTTTGCGAGAAAGTTGCGCATTGTCCTGCGACCCGGCCGGTCGGAGCGGCCGAAACTGGCGATCCCACGAGGACTCGAACCCCGAACCTGCTGATTAGAAGTCAGCTGCTCTATCCAGTTGAGCTATGGGACCGCACGTCCTTTTGTGTGCGTCTGGGCCCGCTTGTCAACATGGGCAGGACGTTACGCGCCCTCTATCGCGACCCAGGACGCGGGAAGAATATCCGGGTTGGAAGCCGACGGATCCGCAAACCAGCGCCGGGGCGCCACCACGATCTTGTCCGGGCTCGGGTTCATCCAGCCGCCCCACCATGAAAATGTGGAATTGGCGATGAC
This sequence comes from uncultured Alphaproteobacteria bacterium, assembly GCA_963698645.1. Taxonomy (GTDB): domain Bacteria; phylum Pseudomonadota; class Alphaproteobacteria; order Rhodobacterales; family Rhodobacteraceae; genus Ovoidimarina. Next base: position 319,937 of record CAVORP010000001.1, read on the forward strand.
GTTGTGCCGGCAAGCGGCCATGAGCCTGAGATCCTCGTAGTGCCTTTCGGGACCGTTATGATCGAAGACCCGGACTGGGCGGCCCAATGCAAGATTCTCCCGCGCCCAGTCCGGATCGTCGGAAAAGACGAAAACCGAGAGTTCCGTGCCAAGCCGCGCATCCAGCAGATCCAGCGCGGCCCGATAATAGGAGGCATCGCAGGTTCCGTGCATGCGCGCGCCTTTGGCATCGTTCACGTAATCTCCACGCCGGACATGCAGCGACACAGGCATCCCCGCAGCCCCGATCTCCTCCAGCGCCGCCGCATTGGCCGGGCCGGGCGGCGTCACGATACGCAGGTCCTTGCGGATCGCATCGATCTGATCAGAAAAATACCTCTCGGATTGGAAGTACCCGTGCAGATAGGTATCGTCCGGTGCCTGAAATACCGCCTGCTTGAAGCCCAGACCCCGCTCCCGGCAAAATTTCGGGCGCCCCCCGCCATAACGCCAGATCGCATAGGCCAAAGGCCGGGTCTTGTCCGGCGGAAGATCGACATCATCACGATACTCTATCCCGAAATGATGCAGCGCCGGCCGGAAATGCGCCGGCGCCCTGCCCGCCGCGCGCATGTCGAGCACAAGCTCGACCCCAAGACGCAGCGCCAAAGCGCGGCCCGCCGCATATTGAAAGAGCTGGTTGCCCAAGCCGCCCAGAAGGCGCGCATAGATCATCTCGCACCTGCGCGGTTTCGGCAGTCGATGTCAGGAGTATTTGAAACGCGGCGCGTCAGTGCGTCCAGGCCCCGCGCCGATCCGTCGCGAAATTCTCGCCATAGCCGCGCGGGCGGATATTCGGCTTGCGGGATTTCGGCTCCTGCACGATCGCCTCAATTCCGTGATCTTTTGCATAGTCCACCGCGGCCTCTTTGGTATCGAAGCGAAGCCGCACCTGCGCCTGTGTGTCCGATGAACTGGTCCAGCCCATCAGAGGATCCACCGACCGCGCCTCGGCAGGGGCGAACTCAAGCACCCAGTTATGGGTCTTTGCCATACCGGACTGCATCGCGGTCTTGGCCGGTTGATAGATACGCGCACGCATGACGAACCTCTCCGCTTGGGTCTTTGTCCTTATTGCCATAACCGTGCCTCACCGCAAGTCCCGGGGCAAAAGACCCCGGCTCCTGACACTTCCTGTCAGGAGCCGGGGTTGAACCGGGACGAAAAGAGAACAATTCTTAGGGTCAACAGCCCGAGGACACCCATGCACAATAACTCGCCCGAGCAGATGCCGGTGATGCACGCCCCTGCCCCGCCCGTCAGCGGACGGGACAAGCTCGAGGGCGGCAAGGCATTTGTCATGCATACCGAGTTCGAGCCGGCAGGTGATCAGCCGACGGCCATCGCGGAACTGGCGCAGGGCATCCTGTCCGGCGAGCGCGATCAGGTGCTGCTGGGCGCGACCGGCACCGGCAAGACCTATACGATGGCAAAGCTGATAGAACAGACCCAACGCCCCGCCATCATCCTTGCCCCGAACAAGACACTTGCCGCGCAGCTCTATGGCGAGTTCAAGGGCTTCTTCCCCGACAATGCCGTCGAATATTTCGTGAGCTATTACGACTACTATCAGCCCGAGGCCTATGTGGCGCGGTCCGACACCTATATCGAGAAGGAATCGCAGATCAACGAACAGATCGACCGGATGCGCCACTCGGCCACCCGGGCGCTGCTGGAACGCGACGACGTCATCATCGTGGCTTCAGTCTCCTGCATCTACGGCATCGGATCGGTCGAAACCTACGGCGCGATGACGCAGGATCTTCATCAGGGCCGCGACTATGATCAGCGACAGGTCATGGCCGATCTGGTGGCGCAGCAATATCGCCGCAACGACCAGGCGTTTCAGCGCGGCAGTTTCCGGGTCCGCGGGGACGTTCTGGAAATCTGGCCCGCCCACCTCGACACCCGGGCATGGCGGCTGTCGTTTTTCGGCAACGAGCTGGAGGCGATCACCGAGTTTGATCCGCTGACGGGCGAAAAGACCGATACGTTCGAACGCGTCCGAATCTACGCGAACTCGCATTATGTGACCCCGCGCCCGACCCTGAACGAGGCGATCAAGGGAATCAAACTCGAGCTGAAACAGCGTCTCGAACAACTTGTCGGCGAAGGCAAACTGCTGGAAGCCCAGCGGCTCGAGCAGCGCACGAATTTCGACCTCGAGATGATGGAGGCGACCGGCGCCTGCAACGGGATCGAGAACTATTCGCGCTACCTCACGGGACGCGCGCCGGGCGAACCGCCGCCGACACTCTTCGAATTCATCCCCGACAATGCCATTGTCTTCGCCGATGAATCCCATGTCTCGGTCCCCCAGATCGGCGGCATGTACCGGGGCGACTACCGGCGCAAGTTCACGCTCGCCGAACATGGCTTCCGACTGCCGTCCTGCACCGACAACCGGCCCCTCAAGTTCGAGGAATGGGACGCCATGCGCCCGCAGTCGGTCTTCGTCTCGGCGACACCGGCCGCATGGGAACTGGAGCAGACCGGTGGCGTCTTCACCGAACAGGTCATCCGCCCCACCGGCCTGGTCGACCCCACGGTCGAGATCCGGCCCGTCGAGATGCAGGTCGACGATCTTCTGGACGAGGTGCGCCGCGTCTCGCAGGCGGGCTACCGGACGCTCGTAACCACGCTCACGAAACGCATGGCCGAGGACCTGACCGAATATCTCCACGAACAGGGCATCCGCGTGCGCTACATGCATTCCGACATCGACACGCTCGAACGGATCGAGATCCTGCGCGATCTGCGTCTTGGCGCGTTCGACGTACTGATCGGCATCAATCTCCTGCGCGAGGGGCTCGATATTCCGGAATGCGGTCTGGTGGCCATTCTGGACGCTGACAAGGAGGGTTTCCTGCGTTCGGAAACCTCGCTGATCCAGACGATAGGACGGGCCGCACGAAACGCCGAAGGCCGGGTCATCATGTATGCCGACCGGATCACCGGCTCGATGGAACGCGCCCTGCGCGAAACCGACCGCCGCCGCGAAAAACAGGTCGCCTATAATCTCGAACACGGGATCACGCCGGAAACGATCAAGAAGAACATCGATGACGTGCTCTCGGGCCTCTACAAGCGCGACGTCGACTTGAACCGCGTCACCGCGACGATCGACAAGGCCCATGGCGGAAATCTCCAGTCGGTCCTCGATGGCCTGCGCACGGATATGCGCAAGGCCGCAGAAAATCTCGAATTCGAGGAGGCCGCCCGCCTGCGGGACGAGTTGAAACGCCTCGAAGCGGTGGAGCTCGCGATCGCCGACGATCCCCTGGCGCGTCAGTCGGCGGTCGAGGCCGCAGGCGAAGCTGCAGTCAAGTCTTCGGGCCGGTCTACCGCGGGCCGGGCGGGGCAAAGGGGCGGCAACGTGAAACGGCGAGGTCGCTAAACCCGTTCTCCCCCACGGAAAAAGACTTTTGCCACCTGGGCTTCCGCCTGCTAAAATCACCGGACCCCGTCACAGGAGCAAGCAGTACGGAGGTTCCTATGGTACCGATTGTTGTCGGCTACTCCTTTTGCTTTGCCTGTGCTCTGGCGGTCATCCTTGGCGACTATTACATCAAACGAGCGGCCGACGATCTGCTCGGTCTTTCTTCATCCCTCTTCATCAGTGGGGCCATGCTTTATGCGATTTCCGCAGGAATGTGGTATTTCGCGATGCAGCAGGTGACGCTGGCCCAGGCCGGGGTCGCCTATTCGATGTTGACGCTGGTCGCACTCTGCGTGATGGGCGCCGTCTTCTTTGACGAGCCTCTTCAATCCCGCGAAATCCTCGGGATCGGCCTCGCGCTTCTCTCGATGGGGTTGATGACGCGGGTGATCTGAACCCGCCACTCTTGCCCAAATGCCCAAACCTCCTACCTCCGTTCGTATGAGGTTATTGATCATCCTTACCCTGCTCGCCTCGCCCGCCTCGGCGTGGGAGTTCTCGTCGCGCCCGATCTGTACGCTGACCCATGAAACCCCGGAGGTCGCGGTCAAGGTCACCTTCGACCCGCGCATCGGCGAATACGCGATCGCGCTGACGCGAAGTGCGGGGTGGCCTGCCTTCCCGCTCTTCGCGATGCGGTTCGACGGCCCGCGCGGCCTGACGATATCGACCAGCCGCCACATGCTCGACGGTGGCACGCTCACGGTAACAGACCGCGGATTCGGCAATGTCTTGAACGGCCTCGAATTCAACGAAACCGTGCTGGCCATGACGGGCGAAGACGCTGTTACGATCCCGCTTTCGGGCGCCGCTCCGGCGGTTCGGGAGTTTCGCGCCTGCGCCACTGCCCCAACAGCCTGACCCGGTGCATGACGATATTTCGCGTCACGCCTTGAAAGCCGCCGATCCCATCCCAATTCTGCGTTATCCGGGCGATGAGGCTCCGCCCGGAGGCCGCAAGGATGACCCCCAGGGCGACCTCCTCGATCTTCGGAAAACAAAATGCGCCTGTTGATTGCCGCGACGCTCCTTGCCGTCGCCACTCCCGTTCTCGCAGATGAAACCACGGGCGAGGTTCTCGCCTATGACCGTGTCGACCATATCCTTGTCCTCGCCGACAAGACCGTCTGGGAACTCCCCGCAACACTCGAATTGCCGATCGACCTCGCCAAGGGCGACCGGATCCATATCGACTTCACCGAAGAAGGCGATGCGGGGATCGTTTCGGTCGAAAAGATAGTCCGCGTCGAAGGCTGAGACCCGGACCGGGCGGGCAGCCAACGCCGCTGCCCGCAATCTCGCAAAACCGGATGCCTGACCGGCTCCGGTGCTGCGATCGTTTCCAAATGAGCCCACCTCCAACTCGTCGGTCTTCCTCTGCATGCGCGTTAACCAAACGTTAACGGTTCGTTAACCAACGTCGTCCAACGTTTGGGTCGACCGAGGGGCCGTTCAATGCGCGCCATTCTGATTGCAGGGTCCATGATCCTGCTTCTTTCTGTTCCTGCCAACGCAGGCCCCTGGCCTCGCGAGGAAGGCAAGGTATTCCTGTCCTTCAGCTACGAAACGACGACCGATCTCAACGGGATGGCCCTGCTCGATTTCGATCACGCCGCATCGGTCTACGGAGAATACGGGCTGACCCCCAGACTGACGTTCGGGATCGATCTCTTTCGAAACCTGTCCGCATCCGAACAGACCTCGATCCTGTTCCTGCGGCGCGCGCTCGCGCGCTCCGACGCGACCCATCAATTCGCAATCTCCCTCGGCCTCGGAACCACCGACGCGGGCGCGGCATCGCAATCGCTCGCCATGCTCGGGTTTTCCTGGGGGCGGGGCATTTCGACGGGCTGGGGCGCGGGTTGGACCACGGTCGACGCACAGGCGCGGCTGACCTCGTCCGGCGATACGCAGGGAAAGATCGACGCAACACTCGGCATCTCGCCCACGGAAGACTGGAAATTCATCGGTCAGTTGCAACTTGACGCCGCATCGGGAACCGACACCACGGCACGACTTCAGACAACCGCCGTACGCCGCCTCTCTTCGAACTTGAACCTCGAATTCGGCCTGCTTTACGGCCTTCACAACGACAGCACCGCAGGGCTGAAATCAGGTCTTTGGCTGGATTTCTGACCGGACAGGATGGCTTGACCCGCCTCGCCCGAAACGCGACGTTTCGGAACGAAGGAGACCCCGCGCCCATGCCCGAGACCTCGCCCATCCGCCCTACGGATCAAATGGCCCGCACACGTGCGCGGGATCTGATCGACACGGCCCGCTTCGGGTCCCTCGGAGTGATCGACCCGGAAACGGGCGCACCCATGGTCTCGCGCATCGCTGTTGGCACGACCCCAGACGGGGCGCCCGTCATGCTCGTCTCCGACCTCTCGAACCACACCAAGGCGCTGAAGGCCAATCCTGCCTGCTCACTCCTGGTAGGCGAGCCTCAGGATCGCGGTGATCCGCTGACCCATCCAAGGCTCACCTTGCAGGGCACCGTCAGATTCCTGAGAAACGGAGACGCGGGCCACGCAGAATTGCGCGCCCGCTACCTCGAAAGCCATCCGAAGTCGAAACTCTATATCGATTTCGCGGATTTCTCCTTCGCCTGCATGACCGTCACCATCGCGTATCTGAACGGCGGGTTCGGCAAGGCCTTTGTTCTGACGCCCAAAGACCTCGCCGCTCCGTCCGACCGCTAGATTGGTCTGTCGACACGCGCCGTCACATGCACGCGTCCCATAACGGGTTCCGGCCATGTCAGCCGGACAAGATTGTTGCCGGGGCCGTCATTGGTGGTGACATAGGGCTGGGCCCAGACCACTACCTGCGCCGCATTTTCCACCGGCCCTTCGGTCACGATCCCGGTCACTTCGCGCGACCATCCCCCGAAGGGCAGATAGCCCGAGACATCAAGCTGCCAGTTCGTCGCGACACCCGGTTGGTTGAACTCCAGCGTGACCGGATTGATGGTGTTCTGCGTCACACCGTTGAACGTGTTTCCGGAAAAGGTCACGTTCCGGGTCCGCGAGAAATCAAGGCCCGCAATCGAGGCATCCAACCGCTCGATCCGGTCGATGCTCCCATTCAGCGACTTGAAGCTGTTGCCGATGACGCTCAGCCCCTGAATGAAATGTCCGGCGCCATAGGGTTTGATCACCAGCCACGAGAACCACGCGGCAACATCGTTGCAGGTAAAGACATTGCCGGTGATCGTCAGCCCGCCAAAGGAAAGTTCGGTGCCGAAATCGGGCATCTCGTCATGCTCGTTCGTCCACTCGATAAAGCAGTTGTCGATATAGTTCCCGGTCAGGACCGTCTTCACATTGGTTTCGGTCAGGACAAGACCGGCCACCCGCGGCCCATCCACCACGTTATCTCCCTGGAACCAGTGATTGCCTGTCAGAAGATGACCGTTCCCGCTCAGAACCATCGTCGTGCCCATCCGCTGGAAACGGCTGTCGCGGATCTTGGCGTCATTGGCATTCACGTTGAACCCGACCGATTCCCGGTCCGTCGCGTCCAGCGCCTGTTCATTCGAGATGAACTGGCACCGGTCAATCTGCAGATCCTGACACCCCCGCCCAATCGAACTGATTCCGCGGTTCTTCGGCTTGGTGATCCAGCTGTCGCGAATATGGAAAAGCTCCCCCGCAGGCGCCAGCATTATTCCGTCGGCCACACCGTTGCAGTCGATATCGATATCGGCAAGCACCAGCCGCGAATGCTTGGTGAAGCCCGAGAAATCCAGCGCGTATTTGAACCGGCGGAAGGTATAGGTCTGGGTCGCGGCCGGGCCATGGAGGCTCCGGCTCAACTCGACGGCCCCTGCCCCCACATTCTTGCCTGTGACATAGACTTCGCGTCCGACGCCCGCCCCCTGAACCAACGATCCAACGACGATATTCGCCACATTGGCCACATTGGTCAGCTGGCCGGGATTCGAAGCACTGTAGCTGGCAAGGCTGGTATGGCTCTCTTCGTCCCAGTTCGGGCCGGCGATGCAATTGATCTGCCCGTTCCGGATCACGCGCCGGATCTCATAGGTCGCAAGCCCGGCGGCCTCCGCCATATCGATCGGGCCATCGATCTCGATCCTCCGGCCCCGAAGATCAAGGCTCTCATGGTCCGAGAAGTTCAGAAGTGCCTGAAACGCCTTCCGAAACCCCAGAACCTCGTCGCCAAAGGCATCCGAATAGCTGGGCAGATCGAAATTCCGCCGCAGGATAAGCCGGTCCGCCGGGGCCATGGTAACCGTACCCTCAAAACGCACCGCATTCTCGAAGGTCTGACTGGCGCCCAGGAAATAGGTGCCGGCGGGGACAAGCACATCGCGCCCCGCCGCGGCAAGGTCCGCCGCTTCGAAGGCGGGCTGGTCATCGGCGACCCCATCGCCGATGGCACCAAAATCGCGCACATCGACCCAGTCCATCATCGTCCGGTGGAACGCCGAGGTGACATCCTCCACCGCGAAGTCGTCGATCCGCACCACCCCGCCCGAGGCTCCGGTCAGGTCCAGCCCGATATGCCCATAAATCGCGGCATCGCCCCACACCATGTTGACGCCCATCCGGTTGCCTGAACCGATGATCGCAGAAATCTCGACGATTTCGCCATAGGTGGTTAGGGTGGTCGTGGGCCCGATCTGAACGACTCCGGACATATTCACGCCGCCCGGGCCACCGGCCCATGCCGCGATCCGAACACCGGGAAGGTTGCCAGAAACCGCCTTGATCCGCGCCGAGACACGCAGATAGCAGCCCGGCAGGATCGGCGTCTCGCCGGTCCAGCGCAATTTCTGAACCGCGAGCGTCTTCACGAGTTCAAGGCAACCACCGAAATCCTGATCGGCCGGGACGAATGCCGCATTGGCCGCGCCCTGATAGGTTGCGGAACCCGGCGTGCCGTCTTCGCTCGACCAGACATCAAGTCCGCCCGCAAACTGCGGCGGCGTCAGCACCAGCCCGTCGGTAATCGCTTTGTTCATCGAAACCCCTTTCGCTCGGGCGGCCCGAAGGGGCACGTCCTCGTGTCAGCAAAAGTGATATCAAGCCGGGGTCAGCACCCCGTTAACCAAGCGTACGCTCAGGCACCGACAGCAGGCGCTTGCAGGAACCGAACACCATTGATCTGCCAGCCCTCGGGCGTCTGGATCATCTGGTATTCAAGGAGATGGGGCACGCCCTGCGCATCGGTGATCAGCACGTTCTGAAAGACACGCCCCCCCTCCGTGCTCTGGTCAAGGTATTGCACATCGGCAGGCCGCCAGACCATCGGATAACCTTGCCGGACCATCATCCCGAACCGGTCCGCCGACCCGAACATCTGCTTGATCGATGGCGAGGCAAAACTGAACGCCGTAGCAAAATCATCTTGCTTGAAGGCTTCGATCTGGTCCTGGATCACTCCAGTGATCGGATCCGCGTTCTGCGCGTTGAGTGGGGCAGTCAAGCCGATGGCAATCAGGACAGCAAGAACGAGGCGACGCATGGCGGATCTCCCTTGACGATACAAAGCACCTAGAACCGCCCGTCCACAGGTCAAGCCGAAACACTTACGCCCCCAGATCGCCCGCAAGACCGGCTTCGATCAGGGCGATGCTTTCGTCGACACCGTAAAGCGCGATGAAACCGCCAAAGCGCGGCCCCTGGCTGGCCCCCAGCAGAACCTCGTATAGCGCCTTGAACCAGTCGCGAAGCGGCTCGAACTCGTGATCCTTGCCCACGGAAAAGACCATTGATTGAAGCTCTTCGGCATCCACTCCACCATCCCAGGCCTTCAGACGCGCGACGAGATCCTCCATCGCCGCCCGCTCCTGATCGGTCGGCGCACGGTACACCTTCGTGGGCTTCACGAAATCGTTGTAATAACGCACGGCGAACCCCGCGGCCTGATCCAGATGCGGGTTCTTTTCCGCAGATGCCTCGGGTGCATAGCGCTGGATGAACCCCCACAGGGCCTGCTTGTCCTCGGCCCCCGAGACAGAGGCGAGGTTCAGCAACATCGCAAATGAAACGACCATATCCGAAACCGGCACGTCATCGCCGTGAATATGGAACACCGGATTGTCGATCCGCTTCGCGATGTCCTGCTCGGCATAGGCGCGCAACTGCTGATGATATTCATCGACGGCCTTCGGGATCACATCCCATGACAGACGCTTGGCTGTCTTGGGCTTGAGATACATGTAATACGACAGGCTCTCGGTCGCGGCATAAGTCAGCCATTCGTCAATCGACAGGCCGTTGCCCTTCGACTTTGAAATCTTTCCACCCGCCTCATCAAGGAAGAGTTCATAAGTGAATACCTCCGGCGGCGTTCCGCCAAGGATCCGGCAGATCTTCGAATAGATCGGCGTGTTCGGAGCATGCTCCTTGCCATAGGGTTCGAAATCGACGCCCAGCGCGGCCCACCTTGCCCCGAAATCCGGCTTCCACTGCAATTTCACATTGCCGCCCGTGACCGAGAGAGTCGTTTCTGTTCCGTCCTCGTCATCAAAGGTGATCTCGCCCCTGGTTCCATCGACATTCTTCAGCGGCACGTAAAGCACCCGACCTGTCGTCGGGCTTATCGGCAGAAAGATCGAATAGGTCTGCTGCCTTTCCTCGCGCAGGCTGGCCAGCATGACCTCCATCAACGCGTCATAGCGTTCGGCGGCTTTCAGAAGGGTCTCGTCGAACCGTCCAGAGCGATAGAAATCGCGCGCCGACTGGAATTCGTAATCGAACCCGAACGTATCGAGGAACCGCCGCAACATCGCGTTGTTGTGGTCACCGAAGCTGTCGAATTCGCCGAACGGGTCGGGCACCGATGTCAGCGGCCGCTGCAAGTGCTCGGCCAGCATCTCGGGATTGGGGACGTTGTCGGGCACCTTCCGCATTCCGTCCAGATCATCGGAAAAACAGATCAGCTTGGTCGGGATATCCGAGATCACCTCGAACGCGCGCCGCACCATCGTCGTTCGAAGCACTTCTCCGAACGTCCCGATATGCGGCAGGCCGCTGGGGCCGTAACCCGTCTCGAACAGCACATGGCCCTTCTCCGGTGGCGCCTTCTCATAGCGTTTCGCAATGCGGCGCGCCTCTTCGAACGGCCAGGCCTTGGATGTCATCGCAGCGTTGCGCAGATCGGACATATTGAATTTCCCATTGGATCGGGCCCCCTGCCCGAACCGGCCCCGCTACCTATTGCCCACATGCGCTTGCGTCAATAATCTTGCACCTCACATCCGGAGGATTCCCACAAGTGCCCAATTCATCCCACTCCATGACGCCGCAGGATGCCCTTGTTGCGGTCATGATCGCTGTGTCCGCCTCCGATGAAATGATTGGAACCTCCGAACTGGTCGCAATCGAACGGATCGTGAACCACCTGCCGATGTTCGCAACCTACGATCAGGACCGGATCCCACAGATCTCCGGCATCGTCCTGGAACTCTTTTCCGAAGAAGACGGCCTTGATGCTCTGTTCGGACTGATCCGCGAAAGCCTCCCCGACCGCCTGAACGAAACCGCCTATGCCCTTGCTTGTGATGTGGCGGCTGCAGACGGGACACTGCGCGAAGCCGAGCTCCGCCTGCTCGAGGAGATCCGCTACGAACTCAATATCGACCGGCTCTACGCGGCCGCGATCGAGCGCGCCGCCCGCGCGCGTCACCTGACGCTCTAGCTTCGGGTCAGTTCAGACGCTCGAACATGATGATGACCTCGCCGATATCAACGCCATACTTCTTCATATAGGCCCGGTTCAGCAGGCGGTCCTCGGACATGAGCCACATCCAGTCGTCGAATGTCACTCGCATCGTGCCATCCGGAACCGGCAGGTCTATCGTATAGCGCCAGTTGAAGCTATCGCCGCGCTCTTCGCCATATGCATTGCCGATCACGCCCGGCGCGGTCCCGGTCCAGGTCTCCTCACCGGTCTTGGTCAGGGTCCAGACCCGCAGTTCGGTCGATCCATCTTCATAGACAAAGTTCTCGGTCAGGGTCAGGACCTTGCCGTCCCATGCCCCATCGATCTGAACCTCGAACCGGCGGCGCACCGTTCCAAAGACATCCTGGAACTGCCCATGGGCCACCGTCCTGCCCTCAAAGAATTCCTCGAGGTTCAGCGCACGATCGCTCAGCGACGGGTCGTCCAGCGCGGGCTTTCCGCTACACGCGGCAAGCAACAGGATGGCAGGCAACAGGATCTTCTTCATGCGGTCGGACCTCCAATACAGTCCTTTTACGACAGAGCGGCGGGATCGGATGCACCTTTGCAGGCGCACACCGTTGGTGTACCTCCGTAGCACATCAGAAGAGGCCCGTGATGCTTGACGAAACAGACGAGATTCATCCGCTCTTTGCCGACGCGCCGAAAACCACCGAGTTTCGCAAACTGCGCAAGCGCATCGTCCGGCAGACCCGCGAAGCGATCGAAAAATACGGCATGATCGAACGTGGCGCGCGCTGGCTTGTCTGCCTCTCCGGCGGCAAGGACAGCTATACACTCCTGGCGGCCCTCTACGAACTGCAATGGCGCGGCCTCCTTCCGGTTGACTTGCTGGCCTGCAATCTCGATCAGGGCCAACCGGGGTTTCCCGCGACAGTGCTGCCCGAGTTCCTGTCCCGAATGAACGTGCCCCATCGCATCGAATACCGGGATACATACTCCATCGTGACCGACAAGGTGCCCGAGAACCGCACCTATTGCGCGCTCTGTTCGCGCCTGCGCCGGGGGCATCTCTACCGGGTCGCACGCGAGGAAGGCTGCTCCGCCATCGTTCTTGGCCATCACCGCGACGACATGCTCGAGACTTTCTTCATGAACCTGTTTCACGGCGGACGGCTTGCCACGATGCCGCCGAAGCTCCTGAACGACGAGGGCGACCTTTTCGTCTATCGCCCTCTCGCCCATGTCGCCGAGGCCGATTGCGAGCGGTTTGCACGGGCGATGTCCTATCCGATCATTCCCTGCGATCTTTGCGGAAGCCAGGACGGCCTTCAACGGCAACAGGTCAAGGCGATGCTTGACGAATGGGAACGCAACAGACCGGGCCGACGCCAGATCCTGTTCCGATCTCTGACCAATGTGCGCCTGTCGCACCTGCTCGATCCGGAGACTTTCGACTTCAACGCGCTGATCCGAAAAGACTAAAATTATCTGCTCTTTGCCGCTTCGCTGGCCCCTATCGGTTAACTGTCTGCCTATCTCGGCCCCGTAATCTCGCGCCGTGTTGAGACGTACCAGTCCGAAAGGGGCCCGCCAAAGATGACAACCAGACCAAGCACGTCTGTGGCCCGGTATCAGTCCGGGCTGCGCAACTTCCTGATGGGTCCGCAACTCCTGGCCTTTCTGCCCGCCGCCACCCTGGGCGGCTACTGGATCGGCGGCGAGGCTGTGCTGATCGCCGTCGCCCTGTTCATGCCCCTTCTCCTCGCGTCTGCGGGGCTCATGTCCCGTCGGACGCCGCCGGACAGACGGCCCCGTGACCCCGAAACCGGCCTCGTTCTGCGATCAGAGGCGGTCAAGACTGCCGACCGGCTGCTGGGCGAGGGACCGACTTCCATCGGAACGACCGCTGCCCTCGCCATCGGCGTTGACGAGTTCCAGAATTTCGTCGATCGCTTCGGGCCCGCCGTGGGGCAACATATCATGCGCGCCTGCGCCGACCGGCTTCGGTCCTGTCTCCGCGAGTCCGATCTTGTCGCGCGCCTCGATGGCCCGCGCTTCATGGTCATACTCACCTCGGGAAGTCGCGCCGATCTGGAAAGTCTCATCCAGCTTTCCACCCGGATCCAGAAAGCGATCGAAGACCCCATCAGCGCAGAGGGCGCACGGATCTTCGCGACCGTCTCCGTCGGTTTCTGCGCGCTCAAGCGGTCACCTTCCGAAACGGGCGAGGCGGTCGTCCAAGCCGCCGAACAGGCGCTTGACGACGCCGCCAGCAACGGGACCGGTGCCATTCGCGCCTTCACGATCGACATTCAGAAACGGGCGCAGGTGCGTGGTGCCCTCGCCGACGAACTGCCAAGCGCTCTCGAAAACGGTCAGATCAAGCCTTGGTACCAGCCACAGGTCAGCACAGAGAACGGCGATGTGACAGGGTTCGAGGTTCTTGCCCGATGGGATCATCCCGAGCGTGGGCTCGTTTCCCCCGCGGAATTCCTGCCCGCCGCCGAAAACCTGGGGCTGATGGAGCGTCTTGGCGAGGTCATGCTTTACGATTCCCTCAATGCGCTCAGAACATGGGATGCCTCGGGCGTGGCGGTGCCCAATCTGTCGCTCAATTTTTCCGCCGAAGAACTGCGGAACCCGCTGCTCGTCGACAAGATCCGATGGGAACTCGACCGGTTCGATCTCAGTCCGAACCGGCTCACGATCGAGGTTCTCGAGACCGTGATCGCGCAGACCGCCAGCGACACGATCATCCGCAATCTCCGCGCCTTCTCGGAAATGGGGTGTCTGATCGACCTTGACGATTTCGGCACCGGGCATGCCTCCATCGCCAATATCAGGCGGTTTTCCGTCGGCCGCATCAAGATCGACCGCTCCTTCGTAACCCAGATCGATACCGATCTGGAACAGCAGAACATCGTTTCAGCCATTCTGACGCTTGCCGAACGGCTGGAACTCGAAACTCTCGCTGAAGGCGTCGAAACCCCGTCCGAACATGCCGTTCTCCACCAGTTGGGATGCCGCCACGTGCAAGGCTACGGTATCGGACGCCCGATGCCATTCGAGGATGTGGACGGGTGGCTGTCGAAACGTGCGAGCCGCAAGGCCGCCGTCGGCCCCACCGCGGCCGCGATTCTTTCGGCCGAGGCCCTTTCACAAGACGACCAGCGAGGGAAAACGGCTTGACCTTTCGGGCCATCACGGGTTGAACCGGCTCTGACCTGAAAAGGACAGTGGTGGCCGGCAATGGATGATCAAAACAAGAATCTAATCCTCGCAACGGCGTTGAGCTTTCTTGTCATATTGGTGTGGTTTCTCCTCTTCCCGCCCGAAGAGCCTGTCGTCGATCCGGCGACCCCGACCGCGGTGGCAACCGCCCCGGCCAGTCCTGTCCCGGGCGCGACCGAGATTGCGGATGCACCGGGGGCCGTTCCCGGCGTCACCACGCAGGCCGACAATCGCGCCGCCGCACTTGCCGAAGTCGTCCGTGTTCCGATCCTCACGAATAGGCTCGAAGGATCGATCTCCCTGACCGGCGGTCGGATCGACGATCTGAAGCTGCGCGATTATCGCGAAACCCTCGACCCCGGCTCGGATGTCGTCACGCTGCTGACGCCCGAAGGCGTGGACGACGCCTATTACGCCCTGTTTGGCTGGTCACCGGGAACAGGCCTCACCATCGATCAGGTGCCAACGGCGGAAACCGTCTGGACGGCGCCCGAGGATGCGACGCTTGGCCTTGGCTCCGACGTCACTATGACATGGGAAAACGGCAGCGGCCTGATCTTCCGCAGGACAATCTCGGTTGACGAGGATTTCATCTTCACCGTCACCCAAAGCGTCGAGAATGCGAGCGAGAACACGGTTCGCCTCGCGCCGTACGGATTGATCGCCCGCCATGGAGAACCCAACAATCTCAAGGGTTTCTTCATCATCCACGAAGGCGCAATTCGCCAGACCGGGACCGAGATGAACGAACTTGGTTACGACGATCTGCGCGATCTCGACCCCGACCCCCGCTGGGGATCGGCGGCGGATGTCGTCGAAGTCGAGGCCAATGGCTGGATCGGATTCACCGACCACTACTGGATGACAACACTCATCCCGGCTCCGGAGCAAGCCTTCACATCGGCCCTGCAATACGATCCAAGCCGCGATATCTACCGCGCCACGGCGCTCCTGCGCACCCTCGAAATCGCGCCTGGCGCCTCCGGCGAAGTCACTCAAAAGCTGTTTGCCGGCGCAAAGGAATGGGAAACCATCCGCGAATACGAAAAAGAGAAGGGCATCTTCCGGTTCATCGACTCCATCGACTGGGGCTGGTTCTTTTTCCTCACGAAACCGATCTTCTCCGTGCTGCACTGGCTCAATGGCGTGGTCGGCAACATGGGCTGGTCGATCATCGGCCTCACCCTCCTGATCAAGGCGCTGCTGCTGCCGCTCGCCTACAAATCCTATGTCTCGATGGCGAAGATGAAGGAACTTCAGCCCGAGATGGAGAAGATCAAGGAAAAGGCCGGGGACGACCGCCAGAAGCTCCAGCAGGAAATGATGGCGCTCTACAAGAAGGAAAAGGTCAATCCGGCTGCGGGCTGCCTTCCCATCCTGCTTCAGATCCCGATCTTCTTTTCGCTCTACAAGGTGATCTTCGTCACGATCGAATTGCGCCATGCACCATGGATCGGGTGGATTCGCGACCTGTCGGCCCCCGACCCCTCGTCGCTTTATAATCTCTGGGGCGTCTTCCCGTGGGCTGCACCCGAGCCGGGATCGATCCTCGCGCTGATCTTCATCGGCATCCTGCCGCTGATCCTCGGCATCTCCATGTGGATGCAGCAGAAATTGAACCCTGCCCCCACCGACCCGACCCAGCAAATGATCTTTGCCTGGATGCCCTGGGTCTTCATGTTCATGCTCGGGTCCTTCGCGTCCGGCCTCGTGATCTACTGGATCGCGAACAACACGATCACCTTCATGCAGCAATACCTGATCATGCGCAGTCAGGGGATGAGACCGGATGTGTTCGGCAATATCAAATCCGGGATCAAGCGGGGCAAGGCTTCGGCGAACGCCGACAAGCCGCCAAAAACAAAGAAGTGAGCAACACGCTTGCCCATATTTGGCGTCATCCGCTCAAGGCCATCGGACGCGAGTCGATGGAGACGGTCACACTGACAGCCGGTCAATGGATGCCTTTCGACCGGCATTGGGCAGTGACCCACGACCGGGCCCAGATAGGAGAAGGCTGGCTGCCAAAGGCCAATTTTCTGCGCGGTGTGACCGAACCCGCCCTCATGGCCGCAACCGCGCGTCTCGACGCCGATTGCAGAACGCTGGTTCTCGACCACCCCGAAGCAGGTCAGCTTGCGTTCGCGCCGGATGATCCGGCAGAAACGCCCCGCCTCCTCGACTGGCTGTCTCGCATCTGGCCCGCCGATCTGCCCGCTCCGACGGGGATCTACCGGTCCGACACGGCGCAGTTGACCGATGTGCCGGATCCCTGGCTCTCGATCAATAATCTCGCGTCGCATCGCGCGGTGGAGCAGCGCATCGGCAAGGACCTGTCGATTCACCGCTGGCGCGGGAATCTCTGGATCGACGGGCTCGCCCCCTGGCAGGAATTCGAATGGGTCGACAAGACGATCCGGATCGGCAAGGTGGCGCTCCGTGTCCATCAACGCATCACCCGCTGCAAGGCGACAATGGCCAACCCCGAAACCGGGAGGCGCGATGCCGACACGCTTGCGGCATTGCGCAACTGGGATCATCAGGATTTCGGCGTCTACGCCGAGGTCGTCGAAGGCGGCGACATCCGCAAGAGCGATGCCGTAGAGGTTCCCGCATGACCCTGCCCTTCCCCGAAACAGAGGTCACCGAAGAGGACCGTGAGGCCGGTCGCAAGCTTTTTGCAGGCGAGACAGAGTTCCTCAAAGGCGTCGTCGCTATGGATGGCCTGCCACCCGGAGACCGGATCGAGGTTTGCTTCGCGGGCCGCTCCAATGTCGGGAAATCCACGCTGATCAATGCCCTCACGGGGCGCAAATCCCTCGCTCGGGCGTCGAACACGCCGGGCCGGACGCAAGAGATCAATTTCTTCACCTCCGGCCCCGATCACTACATCGTCGACCTTCCGGGTTACGGTTTCGCCAATGCACCGGTCCCTGTGGTCGAGAAATGGCAGCGCTTGCTCAAGAACTACCTCTCGGGACGCCCCAATCTGCGCCGCGCCTTCGTTCTGATCGACGCGCGTCACGGGGTCAAAGCCGTGGACGAGGAAATCCTCTCCCTCCTCGACAAGTCCGCTGTCCCCTTTCAGACGGTCCTCACCAAGGCCGACAAGGTAAAGGACGCCGACCGCGCCCGCGATTCTGTCCCAGGTCCGCACCGCAATCTCCAAACACCCCGCGGCCTTCCCGGAAATCGTCGTCACTTCCTCGGAAAAAGGCCAAGGCATCGAAACACTTCGGGCGATCATCGCCACGCTTGTCTAGTCCTGCTTGAGCCGGAACGCCGGACACCCTATCAGAGGGAAAGACAAGGACCCCATGGATGAAAAAACGCGACATGAACCGCGACTGGATCGCCACCGCCCATACGCTTAACGCAGCCTTGCCCTACCTGCAGCGCTATGATGGTGCGACCGTCGTGATAAAGCTTGGCGGCCACGCCATGGGCTCTCCCGAGGGCATGGAGAGTTTTGCGCGCGATGTCGTGCTGATGCAGCAGGTGGGCGTCAATCCAGTAATCGTCCATGGCGGCGGCCCCCAGATCAACGACATGCTCTCGCGGCTCGACATCCAGTCCGAATTCGTCCGGGGCAAGCGCGTGACCGATCAGGCCACCGTCGAAGTCGTGGAAATGGTGCTTTCGGGCCTCGTGAACAAATCCATCGTTCAGGCGATCAATGCACAGGGCGGGCGCGCCATCGGCCTGTCCGGCAAGGACGCGAACCTCATGGTTTGCGAAGCGACCGACCCCGCACTGGGCTTTGTCGGAACGCCGGTCGGATTTAACCCCGACTTCCTGCGCTCGCTTCACGCGGCAGAGATCATACCGGTGATCGCTCCCATCGGCGCGGGGCGAAACGGCGAAACCTTCAACGTCAACGGCGATACCGCCGCAGGCGCCATTGCGGCCAGCCTGACCGCCGACCGGCTTTTGCTGCTGACCGATGTCTCTGGCGTCAAGAACGCAGCCGGCGAGGTCGTGACGGAACTCACGCCCGGCCAGATCCGCGAGATGACCGAAGAGGGAACGATCGCGGGCGGGATGATCCCCAAGACCGAAACGGCGCTTGCCGCGATCGCGGGCGGCGTCCGCGCCGTGGTCATTCTCGATGGACGCGCCCCCAATGCCTGCCTTCTCGAACTCTACACCGATCACGGGGCAGGAAGCCTGATCCGCGCGGCCAGATGACCGATTTCGCTGTGATCGAGACCCGGGCGGCCAAGGCCCAACTCGACATCTTCGGCGCCTTCCATCCCGGTCCCGATGACGACCTGCCGGCCGATATTCGAACCCTGCTTCTGCTGGGTCCGCGCGAGCCGGGGTTCTGGCCCATCATTACCGCATCGCCCGAATTCAACGACGGCGCACCCGATGCAATCGACCGCTGGTCGCGCCGTGTCATCGGGCACCTCGCCTGCGACCTGGGGGCCAAGGCCTACTTTCCCTTCTCCGGCCCGCCCTGGCGCCCGTTCATCCGCTGGGCGCAACGCTCCGGTCACGCCTGGGGGTCAGAGGTGGGCATCCTCGTCCACGACCGTGCGGGCCTGATGGTATCCTATCGCGGCGCGCTCGGTCTGCACGAACGGCTTGCACTGCCAGCCCCCGGCCAGCGCCCATGCGACACTTGCAGGGCGAAGCCCTGCCTCACCGCCTGCCCCGTCGATGCCCTTGGGCCAACGGGCTACGACGTCCCCACCTGCAAGTCCCACCTGGACACACGAATTGGCAAATCCACCTGCATGGCCTCGGGATGCCTTGTCAGGCGCGCCTGCCCCGTCAGCCAGCGCTATGCACGCGACCCCGATCAATCCGCCTATCACATGAGGTATTTCCACCCATGACCCGAACCCTGATCCTCATGCGACATGCAAAATCAAGCTGGGATGACCCCCGTCTCGATGACTTCGACCGACCGCTCAACGATCGGGGACGTGCCTCTGCCAAGGCACTCGGCGAATGGCTGGTGCGAAAGGGGTCGCTCCCGGACGAAGGGACTCGTCTCGACGGCCAAACGCACAGTCGAGACATGGAACCTCGTTTCCGAAGCCTTCGCCACCACAGTCGAGGCGCGGTTCAGCGAGCGGCTCTACCACGCCAGCGCCGACCGCCTGCTCTCCGAACTACAGGCCGTGACGGGCCGGACCGTCCTTCTGATCGCCCACAACCCCGGTATCGCGGACTTTGCGGCCCGGCTGGTCACCGAACCTCCGCAGCATCCCCGCTTCGACGACTATCCCACTGGCGCCACGACGATCATCGCGTTTCCCGCCGGCACATGGTCCGACATCCGCTGGCACACCGGCAGGGTCACGGATTTCGTGACTCCTCGGGACCTCCTCGAATAGCGAAACCGTGCGCGGTGGTCAGTGCCCCAGAATCTGGCTGAGGAACAGCTTGGTCCGGTCGCTCTTCGGGTTGTTGAAGAACTCTTCCGGCTCGTTCTGCTCGACGATCTGGCCCTCATCCATGAAGATGACCCTGTTCGCCACCTGACGGGCAAAGCCCATCTCGTGGGTCACGCACAGCATCGTCATGCCCTCTTCGGCCAGTTCGATCATCGTATCCAGAACTTCCTTGATCATCTCCGGATCAAGCGCCGAGGTCGGCTCGTCGAACAGCATGATCCGGGGCCGCATGCACAGCGACCGCGCGATCGCCACGCGCTGCTGCTGGCCACCCGACAACTGGCCGGGATACTTGTTCGCCTGTTCCGGAATCTTCACCTTGGTCAGGAAATGCATCGCGGTCTCTTCCGCTTCCCGCTTTGGCGTCTTGCGGACCCAGATCGGCGCGAGCGTGCAGTTCTCGAGGATCGTCAGATGCGGAAACAGGTTGAAGTGCTGGAACACCATTCCAACTTCCGACCGGATCGTATCGATGTTCTTGATATCCGAGGACAGGACGGTGCCATCCACCGTGATCCGCCCCTTCTGATGCTCCTCCAGCGCGTTGATGCACCGGATCAGCGTCGACTTGCCCGACCCGGACGGGCCGCAGATCACGATCCGCTCCCCCCGATTCACCGTCAGGTTGATGTCACGCAGCACGTGGAAGCGTTCCGTACCACTTGTTCATGTTCTCGATCGAAATCGCGATCTCGTCCGTGATGTGTGCGCGCGAGCGCTCGGGCGCCGTGTCGGTCATGGCCATCTGTCGGACCTCCTATCGGTGATCGGTCTGAAGCTGACGCTCCAGCCATTGTGAGTATTGCGAAATGCCGTAGCAGAAGACAAAGAACAGCAGGGCGGCAAAGCCGAACAATTCCCAATAGACGCCGTTCCAATCGGTCGATGCCAGGATCGGTCCGCGGATCATGCCCACCAGATCGAACATCGAGATAACCGAGACAAGCGTCGTATCCTTGAACAGGCCCACGGCCACGTTGACGATCCCCGGGATCGAGATCTTGAGCGCCTGCGGCAGGATGATCAGTCGCATCGCCTGGCTGTAATCAAGGCCCAGACTGTCGGCGGCCTCGTACTGACCGCGCGGAAGCGCTGCCAGTCCTCCCCGGATCACCTCGGCGATATAGGCCGAAGCGAACAGCGTGATCATGATCATCACGCGCAGGATAAGATCGAAATTCGTTCCCGGCGGAAGGAAGTAGGCCAGAACCACGTTCGCCACGAACAGAAGCGTGATCAGCGGCACGCCGCGAATGAACTCGATGAAGATCACCGAAAAGAACTTGATGATCGGCATCGACGACTGCCGGCCCAGCGCCAGAGCGATCCCCAGAGGCAAGGATACCGAAAGACAGACGACGCCAAGGATCAGGTTCAACATGAACCCGCCGATATCGCGGCTCTCGACAACCGGCAGCGCAAGGAAACCTGCATCCGCCGGAAACACAAAGCCGGCGACCCGCAAGAAGATCAGCGCGGCGACGATGCCACCGACGAACCCCATGGCAAAGGACTGGTCCACCAGACGCGAATAGACGATATAGCCCAGCGACAAAGCCCAGAAGCACCGTCACCGGGACAAGGATCGACCCGCCCCAGACCAGCCAGTAGGCCACGAACGGGAACAGCGCCGTCCCGATGAACATCTTCCGCGGCAGGTTCGAATACAGAACCGGTGCGAAGGCTGCGAACATAAGCACGAAGGCCAGCGTCGGCCGCCAGTAGGAATCCTGTGGATACCGGCCAAAGACAAGCTGGTGCCAGCGCTCGGTCAGCACCGCGAAACAGCCGCCTCCCGAACCTGCAAGCTTGTCCCGGCAATCCCGGATCGATTCCGCGTCCCAGACCCCGTTCATGATCCATGGCAGGAGCAGGGTCAGAATGTAGTAGACTGCAAGAAGCGACAGAACCGTCAGAATGCTGTTGAGCGTCGACGAAAACAGGTTCTCGCGAACCCATTTGATCGCACCGGTCTCAGTCGCAGGGGGCGGCGATGGCGGGAGCGGCGTCTCCCGGACGAAGGCTGCGGATTGCGCGTTTGTCTCGGACATATCAGCGCTCCCTTAGCTTGACGGCGTTGTTGTAGACGTTCATGACCCCTGAAATCGCAAGCGAGATCGTCAGGTAGAACAGCATCAGCAACAGGATGCATTCGAGCGCGCGACCGGTCTGGTTCAACGTGATGCCGCCCAGCGTGCCCGTCACGTCCATATACCCGACCGCGATGGCCAGCGAAGAGTTCTTCGTCAGGTTCAGATACTGCGAAATCAGCGGCGGAATGATGACCCGAAGCGCCTGCGGAAGGATTACGAGGTTCATGATCCGGTTCGGACGCAGACCCAGGGACGCGGCCGCTTCCGTCTGACCCGTCGAAATCGCCTGAATCCCCGCGCGCACATTCTCGGCGATGAACGCGCCGGTATAGATCGCAAGTGCGAACCAAAGTGCGATCAACGATGCCCGGATCTGGATGCCGCCTTGAAAGTTGAAGCCCTGCAGTTCCGGATACTCAAGGCTGATAGGCTGACCCATGGCGAAAAAGACGATCAGCGTGGGAAGAAAGAACAGTGCGATCGACGGCCAGAAGACGGGTAGAAGCCGACCGGTATCGTAGAGCAGCTTCGTCGCATAACGCCGATAGAAGAAGATGCCGGCGACCGACAGAAGAAAGGTGATGAGGACAGCAAGCGACCCGGACTCATAAAGAGGCTTCGGAGTATAGACCCCCCTGTTCGTAAACGCGATCGCGTCGAACAGCATCGAGGATTGCGGGTCGTCGCCCCGAAAGGCCCTCGGACCGGGAAGGCTCACCGTCATGATCGAAAAGATGATCAGGATCCAGATCAGAACCGGAACGTTGCGGAACGCCTCCACGTAGATCGACATCAACCGCGCGACGATCCAGTTCTTCGACAGCCGCAGGACACCGGCGACAACTCCCAGAATGGTCGCCGTCGCGCAGCCAAGAAACGCAACGATCAGCGTATTGATCACACCAACGACAGAGGCCCGCAGATGCGTGTCCTGGCTGTCGAACGGAATCGGCTGCTGATTGATGTCATATCCCGCGGCGGTGCCGAGAAAGTCAAAGCCCATACCGTTCGCCTGAAGCGTCGGGTTGTTAAGCGCATTGTTGATCAGCCAACTGAAGAAGGCGATGATCAGTACGAGGGCAATGAACTGAAACGTGTAAGAGCGGTAACGCGTGTCATTCAGAAGCATGGACAGGCGAAACGACTCCTCTGGGGGGTCGGTTAACGTCGTCATCTCCGGACTTTCCCTGTTGCCCCGGTATCCAAAGACGCATTTCTCATGCGCCCCTCACGGTCCGAGATTTTATTATTCTTGAGTGCGAAGGGCGCAGGGATCTGATCCTGCGCCCTTCTCGAAGTGCTTCTTACCGGAACGGCGGCGAATACATCAGGCCGCCATCGGTCCACTGAGCGTTCAGACCGCGTGCAAGGCCGATCGGTGTATTCTCACCGATATGACGCTCAAAGATTTCGCCGTAATTGCCCACAGCCGCGATGGCGTTCTTCGCCCAATCCGGCGACAGACCCATCATTTCACCCAGACCGCCCTCGGTGCCGAGGATACGGTTGATTTCCGGGTTGTCAGTGCCGCCAGAGAGTTCAGCGACATTGGCCGAAGTAATGCCAAGCTCTTCGGCCGCGATCAGCGCGTTCAGCGTCCAGCGAACAACGTCGCCCCACTCGTTGTCGCCATGGCGGACAAGCGGGCCGAGCGGCTCTTTCGACACGATTTCCGGCAGCACCACGTGCGCCGTCGGATCTTCGAAGGTTGCGCGTGTCGATGCCAGGCCGGATGCGTCGGTCGTGTAGGTGTCACAGGCACCGGCCAGATACTGCTGGATGGCCTCGGCATTGGTCTCGATTGGAACCGGCTCATACGAGATACCGTTCGCGCGGAAGAAGTCGGCAAGGTTCAGTTCGGTCGTCGTACCGGTCTGAATACAAACCGTGGCCTGATCCAGATCCTTGGCCGAGGTCACGCCCAGTTCCTTGGGAACGATAAAGCCCTGACCGTCGTAATAGTTCACGCCCACGAATTCGAGCTTCAGGTCGACATCGCGCGAGAAGGTCCAGGTCGTGTTGCGCGAAAGCATGTCGATTTCGCCTGCGGCCAGCGCCGTAAAGCGGGTCTTGCCCGTCAGCGGTACGTAGTTCACCGCGGCTGCATCACCCAGTACTGCCGCTGCAACAGCCTTGCACAGGTCGATGTCGAAGCCCTGCCAGTTGTTGTTCGCGTCCGGTGCCGCAAATCCCACCAGACCGGTGTTCACGCCGCAATTCAGCATGCCGCGTGCCTTCACATCTTCCAGCGTTGTCGCCGCAGCGGCGCCGGCCAGAAGACCCGCTACTGTCAGCGTTCCTAGAAATGCTGCTTTTTTCATCTTTTACCTCTTCCTGACACCCCGGGGCTCTTCCCGGGGAGATTGCGGTCCTCCCAGACCGATTGGATTAATGACAGGGGTTTCCCCTCATTGGGTTGGAATACTGGTGTCTCACCCCTATGAGGTCAAGGGGAGCAGCGCCAAATTCGGCACACGTCTTTGCCAACTTACCCGACGTAGCGTCACTGGGCTGTAAGAAGCGACTTAGCCCTTTTTTCGGGCAACCTGCAAAAACCGGGCCGCATCAAGAAACGCGGCCTTCTTGAGCGCGGCCACCCGGGTCGCCTCGTCGTCTTCGCCCCATTGCTCGACCTGCCAGATCTCGTCGACCAGCGCGGTCTCCCACAGAACCTCCGGTCGCTCGGCCTCCATTGCCGTCGCAACTCCCAAAACCAGCGACCCCGACAGACCCACCAGATCATGCAAGGCCGCGACCTCGAAGGCGGAGTACCCTGATATCGCCGCAGAAAAAGACGCCAGCGCCGCCGGATCCTGCGGCACCGGAATCACCCCTTTGGTAGAAACAAGGCGCGCCCCAAGGGCACTCTGCGCCCACGAGATCCAAGGGTCCCACGCCTCTTCCTGTCGCCGCAAAAGGGCCTCGGGATGCGTGGCCCGGTAGCAGACAAGGTCGGTTTCCCCATACCCCACCAGATGCGCCACAACCTCGTCAAAGCGCGGCGTGACCTTGTCGATCGCCGAGTTCGCCATGCGGGTAAAGACCATCGTCCCCGGATCGACCGTGTCCTCCTGCGCCTCCCATTCCGACGCCACGGCCCGGGCCAGATCGGCGGTCGGCAGAAGCAGCCGCGACTTTGCCGGTGTTCGGATCGGACGCCCGTCCAGCCGCACCTCGAACGCGGCATCGACCGGATCGACCGAAACGGTCTTCCAGAACCGTCGCGCCGCCCATTCGCTCATTCGACATCCTCGAACGGATCGACGGGGGCATCCGCCTCATGCCAGTCCAGCATGTCCCATGTCCGCCGCATATGCTCCGGCAACGGGGCGGTAAGCTGGATTTCAGCCCCCGTGATAGGGTGGCGGAACTTCAGGTGCCGGGCGTGCAAGTGAAGCTTGCGGCTGATCTCGCCGCCCAGTTGCGCGCCCCACCCTTCCCCAAGGTTTTCCTGACCCGAGCCGCCGTATTTTCCATCGCCGATGATCGGATGGCCGATTTCGGCCATATGCGCGCGTAACTGGTGGGTCCGGCCGGTAATCGGGACCAGCGCCACCCAGGCCAGCCGGCCGCCCAACCCGGACACGACCGCATAATCGGTCGTCGCACGTTTTGCGCCCTCCGTCGCATCCACCTCGCGCGGATGGATACAATGCATCTTCTCGCCCTCGCCGCCCTTGCCATGCCCCGGTGCCTTGACCAGCCCGAAACGCACCGTGCCCATCGCGGGCTTCGGCACGCCCGCCACCGCCGCCCAATAGATCTTCCGGGTCTCGCGTGACCGGAAGGCCTCGGTCAGCGCCTTGGCCACCGTCCGCGTGCGCGCCAGCAGAAGAACACCCGACGTATCCTTATCCAGCCGGTGCACAAGCCGCGGCTTCTCATCAAGCCCGAAACGAAGCGCCTCGGCCAATCCGTCCACATGAATGCTGACGCCCGATCCGCCCTGCGTCGGAAGCCCCGGCGGCTTGTTCAGTGCGATGATGTGATCGTCTTTCCACAGAACCGCCGCCTGAATCATCTTCGCATTGGCGGGGTCGACCGTGACCGCACTCCGCTTCGGCGCGGCTTGGTCCGGCAACGGCGGGATCCGCACGATCTGCCCCGCCTCCAGTCGTGTGGCCGCCTTGACGCGCCCGCCATCGACCCGAACCTCGCCCTTGCGGCACATCTTCTCGATCTGCCCCTGCGTCACCAAAGGAAACCGGCGGCGAAACCAGCGGTCCAACCGCTGATCGCCCTCGTCTTCCGTAATCTCGACCGACTGGACCCGGCTCATGCAAAGACACTCCTTGCCATCCATATCCCCAGAACCAGCGCACCGATCGACAGCACGACCGATAGCCCGACATAGGCCGCGGCCTGCCCGACATCGCCACGCTCCCACAGCGTCACGGCCTCCAGCGAGAACGCCGAAAACGTGGTGAACCCGCCCAGAAGCCCGGTCATCACGAAGGGGGCCCAATGGGTCAGACCCCGCTCAGCGGCCCAGACCACGAAGACCCCCATCAGAAGCGACCCCAGGATATTGACCCCCATGATCGCCACAGGAAATCCGGGACCGACAAGCCGCATCACGGCCACCCCCGCCAGATAGCGGGCCGACGCACCGAGCGCGCCACCAAGCGCAACCTGAAAGACCGTGAGAAACATGGGTCTCCCTTGCGTCCCATCCCCGGGGATGTCAACCGTCCCGGCGCTTGCCGCGCAGTTTGACGAACCAGTCCAGCCGCTTCTTCAACTCGCGCTCGAAGCCGCGTTCGACGGGCTGGTAATAGACCCCGCGCTTCATCGTCTCGGGGAAGTACTCCTGCCCCGAAAACCCATCCTCGGCATCGTGATCATAGGCATAGCCGTCGCCATATCCCTGCTCTTTCATCAACCCCGTGGGCGCGTTCAGGATATGCTTGGGCGGCGGCTCCGATCCGGTCTTGGCCGCCGCCGACATCGCCGATTTGTATCCCACGTAGGCGGCGTTCGATTTCGGGGCCAGCGCGATGTAGATCACCGATTGCGCCAGCGCCAACTCGCCCTCGGGCGACCCCAGCCGCTCATATGTCTCCCAGGCATCGAGACAGATCCGCTGTGCCTGCGGGTCCGCCAGCCCGATATCCTCGATCGCCATCCTCGTGATCCGCCGCGCAAGGAATCGGGGATCTTCCCCGCCTGTCAGCATCCGCGCGAGCCAGTAAAGCGCGGCATCCGGATCTGACCCTCGAACCGATTTGTGCAGCGCCGAAATCAGGTTGTAATGGGCATCTCCCGACTTGTCGTATTGCGCCGCCCGCCGGCTCAGACGCAACGACAGCGTCTTTGTGTCGATCTTCGCACCATCGCCCCACCCGGCGACCTGCTCCACAAGGTTCAGAAGCGCACGCCCGTCCCCGTCGGCCATCTCGATCAGGGCTTCCCGCGCCAGCCCGTCAAGCGGGAGCGCCTTGCCCAACTCGCGCTCGGCGCGCTGGACCAGCAATTCCAGATCGACCGGCGACAGACGCTCGAGAACAAGCACCTGCGCCCGGCTCATCAGCGCCGCGTTCAACTCGAAAGACGGGTTTTCGGTCGTCGCACCCACAAGCAGGATCGTCCCATCCTCCATATGCGGCAGAAAGCCGTCCTGCTGCGCCTTGTTGAACCGGTGAATCTCGTCGACGAACAACAACGTCCCGCGCCCGTTGGCGCGGCGCATCTTCGCGGCCTCGAAAACTTTCTTCAGATCCGCGACACCGGTAAAGATCGCGCTGATCTGGACAAAGGCCAGATCGGTCTCATCCGCCAAAAGCCGCGCGATGGTGGTCTTGCCAACCCCCGGCGGCCCCCAGAAAATCACCGAGGACAATCGACCCGAGGCCAACATCGCCCCGAGCGGCGCATCGGGGCCCAGAACATGCGCCTGCCCGATCACATCGGCCAGCTTCGCCGGGCGCAACCGGTCGGCAAGCGGACGCGAGGCGCTGTCGGAAGACAGCGCCTCGGTCGAGGTCTGATCGAACAGGTCGGACATGACCCGATCGTATCCCGGGGACAGCCCCGGGTGAAGAGACCAATGCTAGTGCAGGTTCGAATGCAACCGCATCAGGATCGCCTGATTGTCGGAACCGCCGATATCAAGACAGGGGCCCACATGCTCGGTCTGATAGCCAAGCCGCCGCATCCAGCGCATCCAGGCCCGTGGGCACAGGGCGATCAACTGCGACGCGCCCTCTTCGCGTGCCGTCTTGACCATCTGGCCCATCAGGTTGGCCTGTACCTTGACGCGAAGCTGCGCGGGCACATGCGGCGCGACGAACACGCGGCTCGCCTCCCAGATATGCGGGTCGACCGGCGCCGGCGCATACAGAAGATCGGAAGGAATCGACTCCAAAAGCCCGTTCTGCGCGTCGCGGATCATGTAGGAATAGATCCCGCAGCGTGCCGTGGTGGGCGTCAGCCGGATCCCGGCAAGAACCTCGCCCAGATGGTGCACCGCGATCCACCTGCTCTGCGGCGTATCGTACTGGTCGAACTCCATTCCGTCGGTCTCGGGAAGATCCCAGTTCCGCTGCACGATAAAGGTTTCGCGTCGTGCACGCAGGATATCGGTGAAAAGCTCGCCGTGGATGTGCATGTTGCGAAAGGAAAGAGTAGTCGTCTGCATTGTAAGCCTCCAGCTTGGTTGGGTTGAAAAACCTTCCAGCCAGGGCGCGCCTGTCAGAGCAGCTTGTACTCCTGTGCCCGTTGGATCGCCTCGGCCGTCGTGCGCGCATAAAGACGCTCACGGGCCGATTTCAGCCTTGCCTTCAACGCGCTTTCCGAAATTCCCAGCAGGGCAGCTGCTTCCGCATAGCGACTTCCCGAAGCGACAAGCCTCAGCGCATGACGTTGCGCGTCGGTCAGACTCTCCGGCGGCGTCGATGCGTCATGCAGTAGTTTGACCGTTTCAAAAATCTGTTCGATTTCATCATCGGTGAATTCCCGATCCGACCGCGCGAACCCACCGATCGTCCGTGACGAAAGGTGTCCATGGGAAACCGCGATACCAAAGTTCAGATCGAACTCCGCGGCCTGTCCAAGAACATTGTGCGGATCTGGAAAATCCAATCCGCTCCAGCGCGACGTACCTGTCGTTGAAAACCCCCACGATACAAGCGGATCACAAAGCATATATCCACGTGTCGTATAGCGCTCGATCCATGCCGGATCGTAGGTCTGCACCATGATATGTGCCGAAGCAAACCTGATATGCAGTCCAAGCGCATAGCCCGTTGGAGCAAGGCGCCTCAACCGCGCCAAGCCCAATTCAATGTTTGTTTGATCCGATCCTTGACTAAGCACGATCTCACCATTTTCGCCCAACTGATACTTTTAGACAAGTTGCGCGCGTCGAGGTCAACTTTAAAGTGTATCGAAAGGCATGTTTGCTAAACCAGGAGGCGAGTTTTGGCCGACGAGCGACCGGATCCCATAAAACACCTGAATGCGTTGCCCGACAAAGAGCGCCTGGACTTGCTGACATTCATCAAAGTAAGCGCAGATCCGACCACCGCGGACGAGGCCGAGTACCTTCGGGCTGTGATGCGGCTGAAGGGCTCGAAGCCGCCGGAGCGGCCTAGCTAGCCACGCCAAAGCCGGTCTCCCGGCTTCGGCAAGCTCTTTGTGTCGACCGGGTTCAGTCTTCGGCTTCTTCCGCGGCGACGCGTGCCTTGTCAGCCGCGCCCTTCGCCGCCGGATCCCGATCCACCAGCTCGACAATCGCCATGGGCGCCATGTCGCCATAGCGGAAGCCCGCCTTCAGGACGCGAACATATCCGCCCGGACGCTCGGCATAACGCGGGCCCAGAACGGCGAACAGCTTCTCGACATGGGAATCCTGCTTCAACCGCGACGCGGCCTGACGCCGCGCATGCAGGTCGCCGCGCTTTCCAAGCGTGATCAGCTTGTCCGCGATCCGCTTCAATTCCTTGGCTTTCGGCAGGGTCGTCTTGATCTGCTCATGCTCGATCAGCGATCCGGCCATGTTTGCGAACAACGCCTTGCGATGTTCATGGGTGCGATTCAGGCGGCGATAGCCCCGTGCGTGACGCATGTGTCTTCTCCTTCTTGCCCTCTACGGGCGATTTTGCTTTGTCCGACGGTCAGATGCGTGTCTGCCGCTCTCCTTGGGGCACCATGCCCGGTCGTCTGGCCGACCCCGGATCGGTCCCGGGGTCGCGCCTGTTTCCAAGACCCTAGAAAAAGTCTTCGAATTTCTTCGCCAGATCCTCGATGTTCTCCGGCGGCCATTCCTCGACATCCATGCCAAGGTGCAGGCCCATGCCCGAAAGCACTTCCTTGATCTCGTTCAGCGACTTGCGGCCAAAGTTCGGCGTGCGCAGCATCTCTGCTTCGGTTTTCTGGATCAGATCCCCGATATAGACGATATTGTCGTTCTTCAGGCAGTTCGCCGAACGTACCGAAAGCTCCAGCTCGTCGACCTTCTTCAGAAGCAGCGGGTTGAACTCCAGCCCGTCGTCTTCCATGTCCGTCCGCGCCGATTCCGGCTCGTCGAAATTCACGAAGATCGAAAGCTGATCCTGCAAGATCCGCGCGGCATAGGCCACCGCATCGTCAGGCGTGACCGAGCCGTCGGTTTCCAGCTTCAGCGTCAGCTTGTCATAGTCCAGAACCTGCCCCTCGCGGGTCGGCTGGACGTCATAACTCACCTTGCGGACCGGGGAATAGATCGCATCCACCGGGATCAGGCCGATCGGTGCGTCCTCCGGGCGGTTCTTGTCGGCTGCGACATAGCCTTTGCCGACATTGACCGTCAGTTCGATGAACAGATCGGCACCCTCGTCCAGGTGACAGATCACGTGTTCCTTGTTCAGGATCTCGATACCGGCACTTTCCGAGATATCGCCAGCGGTCACGACCGCCGGGCCTTTCGCCGAGATCGACAGCCGCTTCGGGCCCTCGACTTCCATCCGGATCGCCACGCCCTTGAGGTTCAGGACGATGTCGGTCACGTCCTCACGAACACCCGCCACCGACGAGAACTCGTGCAAGACGTTGTCGATCTGCGCGCTGGTGATGGCCGCACCCTGCAGGGACGACATCAGAATACGCCGCAGAGCGTTTCCAAGCGTCAGGCCAAAGCCCCGCTCCAGCGGTTCGGCGATAACCGTCGCTTGCCGCGCCGGGTCGTTGCCGGGCTTCACTTCAAGCTGCGTCGGCTTGATCAATTCCTGCCAGTTCTTATGGATCATGCGTGTCTCCTCAATTCCTGTCGCGCGCCCATGTCCAAAGGCGGTTGACTCCCGAGGTTCAAAATGACGTCACCGGACCGCGGGAAACCGCAGCCCGGCAGGATAACCTAAAGCCTTAGACGCGGCGGCGCTTCGGCGGGCGGCAACCGTTGTGTGCGATCGGGGTGACATCACGGATCGAGGTGATGTTGAATCCGACAGCCGCCAGTGCCCGAAGCGCGCTTTCACGGCCCGAACCCGGACCCTGCACTTCGACTTCCAAAGTCCGCACACCATGCTCCTGCGCCTTCCGGCCCGCATCTTCTGCGGCCATCTGCGCGGCATAAGGCGTCGACTTCCGCGACCCCTTGAAACCCATTGTTCCGGCCGAAGACCATGCAATCGCATTGCCCTGTACGTCCGAGATCAGGATCTTGGTGTTGTTGAACGAAGAGTTCACATGCGCCACACCAGCGGCGATGTTCTTGGAGACCTTCTTCTTGCCCCCGCGACGGGTATCACGTGCCATGGGTGCGCCTCCTTATTTCTTCTTGCCGGCGATTGCTTTCGCCGGACCTTTGCGCGTGCGCGCATTGGTATGGGTACGCTGGCCGCGCACAGGCAGGTTGCGGCGATGACGCAGGCCGCGGTAGCAGCCAAGGTCCATCAGACGCTTGATGTTCATCTGCACGTCGCGGCGCAGATCGCCCTCGACGGTGAAGTTCGCATCGATATGCTCGCGAATGGCCAGCACTTCGGAATCCGACAGCTGGTTCACTCGGCGCGAAAGATCGATGCCGGTTGCTTCGCAGATGGAGCGGGCCGACGAAGGGCCAATTCCGGTGATGTAGGTCAGGGCGATTGGAACCCGCTTTGCAGTCGGGATGTTGACGCCGGCAATACGTGCCACGTAGGACTTCCTTTCGTTGCGGGTCCGTCGTTCCAGACCCTTTTTTCACAACGTCAAGCCCGAGGCGTTTTGGGCCACGGGCTGCGCTTCGGTTTATGATCCTGGCTTGCGGGGGCGACCCGCGAAACCAAACGATTCTCTAACAGAGATGGGGTGGAATAAGGGGGATCGTTCGGGGCGTCAAGGCTATGTCAAGGAATATTTGCTCCGATCCGCTGGTGCTTCGTTCTCGGCCCGCAAACACCACCGGTTGATCTGCCCCTGACCTCCTCCTGGCAATCGGCGCTAGGAGAGAATTTCCCCGATCTCGCCCGCCACGTCGTCGATTTCCCCCAGACCGTTTACGCTGCGCAAATCGCCCTTGGCATAGTAATACCCGATCAGCGGCGAAGTCTTCTTGTAGTATTCCATCAGCCGGGTCTTGAGGCTCTCTTCGTTGTCGTCGGCCCGGCGCTTGAACTCGGTACCGCCGCAATTGGTGCACTTGCCATCCGCCGGTATCGGCTTTGTGATGTCGTTATAGACCTCGCCACAATCGCCACAGGTCGAGCGGGCCGTGATCCGCTGCACCAGCGCATTGTCATCGACGCGCATCTCTACGACCGCGTCAAGCTTCGCACCGTGCTTCGTCAGAAGGGCACCCAAAGCATCCGCCTGTGCCAGCGTGCGCGGGAAGCCGTCAAAGATGAACCCGCCGCCATGGTCGCCCTCAAGCTGCTCCTCGATCAGGCCGATAACGATCTCGTCTGTGACCAACTCGCCCGCATCCATGATCGCGGCAACCTTGTTGCCCATTTCGGTGCCAGAGGTCCGCGCGGCGCGCAGCATGTCACCCGTGGAGAGCTGGATCATGCCGCGCTCATCCACCAGCTTTCGAGCCTGGGTGCCCTTGCCGGCACCCGGAGGCCCGAGAAGAATAATGTTCATCTGCGTACGGTCCCCTTCCCTGTCTTGCCGCGTCGTTTGCCGCGCAGCTGAGACTTCTCAATAAGCCCTTCGTACTGATGGGCCAAGAGATGGGACTGGATTTGTTGCACCGTGTCCATACCCACGGACACGATAATCAGGATGGACGTGCCGCCGAAATAGGCCGTGATCGCCAGTTCGTTCCGCACCAATTCCGGAATCATGCAGACAAGCGCCAGATACCCCGCCCCTACCACAAGGACCCGGCTCACCACGTAATCAAGGTATTCCTCGGTCTTCCGGCCCGGTCGGATACCCGGAATGAAACCGTTCTGGTTCTTCAGGTTCTCCGCTACGTCCTCGGTCTTGAACGCGACGTTCGCGGTATAGAAATACGTGAAGAACACGATCATCGCCGAGAAGAAGATGAGGTAAAGCGGCTGCCCCGGCCCGAAATAGGCAAGGATGGTCGACATCACCGGCCCGGTCTGCTGGCCGGAAAACGTGCTGACGGTCGTCGGCAGCAGAAGCAGCGACGAGGCAAAAATCGCCGGGATAACGCCCGCCGGGTTCACCTTGATCGGCAGGTGGCTGGATCCGCCATCATAGACCTTCATCCCGACCTGGCGCCGGGGGTACTGGATATGGATCTTTCGCAGGGCCCGTTCCATGAACACCACGAAGACAAGCGTCGCGATCAGCATCAGCGAGACACCGATGATCACCGCGGGCGACAACGCACCCGACCGCCCGCTTTCAAAGAATTGGGCGAAGGCCGCGGGAAGTTCGGCGATGATCCCCACGAAGATGATAAGCGAGATACCGTTGCCGACCCCGCGCGAGGTGATCTGCTCACCCAGCCACATCAGGAACATCGTGCCGCCCACCAGCGTAATCACGGTGGCCGCGCGGAAGAACCAGCCCGGATCGGTCACAAGTCCGCCGGCCTCAAGCGATACGGCAAGGCCATAGGCCTGAACCGTCGCAAGGAATACCGTGCCATAGCGGGTATACTGGTTGATCTTCATGCGCCCCTGCTCGCCCTCTTTCTTGAGCTGCATGAGGGGCGGGTACATCGCAGTCAGAAGCTGGATGATGATCGAGGCCGAGATATACGGCATGATCCCCAGCGCAAAGATACCCATCCGGCTGATCGCACCGCCGGTGAACATGTTCAGAACGCCCCCCAGACCGGCAACGGCCTGTTCCATGAAGGCGCGCAATTCGTTGCCATCGATCCCCGGAACCGGGATGTAGGTTCCGATCCGGTAGACGATCAAAAGCCCGACGGTAAAGAAGATGCGCTGACGCAGTTCGGTGGCTTTGCCTAGGGTCGACCACGAAACGTTGGCCGCCATTTGCTCTGCTGCAGATGCCATTTGGTCTCTTTCATGCGAGCGCCGCCGGATCGGTTTCCCCGGTCCCGCGGCGCTTGGAAAACTAGCATTTGATGTAAGGGGCAGGACGCCCCTTCACAAGCCGTTACTCAGCCGCAGACGCGGATGTGACCGTAAGTGTGCCACCGGCCTTCTCGACCGCGTCGATTGCGGACTTCGATGCACCCGTGACGGCCAGCTTCACCTTCGACGTGATTTCGCCCTTGGCCAGGACCCGCACACCGTCAAGCTTGCGGCGCACAAGACCCGATGCAATGAGCGCGTCTTCGGTGATCTCGCCCTTCGCATCCAGCTTCTTCGCGTCGATGAATTTCTGGATCAGGCCCAGGTTGATCACGGCGAACGATTTGCGGTTCGGTTTGTTGAAACCACGCTTCGGCAGACGCTGATACAGCGGCATCTGGCCGCCTTCATAGCCGTTGATCGCTACACCGGAACGGGATTTCTGACCCTTGATACCACGACCGGCGGTCTTGCCCTTGCCCGAACCCGGGCCACGGCCAACACGCATGCGTTTCTTCGAGGCACCCGGATTGTCCGAGAGTTCATTCAGTTTCATATCGCTTCTCCTTGCCGGATGCGGGGATCGAAGCGAAAGCCCCCGACCACGGCGTTTCTTGGTTCTTGTAACTCGTGGCCCTTCGACCACCGGAGGCGTATAGACCTGCGCCGCCCGGGGATCAAGGGGCCAGCGTTACGGTCCCACGGGCCGCGAATTCGCCACCTTCGCTGCCATGTCGGAATTGAGATGTGCCATAAGCGCGTTCTCCAGCGCCGGTGCCTTCCGCGCAAGGCCCGTCAATGCATCATGCTCCCACACAAGGTAGCGCGATCCCGCCTTGACCGACACAGACGCGGACGCGGCCTGCCCGGTCAGAAACGCGATCTCTCCGATAAAGATCGGCGCGGCAAGCTCGGTCGCCGTCTCGCCTTTTCGGATCACCACCGCTCCATCGACGACATAGAAAAGCCTGTGCACCGGGTTGCCAGCTTCCGTCAGTTCCGTTTCGCGCTCCGCCGTGACGTTCCCCGCCAACCGGAACAACCGACGAAACTGACCGGGAGAGAGCTTATCGAACAGGCGATAGATCTGAAGCGTATCGCGATCCATGGCGAATGTGGTCCGCTCCGAAATCACTACAAAGATCATGTAGAGATTCGCGCAGGCCAGCGCCGAGTTGGTGATGATCGCTCCCCACAAGGGCGTGTCGGGGGCCATGCGGTAATAGGCAAGGTAGAAACCGCTGCCGATCAGGATCAGGACGCGCAACCGCAACTCATCGCGGGTAAGCAAACCGGACACGGACGCAAGAAACGCCACATAGACCAGCGAATCGACCGTAAAAAGGTCAGCCACGCCCATACCTGGATTCAAATTCATAACGGCTCACGCTAGCACACCTGCCATATGACGCGACCTCTTTTTTCCAAGCATTTCGAGGGCCTTAGTCCGCGCGACAGGGCGAAGCACCCCACCAGAAACGAAAAAACGCCCCGGAGAACCGGGACGTCTTTGCTACTCGGTTAAGGAAGATCGGAACGCCGGGGCCTACCCGCGCTCTTCGATGATCTCCACCAGATGCGGGATCGAGTTGACCATGCCGCGCACGGAAGGCGTGTCTTCCAGCTCGCGGGTGCGGTGCATCTTGTTCAGACCCAGGCCGACAAGCGTTGCACGCTGTTTGGCGGGGCGGCGGATCGGCGAACCGATCTGCTTGACAACAATCGTTTTGGCCATGTCTTACGCGTCCTCTGCGACTTGGTCCGAAGCGTGGGTCGCATCCTCGCGCTTCGGCAGGATATCGGCAACCTTCTTGCCACGGCGCTGTGCGACGGTCCGCGGGCTCGACTGAAGGTTCAGCCCGTCGATCGTCGCCCGGATCATGTTGTAGGGGTTCTGCGACCCCAGCGACTTCGATACCACGTCCTGCACGCCCAGCATCTCGAACACGGCCCGCATCGGACCACCCGCGATGATCCCTGTACCGGCCGGTGCCGTACGCATCACGACGCGGCCCGCGCCATGGCGGCCTTCGATGTCATGGTGCAAAGTCCGGCCCTCGCGCAGCGGCACGCGGATCATCTGGCGCTTCGCCTGCTCGGTGGCCTTGCGGATTGCCTCGGGAACTTCCTTGGCCTTGCCCTTGCCGAAACCGACACGACCACGCTGGTCGCCGACAACGACAAGCGCCGCAAAGCCAAAGCGCTTACCGCCCTTGACCGTCTTCGACACACGGTTGATCGCAACAAGGCGATCTGCGAATTCGGGGGCTTCCTCGCGCTCGCGGCGACCGCCGCCCCTTTGATTGTCTCTGGCCATGGATGGCCTCCTGTCCTTGTGGCGCCCGGCGCCGTTTTCTCCGATCGCGGTGGGTGCAAGCACCCCCCGATCATCGAGACGGCGGAGGTCCCGCCGCCTGCAAAATCGCTTTTAGATCTTCAGCCCGCCTTCGCGCGCCGCATCCGCCAGCGCCTTGACCTTGCCGTGGTAGATGAAACCACCACGGTCGAAATAGGCTTCTTCGATCCCGGCCTTCTTGGCGCGCTTGGCGATCTCCGCGCCGACTTTCGCCGCCGCTTCGAGATTGTTCTTGCCAATGATGCCCAAGTCCTTCTCCAGAGAAGAGGCCGAAGCCAGCGTCACACCGTTCACATCGTCGATGAGCTGCACGCTGATATTCTTGTTCGACCGGTGCACCGAAAGCCGCACGCGGCCCGCGTTCACCTTGCGAAGCTTGTTCCGGACGCGCAGGCGGCGCTTCTGGAACAGATCCCGTTTGCTGAGTGCCATGATTTGCGTCCTTACTTCTTCTTGCCTTCCTTGCGGAAGATGAACTCGTCCTTGTACTTGATGCCCTTGCCCTTGTAGGGCTCGGGACGGCGCCATTCGCGGATATTTGCCGCGACCTGGCCCACAAGCTGCTGGTCGATACCTTCCACAACGATTTCGGTCTGCTTCGGGCACGTCACGGTGACGCCCTCCGGGACCTCGAAATTCACTTCGTGGCTCAGACCCAGCGACAGCTTCAGGGTGTTGCCCTGCATCTGCGCCCGGTAACCCACGCCGTTGATCTCAAGCTCTTTCTTGAAACCGTCCGTCACGCCGGTGACGAGGTTCGCAACCATCGTGCGGCTCATGCCCCACTGCTGGCGTGCGCGCTTCGACGAGCCGCGCGGCATGACCGATACTTCATTGCCGTCGACCGTGATCTGAACATCGTCGGTCGCGGTGAACTGACGGGTGCCCTTCGGCCCCTTCATCGAAACCGTCTGGCCCGAAATCGAAGCCTCGACGCCCGAAGGCAGCTCGACCGGTTTTTTCCCAATACGAGACATCGTGACCTCCTTAGAAGACCGTGCAGAGCACTTCACCACCAACATTGGCGGTGCGGGCTGCTGCATCGGACATGACGCCGCGCGGTGTGGAAACGATCGAGACGCCAAGGCCCTGACGGACCGAGGGGATGTCTTTCACGCCCATGTAAACGCGACGGCCGGGTTTCGAGACACGCTTCAATTCGCGAATGACCGGTGTGCCTTCATAGTATTTCAGGCTGATTTCGATCGCCGGATGGCCATCCTTGCCGGTCGTCTTCTCATAGCCGCGAATGTAACCTTCGTCGGCCAGCACATCCAGAACCCAGACACGCAGCTTCGACGCCGGTGTGATCACCGTCGACTTGCCACGCATCTGCGCGTTGCGGATGCGGGTCAGCATATCACCAAGAGGATCGTTCATTCTCTTTCCTCCTTACCAGCTGGACTTGACAAGACCGGGGATCTGACCGGCCGAGCCAAGCTCGCGCAGCGCAATCCGGCTGACCTTCAGCTTGCGGTAATACGCATGCGGACGGCCGGTCAGCTGGCAGCGGTTGTGAAGACGGGTGGCCGAAGAGTTGCGGGGCAGTTTGGCCAGCTTCAGCCGGGCCTTGAACCGCTCTTCCATCGGCTTCGATTCATCGTTTGCGATTTCCTTCAGCGCAGCACGCTTGGCGGCATATTGCTCGACCAGCTTCTGGCGCTTCTTCTCGCGTTCGATCATGGATTTCTTTGCCATGTCTAAAGCTCCTCAGCTGTTGAAGGGCATGTTGAAAAGCTTCAACAGCGCTTTGGCTTCGGCGTCAGTCGACGCGGTGGTGCAGATGATGACATCAAGACCCCAGACCTCATCGACCTTGTCGAAATCGATCTCGGGGAACACGATATGTTCCTTGATGCCCATGGCGTAGTTGCCGCGGCCGTCGAACGAAGAGCCCGAAACGCCACGGAAGTCCCGGATCCGCGGCATCGCCACGGTGATCAGGCGATCCATGAATTCGTACATCCGGTCACCGCGCAGGGTGACTTTCGCACCCAGCGGCATCTCTTCGCGAACGCGGAAGCCGGCGATCGACTTCTTGGCTTTCGTGGTCACGGCTTTCTGGCCGGCGATCGTCGTCAGGTCTTCCTGCGCCGATTTGGCCTTCTTCGAGTCGCGGACTGCTTCCGCGCCACAGCCGATGTTCAGCACGACCTTGTCGAGCCGCGGGATCTGCATATCGTTCTTGTAGCCGAACTCTTCCTTGAGAGCGGCGCGAACGGTGTCGCGGTAATGCGTCTTGAGACGCGGGGTATAGTTGGCGGCGTCCAGCATCAGATCGCATCCCCCGTGGTCTTGGCGAAACGCACCTTCTGGTCGCCATCCATGCGGAAGCCGACGCGGGTGGGTTTGCCGTTCGAATCTACCAGCGCGAGGTTCGACAAATCGATGGGCATGGCCTGCGGAATGCGACCACCCTGACTTGCCTGGCTCTGGCGGGTGTGACGGATGGCGATGTTGATGCCGTCCACGATGGCCTTCCCGGTCTTGGGCGAAACGGAAGAGATCTCTCCCTCCTTACCCTTGTCCTTGCCGGCCAGTACGACGACCTTGTCGCCCTTTTTCAGTTTAGCGGCCATCTTACAGCACCTCCGGGGCGAGCGAGATGATTTTCATGAAGTTCTTGGCGCGCAATTCGCGAACAACCGGGCCGAAGATACGGGTACCGACGGGCTCGTTGTTGTTGTTGAGGATGACGGCGGCATTCCGGTCGAACCGGATGGCGGTGCCGTCTTCGCGACGCACTTCCTTGGCGGTCCGAACGACGACGGCCTTGCGGACATCGCCCTTCTTCACACGGCCGCGCGGGATGGCTTCCTTGACCGACACCACGATGATGTCGCCCACGGATGCGTATTTCCGCTTCGAGCCGCCGAGGACCTTGATGCACTGAACCCGGCGAGCACCGGAGTTGTCAGCGACATCCAGATTGGTCTGCATCTGGATCATTTGGTTTCTCCCGACCTGTGGGGGGCGATCATCGCCTTTTCCCCAGGGTTTCGATCAAACCGGGTGTTGCAACTGCCTCAGGCGGTCACAACCTCCCAGCGTTTTGTTTTCGAGATCGGCGCACATTCCTGAATGCGGACGGCGTCGCCGGTCTTGAACGTATTCTTCGGGTCGTGGGCGCGATACTTCTTCGACGCGCGCACGGTCTTGTGCAGAAGCGGGTGCGTGTAACGACGTTCCACCAGAACGGTGACGGTCTGGTCGTTCTTGTCGCTCGTGACGGTGCCGGACAGGATTCTCTTGGGCATCGCTTACGCCTCCGAAGCAGCGGCTGCTGCCTTTTCGTTCAGAATGGTCTTCACACGGGCCGCGTCACGGCGCACGTTGCGCATGCGGGCAGTGTTCTCAAGCTGGCTTGTGGCCTGCTGGAACCGCAGGTTGAAAGCCTCTTTCTTCAGATTGGCAAGTTCGTCCCGAAGCTGGTCGGGCGTCTTGTCACGCAGGTCATTGGCGTTCATCGCCTTGTCTTCCTTTCAACATCACCGGAAGGCCGCCGAAGCGTCACCCTGATTCCAGTGGAGTACATGATGAGGGGGCCGTTTACGGTGCGAACGGCCATAAAGCAAGCGGAAAAAGGCGGTTTCTCCCGATGGGCGAAATTTGCGCCGATTGGGCCTGTGCCCGCACCGGCAATCGACCTATATCGCGGGGCATGACGGAACTTGCACATCTCCCCCTCGACGCGCTGACCCTGCCCGACAGCGCCCGCCCGAAAATGCCACCAATCCCGCGCGCGACCGAACAGCATCGGCGCAACGGACGCCAGCTTGCCGCGATCCACCGGCACTACCTGATGGAAATGTCCCGCGTCGCCGCCGTGCTCGACCGGATCGCCGCCGGCGATGCGCCCCCCGAAGACCTCGCGGCGATCATCCTGTCCACCGACATGCGCCGCAACCTCGAAGCGGCGGGCACGATCTGCGGCCACCAGTGCCAGGTGCTGACGATACACCACAACATCGAGGAATTCTCGATGTTCCCCGAACTGGAACAGCAGGGCAATGACGCGCTGACCGCCCTCGTGGCCCAGCTCCGGAAAGAGCACAAGGTCGTGCACGAGTTGCTGATCCGGCTGGAAGCGGCCGCCCGCACCCTGATCGACGCCCCAACGGATGCGAATTTCGAAACCGCCCATGCCACCTTCCGGCAGCTCCGCACGGTGGTGGTCTCTCATTTCGGCTACGAGGAACAAGAGATCGCCGAGGCAATCGGCTATTACCTGAACGGGATCTAATCCCAGCGGTAATTGAAACTCACGCTGATCCGCTCTTCTTCCGCCATGTTCATCGGCACTTCATGGCGCAGCCAGCTTTCCCATAACAGGACATCGCCCACATCGGGCGCCACATAGACGAACTGCCGCAAGCCCTCGCGCGCGTCCTTCTTGCGCGGCGGGGCCGCCATCATCATCGGCAGGCGCGGATCTTCGAACTTGATCGCACTTGCGCCCTCCGGCATCGCCACATAGGTCGTCCCCGAGATCACCGAATGCGGGTGGATATGGCCGGTATGGATCCCGCCCTCGGGCAGGATGTTGATCCAGAGATCCTCGAGCGTGAGCGCCTTCTCTCCCAGATCAAGGTCCAGCTCCTCGACAAAGGCCGCCACATGGACATCAAGCGCCTCCCTCAGCGCCGCAAAGATCGGAAAGCGCCACGGCAGGTCCGTGAGGCTCGCATAAGAGGTATAGCCCGGAAACCCCTCCTGCTCGCACCAGTCCTGCCCCGCCTCGTCATCTTCGGCAATCGACAGACACGAGGCAAGCAAGCTCCTGCTGCTCGATCGCCGGACCAAGATCGGCAAGCGCTGCGCGGTAAAGGGGGGTGACGAAGAGAGGTGTGACTTGGGGCATTGTTGAGTTGGTCTCCGAGGTATTTCGCGACAAAAATCTGTTGCTTCCGCTAACAGCAAGAGGCTCAACAAGCTCAGATTGATGCTCCTGCGAGAGGTTCTAGATCGCACCTCTCTCTCATAGCGGACTGCAAGATCTTAATTCCTGCTAGCAGAATTAGCGGTTCAGGCAACACGATAGGCCCCGGCCTTAGATATCTGCTGCGGTAAGGTCGATCATATGAATTCATCTGAAATCTTTAAGTGGTCAAAGAACACGCGCCACCGGACTTCGGGATCATCTTCGCCCTTTGCGATGACTCGCCCGACAATCTTCAGTTGGTACCTCCAAATGCGAAGTATTGGACATCACTAGCTTGATAAAACTCGGTTCGTCAACGAAGAACTCTCGCCCTCAGGTAAGCCTCATAGGTGTTGTGGCTAACTTTCTTCAACTCCGCTTGCTCTTCTCCATTTCCTTCAACAGCGCCTTCAATGTGAGTTCCGTTGTAATGCCAACAATCTGCATGATTGGACCTGCGAACACAGCAGATCAATCTGCCAGTCATTTTCGCAGAAGCTAATTTGATCTCTGCACACTTGAGATAACTGCCAGCCCAAACCAAATGACCTGCCGCATCCATGCCATCTTCTGACGAAGCTTGCGTGGCCAATTACGTTTCAATGATATTGCTTCCGAATATGACATTCCTGATGCCCATAACGAAACTCAATCCAAAAGCCCCCGCCGGTTTCCTCGGCGGGGGCTTTCACCTTTCGCCGAGCCTGCGACTGTGACGGCCCGCAGATCGCTTCGCGATCTCGCTACACCGCACGCTGCAGTGAGACTTACCAGTCCTCGCGAACCACCGTCCGGGTCTTGATCGGCAGCTTCATCGCGGCAAGGCGCAGGGCCTCGCGGGCGATGGCGTCGTTGACGCCGTCGATCTCGAACATGATCCGGCCGGGCTTGACCTTGGCGGCCCAGCGGTCGACCGAACCCTTGCCCTTACCCATCCGCACTTCGATCGGCTTCGCCGTGATCGGGGTGTCGGGGAAGATCCGGATCCAGACGCGACCCTGACGCTTCATGTGACGCGTCATGGCCCGGCGGGCGGCTTCGATCTGGCGCGCGGTGATGCGCTCCGGCTCGACCGCTTTGAGCCCATAGGTGCCAAAGTTCAGGTCAGACCCGCCCTTGGCTTCGCCGCGGATGCGGCCCTTGTGCATCTTGCGGAATTTCGTGCGCTTTGGTTGCAGCATCTCGTTCGCTCCTTAATTCCGGCGACCGCCACCAGCACCGC
The DNA here is from genome assembly GCA_963698645.1 of uncultured Alphaproteobacteria bacterium. Taxonomy (GTDB): domain Bacteria; phylum Pseudomonadota; class Alphaproteobacteria; order Rhodobacterales; family Rhodobacteraceae; genus Ovoidimarina. The sequence continues at coordinate 362,721 of CAVORP010000001.1, forward strand.
GTGGGGCTGGGCCGTCCTGGAGTTCCTGTGCCTTACGATCGCGTGCCGCAGGATCGTGCTCCATGATCTCGCCTTTGAAGATCCAGACCTTGATCCCGATGATGCCATAGGGCGTCTTCGCTTCGGCCAGCGCATAGTCGATATCGGCGCGCAGCGTGTGCAGCGGCACCCGACCCTCGCGATACCATTCGGTCCGCGCGATCTCGGCGCCACCCAGGCGGCCCGCGACGTTCACCCGGATCCCCAGGGCACCCATGCGCATGGCGTTCTGAACCGACCGCTTCATCGCGCGACGGAACGACACCCGGCGCTCAAGCTGCTGGGCGATGCTTTCCGCGACCAACGCGGCGTCCAGCTCGGGCTTGCGCACTTCGACGATGTTCAGGTGCAGCTCGCTATCGGTCATCGCGGCAAGCTTCTTGCGCAGCGTCTCGATATCCGCGCCTTTCTTGCCGATGATCACACCGGGACGTGCGGTATGAACGGTCACGCGGCACTTGCGGTGCGGACGCTCGATGATCACGCGGGACACGCCCGCCTGCTTGCACTCTTCCTTGATGAATTCCCGGATCTTGAGGTCTTCCAGAAGAAGATCCCCATAATCCTTCGTATCGGCGTACCAGCGGCTGTCCCAGGTGCGGTTGACCTGAAGGCGCATGCCGATCGGATTGACTTTATGTCCCATTAGGCTTGCTCCCCGACTGTTTCGTCCACCTGGCGGACCTTGATGGTAAGCTCGGCGAACGGCTTGACGATCTTGCCGAACCGGCCACGGGCGCGCGGCTTGCCGCGCTTCATGGTCAGGTTCTTGCCAACATAGGCCTCGGCAACGATCAACTCGTCCACGTCAAGGTTGTGGTTGTTTTCCGCATTGGCGATGGCCGACTGAAGGCATTTCTTCACATCGTCCGAGATACGCTTCTTCGAGAAGGTGAGGTCCGAAAGGGCCTTGTCCACCTTCTTGCCGCGGATCATCGCTGCAACGAGGTTTAGCTTCTGCGGGCTGGTGCGCAGCATGCGCAGCTTCGCCATCGCTTCGTTGTCCGCCACGCGGCGCGGATTCTTTTCCTTGCCCATGACTTACTTCCTCTTCGCTTTCTTGTCGGCGGCGTGCCCGTAATAGGTCCGCGTCGGCGAGTATTCACCGAACTTCTGGCCGATCATGTCCTCGGTGACGTTCACGGGGATATGCTTGTGCCCGTTGTAGACCCCGAAGGTCAGACCAACGAACTGCGGCAGGATGGTCGAACGGCGCGACCAGATCTTGATCACTTCGTTGCGGCCCGATTCCCGGGTTTTCTCGGCCTTCTTCAGGACATAGCTGTCGACGAAGGGGCCCTTCCATACTGAACGGCTCATGTTAGCGGCCCTTCTTCTTGGCGTGACGCGAGCGGATGATCAGCTTCGACGACGCCTTGTTCTTGTTGCGGGTGCGGGCACCCTTGGTCGGCTTGCCCCAGGGCGTCACCGGGTGACGACCACCCGAGGTCCGGCCTTCACCACCACCATGGGGGTGGTCGATCGGGTTCATGACCACGCCGCGCACGCTCGGGCGGATGCCCTTGTTGCGGTTCCGGCCGGCCTTGCCGAGGTTCTGGTTCGAATTGTCGGGGTTCGACACCGCACCAACCGTCGCCATGCATTCCTGACGCACCAGGCGCAATTCGCCGGAGGACAAACGGATCTGCGCATAGCCGCCATCGCGACCCACGAACTGGGCATAGGTGCCGGCAGCGCGGGCGATCTGGCCGCCCTTACCCTGCTTCATCTCGATATTGTGCACGATCGTGCCGATCGGCATGCCCGAGAACGGCATCGCGTTGCCCGGCTTCACATCGACCTTCGCGCCCGAGATGATCTTGTCACCCACGGCCAACCGCTGCGGCGCCAGGATATAGGCCTGCTCGCCATCGGTATACTGGACCAGCGCGATGAATGCGGTCCGGTTCGGGTCATATTCGATCCGCGCAACCACCGCTTCCATATCGTGCTTGGTACGCTTGAAATCGACAATGCGATAAAGACGCTTCGCCCCGCCGCCCTTGCGGCGCATCGTGATCCGTCCGGTATTGTTCCGTCCGCCATTCTTGGTCAAACCCTCGGTGAGGGCCTTGACCGGGCGGCCTTTCCAAAGCTCCGAACGGTCGATCAGAACCAGCCCTCGCTGGCCAGGCGTCGTCGGTTTATACGACTTGAGTGCCATGCTTTCTGTCTTCCGTTTTGCTTCGTTGCCCCAAAGGGCGGTTTAGAAATAACCAAGGCCCCGGAGATCCGGGGCCAAGGGTTGCGGCCTGATATTAGAGACCGGTGGTCACGTCAATCGTGTTCCCCTCGACGAGGGTCACATAGGCCTTCTTCACGTCCTTGCGACGTCCGGGCTTGCCCCGGAACCGCTTGGTCTTGCCCTTGGTGATGGTCGTGTTCACGGCCTTCACCTTGACGCCGAACAGCGCCTCGACGGCTTCCTTGATCTGCGGCTTGTTCGCATCCATCGACACCTCGAACACGACCGCGCCATTCTCGGACGCCATCGTGGCCTTTTCGGTGATGATCGGCTTGCGGATCACGTCATAGAGTTCTGCCTTCGCGCTCATTTCAACCGAGCCTCCAGTGCTTCGACACCCGCCTTCGTGATCACCAGAGTGTCACGCTTGAGGATGTCATAGACATTCGCGCCCATCGACGGCAGCACGTCCAGACCTTCGATATTCGCGGCGGCACGAACGAAATTCTCGTTCACTTCCGCCCCATCGATGATCAGTGCCCGCTTCCAGCCCAACTCGCGAACCTTCTTGGCAAGTGCCGCGGTCTTCGGTTCCGCCGCGCTGGCCTCGTCCAGGATCACGAGGTTCCCGGTCTTGGCTTTCGACGAAAGCGCATGGCGAAGTCCCAGCTTGCGGAACTTCTTGGTAAGGTCGTGGCCGTGGCTGCGGGGCGTCGGGCCCTTGTAGACACCACCCTTGCGGAAGATCGGCGCATTCCGGTCGCCGTGGCGTGCGCCACCGGTGCCCTTCTGGCGATAGATCTTCTTGGTCGAATAGCTTGTCTCCGACCGGGTCTTGACCTTGTGCGTGCCGGCCTGCGCATTGTTGCGCTGCCAGCGGACGACGCGGTGAAGGATGTCGGCGCGCGGCTCAAGACCAAAGATCTCGTCGCCGAGATCGACCGAACCGGCCTTCTTGCCGTCCAGATTGATCACGTCGAGTTTCATTCCTCACCGTCCTTCTTCTCGGCTGCGCCCTCTCCGGCGTCGCCTGCTTTATCCGATGCGATATCGGCCTCTGCCGCCTGCAATGCGGCCTCTTCGGCTGCAGCCTGTTCATCGGCCAGACGCTTGGCTTCCGCTTCGGCCTCGGCCGCAGCGGCAGCCGCAGCTGCTTCCGCGGCTTTCGCAGCTTCCGCAGCCGCCGATTTCAGCGCGGCGGGCAGGATCACGTTCTCGGGAACCGGCTTCTTCACCGCGTCCTTGATCGTCACCCAGCCACCCTTGGAACCGGGAACAGCGCCCTTGACCATGATCAGGCCACGGTCGGCATCGGTCTTGACGACCTGCAGGTTCTGCGTGGTCACGCGGGCCGCGCCCATGTGTCCGGCCATCTTCTTGCCCTTGAACACACGGCCGGGGTCCTGACACTGACCGGTCGAACCATGCGACCGGTGGCTGATCGACACGCCGTGCGAGGCGCGCAGACCACCGAAGTTCCAGCGCTTCATCGCGCCCTGAAACCCTTTACCGATCGAGGTGCCGCTCACGTCGACATACTGACCCTCGAAATAGTGGTTCGCGGTGATTTCCTCGCCCACATCGATCAGGTTTTCCGGATCGACCCGGAATTCCGCGATCTTGCGCTTCGGTTCCACCTTGGCCACGGCGAAATGTCCGCGCATCGCCTTCGACGTGCGCTTGGCCTTGGCCGTACCGGCACCCAGCTGAACCGCCGAATACCCGTCTTTTTCCGCGGTGCGGTTCGCCACGACCTGCAAGCCATCAAGCTGCAGAACGGTGACGGGCACCTGCTTTCCATCTTCCTGGAAGATGCGCGTCATGCCCACCTTCTTTGCGATCACGCCAGAGCGCAGCATATCCATGCCCTCCTTTACGACTGCAACTTGATCTCGACATCCACGCCGGCGGCGAGGTCGAGCTTCATCAGCGCGTCCACCGTCTGCGGGGTCGGATCTACGATATCGAGAAGACGCTTGTGGGTCCGGATTTCGAACTGGTCACGCGACTTCTTGTCCACGTGGGGTCCACGCAGAACGGTGAATTTCTCGATGTTGTTCGGCAGCGGAATGGGCCCGCGCACCTGGGCGCCGGTCCGCTTCGCGGTGTTCACGATCTCCTGCGTCGACGCATCGAGGACGCGGTAATCGAACGCCTTGAGCCGGATTCGGATATTCTGGCTGGCGATTGCCATGGATCTAGCCTTTCACGTTGAGAGGTGGAGCCTTGTGCGCCACATCGAACTTCTTGTTATCGTGCCCCGGGACATGGCCCGGGGCGCTGTTCTTGGTCGCTACGCGCCCCGGTATCCTCAGTCGAGGATTTTGGAGACGACGCCTGCGCCGACGGTGCGGCCGCCTTCGCGGATGGCGAAGCGGAGGCCCTGCTCCATCGCGATCGGCGCGATCAGCTCGACCTCGAACTTCAGGTTGTCGCCCGGCATCACCATCTCCGTGCCCGAGGGCAGGTTCACGGTGCCGGTCACATCCGTCGTCCGGAAGTAGAACTGCGGCCGGTAGTTCGCGAAGAACGGCGTGTGACGGCCGCCCTCTTCCTTCGTCAGGATATAGGCCTCGGCCTCGAACTTCGTATGCGGGTTCACCGAACCGGGCTTGCACAGAACCTGGCCACGCTCGACCCCCTCGCGGTCGATGCCGCGCAGCAGAAGGCCCACGTTGTCGCCCGCCTCGCCCTGGTCCAGAAGCTTGCGGAACATCTCGACGCCCGTGCAGGTCGTCTTCTGGTTCGCGCGGATCCCCACGATCTCCATCTCTTCGCCGACCTTGATCACGCCACGCTCGATCCGGCCCGTCGCAACCGTGCCGCGGCCCGAGATCGAGAACACGTCCTCGACCGGCATCAGGAACGGCTGGTCCACCGCGCGCTCCGGCGTCGGGATGTAGCTGTCCACGGCCTCCATCAGCGCCCGGATCGCGTTCTCGCCGATCTCCGGGTCACGCCCTTCCAACGCCGCAAGCGCCGAACCCGAAATGATCGGAATGTCGTCGCCGGGGAAATCGTAGGAGTTCAGCAGCTCGCGGATCTCCATCTCGACAAGCTCCAGAAGCTCGGCGTCGTCGACCTGGTCCACCTTGTTCATGAACACCACCATCGCCGGCACGCCAACCTGCTTGGCCAGCAGAATGTGCTCGCGCGTCTGCGGCATCGGGCCGTCGGCGGCGTTCACAACCAGGATCGCGCCGTCCATCTGCGCCGCACCCGTGATCATGTTCTTCACATAGTCCGCGTGGCCGGGGCAGTCGACATGGGCATAGTGACGGTTCGGCGTCTCGTATTCCACATGCGCCGTCGAGATCGTGATCCCCCGCGCCTTCTCCTCCGGCGCCGCGTCGATCTGATCATAGGCCTTGAAATCACCGAAATACTTCGTAATCGCAGCCGTCAGCGTCGTCTTGCCGTGGTCAACGTGACCAATCGTGCCGATGTTTACATGCGGCTTGTTACGTTCAAATTTTGCCTTTGCCATGATGGCCTCCTTGGTATCTGATCCGCCCCGGAAGGGTCCGGGGGGTTGACTGCGTTAGGCGTATTTCGCCTGAATTTCATCCGAGATGTTCTGCGGTACCGGTTCGTAATGATCGAACTGCATGGTGAAGTTCGCACGTCCCGACGACATCGACCGCAACTGGCTGATATAGCCGAACATGTTGGCCAGCGGCACCATCGCGTTGATCACGTTGGCATTGCCGCGAGAATCCTGTCCCTGCACCTGTCCACGACGCGAGGTCAGATCCCCGATGATCCCACCGGTGAATTCCTCGGGCGTGACGACCTCGACCTTCATGATCGGTTCCAGAAGCTTCGCACCGGCCTTCTTCATGCCTTCGCGCATGCCCATACGGCCAGCGATCTCGAATGCCAGAACGCTGAAGTCCACGTCGTGGAACTTGCCGTCGATCAGTGCCACCTTGAAGTCGATGACCGGGAAGCCTGCCAGCGGACCGGAGTCCATGACCGACTTGATGCCCTTTTCGACACCGGGGATGTATTCCTTCGGCACCGCGCCGCCCACGATCCGGCTTTCGAACGAGTAGCCTTCACCCGGCTCTGTCGGCGAAATCACAAGCTTCACTTCGGCGAACTGACCCGACCCACCCGACTGCTTCTTGTGGGTATAGGTGTGCTCGACCTCGCGCGAAATCGTCTCGCGATAGGCCACCTGCGGCGAACCGATATTGGCTTCGACCTTGAATTCGCGCTTCAGACGGTCAACCAGAATGTCCAGGTGAAGTTCGCCCATGCCCTTCATGATCGTCTGACCGGACTCGATATCGGTCTCTACGCGGAAGGACGGATCCTCGGCCGCAAGCCGCTGAAGTCCCTGGGACATCTTCTCCTGGTCGGCCTTCGTCTTGGGCTCGACCGCGATCTCGATCACCGGATCGGGGAAGGTCATCGTTTCAAGAACGACCTGCTTCTGGGCATCCGACAGGGTGTCGCCCGTCGTCGTGTCCTTCAGACCGGCCAGCGCGATGATGTCGCCCGCAAACGCTTCGTCGATTTCCTCGCGGTTGTTCGAATGCATCATCATCATCCGGCCAATGCGCTCGCGCTTGCCCTTGGTGGTGTTGAGAATGCCGTCACCCTTCTTGAGCTGACCCGAATAGATCCGCGTAAAGGTGAGCGAGCCGACGAACGGGTCGTTCATGATCTTGAACGCCAGCGCCGCGAAGGGCTGGTTGTCATCGGCAGAGCGCGCGATGTTCCGGGTTTCCGTCTCGTCATCCGGGCTGAAGCCCATATAGGCCGGCACGTCCAGCGGACCGGGAAGGAAGTCGATCACGGCGTTCAGAAGCGGCTGCACACCCTTGTTCTTGAAGGCGGACCCACACAGAACCGGCACAAAGGACATCGACAGCGTGCCCTTGCGGATCAGGCGACGCAGCGTGGCGACGTCGGGCTCGTTGCCCTCCAGGTACTGCTCCATCACGTCGTCATCCATCTCGACCGCGATCTCGACCAGTTCGGCGCGCATTTCCGCGGCCTTTTCGGCGAGTTCGGCCCGGATTGGCTGACGGGTCCAGGTGGCGCCAAGGTCTTCGCCGCGCCACGTCCACTCTTCCATCGTGATCAGGTCGATCATGCCCTCAAGCTGATCCTCGGCCCCGATCGGCATCTGGATCGGCGCAGGTGTCGCACCGGTCCGGTCCTTGATCATGCGGACGCAGTTCCAGAAATCCGCACCGATCTTGTCCATCTTGTTGACGAACACGATGCGCGGCACCTTGTAACGGTCGGCCTGCCGCCAGACGGTTTCGGTCTGGGGCTCGACACCTGCGTTGGCGTCGAGAACGGCGACGGCACCGTCGAGAACGGCAAGCGAACGCTCGACTTCGATGGTGAAGTCCACGTGGCCGGGCGTGTCGATGATGTTGAAACGGTGCTTCGGCGTCTGCGGCTCGGTCCCGTCCTCGGTCCGCTCCCAGAAAGTGGTGGTTGCAGCCGAGGTGATCGTGATCCCGCGTTCCTGCTCCTGCTCCATCCAGTCCATCGTGGCGGCGCCGTCATGGACTTCGCCGATCTTGTGGGACTTGCCGGTGTAGAACAGGATGCGCTCGGTGCAGGTGGTCTTGCCTGCATCGATATGGGCCATGATGCCGAAATTGCGGTAGCGCTCGAGCGGATAGTCGCGTGCCATTTGAATGGTGCCTCTAAGTCAGTCGCCGAAACGGCGTTTCAACGGTTACCAGCGATAGTGGCTGAACGCCTTGTTGGCGTCGGCCATCTTGTGCGTGTCTTCGCGCTTCTTCACGGCGGACCCGCGGCCGTTCACGGCATCGGTCAGCTCACCGGCAAGACGCTCTTCCATCGTGTTCTCGTTGCGCGCACGGCAGGCGTTGATCAGCCAGCGGATCGCAAGCGCTTCGCGGCGCTCGGGGCGCACTTCGACGGGAACCTGATAGGTCGCACCACCCACGCGGCGCGAGCGGACCTCGACCGACGGTTTGATGTTGTCGAGGCTCTCGTGGAACACCTCGAGCGGCGACTTCTTCAGCTTCGCCTCGACCCGGTCGAACGCATTGTAGACGATGCGTTCCGCGACCGACTTCTTGCCGTCGGTCATCAGGTTGTTCATGAACTTCGTCAGAACCTTATCGCCATATTTGGCGTCGGGCAGGACTTCGCGCTTTTCGGCGGCGTGACGACGGGACATCTGTTCTTCCTCTTACTTCGGACGCTTCGCGCCGTATTTCGAACGACGCTGCTTACGGTCTTTGACGCCCTGGGTATCCAGAACACCACGCAGGATGTGGTAACGGACACCCGGAAGGTCTTTGACCCGGCCGCCACGGATCAGGACCACGGAGTGCTCCTGAAGGTTGTGGCTCTCACCGGGGATGTAGGAGATGACCTCGAAGCCATTGGTCAGGCGCACCTTGGCGACCTTCCGCATGGCCGAGTTCGGCTTCTTCGGAGTCGTTGTATAGACGCGCGTACATACGCCACGCTTCTGAGGGCATCCCTCGAGGTGCAGCGACTTCGAGCGTTTTACTTTTGGCTGCCGCGGCTTGCGGATCAGCTGTTGGATCGTTGGCATTCCGGTTCTATCCCCGTGTTGCAACACTTCAATCATCTGGGGCGCGCGCACCCCGGTTCGTCCTGGCCCCGGTTTGCGCGTCCGCAAAACGAGAAAAACCGCAGGCGCGCCCATGAATTCGCGGGCGCGACGCGGAGGGTCTCCAGAGGATCGGGGCCTGGGGCCCGGATCTTGACCACTTCATTCCTGTAAACGGCGGCCAGACCATAGGCCCGGGTACCGAAGTCCGCGCCGTATAGAAGGAGTCGTTTGGGGTGTCAACAGGTCTGCCGGCGCTTGCCTCACTCTTTGCGGACAATGGCCGGACGCTGGCGATCCCGGGCCCATCAAGCCCGACCCGTGCCCACGCCATACCGCACGAAGCCCCCTCGATCCGGCGCACACGCTTGCTTCAATCCGAGATCAGTCGCCACTTCAACCCCGAACATCTCCAACCGCCTCGCTGCCTCCCGCGGGGGTGAGACAATTTTACCGCCTCTCGGGGCAAACCCCGGGTTGCCGCCGCCGCCCCACCCCTCTAGAAACACATTCAAAATAACGCAGGGGTGCGAGTCGTCCCCGCGCGTAGCCAATCAGGAGAGACGTAATGGCCGCAGACGCCACCGTTCACGGGCACGAGGGTCACGACGAGCGTGGATTCTTCACCCGCTGGTTCATGTCGACGAACCACAAAGACATCGGCATCCTTTATCTGTTCACCTCCGGCGTGGTGGGCTTCATCGCCGTCGCCTTCACCGTTTACATGCGGATGGAGCTGATGGAGCCGGGCGTCCAGTACATGTGCCTCGAAGGCGCACGGATGACCGCTGCCGCCGCAGGCGAGGTCTGTACCCCCAACGGCCACCTCTGGAACGTCCTGATCACCGGCCACGGCATCCTGATGATGTTCTTCGTCGTGATCCCGGCGCTCTTCGGCGGCTTCGGCAACTACTTCATGCCGCTTCAGATCGGCGCGCCCGACATGGCGTTCCCGCGACTGAACAACCTGTCCTTCTGGCTCTACGTGGCCGGCACATCGCTCGCCGTGGCCTCGATCCTGTCGCCCGGTGGCAACGAACAGCTTGGTTCCGGCGTGGGCTGGGTGCTCTACCCGCCGCTGTCCACCAACGAAGGCGGCTATTCGATGGATCTCGCGATCTTCGCGGTCCACGTCTCGGGTGCCTCTTCGATCCTCGGCGCGATCAACATGATCACCACCTTCCTGAACATGCGCGCCCCGGGCATGACGCTGTTCAAAGTGCCGCTCTTCTCGTGGTCGATCTTCGTCACCGCATGGCTGATCCTTCTGGCCCTGCCGGTTCTGGCGGGCGCGATCACCATGCTTCTGATGGACCGGAACTTCGGCTTCACCTTCTTTGATCCGGCCGGTGGCGGTGACCCGATCCTCTACCAGCACATCCTGTGGTTCTTCGGCCATCCCGAGGTCTACATCATCATCCTGCCCGGCTTCGGCATCATCAGCCACGTGATCGCCACCTTCTCGCGCAAGCCCATCTTCGGCTACCTGCCGATGGTCTGGGCGCTGATCGCGATCGGCGCGCTGGGCTTCGTGGTCTGGGCGCACCACATGTACACCGTGGGCATGTCCCTGCGTCAGCAGACCTACTTCATGCTGGCCACGATGGTCATCGCGGTGCCGACAGGGGTCAAGATCTTCTCGTGGATCGCCACCATGTGGGGCGGGTCGGTGGAGTTCAAGACACCGATGCTCTGGGCCTTCGGCTTCCTGTTCCTGTTCACCGTCGGCGGCGTGACCGGCATCGTCCTGTCGCAGGCAGGCGTCGACCGGGCCTATCACGACACCTATTACGTCGTGGCGCACTTCCACTACGTGATGTCGCTGGGCGCGGTGTTCTGCATCTTCGCCGGGGTCTACTTCTACATCGGCAAGATGTCGGGACGTCAGTACCCCGAATGGGCCGGCAAGCTGCACTTCTGGATGATGTTCATCGGTTCGAACCTCACCTTCTTCCCGCAGCACTTCCTGGGTCGTCAGGGCATGCCGCGCCGCTACATCGACTACCCAGAGGCCTTCGCCTACTGGAACTACGTGTCGTCGATCGGCGCCTTCCTGGCCTTCGCCTCCTTCGTGTTCTTCATCGGTATCGTCTTCTACACGCTTCGCTACGGCAAGCGCGTGACCGAGAACAACTACTGGAACGAGCATGCCGACACGCTGGAATGGACCCTGCCCTCGCCGCCGCCCGAACACACGTTCGAAACGCTGCCAACACAGGACATGTGGGACTTTCAGCATGAGCAGCATCCACGCGCCGAGCGACTGGAAAAGAAACTCCTGAGCTGACGCAGTCCAGGCACAATCCTCAAAGGGCCCCGGCATCGCCGGGGCCCTTTCAATTTCGGCCTGCAACCGCAATCCCCCGCCGGACAGCCTCCGGCAAAAGGCTGACGCTGCCATTCTGTTCCGACAATTCTGGATACATCCGTCTGAGAAACGCCGCGGATCGCGACATCGCGGCATGGGCCGCGGTCAACGATCCGGCCACCCCAGCAAAACAGCCCGCGACAGCATACGCGCTGCGATCCGCACCGACGCAGGTACGCCGGCGCTAGTTGCCGGCGGCCTCCCGGGCAATCTCGTCCAACAGCGCCTGCACCTCCTGCATGGCGCCCTCGGGGAGGTTTCTGAACCCCACCATGACCTCGTCGCCCGTATCCGCCACGAAGATGCCATAGGGACAATAGGCGATGTTCATCGGGTCGGCTTCCATCACGTTGCGCGAGGTGACCGCCGAACAGAACAGGAAAACATCCGCCGCCGCGAACAGCTCGACGTCACTCCCCACGTCCGCCCCGGTGCGGGCAAGCATTTCGCCCACATGGCTGACATAGTCGATGACAAGGCCGCGCCCGACGATCGCGCTCTCAACCGCAAATGTCGCATCCTCGAAGCTGCCGTCAATCTTGTAGGTCGTTATGCCCTCGGCGCTGACAGGCCCGGCAAGCGCTGCGATGACAAGCGTCGCAAAGAACCGTTGCATCACATTCCTCCCCTATTCGTTGCCCTGTGACCGTACCTTCATCGGCCATCTGCGGTCATGACCTGAATCAATCGAAGCTGCGCTGATTGACTGCCTCCCGCATCAGGAGATTGCCCTTGTCCGCCCCGACCCGCAGAGCCGCCATCGGCCACTGCCCGCGCGAAATCCTTCACCGCGACGCTTTGGCAGTTTACATGGCCACGGCCAGGCCTAATCTCCCGCCATGCCCTACCGCCTGACCGACACGACCGAGCCTCCGACGCTCACCCTGACCCCGCATCAGTCCATGACGCCGCAGGGCTTCGTGGTGTTCATGGGCGCGACCCTCGCGATGATCGCGGTGCCGCTTCTGGCGGTCCTGGGGTCCCCGGTGCTCTGGGGCCTCCTGCCGTTCTTCGCCATCGCGATCTGGGGTCTCTGGTACGCCATCGACCGAAACCGGCGCGACGCGCAACTCACCGAGATCCTGACGCTCACGCCCGAACGCATCGAACTGATCCGCAAGGAACCGCGCGGCAAGATCCTGCAATGGGCGGCAAACACCTATTGGGTGTCGGTCCACCTGCATCCCGGCGCCAAACCGGTCGAACATTACCTGACGTTGAAAGGCGGCGGGCGCGAAGTGGAACTGGGCGCATTCCTGAGCCCCGAAGAGCGCGTCGACCTCTACGACCGCCTGACCGACCTGCTCGCGCGTCTGCGCACGACGCAACCGACCTGAGGTCAGCCCAGCCGATCCTTGACCATCGGGCCCACCTGGCTGAAATCCATCTGCCCGGTATACTTGCCCTTCAACTCGCCCATGACCTTGCCCATATCGCGGATCAATTCGGCGCCCGTCGTCTTCACGGCCTTGTCGATCGCGGCGGCAACCTCATCCTCGGACAGTTGCTTGGGCAGGAAATCCTCGATCACGACGATTTCCGAACGCTCCTTCTCGGCCAGTTCAAGCCGCCCGCCCTCTTCATAGGCCCGCGCGCTTTCCTGCCGCTGCTTCACCATCTTGCCCAGAATCTGAAGTACTTCGTCGCTGGTGACGCCATCGTCGCGCCCATCGCCCCGCAGCGCGATGTCGCGATCCTTGATCGCGGCGTTGATCAGCCGCAGCGTCGACAGGCGTGCCGCGTCCTTGGCCTTCATCGCATCCTTCAATGCGTCCGATATGCGCGCTCTCAATTCCATGGTATCTCTCATCCCCGGGCGAAATGGCGAAGGCGTGATATAGCCCTGCCCGCCCCGCAGGACAAGGGACAGGGTGACTCGCCGCGAAACCGCCCCGCGCGCCCCGCTTGACCCTATCGTGTCGGCACCGTAGGACATGCGCGATCAAGAACAGGACCGCACACGATGCCCAGCCGGACCCCGACAGCCTGCCTTGCACTTGCCGATGGCACGATCTTCTACGGCATCGGTTTCGGCGCCACCGGAAACACCGTGGCCGAGCTCTGCTTCAACACCGCGATGACCGGCTATCAGGAAATCATGACCGACCCTTCCTATGCCGGGCAGGTCGTGACCTTCACCTTCCCCCATATCGGCAATGTCGGCGTGAACCCCGATGACGACGAAACCGCCGAGCCTGTGGCCGCGGGCATGGTCGTCAAATGGGATCCGACCGAGCCGTCGAACTGGCGCGCCACGGAGCACCTGACAAGCTGGCTCACGCGCCGCAACCGTATCGGCATCGGCGGTCTCGACACGCGGCGTCTGACGCGCGCGATCCGACAGCAGGGCGCGCCCCATATCGCCCTCGCCCACAACCCCGACGGAAAATTCGATCTCGAGGCGCTCGTGGCCTCGGCCCGCGCCTTCCCGGGCCTCGAAGGTCTCGACCTTGCCAAGGACGTGACCTGCGCGCAGTCCTATCGCTGGGACGAGATGCGCTGGGCATGGCCCGAGGGCTATTCCCGCCAGACCGCCGCGAAACACAAGGTCGTGGCAATCGACTATGGCGCCAAACGCAATATCCTGCGCTGCCTCGCCAGCGCCGGTTGCGACGTCACGGTCCTGCCCGCCACGGCCACGGCCGATGACGTTCTCGCCCTCAATCCCGACGGGCTGTTCCTCTCCAACGGCCCCGGCGACCCGGCCGCGACCGGCGCATACGCGGTGCCGATGATCCGCGACGTGCTCGACCGCAGCCCGATCCCCGTTTTCGGCATCTGCCTCGGGCATCAGATGCTGGCCCTCGCCCTTGGCGCAACCACCATCAAGATGAACCACGGCCATCACGGCGCGAACCATCCGGTGAAGGATCTCGAAACCGGCAAGGTCGAGATTACGTCGATGAACCATGGCTTCACCGTGGACAGCCAGACCCTGCCGGAAACGGTCCGGGAAACCCATGTGTCGCTGTTCGACGGGTCGAATTGCGGCATCCGGATGATCGACCGCCCGGTCTTCTCGGTGCAGTATCACCCCGAGGCCAGCCCCGGACCGCAGGACAGCTACTACCTGTTCGAACGCTTTGCCGAGGCCATGTCGGCGGCCTGATCCGCCGGCGCGACCTCCACCCAAAAACACCCGCATAGGTTGCAAGTCGCGATAAAACTTCGGTTTTTTCGCTGGAAGTCCGGGCATTTGGGCCCGATCCGACCCGTAATTAATTGTTTGTTAACCCTGCCGGTCCCAACACTCTGCGGTCTCGTGCGAGATCCGAAGGGGATGGTCATGTCGGCACTGCCAGCGCGGTTACAGGAGGGGCGTCCCACACAGACGCCTGCCGCACCGTGGGATCTGGGACTTCTCGATGCAAGCTCCCCATGGCCCGCTTGCCCGATCGGCGAAATCCTTGTCCGCACCGGGGCGCTCCTGCCCGCCAACCTCGACCGCGCCCTGATCCTGCAGGGCACATCCCGCCCACAGCCCCTGGGCGTCATCCTTCTGTCCGAGCATATGGTCTCGGAAAACGCGCTCGCCCGCGGGCTGGCGCTGCAAAAGGGCGTCTGGCGCGCGCGCGATCTCGCCGCGGTCAGCGACCCGGCCCTGACGGCGCTCCTGAAACCCGACATCTGCCTGCGGCTGGGACTTGTCCCCCTCACCCGGAACGGCGCCTTCACCATCGTCGCCACCTCCCGCCCGCAGCGGTTCGAAACCGACCGTCCGATCCTCGAACAGGTGCTCGGCCCGGTGCGCATGGCGGTGGGCGACGAGGACGAGATCACCGAAACGATCCTTGCCCAACATGCCCCGACCCTGACCCGCATGGCAGAGGCGCGCCCGGCCGACCACCACAGCCTGCGCAACTGGCAACCGCGCCAGATGGGCACCGTCATCACGGGCCTCGTGGCGGTCCTGCTGGCTGGCGCGTTCCTCGCCCCCGCCCCGATGCTGGCCCTTCTCACCGGCCTCGTGATACTCTCGCTCGCGGGCATGACCACGCTCCGGATCGCGGCGCTCTTCGTCCGCCTGTGCCGCCCGCCAGCACCCCCGCCCCCCGATCTCGGCCTCGACGACTGGCCCCGGATCTCGCTTCTGGTGCCGCTCCTGCGCGAGGCCGACATAACCGGCCACCTCATGGGCCATCTCAACGCCCTCGATTATCCCGAAGGACCGGCTCGACATCTGCATGATCGTCGAAGCGGGCGACGCCTGTACCTCGGACGCGCTGACCGGGGGGCTGATCCCCTCCGCCCGCCTCGTCACCGTGCCCCGGGGAACGCTCCAGACAAAACCTCGCGCCCTGAACTTCGCGCTCGACTTCGCGCGCGGCGACATCATCGGTGTCTATGACGCCGAAGATGCGCCCGATCCCGACCAGTTGCGCAAGATCGCCCGCCACTTCGCCATGGCAGCACCCGATGTGGTCTGCCTGCAGGGCTGTCTCGATTTCTACAATCCGGGCCAGAACTGGCTCGCGCGCTGCTTCACCATCGACTATGCCGCCTGGTTCCGGATCTTTCTCCCCGGCCTCGCCCGGCTCGGTTTCGCCGTCCCCCTTGGCGGGACAAGCCTGTTCTTCCGCCGTCCCGCGCTCGAGGAATTGGGACGATGGGACGCCCATAACGTCACCGAAGACGCCGATCTGGGCATTCGGCTCGCCCGCCATGGCTGGCGGACCGAACTGGTCGAGACGACGACGCTGGAAGAGGCCAATTGCCATCTGCGCCCGTGGATCCGGCAAAGGTCGCGCTGGCTCAAGGGCTACGCCCTGACCTGGGCCGTGCACATGCGCAACCCCCTCCGCCTTTGGCGCGAGCTGGGCCCGCGGCAATTCCTGGGATTTCAGGTGATGTTCCTCGGCACCACGATCCTGTTCCTCATGGCCCCGCTGCTGTGGAGCTTCTGGCTCATCCCCCTCGGGATCCACCACCCGCTGGAAAGCATGGTCCCGGCCCCGACACTCGTCGGACTGGCCGCGTTCTTCCTCCTGTCGGAGGCGGTGAACATGGGCGCCGCCATGGTCGCACTGTCCACATCAAAGGACCGCTGGCTGATCCCCTGGGTGCCGCTCACCATCTTCTATTTCCCGCTGGCGGCCATCGCGTCCTACCGCGCCATCGCGGGCATCGCCGCCCGGCCGTTCTTCTGGGACAAGACCCGGCACGGCCTGTCCGCCGGCAAACCCGGCCCCTGACCTCAGGTCACGGCCTCGGCGTTCTGCCGCAACCGGCTTTCGAAGGCATGCGAGATATGCGCCCGGAACGCCGCCGCGGCCTTGTCCCCGTCGCCGGCGGCGATGGCCTCGACGATCCGCCCATGCTCGGCCTGCGCGATCTCGCCCCGCCCCTCGATCGCAAGCGACGTGGTCGCCATCAGCGCCATCGAGCGATAGACTAGGTCGAGCTGCTGCACCAGAAACCGGTTATGCGAGGCCAGATGCACCTGCCGGTGGAACTGCCGGTTCGACCGCGCCAGCGCCGCCGGGTCGTTCAGCCGCGCCTGATCCTCCTCGACCATGCGCTGCAACACCCGAACCTCCTCCTCGGTCGCATGCCGCGCCGCCAGCCGCGCCGCAAGCCCCTCCAACTCGCTCCGCACCACGTAAAGATCGGCCATCTCGTTATGGTCCAGCGACGCCACGATAAGACTGCGCCCGTCCCGCGCCAGAAGTGATTGCGTCTCCAGCCGCTGCAACGCCTCGCGAATGGGCGTCCGCGACACCCCGAACCGCTCGGCAAGCTCGCTTTCCACCAACCGGTCGCCGGGGCGGTAAATGCCCGTATCGATCGCCCCCAGGATCATCTGATAGGCATCGCTCTGCTGTGGCTTCGTCTCTGACATACTGGCATCCTTCGTCCCTGGCCCGACAATAGCCAGCCCTTGCCACGGGGATCAAGCGACGGATCGGACGTTGCGCGCCGGTCGCACCCGGTCTAGACCCGCAACATGGTCGCACATCACTTCTCTCACGTCACCGAATGGGTCTTCGACCTCGACAATACCCTCTATCCGCCCGAGGCCCGGCTGTTCGACCAGATCGAGGTGCGGATGACCGACTGGGTCATGTCCACCGTGGGCGTCGACCGCGACACGGCCAACCGGATGCGCGTCGACTACTGGACACGCTATGGCACGACCCTCGCCGGGCTCATGGCCGAACATGACGTCGATCCCGCCCCCTACCTCACCCATGTGCACGAGATTTCGCTGGACCACCTCACCGTTGACCACGCGCTGGCCGATCACATCCGCGCCCTTCCCGGCCGCCGGATCGTCTATACCAACGGCTCGGCCCCCTATGCCGAACGGGTCCTCGCGGCGCGCGGCCTGACCGGCCTCTTCGATGCGGTCTACGGTGTCGAACACGCGGATTTCCGGCCCAAACCCGAACGCGCGGCGTTCGAGGCGATCTTTGCCCGCGACGGCATCACCCCCGCCCAGGCCGCGATGTTCGAAGACGACCCGCGCAACCTCTCTGCCCCCCACGAGATGGGCATGCGCACCGTCCACGTGGCCCCCGAACCTCACGACGCGCCCCATATCCAGCACCACACCGACAATTTGACGGACTTTCTGTCGCAGCTCACGCGATAAGAGCTTGCTGCACCGCAGCATCGCCCTATTTGCGCCTCAGAGAAACGCGAACAGGATACCAGACCCATGACAACGACCGCCCGCCGGCCGCTTTGGCTCCGCCTCTTCTACCTGATCCCCATCATCGGCTGGACCGCCCGCGATATGGACAAGCACGGCGATGACAACCTCATTTGGGGTCTGGTCACGATCGTCGCGCTCTGGCTCTCGGCGATCCTGCTGTTCGGTTATCCCGGCCTGATCATCCCGGCGCTTCTCTTGGTCCCCACGATCTTTCTCTACCTGATCCTGGTCAGCTGGGGTTAGGCCGCTCTACGGGACTTGGCGGGCCGCCCCAGCACGGCTAGGTAAGGGATCATGACCAGACCCCAGACCGACATCTTCATCTCCGGCGGCGGCATCGCGGGCCTCGTGGCCGCGGCCGCCCTTGGGCGCGCGGGATTTTCCGTCGTGCTTGCCGACCCCGCGCCACCGGTGGCCGCGGCCGAGGATGACGGATCCGACCTGCGCTCCACCGCCTACCTGCAACCCGCCCGCGACCTGCTGGACGCGACCGGCCTCTGGCCCGCACTCAGCACTCATGCGACACCCCTGCAAACGCTCCGGGTCATGGATACAGCCGACTGGCCCCCGACCCTGCGCGCCGCACGGTCGTTCGAATCCAGCGATCTGGGCGACCGGCCCTTCGGATGGAACATCCCGAACTGGCTCACGCGCAAGGTTCTTGCCGACACACTGACCGGGATGGATCGCGTCGACCTGCGCCTCGGCACCGGCTTCGCGGCGCTTGTGCAGCGCGAGGCCCATGCCATCGTCACTCTCACCGACGGCAGCATGCTTCAGGCCCGCCTCGTGATCGGGGCCGACGGGCACGCCTCGCCCGTGCGCGAAGCCGCGGGGATCGGGACCGACATCCGCCGCTACGGGCAAAAGGCCCTGGCCTTCTCCGTGACCCACCCCCATCCGCACAACAATGTCTCGACCGAGATCTACAACCGGGGCGGCGCCTTTACCCTCGTCCCCATGCGCGACCATCAGGGCGGACCCGCCTCCGCCGTGGTCTGGATGAATGACGGCGCCCGGGCCCAAGAGCTTCTGACCGCCGAAATCCCGGCCTTCGAGGCCGAAATGACCGAGCGTTCCATGGGCGTTCTGGGTCACCTTACGCTGGCCAGCCCGCGCCGGATCTGGCCGGTGGTCACGCAATCTGCCCGCGCCCTGACCGCCCGCCGTGTCGCGCTCGTGGCCGAAGCCGCCCATGTGCTGCCGCCGATCGGCGCACAGGGGCTCAACACCTCGCTCAATGATATCGCGGCACTGGTCCAGCTTGCGGAAAAAGCCCCCGATACGCTGGGCAGCGCCGCGATGCTCGCCGCTTACGAAAAGGCCCGCGCCCGCGACACCCGGACCCGCGCCCGGGTGATCGACCTGTTCAACCGCGTCTGCAAATCCGACGACGTTCAGGTTCAGGCCCTGCGCCTTGCCGGGCTGAAGGCCGTGCATGACATCGCCCCCCTGCGCCGCACGGTGATGCAGGCCGGGCTGGGCTCGCGCTGACCCCGGTCAGGCGACCTTGTCGAGCACCGCCTCAAGCCGCGCAAGGCTCGCATCCACATCCTTCAGCTTGTCGATGCCGAACAACCCGATCCGGAAGCTTTTGTAATCCGGTCCCTCGTCCACCATCAACGGCACACCGGCGGCGATCTGAACGCCCTCGCGCGCAAACGCCCGGCCCGTCTGGATCTCGGGATCGTCGGTATAGCTCACCACAACACCCGGCGCGCCGAACCCCTCGGCCGCGACCGACCGGAACCCCTTGGCCGCCAGAAGCGCGCGCACCCGTTCGCCCTGCTCCCATTGCGCCGATTTCAACCGCTCGAAACCCCAGTCCTTCGCTTCGACCATGGCATCGCGGAACCCGCGCAAGGCATCTGTGGGCACCGTTGCATGATAGGCATGCCCGCCGCCTTCATAAGCCTCCATGATCTGAAGCCACTTTCCCAGATCTATGGAAAAACTCGTGGAATGCGTCTCGCGAACCCGCGCCGCCGCCGCTGCCGACAGCATCACGCAGCCCGCCGATGGCGAGGCCGACCAGCCCTTTTGCGGGGCCGAGATCACCACATCGACACCCGTGGCTTCCATATCGACCCAGACACAACCCGACGCGATGCAATCCAGCACGAACAGACCGCCCACCTCATGCACCGCATCGGCGATGGCGCGCAGGTAATCATCGGGCAGGATCATCCCCGCACTCGTCTCCACATGGGGGGCAAAGACCACGCCCGGGGCCTCGGCCCGGATCCGCGCGACCACATCCTCCACCGGCGGGGGCGCGAACGGCGCCTGCGGGTCGTTTCCGTTCCGCCGCGCCTTCATCACGATCTCTTCCGCCGGGATCCGCCCCGCCTCGAATATCTGCGTCCAGCGGTAGGAGAACCAGCCGTTGCGGATCACCAGCGCCTTCTGATCCGTCGCCAGTTGCCGCGCCACGGCCTCCATCGCATAGGTCCCGCCACCCGGAACCAGAGCCACCGCATCGGCCCGGTACACCTCGCGCAGCATCGCCGAGATATCGCGCATGACACCCTGAAACGCGGCGCTCATATGATTCAGCGACCGGTCGGTGAACACGACCGAGAATTCCAGCAATCCGTCGGGGTCGATCTCGGGCAGCAAGGCAGGCATGGGCGCGGTCTCCTTCGTTCAAACCGATCACCGGCCTAGACCAGCGCTCGGGACATTGCAAAACGTTATTGTAGAGCAGGGGCCCCCCGCGTCATCCCGGCGCAGGTGCGACTATTCGTGCTGCACGATCACCGTCTCGAAATCATCCGCGCCGATGACCTCGGTATGATGCCCCTTGCCGCCGATATCCTCCATCCGCCAGACATCGCCGGGCCCGATCTCGCGCGCCTCGCCATCGCTCGCGGTCACCCGCGCGACCCCGCGCAGACAGATCAGGGTCTGCCGGATCGGCGTCGGGTGGATCGGCTCGTTCCAGCCCGCCTTCAGCCGCAGGAACAACATCGCCTTGGCGGAATGCGGCGCCGAAATCTCGATCGCCTTCGCGGGCGGCGCGAAACTGCGCTCCTCCAGCCTCACGTCCACATCGCGCCAATGGCTCTCGCCCGCCGCATCCGAATAAAGATGATGGTACTTCATGTGCCTCCGGTCTGTTGCTTCAGCCGATCGGTCCCGGTCGGCGCTCCTCGGACAAAAGCACATTCGCCTCGACACTGCCAACACCCGGCAGCGTCATGATCCGCCGCCGCAACACCCGCTCGAAATCCGAGATATCCCGCGCCACCACCCGCAGGCGGTAGTCGTAAAGCCCCAGCACATGATGCACCGCCTGCACTTCCGGGATCGCCACCACCGCGCGCTCGAAATCCTCAAGGCTCACCCGCCCCTTGGTGGCAAGCTTCACCCCCAGAAACACCGTCACCCCGAAGCCCGCCTTCCCCAGATCCAGATCGATCCGCCGCCCCGTGATCACCCCCGCCTCGGTCAGCCGCCGGATCCGTCGCCACGCGGCAGGCTGCGACAACCCCAGACCGCGCCCCACTGCCCCCGCCGACAGCGTCCCGTCTGCGGCCAGAACCCGCAGGATCCGGCGGTCCGTCTCGTCCAGATCAATCACAGCGGCAACACCGTGTCGGATTTGATCGCCGCCACCTGCATCAGCGCCTCGATATCCGACAGATGCGGCAGGGTCAGGATCCGCTCGCGATAGACCTGCTGATAATGCGCCATGTCGCGGGCAAGGATCGACAGCCGCACATCGACCCGTCCCAGAAAGGTCTGGATCTCGGCCACCTCCGGCACCTCCCGCGCCGCCGCCAGAAAATCGTCGAACGCATTGGCCGAGGTCTTGTCCAGCGTCACCCGCAACGACACCTCCACCTCGTATCCCAGGGCGCGCCAGTCGATCACCGCATGAACTCCGCGGATCACGCCATCGGCCTTCAGCCGGTCCACCCGGCGCGACAGGGCGGCGGGCGACACACCGGCCCGCACGGCAAGGTCCGAGCCGCTCGCTTCCGGCGTCGCGATCATCTGGCGCAGGATGCGCCGGTCGGTATCGTCAAGCATGATTTTCCCTGAATTACGCTCTTATACGAATGGTATTTTCACATAATGACGTTTTTCCGCAAAATCAGCAAACGCAATCGGCGCTTCCCCCCTAGATTACCGCCAAACAACAACCGTCAGGAAGGACACTGCCATGCGCGTGTATTATGACCGCGACTGCGACATCAATCTCATCAAGGACAAGAAGGTTGCGATCCTCGGCTACGGCTCGCAGGGCCACGCCCACGCGCTGAACCTGCGCGACAGCGGCGCCAAGAACCTTGTCGTGGCCCTCCGCGAAGGTTCGCCCAGCGCGAAAAAGGCCGAAGGCGAAGGGCTCAAGGTCATGGGCATCGCCGAGGCCGCCGCATGGTGCGACCTGATGATGTTCACGATGCCCGACGAACTTCAGGCAGACACCTATCGCAAATACGTCCACGACAACATCCGCGAAGGCGCGGCCATCGCCTTCGCCCACGGCCTGAACGTCCATTTCGGCCTGATCGAGCCCAAGCCGGGCGTCGACGTCATCATGATGGCGCCCAAGGGCCCCGGTCACACCGTGCGCGGCGAATACGTCAAGGGTGGCGGCGTGCCCTGCCTCGTGGCGGTCCATAACGACGCTTCGGGCAAGGCGCTGGAAACGGGCCTGTCCTATTGCTCCGCCATCGGTGGCGGCCGCTCGGGCATCATCGAAACCGACTTCAAGGAAGAATGCGAAACCGATCTCTTCGGCGAACAGGCCGTGCTGTGCGGCGGTCTCGTCGAACTGATCCGCATGGGCTTCGAAACGCTGGTCGAGGCGGGCTATGCCCCCGAGATGGCCTATTTCGAATGCCTCCACGAGGTGAAGCTGATCGTCGACCTGATCTACGAAGGCGGCATCGCGAACATGAACTACTCGATCTCCAACACAGCCGAGTACGGCGAATATGTTTCGGGTCCGCGCATCCTGCCATATGATGAGACAAAGGCCCGCATGAAGGCCGTGCTCGACGACATCCAGCAGGGCCGCTTCGTCCGCGACTGGATGACGGAATGCGCCGTCGGTCAGCCGTCGTTCAAGGCGATCCGCCGCAACAACGACGCCCATCAGATCGAGGCCGTGGGCGAAACCCTGCGCGGCATGATGCCGTGGATCACCGCGGGCCGCATGGTCGACAAGGACAAGAACTAGGGTCCAGAAGGAGGGCAAGTGACCGAGATACGGATCATCCCGGCGCCCCTGGCCCTCAAACCCGCCATCCTGGCCCTGTCGCGCGCGACCTACGAAGAGCATCGCGCGCGACAACCCTTCGCTTTCCCCGAAAACGGCTTCGAGCAAACCGTCGTCCCGCTGCTCGATGCGGCCTTTCGGGGCGAGACGGGGCAATTGTCCGAAAGCCCCAACATCTTCGCCGCCATGGCAGGCACAGACATCGCCGGCTACATGCTCCTGTCACATTGGGCCCGGTCCGACGGCCCCGACATGCACTATGTCAGCATCGACGATATCTGCGTCCGCCCGGAACTGCGCGGGAAAGGCATTGCGCGGGCGCTGCTGGACCACGCCCGAACTCTCGCCGCTACCCGCGACTGGGACAATCTCGTGGCCACGATCTGGGACGGCAACACCGCTTCCCGCGCCCTGTTCGAATCCGCCGGTTTCGACGTTCAGTCGCGCACCTACCGCCTTGGCCCGACCCGACAGGCCCGGAACTATCCCGCCATTCCGGGCAAGGCGGGATGGACTCTCTGGGGCGTCCTTCTCTGGGGGCTTTCGGTCATCATCGCCGCGCTCCTGATCGTCATTGCCATCTTGCTCTTGAAGGGGCCCGGCGGAATCTGACATCAGGGCACATCGCGCAAGGAGCCCCCAAGGCCATGACCCCCACGCAACCGGACGGTCCCGGACCAAAGGACTGGCTCTCGATCCTCGCCCTTGGCGTGATCTGGGGATCCTCCTTCCTGTCCGCCAAGATCGCGCTGGACGGGCTGGGTCCGCTGACCCTTGCGGCCGCGCGCGTGACCTTGGGCGGCCTGATCCTGCTTCTGGTGATGCGCATCGGCGGGCAGGTCCTGCCCAGCGGTCGCCGCGCCCTGGCAGCCGTGGCAAGTTTCGCGGTCTTCTCCCACGCCCTGCCCTTCTTCCTCCTGAACTGGGCGCAACAGACAGTGCCCTCGTCCTTCGCCGGCGTCTCCATGGCCGCCGTGCCCCTGTTCGTCCTGCCCCTCGCCGTGCTGCTCGTTCCCGGCGAACGGTTCGGCTGGATCAAGCTTCTGGGCCTCGTCCTCGGGTTTCTCGGCGTCGTCATCCTGATCGGCCCGGACAAGGTTCTCTCCGGCCCCGATGCCGCCCTGCCCCGGCTGGCCTGCGTCGCGGCGGCGCTCTGCTACGCGATCGGCGGCATCACCACCCGCCTCGCCCCGCCGATGGATCAGATCGGCTTCTCCGCCGCCGCACTCACCGGGGCGGCGATCCTGACGATCCCCGGCGCGCTCCTGATCGAAGGCCCGCCCGCGCTGCCCGACACCCGCACCCTCGCGGCCACGATCTACCTCGCCGCAGGCCCCACCGCGATCGCGGCGCTGATCCTCGTGCGCACGGTCCGCGCCGCAGGGCCCACCTTCCTGTCGCTGGTCAATTACATGGTCCCGGTCTGGGCAATCGTTCTGGGCGCGATCATCCTGTCCGAACCCCTGCCGGGAAGCTTCCTGATCGCAGGCGCGCTGATCCTCACCGGCGTCGCGCTCAGCCAATGGAACGCGCTCCGGCGGCTCTGGACCACGCCCTGACAGCGCTGCACCGTCCCGGTGCAATCCTGCACAATTGCAATGGAACGGCGCGCCCCCATCTGGGCGCGATGACACATCTCAGCATCCATACCCGCGACGGCTGGCCAGACGAGGCAGCAACCCTGCTCGCGCAATATCCCCGCGACGCCTGGCCGGATCACCCCAACTTCGCCCGCTCCATCGACAACTGGATGGGCGCACATCAGGGCTTTCGCCAACTGGGCCGCATCGTCGCGGCCGAGACCGAGGCCTATCTCGATCGTCGTATCGGGGCCGAGGACTATGCCCCGCGCCTGTCGCGCTACGGCGATCTCCTCGTCCGCAACCTCCACGGCCACCACACCTGGGAGGACCGGTCCTTCTTCCCCGAGATCCGCGCGGCCGACCGGCGTTTCGATCAGGGGCTGGAAACGCTCGAATCCGACCACGGCGTCCTCGATCAAACCATCGAGCGTCTGACCCGCGAGGCGAACCGCGTCCTGAAGCTCACCCAGCTCGACGAGCCACAGGCCCGCACCGAGGCAGGCGGGCTTCACGACACCGCCACCCGGATCGAGGCGTTCCTGCAACGCCACCTGACCGACGAAGAAGACCTGATCGTCCCGATCCTCCTGCATCACAAGATGCGCGGGTGACATCAATGGCTTGACCCCGGTCCCGCACCGGGGTCTGTCAGCGTGATGACGACTCCCTCTCCCGACGCGCCCGGCGCTCTGAACTGGTTTCTCATCCTCGCGCTCGGCGTCGTCTGGGGCACCGCGTTTCTCAGCGTTGGACTGGCACTCGAAGGTTACGGGCCGCTCTGGGTCGCCGCGGGGCGCACCGCCCTCGCCGCGGCGATCCTTTCCGCGGGCGGCACGATGCTGGGCCAGGGGTTGGGCCAACTCGCCTCGCGCCGCGCATGGGGCTTCGTCACGGTGATCGGCGCGGGCACCATCGCGGTCCCCTTCCTGCTGTTATCCTGGGGCCTGCAACATGTCCCCACGGCCTTCGGTGGCGTGGCCATGGGCGCCGTGCCGCTGCTGATTCTACCCCTCGTCTACCTGTTCTCCCCCGAAGAGGGGATCGGACCGCGCCGCATCGCAGGGGTCGCGCTCGGCTTCGTCGGGCTTGCCCTGCTGGTTGGCCCCGGTGCCTTCGAAAGTGGCGGCGAACCCGCGATCCTCGCCCGCTTCGCCTGTGTCGGCGCCGCCGCCTGCTATGCGATCGGATCGATCCTCACGCGCCGGGCACCGCCCATGCCCCCTATCGCGCTGGCGGCCTCGACGATGCTGGTGGCCTCGATCCTGCTCGTCCCTCTCGCCCTTGCGGTCGAAGGACCGCCACCCCTTGCCTTCGACCGTCCCACCGCCGCGATGATCTACAGCGCGGCCCTGCCCACCGCGCTGGCAAGCTTCCTCCGCGTCCGGGTGATCACCACCGCGGGCTCCGTCTTCATGTCACTGGTCAGCTACATGGTGCCGGTCTGGGCGGTGATCTTCGGCATCACCCTGATGGGCGAGGACCTTCCCCCCACCCTGTTCAAGGCACTGGCCCTCATCCTCGCCGGCATCGCCCTCTCGCAATGGAGAAGCCTTGCCAGCCTGCTTCGCCGCTAACCCGCCGCCTCGACCTCGGCCACGATCCCGTCCACCACCTGGTGCAAAAGACCCTCGTCCTCGCATTCGGCCATGACCCGGATCAACGGTTCGGTCCCGGATTTCCGGATCAACAGACGCCCCGCGCCCTTCAACAGTCCCTCGGCATCGGCTATCGCCGCCTTGACCGACGCCAGTTCAAGCGGATCTGCCCCCGAAGCATAGCGCACGTTCCGAAGCATCTGCGGCACCGGCGCGAAATTGTGTGCCAGCGCACTGGCCGGACGGCCCGTCTGCACCATCTCGGCCAGGAATTGAAGCCCGGCGACAAGGCCGTCACCGGTGGTCGCATAATCGGTCAGGACGATATGGCCGGACTGTTCGCCACCCATGTTGAACCCGCCCTTGCGCATCGCCTCGACCACATAACGGTCGCCCACCGCCGGTCCGGTGCAGGGTGATGCCGTTCGCACCAAGGAACCGCTCCAGCCCCAGATTGGACATCACCGTCGCGACAAGCGTGTTGCCGTTCAGCCGTCCCTCGCTGGCCCAGCGCGCGGCCAGAAGCGCCATCACCTGATCGCCATCGGCAACGGTGCCGGTCTCGTCCAAGATCATCACCCGGTCGGCATCGCCGTCCAGACAGATCCCCACATCCGCCCCATGGGCGATCACCGCCTCCGCCGCCGTCCGCGTATCGGTGGATCCGCAGCCAAGGTTGATGTTGGTGCCGTTGGGATTGACCCCCACCGGGATCACCTCGGCCCCCAGTTCCCAAAGAACCTGCGGCGCCGAAAGATAGGCCGCCCCGTTCGCGCAATCGATCACCACCTTCAGCCCATCAAGGCGCAGGGCCCCGGGAAAGGTCGATTTCGCCCGCTCGATATAGCGGTACACACCATCGTCGATCCGCTTCGCGCGCCCGATATTCGCGGCCTCCGCCAGTTCGATTTCGGATCCGAGGATCGCCTCGATCTCGGCCTCCGCCTCGTCCGAAAGCTTGTAGCCATCGGGGCCAAAGAACTTGATCCCGTTGTCATGGTGCGGGTTGTGGCTGGCGGAGATCATGACGCCCACATCGGCCCGCATCGAATGGGTCAAAAGCCCCACCGCCGGCGTCGGCACCGGCCCCAGAAGCAGGACGTTCATGCCCGTCGAGGTGAACCCCGCCGTCAGCGCGTTCTCGAACATGTAGCCCGACAACCGGGTATCCTTGCCGATCACCACCCGGTGCCCGGCGGCCCCGTCGCGGCGGAAATACCGCCCCGCCGCCGCGCCCAGCCGCAAGGCCATCTCTGCCGTCATCGGGAATGTATTGGCCGTGCCCCGCACGCCATCCGTGCCGAAAAGGGTCCGTGTCATGATCGGTGTCCTTGCTGCCTGAAACCTGCCCGCGGGCTTACCGCACCTTCGCCGCCGGCCAAAGGGCCAGGGCCGGATTTGTCAGCAATGTATCATGAACGCGGACAATCTGACCAGCTTGCGCCGAAACGCCCCCGCCCCGCCGCAACTCGCACACCCGCGACCGGCACCGACCGGCAAGGCTCAGTTCGACGCGACGCGACGCTCCTGCCGGTAGAAATGGTGATAGCCGATGGTCGCCGTGCGCGGATAGACCCGGGCCCAGCGCGGATTGACCGACTTGGTATGGTAGTGCGTGGCCCCGTTGGTCAGGTCCGCAGGCGCCTCGCCCGACAGCATCAGCCGCGCGATCTTGCCCACCTTGTTCCACGCACGGGGCTCGCGGATCACCTCTTTCTGCCCGTCGCAGGCATAGGTGAACTGGCACTGATACTTCTTGCCGGTCCCCTGATAGATGACGCCACAGACCGTGTCGGGATAATTCGTGCTCTCGACCCGGTTCAGGATCACCTCGGCCACGGCAAAGATGCCCTTCACGCTCTCGCCCCGCGCCTCGAAATACAACGCTTCGGTCAGGCAGCGCCATGTCTCGTTTCCGTTCGCCGGCGGCAGGTTCTTCAGGAACGACGCGTCATAGCGCATGGTCTCGACCGCGCGCGCAGGCTCGGTCCGAAGACGGTCCATCCGCCGCTGCGTGACCGAGGTCAGACCGGCATGGTCGGACCCCA
Source organism: uncultured Alphaproteobacteria bacterium (assembly GCA_963698645.1). GTDB lineage: Bacteria > Pseudomonadota > Alphaproteobacteria > Rhodobacterales > Rhodobacteraceae > Ovoidimarina. The sequence continues at coordinate 391,001 of CAVORP010000001.1, forward strand.
GAACACTGCGCACGGCATCCGAGAACACCACGCGCGGGTTATTCGATTGACTTACGATCATTTCGGCTTGCGCGACAGATGCACAACAAAGCGCCAAACAAAACGCAGCCCACAAAGTGGGTCGTTTGATCATGGAGCCCCCTCCAACTTTCGATGCGCAGGGGCCGCGTTCCCCTACCGGTTTCGTCGGACGGGATAGCGCAACATTTCGGGAAGGTCCAGCCTCGCCCCGGAACACATTGTTTTCACTTGGGAACCGATCCGTTTACCTTGATGCTGCAGCGCAGAAACTCTTCGGTTATCAAAGTGTTACGACCGCTGCAGCGCGTCACGGATCGCAAGATGAGCGGCGGCAAGTCGCGCAACGGGCACTCGGAACGGCGAACAACTCACATAATCGAATCCCGCCGCACGGCAGAATGCGATCGAATCCGGGTCGCCCGCATGCTCGCCACAGACCGACAGGGTCAGGTCGGCGCGGCCGTGCCGCCCCCGTTCCGCCCCGATCGTGAGCAATTCTCCCACCCCGTCGATGTCCAGCCGGTGAAACGGGTCCTCCACGAACACGCCCTGGCTCACATAGGACCCCATGAACCGCCCCGCATCGTCCCGCGACAGGCCATAGGTCATCTGCGTCAGGTCGTTCGTGCCGAAACTCAGGAAGGCCGATTGCTGGGCGATCTCGTCGGCCCGAAGACAGGCGCGCGGCGTCTCCACCATCACCCCCAGCCGATAATCGAAATCGGCGCCGGTCTCGTTCCGCACGGCCACCGCCACGGCATCGACGCGCATCTTGACCAGCTCCACCTCGCGGCGCGCGCTCACCAGCGGGATCATGATCTCGGGCACCACCGGCGCGCCGCCCCGGCTGGCCTCCACCGTTGCCTCGAAGATCGCCCGCGCCTGCATGTCGTAGATCTCGGGAAACGCGATCCCCAGCCGCACACCGCGCATTCCCAGCATCGGGTTGAACTCGCTCAGCGCCTCGACCCGGCGCGTCACCTTCCCCATGGAAATATCAAGCGCATCCGCCAGTTCGCGCAGCCCCTCCCGCCCCGAAGGCAGGAATTCGTGCAGCGGCGGGTCCAGAAGCCGGATACAGACCGGCAGGCCCTGCATGATCTCGAACAGCGCGGTGAAATCCGCCCGCTGCATCGGCAAAAGCCGCTCCAGCACCGCCGCCCGATCCGCCGAACTGTCGGCAAAGATCATCTCGCGCATCACCGTCAAACGCTCTTCCTCAAAGAACATATGCTCGGTCCGGCACAACCCGATGCCCTCGGCCTCGAACGCCCGCGCCATCTGCGCCTCCACCACCGTGTCGGCATTGGCGCGCACGCCGATGTCGCGCGCCTCGTCGGCCCAGCCCAGAAGCGTGCGGAAACTCTCGTCCAGCGCCGGCTCCAGAAGATCCGCCGCACCGACAAGCGCCTCGCCCTGCGTGCCGTCCAGCGTGATCACATCGCCCTCGTGAAACACCCGGCCATCGATCCCGGTCAGCGTCTTCTCGCGCCGGTTCAGCCGCAGGTCCGACACGCCCACGACGCAGGGAAGGCCCAGCCCGCGCGCGATCACCGCCGCATGGCTCGTCATCCCGCCGCGCTCGGTCAGAACGCCCACCGACGCATGCATCCCGCGAATATCCTCGGGCGAGGTCTCGCGCCGGACAAGAATGCACGGCTCCTCGCGCGACGCGCTCTGCTGTGCTGCGGCCGAGGTGAACACCAACCGCCCCGTCGCCGCCCCCGGACTGGCGGCGATCCCCCGGGCAAACACATCGCGCGCGCCCCTCGGGTCCACCTGCCGGTGCAGAAGTTCCGGCAAGGCCCGGGGCTCGACCCGCAACACCGCCTCGTCATGGCTGATGATTCCATCCTCGGCCAGCGCCACCGCGATGCGCACATCGCCCCGCGCCGTCCGCACCACCCGGACCGCATCCAGAATGGCAAGGTTGCCCGCCTGAATGGTGAATTCGATCTGCATTTCCTCGCGCAGCCGCGTCCGACAGACCTCCGCCAACTCGCGCAGCCGCGCGAAGATCGCCGGCGACAATTCCTCAAGCGACGGCCCGCGCGGATCCCGCGTCAGGTACAGCGCCCGCTCGCGCTCGGTCACCGCATCACGGCCCTGGCTCTGGCTCAGATAGCGACCGGTGATCTGCGGTTGCCCCGTTGCCCCGTCCACAAGCTGAAACACCCCCGACCCGGATTCGACCGGCCCAAGTCCCAGCGCCATCTTCTGCACCACCAGCCCCAGCCCCGCATCCGCCGGCGCGCCCTTGGCCTGCCGCAACAGCCGTGCCGTGGTTCCCTCCCACGCGCGCGCCATGGATTTCAGGACATCCGAAAGCTGCCGTTCCACGTCCTGCGGGAACTGCTCGTCGGATTCTTCCTCATAGGCGTCAAGCAGGTCGTCGATCGACGCGCTGACCTCGTCATCCTCGAACATGTCCGGGTCAAGCCGCGCCACATGCACCGCGTAGGACTGGATGAACCGCCGATACAGCCGGTCCGCCGCTTCCTGACCCAATGTCTCGGTCAACTCCCGGTGGCGCGCCGCATTCATCCCGATATTCAGGATCGCCCCCGGCCCGCCCCAATCGGGGTCAAGGCTCGACGGGCGCACCGAAATCAGCGGTGCGTCTCCGAATTCCGCGATCAGCGCGGCCACATTCGGCATATGCCCCTGCGCGATCGCCCGCACCGCGGGAAAGGAAATGGCCACGGTGCGCGGCACGGGCATCTCAAGCCGGATCAGCCGCTGAAGACATTTCGCCCGGCTACCATGAAGCGACGCCGAAACCGGGGCGGTCGGCGTGATCAGGACAAAGTCCGAGATTTCGAAATGTTGCTGCACTGCGGCGTTACTCCTTTGGCCGCAGCATAGAATGTAACGCTAGCCTGACAAGTCCCCGGATCGCCCAGGCTGACATGCCGCAGGCAAACGTTGCAAAGCGGTCGGCGCGATGCGCATCGGAAACCGCATGCCATGCGCATGGAATACACATGGTCCGAACGCCGCGGTAACGACTTCCCGAGCGGTCAGCCCTCAAGCTGCGTGAGGTCCGCGACCCTGCCACAGGTCTCGCGGATAAGATGCAGAAGATTCAGACGGTTACGACGAAAGATCGCATTCTCCGCATTGACCTGCACCGCTTCGAAGAAGCCGTCGATCGGCCCGCGCAATTCCGCCAGCGCCTCCATGGCCCCGGTAAAGTCATGCTTTTCCAGATGCCTTGGCAATCAAAGGCTCCGCCTTGTCGAGCGCGGTGAACAGCGCGCGCTCGGCATCGACCTCCGCCAGTTTCGCGTCCGGCCCATAGGAATACTCGACCCCATCGGCCTCTTCCGCCTGCTGCAAGATGTTGTTTGCACGGCGAAATCCCTGCACAAGGTTCTCTCCGTCCTCGGTCTCCAGCACCGCCTGCAAGGCCCGCGCCCGCTGGACCACGCGCAAAAGATCATCCGACCCCGGCATCGCCAGCGCCGCATCGATCACATCGTGCCGCACCCCCTCGCCTCGCAGGTGAACTTTCAGCCGCTCATGGAAAAAGGCCAGCAAATCCGTGCTCTTATCGGGCACAGCCTTGGCGATTTCCGCGGCAACGCCGTCGCCCACCGCGTCGCGAATGGTCCGAACGGCCGCTCCGAAAACCCCGTGTTCAGCAATATCCGTCACGATCTCGTCCAGCGCCTTATGGTCTTCCGCCCCCGCATCGGACCGCTTCAGCGCAACCTTGTGAGACAAAAGGCCCGCGTCAAAGAACCGGTCAAGCGAAAGGGTCAGATCGTTTTCCAGAACAAGCCGGATGATGCCCAGGGCCGCCCGGCGCAGCGCAAACGGATCCTTCGATCCCGTGGGCTTTTCGTCGATCGCCCAGAATCCCGTCAGGATATCCACCTTGTCGGCCAGCGCCACCGCCACGGAAACAGGCTCGGACGGCACGGTGTCAGAGGGCCCCAAAGGCGCGTAATGGTCTTCGCAGGCGGCCGCTACGGCGTCGGAAAGCCCCTCGGCCTTGGCGTAATATCGACCCATAACCCCTTGTAATTCCGGGAATTCATAGACCATCTCGGAAACAAGGTCGGCCTTCATGACACGCGCTGCCAGCGCCGCCTCTCCGGCATCGGCCCCCACCATCGGCGCGATTTCGCGCGCCAGCGCCGCAATCCGGGCGATCCGCTCGGACTGGGTTCCAAGCTGCCCGTGAAACGTCACACGCTCCAGCTTTCGCGCCATCCCGGCAAGACCCTTTTCCCGCACCGCCCGCAGGTCGTTCTCCCAAAAGAACTTGGCATCCGACAACCGCGCCGCCAGCACCTTTCGGTTCCCCGCAAGGATCGTCGCGCCGTCATCGGCGGCTTCGGTATTGGCAACCATCACGAATTTCTCGATCCGCCCGGTCTTGGGATTCCTCACCGAAAAGAACTTCTGATGTTCCCGCATCGAGCTCTGCAGAACCTCCGCCGGAAGCTCCAGGAAATCCTCGGCGATCGGCCCCATCAGGACCACCGGCCACTCCGCCAGCCCCGCCACCTCGGCCAGAAGCCCACGGTCCTCGACGACCTCAAGCCCCTGCGCAAAAGCCGCGCTTTCGGCATCCGCCCAGATATGCCCGGCGCGCTCTTCCGCCGAAAGGATCACCTTGGCGCGCTTCAGCCTTGCCGCGTAATCATCGAAATTCGCTACGGAAAACGTATCCGGCGCCAGAAAACGATGTCCCACCGTCCGGTTGCCTGCAACGATCCCGTCGATCTCCAGCGGCACAACATGGCCACCCGCCTCGTCGCTCAGAAGACACAGGATCCCATGCAGCGGCCGCACCCAGCGAAGGCTGCCGCTGCCCCAGCGCATGGATTTCGGCCACGGGAAATTCCGCACCGTCGCCTCAAGCACCTCGGCCACGATCTCCGAGGCCGGGCGGCCCGGCTTTTCGATCACTGCGAACCACACATCGCCCTTCGGCGTGGCGCGTGCCTCAAGGTCGTCCTTGGCCAGCCCCGTCGATCGCAGGAACCCCTGCAGGGCCTGCTCCGGCGCATCCGTCCGGGGCCCCTTTCGCTCTTCCCGAACCGCCGGGCTTTCCGCCAGAAGACCCTCGATCGCAAGGGTCAGCCGCCGCGGCGTCGCGAACCCCGCAGCCCCGGCATAGGTCAGGCCGGCCTCTACCAGCCCCTCGGTCACCAGCCGGCGCAGGTCATCGGCCGCCCGCGCCTGCATCCGCGCGGGAATTTCCTCGGAGAGAAGTTCGATCAATAGGTCGGGCATGGTCCGGGATCCGGGATTTGAAACGTGACGCTCTGTTATGCTGTCTTCTCAAGGATCACAACTTGCGCGCGGTATTCCTTGTTCGTCTTCCGCGTATCCAGAACAGGGCAAAGCCGTGTCCGATCACCGAATTTCTCAGCGAGCAAATCCGGTCAACGCCTCAAGCGTCGTCCCGAACGGGTCAAGCGCATTGGCCGCTTCCGGTGTCTGACCCTTGGTATAATCCAGCAGCATGAGTCCACCGGGGCGCATCGCATCCAGCCACGCCGAAAACGCACGCCCGGGATCGAACGCATGGTCCCATGAGTTCGAATAGATGAAATCGGCCCGCCCGGCCCAATCGGGGTTCGGATCGTGGAAATCCCATTGGACCGTATCGGGAAAATCCGAGGCCGTATCGGAGATCTCGGTCCCGATGACCTCGGGCGCGCCTGGAAGATGCGCCCGGAACCACGCCTGCTCGGCCCCGCGCCGGGTTCCGTGGCAGATGCCGAACCGGACCTCTCCGATAAGGGACGTCAGATGGTCCGCCAGAATGCGGATATGGGATTCCTTGACGAACTGCATCTTCAGTTTCGCCTTGTTTCCCGCCACCTGAACATCGCGATAGGTGTCGTAGTCGGGATATTGGTGAAGAACATAGCCCTCACCCTCAAGCTTCTGATCTCCGGCACGCTCCTGCGCCGCCAGAACCGCCCGCTTGTAGGGGCCAAGTTTGGTGTCGTCACTCATCGGATGCTCCGCTCGCACGTTCCGGGGCGGGCGGGCAGCCCTCGGGCGCGGGTCGGCCGTCGAACACCACTTCGCCACAGCGGTTGATCTGCTGCCACGCATAGCCCCGCCCATCGGGATAAAGCGCGATGACGCGGTCAATCCCATAGATCTCGTTCGATCCCGCCAACACGGCGACCGCCGCGCCCGAGGTCAGATCGGCACCGATCCGAACCGGCATCGAAACAGTCGAACCAGCCGGGTGCGTTCAGGGGAACGGGGTCTTCCGCCGCCATCAGCGCCGCCACATCGGGCACCGCTCCGGCAAGGGTGAAACAGGCCCTGAACCGGATCGGTGAGGATGTGGAATTGATCGCCGAAAAGTCTTCGACATCAAGGGTTTGCGCCGCTCCACCACCTGCGGGAATGACCCGCATCTCGACGATCCCGCTCTCGTCCCGATCGCCCAATTCAAGCGTTTCGTAGAAGGCATAGACCTGAAAATAATACAGCGCGATCCCGGCGATCAGGCCCGACGCGATCAGGATCATCCCAAGGAGCTTTCCGCTCATCAGGCTGCCCTTCCGCCCGCCTCGGTTTCAAGAAATGCATCTGCGCAATCCTTGGCCAAAGCCCGCACCCGCCCGATATAGGCCTGCCGCTCGGTCACCGAGATTACACCACGCGCGTCCAGATAGGTTGAACAGGTGGCTGGCCTTGATGCATTGGTCATAGGCCGGCTGCACCATGATGATCTCCCGCCCGGTCTTGGGATCCTTGGCCGGGGCCGCAAGGGTCCGGGCGCATTCGGCTTCGGCATCCTCGAAATGCTGAAACAGAGTGGCGGTATCGGCCTGGTCGAAATTCCAGCGCGAATATTCCTGCTCGGCCTGACGAAAGACATCGCCATAGGTCAGGGGGATCGCCGAGGCGGGATCGTTGAACGGCATGTCCATCACATGATCCGCGCCCAGAACATACATCGCAAGACGCTCGAGCCCATAGGTCAGTTCACCCGCGACGGGGGCACAATCATGGCCGCCCACCTGCTGGAAATACGTGAACTGGCTGACTTCCATGCCATCGCACCAGACTTCCCAGCCAAGCCCCCATGCACCGAGGGTCGGGCTTTCCCAGTCGTCCTCGACGAACCGGATATCGTGCACGTTCGCATCAATCCCGATCGCGGCGAGTGACCCGAGGTAGAGGTCCTGAAAGCCCGGCGGAGAGGGCTTCATGATCACCTGAAACTGATAGTAATGCTGAAGCCGGTTCGGGTTTTCGCCATAGCGCCCGTCCGTGGGCCGTCGGCATGGCTGAACATAGGCCGCGGCCCATTCCTTCGGGCCAAGCGCGCGCAGGGTCGTGGCAGGGTGAAATGTTCCCGCGCCGACTTCGAGGTCGTAGGGCTGGAGGATCGCACAGCCCTGCCCGGCCCAATAGGTCTGCAGCCGCAGGATCACGTCCTGAAAGCAATTCGGCGGGGTCTTGGTCGCGTCCATCGCGGGCTTTCTCCTGAAACGCGTTCTCATTAGGCAACAGGGACGTCAGGGTCAATCGACCCGGCCCATTATTGGGGTGCATCCCTTCACGGCTTTGCTAGATTGCACCCTGACGATTTCCTAAGGGGTGAATAATGGCTGTCCTTCAGCGTGTCTGGTGCCTTGCCGTCGTGGCCTTGTTCGCCACCGGATGTCTCGCGGTTGCGCCCGCCCGCGCACAAGAGGCCGTCTGGCTTCAGATCGAGGCCCGGCCCAATCTTGCCAGCGCCGAAGAGCGCGCCCGCGACTATGCCTCGCGGCTCGAGAACGTGGTGGGCTTCCGGCTTGCCTCGGGCTGGTACGCGATCGCGCTTGGCCCCTATACGCCCGAAGCCGCCACGGCCCAGTTGAGCGGCCTGCGCAGCACACGACAAGTCCCGGGAGACAGCTTTGTCTCCGACGGGGCCGGGTTCCGCGATCAGTTCTGGCCCACAGGTGCAACCGGTATCGCCACCCCGCCCATTGCGGCGCCAACGACCGTCGAAGAAACCGCTCTCACTCCGCCGATCCCGGCGGACGAAACGGTGGCCGAGGCCCGGGCCTCGGAACGTCTCCTGAACCGGGAGGAACGCGAGGAATTGCAGCGCGCGTTACAGATACAGGGGTTTTACAACTCCCGCATCGACGGCTCGATCGGCCCGGGAACCCGCAACGCCATGGCCGCATGGCAGGAATTCGCGGGATACGAGGTGACGGGCGTTCTCACCAGCGGGCAACGTGCCGAACTGGTGAACAGCCTGCGCGAATTGCTGGACAGTCTCGCCATGCGTCAGGTTCTCGACATCCGCGCCGGGATCGAGATCGACCTTCCCATGGGTATGGTCACATTCAAGGGCTACGATGCGCCCTTTGCCCGCTACGCCGGAGAGGACGTTCAGGTCCTTCTGATCAGCCAGTCCGGGGATCGCGATACGCTTCAGGGCCTCTATGACGTCATGCAGACGCTCGAAATCGTTCCGCTGGATGGCGCGCGCGAGATCGGCCGCACCAGTTTCACGCTGACCGGACGCAATGACCGGATCTTCTCCTATACCTATGCCGAGATCCGAGACGATGCGGTGAAGGGTTACACGCTTGTCTGGCCGACCGAGGACGCCTTGCGCGGCCGGATCGCGCTTGACCGTATGCAGGCAAGCTTTACCGCGCTGGCCGATGCCGTGCTGCCCGATACGGCCGGAGACATGGCGCTGCAACGGCCCGATCTTCTGGCAGGGCTTCAGATCCGTCAGTCGGATTCGTCCGTCAGCGGGTTCTATGTGACCTCCGACGGTACTGTCCTGACCGTGGCCGCACCATTGGCCGCCTGCGCCCGGATCACGCTGGATGGCGATACCGAGGCCGATCTGATCGCGACGGATACAGAACTTGGGCTGGCGCTGCTGCGACCGCGCTCCCGACTGGCACCGCTGGGAATCGGACGGATCACCGACCAGACCCCGCGCCTGCAATCGGATATCGCGGTCGCGGGATATTCCTATGGTGGCCGGCTTGGTGCCCCGACGATGAGTTTCGGCACGCTGGAGGATCTCGAGGGACTGGAGGGCGAAGACAGCCTCAAGCGTCTGGCATTGAACGTGCAGCCCGGCGATGCGGGCGGGCCGGTTCTGGATACCGGCGGGGCGGTTGTCGGACTCTTGCTGCCCAAGGACGGCGCAAATGACCGGACCCTGCCGGAAGACGTGAATTTTGCGGCCGATGCCGAAGCCATCATCGCGTTTCTGGAGGCGAATGGCATCGCGATCACGCCACCGAACACGAACGCGGCCATGGCCCCCGAAGACCTTGCCCTTCTGGGGGCGGACATGACCGTACTTGTGGAATGCTGGAACTAACCGGGGCCTAGCTGGTCCGCCAGAAGTTCACGGTCAAGATCGCGTAGACGGCCATCAGTTCCAGCCGCCCGACAAGCATCGCGGCGCTGAGGATCCATTTGGCGGCTACGTTCAGCCCGCTGAAATTGCCCGCTGGTCCGATTTCGTCGCCCAGTCCCGGACCGATATTGGCCAGTGCCGTGGCGGCCCCCGAGACCGAGGTGGTGAAATCCAGACCGGTCATCCCCAGCGCCACGGCAAACAGGCCGAGGCTCACGACGAACAGAACGAAAAAGGCCATCACCGATGACAGGACGTCCTCGCCCACCGGCCGCCCATCGAACCTCGGCACGAAGATACCGCTGGGCGAGTGGATTCGACGGATCTGTGCCTTGATCGACGAAAACAGGATCTGGTAGCGAAAGATCTTGACCGAACAGCAGGTCGACCCGGCACATCCGCCGACCAACCCGACGAAGAAGAAGACGACAACCGGCAATCCGCCCCAAAGCTGGTAGTCGACGCTGGCATATCCGGTCCCGGTCGCAATCGAGGTGATGTTGAACACCGCCTCGCGGAACCCGTGCTCAAGCCCGTCACCATTCACGAGGATCCGAAAGGCGGTGATCCCGACCGTGGTGATGGCGATCATCCAGAAGAACGCCCGGACCTGGGTATCGCGGTAAAGCGGATGCAGGCTTCCGGCCAGAAGCTGCACGTAGCGGACGAAGGGCAGGCTTGCCAGCACCATAAAGACGGTCGCCACGTATTCCGCGCTGCCCTGAAAGTCGCCCATCGAGGCGTCACGGGTCGAAAAGCCACCCGTCGATACGGTCGTCAGCGCATGGTTGATCGCGTCGAATGTCCCCATGCCCGTAAGCAGATAGGTTACGACACAGGCCACCGTCAGCACGCAATAGATGATCGAGATCTGGCGCGCGATCTCGGTCGCGCGCGGCAGGATTTTTCCCATCGTCTCGAACGCCTCGGAGCGGAAGATCTGCATCCCCCCGATCCGCAATTCCGGCAGAAACACCATGGCCACGACGATGATGCCGATGCCGCCGAACCATTGCAGCATGGACCGCCACAGAAGAAGCCCGCGCGGCATCTCGTCCAGTCCCGAGAACACCGTGGATCCGGTGGTGGTCAGCCCCGACATGGCCTCGAAGAACGCATCCGTCACGCTGGCCTCGGTTGCGCCCATGATGAATGGCAGGGCCCCGAAGATCGGCAGCGCGACCCAGACGAGGGTCGTCAGCAAGAAGGTCTGCTGGATCGTCAGGCCCTGGGTCACCCCGTTGGCACAGGCCAGCGCCATCAACCCGCCGATCAGCGCCGCGAGAATCGCCGAATTCCAGGAAAGCAGGCCAGTTGTCATTGCCATCCAATAAATCCAGCGCCATGGGCAGCAGCATGGTAGCTCCCAGCGCGGCCACCAGAAGGCCGATGACATATCCCACGGGACGAAGGTCGATCATGGGGCGCAGGGTTGGTCCGGGGCGGGCCATGTGTCAACCGACTTCCAACAACCGGCGCGCGATGGTTGACAGGGTGCATCGCCATTGCCCCCGATCGGGGAAGAATTCTCTTCCCAAGGTCTTCGATTGCAGAGGCTGATTGCCGAACCGGTTCTGATCTTCATGACCGCGCTTCCCGCCGCGGCAGCCTGTCCGGATCGCCCCGCAAGACGCGAGGCGATCACGCTAACCCGCGAAGTGCCCTTCCTTTCCCGAGTCACTACGAAGGGTGGTGCGGGTTTGTGTGAAGCGGAGATTCCGGAAAAGGAAGGCGTTGTTCAACCCACGTGAAACAGCGTGTCGAACAGGCGCGGATCAAGGCTCGCCTGGCTGAACGTACCGCCTTCGGTCAGGACCGACACCGCATCATGGCTGTGCAGGCTTTCCTGATGGCTGGCGATCACCCGGAAATCCCCGACCCGCGGATCGGCCTGAAGCTGTTCGGCGTAAAGCCGTGCCGCATCCTCGACGAAGATCGGATTGGCGGCGTTCAGTTCGGCAAAGGCCTGTTCGTCCTCGCGCTTGACCATCACCTGAGTTTCCGTGGGCACCGCGGCGCGGCACATCTCGATCAGATCCTCGAACCACATGCAGCCGGCATCATCCTCGAGAACGATCGAGATCCGCGCGACCGAGCGCTGCGAATGCGGCGTCGCAAGCTGTCCGCGGGTCCGCCGCGCATGTTCCGACAGCTCAAGCGAGCACGGGCAAGTCGAGGAATAGACGTAATCGAGATGGACGATGCGCTGCCGCACCCCCGCCTGTTCCACCAGTTCAAGCGCGATATCATAGTACTGATAGCCCGACAGGCCCGAGCGCAGGCTCTGCACCTTCATCGGGAAGGAGAACCGCATCTGGATCCGCGCATCGAAACTTTCGAGATCGCGCTTGTAGCTGTCCAGCGCCGCTTCGATCACCTCGAAACTGAACAAGCGTTCGGAATGACCGTAGAAGCTGCGCATGATGCGGCTCATGTTGATGCCTTTCTTTTCGGCATCAAGGCTGACGCTCCCCGTCACGGATGTCTCGAGCACCAGATCGCCCGCATCGCGGGTCTGGTACCGGATCGGCAGGCGGAAATTCGAAATGCCCACATGCTGGATCGCCCGGCGCGCGCCCTTGATAAGGCTCTCAGGCCCGTTCTGCAGATCGGGAAGCCCGGATTTATAGGCATCATCGACCGAGAAGGATTCGGGATAGCGCCGCGCAAGAACCGGATAATCCGATGCGGCAGGGCCGGGCAACACACGGGCAATGGAAGGATCCAGAGTCTCGATTTCATCGGCCGTCGCCGATTTCGCCCAGGTCCGCAGCATATCCAGCGCGCGTGCGGCATCCTCGCGTGAGGGCTCGCGTTCAATGGCGGTATTGTGAATGTTCATGTGCGATCCTTGGGTTCTTTGTTCTCTGACCATTCCCGCAGGCCGGGCGCCAATAAATGGCCTTTGCTGCGCGAAAGTCTATTCCGTGCTGATAATATGTACGTGACAGGCCGCCCTTCGGATCACGGGAAGAGTCGGGTTTTCAGAGATTTATCCGTAGCGCCGAAAGAAGTTCGACAGGATGCGCGGCGGCAGGTCCGCCTGTGCCGCGAGGACCCGGTCGGTAAGTTCTTCGGCAGCGTCGGGCCGGAAATAGCCCCGGTCGCGGTAGATGCGGATGCGATCCGCAAAGACCTGTCCGTCCGCCTCGGGGTGAAACTGCGTGGCATAGACGTTCCGGCCATGGCGGATCATCTGGAAGGGACAGGTATCGGACGCCAGAAGATGCGCGCATCCATCGGGCAGGGTCTGCGTCGCCTCCTTGTGGCCCACGAGCGCGGTGAACCTGTCTGGCAGACCGGCAAGAAGCGGATCTTGGGCGCCCTCCTCGGTCCGGTGAACTTCGACCGGACCCACCGGCTCTCCCCAGCGGCGTTTCGACACTTCGGCGCCCAGATGATGGGCGAGAATCGAAATCCCGTAGCAGCAGCCCATGAAGGGAATGTCGCGCGCAGTGATCTCTGGCATCAGCCCAAGGATCGCCGCCTCGATCCGCGCCTCTTCGGCGGGCTTCGTCGCGGGGTCGTCGGACACGCAGCCGGGCCCGCCGCCCACGACGACGCCCGCGTAGTCGTCCAGCGACAGATCGGGCGGAAGCAACTCGCTGTCGAGCTGGATGCGCCGCGCTCTGTCCGATGTGATCCCGCCCTTTTCCAGCATCGCGGAGTATTCGCCATCCGCAGCCGCGGCTTCAGGTCGCAACTGCAGAATAAGAAAAGGCTTTCCCATATCAGACCCGATCCAATCCAGCCCGGAGATCGGCGATCAGATCGCCGGTATCCTCGATCCCCACCGACAGCCGCACCAGTCCGGGCGTGATCCCCAGACTAGCCTTCTGATCCGCCGGAAGCCGTTGATGCGTGGTCGTGGCCGGATGGGTGATGATCGATTTCGCATCACCCAGATTGTTCGAGATCGTGACGATCTTCAGCGCATTCAGGAACCGGAACGCGGCGGCCTGACCCTCCTCGATATCAAGCGCCACGACGGTTCCACCGGCCCCCATCTGCGCCATGGCAAGGTCATGCTGCGGATGCGACGCCAGCCCGGGATAGATCACCCGGGCCAGCCGCGCATCACCCTCGAGCGCCTCGGCGATCTTCTGGGCGCTGGCGGCCTGCGCCCGGACGCGCAGATCGAGGGTCTCCATGCCCTTCAGCATGCACCCATGCCGTGAACGGGCTCATCGCGCCGCCGGTATGCTTCAGATAAGGTTCGACCGTCTTGCGAATGAAGTCGCGCGACCCGAGGATGATCCCGCCCAGCGCCCTGCCCTGACCGTCGATATGCTTGGTCGCGGAATAGACGACCACATCCGCGCCCTGCTCCAGCGCCCGCGAAAAGATCGGCGTGGCAAAGACGTTGTCTACGATGACAAGGGCGCCTGCGGCATGTGCGATATCCGCGACCGCGCGCAGATCGATCACTTCAAGTGTCGGGTTCGACACGGATTCAAGGAACACCGCCCGGGTCTCGGGCCGGATCGCGGCCCGCCACTGGTCCAGATCGGTGCCATCGACAAAGGTCACCTCCACGCCATAGCGCGACAGAACCTCTTCGAGGATATAGAGACAGGAGCCGAACAGCGCCCGCGCCGAGACGACATGATCGCCCGCCTTCAGCATCGAAGTCAGCGCGCCATTGACCGCAGCCATGCCTGATGCGGTGGCGAATCCGTCTTCGGCACCTTCCAGAGCCGCGATGCGCTCCTCGAACATCCTGACCGTGGGGTTGCCATAGCGGGCATAGATGAATTCATCCGCGCCCGCCTCGATGAACCGGGCCTCCGCGGCCTCGGCACTTTCATAGACAAAGCCCTGGGTCAGGAAGATCGCTTCGGAGACTTCGCCATACTGGCTCCGGCGTATTCCCGAATGCACGAGTTTCGTGCGTGTGTTCCAATCGTCCGACATGGGGTGTCCCTCCAACAAAAAGCCCCCACCACGAGTGTCGGGGGCCTTTCGTCCCAGACCTCTTTAGCGGTTTCTTTAACGTGGCCCGCAATCCGGTGAACAAATCGCCACGAAATTTCGATTAGCCCCGGACGCCGATGCGGTCAAGCACCGTCACGCTGCTGTAACGCATCCTTCACCCAACCGTCGTATGTCTTTCCTACGGTCGCCCCACTATATCTGGTAGGTTCGGCATCCATGCCCCTTCTCAAGATCAATGCAGACGGCGTGACCCCGGTTTCGGAACGGGGCGATCCGGATGCAATCATCGGCCGAGTGGCGCGGGACATGCCCCGAACCGCGCCGGCGGTCGTGATGATCCACGGTTATACCCATTCGCCATTTTCGCCGGCGCATGATCCCCATTCCCACATCCTGTCGCTCTCTCCCAAGGCCAACGGTCGGTGCCTGTCCTGGCCGCAGCATCTTGGCTTCGGCATCGGCAATCGGTCCGAAGGCCTGGCCATCGCGTTCGGCTGGAATGCGCGGGGCACGATCTGGCAGGCCTATGAGGCCGCAGGGCGGGCCGGTATCGCACTTTCCCGGACCATCCGGACGATACAGGCGACCCGCCCCGGCCCGGTCGACATCATCGCCCATTCGCTGGGCGCTCGTACCGCGCTGACCGCCGCCACCCTTCTGCCGAACGGCGCGCTGGGACGCGTGATCCTTCTCTCCGGGGCCGAGTTCGGCCATTGCGCCGCCCGGGCGCTTGCCAGCCCCGCAGGCCAGAGCGCCGCCTTTCTCAATGTCACCTCGGGCGAGAACATCCTGTTCGACCTGCTCTTTCAAAGGCTGATGCAGCCGCCGTGGCGGAGGGCCGCGGCACTTGGGCGTGGCCTTCCATCAAACCGACCGAACTGGCTCGACCTGCGGATCGATTGCCCTGCGACGCGGTCCCATCTCCGGCATTTGGGATTCCACGTTCCCGCCCCGGTGCGCGCGGTGTGTCACTGGTCGGGCTACATGCGACCGGGGCTTTTCCCGCTCTACCGCGCCTTTCTGCGCGATCGAGGGTCCCTGTCACTCACCGATCTCGCACAACCGGTGCACCGTCACGATCCGCGCCCTCCCGCAACGGCACCTGTCGCTGCCTCTTGCAGGTTGCATCCGCATGGTCTAGATTTGGCCCATGACACATCCCATTGATCTCTATTACTGGCCCACGCCCAACGGCTGGAAAATCTCGATCGCACTCGAGGAAATGAAGCTTCCCTACACGGTGCACTGGATCGATATCGGCAAGGGCGACCAGTTCGACCCGGACTTCCTGAAAATCGGCCCGAACAACCGAATGCCCGTGATCACCGATCACGACGGTCCCGATGGCGCGCCGATCTCGATCTTCGAATCCGGCGCGATCCTACAATACCTTGCGCGCAAGACCGGCAAGTTCGGCGGCCCGACCGAGCGCGACAGGATCGCCGTCGATCAATGGCTGATGTGGCAAATGGGCGGCGTCGGCCCGATGGCCGGTCAGGCGCATCATTTCCTGAAATATGCCCCCGGCCTCAACCCGCCACAGGTTCTGCCCTACGCGCAGGACCGCTACCGCAACGAGGTGTCGCGGCTCTACCGCGTTCTCGATACCCAGTTGCAGGATAACGAATATGTTGCCGGCGACTTCTATTCGATTGCGGACATGGCGCTTTGGGGCTGGTGTTCGGGCTGGGAAGGGCAGCAACAGACGCTGGACGACAAACCCAACATGAAACGCTGGCTCGATCTTGTGGGCGCCCGTCCGGCGGTCAAGGCGGGCCGTGCCCTTGGCGCCGAATTCCGGGATCGGAAACAGACCGAAGAAGAAGAGCGCGAGGCCCAGCGCATCATGTTCCAGCAGAAGGGCTAGTCCCGCGGAACAAGGGCTAGTCCAGATCGGCCTCATCGTCCCAGGTGGCCAGAAGCGTCCAGTACATGAGGCAATAGGCCACCACCGGGGCGACCGACCAGACGATCACCCATTCGGTCAGCGTCCCGTACATGATCGTGGCTTCGTTGATGAGAAGCAGCATCATCATCGAGACGAGCTTCCAGCGGCCCCATGACCGCACGAAACCGTCTGGCTCTCCGGTCCATCCGGAAAGAAGGCGCAAATCGTTCGAATTGCGCCAGAGACCATTCGCCAGAAACGCGGCGCGGAGTCCAAGGATCACGGTGAACGACCGTTGGCACCAGACCGGCTCATGCACCAGCAGGAGCAGCCCCAGAGCCACGAAGATCACCGCGACGGCGGCCTTGATGCCATCAGTCCCTATGCCCGGCCTGCGGGCCAAGCTAGGTATCTGCCAGGCCAGCGACACGGATTTCGCCAGCACGACCGCAAGAACGAAGGGGGAAAGCGACAGAGCGTCGAGCTGTGGTTCGACCTGAAGAAGTGCTGCGTAGGTGAACACAAGGCTCGCGGGAAATACGATGAAGGGCCTCAACCCGGGAGGCGGGATAGAGATCAGTGCCAGGACACGCCGCATGACGCACCGATAAGGGGGACATGGGGCAAGAGTTGGGCGGCCCACTTATTTGGCGGCGGGATCCTCGATAAGGTATTTCTGCAGCGCCATGATCTGCGACCACAGAAAGACGAACAGCAACACGGGGAAGCCGAAGGTCTCGATCTTGACCCAGGCATCCGTCGACATCGTGCGCCAGACGATTTCGTTGCCGACCGCAAGTGCCCCGAAAAACGCCGTGAGGCGGCGCGTCAGGATCATCCATCCTTCGCGCAGCATGGGCAGGAACTCTCCCATCACCCATTCGAGATAGCTGCGCCCCTGCAACAATCCGATGCCAAGGATCCCGGCGAAAAGCCCATAGACGATTGTGGTCTTCATCTTGAAGAAGCGCTCGTCATTGAACCAGACGGTCAGCCCACCGAAGACAACAACCATGACTGCCGTGAATATCTGCATCCGGCTCAGCTTGCCGGTGAGTTTCCATAGGACCGCGATGGACACCAGCAGAACCGGCACAAAGGCAGCGGCCGCCACGATGAACCCATCATAGGCGACACCCCCGACCGTATAGGTCTGGTCGCGCATATAGAGATACGCCACGAAAAACAGGAGCGGCGGCCCCAGTTCAAGGACCTGTTTCAGGGCCGGATTGATCGTTTTCTCGTTCATTGCCTCGTCCTTATCCGCCGAACTCAACTATCACCGCACCGGCTGCGATCAAGGCCATAAGGGCAAGACGCCGCGGCCCGACCTTTTCGCCCAGAAGCAGCCAGCCGATCAAGGCCGCGAAAACCACCGACGTTTCGCGCAGGACCGCCGCCTCGCCCACATTGTCCAGACGTGTGGCCAGCATGATGCCCCCGAACGACAGATAGGCCACGAGCGCCCCGGTGATCCCCAGTCGCGCAATCGGCGCAAAGGGGCGCGGCAGGCGACGCTTGATCGCAAGATAGCCCAGCGGAAAAGCGATCCCGTCGATCAGAAAGAACCACGCGATGAAGGTAAAGGGATCGGCGGTGGCGCGAATGCCATAAGCGTCCCAAGTCGTATAGGCGGCCA
This sequence comes from uncultured Alphaproteobacteria bacterium, assembly GCA_963698645.1. GTDB lineage: Bacteria > Pseudomonadota > Alphaproteobacteria > Rhodobacterales > Rhodobacteraceae > Ovoidimarina. The sequence goes on from CAVORP010000001.1 coordinate 408,854, forward strand.
CGAAACCGCCCGTGAGAACCGCAAGTCCCAGCGCAAGCGGCAGGCGCGCCCGGTCAAGCGTCACATGCCGGAGATTGTAGACCGCGAGACCGAGGATGCCCGACACCAGCGTCGCCACGCCAAGCCATTGAACAAAAACAAAATGTTCATTGAACAAGAGGCCCGCACCGATCACCGTGAAGACCGGGCCGGTCCCTCGCACGACCGGGTAGACGACCGTATATGCGCCCACGGAATAGGCCGATGCCTGGGCCAGCTTGTAACCCACATGGATTACCCAGGCGATCGCGAAGATCGGCCACATATGCGGCTCGGGCCAGGGCACGACGAAAAGCGCGAAAGGCAGCGCGATCAACGCATAACTGCCATCAATTGCGGCGCGCGATGTCCAAGGGTCGATCCGGCCCTTCTGCAATGCGCCGAACAACGCATGCAGGAACGCGGCCAGAAGCGCCAGTCCCAGCGCCAGCTGCGCCCCCGCCTCGGTGCCTTCGAGGCTGACAAGCCATGCGCTCACGGAATTGTCCGGCCCATTCCGACAGCATGATCAAAGCCGAATTTCGCATAGATTCGATCCGCCGGGGGATCGGCGATCAGGCTCAGATAACAAGAAGCCGGCAGCGACCGGTTACACCACGCAACCAGCCGCGCGACGATCTCGTGGCCAATCCCCTGTCCCTGCTTCTCCGGCAAGACGGCAATGTCGGTGATCTGTGCAAAGGTTCCACCATCACCGATGACGCGCCCCATGCCGATCAGCCGGCCATCCTCACGCACACAGATCGCATGAAGGCTATTGGGCAGCCCGATCGCGGCCGCCTCGGCGGTCCGCGCGTTCAGACCTGCGGCCCGCCGCATCGCGCGGTATTCCTCCGCACCGGGCACCTCGTCCCGAAACTCAGGCATCCAGTCCTGTCAGCGCGGCAGCGAATTCCTTGGGATCGAAGGGCGCCAGATCGTCGATCTGCTCACCAATGCCGATGGCGTGGATCGGAAGGCCGAACTTGTCGGCCAGGGCGACGAGCACCCCGCCCTTGGCCGTCCCGTCCAGCTTTGTCATCACGAGGCCCGACACATCCGCAAGCTTCTGGAAGATTTCGACCTGGGACAGCGCGTTCTGGCCTGTCGTCGCGTCCAGCACCAGAAGCGTGTTATGCGGCGCTTCGGGATCCTTCTTGCGGATCACCCGGACGATCTTCGACAGTTCCTCCATCAGGTCGGCCCGGTTCTGAAGCCGTCCGGCCGTGTCGATCATGAGCAGATCGGCACCCTCCGCCTCGGCCCGGGTCATCGCATCGAAGGCAAGGCTTGCCGGGTCGGACCCCTGCGGCGCGGTCATCACCGGGACGCCCGCACGGTCGCCCCAGACCTGCAACTGCTCGACGGCGGCGGCGCGAAACGTATCGCCCGCCGCGATCACGACCTTCTTGCCCGCCGCGCGGAACTGGCTGGCAAGCTTGCCGATCGTCGTCGTCTTGCCCGACCCGTTCACCCCCACCACCAGCACGACCTGCGGTTTCTTGGCGTAAAGCGGCAAGGGGCGGGCCACCGGCTCCATGATCCGCGCGACTTCGGCGGCGAGGATCTGCTTGATCTCGCGCGATGACAATTTCCGCCCCATCCGGCCCTCGGCGATATTCGCAGTGACGCGCAGGGCGGTATCCACCCCCATATCGGAGGCAATCAGAAGGTCCTCGAGACTTTCCAGCATCTCGTCATCAAGCTCGCGCCGCATCTCGGCGGGGGCGCCACCGCGCCCGAGGATGCGCCCGAAAAACCCCGGGCGCCGTTCGGTCGGCGCGACGGTAACAGCGGCGCTTGCGCTTGCGACCGCCTCCAGTTCGTCGGGAACGGGATCGGTGTCAGGAAAATCGTATGACGGCACTTCCAGCGGGGGCATGCCGGGCGATGGGTCCGGCGCATCGGGGATGCCAAAGGGCGGCCGCTCCGGCGCCGGATCGGGAACGGTCGGAATATCCGGCTGAGGCGCAGGTTCGGGTTCGACCTCCGGCTCGGGTTCCGGCTCGGGGACGGGTTCGATTTCCGGCTCAGGCTCGGGGATCGGCCGGGGTTCGGGTTCCGGCGCGGGCTCCGGTGCCGGCGCGGGCTCGTGCGGCGCTGGAAGCGGCTCGGGCTCGGGACGTGGCGCGGGATCGGGCTCTACCGGAATTTCGGGGGGATCGGCAGTCTCGACAGCACCGCCATCCGCGACAATCGCATCTAGCCCCTCGTCCAGCTTGGACGACGATTTGAAAAGCCGCTCTTTCAGCTTCGAGAAAAACGCCATCTGGCCCCGTCCTGATTTGGCCCGCACATGCGATACCGCAACCGGTATCCTCGTCAGATATAGGCAGCATTTCGCGGGAACACCATGCGCAGACCTGAATGTCCGAGTTTGCTCTGGAAGATAGCCCCCTGCCATGTCAGCATATCGCCATGCGCATCACTGCCACAATCCTTCTTGCCCTCTTCCTCGCCACCCCGTCGCGCGCCGAAGCGCCGATGAGCGCCGCCGCGTTCGAGGCCTATACGACGGGCAAGACGTTGACCTATTCGGTTGGCGGCACGACCTACGGGGTCGAAGAATACCTCCGGAATCGCCGGGTCCGCTGGGCCTTTCTCAACGACGAATGCCAGGAAGGCACGTGGTATCCTTCGGGGAACATGATCTGTTTCGAATATGACGGGTTCCTCGACGCACAATGCTGGACCTTCTTCGAGAAGCCGGGCGGACTGGTCGCACGCTACGAAAACGATCCCGAACAGCTTGAGCTGATCGAAACACGTGCGGCGCGCGAGCCACTGGTCTGTCTCGGTCCCCGGGTGGGGTCCTAGAACAGGCTCCCCTGGCTCGGCGGCGGCTTTCGGGCTGGCCTCGCGGCCGACGCGGCACCGTCCCCGCCCCCACCAACCGACAGCTTTCCGTCCTTGAACTGGATCTCCAGCGCCTTTGCCGACCGAGCCCCCGCGACATCCGTGACAAGCGCGCCATCGCCCCAGACAACCGCATAGCCCCGCGCCAGCGTCTGTTCATATCCCAGCGTTTCGTGCAACCGGCCCAGCGCCGCGAGGGCGTCCGCCTTGGCACTGCGCAATCGCTCGACCGCGCGGCTGGCCCGCACCCAATTCTCCGAAACCTTCGCGCGCTGCTCGCCCACCGCGCGGTTCTGGTCCCGCAACAGCCGCGCCATCGCCGGCGCCAGACGACCCGACACCGCGTCAAGCCGTTCACGGTCCTTCCGGATCCGCGCCCGCAACGCGGCCGGCCGGATCGCCGCACCGGCGCGTTCGAACCGGGTGCGGCTTGCATCGGTATTGGCGCGCAGCGCCGCCCGCAGGGCACGCTCGGCCATATCAAGCCGCTGCGCCGGCCCTTCCAGAAGCGTTTCCCTGCGCGGCAAGGCGCGGGCCAGGTCGCGGAGGCGCTGCCCGCGGATCTCCAGCCCCCGCGCCGCATGGCCCGAGATTCGCGCGCCCTGCTCCATGAGCCAGGCCAGAAGGTCCACCCGCACCGGAACCGCCATCTCGGCTGCCGCGGTCGGCGTCGGCGCTCGCTTGTCCGAGGCGAAATCGATCAGGGTCGTATCGGTCTCGTGCCCGACAGCCGAGATCAGAGGGATCTTCGAGGCCGCGGCCGCCCGGACCACGACCTCTTCGTTGAACCCCCAAAGATCTTCGATCGACCCGCCACCCCGCGCGACGATCAAGAGATCGGGCCGCGGGATGGGCCCGCCCGGCGGCAGGGCGTTGAAGCCCTCGATCGCACGGGCGACCTCGGGCGCACAGGCAGCACCCTGGACCGCCACGGGCCAGATCAGGACCTTGCGCGGAAAGCGGTCGCGGAGACGATGCAGGATATCCCGGATCACCGCGCCCGAGGGCGAGGTCACGACCCCGATCACCTCTGGCAGGAACGGCAGCGGCCGCTTGCGCGTCGCATCGAACAGGCCTTCGGCCGCAAGCGCAGTCTTGCGCTTCTCGAGCATCGCCATAAGCGCGCCGGCACCTGCCACCGCCACCTCGTCGACATTCAGATTGTATTTCGATTGTGCGCCAAAGGCAGTCATGCGGCCTGTAACCACGACCTCGAGCCCTTCTTCCGGCACCACGCTCAGACTCGAGACCTGCCCCTTCCACGTGGTGCAGGCCAGCACGTTCCGATCATCCTTGATGTCGTAATAGAGATGCCCCGAACGGGCCTTGAACACGCGCCCCACCTCGCCGCGCACCCGGATACGTCCAAACTCGCCCTCGATCACCCGCTTCACCGCACCGGAGATCTCCGAGACGGTGAATTCCGGGGCGTTCTGGCCGGGGGCGGGATCGTCGATCAGATCGGACATGGGATTCCTTGTGCCTTGGTCTGTCCGACACTAGAACGCGGGGGCGAGAAGGGTAAAGCGGGGCATTGCACATGAATATCCTCATCCTCGGCGGCGGCGGGCGCGAGCACGCTCTCGCATGGGCCGTGATGCAGAACCCGAAATGCGACAAGCTGATCGTCGCGCCGGGAAATGCCGGCATCGCCCAGATCGCGGACTGTGCCGACCTCGACATCATGGATGGCGGGGCCGTGGCGGCTTTCGCCGAAGAAAACGCCATCGATTTCGTCATCGTCGGACCCGAGGCCCCCTTGGCCGCAGGCGTTTCCGACAGGCTGCGTGACGCGGGGCTTCTGGTCTTTGGTCCGTCTCAGGCGGCCGCCCAGCTCGAAGCCTCGAAAGCCTTCACCAAGGAAATCTGCGATGCGGCTGGCGCGCCCACGGCCGCATGGGGCCGCTTCACCGATGCGCCCGCAGCCCGCGCCTATGTCACCGCCCACGGCGCACCGATCGTGATCAAGGCCGATGGCCTTGCCGCGGGCAAGGGCGTCGTCGTGGCGATGACCACCGAGGAGGCGCTGGCCGCCGTCGACGACATGTTCGAAGGTGCCTTCGGCGCGGCGGGCGCAGAGGTCGTGGTCGAGGAATTCCTTGGCGGCGAAGAGGCGTCCTTCTTTGTTCTCTGTGATGGCGAGGCGGTACTGCCCATGGGAACGGCGCAGGATCACAAGCGCGTGGGCGATGGCGATACCGGGCCGAACACCGGCGGCATGGGGGCGTATTCGCCTGCGCCGGTGCTGACAGATGCGGTCGCAGCCCGCGCGCTCGACCGGATCATCCGCCCGACAGTGGCGGAAATGGCCCGGCGCGGCACGCCCTATCAGGGGGTCCTCTATGCCGGGCTGATGATCGAGGACGGCGAACCCCGGCTCATCGAATACAACGTCCGCTTTGGCGACCCCGAATGCCAGGTCCTGATGATGCGTCTTGGCGCGCAGGTTCTGGACCTGATGCAGGCAACGGCCGAAGGCCGGCTTGCCGAGACACAGGTGAACTGGGCCGACGATCACGCACTGACCGTGGTCCTGGCCGCCCGGGGATATCCCGGCGACTACGAGAAGGGATCGGTCATTCGCGGCCTCGACGATCTGGCCGAGGACAGCCATCACATGGTGTTCCACGCGGGCACTGCCGAGGATCATGGAAACATCATCGCCACGGGTGGCCGGGTTCTCAACGTCACTGCGCGGGGGACAACCCTGCAGGAGGCTCATGACGCGGCTTATGCGACGGTCGACCGGATTGACTGGCCCGGTGGGTTCTGCCGTCGTGATATCGGCTGGCGGGCCCTACCGAACAAAGGCTAGACACCTCCGCGCTTCACTGCCCGCAGGACAGGGCGTTCGCGAATGAGGACCGATCCTCGTGATCGCCGATATCGCGCGCGGTCAGCTCTCCGTCCCGGAGCGTCACAGCAAGAAGCCGGGTCCAGTCCGCGGAGGCCACGATCATCTCCGGCCCATCGCCGCAATCCCGAATGCCGCCCGCGATATCCCGCTCACCGATCCGGTGGTTGGAAACGCCTTCAAGTGATGCAACCGGGGTCAGCGTCCCGTCCTTGAATCGCAGCACCCGCAGGGTCTTTGCCAGATGCGGGCGGTCGACATAGGCGATTTCCATCGCCCCGTCGCCATCCAGATCCGCCGCGCCCACCGGCGCAAGCCAGCGGTTGGTCTGTCCGATATAATCGTTCGCTGCGACAAGGCCCGACAGTCCATAGACCGCCAGGCGGGAACCCCGGCTCATATGGCTTTCGACGACCACCACTTCGGGGGCGCCGTCTCCTTCCAGATCGAACAGACGCGGTTCGGTGTCCTCGAAAACCCGCGTCTGCGGCAATACGATCCGCATGCTGCGGCCCTTGTCCGTGCGCAGGATCAGCGCCCCGTGTTCGGTCGTATCTCCCAGAACGCCGTGCGGATAGCGCGTTGTCGGATTGGCATATTCCGCCGCCACGATCGTCTCTGCCGCAACCGGGGCACCGGCCAGCGCGACGAGGAGTATCGCCGCGCGCCACATCAGATCTGTTTCTCCGGCATCTGGACCACCAGACCATCCAGAGCATCGGAGACCTTCAACTGACAGGTAAGCCGCGACCGTTCGGGATTGGGCTCAAAGGCAAAGTCGAGCATGTCCTCTTCCATCGCGTCCTTCTCCGGCAGCTTCGCCACCCAGTCGGGATGCACATAGACATGACAGGTCGAACAGGCGCAGGCACCGCCGCAATCGGCCTCGATGCCGGGAATGTTGTTGTCGCGCGCGCCTTCCATGACGGTCAGCCCATTGGCGACCTCGACGACATGCTCGGTTCCGTTGTGCTCGATATACGTGATCTTGGCCATGTCCGCCCTCAATTCAGAATCGACCTTTCCTATCCAAACCCGCGCTCCGGGACCAGACCGTATGACGAAAAATTCAACTGAAATCCGGCATCGGGCGGAGATCGTTCGATCTCTCGCATTCGCGGCAACCGGGGCTATGATGCCCCGAAGGACAGGAGATCGAAATGAGCAAACCAACAATCGGCTTCATCGGGGTTGGCCTGATGGGGCACGGGATGGCAAAGAACATCATCGAAGCCGGCTATCCGCTGCGCATCATGGGGCACCGCAACCGCGCACCGGTCGACGACCTGGTGGGCCGCGGCGCGGTCGAAGACACCACACCCCGGGCCATGGCGGAAGCGGTCGACATCCTGCATCTCTGCGTGACCGGCAGCACCGAGGTCGAGGCCCTGATCCGCGGCGAGACCGGTATCCTCGCCTCGGGAAAGACGGGGCTGACGGTGATCGACTGTTCCACCTCCGACCCGGTCAGCACCCTGGCCATCGCCCGGGATCTGGCCGCTGCGGGCATGCAATTCGCCGATGCGCCCCTCGCGCGGACCCCCAAGGAAGCGTGGGAGGGCACGCTGGATACGATGGTGGGCGCCGATCCCGAAACCTTCGCGCGCATCAAACCGGTTCTGGAGTGCTGGGCCGGCCAGATCATCCATCTGGGCGCAGTCGGAAATGGTCACAAGATGAAGCTTCTGAACAACTTCGTCGCCATGAGCTATGGGGTAATCTATTCCGAAGCCATGGCGATAGCTCGGAAGTCAGGCCTGTCGGTCGAACAGTTCGACTCGGTCATCCGACCCGGAAGGCTTTCGAACGGGTTCTACGAGACCTTCATGAAATGGTCGCTCGAGCGTGACGAGGATGCGCACCGGTTCTCTATCTCGAACGCGCATAAAGACATGCGCTATCTGACGAACCTCATCTCGTCTGTGGGGGCGGTCGCACCGGCGCAGGGGGCGGTCCGGAATGCCTATGCCACGATGGATGCGATGGGCCACGGGCAGAAATACGTGCCCATGCTGTCCGATTTCATCGCCGCGCAGAACGGCCTTTCCGTCCCGGACGACCCGCAGGACTAACGAAAACAGCCTTGGACAAGACAGAAAGGGCGCCCGATCGGGGCGCCCTTTCCGGTTAGATTAAGGGGTGAGCGAAATCAGCCCTGATCAAGGGACAGCGCGACAAAGCGCGGATCCCCGGCACGACGCACAAGCAGCAGCAGGGACTTGCGCCCTGCATCGCGGGCAGCCTCGATCCGGGCTTCCAGATCGGCGACCGTCGCGACCACCTCTTGCCCGGCCTCGGTGATGACATCACCCGCGCGCAGGCCCTTTTCGAAGGCCTCGCTGTCCTCGGCCACATCTTCGACCACAAGCCCTTCGGTTCCGTCCGGAAGCCCAAGACCCTCGCGCAGTTCATCGGTCAGCGTGGTGATCTTCAGGCCCATGATATCAGCCGACATCGGCTCTTCGGTCGCCGGTGCCGATGCAGGCACGGCGCGCTCCGCATCTTCGCGGCGGCCAAGGGTGACCATCAGGGTCTTCGTCTCTCCGTCACGGAAGACAAGAACCCGGACAGCCTTGCCGACTTCCGCATTGCCGACCTGCCGCACGAGCTCGCGGGTATCGGCCACTTCACGGCCATCGAAGGACAGGATGACGTCGCCCTGCTCGATCCCTGCTTCGGCCGCCGGACCTTCCGGCACATCGGTGACCAGCGCACCCGCAGTGGCTCTCAAGTCCCGATCGCTTCGGCCACATCGTCCGACACGTCCTGGATGCGGACACCCAGCCAGCCGCGGCGGGTTTCGCCGAACTCTTCAAGCTGCGCGATGACGTTGGTCGCAACACGGCTGGACATGGCAAAGCCGATACCGATCGACCCGCCATTGGGCGACAGGATCGCGGTATTCACGCCGATCACTTCGCCATTCATGTTGAACAGCGGCCCACCGGAGTTGCCCCGGTTGATGGCGGCGTCGGTCTGGATGTAGTCGTCATAGGTTCCCGACAGCGCGCGACCGCGTGCCGACACGATACCGGCGGAAACCGAAAAGCCCTGACCGAGGGGGTTGCCCATGGCCATGACCCAATCGCCGACGCGCGACTCGTCCGAGTTGCCCCATGGGACGAACGCCAAGGGTTCGTCGGCTTCGACCTTCAGCAGGGCGAGGTCGGTGTTGGGATCGGTTCCGACGATGGTCGCTTCAAGTTCGAACCCCTCGAAGAATTCGATCATGATCTCGTCAGCGCCTTGTATGACGTGATTGTTGGTGACGATATATCCGTCTTCCGAAATCACAAAGCCCGACCCAAGCGCCTGACTACGTCGCGGGCGACGCTCGCCATCATCGTTGCGGTCCATGAAATCGCGGAAGAAATCCTCGAAGGGCGATCCATCGGGTACGACGGGAGCCGGTCCGGTATTCGCCGCAACCGTGGTCGAGGTCGTGATATTGACCACCGCCGGGCTGACCTTGTCAGCAAGATCGGCGAAGGTGTTGGGTCGGCTCTGGGCACCTGCCATCATCGCCTGAGCGAAGACCAACGCAAGCCCTACGAAAAGCACCCAAATGGCCTGCATCGGCGCGGTTCGGGTACGTGCTACTGCGATTGCCTGAGTCTTCACAGCAATCTCCCTTTCCTGGTGATGGGATCGCGGCTGCTCGGTCGCGATCGTGAAACAGTCTGGTGATAAGATAGGCATGCATTGGTGCAACACAACGCATGAAAATGCAGCATCACCGATGTGTGACCGATCTCGGCGATTCTGGAGCGTTGCCGCATGGCCGCATGCCAGAAGGCCGTCAGATGCCCAGAGACCGCGCGATCCAGACCAGCGTTACGCCCAACGCGACCGCTGCCGAGCCCCAACACCCGCCGGGTCTCGGGCGGAATGTTGCGAATGGCTTCGATCACGTCCTCCAGACGCGAAGGGGCCAGTGCAAGCACCAGCCCCTCGATCACAAAGACAAGTCCGAACCCCAGAAGGAGCCAGCTCATCAGTTCCCCGAAAGCTGACCCGCGCCAGCATCGGGCCGTGTTCCGCGCCCGCCGCGCCGTCAAGGAATTCGAAGAACTCGCTGTCGGGTGTGATCACCATGGTCGAGTTCGATCCCTGCAACGCCCGCTCATAGGCCGCCATCGACCGATAGAATTCAAAGAATTCCGGATCGGCGCCAAAGGCTTCGGCAAAGATTCCGTTGCGTTCAGCATCGGCCTCACCGCGAACGATCTCGCTTTCACGACGCGCCTCCGAGACAAGCTCGACCACGGTCCGGTCGGCCTGCGCCCGGACCCGCTGCGCGGCTTCGCCACCACGGGCGATCTCGTCCGCCGCTTCGCGTTCCCGTTCCGCCCGCATCCGCGCGAAGGTGGACTCGAGGTTCTGATCGGGCAGGTTGGTCTGCTTCAACCGGACGTCGACAACATCAAGGCCCAGTGCCTGCGCACGCGCTTGGCTCAATCGGCGAATCCGCACCATAAGTGCGGCGCGGTCGGAAGAAAGGATCGTATTCGACGTAACACCGGCCGAACCCAGAACCGCCCGCGTCTGGGTGGTCAGGATCGACACAAGCCGGTCCTCGGCGGCACGCAATCCGCCAACGCCCACGGCCTGACGGAACTGCACAACATCGGCGATCCGGTACCGCGCGAAGGCGTCTACCACCAGACGCCGGTCATCCGACGGCGTGACTTCGATCGTCGGCGTGTCCAGCGACAGGATCCGGTCGTCATAACGCACGACTTCCTGAATAAGCGGAATCTTGAAGGCAAGACCGGGATCTTCCTTGACCTGCTTGATCTGACCGAACTGGAGGACAAGCGCCTTTTCGCGCTCGTCTACGATGAATATCGAGGACATCACCAGGGCAATGGCGACCACGACGATGGGGATAAGAAAAGTTACTTTGCGCATGGATCAGTTCCCCGTCGTGGCGGCGCCGCGGCGCAGTTCGTTAAGCGGAAGGTACGGCACGACGCCCTGCCCCTGACCGCCGGAGTTTTCGTCCAGAATGATCTTGTCGACCCCTCCGAGAACCCGCTCGAGCGTTTCGAGATAGAGACGTTTGCGCGTGACTTCCGGCGCTTGCTCATATTCGCCGAGAACCGCAAGGAAACGGCTCGCCTCACCCTGCGCTTCATTCACCACACGCGCCCGGTAACCTTCGGATTCTTCGAGGATCTGGGCGGCTTCACCGCGCGCGCCAGCAAGGACCTGCGCCGCATAGGCATCGGCCTGACGCTCAAGCCGGTCACGCTGCTGTTCGGCTGCCTGAACTTCGCGGAACGCGTCGATCACCTCTGCCGGCGGGTCCGACTTGTCGAGGTTGACGAGGACGATGTTGATACCGCTCTCATAGCTGTCCAGCGTCGTCTGGATCAACTCCTGAGCGTTTGCTTCGATAAGACTACGATCCCGGTTCAGGATCGGGGCCAGTTCCGATGCCGCGATGATTTCGCGCATGGCCGCTTCGGACACCGCCCGCACGGTCTGGCGCGGATCGGCGAGATTGAACAGGAACTTGGCCGGATCGTTGATGTTCCAGACCACCTGGAAATCGATGTCGACGATGTTCTCGTCGGTCGTCAGCATCAGGCCATCACCGCCCGAAGACCCGGACCGGCCGGTTCCGATATCCTCGGATTGCTGCCGTGTCACAGGGATCACCTCGTAGGAGACCAGCGGCCAGGGGGCGAAGTTCAGACCGGGGTTCCCGATCGCACTGAATTCACCGAGGAAAAGTTCGACCGACTGCTCTTCCGGACGAACCGTGTAGAAAGACGAGAACGCCCACAGCGCCAGCGCCGCGAGGGCGCCAATCCCGATGGTGCCACGCGACAGGCCCGGGCCTCCGCCCTCGCCGTCAGGTCCGCGAGGACCGCCACCGCGACCCCCCATCAGAACGCGGAGCTGTTCCTGCCCCTTGCGAACAATTTCATCAATTTCGGGGATCTGCGGGCCTTCGCCACCCGGCTTACGTCCGCCACCGCCACGATTATCGTCGCCGCCGCCCGAGCCATTGCCCGAGCCGCCGCCTCTGGAGCCACCGCCCCAAGGTCCGCCATTGTTGCTGGCCATATAGGTGTCTTTCCCTTTGTCGGTCAGAGTGTGCGTCATGCGTCTAACTGTGTGCTGCTGGTCATTTTTCAAGCGGCTTGTCGCCTCAAGCCGTCCGAACCGGAGTTCGCATCGTGACCAGCTCTTCCGAGATTGTCGGGTGAACCGCGACGGTCCGGTCGAAATCTTCCTTGGTCGCGCCCATCTTTATCGCGACCCCGGCAAGTTGAATAAGCTCGCCCGCGCCATCGGCGACAATGTGACACCCCAGGACCTTGCGTGTGTCGGAATCGACGATCAGCTTGAACAAGACCCGGTCGGGGCGATCGATAAAGGCCGTCTGCATGGGCCGGAACGAGGTGCAGTAGACTTCGATCCTGTGGGACTCGCGGGCTTCCTCTTCGGTCAGGCCGACCGCGCCGTATTCCGGCTGCGTGAAGATGGCCGAAGGGACAAGATCGTGGTCGGTCGAGGTCTTCTTGCCGCCAAAAACCGTATCGGCAAAGGCATGCCCCTCGCGGATCGCCACCGGGGTCAGGTTGATGCGGTTGGTTACATCGCCCACCGCATAGATCGACGGAATGTTCGTCTGGCTATACGCATCGACGACGATCTCGCCGCGCCGGCCCAGTGTCACGCCGGCCTCGTCAAGTCCCATGCCGGCCGTATTCGGAGCCCGTCCGGTGGCGAACAGCACCTTGTCGAAAACAGCTTCATGGCCGTTCGAAGCCTTGACCCATATCCCGTGCTCGCGCTTCTCCATCTCGATGATCGTGGTCCCGAGATGGAGATCGATCCCCTTGTCCCGCATCGCTTCGGCGATCAGCCCGCGCGCCTCTTCGTCGAAGCCGCGCAGGATCTGCGCACCGCGATAGAATTGGGTGACCTGCGTGCCGAAGCCATTGAAGATACAGGCAAACTCGCAGGCGATATATCCGCCGCCTACGATCAAAAGCCGCTCCGGCAACGCGTCCAGATGGAACACGTCATTGGACGATATGCCAAGATCGCGCGCCCGCTGGTCGGGGAATTGAACATGCCCGCCGGTCGCCACAAGGATATGTGCCGCACTCACCGTCCGACCATCGGCCAGACGAACGGTATGCGGATCGGCGATCTCGGCCCGGCAGTCGAAGATCTCGACACCGGCCTTCTCGAGATTCGTGCGATAGATCTGCTCGAGCCGGTCAAGTTCACTGTGAAGATGGGTGCGAAACCCGTGTCCAGTCGAAAGCGCCGATCCGTGTCTCCCAGCCATAGCTGGCGGCATCTGCGACCTGCTGCGGATAGGATGAACCGAACACCATGATCTTCTTGGGCACACACCCGCGGATCACGCAGGTGCCCCCCATCCGGCTTTCCTCGGCCAGCGCCACACGCGCCCCGCCTTCGGAACTTGCGATCCGCGCGGCGCGTACGCCACCCGAACCGCCACCGATCACGAACAGATCATAGTCGAATTCCGCCATCAGTCCGACAAGTCCGAGAACACGTTGTCCGTTTCAAGGAAATCCACGACGCTTTCTTCGGACGTACCTTCGTTGATATCCTTCACCTCGACCCGGCCATCGCCATGGCCGATGATCACGATATCACAAATATCGATGAACAGCCCGTTCTCGACGACACCCGGAATCTGGTTGATCACCATCGCGAACTGCCGGGCGTTGCCGATGCGGCCCAGATGCAGATCAAGGATGAAATTGCCCTCGTCGGTCACGAAGGGGCTCTCGCCATTCATCCGGATCGTCGAACTGTCGCCCAGCACATCGAGCGAGCTCAGCGTCTCCTCGATCAGGGCCTTCGTGGTCTGCCAGCCAAAGGGGACCACCTCGATCGGCAGGGGGAACGCGCCAAGGCTCTCGACCTGCTTCGTCTTGTCGGCGATCACGATCATCTGGTCCGATGCGGTCGCCACGATCTTTTCCTGCAGAAGCGCGCCGCCGCCACCCTTGATCAGGTTCAGTTCGGCGTCGAACTCGTCGGTCCCGTCGATCGTCAGGTCCAGCCACTTCGCCTCGTCCAGACTGACCACATTGATCCCCACCTGGCGGGCAAGCTCGGCGGTGCGGGTCGATGTGGGCACGCCGGTGATCTTCAGGCCTTCTTCGCGCACCATCTCACCCAGGCACCGCACCAGCCAGGCTGCGGTCGATCCGGTCCCCAGACCAAGGCGCATGCCGCTCTGAACGTAGTCGCAGGCACGCTTTGCAGCCACGAATTTGGCGGTATCGATAGGCGAAAGTGGTTTGGGCATAGGCAAGCTCTCCGGTCGTATCCGGGGGGCTTATAGGCCGGGTGGCGCGTCGGCGCGAGAGGCAAGACGCATTTTTTGCATTCTCCTGCGCACAGAAATGACGCGCGAATATCGCTCCAGCGCACAGGCCCGTCGTTAATGTGCTGGACGCAAGGGACAGAAGTCCCCACTTCTTCCCTCAGGCGCAGAAAAGGGGTTTGGGAATGTTCCTGTCGGTATTCGACATGTTCAAGGTCGGCATCGGGCCCTCCTCCTCCCATACAATGGGCCCGATGGTCGCCGCCGCGCGCTTTCTCGAGACCTTGCGCGCCTCACCCTTCACGGCTCACGGCCTTCGGGCCAGCCTGCACGGATCGCTCGCCTTCACCGGCATCGGCCATGCCACGGACCGGGCGGTGATCCTCGGGCTCGCGGGCTTCGTCCCCGAGACATATGACGCAGAGGCCGCGGAACAGGCTCTCGCCCTCATCCGCGAAACCGGCGTTGTACATCCGGACGGCCTGCCCGCCATGGCCTTTGCGCCGAAGCAGGATCTGGTATTCGACTATGGCCCAGCCCTGCCCGGCCACGCGAACGGAATGATCCTGATGGCCACCGATGGTCAGGGCGACGTGATACTTCAGGAAACCTACTTTTCCATTGGCGGCGGCTTCGTGATGACCGAAGCAGAGCTTGCAGCAGGGGCGGAACACGCGCGAAACAGCCGCCGTTCCCTACCCGTTCAAATCCGCGGCCGAAATGCTCGAGATGTGCACCACGACGGGCAAGTCGGTGGCCGAGTTGAAACGGGCGAACGAACTGACCCGCCTGTCCACAGAGGCCCTCGATGCCGGCCTCACCCGGCTATGGGACGTGATGAATGCCTGCATCGATCGCGGGCTGTCGGCCCATGGCATCCTGCCCGGCGGCCTCAACGTGAAACGGCGCGCGGGCGCGATCCATGCGGCGCTGCAGGCCGAACGCGGCATGAACCTGACCGCGCCGCACACCATCAATGACTGGATCTCGGCCTATGCCATGGCGGTGAACGAGGAAAACGCCGCCGGTGGGCAGGTCGTGACGGCCCCCACAAACGGGGCCGCCGGGGTCGTCCCCGCAACGATCCGCTATTACCTCGACCACGTGCCCGGAGCTTCCCGCGCCCGGATCGGGGAATTCCTTCTGACCGCGGCGGCAATCGCCGGGTTGGTCAAGCACAACGCCTCGATCTCGGGCGCCGAATGCGGCTGTCAGGCCGAGGTGGGCTCGGCCGCGGCGATGGCCGCCGCGGGGCTTTGCGCCGTTCTCGACGGCACGCCCGAACAGGTCGAGAATGCCGCCGAAATCGCGCTTGAACACCACCTTGGCATGACCTGCGATCCGGCCAAGGGGCTGGTTCAGGTGCCCTGCATCGAACGCAACGGCCTTGGCGCGATCAAGGCGATCTCGGCGGCATCGCTCAGCCTCCGCGGGGACGGCACGCATCTTGTCCCGCTCGATGCCTGCATCGAAACCATGCGTCAGACCGGCGAGGACATGAGCCACAAGTACAAGGAAACCTCCCTTGGCGGCCTCGCGGTGAATATCCCCAACTGCTGACCGCAGGCGGCCCTATTCGCCCAGCGCGATCCCTTCGCGGCGCGGATCGGCCCCGCCCTTCAGCCCCTCGGGCGTCACCGCGACGGCATGAAGGCCCGAGTTCAGGGATCGCACACTGGTCTCGTATCCCATCGCCTGAAGCTCTTCCTGCAACGCCTCTGCACCCGTGCCCTCCTCGATGTCATAGGTTCCGAACCGGTTCACCAGATGCGGCGCGGCAATCGCGGCCTGCACATCCATCCCCCAATCCAGATGGGCGATGATCGTCTTGGCCACATAGCCGATGATCCGGCTGCCGCCCGGACTGCCCACCACCAGCACGGGCGTGCCATCCTTCAGAACGATGGTCGGCGCCATGGAAGAGCGCGGGCGCTTGCCCGGTTCGACCCGGTTCGCGATCGGGCCAGCCATCGGCATGGGTTCGGAAACTGAAATCGGTCAGCTCGTTGTTCAGAAGGAAGCCGTTCGTCATCAGCCGCGATCCGAACCCGTTCTCGATCGTCGTCGTCATCGACAGGGCATTTCCGGCCGCATCGACGATCGAGATATGCGAGGTCGACGGGAACTCGATCGATGCATCCGTCCCCCACATCAGCGCGTGATCGTATTCCGGACTGCCGGCCGTCACTTCCGGCAGCGCATCGTCACCGGCCAGAAGCGCGCCGCGTTCGGCAAGGTATCCGGGCGCGACCAGACCCTCCACCGGAACCGGCACGAAATCGCTATCGGCCATGTAGCGCCCGCGATCCGCGAAGGCGAGCCGCGACGCGTCGCCGATCAGCCGCCATGCGTCACCGCTTTCGGCCCCCATCGCCGCAAGATCGTACCCGCCCAGCATGCCCAGGATCTGGCCCACCGTCAGCGCCCCGGACGATGGCGGCCCCATCCCGCAGACATCATGCGCGCGGTATTCGACACAGACCGCGGGCCGCTCCAACACCCGGTAGATTGCCAGATCGGCGGCGCTCAGAACGCCGGGGTTTCCCTCGGCCCCGCGTACGGTCGTCACGATATCCTGCGCGATCTGCCCGGCGTAGATCGCATCCGCCCCTTCCGTCGCCAGCCGCCGCAACGTGGCGGCATATTGCGGGTTGCGAAGCGTGTCGCCCGCCGCCAGAGCCTCGCCGCCCGGAAAGAAATAGGCCTCGGTCGCCGGGAAGCGCCGCAACCGGTCTTCGCCCTCAACCACAAGTTCGGCAAGACGCGCGGAGACCGCAAACCCTTCATCGGCAAGCGAAATCGCCTCGTCGAACAGACCGGACCACTCCGCGCTGCCCCAGCGCTCATGGGCCGCCTGCATCAATGCGGGCGTCCCCGGAACGCCCACCGAACGTCCACCCACGACCGCATCCCAAAAATCCAGCGGCTCGCCAGCCTCGTCCTGAAACAGGCGCGGCGTTGCCGCCAATGGCGCGGTCTCGCGCCCGTCCAGCGTCGTCACCTCACCGCTTTCGGCGTCGTACCACACCAGAAACGCACCGCCTCCCAGTCCCGAAGACTGCGGCTCCACAAGCCCCAGAACGGCCTGAACCGCCACCATGGCATCGGCCGCGGTGCCGCCCTCGCGCAGCACGCGCGCGCCCGCCTCCACCGCAAGCGGATTCGCCGCCGCCACCATCCAGTTCGTCGGCATCGACCGGTTGGCCGGCATCCTTGGCGGCAATCGCGGCCCGCGCGGCCTCGGACACGTCCTGAAACACATCGGTGACGCCCCCGGCCTCGGGCGCGATCGCGTCGGTCGATTGTTGCGCCAGAACCGGCTGGGCCAGAATTCAATGAAAGAACGGAGGTTGCGCAAATAATGCTGCGGTGCATGGGGCTCTCCATGGGTATGAAAGGAATATCGAGGCAGCCTGCACCCACAGGCTCAACCTGACAACCCCCGCACACCGTTGCCTTTGTCGGCCATTTTGCTAGGTCTGGCCCAAGCGCAGCCGCCAGCAGGGAAAAGATGGACAGAACCGGACTGCCTATCGCGCGTCCCGGCATGGTGATCGGGCTTCTCGGCGGCTCCTTCGATCCCGCGCACAAGGGCCATGCTCATATCACCCGCGAAGCGCTCAAACGGTTCGGGCTCGATCGCGTCTGGTGGCTTGTCTCACCGGGCAACCCGCTGAAGGAAAAGGGCCCCGCGCCGCTCCCACGCCGCATGAACGCGGCCCGGCAGGTCATGGATCATCCACGCGTCGTGGTCACGGATATCGAATACAGACTGGGCACACGCTATACTGCCGAGACCCTGAAGGCGCTTCAGGCACTCTATCCGGGCGTCACCTTCGTCTGGCTTATGGGGGCCGACAATTTCGCCACCTTCCACCATTGGGAGAATTGGGAATGGATCATCGAGAACGTTCCCCTTGGCATTCTGGCCCGCCCCGGTGAACGGATTTCGGCCCGCATGTCGCGCGCAGCAAATCACTATGCCCACCATCGCATCCCCGGCAGACAGGCCCTGAGACTGAGCACCGCGCCCGCCCCCCGCTGGTGCTTCGTCAATGTTCCCCTCGACAGCACCTCGTCGACCGAGATCCGCGAAAAGGGCGGCTGGCAGTCATGAGCCAAAGCGCCGGGAAAGCCACGTCGGGAAAATTCGCGACATCCGCACCTTGCTGTAGGCCGACGAAGCCGGTTTACTCCGCACCATGACCAATCGGCTTTCGCGTCGCTTCATCCTGTCCGGGCTTGCCGCATCGGCGGCATGGCCCGCGCTTGCCGAGGCTCCGCTGACCTCGCCCCGGCCCCGTCCGCGCGGCGATCCGGGCGCGCCGCCTGCCCCCGAAAGCGCGGGCAGCCTGATCGAGGCCGCCGGCCTTGGCGGTGCCGTGGGCTATCTCGCCATGAACGCCGATACCGGTGCAGTCATCGACGCCTTCAACCCGAAATTGCGCCTGCCGCCCGCCTCCGTCACCAAGGCCGCGACGGCCTTTTATGCCCTGAACCATCTTGGAGCAGCGCACCGCTTCGAGACAGAGCTACTGGCAACCGGACCGATCAATGCCGGTCGGATCGAGGGCGACCTCGTATTGCGCGGCGGCGGCGATCCCACGCTCGACACCGATGCCCTCGCCGATATGATCGTCGCCCTGAAAGACGCGGGAATTCATGAAGTTACCGGCAGCTTCAGGGTCGATGCATCGGCGCTGCCCACTTTGCCCTTCATCGACCCCGATCAGCCGGATCACGTGGGCTACAACCCTGCACTTTCGGGACTGAACCTCAATTTCAACCGCGTTCATTTCGAATGGAAGCGGGGCAACAACGGCTATGATGTCACGATGCAGGCCCGCGCAACCCGGTTTCGCCCCGAGGTCGACCTTGCCCGGATGGAGATCGCCGACCGCAAGATGCCGGTCTACACCTACGACACCGATGGCAACCGCGATCGATGGACGGTGGCACGGGGTGCCCTGGGCAAGGAAGGCGCACGCTGGCTCCCCGTCAGGCGCCCCGCCGATTACACCGCCGAGGTCTTTCGCACCCTTGCGCGTTCCTACGGGATCGTGCTCCGTCCGGGCCCCGACGCGACGGGTGTTCTGGGACAGCGCATCGTAGCCCACCAAAGCCCGCCCCTCAGCGACATGCTGGGCGAGATGCTGCGCTATTCGACGAACCTCACGGCAGAGGCCGTCGGGATCTCCACGACGCAGTCCAACGGCGGCCATCCCGCCAGCCTGATCCGTTCGGCGCGCGAGATGAACCTCTGGATGAACGGACCGCTCGGCACTCGCACGACCGGCTTTGTCGATCATTCGGGGCTCGGCTACGGCTCGCGGATCTGCGCCTCCGACATGGTGCACATCATGATGTCGGCCCGGCGGGCAGGTCTCCTGCCGAAGCTTCTGAAGGACTTCAGAACCGAAGCTCCCGAAGTTGCGGTTCTTGCCAAGACCGGAACACTGAATTTCGTCAGCGCCCTATCGGGATATGCGACGGCCCCCGGCAGCGCGCCCGTCGTCTTCGCGATCTTCACCGCCGACATGCCCCGGCGCGACGCGATCCGGATCGAGGAACGCGAGCGCCCACCCGGTGCCCGAAGCTGGGCGAACCGGTCGCGCAGCCTGCAGAAGAAACTTATCGATCGCTGGGTCTCGATGGCCCGGGCCTGATGGCGGATAGACCTCTTCTGGGTATTCTTCTGATGCTCGGATTCTGCACCGTCGCTCCCTTGGCCGACAGCATGGCCAAGCTGATCGGAACGGGCCTGCCGCTGCTCATGGTCCTTGTGGCCCGCTTCGGATTTCAGGTCATCCTGCTGCTGCCGCTCGCCCTTGTCGCGGGTCAGCCACTGGTCTGGTCGCCGCGCATCATGGGACTTGTCTCCCTCAGGACCCTGCTGCACGTCCTGGGCATCGGAACCATGTTCCTGTCCCTGCGATTCCTGCCCCTGGCCGATGCCATCGCAATCGCCTTCGTGATGCCGTTCATACTTCTGCTTCTCGGGCGTTTCGTGCTGGGGGAGGAGGTGGGCATGCGCCGCATCATCGCCTGCACCATCGGGTTTCTCGGCACGCTTCTGGTCATTCAACCCAGCTTTGCCGCCATCGGCCCGCCGGCCCTCCTGCCGCTCATCGTCGCCGTGGTCTTCGCCGCCTTCATCCTCGTCACCCGGCAGATTTCGCGCGTGACCGAACCGATCGCCCTGCAGGTCACGAGCGGCGCAATGGCCCTTGCGGTGCTGGTCCCGCTGATCCTCATCGGTCATGCGGCCGGCCTGCCCGAGATGGGGTTCGCCCGGCCCACGGAACATCAGTTTGGCCTTCTCGCGGCAGTTGGCGTCCTCGGCACGCTCGGCCATCTCCTGATGACATGGAGCCTCCGCTTCGCCCCCGCCAGCACACTTGCTCCCATGCAATATCTCGAGATCCCCGTGGCTGCGGCGCTTGGCTGGGCAATCTTCAGCGACTTCCCGAACGGGATGGCCCTTGCCGGGATCTGCGTCACCGTCGCCGCCGGGCTCTACATCGTGGTTCGAGAGCGCGCGCTCAGCCGGGCGTAAGCGCCGCGATCGCCACCGCCAGCGCCGCGCGCGGCACGATCACAAGCATGCCGTCGCCCTCGAAACCCAGCCGCACCGGCCCGATCACTTCGTTCGAGGTCCCGATCCGACCGTCGGGGGCAAAGCGGATACCGTCGATCGGCCAGCGCAGGCCGGCACTTCGGCCCTCGACCCCTGCCATCGGGAAAAGCGAGAGCCTGCTACCCTCGGGAAGGTCCATCACAAGCGTGCGCGGGGCATGAAAGGCCACATCGTGACTTCCGATGACAATGCAGCGCCGCTCCGGATGGCGCACGAGCGCGTTATAGACCGCCAACTCATGATCCAGACGCCGCCCGGCAAAGCCGATCGCGAGAATCAGCGGCGCGTCGATGCGGCTCAGGCACTTCTCGAAATCCGTGGTTTCCTGCTCCGCAATGGGATGGATACGGTCGATTGGTATCGTTTCGCGCACCAATTGTGGCAATGAGTTGAAATCGCCGATCACCGCGTCGGGGGTCCGCCCCGTCGCCATCGCAGTTTCCGCGCCCCCATCCGCCGCCACGAGAATCGGCGCAAATGGTAGGATTTCCTCAATATCCTCGACAGATACTGCGCTCGCGCCCAGAAGCGTCACGGAATTTTGAGTCGATACGATCATGCAAAACCTTTGAATATTTGTGTTCGCGATGGAAACAGAGCACAATCGGGCGTCGAATAAATCCACCGAATTGCCACAGTCTGTTCCCATTTGCAGGTCAGAACGCAGTTAACAAGTTTTTGCTGGATCGGGGGAGAAAGCGAAGAAGATGGTTGGTGCGAGCAAAATCCTCACCGTCTCGTATGGGACGTTTTCCTGTACTCTGGAGGGTTTCGACGACCCGTTCTCGACGATGCGTGGCATCGCCGAGTATTTTCGTGATCTCGCTGCCGACGATCGCTATTTCGGTGCAGAGCCGCCGACCCCCGATGCCGAGATGCTGCACAAGATCGCCCAGCGCGAAGTGCAGCGCCGGGTCGAGGCGCAGGTCAAGGATGATGGTATCGTCCTGCGCCAGCTTGGCGGTGCATCCGACAAGGCCGATGCCGCTCCCACCCCTCCGGCGGCGCCGACCGTCGAGGAAGACGAAGATGCTGCCCCCGCAGTTGCCGTAGCTGACTCCCAGGGTGAGGCCAAAGCCGATGACAGGAACATGTTCGTCGATCTCGACGACGTGTCCGACAACGACGACGATGATTCCGACTACGATTTCGCCGGCGATCAGGTATCCGACCGCGACGATGCACAGCAGTGGATCGAGACACCGCGCGCCAAATCTTCAGAAGAGGCCAGCGTCGCGGCCAAGCTGAGCCGCATCCGCGCTGTCGTCTCGAGCGGTGCTGCCGCCACGCCCGTCAGTGCATTCTCGGGATCCATCGATACCGCGTTTGACGATATCGACCCCTTCGAAGACAGCGCATTGAACGGCCCTGCGATCACTGCCGACGATCTGGACATGGATTTCGGCTATTCCGATACCGCCCAACCCGCCGAGGCCAGCACCGAGAACGTATCGGACCTGAAAGCCGACGATATCGTCGAGGCATCCGAAGCCCTCTACGGGCAGGATGAAGAGGAAAAGGCCGAGGCCGCACCAGAAACTACCGATGATCTCACCGACACGCCCGAGGTTGCGGAAGAGACCATCGCCACCGAGGACGCGGATCACGCCGACGCCGATACGGCGCTGGACCTCTCGGAAGACGCGATGATCGCCGAAACCGAGGCCGAGGACCTGGCAGAGCTCGAAGCGATGGACGGCCTCGAAGGCGACACGGCCGAAGAGACCGCCGGCGATCTGGCCGTCGAGGACGAAGAATTCGCCGTCGCGGCCCTCGAGAACGCACCGGAAACAGACACGACCGAAGCCGTCGCGGAAGTCGCGGAGGTCGACACCGATCTGGCCGATGCCGAGACGCTCGAGGCCGAACAAACCGAGGAATCCGATTTCTCTGCCGAAGAGGATGCCGCCTCTGACGCAGAGCCAGAGATGCTGGAAGACGCGCCAGCGACCGAGACGATCGCGGCAGCCCCCGAGGATGTCGCCCCGACCGAACCGGTCGAAGCCCCCGTCGCAGAAGTGGCCGAAACCCCGGTCGAGGAAGAGCGCAAGCTTGGCCTTGCCGCACGCATCATCAAACTCAAGCGCGCCGCGCTCGAGATGTCGGCAAAGCCTGCCGAGGGCGAAATGCCTCCTGCTCCGGCCCAGACGGAAGAAGCGGTGCACCATGTGATCGAGGAAAACGGTCCGGAGCCGCTTGAGCCGATGGCATCCATGGATGATTTCGAAGACACGGCGATGTTCGACGATGACATCGACGCGGACGAAATCCTTGCGGAAGAAACAACCGAAGAGATCGCCGAAGCCGCCGAGGAGACAACAGAGGAAGACTTCGCCGAAACCACCGCTGAAGCAGAAGCACCGGTTCAGGCCGACACGTCTTTCGACTGACGACGATCTCGACGATGACGATTTCGACGATGACGACGACTTCGACTGGGACGAACCGGAAGCAGAAGCCGCCGAAGCCGAAGCGGCGTCCACCGAAGACGAGGATTCGCGCAAGACCAGCGCCATGATCGCCGCAATCGCCGCAGCCGCGCGCTCGGCCGAGGAAAAATACGTCGAGGAAGAGCCCGAGCCGGTCAAGAAGAAGGAGCGCGCGATCACGCGCCCCGTCTTCGAAGCCGAAGAGGGCAGCGGCGAGGCCTTCGAACGCATTCTCGAGCAGACCAATTCGCAGCTCGACGATTCCGAAGGCAACCGCCGCCGCTCGGCGATCGCCCACCTCAAGGCCGCCGTCGCCGCGACAAAGGCGGACCGGCTCCTGCGCCGCCGCAAGCCCGAGGAAGAACAGACCGCCGAGGAACAGAGCCAGTATCGCGATGACCTGGCAAAGGTCGTGCGTCCGCAGCGCCCGGTCACCGAACCGCGCGAGCCGGTGGAACGTCCTGAAATGCTTCAGGAAAAGCCCGCGCCCCTGATGCTGGTCTCGGAACTGCGCGTAGACACTGCGGGCGAGACCCATGATGCGATCGGTGCTGCCCCGCCGCGTCAACACCGATACCATCGATTATGGCGATGGGGTCGAAGGCATATCGACCAGCTTTGCCGAATTCGTACAGGAAATGGGTGCCACCGAACTTCCCGAACTTCTGGAAGCGGCGGCCGCCTATACTGCCTTCGTCGAGGGTCGCAAGGAATTCTCGCGCCCGCAACTGATGCGCCGCGTCGCGAATTTCGAGCAGGAGGGTTTCACCCGCGAAGCCGGCCTGCGGTCCTTCGGCCAGCTGCTGCGTCAGGGCAAGATCCAGAAGCTCAAGCGCGGTCAGTTCACGATCGCCGACGATACCCGCTTCAATCCCGAGGCGCGACTGGCCGGCGAATAAACCGCGCCACATCCAAAACGACCAAGGCGGAGATGTCACAGACATCTCCGCCTTTTTTCATGGCCCGGTCACATGTCCCGTCAGTCTTCGGTGCGATCCTGCGCATCGGGATCAGCCTGCCCGATCCCGCGAAAGATCTTCCGGAACGGAAACGCCCATAGAATGCCCAGCCCAACATAAATCGCCAGTTCCAGCCACAGGGGTGGCCGATCCAGCGCATTCACGATCGTGACGGACACGACGATGTAGACCGGCAGCGCGATCACCAGAATGAACAGCGCCCACCGTCGGCGCGCTTTGTAAGACAACGCCATCAGTCGGCGAACGGATCGGTGACAAGGATCGTGTCGTCCCGCTCGGGCGAGGTCGACACAAGCGCCACCGGGCACTGGATCAGTTCTTCGATCCGGCGGACATACTTGATCGCCTGCGCCGGCAGATCGGCCCAGCTGCGCGCGCCCGCCGTCGTCTCCTTCCACCCTTCGATGGTCTCATAGATGGGCTCGACACGGGCCTGCTGATCCGCCGCCGTGGGCAGGTAGTCAAGCTCGCGTCCGTCAAGGCGGTAACCCACGCAGATCTTCAACTCCTCCAGTCCGTCCAGCACGTCCATCTTGGTCAGCGCGATGCCGTTCACCCCCGACAGGGCACAGGTCTGCCGCACCAGAACCGCATCGAACCAGCCACAGCGGCGCGACCGCCCGGTCACGGTTCCCTTCTCGCGCCCGACCCGCGCCAGATGTTCGCCGATCTCGTCGTCCAACTCACAGGGAAACGGCCCCTCGCCCACGCGGGTCGTATAGGCCTTCACGATCCCCAGAACGAAATCGATGGCTCCCGGTCCGACACCTGTGCCGGTCGCCGCCATGCCGGAAAGCGTGGTCGAGGATGTGACGAAAGGATAGGTCCCGAAGTCCACGTCCAGAAGCGACCCCTGCGCCCCTTCGAACAGGATCCGCCGACCTTCGCGCCGCTTGTCGTTCAGCACTTTCCACACCGGTGCCGCGAAGCGCAGGATCTTGGGCGCGATTTCCAAGCAGGCTGGCCTTCAGCACCTCGCCATCCACCTCGTCAAGACCAAGGCCGCGCCGCAGCGCATTGTGATGGGTCAGAAGCCGCCCAATTCGCGTGTCCAGCGTCGGCGCATCGGCCAGATCCGCAACGCGTACCGACCGGCGCCCCACCTTGTCTTCATAGGCGGGTCCGATCCCGCGCCCGGTCGTGCCGATCTTGGCCACGGCATTAGAGCTCTCGCGCGCCCGGTCCAACTCGCCATGCAGCGGCAGGATCAGCGGCGTGTTCTCGGCGATCATCAGGTTCTCGGGGGTCACGGTCACGCCCTGCCCTTCGATCTTGGCGATTTCATCGACCAGCGCCCACGGGTCAAGAACAACGCCATTGCCGATGACCGAAAGCTTGCCGGGCCGCAAGATACCCGACGGCAGCAGCGACAGCTTGTAGACCTCGCCGTCGATCACCAGCGTATGACCGGCATTGTGGCCACCCTGAAAGCGCGCGATCACATCGGCGCGCTCCGACAGCCAGTCAACGATCTTGCCCTTACCCTCGTCGCCCCATTGCGCGCCGACCACTACGACGTTTGCCATGCCTGCCTCCGATTGGCGAAACCCGCGCCGGTATAGCGACCTGACGGTCCGGGCGAAACCCGCGAAATGGTGCATCTCCCAACCGGAACGCACCGCCTCCGGTTGCTACCGCTGGCGTGCCGGCAAGATGGGGTCGCGGATGAATCACACCCCGGCCGGCCACAGCCTGCCCAGAGGGGTTGCGGGCGCGGTCGCAAGCGCATAGATAGCCCGCTGTTAGTCGCGGAAAGTCCCCATGGAAAACGTCGTCCTTATCGTCCACCTGATCCTCGCGCTTTGCCTTATCGCGGTCGTGCTCCTGCAGCGCTCCGAAGGCGGCGGTCTTGGGATGGGTGGCGGCGGTGGCGGCGTGTCCTCGCGCAGCGCCCTGACCGGTCTGCACAAGCTGACATGGGCTTTCGCGATCGCCTTTATCGCGACGTCGATCACCCTGACGATCTTTGCGGCACGCAACTCGGCGGATACCTCGGTCATCGACCGTCTTGGCATCGAAGCGCCCTCCGGCGATGTGTCGCCGCTTCTTCCCGCCGACGGTTCGCTCCTGCCGCCACCGGCGGAAGGCGATCCGCTGGTGCCCCCTCCGGTCGAGTAATCGGCTTCTTTAGGGTCGCCAGATCCAAAAACCACATCATATTGCGGTCTCCGGGCTTGTTACCGCGCCGCGAATCCTTTAGGGCTTAAATCCCGTGGGATGCGTTGCTTCGACCTTGCGCCAGCACCCCTGATGGACATCCGGCACGGGAACAATACCTTATGGCACGATACGTATTTATCACCGGCGGCGTGGTGTCTTCGCTTGGAAAGGGCCTTGCCTCGGCGGCTCTGGGTGCGCTTCTGCAGGCCCGGGGCTATTCGGTACGGCTTCGCAAACTCGACCCCTATCTGAATGTCGATCCCGGCACGATGAGCCCCTTCGAACATGGCGAGGTCTTCGTGACCGATGACGGCGCGGAAACCGACCTCGATCTCGGCCATTACGAGCGGTTTACGGGCGTCTCGGCACGCAAGACGGATTCGGTCTCGTCGGGTCGCATTTATTCCACCGTTCTCGAAAAGGAACGTCGCGGCGACTACCTCGGCAAGACCATCCAGGTGATCCCCCACGTCACCAACGAGATCAAGGATTTCATCGGCATCGGCGATGACGAGGTCGATTTCATGCTCTGCGAGATCGGCGGCACCGTCGGCGATATCGAGGGTCTCCCCTTCTTCGAGGCGATCCGGCAGTTCGCGCAGGAACGACCACGCGGCCAGTGTATCTTCATGCACCTCACGCTCCTGCCATGGATCGCGGCCTCGGGCGAACTCAAGACCAAACCCACTCAGCACTCGGTCAAGGAACTCCGTTCGATCGGTATCGCGCCGGATGTGCTGGTCTGCCGTTCCGAAAAACCGATCCCGGACAAGGAGCGCGAAAAGATCGCGCTGTTCTGCAACGTCCGCAAGGAAGACGTGATCGCCGCCCCCGATCTGAAATCGATCTACGAAGCCCCGCTGGCCTATCACCGCGAGGGCCTCGATCAGGCGGTGCTCGACGCGTTCCACATCAGCCCCGCCCCGAAGCCGAACCTCGACCGCTGGGAAGACGTGGCCGACCGCATCTTCAACGCCGAAGGCGAGGTGCGCGTCGCCATCGTGGGCAAGTACACGCAACTCGAAGACGCCTATAAATCGATCGCCGAGGCGCTGACCCATGGCGGCATGGCCAACCGGGTCAAAGTGCGCGCCGAATGGATCGACGCCGAGATCTTCGAACGCGAAGACCCCGCGCCCTATCTCGAAGGCTTCCACGCGATCCTCGTCCCCGGCGGGTTCGGCGAGCGCGGCACCGAGGGCAAGATCAAGGCGGCCGAATTCGCCCGCACCCGCAAGATCCCCTATCTCGGAATCTGCCTCGGCATGCAGATGGCGGTGATCGAAGCGGCAAGGAACCTTGCCGGCGTCAAGACCGCAGGCTCCGAGGAATTCGACCATGAGGCCGGTCAGAAACGGTTCGAGCCGGTGGTCTATCACCTCAAGGAATGGGTTCAGGGCAACCACAAGGTCGCGCGCAAGGTCGAGGACGACAAGGGCGGCACCATGCGCCTAGGCGCCTATACCGCGAACCTCGCACCCGGTTCGAAAGTGGCCGGGATCTATGGCGCGACGGTGATCGAGGAACGGCACCGCCACCGCTATGAAGTGGACATCAAGTACCGCGACAAGCTCGAAAAACACGGGATGTGTTTCTCCGGCATGTCGCCCGACGGTCGCCTGCCCGAAATCGTCGAAGTCCCGGATCACCCGTGGTTCATCGGGGTCCAGTTCCACCCGGAACTGAAATCGAAACCCTTCGAACCGCACCCGCTCTTCGCCGACTTCATCCGTGCTGCGGTAGAGGTGGAACGGCTGGTCTAACGCATGCACCTGTGAACGGCCAGCGACCCGTCCGACCGCTTTTGCGGATAGGTGACCTTGTCCAAATACAGGGCAACGACGGCAAAGCGGACAAACCTGTCGTTCGCTGCGACCGCAAAATTTCCTGCGGTCTGTCAAGATCACCGGACTGAATGCGGACCAGCAGACATTCGGTCCGGAACCGTGGCAAATTTCAGCTCTCGCAAACCGGGGAACCGCTGCAATCTCTCTCAAAAACACCCTTGGACATGAGCACTGAGCGCATGAGAACAAGAATACACCGGTTGATACGGACCTTAAGTGTTCAAATACGATGGGGATCAAAACATTCTCGAGGAAAAATTCATGCAACACGCGATTGCGATCTTAACCACGGCGCTCAAAACCCAAGGCAGCGAACTGATTAGAGCCGTCCGCAGCGCTAGCGAAAGATAAAAGCAAGCAACTCAATGAGCAAGGATTGCGGCGCCCTCGGGAGAGAAGACGAAGTTTATCGAGCCTAGGCTATCGTGACCTTCTCTAAAGTCCTTTTCGATCGCGTCGAGGCTAATTGGAGTAGATAGATCGGCAAGCGCATAACAGGAGTAACCAAAATCGCTCATATGACGGACGAGAAACAGAAAGTTTTCGTTTAGAGCATTGTCTTGCCGATGATAGTCCGTCAGCCCGCTCTCAATGATCCAAACGGGCTTCTCTGAATTTTCTAGTATGCCTGTGGCCCCTTTCATTACCTCAAGCTCAAACCCTTCTACATCCACCAAAAAGACTGTTCTCCCTGTTACGGTCGCTGGCGGTATGATTTTGTCCAGTCGGCGAACTACGACCTGATGGCTTAGGCTCCTTGGGTTTCGGGCCCATCCTTCCACAAGGGATGCACCCGTTCCCACACCGAATAGCTCCGCTTTTCCTTCAACTTCACCACATGCAAAGGGGAAGATCGTAACGCTCTTTTCGAAATCGTTTCTTTGGAGGTTCCTTTTAAGAAATTCAAGGTTGTCTGGAGAAGGCTCTATGGCCGTTGTAGGCAGGCCCGCAACTTGCGCGAGGCAAACATAGTAACCAAAATTGGCACCAACATTGACAAATCTGTCAGCTTTGCAAAACAGATTTCTTAAGAACTCTACTTCCGTCTTCTCAAAATCACCGGACTCCATGTGTTTGGAGCCAAAGAAGTAGAAACCATACGGTGTTCGAACGAATGGCCTCGAGAGAAGCCGTTTAAACCGGTGCATGCGAAGATAACCGCGTATTGCATCGATCATATTATGAACAACCTCAAAGAGTTCAATTCAGAAAAGACAAGTAAAAGTTGAACATTAATGATTGTGCGGTCTTTGAAACGGGAACCTCGATCGATTGGCGTCACATACAAGCGATTGGAAATTCGAACTACGAGGAAGTTACATCGACTTCGATCTGTATTCAATCGAAAGTCGGCTCTTCAATTCGTGCAGAATCGGACCAGGTTGAAACTATCAGGTAGATTGATCTTCCGTCAAAGCATGATGATTTTGGCAACTCCAGACCGACCGTGCCTATGAGCCATCTAAAGGTCTGCAAGGCTTAGCTCGACTTCAGGCGACAAGAAGTGCACCCGGAAAAGCTTCCATCGCCAGCCCCAGAAAGGGCGGTCCAGTCTTCTTGCAGTAAGAGCCCATTTGGAGCGCTGCAATGCAGATTTTCTCCTTCGCTTTGTCGTTCGCTTCGGGCTCAAAGCCGCCATCTGTATCTTTTCGTCGGATGTCCGCCGAGCCGATCAAAGCTGACACCCTGCGGCCGTCGATCAATGGATCCTGACCCCAGGCCCTAGACCCCCGCGAAAGACGCCCGCAAATGATCGGCGGCGGCCCGCACCGGCTGTGTCGGATCCGCGCCTAGATACAGACCCAGCGCATAGTGCGGCAGATCGGGCAAACCGCTCTCCGGCTTCGCCGCCACGATCTGATCGGTCATCGCTGAAATCGGGATCGGCGCAACCGCCAGATCCGCAAGGATCGCCGCCCGCTGGCCCGAGATATGCGCGCTTTCGAACGCGATCCGATAGGGTATCCCGCGCGCTTCCAGCCCCGCGAGACCCGCCTCGCGCCAGACACAGCCCTCCTCCCAGACCGAAATCGGAAGCGGCTTGCGTTCCGCCGCCACCCCGCCCTTAACGTCGCCCAGACAAGCGCCTCCCGCATAAGAAGTTCCGTATCTTCCGTCCCCTGAAAGCCGGCAGCCCGGGTCACGATCGTCAGGTCCAACTGCTTGCGATCAACCATCTTCATCATGGCTTCGGTCGAATTCGACGACGACGGTCACCGAAACACCCGGATGGGTCTCGTCGAACCGCCGCAGCATCCCCGGCAGAAAACGCTCGGCCACATCATCGGGCGCACCCATCCGCACCTCGCCGGCAAGGTCCGGCTCCACGAACCGGGCCACCATCTCGCGGTTGAGCGCCAGAAGACGGCGCGCATGTTCCAGAAGCACCGCGCCATCCGCGGTCAGTTCCACCGACCTGCTGTCGCGCACGAATACCGGCCGGCCCAGCAATTCCTCGATCCGCTTCACCTGCATCGAAATAGCCGAAGGCGTCCGCAGAACCGCCGCCGCAGCACTCGAGAAATTGCCGGTCTCGACAATCGCCACAAGCGTTCTCAGAAGATCGAGTTCGAAAAGCGGTATTTGCGGGGCTCTGGGGGCGTTCATCGGCTTACCTTCAATTTTTCTGAAGATAACATTCTTCCTATTCGTTTGATTGAAGCATATCCCCGCGTCCATTGTCCAGTCATCAGCCCTCGGGGCACCCACCGAAAAGGACAGGACAATGACGACCTCATCCCACCGGCCGCAGCGCACCATTTCTTACCAGGCTCGTCGCCAGAGTTCAGTGCATCCGCCGAACAGGCCCGCCTGCGCCGCATCGAACAGAAAGGCCTGCGCGAGATGCTCGCGCTTGATGACGATCTGCTCCGCGATATCGGCGTCACCCGCGGCGACGTCGCCTACACGGCCAACCTTCCCGGTTCCCGGGATCGTGCGGCGGAACTGCGCAAGCTGTCGAAGCGTGGCGACCGCTGGTAGGGAAAGGGGCCGCGAGACGCGGCAAATCGCGCAGCGGCCCCTTTCCGACAGGGGTCTTCCGCAATATATGACCTCTCATGTTTGCAGATTTCCTGAACCGCCTGACCCGACCCGACCCCGAACCGCTGGCCGATGGCGACGCACGTCTGGCGCTCGCCGCACTTCTGGTGCGCATCGCCCGATCCGACGGTGACTATGCCGCTGCAGAGGTACACCGGATCGATCGCATCATCTCGTCCCGCTATGGCCTTTCGCCTTTCGAGGCGACGGCCCTGCGCCGCGACGCCGAGACGCTCGAGGGCGAGGCCCCCGATACCGTTCGCTTCACCCGCGCGATCAAGGACGCCGTCCCCTATGAGGACCGCGAAGGCGTGGTCGAGGCTCTTTGGGATATCGTCCTCGCCGACGGGGTCCGCGACCACGAGGAAGATGCCCTGCTGCGTCTCGTTTCGAACCTTTTGGGCGTGAACGACCGCGATTCAAACCTTGCCCGAATGCGCGTCGAAGCCAGGCGGATCTGACCGGCTATCGCCGCGAAATCCGCACAACATCCCGTGCATTTCCCTGTTTCCGCTACGGAACTCGCGGATTTTGCGTTGCATTTCGGGCATTTCCGCGCCTTACTGCTTCCCCGAACGACCCTTCGGGAGACTTGTCAAACGTGTCAGCATCGACACCTGTTATCGAGATTCGGGATCTCCACAAAAGCTACGGCGCTTTGGAGGTTCTCAAGGGTGTCGACCTGGTCGCAGAGCGCGGCCATGTGGTCTCGCTGATCGGCTCCTCCGGCTCGGGCAAATCCACGCTCCTGCGCTGCGCAAACCTTCTCGAGGATAGCCAGCAGGGCGAGATCCTGTTCGAAGGCGAACCGATTGCCTGGCGCGGGACCGGGCTGCACCGTCACCCGGCCAACAAGGCGCAAGTCACCCGCATCCGTACCAACCTGTCGATGGTGTTCCAGCAGTTCAACCTCTGGGCCCACATGACGATCCTCGAAAATGTCATGGAAGCGCCGGTCACGGTGCTGGGCCGCGACAGGGCACAGGTCGAAGAGGCCGCGCGCGGCTATCTCGAAAAGGTCGGGATCGGCGACAAGTGCGATGTCTACCCGGCCATGCTTTCCGGCGGCCAGCAGCAGCGCGCCGCGATTGCCCGGGCACTTTGCATGGAGCCGCGGGCGCTTCTGTTCGACGAGCCCACATCGGCGCTCGACCCCGAACTGGAACAAGAGGTCGTTCGCGTGATAAAGGATCTGGCCCGCGAAGGGCGGACGATGATCATCGTTACCCACGACATGCGATTGGCGGCGGATGTCAGCGAACACGTCGTCTTTCTCCATCTGGGAAAGGTCGAAGAGGAAGGTCACCCGGACCAGCTCTTCGGCAATCCCCAAACCGACAGGCTCAGGCAGTTTCTGAGCGCGACCGCCCCGGCCTGACACTACGAAGCGTTCTAAGGGAGCAACAAATGAAAACACTGATCCTAACGACTGCCGCCCTGGCATTCTCCGCCGGGGTTGCCATGGCTGGTAGCCATTCGGTGGTTCGCATGGGCACCGAGGGCGCCTACCCGCCGTGGAACTTCATCAACGATTCCGGCGAAGTGGACGGGTTCGAGCGCGAGTTGGGCGACGAGCTTTGCGCCCGGGCCGAACTGACCTGCGAATGGGTCACGAACGAGTGGGATTCGATCATCCCCAACCTCGTGTCCAGCAACTACGACGTCATCATCGCGGGCATGTCGATCACCGACGAGCGGGATGAGGTCATCGACTTCACCCAGGCCTACACGCCCCCCGATCCGTCGCTCTACCTCGCCGCATCGGATGACGTCGATCTCGAAGGCGGCGTGATCGCGGCCCAGACCGGCACGATCCAGGCGGGATATGTTGCCGAATCCGGCGCGACCCTCGTGGAATTCGCGACCCCGGACGAAACCATCGCCGCCGTCCGCAATGGCGAGGCTGATGCGGTTCTGGCCGACAGTTCCTTCATCATGGAAATCTCGAAGTCTAACCCCGAATTGGTTATCGTGGGCGACCCGGTCGCACTCGGCGGCGGTGTCGGCATGGGTGTGCGCGAATCCGATGGCGAACTGCTGGCAAAGTTCGACGCGGCGATCCAGTCCATGAAGGACGACGGCTCGCTGAACGAACTTATCGCCAAATGGGAAGTCAGCAGCCAGTGGTAAGTCGCTAGAAGACCTTGAAGCGGGCGGACCGATCTCCGCCCGTTTCACGCGCCGGAGGGGTGGCGCATCGAAGAACGGGGATACAAGATCTTTTCCTTTTGTACCGATCCGACGACGCTCGAAACAGCACAGTGGTTTGCCTGCTATCTGACCAATGGCAAGCATATGTTGTTCTATGCCTCGTTCGTGACGGTTCTGGTGCTTCTGCTGATAACCGCACCGATCGCCCTTCTGTTCGGGTTCGGTGGCGCGATCGCCTCCCGCTCGCGCATCCTGCCGCTGCGGTGGTTCGGCAAGATCTATACCTCTGTCGTCCGCGGCGTGCCCGACATCGCCTTCTTCCTGTTCTTCGTGATCGCACTCGATCAGGCCTTCGAATGGCTCAGGCACAAGGTGAAATGCCCCGACTGGAACATGCCGATCCGCCAGGGGTCCGATTTCGTCGTCTGTGACGCGGCCAAGCTGCCGCTGTCGAACAGCCCGCAATGGATGCATGAAACCTACGGGTTCCTCCTGGCGGTTCTGACCTTTTCCATCGTCTTCGGGGCCTTCGCCTCGAACGTGCTCTACGGTGCCATGCAGGCGGTCCCCCGCGCCCAGATGGAAACGGCCGAAGCTTACGGCATGAACCCCCGACAGTCGTTCTGGCGCATCCTCGTACCGCAGATGTGGGTCTATGCCCTGCCCGGCCTGTCGAACCTCTGGATGATCCTGATCAAGGCAACGCCGCTTCTGTTCCTTCTGGGAGTCGAGGATATCGTCTATTGGGCACGCGAGCTTGGCGGCTCGAAATCCGGGGTGTTCGACTACCCCCACCCGGACTGGCGGCTGTGGTATTTCGTGGGGCTTCTGTTCTTCTATCTCGGGCTGACCCGGATCTCCGAGATTGTACTGGGCCGGCTCACGACGCGCCTCTCTCACGGGCAGGCAACCGTCGCCGGCGAAGCCCAAAGGCGGGCCGCCGCATGAGTTGCGCCCAGACGATACAGGACTATGCGCTTCGCTCGATCGGAATTGGCGAACGGCTCCTGCCGCGCTCCGACTTCACGCTTTGCGAGCATTTCGTCCTGATCGGCTCCGGCATGATCTGGAATATCTACTTCGGCGCGATGGCCCTGTTCTTCGGCTTCTTCCTCGCAACCGCCGTCGCGCTGGGCAAGGCATCCTCAAACCCCTGGATCCGAAAGCCCGCCGAGTGGTTCGTCTTCCTGTTCCGCGGGTCGCCACTGTTCATCCAGTTCTTCCTCGCATACGAGGCTTTCGTCCTGCTGCCCAAGGCCGGGATCGAGATCTTCGGCCTCACCGCCGAAACCCGCTGGCTCACGCGTGCATGGGCCGGTGCGCTGATCGTCCTGTTCCTGAACACGGCCGCCTATTCCGGCGAAATCTTCTATGGCGCCCTGCGCTCCGTTCCCAAGGGCGACATCGAGGCCGCGGACGCCTACGGGCTGACCGGCTGGAACCGCTTCCGCCGGATCACATGGCCCACGATGATGCGGCTCGCATGGCCGAGCTACACGAACGAGGCCATCTTTCTGTTCCACGCCACCGCCCTCGTGTTCTTTTCCAGCTTCCCGGCGTGGCAACAGCGTGGAGATGCGCTTTACTATGCGAATTATTTCGCAGACAAGACGTTCAATCCCTTCGTGGCCTATCCAATCGTTGCGGGATATTTCATCTTGTTGACGCTCTGCGTCATCACGATCTTCGGCCTCATCAACAAGAGGCTGAATCGGCACTTGCCGCAGGAACGGCGCGCAACGATGCGGATCAGGCCTCAGTTCATTCGGTGACCTATGGAAAACTGGCTGCGCGAGCATCCTGAGATCAAGACAATCCGCGCCGCCGTGGCCGACCTCAACGGTCAGGCCCGCGGCAAACGGCTCCCTGTCCGGTACGTGCAGCGGGCGCTCGAAGACGGCGTGCGCATGCCGCTCTCCGTTCTGAACGTCGACATCTGGGGCGACGATATCGAAAACAGCCCGCTGGTCTTCGAAACCGGTGACCGCGACGGTATCGCGCGGCCGACCGAACGCGGCTTCGTCCCGATGCCGTGGCTCCCGAACCCCACCGCGCTTCTTCCGCTCTGGATGTTCACAGAAACCGGTGCCCCCTTTCCCGGCGACCCACGCCACGCGCTCGACGCGGTCGTGAAACGCTATGCCGAAAAGGGATGGACCCCGATCACCGCGACCGAGATGGAATTCTTCCTGATCGACGATACCACCGACACGCTGCAACCACCGCCCTCGCCGCGCTCCGGCAAACGCCGCCTCGGAGGCGAGATCCTTTCGATCCGCGCCCTCGATGCCTTCGACCAGTTCTTTACCGAGCTTTATGACGCCTGCGAAGAGATGGACATTCCCGCCGAGTCCGCGATCTCCGAGGCCGGGATGGGCCAGTATGAAATCAACCTGTCCCACGGCCCGGCGCTCGAAACCGCCGACAACGCCCACCTGTTCAAGCTTCTGGTCCGCGGTCTTGCGCGCAAGCACGACTTCGCCGCCAGCTTCATGGCCAAACCCTATTCCGAGCATTCCGGCAACGGGCTCCACATGCATTTCTCGGTCCTCGACGCGGACGGCAAGAACATCTTCGACGATGGCACCGCAAAAGGCTCCGATCTCCTCCGCAACGCCATTGCCGGCTGCCTTGCCGCGATGCCCGACAGCACCCTGATCTTCGCGCCGCACGGCAACAGTTATGACCGGCTGGTGCCCGAGGCGCACGCCCCGACGGGCATCGCCTGGGCCTATGAGAACCGCACCGCCGCGATCCGCGTCCCCGCCGGCGCCCCCACTGCGCGCCGCATCGAACACCGTGTCGCGGGCGGTGACATCAACCCCTATACCTTCGTCGCCGCCGTCCTTGGCGCAGCGCTGATCGGCATGGAAGACGGCATGACGGCCCCCGAACCCATCACGGGCAACGCCTATGACTGCGACCTGCCACAGATTCCCGCCTCGTGGGGCGAGGCGATCGAGGCCTTCGACAAATCCCAGATCCTGCCGCGCATCTTCCATCCCGAGCTCCTGCGGAACTACGCGATGACCAAACGGCAGGAGAAACTGTACTACGACGAACTGACCGAAGCAGAGCGGATCGACCTCTACCTCGACACGGTCTGACCGGACGAGTAGAACGTCCCAAAACAATGGTGTTTCATGCACGTCGGACTGTTAGTGGCCGGCCACCTGCCCGAAGGAATGCAGGCTCAGGTCGGGGACTATGACAAACTCTACGAACGGCTTCTGGCCAGTGAAGGGATCGAATTGACCCCCTATCCGGTGGTCGATGACGTCTTTCCGGACAATGTCCATGCGGCCGAAGGCTGGCTGATTTCGGGCTCGCGCTACGGCGCCTACGAAGATCTTCCGTGGATTCCGAAACTGGAACAGTTCATCCGCGATGCCTATTCCGAAGGCGTGCCCCTTGTCGGCATCTGCTTCGGTCATCAGATCATCGCACAGGCCCTTGGCGGCAAGGTCGAAAAGTTCGACAAGGGCTGGGCCGTGGGCCACCATGCCTATGAATGGCAGGGCGACCCTGTGATCCTCAACGCCTGGCATCAGGATCAGATCACCGAACTCCCCGACGAGGCCACCGTCATCGCCTCATCGCCATTCTGCGACTACGCCGCGCTGGTCTATGGCGACAAGGCCTTCACCGTCCAGGCCCACCCGGAATTCGATGCCGAGGCCACGCGCATCCTGCTCGAGACACGCGCCCCGGGCCTTGTCCCCGATCCCCAGATCAAGGCGGCGCTCTCGACCCTCGATAGCCCGATAGACGACAAATTGTTGGCCCGAAAAATCGGCGACTTTTTCAAAGAGGTACGTGATGTCTGACTGGCTTGATAGCTGCCCCGAGGCGGTCCGCGACTATATCGGCGGCGAACGTCTCGACGAGGTCGAATGCATCATCTCCGACCTGCCCGGCATCGCCCGCGGCAAGGCCATGCCAGCCTTCAAATTCGCCCGCCAAAAGCAGTTCTTCCTGCCGAACTCGATCTTCTACCAGACCATCACCGGCGACTGGGGCGAGGCAGCGGGAGATGATGGCTTCACCGAACCGGACATGATTCTGAAGCCCGACTATTCCACTGCGGCCGCGGCTCCATGGACGGCGGACAAGACCGTTCAGGTCATCCACGACGCCTATGACCAGAAGAACAGACCGATCCCCATGGCTCCGCGAAATGTCCTCAAACGCGTGGTCGAACTCTACCGCAAGAAGGGCTGGGAACCGGTCGTCGCCCCCGAGATGGAGTTCTACCTCGTCGCCCGCAACATCGACCCCGGCAAACCGATCGAGGCGATGATGGGCCGCACCGGTCGCCCCGCCGCCGCACGCCAGGCCTATTCCATGTCGGCGGTGGACGAGTTCGGACCGGTCATCGACGACATCTATGACTTCGCGGAAATGCAGGGTCTCGAAATCGACGGGATCACGCAGGAAGGCGGCGCGGGCCAGCTTGAAATCAACCTGCGCCACGGCAACCCGGTGAAACTGGCGGACGAGATCTTCTATTTCAAACGCCTGATCCGCGAAGCGGCGCTGCGCCACAACTGCTTTGCCACCTTCATGGCCAAACCGATCGCGGGCGAACCGGGAAGTGCGATGCATATCCACCACTCGGTGATCGACAAGAAAACCGGCAAGAACCTGTTCACCGGTCCGCAGGGTGGCGAGACCGACGCGTTTTTCCAGTTCATCGGCGGGATGCAGAAACATCTGCCCGAAGTCGTCGCGATCATGGCGCCCTACGTGAACAGCTACCGCCGCTACGTGAAGGACCATGCCGCCCCCATCAACCTCTCATGGGGGCGCGACAACCGCACCACCGGTATCCGGATCCCGATCTCGGACCCGGAAAGCCGCCGTGTGGAAAACCGGCTGGCGGGGATGGATTGCAATCCCTATCTCGGCATCGCCGCCTCCCTCGCCTGCGGCTATCTCGGGCTGGTGAACGAGGAATGGGCCGGCCACTCCTTCAAGGGTGACGCCTATGCGGACGACGACAATGACAGCGCCCTGCCCAAGGTGATGAACCAGGCGCTCAGCCTGTTCTACGAGGCGACCGAGATTCGCGACGTGCTGGGCGAGCGGTTCTGCGATGTCTACGAGATCGTGAAAAAGGCGGAGTACGAGGAATTCCTTCAGGTCATCAGCCCCTGGGAACGCGAACACCTCCTGCTGAATGTCTGACCGCCCCCCTGGAACAGCCGGTGAACCCCTCGCGGGCACCGATTGCTCTGACATCGCGCTCAAGACCGGATTGACGCGGCAGGTCGCAGGAAAAGCCCGTCGTGGCCCCCATGACCACAGGGCCACCAGGACGCCGGAAAGGCATGTGATTGAACGGGGCACCGCACGCAGGCTCGATCTGTGCGTGGGGTGTTTCGCTTTCATCCGCACCGGTGTAGAGACCGGATCATCACCCGGGACGATGCGCCAGCGGGATCGGACGATCTCCTCCATCGCCATGGAAGACCTGCAAGAGGCATAATGAAAACGCTCTATCGCAACGACCCACGGGGCGAATTCCCCGAAAGCTGGTACACCGCAACCGCCACGTTTGCCGACCCGCGGCCCGCGCTCGACGGCGATGCGCGCGTCGATGTCTGCGTGATCGGCGCTGGCTTCACCGGACTTTGCGCCGCGCTGGAACTGGCGGGGCGCGGCTTCAACGTCATCGTGCTCGAGGCCCACCGCGCGGGCTTCGGCGCCTCCGGTCGCAATGGCGGCCAGGTCGGCAGCGGGTTCAACAAAAGCCAGAAATGGCTGCAGAAAAGCGTCGGCAACAACGCCGCCCGCGCGATGTGGGACATGGCCGAAGCTGCAAAGGAACAGGTTCGCCGCTTCTGCGAGACCCACGCCCCCGACGCGCGCTTCCTTCCCGGCGTGGCCCACGGCGCCTATAGTTCCGGCGAGGAACGGGAACTGGCGGAAAACGCTGAATTCCTTCGGAAATACTATGACTACGATCAGGTCGACGTGCTTGACAGCACCGGCTTCCGCGACCTCGTCATGTCACCCAAATATACCGGTGGCGTGGTCGACTGGGGCGCGGGCCATATCCACCCCCTGCGCTATGTTCTGGGCCTTGCGCGGGCCGCGGAAGCTGCGGGCGCGCGGATCTGCGAGATGACCGAAGCGACCCGGATCGAACATGGCACCCCGGCCCGGATCAAGACGCCAACCGGCACCGTCACCGCCGATCACGTGATCCTCGCCGGCAACGGCTACCTGCCCGATCTCGATGGTCAGGTCGCCGCACGCGTCATGCCGATCAACAGCTTCATGGCCGCGACCGCACCGCTCACTCCGGAACAAAAGGTCCTGGCCAAGGATATTGCCGCCGCGGATTCGAAATTCGTCGTGAACTACTTCCGCATGTCCGAAGACAACCGCTTCCTGTTCGGCGGGCGCGAAAGCTACGGGCATTGGCTTCCCCTCCGATATCTCGGCCCCGCTGATCAACCGCATGACCGCCATGTTCCCGCAACTCAAGGGCGTCAAGATCGACTATGTCTGGGGCGGAACGCTGGGCATCACCATGACCCGTCTGCCCATGGTCGCCCGCATCGCGCCCAATATCCTCAACGCCTCGGGGTTTTCCGGCCATGGCGTGGCGCTTTCGGGCTTTGCCGGCACCATCATGGCCGAGGCGATCGCCGGTCAGGCCGAACGGTTCGATGTCCTCTCGCAGCTTCCGGTGCCACAATTCCCGGGCGGTTCGCTGCTCCGCGCGCCCCTATTGACCCTTGGCATGACATGGTACGGCCTCCGCGACAGGCTCGGCTTCTAGTTTTTTCCGTTTAAAAACAAAGAAAAGGCCGAAATCCGCCGACCGGGCGCAATTTTTCATGCATTTGCCGCATTCTCTTGCTACAGGATTCCTGAAACTCAATTTCGGGAATCCTAAATGACCAGCGCACCCAATTCCTACGATGCAGAACCCATCCCCTCGGACGCATGGGACGAGGTTCAGCGTATTCTCTCCTCCGGAGACCTGTTCCGTTATACCGCAAAGGATGATGCACCGGTCACCCTTCTGGAACGCGAATTCGCCGATCTCATGGGCGCGAAATATGCACTGGCCGTTGCCTCCTGCTCGGCCGCGCTGTTCCTGTCGATCAAGGCGTTGGGCCTGAAACCCGGCGCACGCATCCTGATCCCGGCCTTCACCTTCGCCGCCGTTCCCGTCGGCGGTGGTTCATGCCGAATGCGTCCCGGTGCTGGTCGAGGTGGGTGACAACTACCGCATCGACATGGCCGACTTCGAGGAAAAGCTCGACGGCTCCATCGACGCGGTCCTGATCAGCCACATGCGCGGCCATACCTCGGACATGGATGCGATCATGGATCTGGCCGATGCCGTGGGCATCCCCGTGATCGAGGACGCAGCGCATTCGCTGGGCACCACATGGGACGGCCGGAATATCGGCACCATCGGTCGCGTCGGCTGCTTTTCGTTTCAGTCCTACAAACTGCTCAACGCTGGCGAAGGCGGCATCCTGATCACCGACGATGCCGACCTGATCGCCCGCGCGGTCATCATGTCGGGCGCATATGAGCATAACTGGAAAAAGCACCCGGTCCTGCAGGATCATTTCTCCCGCTGGCAAAACAAGCTGCCGCTCTACAATACCCGTCTCGGCAATCTCTCGGCGGCGATCGTCCGCCCGCAACTGGCCGAAGTCGCGCGCCGGGTCGCCGATGGCCGCCGCAACCACGATCATGTGGCCGCGGCCCTGAACCGCTCACCGTGGATCACGGTCCCCGATCCGCTGGGCCCCGAACTGCGCGCGCCGGATTCGATCCAGTTCAACCTCGTGGGCATGACCGACGATCAGGTCCGTGGTTTTGTCGCCGCCGCCGCCGAGCACGAGGTCTCGGTGCAGGTCTTTGGTCTCACATCCGACAATGCCCGCGCCTTCTGGAACTGGGAATTCCTCGGGCCGCAGCCCGACCTGCCGCAAACCCGAAAGATGCTGATGCGCGCCTGTGATGTCCGCCTTCCCGCCCGCCTGACACTTGCGGATTGCGACTATACCGCCAATGCGCTTCTCGCTGCCGCAGACCGGGTCATGGGCTCACAAGACGCGAAAGCTGTCGCCTAGAAGCGGCATCCGAAGTCGGCAGGGCGCGACGATAAGATCCTCCAGAAGGGGCCTCAGACGTCCGGCGATCTCGGCGGGCATCCCGAACAGCGCGTCCTTTCGCGCGATCAGCGATATCCGCCGCGACAGCGGCGCGAGCGGCAGTTCGATGATCTCCACCGCGTCGCGGAACCGGCCCGCCCGCATCACACCCAGGGGCGTCAGAATGCTCCACCCCGCCCCACTGGCCACCATCGCCATGATCGAGTGATAGCTGTCCAGCTCGAACCGGTATTCAAGCCGCAAGCCCTCCGCCACCAGATGCTCGTCGATCTGACGCCCCATAAGATGCCGGGTCGTATAGCGGATCAGGGGCGTCTTGCGCAGCACCTCCAAGGGATCACCATCGCCTACAAGACCCTTGGGCACCGCCGCCACGAATGGCTCTTCCAGAAGCGGATGCACCTCCATCCACGACGCCGTCGCGCCGATTTCGGCCGCGACGATCATATCCAGCGCCCGATGTTCCAGAAGATCGTAAAGCCGGTGACTTGCCCCGGTTTCCAAGAGGAAGCGCGAACTGCTCAACCGGTCGCCCATCTGCGACAGAAGCCGCGGCGTCACATCCGCATCAAAATCCTCGATCATACCAAGGTTGAACCGCATCAACTGCGAAAGATCCCGCCCGGTCAGTTCGGCCCGCGCCTCCGCCGCCTCGTTCAGGATCACCTGCGCGCGCCTGCGGAACAACTCGCCTGACGGCGTCAGCGCGATCGGCCGCGCCGACCGGTCCATCAGCACCGTCCCAAGCGCGGCCTCGAGATTGGTCAACTGCTGGCTCACCGCCGAGGCCGAGGCATCCAGCCGCCGCGCCGCGGCCGAGATCGAACGCTCTTCGGCGGTCGCGGCAAAGACCTCGATCCCCCAAAGCGTCACGCGTCCGGTTGTGTCAGCCATGCAATCCCTCTTGCGCTTCCCGACAGTCCGGTGCCCCGCCACGTTCCGGGCGCAAACCGCCCCGGGCCGCTTTCCGCGATCCCGCCTGGGTTAGCGGCCGATCCGCACGTCGTCGATGATGACCTGCCAATAGGTCTCGTGGGAAATCCGTACCTCGTCCACCGCGCCCCATCCCGCATCGAACCAGACCGGCATCATGTT
Organism: uncultured Alphaproteobacteria bacterium; assembly: GCA_963698645.1. GTDB lineage: Bacteria > Pseudomonadota > Alphaproteobacteria > Rhodobacterales > Rhodobacteraceae > Ovoidimarina. The sequence continues at coordinate 451,399 of CAVORP010000001.1, forward strand.
CGAGGCGTGAAACTCGTCCGAGGCCACCACCTCGCCATCCCGGATGGCTTCGATCCGCAACGGCGCGTCCATCGCCGTGGGCCATGCCACCGACACGAAGGCCCCGATGAAATCGAACGGTTCCTCCGAATAGAGCCGCCCGGGATGCCCCGAGGAGTTATAGGCCGCGAACTGCCCCGAAACCGTGCCGTTCACATAGCCCCAGCCGCCATAGAACTTGCGATGCACCGCAACCATGTTGTGCCAGTGCACACCGCCATGACCCGAGGCGACCTCTTCGATATTCTCCGAATACAGGATGTTGTCGAAGCCGACGATAAGGTCATCCTCTTCCGCCTGCACCACCGCGCCGCTCGGGCCGCGGCACCCGCACCGGCCAGTTCCCGACGCGCACCTCGCGCTGGGTCTCCGTCCCGTCGGCAAGGGCCCAGCGCACGGTCCACACACCCTGCGTTACGGCACAGCGGAACCCGTCATCGACCGGCTCCGCCGCCACCGACACGCCCCCGCTCTCGCAGGTCAGACCGTCCACACCCTCGGCCCCCGCCGTGATCGTCAGTTTCGGCGCCAGCCCCATGAAGGGAAGCGGCGGATCGATGATGATGCCGCCGGGCGCATCGGGCAAAAGCCGCGCCACGGTCTGCTGGCGCGGGTTGCCGGTCGTCATCTCCATCCCTTCGGGAAGCACCACCCGAAACTCCAGCGGCCCGGGGCCCGAGATATCCGGATCATCCTCCGGATCGTCCGACATGGGAAAGTTGGTGAACCCGGCAAGATTGGACTGTTCGACGATATTGTCCTGTTCGCCCTGGTACAAAAGGATCGGAACGCCCGCCAACGGGCCTTCCCCGATCTCATAGACCCCGTTCCGGTTGATATCCCGGAACACGTATTGCGAGATATTCATCTCGGTCGCCTGCGCCGCACCTACCGTCGCAGAAAGCGCAGCCAGGGCTGCGAGAAAGTCACGCATGATCCGCCTCTATTTGCCCAGCTTCGAGAGTTGCGCCTGCAGATCCGCCAATTGCTTGCGGATCACGTCCAGCTCCGTCGCGTCCCCTTGGGCCTCTTCCACTGGTTCGTCCGCTGGCGCAGACCAGTTCGCCATGCCACCGGTCATCGCCTTCAGGAACGCCTTTTGCTGCGCTTGCAAGGCATCGTATCCCGGCATCGCCGACATCGGATTGGCAAGATTCTCGATCATCTTCGACTGCCCGTCGCGCAGCATCTCAAAGCTCATGGCAAGGAATTGCGGAACCACCGACTGCGCCTGCGTGGTATAGCTGCGCACCAGGTCGGTCAGCACCCCAAGCGGCAGCACGCTTTCGCCCCTGCTCTCATGTTCTGCAATGATTTGAAGAAGATACTGGCGGGTAAGGTCATCACCGGACTTCAGGTCGATGATCTGCACCTCGCGCCCCTCACGGATGAACCGCGCGATATCGTCAAGCGTCACGTAGTCGCTGGTTTCGGTGTTGTACAACCTTCGGCTTGCATACCGCTTGATCAGAAGCGGGGCTTTCTTGTCTGCCAAGGCACGCATCCTTTTTGTGATCTGCACCAAAGCTTACGGCGTTGCAGCACAAAAAGAAAGCACCAGAACCATCGCCTCGAAAAGCCACCCGTCGCCTCCGCCCCCTTCCCTTCTCCACCGCACCGGCGCAAAACAGGGCAATGAGAAAAACCTCTTCCTGCCCGGTCCCCTAGACCATGGATCCCCTTGTCCTCGGCGCCGTACTCATCGCCGCGCTCATGCATGCGGGATGGAATACGGCGGTCAAGATCGGGCTCGACCGCGTGTCCTCGGTCCTGCTCCTTTCCCTGACGCAGGCCGTCATAGCCGCCATTGCGCTGCCCTTCGTGTCCGCCCCCGCGCCACAGGCGCTGCCGTGGATCCTCGCCGGGGCGGCGCTTCACGCGGGCTACAAGATCTTTCTGGTCCAGGCCTATGGCCATGCCGATCTCAGCCAGGCCTATCCCCTTGCCCGGGGCACCGCTCCGCTGATCGTGGCGCTGTTCTCGGCATTGGTTCTGGGCGTCAGCTTCGCCGGCATCGAAATCGCCGCGATCCTGCTCATCTCGCTGGGCATCCTCCTGATGGCGCTCAAGGGCGGCGCGATGGGCCGGATGCGCGGCAGGGCGCTGTTCTTCGCACTGGGAACCGCCGGTTTCACCGCGGGCTACACCATCGTCGACGGGATCGGCGCGCGCGTTGCCGGAACTGCCTCGGGCTTCGTCTTGTGGATGTTCATCGGCGACGCGATCCTGATGGTGATCTACGCCACCGCGACACGCGGGGTATCGGCCTTCCCGGCGCTCCTTCCCGCGTGGAAGGTCGGGCTGTTCGCGGGTGCGATGTCGCTTGGCTCCTACTGGATCGCCGTCTGGGCCTTCACTCAGGCGCCCATTGCCCTTGTCGCCGCACTTCGTGAATTCAGCATCCTCTTCGCCGTCCTGATCGCCGCCGTGGTACTGCGCGAAAAGGTCGGCATTTGGCGCTGGGCATCGGTCACAGCCATCGCATGCGGTGTCGCGCTCATGGCCCTGTGACATCCACGCATGAAAAAGGGCGGACCCAACGGGTCCGCCCAGATCAGAATGTCAGCGGGGAGGTCGCCGACAATCAGAAGTCTTACTTCGCGGCAGCAGTTGCCTTCTTGGCAGCAGCCGTCACTTCAGCGGTCGCCTTCTTGACAGCGGCAGTCGCGTCTTCCGACATGTCCTTGCCGGCAGCCAGCATCAGTTCGACGGTTTCCATCTGAACTTTCTTGGCGATCTCGGCGAAAGCGGCCATGTTTTCGGCAGCCAGCTCGGCCTGAGCCGAAGCGAAATCGGTGATTGCCTTGCTGTAATCGGCAGGCTCTTCCTTGACGGTTGCAACGCCGCCCAGCTTCGAAATGGTTTCCTTGGTCCACTTGGTCGACACTTCGGTCGACTTTTCAGCGGCTTCCAGAGCAACCTTCGACATCTTCTCGGCCATAGCGGCCTGAGTTTTGTAGACGTCCTGCATTGCGGTCATGTCGACCGGGAAATTGCCAAGCATGTCTTTGAACATCTTGGTGTAGTCTTGTGCCTTCGCAGCCATTTGAGTTCTCCTCGCTTTGATGCGGGACAATCCCGCCGTCTGCTTCACGAAGAGATATACATGCTGCGCTGCGGCATTTCAAGAGAAAATGCTGCGTCGCAGCAAAATAGCACATTCCTGAATATTATCAGGACTTTGGCTGCGCCAGAACATAGGTTCCCGGGGCCTTCGCAAGCTCGGGGTGAGTCTTTCCGCCCGGTTTCCGCGCCTTGACCATGCCACCGGAATGCCCTGCCAGCCATGCCTCCCAGCGCGGCCACCACGAGCCTTCATGGTATTCGGCCCCCGCACGCCACGCATCGGAATCCAGCGTCATGTCCGGGTTCACGTAATGCCCGTATTTCTTCTTCGACGGCGGGTTGACGATGCCGGCGATATGGCCCGATTCCGACAGGATGAACGACTTTTCCTTCGACCCGAACTGCCGCACCCCGTCATAGCTGCTGGTCCACGCCGCGATATGGTCGGTCTCACAGGCGATGGCACAGACCGGCGTCTTGATATCCTTCAACAAAAGGGTCTCGCCGAACAATTCGATCCCGCCATTGGCGAACCGGTCGCCCTGGCACAACTGCCGAAGATACTGCACCGCCATCTTCGCAGGCAGGTTCGTCGAATCCCCGTTCCAGTACAAAAGGTCAAAGGCCGGGGGGCTTTCGCCCATCATGTAGCTGCGGATCGCCGGCCCATAGATCAGGTCGTTCGACCTCAGGAAACTGAAGGTGCGGCTCATGAAGAAGGAACTCAACATTCCCTTTTCCGCCACTTCCCTCTCGATCCCGTCGATGAAATCGTCGTTCAGGAAGACCCCCACTTCGCCCTGATCCGAGAAATCGGTCAGCGTCGTGAACAACGTAGCCGAGATCAGCGAGGTGTCCTTGCGTTTCTGCATCGCCGCCATCGTCAGCGACAGGGTGGTCCCTGCGATGCAATACCCCACCGCGTTCACCTTCTTCTCGCCGGTGATCTTCTTTACCTCGTCGATCGCCGTCAGGTATCCCTCCTCGATATAGGTTTCGAGAGAGACATCGCGATAGGACGGATCGGGGTTCACCCAACTCACCACGAACAGCGTATAGCCCTGGTCGACGATCCATTTGATCAGGCTGTTCTGGGGCTTCAGATCCAGGATATAGAACTTGTTGATCCACGGCGGAAAGATGATCAGCGGCGTCTTGTGGACCGTCTCGGTCGTCGGCGCATACTGGATCAGTTCCATCATCCGGTTGCGATAGATCACCGACCCTTCCGTCGTGGCAAGGTTCTCGCCCACCTTGAACGCGTCCTTGTCGGCCAGCGTCACGATCATCTCGCCGTCATTCGCCTCGATATCGCGCACAAGGTTCTCAAGCCCGGTCACAAGGCTCGCCCCATCGGTCTCAACCGCCTTTGCCAGGGCTTCGGGGTTCGTTCCCAGAAAATTCGTCGGGCTGAACATGTCCATGATCTGGCGGCTGAAATACTCGATCCGCTTGCGCTCTTTCTCGTCCAGACCCTCAAGATTGCGAACCGTATTCTCGATCGCTTCGGTATTCATCAGGTATTGCTGCTTGATGAAGTTGAAATAGGGATGCGTCTGCCAAAGCTCGCTGGAAAAGCGCCGGTCTTTCGGCGTGTTGTCCTCGGGCGCCTTCAACGGCCCTTCGGCCAGCGCCTTCTGCGCCTCGATGTAATGCTTGAGTGTCTTGCCCCAATACCCCACCTGATGCTCGATGATCTTCGACGGGTTCGCCATCATCTCGGCCATGTAGGCGGCGGCCGCCTGCATGAAAAGATCGTGGCTGGGGCCTTGGAGACTTGCCGGAACCGACTTCTTCCGCGACAGCGCCGCAATCAGCCGCGAAGACAATTCTTCGACTTTTGCAAGATTGGCGTTCAAGACTTCCAACTCTGCCGCTGTCTTGCCTTTCGCAACGACGTCATCGGTTTCTTTAGTTGTCATGGATACGTTTCCAGTCTACTTTGCAAGCGCAGCATCAGGGGTGTTGCAACGTTTATATCGTCGCCGGGTTGTGGAGGCAAAGCGACTATTTTGACCGGTGCATGACCGGGAAGGGAACTGCCTTGCGTTATATGGCGACTTACGACCTATACGACTCGATCCGCAACACCAATCAATGGATGGGCGCAACCGCGCTTGCCATGGCATCCTACCCCGCCACGGGGCTCGTGCCGAACCCTTTCTTTCAGATGATCGCCGCATGGGGCGAGGTGACCGAGCGCACATTCGCCCGCATGATCGTCAAGCCCGACTGGAATATCGGCACCGTGGTCGGCTCCGACGGTCGCGACCATGTCGTCAATGTCGAGATTGACTTGAAACGCCCGTTTGGCGACCTGATCCACTTCAATGTCGTCGGCCGCAAAGCGCAGCCGCGCCGCATTCTCCTTGTCGCGCCCATGTCCGGTCACTACGCGACGCTTCTGCGCTCGACCGTGGCCAGCCTGCTGCCCGAAGCGGACATCTGGGTGACCGACTGGCACAATGCCCGCAACATTCCCGTCAGCGAGGGCAAGTTCGATATCGAGGATTATACCCTCTACCTGATGGAGTTCATGCGGCATCTGGGCCCCGATACCCACGTGATCGCGGTCTGCCAGCCCGCCCCCCTCGCCCTCGCGGCAACCGCTTATCTGGCAGAGCTCGAGCCCGACGCGCAGCCGCGCACCCTGACCCTGATCGGCGGCCCGATCGACCCCGACGCCGCCCCCACCGACGTGACCGATTTCGGCCGCCGCGTGACCATGGGCCAGCTCGAACACCTCGCGCTCCAGCGCGTGGGCTTCAAATATCCGGGCGTGGGCCGCATGGTCTATCCGGGTCTGGCCCAGCTCAGCTCGTTCATGTCGATGAACGCCGAACGTCACGGCAAGGCATTTACCGACCAGATCCTGCGCGTCGCCAAGGGCGAGGCGGGCGAGCATGACAAGCACAACCGCTTCTACGACGAATACCTTGCCGTCATGGACATGCCCGCCGAATTCTACCTCTCGACGGTCGAACGCATCTTCAAGGAGGGCGAGATCGCCCGCAACGAATTCATCGTGGATGGGCACAAGGTCGATATCGGCAAGATCTCGGACGTGGCCGTCAAGGTCGTGGAGGGCGAGAAAGACGATATCAGCGCACCCGGCCAATGCGTCGCGGCGCTCGATCTTCTGACCGGCCTGCCCGACAGCAAGAAGGCCTCGCATCTCGAACCCGGTGCAGGGCATTACGGGATCTTCGCGGGCAAGAGCTGGCGCAACAACATCCGCCCGCTCGTCCTGAACTTCATCGATCAGAACGCCTCGACGCCCCGCAAGCAGCGCCTGAAATCGGTGAAATAACCGGCGCTAGCCGGCGTCACCCTCATAGGCCTCGATGATCTTCGCCACCAGCGGATGACGCACCACGTCCTTCGACGTGAAGTAGTTGAACGAGATCTTGTCGATCCCCGTCAGCAGCCGCTCCGCATCCGCCAGCCCCGAGGTCACACCGCGCGGCAGGTCCACCTGCGTCCGGTCCCCGGTGATCACCATCCGGCTGCCCTCGCCCAGACGGGTCAGGAACATCTTCATCTGCATGCCCGTGGCGTTCTGCGCCTCATCCAGCACGACAAAGGCATTCGACAGGGTCCGCCCGCGCATGAAGGCCAAGGGCGCGATCTCGATCCGCTTTTCCTCGATCAGCTTGGCCACCTGCTTGCCGGGCAGGAAATCGTTCAGCGCGTCGTATAGCGGCTGCATGTAGGGATCGACCTTGTCCTTCATGTCGCCGGGCAGAAAGCCCAGCCGCTCACCCGCCTCCACCGCCGGGCGCGACAGCACGATCCGGTCCACATGACCCTCGATGAACATCGACACGCCCACCGCAACGGCAAGATAGGTCTTGCCGGTCCCGGCCGGACCGATCCCGAACCCAAGCTCGTTGGAAAACAGCGACCGCACATAGGCCTTCTGCGCCTCGGTGCGCGGCTCCACCAGTTTCTTGCGGGTCTTGATCTCGATCCGCCCGCCCTTGAACATCTCAAGCTGGTCACCGGGATGGGTCACCGGCGCTGCCGCGGCATTGCCCATGCGGATCTCGCCATCGATCTCGCCCGCATCAATGCTGCGGCCGCTTTCAAGCTTCTGATACAACGCCTCAAGCACCGACACGGCCTGCGCGCGCGCATCCTCCTCGCCCATGATGGCAAGGATATTGCCCCGCCGGACGATCTGGACGGAAAGCTTGTGCTCTATCTGTGCAAGGTTGCGGTCAAATTCACCACAAAGGTCGATCAAAAGGCGATTGTCGGGGAATTCGATCCGGGCTTCAACGGTTTCGCCCGAAATCGAAGGGGTCAGGGTGCCAAGGGCCAATAAGCTCTCCGTAAAAGGGTGCCTGTTCGGAATTATGGTGCCAAGTCATGCTGGGCACCGCAAGTGCTAGTGTCGATTGTCACGAAATTATCGCAACCGGCCCGGCGGGGACCCGCCGTAGGACAAGCACCGTCACGACCGCGCCGACCCACATCGACGCCAGCGCAATCCATGCGGTCAGCGCAAAGATCGCGCCCCCGGTCACACCGGCCCCCACCGCGCATCCACCGGCAAGCATCGCACCAAATCCCATCAGGACGGCACCGGCCAGATAGCGAAGCATCGACGGCCCGCCCTCGAACCCCTGCAACCGCCACGTCCCGGTCAGAAGTGCCGCAACCGCCGACCCGGCAAAGACCCCGGGAACAAGGCCCACGGAAAACGTCATCGGCAGGCTGCGTTCATTCACCAGCCCCATCAGGGTATCCGCCGAAGGCCCGGTGAAACTGACGCTGCCGGCCTGAAGCGGCTCGAACGACACCTGCGTCATCATCCATGTCAGGACCCAGCCCAGCGCAACCGCGCCCCCCACAAGGCAGGCGGCAATCACCCTGCTCCCGCCCGGGCCATGCCGCCGGACCAGAAGCGCGCCCAGCAACAGGATTGCACCGCCGAAAACGGCACCCGAGAGGTGCCCGACCCCCGCCCATTGCAACAGGTCACGCGCCTCACCCCCCGGAACCACCCAGAGGGAAGAAATCGCTTCGCGCATCGGCGACAACCCGCCCCGCAACGATGCCTGCGCGACGATGGTCAGAACAAGTCCGGTGATCAACGCGCGCAGGTTCCCCGTCGCCGACAGCACCAGAAGGCGGCTGGCACAGCCCCGCGCAAGGATCATCCCGATCCCGAACAGCAGGCCGCCCACGATCGCGCCCGAAAGGCTTCCGGTCGCCGCGATCTGTCGCGCGTCGGTTGTCTCGAGGAACCCCGCAAGCGCCGCGACCTGAACCAGAAGAACCGCCGCGCCAAAGGCAAGAAGCCAGACCGCGAAACGCGGCCCCGGCCGCGCCTCGGCAAACTCGATCGTCGCCGCCCGCAGGCAGAATTGTGAATGCTGGGCCGCCGCCCCGAATATCAGCCCGACGACTAGCCCGAAGGCGAACAGGACGGTTGAATCGCCGAAACGTTCCGCAAGGGTCTCGATCATCGGTCACCTCCGCAAGGATTGCCCGAATACCCTCTCAGAACCGGGGAAAACCGGCCCTGACCTGTGTCAATTTCAGAAAGAAATGCGTGGCGGGCGGGCCCTTGGGAACCCGCCCGCGATCCCGTCAGCCGAACATGTCGGTGGTGATCCCGGAATACCAGCCAAGGCTTTCCTCATAGGTCGCCTTGCGCAGCGCCGCATCCTCGCCCGTCTGGCTGATGAAGCTGTCGACCGAGGCGATCTTTTCGTCCGTCGCCTCATAGCTCGCGCCAACCTTCACACCGTCATCGGTGGCGATCAGCGACCAGCAGGTGTTCGAGAACTTGGCCGGGAACACGCGGCTGTCGGTCAGCGCACCGCGCACCGCCATCGCCGCGACCTTGGCCTGGCTGTTGGCCGAGTAACCCGATTTCGGCATGTCGCCCTGCTGCGACGCATCGCCCAGGACATGGATATTCTCGTCCATCCGGCTTTGCATCGTGGCCGGCACCACCGGCGCCCAGCGGCCGTCGTTGATCCCCGCGATCTCGCAGATCCGGCCCGCCTTCATGGCCGGGATCACGTTACAGGCATCGACCTTCTCCACCGACCCGTCGATCACGACTTCCATGGCATCGGGCCGCACCTCGACGTTCTCGCCGCCGAAATCGGGGCCCAGACGGTCGATCATGCCCGGATAATGCGCCTGCCAGCCTTCCTCGAACAAAGCCTGCTTCGAATATTTCTCCTTCGGATCGACGATCAGGATCTTCGCGGTCGGATTGATCTGCGTCAGCAGATGCGCCACCATCGACACCCGCTCATAGGGCCCCGGTGGACAGCGATAGGGGTTCGGCGGCGCGATCATCGCATAGACGCCGCCCTCCGGCATCGCCTCGATCTTGGCCTTCAGAAGCGCCGCCTGCGTCCCGCCCTTATAGGCATGGGGCATCACATCCTGATCCGCCACGCTCCAGCCCGGCACCGCATCATCCACGAAATCGATCCCCGGGCTCAGGATCAGCCGGTCATAGGGAAGGCTGTGCCCCCCGGCCGTCACCACGACCTTCGCATCGCGGTCCACGCCGGTCACCCAGTCATGCACCACGTTGATCCCATAGTCGGTCGCCAGCTTGGCATAGCTGTGGCCCAGATCGTCCATCTCCTGAAATCCGCCGATATAGAGGTTCGAGAAGAAACAGGTGTAATACATCCGGCTTGGCTCGATCAGCGTCACGTCGATCGCGCCCTCGCTGTCCTTGGCGATATAACGCGCGGCCGTGGCGCCGCCCGCGCCGCCGCCCACCACGACAACCTGCGGCTTGCCATGTCCCGCCGCCCGCACCATTGGGGCAGCAAGCATTGCTGCGGCGCCGGTGCCGATGAATGTCCGTCTCTTGATCGTCATGTGAGTCCTCCCCGACTGTCTGAATGATCTAGTCTATGGTCTCGAAATAGGCGGCCAGCGCAGCGATTTCATCGTCCGACAACCGCCCGGCCATCATCTGCATAACCGGATGCGGACGCAACTTTCGCTTGTAGGCATGCATCGCCAGCACGAAATTCTGCGCCGGCCAATGGGTGATCGACGGGATTCCCTCATCAGCCCCATCGATCCGGTGACAGGTCTTGCATTCGCTCGAAAGGTACTCGCCATATTCCCGGTCCCCCTCGATCGCCAGGATCTCGGGCGCAAGGTCCAGTTCCGTGGCAATCGCCGTCGGCTCCGCCTCGGGAATATCGGCCGGATTGTCCGAGAACAGCCGCAGATAGGCCAGGACGTCGGCCCGGTCCTTGGGGTCGGCCAGCCCTCGAAAACTCATCCGCGTTCCCGAAATCAGGATCCGGGGGTTTTCCAGATAGGGGTCCAGCGTCTCGAGCGTCCAGATCAGCCCATCCGACCCCGCCCGCTCCATCGACCGCGAATAGTTGAACCCCTCGACCGCGCCGGCGCCCCGCCCGAACACACCATTCAGCTGGGGCCCGATCCGGTTCTTCGCATCCGGCCCCACCATGTGACAGGTCGCGCATTGGGAAAAAAGCTGCTCGCCCCGCTCTGCATCGCCTATTTCGGACGCCGCTGCCGGGCCGAAACAAAGGATCAGAAGAAGGGCGGCCAGTCTCCGCATGCACTATTCCGTCAGCGTTGCCAGATATGCGTTCATCGCAGCGATCTCTTCATCCGACTTCAGGCCACGGAACGACATCTTCGTTCCCTTCAGATAGCCCCGCGGATCCGCAAGGAAAGCGGCAAGTGTCTCTTCCGTCCAGACACCGCCCGCCTCTCCGGCCTCAAGCATCGCCTTCGAGTAGCGGAAGCCCTCAAGCCCCCCCTTCTGCCGGCCGATCACACCGTTCAGATGCGGACCCGTCTTGTTGCGGGCACCCTCGCCGACCTCGTGACAGGCCTTGCACTGGCGAAACAGCGACTCGCCCTCGGCGACCAGCGCGGGATCTGCCCCACCGGAGGGCGCTTCCTCCACGGGGGCCGCCGCCTCGGCGGATGCCGTGACAATCTCCGCACCGGTTGTATCCGGGATCGTACCGGCCGGGCGCCCATCCGCATCCGTGGGCGTTACCTTGAGGTCCGACGCCTTGCGCGTGATCTCGACCGCGTCCTTGCAACCGCTCATGCACGGCTCGGCGGTGAAGATCGGGAACTCGGCCTCGACCCGGTCATCCACATAGAACCCATCCTCGTTGGGCAGGCGCACGTCCAGAAAGTTCTCGTTCGACAACACGAAATCGTCGTCAACAAGACCCTCGGAATACAGGATATAGGCAACGATCCCATAGACTTCGTCCGGCTCCAGCGTCTGCGCACCGCCGAACGGCATCGACCGGTGCACATAGTCCCACACCGTCGACAGATGCGGCCAGTAGGAGCCCACGGTCTTCACCGGGCGCTGGGCCCGAAGCGTTCCCCGGCCCCCGGCCAGCGCCGGCCAGTTATCAAGCCCCTCGGCAAAATCGCCGTGGCAGGATGCACAGTTCTCGACGAAGACGCTCTCGCCATCCAGAACGCTCATCGACCCTTCGGGAAGGCCACGCCCATCGGGCAGAACGTTCACATCCCACGCGGCAAGCTCTTCGGGCAACGCCGCGCGTCCCAGCCCCAGTTTCTCGGCCAGAACCGGCGCGGCAGCCAGGGTTGCGATCGCCGTTGCGGCCAGCAGTTTAGGAAACTTCGACATTTTCGGCCTCTCCGCTTTCCTTGACCCACCAGGTCTGGATCCCGTTATTGTGGTAGACAGAGTTCCGCCCCCGGATCTCGCGAAGCTGATCCTTCGTGGGCTGGACATATCCCGTCTCGTCCTTTGCGCGCGCCTGCAACAGCATCTCCGATCCGTCCCAGACGTGATCGAGGTAGAACCGGGTCAGCGCCTTCGCCTCCCCTGGGGCCGCAAGCCGCGCCTCCTGCCAGTTCTTGCCGCCGTCAAGCGAGACATCGACCCCGGTGATCCGGCCCCGGCCCGACCATGCCAGACCGGTGATGACCATGGGACCCGCCCCGTGGCGGATCGGCGCCTGCGGCGACGGCGACGTGATGATGGATTTCGCATCCATCTCCCACGTCCATTTCCGCGCCCGGCCATCGGGCATCAGATCGGTGTATTTCGACGTTTCCTCGCGGCTTTCCGTGGCCATGTCGGTCACTTCGATCCGGCGCAGCCACTTGACCCAAAGGTTCCCCTCCCAGCCCGGCACGACAAGCCGCACCGGATAGCCATGCTCCTTCCGCAACGCCTCGCCATTGGCATAGAAGGCCACCAGAACGTCATCCATCGCCTTCTCGAGCGGGATCGACCGTCCGTTGGACGAGGCATCCGCCCCCTCCACGTAAATCCACTTCCCTTCGGGCTTCACCCCGGCTTCCTCAAGCAGGGTCCGAAGCGACACGCCGGTATATTCCATGTTGTGGATCATGCCATGGGTGAACTGCGCGCCCTGAAGCTGCGCCCCGCCCCACTCCATGCCCGAGTTCGCCGCGCATTCGCAGAAGAACGTCGCCACGGTCCGCGGAAAGCGTTCGAGATCGGCATAGGTGAACACCAAAGGCTGATCGACAAGGCCGTTTATCATCAGCCGGTAATCCGGCTTCGACAGCTCGATCGCGCCCGAATGGTGCCGCTCGAACGCACAGCCCTGCGGCGTGATCGTCCCCTCAAGCGCGTGGATCGGCGTGAAGTTGATCGACGAGATCACATCGGCGGTCAGCCACTCGACATTGCGCCGCACGACATGGCTCTCGAACTCGATCGGCATCCCGTAGGGCACGGCATCCACGCCATCGCCGAAACCCGACGCCCAGGGCTGGATTTCGGTGATCGCCGGGTCCGGCGTCTGGGCGCCCGCCCGGCCCGCGACGACGGCGACGCTTCCGGCGACCGACGCCTTCAGGAACCCGCGCCGCGATTGTTTCACTGGAAAATCGGACATGTGCCTTAACCTCCGACGACCTTGATGGTTTCATTGGGGGGAATCGAGACCGTGCCCTGCTTGCGGATATGCGCCTCGACGACATCCCAGATCGGCGGCCCTTCGGTCCCCTCGTTCACACTCGCCCAGCCCGCGACCACATAGGTCTTGCTGGCGTCGATCTTTTCCCCGGTCTTCAGCAAGGTCATATCGCTGATCCGGCTGCCCTGGGGTTGATTGATATCAATCCGGTAGGACAGACCGCCAACCCGCACCATATCCCCGCCCTGCTGGTAATAGGGGTCGGGATTGAACAGGTTGTCGGCCACGTCCTCCAGCACGACATGAAGGAATTCCCCCGTCATTTCCGTGCGATAGGCATTGGGATAGCTCATCGCGGTCGCGTTGAAGATATCCTCGCGGGTGATCTCCGATCCCGGCAGAAGCGACGCGCCCCAGCGGAAACCGGGCGACAGCGCGATATCCGCCTCGCGCTCTTCCAGAAGCGCGTTACAGATCAGGTCGTCCCACGTGCCGTTGAAATTGCCGCGCCGGTACAGAAGCGAGTCGGTCGTGCCGATCACTTCCGATAGTTCGTCGGCATAGGGCGCGCGCTCCGCATCCACCAGCGCCGCCATCTCGGGATCGGGCGCAATCACATCCGCAAGGATCGGGATCAGCTTGTGCTTGATCTCCTTCACCTCTCCGTCGCGCACATCCAGATCAAGCCGGCTCACGAACTTGCCGTGGCTGCCGCTCGCGATCAGATGGGTCTTGCCCACCAGAACCGGCTCGGGCAGCGCGTCATGAGTATGGCCGGTCAGGATGATGTCGATTCCAGGTACATCGGCGGCAAGCTTCCGGTCCACATCGAACCCGTTATGGCTCAACAGGATGACCGCCTGCGCACCGGCCGCGCGCACCTCGTCCACCACTTCGGCCATCCGCTCCTGCCGGATGCCGAAACTCAGGTCCGGGAACATCCAGCCGGGATTGGCAATCGGCATATAGGGGAAGGCCTGCCCGATCACCGCGATCTGCACGCCGCCCCGCTCGAACATCTGGTAGGGCTCGAACGCCGGTTCATCCCATGTGGCGTCAAACACGTTCGCGCCGAGGAATGGAAAGTTCAGCTCGTTCTCGACGATCTCCATCACCCGGTCGATGCCCAGCGTGAACTCCCAATGCGAGGTCATCGCGTCGGTGCCCAGCGCCTTGAAGACGTTCACCATGTCCTGGCCCTGCGTCCGCAGCGCGGTCAGCGACCCCTGCCACGTATCGCCCCCGTCCAGAAGCAACGCATCGGGCCGGTCCGCCCGGATCGCGTTGACCACGGTCGCGATCCGGTCCGCGCCGCCCACCTTGCCATAGGCCTGCGACAGGCTCACGAAATCATCGTAGGTCAGCGCATAGTCCAGAACCGACCCGTCGGAGATCCCGTACATCTTGCGGAAATCCGCACCGGTCACATGGGGCGGCAGGCCAATGGCCTCGCCCACGCCAATGTTGAACTCCGGCTCGCGAAACCAGATCGGTTTCAACTGGGCATGAATGTCGGTGATATGGATCAGCGTGACATTGCCCGTCGTGTCGAACCGCAGAAGGTCATCCTGCGTCAACGCCTGCTGCGCGGCCAGCCGTGCCCAGTTGCCCACGCCACCTGCGCCGTAAAGCGCCGAGGCCGCCATTCCTACCTGAAGAAAATCCCTGCGCGAAATCATCCGACGCCCTCTCATTCATGTTCAAATTCGCATAATTGAATGTGATTTATGCGAGAAAGGCCCGCCCCGGTCTCCCGGAGCGGGCCATCATTCAGTTTCTGACGGACGGGCCTTCGACCGAAAGCCCGTTGCCGCGCGATGCGACATACAGTTCAAGGGCCTTGAACTCGTCCGACCCCTCGGCGAACGTCTCGCCGCGCGTATCCCGGATACACCCCCGGAACCGGTTATGCCGCGAAATCAGCGTGGCCTGCTTCAGGCGGTAAGCCGGGAAACCATTGATCTGGCCCTGGCTCAAATGGTCGGCGCGGATGTAGTTGTCGTAATTGTCTTCGTGGCAGTTGGCGCAGGAAAGTTCGAGTTGCCCATACCGGGTATAGTACATCTCTTTCCCCTGCTCCCAGAACGGAGCCGCCTCGCCATCAATCTTGACGTTCATCGGCATGCCCCGCGACTGAAGCGCGATAAGCGCGACCATCGACTGCATCTCGATACCCGACCACTTCCACGGCTCTGCGCCCATCGCGGTGGCGCGGTGCCCGTTGATGAAGTCCTCGAGAACGACGACCTTGCCATCAACCACCTTGGGCATCTGGGCAAACAGACCACTGAACGCCTCGACGCTCTCGTGGCAAGACGAACAGGACTTGCCCTCGGTGCCGTCCACGGTGCTGAACGCGTCGATTGCCTGATCGACGAAGATCATCCCGGGATTCTCGAAATCGTCCATCTGCAGGGCTTGGGTTTCCGCGGTCCGGAACGTCCAGCCCGAGCGGATCTCGCGCAACGCACCTTCAAGATGCGCCGGCGCTTCGGTCCGCGTTACCAGTTCGATCTCGCCGTTCACGATCAACTTGGCATCGTCCTGCGCCATCGCTGGTGAAACGAGCGCAATGATCGCGACCCCAGCCATTGCGCTCTTGAGTGCATTTGTCATGCCTGTCCTCCCGTTCGGCATTGAACTCAGCTCACCGTAATGGGGCTGGCCGCCGTATAGACTTCGCCGTTGTCGTCATACCACGTGAACACGAACTCCCCCGTTTCCGGAACGACAGCATCGAACTCGAAATACGGGTTGGTCGAAATCGCGGGCTCCATGGTCACGTCGATCACCAGCTCGCCGTTGAACTCTGCCGTGAACCGGTTGATGATCTGACGCGGAATGACGTTGCCATCGCCGTCCTTGCGCTGGCCCGATTCCATCGGGTGGCTGATCAGCGTCTTGATCGTGATCGTCTCGCCGGCCGAGGCTGTCTTGGGGACCCGGACGCGGGGTTTTGCATCTGCCATTTTTGTCTCGCTCCCTGTTAGCCGCCGCAGCCGCCGATGGTGACTTTCACTTCACGCGATGTCTGGACAAAGCTGCCATCGGCCATCTTCGCCACCGCGATCAGGTTCTGTGTTCCGGCAAGCCGGATCCGGGTCGAGGCTTCCTGCTTCGGCATCAGCGCGCCAAAGTTGAACGTGCCCACAGCCGGGTTCGGGTTGCCGCTGGCAAGGATCATGATCGACACCGCGCCGGGCGCGGAGACCGAGATCGGAACCGTGTTGCCGTTTTCCGCGATTTCAGGCGCGGTCAGGGTGATCCCGCCCTCGCCCACTGCGGCGCCACCGGTGAAGGCGGCAATATTGTCCTCAACGGCAGCGACAGCGCGAAGCGGCAGACAGCGCCGCCCCGGCTGCGCTCAGCCCGAGAACAAGCATTTCACGTCTTGTAAAGGTCATACAGAACCTCCTTTGCGAGGCGGCGCCGAGCGCCACCGGAATCTACCTGGCCGGAATTTACTTTATCGTCATCAGGTAGGCGACGACATCCTCCACCTGCTCCGCCGTCAGCAGGGGCGGAAGTTCGCCCTCCGCAGCCTTGCCGGTAAAGGCGTCACCCGGCCGGATGTAACCCTTCGTTTTGTAGAAAGACGGCATGATCGTGCCGTCGAACATCATCTTCGCATTTGACACGATCCCGCGCAGTTCGGACTTCGCGTCCAACGCTCGCCGACACCGTCAAGCGGCGGACCAACTTCGCCGTGGAAAGGCACATCCGCATAGGCTTCGGCCATGTGGCAAGCCACGCAGTTGCCCAAGCCCCCGCGCGATCATTACCTCGCGCCCCGCAACCGGATCTCCCGGTGCGCCGGTCAGCGATACAGGTACCGCACCCTCCTCGAACATCACGTCGGAAGGTGCCACGGGCTCGGCTTGCGCAACCCCCACCACCAGCAACGCCGCTATTGCGGTCGTTAATATCCTCATGATTCCTCCCTTCACGAGATCGTTGTGCGTATACCGTAATAGACATTCATCGATTCACGCAACTACAAATTCCAATAATTGAATAATTGCCGCGCAAGACGTTGCCCTTATTCGGTATTTCCATCGTTACGCTCCCGGATCATCCGGGCATGGTAGCGCTGAAAATCCTCTTCGGACTGGTCGAGATAGCGCTTCTCGTGAACCCACGTGAACAAGTCGAGTGTTGTTCCGGCGCTAAAGGCGCCGGGCATAGCGGCAACCGCCTCCATCTGCGCTGACCGATCGCCCGAAACCTCTTCCGGCATGAACATGATCGTCGGCGTGAACAGGATGCCCCATTTCCGCGCCGCCTGCTTCTCGGTCAACACCTCGCCGTCGAAATCGGTCACCTCGATGTCGCCATGCAGGTTCAACTGCACCACGAAATAATTGTCCTCGATCATCTTCGTCACGCGGGGGTCCGGAAATGTCTTTTCGTGCATCTCGGTGCAATAGATGCATCCGCATCTGCTCAAAGATCAGGACCAGCCGCTTGCCCTCCGCATTGGCCTCCGCCAGATCTTCGTTCAGATCCTTGAACGTATCGCGCATCCACGCGGTCTTGTGCAGACCATCGTCGCCCAGCTCCGCCGCCGCCACCGGAAAGGCAAGGCAAAGCGCAGCAAGGGTCATCAGAACTTTCTTCATTCCATCCTCCCATCAACCGATATTCGGCCAGTATTGTACCATCCAGTTCGCGATATAGTTGACCGTCTCGGTCGCGATAAGGATGCCGAAGACGATCAGCAGAACGCCCATGATCTTTTCGATCAGCGGCAAATGCTGCCGGAATCCCTGCATCCAGCGCATGAACGGCCCGACGAATGCCGCCGCGACGATGAAGGGAAATGTCATGCCCACGCCATAGACGAACAACAGCATCGCCCCCCGCGCCGCCGTTTCCGTTCCCGCCGCCGTGAACAGGATCGCCGCCAGAACCGGACCGACGCAGGGCGTCCAGCCAAAGGCAAAGGCAAGGCCGATCACGAACGCGCCCACAAGGCTCACATTCGATGTGTTGCCCGCATCCGCCCGGAACTGCCGGTACAGAAACCGATCCGGATCACCCCCAGAAAATGCAGTCCCATGGCGATGATGATCGCCGCCGCGACCCAGCGCAGCACGTCGAACCAGTCCCGCACGAACTGCCCCGCCATGCTCGACGCCGCCCCAAGCGCCATGAAAACGGTGATCACACCGGCGCGAAAACATCACCGCCGCCGCGATCGCCCGCAGCCGCACCGCACGGCTCAGAGCCCCGTCGGCAGAGATCTGATTCATGCTCACGCCGGCCAGATAACTCAGGTAGAACGGCACGATGGGAAGGATGCAGGGGCTGAGAAACGACAGCAGCCCCGCCAAACCCGCCCCGGCCAGCGAGACATCGAACATCGCTTTTCCTTGATCCGATTACATATTCAAATTAATAGATGCAAAAGAGGTGCGTCAATGATGCAGTTGTCCCACAGTCCTGAAAACCACGCTTGCCGGCGCCCTGATCTGGGCCGCGGCGGCGCTGCCCGTGGCGGCGTTCGAGCTGGTGATGGTGGAAGAGCATGGATGCGTCTGGTGCGCCCGCTGGGACGTCGAGATCGCCCCGATCTACCCGAAGACGCCCGAAGGCGCCGACGCGCCGCTGCGCCGGATCAACATCAACGACACGCTGCCCGACGACATCACCGTCACCCGCAGGCTCGTCTACACCCCGACCTTCGTTCTGCTCGAAAACGGGCGCGAAGTGTCGCGGCTCGAAGGCTATCCGGGCCCGGATTTCTTCTGGAGCATCCTTGCCCGGATGATCGACGAAGCGAAAACAATCAAGGAGGGATCGTAATGTTCAAGTCACTCAAACCCATGGCACTGGCGCTGGCTCTGCCCGCTCTCGCCGCGCTGCCCGGGACCGCCGGCGCACAGGATGACGGACCCTTCGTGACCTTCGAAGTGCTCAAACCCGAGATCGCATTCCGGATGGCCGAGGCCGCGATGGTCCATTGCCGCGACGCCGGCTATCAGGTGGGCGTCACCGTGGTCGACCGGTTCGGAGTGCCGCAGGTCTTTCTCCGCGATCGCTTCGCCGGCGCCCATGTCTACGAGACATCGCTGCGCAAGGCATGGACGGTGGTCAGCTTCCGCACCAACACCACCGATCTCGACACCTCGACCCAGCCCGGCACCGATTCGTTCGGCATCCGCTTCCTGTCGCAGGCCCTGCCCCTCGGCGGCGGCCTGATGGTCAACGGCCCCACCTCGATGGTCGCCGGCATCGGCGTCTCGGGCGCGCCCGGCCCCGGCCTCGACGATGAATGCGCACAGGCCGGCATCGACGCCGTCGCAGACGAGATCGCGTTCTGACCATGGCACTTCCGGTTTTCAGAACGGACATGTCCGAGGACGAGATGGACGTGATGGCCGACAACGCGTCCGCCGCCTCGAATTTCCTCAAGGCCATCAGCCACGAAGGACGGCTGATGATCCTCTGTCACCTCGTCTCCGGCGAAAAGACAGTGACCGAACTCGAAGAGCTTCTGTCGCTCCGGCAGGCCGCGGTCTCGCAGCAATTGTCGCGCCTCCGGCTCGAAGGCCTCGTGACCCCGCGCCGGGATGGCAAGACGATCTACTACAGCTTGACCGACGACAAACCGCGTCGGACTACTCGAAACCGTCTACGATCTGTTCTGCAAGGATCGCTAGGCCGGGCGGGCCAACAAGAACAACAGAGGCCCTCTCGACGGAAGGGAGTGACCATGGATACTTCAGATCGGCGATGGCGCCTTCGTCGCGCTTGTCGCGGCAATCGGTGGCATCGCACTCGGGCTGGCCGCGCGGCTGGGCCGCTTCTGCACATTGGGCGCGATCGAGGATCTTCTCTACGGCGGCTCCGACCACCGGCATCCGGATGTGGGGCATCGCACTCGGCACAGCGATGATCGCCACCTTCGGCCTGATCGGCGCGGGCTTCATTCCCGCCGCCGACATCCCCTATCTCGGCAGCGGCTGGAACCCGATCGCCCATGTGATCGGCGGGCTTCTCTTCGGTTACGGCATGGCCATCGCGGGCAATTGCGGCTTCGGCGCGCTGGCGCGGCTGGGCGGCGGCGATCTGCGGTCCTTCGTGATCGTCCTGGTGATGGGGATCGCGGGCTATATCGTCATGTCCGGCCCGCTGGCCGCGCTGCGCGTCAGGTTGTTTCCAGCCGACCTCTTGACCGCCGACATCCCGCCCGGGCCTTGCGCATCTCGCCGAGGCGCTGACCGGGATCGGCGCGCCGGTCTTCGGCGTCTTCGCCGGCGCCGCGATCATGATCATCGCGCTCGGGTCCCGAAGCTTCCGGGCCGAACGCGGCCTGATCGTCTGGGGCCATATCGTCGGGCTCGCCATCGCCTTCGCATGGGCCGGAACCCATGTCGCGGCCCAGCGCAGCTTCGGCGCCACCGCACTCGAAAGCTATACCTTCGTGGCCCCCCTCGGCGAAACGATCCTCTACGTGATGACCGCCTCCGGCACGACACTCAGCTTCGCGGTGGGCTCGGTCGGCGGCGTCCTCGCCGGCGCCTTCATCGGCTCGCTCGATCAAGGGGCATTTCCGCTGGGAAGCCTGCGAAGACCCGCGCGAACTGCGCCGCCAGATCACCGGCGCTGCGCTCGATGGGCGCGGGCGCGGTCCTCGCCATGGGCTGTTCCGTCGGTCAGGGACTGTCGGCCATGTCCGTGCTGGCCTATGGCGCGCCGCTGACGCTGGCCGCGATCTTTGCCGGCGCGGCCCTCGGCCTGCGCCAGCTGATCACCGGCTGGGCCTCGGTCTGACCCGCTACTCGGCCGCCAGCTTGCGCAACGGCCCCGCCACCTCCGCGTCCCAGATATCGGCCATGTAGCTTCGGATCGTCCGGTCCGACGAGAACCAGCCCGACCGCGCCGTGTTCAGCGCCGCCATCGCCATCCAGCGCGCCGGATCGGCATAGACCGCGTCGATCTCACGCTGCGCACGCCAGAAATCGGTGAAATCCGAGCGCCACGAGGAAATAATCCGGCCCCGAGACATTGTCGGCGATCCCGGCGAACAGGCCCGGCATCCCGGGGCTGAACGTCGCGTCGCGCAGCGCCTTCAGCGCCCGCGCAAGCCGCGGATCGGCGGCAATCGCAAGCGCCGCATGCCCCTCGATCTCGCGCCGCGCCACGACCTCCTCCGCCGTCATCCCGAACAGAAAGAAGTTCTCGGCCCCCACCCGCTCGCGGATCTCGACGTTGGCGCCATCCAGCGTTCCCACCGTCAGCGCCCCGTTCATCGCGAACTTCATGTTGCCGGTGCCCGAGGCTTCCTTGCCCGCGGTCGAAATCTGTTCGCTCAGATCCGCCGCCGGGATCAGCCGCTCGGCCATCGTCACGTTGTAGTTCGGCGGATAGACCACCTTCAGATAGGGCGATGTGACCGGATCGGCGTTCAGCGTCTCGGCCACCGCGTTGATCAGGTGGATGATCTCCTTGGCAAAGACATATCCCGGCGCGGCCTTGCCCCCGAATATCTTCACCCGCGGGGTCCAGCCCGCATCGGGATTGTCGCGGATCTCCTGCCACAGGGCGATCGTCTCGAGGATGTTCAGATGCTGACGCTTGTACTCGTGCAGCCGCTTGATCTGAACGTCGAACATCGCCTCGGGGTCGATCGTGATCCCCAGACCGCCGCGCACCCAATCGGCCAGCGCGGTCTTGTTGGCTTGCTTGACGGCCGCGAACCGCTCCAGGAATCCGGCATCCTCCAGATGCGGCTCCAGATCCGACAGCCGCTCGGCATCGCCCACCCAATCCGGCCCGATCGCATCGGTAATCAGATCGGCAAGCCCCGGGTTGCAGGACCGCATCCACCGGCGCGGCGTCACGCCATTGGTCTCGTTCACGATCCGCTCCGGGTGCAGCTTGTGCAGATCACTGAACACGGTCGATTTCATCAGGTCGGTGTGCAGCGCCGAAACGCCGTTCACCTTATGCGCCATGATGAACGACAACTCGCCCATCTTGACCTCGCCATGTTCCAGCACCGTGACCGACCGCGAAGGGTACTGACGCGCATGGGCCGCGTCGATCTGTTCGATGATCTGCATGTGACGCGGAAGAAGCCGGCCCATAAGGTCTTCCGACCACCGCTCGAGCGCCTCGGGCAGAAGCGTGTGGTTGGTATAGCTCAGACAAGCCCGCGAAAGCTCCATCGCGTCCTCGAACGGCATCCCCCGTTCGTCCAGCAACAGCCGGACCAGTTCTGGCCCCGCAATGGCGGGATGCGTGTCGTTCAACTGGATCGCGACCTTCCGGGGCAGAAGTGCCAGGTCCGAATACTCGCTTTCGAACCGGCGCAGGATGTCGCGCAGGCTGGCGGCGGTAAAGAAATACTCCTGCTTCAGCCGCAGCGCCTTGCCCTCGGGCGTGGTGTCGTCGGGGTACAGCACCCGGCTGATCGTCCGGGCAAAGGCTTCGGGCTCCGCCGCCGCCGCGAAATCCCCTTGGTTGAAACGGTCCAGATCGAAGATCCGCAACGGCTCCGCCGCCCACAGGCGCAGCGTATTGGCCCAGCGCCCCTGCCAGCCGATCACCGGCGTATCATGCGCCTCCGCGATCACCGCTTCGGACGGACGCCAGATCCCGCGCTTGCCGGTCACATGCACATGCCCGCCAAAGCCGATCTGGAACGCGGCCTCGGGCCGGTTGAATTCCCACGGGTTCACGAACTGCAGCCAGTCCTCGGGGGCCTCCACCTGACGCCCCCCCTCGAAGCTTTGCCGGAACAGCCCATGCTCATACCGGATACCATAGCCATAGGCCGGGCAGCCCAGCGTCGCGAGGCTCTCCATGAAACAGGCCGCAAGCCGCCCCAACCCGCCATTGCCCAGCGCCGCATCGGGCTCGCCCGCAACGATCTCGGGGAAATCCAGCCCCAGACCCGCAAATACCTCCCGCGCCTCGTCCAGGATGCCCAGGTTCACGACAGCGTCTTCCAGAAGCCGCCCGATCAGGAACTCCATCGACAGGTAATACACCCGCTTCTCATGCCCCTCATAGGTCGCGCGGGTCGAGGCGAACCATCGCTCCACGATCCGGTCACGCACCGCATAGGACAGCGCCATCCGCCAGTCATAGGACGTGGCATGACTCGTCATCCTTTCCCAGCGTGAATTTCAGATGACGCAGAATATCTTCTTGCAACGCAGCGGCGGTCATGAGCGGTCCGTATGTTTCGGGATGTGATTAAGCTTCGGCAGGTCAAATGATGTGCGTGACGTTGACGCGCAAGGCCCGAATGTCAATGCATCAAGGCCAATCTCCCTGCGTCATCACCGCCATCGGGCCGCTCACCGCCTGTTTTCAGGGCACATCTCCGGCCTCGCCCACGCGACAAACTGTGCCGAAGTTGCAACGCCCGGAAAACCGCGCAATCCGGGGGAAGATTTGCGGAACGATCTATGTTACCAAAATAGGGACGGTGCGTTTGCTCCGACAGAAAGGCCGCTATTTCTGGCCCCCCTGACACGGCTGACACACCAAACTGTTTCCCGGCTTGTTTCTATGGCCGGACATGGTTCCTCCCTGACTGGACAGGTCGCGCTTCGGTGCGACCTTTTTTTTGCCCCTCAGGTCAGCAAGAGCGTACCGTTCAGCCACCGACCAAGCGCCGCGGTCGTGGCCTCGGGCGTCTCCAAGGGCGGCAGATGGCCCGCCGTCTCGATGATCTCGAGGTTCGATCCCGGCACCAGCGATTGCATGTATTCATGCAGGCGCACCGGACACAGCCCGTCGTGGCGCCCGCACAGGATCAGCGTCGGCACCGACACCTCGCGCAGCACCGGTTGCGCATCGGGACGCCGCTGCAGGGCCCGCGACTGCCGCACGAACACGTCCGGACCCAGCGCGCGCGCCATGTTCGACAACCTCGTGAATGACCGACACCCGACCCGGCCCGGGGGCAAGGTATCGGGGCTTGATCTCGTCGCGGATCACGTCTTCCAGCCGCCCCGCCTTCGCGCCCGCGATCTGCGGTTCGCGCTGCGCCGCCGCCTCCGGCGTCTCCGGCAAGGGGCTCGTGTCCATCAAGGCCAGCCGCGACAGACGCCCGGGCGCCAGCCGCGCGATCTCCATCGCCACGATCCCGCCCATCGACAGGCCGGCAAGGGCGAACCGCTCGGGCGCCGCCGCCAGAACGGCCTCGGCCATCTCGGTGATCGTGTCGCCCGCCGTGATCGTGGCGACCTGCACCGCGCGCGTCGCCGAAAACGCGGTGACCTGCGCCTGAAACAGCCGCGCGTCGCACATCAGCCCGGGGACAAGAACCAAAGGCTCCGCCATCAGGACACCGCCCCTGTCATTTCCATCCGTCCATCCAACTGACCCTTGCCCCGCGCATCCGCCGTCACTGCAATCTCTCGAACCCCGCCCCCGTCCAGTACCAGATCGCAGCGCACACTGCGCCCTTGCAGGACTCCAGCGTCAGACCCGTCCGCACCCCTATACTGCCATTCGACAGCGGCACCAGCCCCGCGCCTTGCGCCATCAATCTGCTCGGGGCCACGCCCCTGCGCCGCCGCCGCCGTCATGAACACCTCGACCAGGCATTGCGATGCCCCGCAAAACGGCCGCCGCATGGCCCCGTCACACTCCACCGAACCCCAGTCCAGAACGATGTCCTCTGCCCCGTCGCCATCGATATTCGCGGCCTGAAACGCCCCCTCCGAACGCTGGTAGCCGCCAGAGCATCCCCTGCCGCAGCGAAACTTCCGCCGCCGCCCGCATCCCCGTTGCCGCCGGGGCCGACCCGCCCAGACCCGGCGGCACCGGATATCCCACGCGCGCGAATTCGCCCGTGCAATATCCCATCGCCGCGCCCAGCGCCGCATCGAGCCCCGCCACCGCGAATTCCGACACCGGCCCCGCCTCCGGCCCCGCCCGCAACCGTCCGGCCGCCGCGCATCGCGGCGACCAACGGGTCGGTCATCGCCACCTCGGCGCCCCAGTAGCCACCCATCTCGTTGTGTTGCGTCGCGGGAAGCCGATACCCGGTGTCGTCCGCCCAGATCACCACATCGCCGCGCGACGGAAACCCGCCCGTCTCGGGGATCACCCCCTGCGGAAACTCGATCCGAAGCGCATAGGGCGCGGTCTGCGCCGTTTCATGGGCACCAACCAGAAGCGGCGCAACGCCCCCCGCCGACGGACCGATGCACAGGATCGTCAGCCCGCTGCCCTGTTCGACCGCCAGACCATAGAACAGCGCGCCATCGTCGATGGTCCGCCCCTCCCAACCCGCCGCCGCCGGGCGGCGCAAAACGCAATCGCAAGGGCGGCAAGCCCGCCCCGAAACCGATCTCAACGCCACCCCTCCGGCACCCGCGCCGATCCGCGCAGGATCAACTCGCCCGAAACGGTCTCCTTGCGCGGTGGCAGATCGGGCCGATTGATCCGCTCCATAAGCAACGCCACGGTCTGCGCCACCATCTGACCCGAAGGCTGCCGCAGCGTCGTGAGGTCATAGGCCGCCCATCCCGCCATGGGCACATCGTCATAGCCCACCACCGACACATCGCCGGGAACGCTCAACCCCAACTCGTGGCGCAGGACGTCGAGCGACCGCAAAGGCCATGTGATCGTTGCCCGCGAAAATCGCATCCGGCCGGTGCGCGGCCCACAAGGCGCGTGTGGCCGCTGCCGCGACCTCGCGGTCATACCCCCCGTCCACAACCGCCGACCGCCTCCCGGCCCGCCGCGGCAAGTCCCGCCAGAAACCCCTCTTTCCGTTCCCGCCCGGTGGACGATTCCTGCCAGCCCGAGACATGGGCGATCCGCCGATGCCCGCCCGCGACAAGGAACTCGGCGATCCGCCCCGCACCCGTCCTGTTATCCGATGTCACCTGCGACAGCCGCGGGTCGTCCTGACCCCGGTTGAACAGGACCAGCGGGAATGCCCGCCGCAGCACACCGCGCCGCCAACTGGTCCGACATCCCCACGCTGGCCGCGATGATCCCGTCCACCTGGTAGTCCATCAGGTTCCCGATCACCTGGTCCACCCCCTCGCCCGTTCCCGAGGCCAGTGAAGACCAGGATGTGATAACCCTCGGCTGCAGGACATTGGACAACCGCTCAAGCGCGTCGGGATAGAACTGGTTCTCCAGATAGGCCACCACAAGGCCGATGATCCGCGTCCGGCCCGGTGATCAGCGACCGCGCCAGAACATTCGGGATGATAATCCAACTCCCGCGCCGCTTTCAGAACCCGCGCCGCCATCTTTTCGGACACGCTCGCGCCCGGGGTAAAGACACGGCTCACCGCCGACTGACTGACCCCGGCAAGGGCGGCCACATCCAGCGATGTTGCCTTGCGCTCCGCCATCAGCTTTCCATCACTCCACTGTCCATCCTGCGCCGGTGCAGCCGACAAGACAAAGGCACACCCCCCTCCCGTCGCGCATTTCCCGATCTCTCGTTAAGACAAAGCCTAAGCCCCGATTTCGGCTCTGTCGAGATATCCGTCACGGCATCGCGATCCCCCGGAATGGCGGGAAATCGCCATAGCGGGCACGCCGCTCGGCCACCGTCTCGCCCGGCGCGGCATCTGCCGCCAGAAGTGTGCCCTTGGGCGCGATATAGCTCAGGATGCGCCGCGCCGGCGCCTCCCGCCATGTCAGGTTGAACGCCGCGAGCTTCGGAAAGAAATACACCTCGTGAAAGGTCAGGTGATCGTACAGCCACCACGCCAGATCGCGCCAGTCCCGCCCCGCCTCATAGCGGTCCGCGAACCACGGGATCGCGACGCTCACACAGGCCCCCATCCGGCCCGCCGCATCACGCCGGTCCCAGATATGGCCGGCGCGGTTCTTCTCATTGGCCGAACATTTCTGCGGCCGCACCGCCGTCGCCCCGAAATGGTTCAGCGTGGGGCTCCGGTACCCCGACCGGATCGCCACCGCGCCGAATGTCTCGTGCAACGGGTCCAGCAATTCCTGCGCCAGCCTCCGCCCCGCCGCGATCGCCAGATCGGGGTCTTCCGGCAGGTTCGGAATGCCGTGAAAATTCCCGATCTCGGAATAAAGGAAATTCCGCATGTAGAAATACTTCGACAGCCGGACCCGCCCGAGCTCCTCCAGCGCCGTGTAGCTGCCGGGTGTCCTCACGCCCCGTTCCACCGGAAAGCACCATCCGGGCCAAGGGTAATCGGGCTGATCCGCTGTTCCATCGCATCAGTCTCCGCCTCCGCCGCCGAGAGATCAACGCCAAATCGCCCCGCCTCAGGCCGCCAGAACCGCCGCCACCGTCTGACAGATCAGGGCAAGGCATTCAGGGCTGGAAAACCGGTGATCGGCGCCCTTCACAAGGGTCAGGCGAATATCCTCGCCCTCGGCATGGTCCAGAAGCCGCAAGCGCCACCGACACGTCCACATCCGCGTCCTCCGTGCCCTGCAGCATCCGCACCGGAAACGGCAACGCACAAGGGCGCGCGCAGCACCAACTGCTCGCGCCCGTCCTCGATCAGCCGCCGGGTGATGATATAGGGCTCGTCGGAATAATCCGACGGCAGCGCGATCTGTCCCGTCTCCATCAACTCGGCCCGCTGCGCCTCGGTGGCATCGGCCCACATGCCGTCTTCAGTGAAATCCGGGGCGGCGGCGATCGTCACCAGCCCGGCAATCCGCTCCGGCATCGCCCGCGCCATCAACAGCGAAATCCATCCCCCCATGGACGAGCCCACCAGGACCTGCGGCCCCTCGGTCAGCGCTGAAATCGCCGCCCGCGCATCCGCCGCCCAATCGCCGATCGCGCCATCAAGGAACGCGCCCGACGACTGCCCATGACCGGAATAATCGAACCGCAGAAAGGCGCGACCCTCGGCCCTCGCCCAATCTTCCAGCGCGATTGCCTTGGTCCCCTCCATGTCCGACCGGAACCCGCCCAGAAACACCACGCCCGGCCCCCGCCCCGCACTCCGGTGATAGGCGATTCGCCGGCCCTCGGGTGTTTCAAGATAGTGCGGCTCGGACATTTGATGCTCCTTTTTCCCTGTCCTGCCATGGATTTAGCCGAAATCCAAGCATTGCCATACGTTACCCTATTGTCACGTGACTAATTACTCACCTATAACGACACCATGGATACGCTCTTCAAAGCCCTCAACGATCCCGCCCGTCGCGCCCTTCTGGACAGCCTGCGCCAGAAGGACGGCCAGTCGCTGAGCGAGCTGGAAACCCAACTCGCCATGACCCGCTTCGGCGTGATGAAGCACCTCAAGGTTCTTGAAGACGCGCATCTCGTCATCAGCCGCAGGCAGGGCCGGTTCAAATACCATTACCTGAACGCCGGTCCCGCTGCAGGAACTGGTGGACCGCTGGGTCGCACCCTTTCTGCAGCCGCAGGTCGCGGCGCTGACACAGTTGAAATCACGATTGGAAAGATACCAGATGGCAAAACCCGATTTCATGATGCAGACCTTCATCCGCTGCACCCAGGACGCCCTGTGGGACGCCCTGCACGATCCCGACGAAATGGCCGCCTATCACTTCATGTGCAACGCGGTGCAGCAAAGCGGGAATGTCTATACCTTCATCCTGCCCGACGGCAACCCGATGCTGCGGCAGAAACTTCTGTCGGATAGACCCGAAATCGCGTCTCGAACTCACCTTCGAACCCCTGTTCATGGGGCCCGAGGCTCCGCCCTCGCGCAATGTCTACCTGATCGAACCGCAGGGCGATCTCTGCAAGCTGACCATCGAGCATTACGACATGGCCCCGGGTCAGGAAGGGTTCGCCGAAGGCTGGGCGCGGCTCGCGTCTTCGCTCAAGAGCTATCTGGAAACGGGCAAGGCCCTCAAGGGAGTGGCATGATGACCGGCTTTCCGACCGAACTGGGCATTCTCACCTGCCTCGCGATCCTCGCCGCCTCGCTCTGGATCCCCTATATCGTCGGCGTGAACACCGAACCGCAGGATGTCGACAACTTCACCCGGCCCGGCGATCTGTCCCGCCTCCGGCCTTGGGTCCACCGGGCGCACCGGGCGCATCTGAACCTGCTCGAGCAACTCCTGCCCTTCGCGATCCTCGTCCTGATCCTCGACCGGACCGACGGGTTCACCGCACTCACCTACTGGACCGCCATCGCGTTCTTCTGGCTGCGCGTCGCCCATGCGGCGGGGATGATCTCGGGGGTGGCACGGATGCCGCTCCGCCCGATCATCTTCACGGCCGGCTGGATCTGCATCCTGATCCTCGCCTACGCAGTCTTCGCATCGCGCGGCATTCTCTGACCGGCCGCATCGGAAACGGCCCCGGCATCCCCGCCGGGGCCGTTTTCGTCTCTGCCGCCCATGCGCATGGAATACACATGCTATGCGCATGGTTTCCGCATTCTGCGACCGCTCCCTTGACATGGCCGCGATCCACGGCCAAATCGACCCTTCGTACATACCCGCAACCGGGCGTCCCGTAGGCGCCAAACCGACGAGGAGCATGGGCCCATGAGCCACATTTCCCTGACTTTCCCCGATGGCAATTCCCGCGACTACGCACGCCGGCATCACCCCCGCCGAGGTCGCCGAGGATATTTCCAAGTCCTTGGCGAAAAAGGCTATTTCGGCAACCGTGGACGGTGCGCACTGGGACCTGCAATGGCCCATCGACCGCAATGCGCAGATCGCCATCAACACGATGCAGGACGATGCACCCGCCCTCGAACTGATCCGCCACGACGCCGCCCACATCATGGCCCGCGCGGTCCAGGAACTGTGGCCTGACGTAAAAGTAACCATTGGTCCGGTAATCGAAAACGGCTGGTATTACGATTTCGACCGCAAGGAACCCTTCACCCCCGAAGACCTCGGCGCGATCGAAAAGAAGATGAAGGAGATCATCAACCTTCGCGATCCCGTGCGGACCGAGGTCTGGGATCGTGCGCGCGCCGTGCAGCACTACAAGGACCAGAACGAGCCCTACAAGGTCGAGCTGATCGATGCCATTCCGGGCAACGACCCGATCCGCATGTACTGGCACGGCGGCTGGCAGGATCTCTGCCGCGGCCCGCATCTTCAGCATACCGGTCAGGTTCCCGCGGATGCGTTCAAACTCATGTCCGTGGCCGGCGCCTACTGGCGCGGCGACAGCGACCGCGCGATGCTGCAGCGGATCTATGGCGTGGCCTTCAAGAACCGCGAGGATCTCAAGCAACATCTTCATTTCCTTGAAGAAGCCGAAAAGCGCGACCACCGCCGCCTTGGCCGCGAGATGGACCTGTTCCACATGCAGGAAGAGGCCCCGGGTCAGGTCTTCTGGCATCCGAACGGCTGGAACATCTACACCACGCTGCAGGACTACATGCGCCGCCGCCAGCGCGAATATGATTATGTCGAGGTGAACACCCCGCAGGTCGTCGATCGCAAGCTCTGGATCGCGAGCGGTCACTGGGAGAAATATCAGGAAAACATGTTCATCGTGGAAGTGGACGAGGAACACGCCCGCGAAAAGGCGATCAACGCGCTGAAGCCGATGAACTGCCCCTGCCACGTTCAGGTCTACAATCAGGGCCTGAAATCCTACCGCGATCTGCCGCTGCGGATGGCGGAATTCGGCGCGTGCAACCGCTATGAACCCTCCGGCGCGCTCTGCACGGGCTGATGCGCGTGCGCGGCTTCACGCAGGACGACGCGCATATCTTCTGCACAGAGGATCAGATCGAAAAGGAGACCGCCCGTTTCATCGAGATGCTCTCCTCGGTCTACCGCGATCTCGGTTTCGAAAGCTTCGACATCAAGTTCTCGACCCGGCCCGAAATACGCGCAGGCTCGGACGAGGTCTGGGACAAGGCCGAGGCCGCGCTCGAAGCCGCCATTCGCACCGTGACGGACGATTTCGAACTCGATCCGGGCGAAGGCGCGTTCTACGGGCCGAAACTCGACTTCAAACTGACCGATGCGATCGGCCGTGAGTGGCAGCTTGGCACGTTCCAGGCCGATTTCGTGCTGCCCGAACGTCTCGACGCCACCTATATCGGCCCCGATGGCGACAAGCATCGCCCGGTCATGCTGCACCGCGCGATTCTTGGCTCTTTCGAGCGCTTCATCGGGATCATGATCGAAAACTACGCGGGCAAACTGCCGTTCTGGCTGGCGCCGCGTCAGGTCGTTGTGGCCTCCATCGTGTCGGATGCAGATGATTTCGTGAACGAGATCGTGGGCCTTCTGCGCGCCCGCGGCCTTCGTGCCGAGGCCGATACCCGCAACGAAAAGATCAACTACAAGGTCCGCGAACACTCGGTCGGCAAGGTGCCGGTGATCCTTGCCATCGGCCAGCGCGAGGTCGAGGAGCGCACCGCCACCGTGCGGCGTCTGGGCGAAAAGCAGACCCAGACCATGGACCTCGACACCCTTATCAGGGATCTCGTGGCCGAGGCCACGGCACCCGATCTGCGGTAATCTCCTGCGGCGGGCCAATGGTCCGCCGCAACAATATTACCTGTCTGTCAATTCACACTTTCGTAATGTTTCAATCGCACACGACCGCGTTAATGACGGTCCTGTGATTGGCGTTTGATGATAGGCTGCCTCTAGGTCTGTCATCAGTCGCAAGACGCGACCCCATATACGCAAAGACCAAAAAGGAAGCTGACCTATGTCCAACACAACCAAGACTCTCGCCGTCGCCGGTGCCGTTGCTGCCGCCCTTGCCGCCTCGATGACCGCCCCCGCCCACGCGCAAGCCAAGGAAAAGTGCTTTGGCGTTTCGCTCGCCGGCAAGAACGACTGCGCCGCCGGCCCCGGCACCACCTGTGCAGGCACCTCGACGGTCGACTATCAGGGCAACGCTTGGACCCTCGTCGATGCCGGCACCTGCGCCGAAATCGAACTGCCCGACGGCCGCATGGGCTCGCTCGAAGCACTGGATCGCGACCTGCCGTCCTAAACCCGGCCCCTGCGGCCCAAGGCCGTCACAAAAAGGCGTTCCTGGCCCCACTCGGGCCGGGGACAACTCCGGAAAGACCAAGGCCCGACCATGCTAGATGCCTCGCCCCATTCCTTCGACCGCCTGCCCACGGCACCGGGCGTGGGCTATAAACCACAGCATTTTGAGGATATCCGCACCGATCCCGGCCCCGTGACGTGGCTCGAGATCCATGCCGAAAACTACATGGGCGACGGCGGACGCCCCTTGGCGCAACTGCGTGCGCTGGCGGAACGCTTTCCGATCTCGGTCCACGGTGTCGGCCTGTCCATCGGCGGCGAACGCCCGCTCGACCCCGATCACCTTGACAGGCTCGCCCGCCTCACCGGCTGGCTGCGGCCCGCGAGTTTCTCCGAGCACCTTGCATGGTCGACCCATGACGCGGGTTTCCTCAACGACCTTCTGCCCCTGCCCTACACGGAACGGACGATGTTCCGCGTCGCCGACCATATCGATCAGGTCCAGAACGCCCTTGGCCGCCAAATGCTTCTGGAAAACCCCTCGACCTACCTCGCCTTCGACGAAAGCGACATGTCCGAGATCGAGTTCCTGACAGAGATCACCCGCCGCACGGGCTGTGGCCTGCTCCTCGACGTCAACAACGTCTTCGTCTCGGCCACGAACCAGAACACCGATCCCCTGTCCTATATCAATGCCTTCCCGCTTGCCGCCGTCGGCGAAATCCACCTCGGCGGCCATGACGAGGATAGCGACGAGCATGGCGCACCGCTCCTGATCGACAGTCACGGCAAGCCGGTGGTCGATCCCGTATGGGAACTCTACCGGCACACCATCGCCAGGGGCGGCGCAAAGCCCACGCTGATCGAATGGGATAACGACGTGCCCGACTGGCCGGAATTGGCCGCCGAGGCCGAGCGCGCCCGCGCCATCCTGCACGAAGCCGTCGCATGACCGTCTCGCAGGATAGTTTCGTCGCGGCGCTTCTGAGCCCCGGCACCCCAGTCCCCGACGGGCTGTCCGACCCCAAAGGCCGCACCGTGGGCAAGCGGTTCGATGTCTACCGCAACAATGTGGCCGTCAGCCTGACGGAGGCGCTCGAAACAGGCTTTCCGGTCATCGCAAAGCTTCTGGGAGAGGTGAATTTCCGGAATATCGCAGGCGTTTTCCTGCGGCAGCATCCGCCGCAATCGCCTCTGATGATGTTCTACGGCGCCGGGATGCCGGACTTTCTCGCTGGCTTTCCGCCCCTTGCCCATCTTGGCTACCTTGCTGATGTCGCGCGTCTGGAACTTGCCTTGCGCGAGGCTTATCACGCGGCGGATGCCGCCCCGATCGCCCCCGCACGGCTTGAGACCCTGCCCCCCGACCGCCTGATGGCATCGCGCGTGGTCCTTGCGCCGGCCACCCGCCTGATCCGGTCACGCTGGCCGGTGCATGCGATTTGGCGCTTCAACCGGGAAGAGGGTGCGCCGAAACCCGTCATGACGCCCCAGGACGTCCTTGTCGTCCGCCCCGAATACGATCCCGAACCGATCCTGCTGCCACCCGGCGGCGGGGCCTTCGTCGCGGCGCTATCCGGCGGCGCGCCGTTTTCCGAGGCCTATGACGCGGGCCTTGCAGACGACCCCGCATTCGACCTTGCCGCGACGCTGGGCCTTCTCCTCGTCCACGGCACCCTTGCAGATCTGGAAGAGACACCATCATGACCCCGCTCATCTCGCTTCATCACGCGCTGTTTTCCCGGCTCGAGGCCACTGCGCCGTTCCTGATCCCGACGCTTGCGCGGGTCGTCTTTCTGGGAACGCTGTTTGTCTATTACTGGAACTCCGCGATGACGAAATTCGGCGACGGGATCACGGGCCTGCTGTTCCCCTCGGACGGGGCCTATATCCAGATCTTCCCGAAAGCCGTCGAAGCAGCGGGCTACGATGTCTCGCAACTGGGCGTCTTCCATTGGCTTGTGGTTCTGGCCGGGACATGGGCCGAAGTCATCCTGCCGATCCTGATCGTGATCGGCCTCTTCACCCGACTCGCGGCCCTTGGGATGATCGGCTTCGTCGTGGTGCAAAGCATCGTCGACATCACCGGCCATGGCCTCGGCGCGGCCGATATCGGCGGCTGGTTCGACGTCACGCCCTCGGCCCTGATCCTCGATCAACGCGCCTTCTGGATTTTCCTGCTTGCGGTCCTCGTACTGCGGGGCGCGGGCGCGCTCTCGGTCGACCGCCTGCTCTCGGGCAACCGCACCGTAGCCCAAGGGGCACGGACCGCCTCGGAAACCTAACTGCACAGAAGCTGCGCAAACCGGGGATATTCTTCCTTTTTTGGGCGGGAACCCGGCAAAAAACTTGATTTTGGAACAGAAAGATCAAAACTTTAAGGAGCAGGGGACGGTGCCCGAGACAATCGCACCTTGTGCGCCACGGGTGGCCCGCCCCCTGCGCTACGATCTGCCGGAGGTCCGGCGGAACTACGTTGAAGGAGAAGCGGAATGCCTACCGGCACCGTAAAATGGTTCAATACGACAAAGGGTTACGGATTTATCGCGCCCGATGATGGCGGCAAGGATATCTTCGTGCATATCTCGGCGGTCGAACGCGCCGGAATGACCGGACTGGCCGACAATCAGAAGGTCAGCTTCGAAATGGTCGAAGGCCGCGACGGTCGGGAATCGGCCGGGGAACTGAAGGCCCTCTAGGTCCTACAGCGCCGCGCCCGGGGTGCGGGCAGCGCGGACAGTCGCGATAATATGAACGGCGATTGCCCGGAGGGTTACGTTTTGTCGCACAGAGTGAGATGAAACCGTCATGAACATGTGTTAGTAAGGGGTTGTTGGTTAACGAGTGACCATCGGGAGGGT
Organism: uncultured Alphaproteobacteria bacterium; assembly: GCA_963698645.1. GTDB lineage: Bacteria > Pseudomonadota > Alphaproteobacteria > Rhodobacterales > Rhodobacteraceae > Ovoidimarina. The sequence goes on from CAVORP010000001.1 coordinate 486,170, forward strand.
CTGCCGCGCAAGTGGCGCCCTCCCGGGGCTGTTACGCCCTAGCTGTTCAACAGCTCCGCCTGCACGTCGGATCCCCATCCCAGATACAGCACGCCACCCGCATCGATCACCGGGCGTTTCATTGCCGTGGGATGCGCCTCGAGCTGCGCTTCCACTTCCGAGGCCTTGAGCCAGTCCGACATGCCGCGATAGGTGGTGGAGTTGCGGTTCACCAGCCTGTCCCCGAACTCCGTGATCAGCGGCGCCCATTCGTCAAGCGACAGGGGCGGCGCGCGCAGGTCGCGCAGGGTGACGGTATGGCCCGCATCCGAAAGCGCACGCATGGCCTTCTTGCAGGTATCGCAGGTCGGGATTCCGTAAAGGGTTATATCCATCCGCCACAGCTAACAGAGCACGGCCCCCTAGAAAAGCCGTCCCTTTCCGGGAAAGATCAGGCAGCAGGCCGCGAGGACAAGGCCCAGACCGATCAGCCCCGCGCCCGCGGCCGTCGGGCCAAAGGTCGCCGTGGCATCATCGATCATGACCTGCAATCCCGCAGTGCGCGGCCCGTCCATGCGCGGCAGCGTGCCCGCCATGGTGGCAAGACCGACATAGCCGAACACGAGGACCGAACAGAGAGCCTGAAACATCCGCATTGACGCGCACTAGGCGCGAAATCTGGGCGTCAGTGTGACGGAACGGGCGGTGACAATGGGTCCGGTCACGGCGCGGACGCAGGGTTAACCCGAAAAAGATCCGCTCCGGTCACAGTGGCGCCACGCGCGCCCTGCATCCTTGTGACCATGAAACGTATATCCATACCCGAGGGCGCCGCGGACGTGGCCGGCCCTGCCCTGCAAGGGGCCGAAATGATCCAGATCGGCATCGGCGCCGTCATCTTTGTCGGCGTTCTGTTCTGGCTGGTACGATCCTTCCGCGCGGGGACACGCCGCAACGGAGGGGAACGGCGAGTAGGGTCCAGCCCGCCCTTCCAAATTTCCGCCAGATTTCGCGGTTAGCTTGCCGCCATGAAATTCGAAACGCCGCCAGAAACCGATTGGAGCGTCCTGCCCGCCCTAAACGGATGGATGCAAATCGCCGTTCTGGGGGCGATCCTTCTGTTCCTGCTCTGGCGTCTTCAGCGCGCGCTGGCGGGACGACGGGCCGAGGCCAAGCCCTGCAAGTGGAAGAAAGACCGCAGGGGCGGGCGCGCGGGAATGGACCGATGGGATTGCAAGACCTGCGGCGTGGACGCATTCACACAGGACGGACGGGCGCCGAAAGAGTGCAAACGGGTGTTAAGGAATGTGGGATTGTAGGCGGCGAGATGCAGTCTGCGAGGAAGCTTGATACTCAGAAAATTGAATGTCACATCTTTCCGATTAGTCAAGTCAGTTAGAACCCAGTATCTAGAGAGCATCTTCGCTGTGGAATTGAATTTTGAGGAAATAATTCCAGCAATCGACATAGTCACCAACCCAAAAACCATGAAGCCACGCGATAGGCTCAGCCTAACAAGATCTGATGGGTTTTCAGACGTCAGCCTGATTGTTGCATTTGGAATATATCTCTTGAAGAAGTCTGGGTGAACCCAGAGATCATGTGCTAGCATCGTCAATACGTAAATAGCCCGCTGCCAGTTACATCAATACTGGGCGCAACAATGATTATTAGAACAAGAAGAATTTGGTTTATTCCTATCCCGAATTTTTTGAAGCTGGCTGCATAGAGTTCTTTCAACTCGCCTAGCTCGGGCAGGAATACAGGGCTTTCGGCCAAACCAATTGCCAAACTCATCCTGGCTCTGGGCCAAAGCGAAGTTCTCAACTCGGCCAAACTCGAGGTTACGGCGCAGTTAAGACCCTCTCCTTCGGGCTTCTGGACAGAAATCTTTGCAAAACTCGCTTGGTCTGCACTTCGTAAGATTCAAATGCTCAAATCTTGGAATCGTTGGAAACTTGAGTACCTTGATCAACCCAATGAATACTCTTTCAAGATCGAAAATCTCGCTAGTGACCTTGCAAATTCAACGATGTCGGTTTTCCTAAGATCGACCGGTCCAATAGGTATCTTCTTCGTATGAAATTGCCGGATAGTCAAATCACCGGTAGGCCCCGAAGTCTTCTTCTTTCGAGCCATGGGGGTGTAGTACGAAAGTACCTCCCGTGTCACTTAGTTGAGACCCAATCAGCCGTGGATTATCCCACGGGCATTTAGAACTCCTTTTGCCTGAATAGCGTGTGAGACCGTCGAAAACGTCTGTAGGCTTCGGCTTCACCCTGGATTCTCAACACGCCCGGTATTTAGCGTTGCGACAATATCGTAGACAGCGAGTCCGATATTTATCGTCCATGCAAACGAAGCAAGCCTCGTTGAACGCTGGTGCACTTTCGATCGTTGTGCGTGGGGACGGAAAGCTCGACTGACAGGTCGACCGTGATCGTTCCGTACGAGCGACCCGCCCATCTTGCCCCCAGTGCCTGAGTTATGCTGTTTCGATAAATTGCTCAACCCTCAACCACCCCCATAAACTCCCGCCACTCCCCCTTGGACATGCCGGAGGTCTCCTGCGTCACCTCTTCGCCCTTCAGCATCCGCCGCACGCAGTCGAGCGCCTTGCCCGACAGCGTCGCCCCGCCCATCCGGTAATCCTCGAACGCGCCGTAGGCCGCGGGGACCCAGTCCTTGACGACGTCGCAGATCGCCTCGGCATAGACCCGGATCTCGTATTGCGCGTGGGGGTCGGCGCGCAGGCGCAGGAAGTGGAACAGGTTGTGCAGGTCCACCTTCCAGTACCACTGGGTGTAGACATTGGCGGGCAGGTTCATCCGGGCCAGTTCGCGGGCGAGGCCCTTCTGCCCCTCCTGCGACATCATTTCCTCGTAATGGTCATAGGCGCGCATGGCGTCGTCGGTCAGAAGCCGCAGCACCCGGTCCGCCTCCTCGCCCGTCAGCGTCTCGCCCCGGCCCTGGTTGTTGACGGTCGACTGCGCGGCGAGGTGTTCGGGCGCGGGGATGTAGAACTCGCGGTCGAGGATCGAATAGCGGGCGGAGTATTCGTTGACGTTGGCGGTGCGGTGGCGGATCCACTGGCGCGCCACGAAGACGGGCAGTTTCACGTGCAGCTTGATCTCGCACATCTCGAACGGCGTCGAATGCCAGTGCCGCATGAGATAGCGGATCAGGCCCTCGTCGTTCTGCACGGCCTTGGTGCCCTTGCCGTAGCTGACCCGCGCGGCCTGCACGATGGCGCTGTCGTCGCCCATGTAGTCGATCACCCGGATGAAGCCGTGGTCGAGCACCGGGATCGCCTTGTAGAGATGCGCCTCCATCCCCGGAACGGTGGCGCGCAGGGTTGGTTGCGTCGTGCCGCGCTGTTCGTCGATTTCCGCCTGCTGGTCCGGGGTCAGGGTCATGGTGTCCTCATGCGTTCTAGAGAGACTCAGAAGACTACCATATCTGGGGGGCTTGGCCAGTGGGTAACGCCGGATGTGGTGGGCTCAAATCGTGATGGGCGTGGTCTTGGCGCTGCCGCCCGGCTGGCCTAGGGTGCGGCTGACGAACAAGGAGGAACGTTCGACATGGGCACGACATTCTATCACGTGATGGTCCGGGTTCTGGATCTGGAGAAATCCATGAAGTTCTACGAGATGCTGGGCTTTACCGAGGATCGCCGCTGGACGAATGAACAGGGGCGTTTCACCAATGTGCATCTCAAGGCCGACGGGGACGATCGCGACACGCTCGAACTGACCTATAACTGGGACGGGGATGACGGGTTGCCGTCCGACAGCCGTCATTTCGGGCATATCGCGCTGCTGGTCGATGACATCTATGCCATGTGCCAGAAACTCATGGATGCGGGCGTGACGATCAACAGGCCGCCGCGCGACGGGCATATGGCCTTTGTCCGGTCACCCGACAATGTGTCGATCGAACTTTTGCAGCGTGGCGAAAGGCTCGCCCCGGCCGAGCCCTGGGCGAGCATGGGGAATACCGGTCATTGGTAAGGCGCTCACTGCTCTTCTGATGCTGATCCCGGGGGCGGCCGAGGCCGCCTGCCGGCTTGCGCTTGTCCTTGCGCTCGATGTCTCGGGATCGGTGGACGAGGCGGAATACGCGCTGCAACTGGACGGGATCGCCACGGCGCTGGAACTGCCCGAGTTGCGGGACGCCATATTGGCCTTTCCCGAAGCGCCCGTGGCGCTCGCGGTGTTCGAATGGTCCGCTTCCAGCTATCAGCGCGATATTCTCGGCTGGACCGAACTGTCGGGGCCGGGCGATCTGGCAAGTGTCATCGCCCACCTGCGCGGCTGGCAGCGGGAGGCCGCGCCCGAATCGACCGGGCTTGGCGCGGCCCTGCTGCATGCCGGTCAGAAGCTCGCCACCGGTCCCGCCTGCTGGCGGCGGGTCATCGATGTCTCGGGCGATGGTCGGAACAATGACTGGCCCGCGCCCCGCCACATCCGCGAAACCGGCCCCCTTGTCGGGATCACCGTGAACGCATTGGCAGTGGGCGAAGAACGCCCGCATCCGAATGACCGGGATAACGATCACCTTCAGGATCTTGCCGATTACTTTGAGGCCCGTGTGATCCAGGGCACGGATGCCTTTGTGGAGACCGCCAAGGGCTTCGACGACTATGCCCGGGCCATGGCAAAGAAGCTGTTGCGCGAGATCAGTTCGCCACCGATGGGCGGGCTCGAAATGCAGCCGACGCGCCTTGCCGACAATAGCGAGCGTTCGCGCCCTGCCCCGCGTCGGCGCTGACGCGCGAAAAAAGATACTTTCCCATCAACCTACCCCTTTCTGTCCACGCTATCGCCACAATTCGACCGATAAGTGGTGTTTGAAGAATAGCGAGGGCCGGGGTGCTGTTGCGTCCCAATGGCCAATTCAAGAAGCGGAAAGGATACGTCATGCGTTTGGTGTTCGGGTTGGTCCTACTATTGGGATTGGGACTTGCCGGCTTTGCTGTCTACATGGCTCAGGGCTATATCAGCGCGACTGAGGAAGAACTGGCCAAAGAGCGCGCCGCGCGCTCCCAGATCGTGCCGACGGAAGATGTCTTTGTTGTGAACCGCCCCGTGCGCTACGGACAGGCTTTGACGGCAAAGGACGTGCGCAAGGTCCGCTGGCCCGTCGACGGAATCCCTGAGGGATCGTTCCAGTCGATTGAAACTCTGTTCCCCGAAGGCAAGCCGCCGCGCATTGTTCTGCGTGCGATGGAAAAGGGCGAAGCTATTCTGGCAATCAAGGTTACCGAACCCGGCGAAGACGCTGGCGTCTCGTCGAAACTCGCTCCGGGAATGCGCGCCTTCGCGCTTCGCGTCGACGTGTCGTCCGGTGTGTCCGGCTTCCTGCGTCCCGGCGACCGTGTCGATATCTACTGGACCGGTTCGGGCACGACACAGTCGGGCGGTACGCGCGAATTCACAAAGCTGATCCAGGCTTCGATCAAGCTGATCGCGGTCGACCAATCGGCGGACGAGGATCGTAACAACCCGACTGTTGCGCGGACGGTTACCGTCGAAGCAACGGCTGTTCAGGTCGCAACTCTTGCCCAGGCACAGGCGACCGGTCGTCTGCAACTGTCGCTGGTCGGCGCACAGGACGAAGACCTTACGGCCGCCGTTCAGGTGGATCAGGGCACGCTGCTTGGGATCGAAGAAGAGGTCAGGATCGTTCAGGAAGAGGAGCGCACCTGCTCGATCCGGACTCGCCGTGGTGCCGATATCGTGGAAGTGCCAATTCCCTGCACCAACTGAACGAGCTGAAATCGGGCAAGGCACCCCATCATCTTGGGGTGCCTTTTGATTCCGACCGCTAGAATTGCCTTTGTGTTGCGACTTATCCACATAAGCCCAGTCGCACAGGGTATTAATTCTCTGCAAAAAAACTGCTTCTCCCGCATGGTAATGCCAATCACGGGCGTAAAGACCCGAAACGAGGCGTGATCGGAGAGGCAGGTCACATGAAAATCGATAAATTCCTGAAGGCAGCCCTTATTGGGTTTGCTGTTACGACGACGACCGTTTCGCTGGCGAATGCGGAAACCCTGCGTGTTTTGCGGGGCGATGCATCGAGCAGCCTGAACGTATCAATCAACCGTGCGGTTGTGGTGGAGGCGGAGACGCCCTTTGCCGAACTTTCAATCGCCAACCCGGGTATTGCGGATATTTCGACACTGTCGGACCGCACGATCTATGTACTGGGCCGGGCACCGGGGCGCACGACGCTGACGTTGCTGGGACCGGAAGGTAACCTGATTGCAAACGTTGAAGTGTCGGTGACACCCGATGTTGCAGAGTTCAAAGAGCGGCTGCGCCAGATCCTGCCCGGCGAGGGCATCGAAGTACGCACGGCCAATGACGGAATTGTCCTTTCCGGCACCGTCAGCTCGATCGCACGACTTGATCGCGCGCTTGACCTGGCGGAGCGTTATGCGCCCGGTCGGGTATCCAACCTAATGTCGGTTGGTGGAACGCAGCAGGTGATGCTGAAGGTTCGCTTCGTCGAGATGGAGCGTTCGGTCACAAAGGGACTTAACGCCGGTCTTTCGGTGATCGACGCCGGTTCTTCAAGTGGCGGCTCTCTGGCGCTTGGTAGTGCAGGTCTTGTCGCTGGCGGTTCACCCGGTGGCCCCGGCTCTGTCGAATTCGGCCTGACCGAGGCAATCGGCCAGTTTGGTGTCGGCTTCGACTTTGGCGGCGCATCAGTTGGTGTTCTGCTTGAAGCCCTTGAATCCAAGAACCTTGTTCGGACCCTTTCGGAACCGAACCTGGTGGCGCTTTCCGGACAGGAAGCATCGTTCCTTGCTGGCGGTGAATATCCAATCCCGGTTCCGGATGGAGATGGCGGCATCGGTATCGAATACCGTCCCTTCGGTGTGCAGCTGACCTTCACTCCCCGTGTTGTGGATGCAGACATCATCAACCTCGAACTGAACGCTTCGGTTTCGAGCATCGATGACGCGATCATCACGCAGAACGGGTTCAACGTGAACCAGTTCAAGACGCGTCAGACCCAGACGACGGTCGAGATGCGGGACGGTGAAAGCTTTGCAGTCTCTGGTCTTCTGCAAGATGACTTCAGCGACAATGCGAGCCAGGTACCATGGCTGGGTGACATCCCCGTTCTTGGTGCTCTGTTCAGATCGGCAAACTATGCACGCAACCAGACCGAGCTTGTGGTGATCGTCACCCCATACCTGGTCACGCCGACACGGGGTGAAGCACTTGCGGTTCCAACCGACCGGATCCGCCCGCCCACCGAATCCGAACTGTTCCTTCTGGGTCAGACCGCAAGCCCCAACATGCCCCGTACGGGTGCCGCGGGTGAGGTCGCCAAGCAGGACTTCTCGGGTTCCTACGGCTACGTGATGGAGTAAGACAGATGATGAAGAAGCACCTTAACATTCTTCTGGTCGCCTCCTCGACGCTGGCACTTGTTGCCTGTACCGCCGAGAACAGCGTTCGCTTCAATCAGGAAGCCGGAGCGTTCATCGATGAAGGTGGCTTCGGCAACCCGACCATGAACAACTCGTTGCTGATGACCGGGCAGAAGTCCTATGTGGTCAACCTCAACCGGCGCTTTGCCCAAGAGGTCGATACTTCGGTGAACTTCGCATTCGACAGCGCGGTTCTGGACGGTGCGGCACGGGCGACGTTGGCCGAACAGGCCAACTGGATCCGTCAGTTCCCGGAAGTTCGGTTCAAGGTCTATGGCCATACCGACCTTGTAGGCAGCGAAGCCTACAACAAGTCGCTTGGCTTGCGGCGTGCACGAGCGGCGGTGAACTTCCTGGTCAGCCAGGGCATCAGCCGGTCGCGTCTCGAGGCCGTGGTTTCGTTCGGCGAAACACAACCTCTTGTCGCGACGCAGGATGAAGAAGTCAGGAACCGTCGGACCGTTACCGAGGTGACTGGCTTCGTGAAGAACCATCCCGCAGTACTGAACGGCAAGTATGCAGCGATCATCTTCCGCGACTACGTCGCCGAAGGCGCTGTGCAGGAGCCGGGCGGCGGCGCGCTCGCCGAAGGAAACTAATACGCGACCCGTTCGTTCGGGTCGTATCAAGAAACCGAATAATTACGGTTTTTTAGCCTCAATGTCGCCAATATTGGCGGTCAATTTCTCAAAAGGTAACGGTGCGCGCGATTCTTACCGCGCGCGCACTGACACCGGCGAGATGGGCCGCAAATGGCAAGAGACATTGGGGCTTTTTCTTTTTCTCGCCGGCGTCTGGAAACGGAAGGACGTGAGGCAAAATGACGAGCACGGCAGCATTGCAGCCAGAACCAACGCCCATCGTGGCGTGCACGGTTTCTCGGGACGTACAGAACTTCGACCTTCTGATCGAAGATATGGAGGCAGAGCTAGGCGAAAGCTGGGGCGACCTGTCATTCGAGGACGCAGCCGTCTTTCTGGCACAAGATGACTCCAATTCTCTCGAGTTCGTCGCGATCGCGATCGATGAAGAGGACGAGGATAATATCAGCCAGGTCGCCGAGACGATCCAGACTGCGATCAAGAAACGGATCAAAGTTCTGGTCATCGCCGAGGATGTCAGCCCGATTGCTCTTCACCAGCTTCTCAAGCTCGGCGCAGAGGAGTTCGTCCCCTACCCGCTTCCCGATGGCGCGTTGCACGACGCGATCGAGCGGATGCGCCGCGCGCCGTCAGCGGCCGATCTCGCCAAGGCCGCGGGAAGTGCTCTGAAGTCGACCGGAGACCGGGACGGCGTTGTCATTCCCGTGCACGGTCTGGGCGGGGGCGTTGGCTCCACGACATTTGCCGTAAACCTTGCATGGGAACTCGCCAATATGAGCGAGACCGATGGCCCGCGGGTCTGCCTTCTGGATCTCGATCTGCAATTCGGTTCGGCCTCGACCTACCTCGATCTCCCGCGTCGGGAGGCGGTCTTCGAACTGCTTCAGGACACTAGCACGATCGATACCGATGCTTTCCTGCAGGCTTTGATGACTTTCAACGAGAAGTTGCACGTCCTGACTGCACCTGCCGATATGCTTCCGCTGGATATTCTCGGGCAGGAAGATGTCGAGCGGATCCTCGAATTCGCGCGCACTAACTTCGACTACGTGGTTATCGACATGCCGTCAGTCGTGGTGCAATGGACCGAGACGGTTCTGCACGCCGCGCATGTCTATTTCACGATGCTCGAACTGGACATGAGGTCGGCGCAGAACACGCTGCGCCTGATCCGCGCCCTGAAAGGCGAAGAACTTCCGATCGAGAAACTGCGCTACGTCCTGAATCGGGCGCCGAAGTTCACTGATTTGACCGGCAAGAGCCGGGTAAAGCGGATGGCCGAAAGCCTTGATATCAAGATCGAAGTTCAGATCCCCGATGGCGGCAAACCCGTTACGGAAGCCGGGGATCATGGTCTGCCGCTCTCTGAAGTGGCAGCGAAAAGCCCCGTGCGGCGCGAGATTCAGAAGCTTGCGAAATCCGTACATGAACTGAACCAGTCCGAAGCTGTCGGCGGCTAACTGATACAAGAGGGGATGCACAGTGTTTTCTAAGTATAAAAAGGGTGGCGACACTCCGGGCGCGTCAGGTGCGAAGCTGCAATCCATCGATGGTGGCGCGACCGCATCGGCACCAGCCCCAGTCTCGGCATCGATGCGCAAGCCGGTGGCGAACCAGAAGGTCGCGGCGCAGGCCGCTCCGGTCGACAAGGAAAAGAAACGCAAGGAGCGGCTCAGCGAACTGAAGCTGGAGCTGCACAAAGCGCTTCTGGAAAACTTGAACCTCGGCGCGCTTGAATCCGCATCCGAACAAGACCTTCGTCAGGAAATCATCGCGATCTCCAGCGAAGCGCTCGAAGAGATGGGCGTCGTGTTGAACCGCGAAGAACGCACGACGCTGAACCAGGATCTGTACGACGAAGTGACGGGGCTCGGGCCCCTCGAGCCGCTTCTGAAGGATGAAACCGTCAACGATATTCTGGTGAACGGGCCACAGCAGGTGTTCGTGGAACGCGCCGGCAGGCTGGAGCTGACCGATACGACCTTCAAGGACGAAAAGCACCTGCTTCGGATCATCGACAAGATCGTGTCCGCCGTTGGTCGGCGGGTCGATGAATCAAACCCCTATGTTGACGCCCGTCTTCAGGACGGTTCACGTTTCAACGCCATGGTTCCACCAATCGCGGTGGATGGCAGCCTTGTTTCCATTCGTAAGTTCAAGAAGGAAAAGCTCGGCGTTGACGACCTTGTCAAGTTCGGTGCGTTCACGGAAGAAATGGCGGCCTATCTTCAGGCCGCGGTTGCGACCCGTCTGAACATCATCGTCTCGGGCGGTACAGGTTCCGGTAAGACGACCACGTTGAACGCGCTATCCTCCTTCATCGACAACGATGAACGCATCCTGACGATCGAGGATACGGCGGAACTTCAGCTGCAGCAGACCCATGTGGGACGAATGGAAAGCCGGCCGGCGAACGTCGAAGGCAAAGGCGCTGTTTCCCAGCGTGACTGTCTGCGGAACGCCCTCCGGATGCGTCCTGACCGCATCATCGTTGGTGAAACGCGGGGCGAGGAAGTCATCGACATGCTTCAGGCCATGAACACCGGCCACGACGGTTCGATGACAACGATCCACGCCAACAGCGCCCGCGACGGTGTAAGCCGTCTTGAAAACATGATCGCCATGGCCGGGATCGAAATGCCGCTCAAGGCGGTCCGCTCCCAGATCTCTTCGGCTGTGAACCTGATCGTGCAGGCATCGCGTCTGCAGGATGGCTCGCGCCGCATGGTGTCGATCACCGAGGTGACCGGCATGGAGGGCGAAGTGATCTCGATGCAGGAAGTGTTCCGCTACCAGCGTGTTGGCCTGACACCAGACAACAAGATCATCGGGCATTTCACAGCAACCGGTATTCGCAGCCACTTCTCGGAGCGGTTCCGCATGTGGGGCTACGATTTGCCGTCGTCGATCTTTGAACCCTTCGCTGCGGAGTAGAACACATGAACCTCAGCGCAGAACCCATTATTTACGGTCTGATTTTTGTCGGCGTCCTTGTGATCGTCGAGGGCCTATACCTGACGGTATTCGGCAAATCGATCAGCCTGAACAGTCGCGTCAACCGCCGTCTCGAAATGCTCGAGAAAGGCGCCGGGCGCGAACAGGTCCTGGAACAGCTCCGCAAGGAAATGTCCCAGCACATGAAGTCGCGGTCCATTCCGCTCTATGCGATCCTCGCACAGAAAGCGCAGAAGGCGAACATCGCCTTTACGCCGCAACAGCTTGTCATGGTCATGGTCCTATCTGACCATCGTCGCCTTTGTCGGCCTGACCTTCGGCACCGCGGCCAGCTTGCCGATCCGGATCATCGTGTCCATCGGAATGGGCGTGGGCGGGGTGTTCGTCTGGGTCAACAACAAGGCCAAGAAACGCCTCGATCTGATCGAGGAACAGCTTCCCGATGCAGTGGAACTGATGGTTCGAAGCCTGCGTGTCGGGCACCCGTTCAGCGCCGCACTCCAGATCGTCGCCAAGGAAGTCCCCGACCCGCTGGGAACTGAGATGGGCGTGATCTCCGACGAAGCCGCCTATGGCCGGGATGTCTCCGAAGCCCTGAAGAGCATGGCCGAACGCATGGACATGCAGGATCTTGCGCTTCCTCGCGGTTGCCGTGACGATCCAGCAGCAGTCGGGTGGTAACCTCGCCGAGATCCTGGCCGGTCTGGCAAAGGTTATCCGGGCCCGCTTCCGGCTGTTCCGCCGCGTCAAAGCGATCACCGCCGAAGCCAAATGGTCGGGCATGTTCCTGTCGTTCTTCCCGATCGGGGCCCTGATCATGATCACCGTGATCGAACCGAACTACTATGACGACGTCCGTGAGACCGCCTACTTCATTCCGGCGTGTTTTGTCGTCGCCGCATTCCTGATCGCCAACATCTTCGTGATGCGGGCTCTCGTGAACATCAAGGTCTGAGGAAAGTACGCAATGGAAATCTTTGCAAATCTGAACACCTTCCTGACGGACCGGTTCGGTGAACTTGGACCGCTCCTTATGGTCGGTATCCTTGGCCTGTTTCTGATCCTGCTGACGCTTGCCGATCCTGCTGCGCAAGCAGGAGGACCCGCTGGACAAGCTGCGCGATGCCGCACGAGGCCGCACGACGCAAGTAACTCCCGGCAAGAAGCAGACACTTCGGACCGGCAGCAGCAACAAGCTGGACAAATACGCCAACTTCCTCGAGCCCAAAGATGAGGAAGAGTACTCCGCGGTCCGTCTCAAACTGCTGCAGGCCGGCTACCGCTCGAAGACCGCGGTACAGACCTATCACTTCCTGCAATTTGCGCTGGGCGTTGGCTTTCTGATCATCGGGGCGCTCTATGCGATCCTGCAATCGGCCACCGCCGAACCTGATGCGACGCGCCTTATCATGTATGTTCTTGGCCCCGGCATTGTCGGATATATGCTGCCTAAATACTGGGTGACCAAGCGCCAGCAGGAACGTCAGGAAGAGATCACCAACGGTTTCCCGAACTCACTCGACCTGATGCTGGTCTGCGTGGAGGCGGGCCAATCGATGGACCAGGCCATCAACCGCGTTTCGGGCGAAGTTCGGCCTGGCTATCCGTCGCTTGCCGACGAGTATGAGATCGTCAGCCACGAGATGAAGGCCGGCAAGGACAGAACGCAGGTCCTACGGGATATGTCCGAACGCGCCGGTGTGACGGACGTATCGTCCTTCGTGACCGTTCTGATCCAGTCCGCGACCTTTGGTACCCCGATCTCGGAAGCACTTCGGGTCTATGCCGCGGAAATGCGTGACAAGCGCGTCATGCGCGCAGAAGAAGCGGCCAATAAATTGCCGACGAAGATGACACTGGCCACTATGATGTTGACGGTTCCGCCGCTTCTCATCATCCTGATCGGACCCTCGGTTTACGAAATCTCCGTGACCCTTTCGACGGCAACATTCTTCTAGGAGCACATGCGCCCTATTCCGGCGATCTCTCTCGCCCTTGCCATGTCGGCCTTGGCCGCCTGCGACACCGCGGGCGGCCTTCGTGCGGATCGCGACAACCCGTTTGCCCCCGGCGTTGACAGCCGCGCATCGTCGGATGTTGACGGGCTGATCGTCGGCCACCGGCTGATGCAGGCCTCGGAATACGAGCTTGCGATCCGGGCCTACAGCCGCGCCTGGGCCGAACAAGGGATCAGTGCCGATGTGCTATCGGCGATCGGATCGGCACATCTTAAGCTTAGGGCGGCTTGGACAAGCCGAAAAACTGCTTCGGCAATCGCTGACACTAGACGAGAATTTCGTCCCCGCATGGAACAATCTTGGTGTCGTTCTGATGGAAAAGGGCGACTACGGAGAGGCCAGCCGGGTCTTCGAGCGGGCTTTCAAGCTGGATAGTGGCGAAAGTGCCGATATCCGCGACAATTTGCGTCTGGCACTCGCAAAAATCGAGAATCCGGCCTATTCTGAGCCTCAGAAAAGTGGACCCGCTCTGGTTCGGCGTGGCACCGGGGAATACCTGCTGCTGACCGAGTCCTGAAAAAAACTGCGGGCCAAGTTGAGCAGGAAAAAGGACCAGGCATCCCATGCGTCAGACCCGACTGATTGCGCTCTGCCTTGGCAGCACCCTATTGCTGTCGGCATGTGCGGAACCCGATAAAGCCGCGGAAGTCGAACGGGCATTGCAAAGCGTCAATGCGATCGACGACAGCAACCTCAATGATCTCATGTTGACGTCCGCCGATCCCGGCGAGGCGGTTCGCTACTTCCGCCGCGCACTCGCCAGCGAACCCGACCGTTCGGATTTCAAGCGCGGACTTGGACTTTCACTGATTCGCGCCAACGCACCGAACGAAGCGGTCATCGTTCTGGGCGATCTGGTTCAGACCCCCAACTCCACCGAGGAAGACAAGGTCTCCCTTGCCGATGCGCTGATCCGGGCCGGTGAATGGGACCGCGCGGAAGAGACGCTGGATTCCATTCCACCCACCTATGAGACCTTCACGCGTTATCGGCTTGAAGCGATGGTGGCCGACAGCAACAAGGAATGGGATGCGTCCGACAGTTTCTATGAAACCGCGCTTGGACTTACGACCAAGCCTTCGGGCGTTCTAAACAACTGGGGCTATTCCAAGCTGAGCCGCGGCGATTACAAGGGGGCAGAACGTCTCTTTGCACAGGCCATTACGTATTCCCCCGGAATGTTCACAGCCAAGAACAACCTTGTTCTGGCCCGAAGCGCACAGCGCATCTACGAACTTCCCGTGGTTGGCATGACCCAGGTCGAGCGCGCGCAGTTGCTGCACACCGCCGCACTGAGTGCGATCAAGCAAGGCGATGTTGCGACGGGCAAGGGCCTTCTGCGCCAAGCCATCGACACGCACCCCCAGCATTTCGAGGCCGCTTCGCGCAGCCTTGAGGCGCTGGAATCAAACGTCGCGAACTGACAGCGGACAGCGCCATGGCGATCGATGCCGTCACGGCGCTGTTGTTTCTTCCTTTCGCGCTGCCCATCGGGATCTGGGTTGCGTGGAACGATATGAAATTCATGAAGATTCCAAACAAGGCGGTTGGCGCCTTGCTTGGGGTCTTCGTCATTGTCGGCCTCATCGCCCTTCCCTTGGAAGACTACCTATGGCGGTATCTTCACTTCATCGTCGTGCTGATCGTCGGGTTCCTTGCCAACATGGCGCGCGCCATGGGGGCTGGTGACGCCAAGTTTCTGGCGGCTATGGCGCCGATGCTGGATCTTGGCGATCTTCAGATCCTGCTGATCCTCTTTTCCGGAGTGTTGTTGGCGGCCTTCTTTACGCATCGACTGTTTCGAATGGTACCGGCCACGCGCCGGGCTTTCCCCGATTGGGAAAGCTGGGACAGGGGCGATTTTCCCATGGGGCTGGCACTTGGGGGGGTCCTGATCCTTTACCTGTTGCTTGGCGCCGTGGCGGGAAGCTAGGGAGACAGGCTGTACAGCCGCAGACGCGGTGTTTCGCGCACCAGTGTCACCTGCTTCTCGGACCCGAGTTCCTCCAGAATGGACCGTCTTGCCGCCAGGTTCACCGGACAAAGCGGAACGACCAAATGGCGCGCGCCCGCGATCCCCGAGAGCGAACCATAATTCCACGGCGCACCGCCCGGCAAACGCGGCAGGCCAAAGAGCCAGTGGGACCCGATAATATCCGCAACGAGAACCGGCCCTTCTTCCACTTCAAGGTCGCGCGCAATGGCCCGAAGCACCGATGGAATGCCCGTCGTCACCTGACAGTCGGGAAGGTCATCACCGGCGAACTGCAATGGTGAAGCAGGATCCTGCGGGTCGGGAACCACATCGAACATCGCCCCCGCGGCATTCAGCTTCATCCGTCCGCGGATCAGTTCCGCCGGCAGTCTGGGCATGAAAATCCCATCGGCCTCTTCGATCAGGGGCACATGGGTCGTGGTCAGGAGAACAAGATGGCGCGGCACGCTCAATCCATGCGACAGGGTCAACGGCGCTGCCAGAACCGCCGCCGCCATACCTGCCACGCCCACGGCGCGCCGCATCACATCGCCTTTTCCGTCCGGTTCAGGCCGCATCGCAAACAGGATAACGGCAAGCAAGATCAGCCAGATCGGGTCATTCCCGAAATTCTGCCAGGTGACATAGACGAATGCTGGAAAAAGCAGCAACAGACCCAGACCGACATAGCGCTGGCCCGATCTGCGCAAGAGGATCGCGGCGATCATCGTCAACGCCGCGCCGGGCAGATAGGGGGGCGAAACCACCAGATCCGCAAGCCCGAGGCCGGGGGCCGTGCGCAGATCAGATGCGGCAACCGTTTGCAGATCGGACAGATAGGCAAGCCAATGCGTCGACCCAAGTGCGAACCAGAGTACCACCGCCGAGAGCAGGCCGGCCAAGACGGCAACCAGCAGCATCGCGATCTCGCGGCGCAAGAGCAAGATAAGGGCGATCGCCGGAGCGAACGCGACGAAGAAGGTGATCTTTAACAGGACCAGCGATGCCAGCCCGGTTCCGATCAGTACACCGTCAGTCAGCGGGCGGCTTTCAGACCGGTTCGGCAAAAGTGAGAGGAGGATGACAGAAAATGCCATCACCCAAGCCCATCGATTGTAATGCATTGAAATCGCGAGGTTTCCAGTCGATCCGTGGCTCAGGGACATGACCAGAAGGGCAGAGATTGCCGCGAACGCATATCCTGTTGCGGGTGGAAGCCGCGTTGCTGCGGCGCGCACAACCCAGACCGCGACAGCGACTGCAAACAAAGCCTGTCCCAAAGCGAATGACATCGCAAGGTCAAAGCCTGCCCGCGCAAAGACCGCGATGGGCGTAAAGGCCCAAACACCGATCGGTGTCATGAAATCCTGATGCGGTGCCTCTCCGGCACGCATGCGCCCGATGATATCGGCCAGGTGCAGCGCATCACCATCGAAATGGGTAATATGCAGGCCGCCCTTCAAAAGAATCCCCAGAACGGACGCGACGACGAGCCCTGCGATCAAAGCCACAAGAAATAGAGGTTTCGGCCCTCTCATCCCTCTCTCTTTCCCTTTTTTGGCCACAATGGCGCGTCAGAGTGCAGTCAAGAACGCCATTGTCGACGCACGGGCACGGTTTTGGAAGGGCCTTGTGCGGCGAGGCGTGAAACGTGTGTAAGCCAGGATGATCCAACGATGAACATGCAAACCACGACCGTGATGAGCCCCCCTGCCCCCCGGGGATTGTCCGAGATGAAGCTCCCCATCGTGATGATGCGGGATATTCTGCTCAAGACGATGTTCCGCATGAATCTCGAGATGGCGACCGAACTGGCCAAGGCGGTTTGCCTGCCCGTTTCGGTGACGCAGGAAATAATCGATCTGGCACGCGGTCAGAAGCTTCTTGAGGCGACGGGTACGCTTCATGCCAACTCCGGTGGCGAAATGGGCTACCAGCTGACCGACGCCGGGAAAGCCCGTGCTCATGACGCGCTGGCGCAGTCAGAATACTACGGGCCGATGCCGGTGCCGCTTGCGGTGTATCAGGAACAGGTCAAGCGTCAGTCTATTCGCAACATTCATATCACCCGCGAACAACTGACGGGGGCAATGGGTCACCTGATCCTGCCGAACCATCTTCTTGATCATTTGGGACCAGCGGTCGGCGCTGGCCGTTCGATCCTGATGTATGGCCCGCCGGGTAACGGTAAATCATCCATCTCGAACGGTATTCGCGATGCGCTGGGCGACAAGATCTATATCCCGCGCGCGATCGAGTATTCGGGTCAGGTGATTACTGTATATGATCCGATCGTCCACTCGGCCGCGGAAGAGCAGGAAGAAGATCCGAACAGCCTGCGCCGTTCTTCGGGTCGCTACGATACGCGTTATGTTCTTTGCGAACGACCCACCGTTATCACCGGTGGTGAATTGTCGCTTTCGATGCTGGACCTCGTCTACAACCCGACCGCCCGGACCTATCAGGCCCCGCTACAGCTCAAATCCACCGGCGGCATCTTCATCGTCGACGACCTTGGTCGTCAGGAAGAACCGCCGCAGGCGTTGGTCAACCGTTGGATCGTTCCGCTGGAAGAATCGAAGGACATCCTGTCGCTGCAGTCGGGCGAGAAATTCGAGGTGCCCTTCGACACGCTGGTGATCTTCTCCACCAACTTTCACCCGAACGAGATCTTCGACAAGGCGGCCCTTCGCCGGATCTTCTACAAGATCAAGATCGACGGGCCGAACCAGGAAGATTATCTCAAGATCTTTGCGATGGTGGCGAAGAAGCGCAAGATGCCGCTGGACGAGGATACGCTTATCCATTTGATGAAAAACAAGTATCCCGAGATCGACAGCGTCTACGCGAACTATCAGCCGATCTTCCTGATCGACCAGATGATATCGATCTGCGAATTCGAAGGCATTCCATACCAGATGTCGCCGGAACTCGTAGACCGCGCTTGGGCCAACATGTTCGTTCGCGACGAAACCATCGTTCACTAGACCTTGCACCCCCTCCCCGGCTGGTCTTTTCTGGGCCAAACCGGGGAGGATGCGATGCTTTCATCTATTGGAGTGGCCGGCTGCGGCCGTATGGGGCAGCCGATGCTTGCTGCGTTGCGTGCCGCAGGTCTTCCGGCGCGCGGATTCGATATTCGTGCGCCGGAAAGCTATGGTGATTTCGCCCCGGCGATGACCGATGACGCGGATGCATTCGCCGATGGGTTGACCTGCCTTATTTCGATCGTCCGTGACACCGATCAGACCGACGAGGTGCTTTTTGGCAAACAAGGATTTGCCGCACGCGCGACGGATCTGGAAGCCGTCGTGATCTGCTCGACCCTGAGTCCACGCTATGTACGCGATTTGCGCGAACGGATTCCCGATCACATCAGGCTTGTGGATGCCCCTATGTCCGGCGCAGTCGTCGGTGCGGAGGAACGGCGGTTGAGCTTCATGATCGGGGGTATCGACGCGGATGTCCTGCCGCTGATGCCGCTTTTCAAAGCCATGGGGCGCGATATCTTTCGCATGGGCACGTTCGGCACCGGGGCCAAGGCGAAGACACTGAACAACCTGCTGGCCGCTTCTTCGACGGCGATGACGCGAATGGTGCTGGATTGGGCCGACGCAGCAGGGCTGGATGAGACGATACTCCTGGATCTCATATCGAAGTCATCAGGCCAAAACTGGCTTGCATCCGGGATTGACGAGATCGAGTTCGGACGTGATGGTTTCGCGCCCGACAATACGATCGCGATCCTCGTGAAGGATGTCGAAGCCGCGCTCGATGATGCGCCGGACGGCGCCGATACATCACTCCCCGAAGTCGTTCGGGACCGCATTCTGCATCTGCAGGCACGCCCGAAATCAAAGTAGTTTAACATTAAACAATCCGAATGGCCGAACTTCCCGCACGTTTCATCGACTGGTTCTCGGCCCGCGGGTGGGCACCGCATCCGCACCAGCTCGACCTGCTCGAACGGGCAAGGGCGCCTGCTCTATTGCTCATCGCGCCCACTGGCGGCGGCAAGACCCTTGCCGGGTTTCTCCCTACACTCACAGAACTCGCAGAAGCCGCGCATGACGGGCTGCACACCCTTTATATTTCGCCTCTGAAGGCGCTAGCGGCCGATATCAAACGGAACTTGCGGACACCGATCGACGAGATGGGCCTGTCGATCCGGGTCGAGGACCGGACCGGAGACACCAGCGCCACGCAAAAGAAGCGCCAGCGCGGTGACCCGCCGCATATACTGCTGACCACGCCCGAGTCTCTCGCTCTGCTGCTAAGCTACGAAGACGCTCCGCGCATGTTCGCGGGGCTGCGACGTGTGGTCGTGGACGAAATCCATGCCTTGGCGGAATCGAAACGTGGGGATCAGTTGATGCTGGCCCTGTCGCGGCTTCAGGGGCTGGTTCCGGACCTGCGCCGCATCGGCCTGTCTGCCACGGTCGAGGATCCCGCCGCGATCGCCCGGTTCCTGGCCAGCCATCCGAACTCTTGCGACGTGCTCTACGCCGATCCCGGCCCCGACCCGGATATTGCCATGCTGGAAACCGTCACTCCGCCGCCGTGGTCGGGGGGCGGTGGAAAATACGCCATCCCTGCGGTTCTGGATCAGGTTCGCAAGCACCGGACGACCCTGATCTTTCACAATACACGCGCACAGGCAGAACTGTTCTTTCATAATCTGTGGCTTGCCAACGAAGACGATCTACCGATCGGCATCCACCACGGCAGCCTTGCCCGCGAACAGCGCGAACGGGTCGAGGCCGCGATGGTCGCGGGTGAATTGCGCGGAATTGTCTGTACCGGAAGTCTTGATCTGGGGATCGATTGGGGCGATGTGGATCTGGTCATACAGGTGGGGGCGCCCAAGAACGTCAAACGCCTTGTTCAGCGGATCGGTCGTGCCAATCACCGCTACAATGCTCCGTCCAAGGCGCTTCTGGTCCCTGCGAACCGGTTCGAGGTAGTGGAGTGCGTGGCCGCGCTTCAGGCCGTGCGAGCCCGCGATCTGGACGGCGACCCAAGAGGGCCGGGTCCGCGAGACGTGCTTTGCCAGCATATTCTGATTGCGGCCTGCTCCGGTCCGTTCGGCGCAGAGGGGCTCTTTGCAGAGGTCAAGACCGCCGGCAACTTTGCCACCCTCACCCGCGAACAATTCGACGACTGCCTCGATTTCGTCGCGACAGGCGGATACGCCCTGCGCGCCTATGATCGCTGGAGGCGCTTGAAACAGCGCCCTGACGGGTTGTGGGAGTTGCGGGACCCGCGGGCGGCAACCCGGATACGGATGAATATCGGGACGATACAGGATACCGACACGCTCAAGGTGCGGCTGCGTGGACGCGGGCAGCCGCTCGGCGAGGTCGAAGAAGGATTTGCAGCCTCGCTCACAAAGGGCGACACCTTTCTGATCGGCGGGCAGGTCGTGCGCTACGAAGGTCTGAACCAAATGACGGTTGAGGTCACTCGTCGTGCCGACAAACCACCCAAGATTGCGACCTTCATGGGAACAAAATTCGCGACCTCGACGCAGTTGAGTCAGCGCATTCTGGAAATGTTCCAAAAGGATCATATCCCGGATCTACCACGTCATACTTCTGACTGGCTGGAGTTGCAGAGAAGACGATCGAAGCTTCCGGAAGCCGACCGGATCTTGGTGGAGACCTTCCCCCATGACGGGCGCGAACAGATGGTCGTCTATGGCTTTGCCGGACGAAACGCGATGCAGACACTCGGGCTCTTGCTGACCGCGCGGATGGAGCAAATGGGCCTTGCACCAATGGGCTTCGTGTCGACGGATTATGCCGTTCTGATCTGGGGCCTTGACCGTGTTCCCGACCCGGCCCCGCTTTTCGAGCCCGAGACTCTCCGCACCGGGTTCGAGGCGTGGCTTGCGGGCAATGCCGTGATGAAACGAACATTTCGCGCCTCTGCCACCATTGCGGGCCTTTTGGAACGGAACACCCCAAGCGCCCGAAAGTCCGGCCGTCAGGCGACGTTCTCTTCGGATATTCTCTATGACACTCTGTCCAAATACGATCCCGACCACGTGATATTACAGATCACGCGTGAAGAAGCCTTGCGCGGCCTTGTCGATTTTGGCCGGATCGAAGAGATGCTTTCCCGGACAGATGGGCGGATCGACCACGTCGCTCTTGATCGTGTCACACCGCTCGCTGCCCCCTTGTTTCTGGAGCCCGGGCGCGTCCCGATCCAAGGGCAAGCGAATGAGCGCCTGCTTGACGACGAAGTCTCCCGCCTGCTCGACGCGTCCGGTCTTTCAGCAATCGAGGTCGGCCAGAACGCATCACGACCTCGGACCTGAACCCCCTTGCCAATTGCCACCCCATCGGTCACGAACGAAGCATGAACATACAGGACTGTACGATCCGAATTCACGGTGAAGATCTGCTGCCCCTGCCCTCCGGCGGCCTTTCTTGGCCTACGCGCCGCATTCTATGCGTTTCCGACCTCCACCTGGGAAAGTCCGACCGCATCGCGCGTCGCGGGGGAACGCTCCTTCCGCCCTATGAGACGCGAGACACGCTCGCGCGTCTCGAGGCCGACATTGTCGTGACCGCGCCACAGACGGTGATCTGTCTTGGTGACAGTTTCGACGACCGGATGGCAGCAGACAGCCTTGATGACGACGAGGTCATGTGGATCAACCGCCTGCAGGCGGGCCGTCGCTGGATTTGGATCGAAGGCAACCATGATCCAGGGCCTATGGGATTGGCGGGAACCCATCTGGCCGAACTGCACGAAGGTGCGCTTCACTTCCGGCACATTGCGCGAAATGGAGGCGTCCGGCGAGATCTCGGGTCATTTTCACCCAAAGGCGGAGGTATCCGTGCGTGGGCGACTGGTTCGGCGGCGGTGTTTTCTGTTCGATACGTCGCGCGTCATCCTACCGGCCTATGGAACGTATACCGGCGGATTGCCTTGGACCGCCCCCGAACTGCGGGCCTTGATGGCGCGAGATGCAATGGCCGCACTTCTTGGCGATCCCGTACGCATCCTGCCACTTCCGTGAGTCTCAGTTAGCTCCGCCGGTTGCCCAGCTCCGTCTCCACTTGTTTGCGGTAATTCCGGCTGACCGGAATCTGCGTGCCTGTCGTCAGCCGCAAAAACAGCCGGTTCCCATCTCGCTCGATTCCATCGATGGACCTATACGCCACCCAATGGGAGCGGTGCACCCGAAGTCCCGCAGCCTCTTCCACCTCCGCCAAAGCATCGGAAAACCGCATGAGAAGTGAAGTCCGGCCGATATCGGAATAGACGTCCACATAGTGATCGCGCACTCCGATGTGGTGGATATGGTTCGCCTCTTCACCGAGGCGCCGTAGCAGGCGTGAGGGCTCTCGATTCCCAACGGCGGATGTGGCCTGATGCGTCGAGTGTAGAAACTGCCGGAGCGCCGCCGTAGCCATCGGAATACTAAAGCAAATGCCGGCCATCATGGCGGGACTCATCAACTGCTCATCCGGCACACTTGCCATGTACCGCGTGATCAAGAGCAGAAGTGGCGCGAAAAGCGCTGTGAACAGCACCGAAGTCGCGAAATCGGCAGGCCAGGAGCCAAGGCCCGGTGACAGATTCAGGACTAGGGGGCGCACGGCAAAGCCGATAACGAAAGACAGCGCGATGATGCTGGGCCAGTAGACCAAGCGCTCTGCTATCGTAAGACCGTCATAGGTTCCAAATGGTCCCGCCAGAACCATGGCGATTGAGGAAACCATCCAGATCACGATGATTTTTTTCGACAAAAGCTTGTCGAAATATGACTTTATGACTACTCGCATCACCTTCTGATTGCATGAGATTTGGCGCATTCCGCAAGGGGAAAAAAACTGATCTTGCCCCATTATTCATCGCTCTCCGGCTGGAGTGTCAGGCCGGGGTGGAGCAGTGATTTGAGATTTTCAAAGGAACCGAGCAGCTGCCGAAAGCCCCTGATAACGAGAACGTGATCGCGAGGACGTCCTGGAATCCCGGAATATTCCGCATAGGCGATGTCTGTATCAATTCTGAAACCCAAGGGGCTGGCCGTCGAATCGGCATGAGCACGAACTGATCGAGCAAGACGCCCGAGCTTGGCCTATCCGGGTTTCTTCTAGGTCTCGCGCGGCCCTGGCGCCTTGAACCCCGCCTCCTTGTGACTGCCATCGCAGAACGGCTTGTTCGACGACTGCCCACATCGACAGAGAAAAGCCCGTGTCCCCCGATGCAGCCGCGCCCCGGTGGATGAGGTGATCTCCAAGGGTCCACGCGCTTCGATGGGTCCGTCCGTACAGGGAATCAGCGCGAGCTCATCACCGGGTGCATCGCCGGGCGCGTCCTTGCCAGAGGGCTCCGGAGAACCGCTGGCGCGAAAACCGGCTTCGACATGGGAGTAGTCGCAAAAGGGCATATTTCCCGATTTGCCGCACCGGCAAAGCGTGGCCCGAACCATTGCCTCGCCATCGACCCGGAGATTTCCGTGGAATGCATTCGGACCATTCTCCTGAAGGGTCGCGCGGTTGATCCCCGGTGCGGTCTCGGGAACCCCGTCGTCAAGGCGCTCGAACGTCAGCGCTCCTGACGGACAGGTACGGATCATGGCGGCGATTTCCTCGGCTGGGGCGGCGTCCGGGTCGACCCATGGACGGCGCTCCGGGTCAAAGACCTGCGGCAGCTTCAGAAAACAGTTCCGCGCATGAATACAACGCGACATGTCAAAGCTGATCGCGAGGCTCTTCCCTTCATAGCGTCTTGCCTTGCCCAAACGGATATCCTCCTGTCGACCCACCGAGATCAGCCGATCGCAAACCTCAGGTCAAGCGGTCAATCCTTCCGGTTCTGGCAGGCCGTTTGCACGGCAGCATGCGGTCAGCGTATTCGCCAGGAGACAGGCGATCGTCATCGGACCGACACCGCCCGGGACGGGTGTGATCGCCCCTGCGATGGCGGCGGCGCTTTCGAAATCGACGTCGCCCACAAGCTTTGTCTTCCCGTCCCGCTCGATCCGGTTGATTCCCACGTCGATTACTGTCGCGCCCGGCCCGATCCAGTCGCCGGACACCATCTCGGGCCGTCCGACAGCCGCGACCACGATATCCGCGCGGCGAACGACATCGGGCAGGTCTCTCGTCCTGGAATGCGCGATCGTGACGGTGCAGCTATCGCCCAGAAGAAGCTGGGCCATCGGTTTACCGACGATGTTCGACCGGCCAATGACGACAGCGTTCATGCCGGACAGATCTCCGTGAAGATCCCGCAGCATCATCAGGCAGCCAAGCGGAGTGCAGGGCACCATCGACCGCTGCCCCGTCGCCAGAAGACCGACATTCGAAATGTGGAAGCCGTCCACATCCTTCACCGGATCGATCGCATTGATCACAAGGTCTTCGTTCAGATGTTTCGGAAGCGGCAATTGCGCCAGAATGCCATGGATCGTCGGGTCTGCATTCAGCTTTGCTATAACCGCCATCAGATCGGCCTCGGATGTCGTCGGGTCCAGCTTGTGCTCGACAGATTTCATCCCCGCCTCGACCGTCTGCTTGCCCTTCGAGCGAACATAGACCTGGCTGGCCGGATCTTCGCCCACCAGCACCACTGCGAGCCCGGGCGTTATCCCATGTTGTGCTTTCAGATGTGCCACATGGTCACCGACCTTGGCCCTCACTCTGGCTGCAAAAGCCTTGCCATCAATTATTTTCGCGCCCACGCTCTGTCCTTTGCCCAGTCCACTTGCCTTGCACCTTACGGAAGCGGTCCGATCCCCCCGCCCCCGCGCCTGATTTTTAGAACAGGCCGTCGATGAGGCCGTCGTCGTTGATCCGGATATTCTCTGCGGACGGAACGCGTGGCAGGCCCGGCATGGTCATGATCTCGCCGCAGATCACGACGATGAACCCGGCCCCCGCCGACAGGCGCACTTCCCGCACCGGCAGGCTGTGCCCGGTGGGCGCGCCGCGGCGGTTCGGGTCCGTCGTGAAGGAGTATTGCGTTTTGGCCATGCAGACCGGCAGGTTGCCATAGCCCTGCTCTTCCCATTCCTTCAGCTGGCCGCGGATCTTGCTGTCCGCCACGACCTCGTCCGCGCGATAGATTTCCTTGGCGATGGTCTCGATCTTCTGGAACAGCGGCATGTCGTCGGGATAGAGCGGGCGATAATCGGCGCTGCCGCCTTCGCACAGCTCGACGACCTTCCGCGCGGTCTCCTCGATCCCCTTGCCGCCATTGGCCCAATGGGTGTTCAGAACCGCCTCGGCCCCCATCCCGGCGCAATACTCCTTGATCGCCTGCACCTCGGCATCCGTATCGGTGACGAAGTGGTTGATCCCCACCACCAGCGGCACGCCGAACTTCTTGAGGTTCTCGATATGGCGGCCGAGGTTCGCGCAACCCTTCTTGACGGCCTCGACATTCTCGGGGCCCAGATCCGCCTTGGCGACGCCGCCATTCATCTTCATCGCCCGGACCGTGGCCACCAGAACCACCGCCGACGGCCGCAACCCGGCCTTGCGGCACTTGATGTCAAAGAACTTCTCGGCCCCCAGATCGGCGCCGAACCCGGCCTCGGTCACGACGTAATCGGCCAGCTTGAGCGCCGTCGTCGTCGCCACGACCGAGTTGCAGCCATGGGCGATATTGGCGAACGGGCCGCCATGGACGAACGCGGGGTTGTTCTCCAGCGTCTGCACCAGGTTCGGCTGCATCGCATCCTTCAGGAGCACCGCCATCGCGCCATCGGCCTTCAGGTCGCGGGCATAGACCGGCGACTTGTCGCGGCGATAGGCCACGATGATATCGCCCAGCCGCCGCTCGAGATCGGCAAGATCGGTGGCAAGACAGAGGATCGCCATCACCTCCGAGGCCACGGTGATGTCGAACCCGGCCTCGCGCGGGAAACCATTCGCCACCCCGCCCAGGTTGCACACGATCTGCCGCAGCGCCCGGTCGTTCATGTCGAGGACGCGCCGCAGCGCCACCCGGCGGATATCGATCTCGAGGTCATTGCCCCAGTAGATGTGGTTGTCCAGCATCGCCGCCAGAAGGTTGTGCGCGCTGGTGATCGCGTGGAAGTCGCCGGTGAAGTGAAGGTTCATGTCCTCCATCGGCACCACCTGCGCATAACCGCCCCCGGCCGCGCCGCCCTTCATCCCGAAGTTCGGGCCAAGCGACGCCTCGCGGATACAGATCGCCGCCTTCTTGCCGATCGCGTTCAGCCCGTCGCCAAGACCCACCGTCGTCGTCGTCTTGCCCTCGCCCGCAGGCGTCGGGTTGATCGCGGTCACCAGGATCAGGTGACCATCCTTCTTGCCGGCAAGCGACTTGATGAAATCCTCCGACACCTTGGCCTTGTCATGGCCGAACGGCAGAAGGTGCTCGGTCGGAATACCCAGCTTCGCGCCAATCTCCTAAATCGGCTTCTTCTTGGCAGCGCGGGCGATTTCGATATCAGACGTGACGGCCATGTGACGGAATCCCTGTACCTGTCTCTACTCTGCGCGGGGCAGCTTCCTCCGCCTATATGGCGGACAGATCAGCTATGGCCTGTGATTACCGACATTCGGGGCACCGGAATCGTCGGATGAGCAGGGTCGTTCACCTCAAGTCATGTTCCCAACCGCATGCCGCCAGCCTGGCTGAGACGGGATGTGAAGACGAAGCGGATCGCCCAGTTTCAAAAGTCCTTCCCGCTCGACCCAAGCGGTGACGCCGCGACGGCCCTGCGCCGCCTTCTTGAAGGCGCGGCCGTTTCCCGGACCCTCGTCGTCAATCGGCTTTGCCGGCAGGTGGCAGGGCTGGTTCTCCATATCGACCACCAATGTGGCACCATCGGGCCCCTGCAGCCGCGATGACGGCGGGATGCGGGTGAAATCCGGAATACCCTCGACGGCAAGCGATGCGCCCACAAGCCGTGGATGAAGAGCCTCGACGCCCATGATCGCGGCTATCTCGGCCAGTTCCTCGACGGAGATGATCGAGAGTTGCCGGACGTTCCGGATCTCGGTCCCCCGGGGGTGCTGTGACAGGACCCGGCTGCAAGAGGGTCGCGTCAGGCCGCCATGCGCCTCGCCCGTGATCCCCGCGAAACTCAAGACCGCCTCATCGAGCGTCTCCGAGCGCAAGGCAGCCTCACGGTCGGCCACATATCCTATCCATGTGATACGCCCCACGAACTCGGTCGGCGCCAGCGCGGGCATCAGACGGTGACCACGAAGAAGACACGCCGGAATGGCATGACAGCGCCACCCTGGTCATCGGTAGGATACGCCGAGGCGAGTGCCGCATCGTAGGCGGCGGTGAAGCGGAATTGCTCCTCCTCCGACAGCTCTTCAAGGAACGGGCGCATCGCCGTCGCCTGCGTGAAGCGGCGAACGGGATGACCGTCGGAGCCGGGCTGTAGCCTTTGCAGGAATTGCGTCTCCCAGACATCCACCTCGCCCAGCGGCGAAAGAAGCGCAAGATAGTCCGTGGGCGCCATCACCGGTGCCGTCCAACCCGCAAAATCAAAGCGCTCGGGGAACATCTTTTCCGAGATCGACCGAAGAAGCGCGTGGGAAGGGGCGTTGTATTGCCTCGGCATCTGTACCGCCAAGGACCCCCCGGGCGCCAACATTCCCGCAAGTCTAGGGAAAAGACCTCCATGATCGGCAACCCAATGACAAGCTGCATTGGAGAAGATCAGCGCGGGCGGCGGACCGGATGATTGCCACTCACCGATATCGCACCGTTGGAGCGTGTCATAGACGGCTTCCTGTCCAGCAGCTTCGAGCATAGCCGGGGACAGGTCCACACCGATCAACGGCGCCTTGAACCGGTGTTTCAGTGCGGCACCAACTGCGCCGTTGCCGCAACCCAAGTCGACGACCGGCCCTTCGGGCAACTGAGGAACCTGTTGCATAAGGTCCATCGCTGGCCGCAACCGCAAACCCCGAAACCTTGAGTAGGTCTCGGGGCTCCAGTCAGCGAAGGTCGCGATCGGCGTCACGCAGTGGGTTCGGGCTCCAGCCCGCCGTCTTCGCCGGGCTTCGAACGCGGCTTCGTCTTGGGGATTGCGGTGATCGAGGCCGGGGTCCCTTTCGGGGTATCATCCTCGTCATCCCCACGGTTCAGCGGCTCGCCCGCGATCACTTTGGCGATCTCGGACCCGGTCAGGGTTTCGTATTCCAGAAGCCCCTGAGCCAACCGCTCAAGATCGTCGCGCTTTTCGGTAAGGATGCGTTTCGCGGTCTCATAGCCTTCGTCCACCAGCGACTTGACCTTGTCGTCAATGATTTTCTGGGTCGCAGCCGAATGGTTCGTGCCGCCGCCATAGGCTCCCAGATAGGACTGCTGTTCATTGGCATAGTCGATATAGCCCAGCTCTTCGGCATAACCGAATTGGGTGACCATCGCGCGCGCGATCTTCGAGACCTGCTGGATGTCCGACGCCGCGCCGGAGGTGACGTTCTCTTTGCCGAAAACAAGCTCTTCGGCAACGCGGCCACCCATCGCCATGGCGATCTTCGACGTGTACTTGCGGTAGCTCACCGAAAGCTGATCCCTCTCGGGGAGAGACAGCACGAGGCCAAGTGCACGGCCCCGCGGAATGATCGTTGCCTTGTGAATCGGATCATGGTCGGGAACATTGAGGCCCACAATCGCATGTCCTGCCTCATGATAGGCGGTCAGTTTCTTCTCATCCTCCGACATGACCATGGAGCGTCTTTCGGCACCCATCATGACCTTGTCCTTGGCATTCTCGAAATCTTCCATGGTAACGAAACGCCGACCCACTCGGGCCGCCATCAGTGCGGCTTCGTTCACAAGGTTCGCAAGATCGGCACCGGAAAACCCGGGCGTACCGCGCGCGATGATCCGGAGGTCCACATCGGGGCCCAGCGGTACTTTGCGAGCATGAACGCCAAGGATCTTGTCGCGGCCCTTGATATCGGGGTTGGGTACCTGCACCTGGCGGTCGAACCGGCCCGGTCGCAGGAGCGCGGGGTCAAGAACGTCGGGACGGTTGGTTGCCGCCACGATGATGATCCCTTCATTCGCTTCGAATCCGTCCATTTCCACCAGAAGCTGGTTCAGCGTCTGTTCGCGCTCGTCATTGCCGCCGCCATAGCCGACGCCGCGGGAGCGTCCGACCGCATCGATTTCATCGATGAAGACGATACAAGGTGCGTTTTTCTTGGCCTGCTCGAACATGTCGCGCACGCGGGATGCACCGACACCCACGAACATTTCCACGAAGTCCGAACCCGAGATGGTGAAGAACGGTACACCGGCCTCGCCTGCAATGGCGCGTGCCAAGAGCGTCTTACCTGTCCCCGGAGGGCCAACCAGAAGCGCACCTTTCGGAATCTTGCCGCCCAGACGCGAGAATTTCTGGGGATTTCTGAGGAATTCCACGATCTCTTCGAGTTCTTCCTTCGCCTCGTCGATCCCGGCCACGTCATCGAACGTGACCCGCCCATGCTTCTCGGTCAGGAGCTTTGCCCGGCTCTTCCCAAAGCCCATGGCTCCGCCTCGGCCGCCACCCTGCATCCGGTTCATGAAATAGACCCAGACACCGATCAGGATGATGAAGGGCAGGAAGGTCATGAGGACAGTGGTGAAGCCAGACTGTTCCTGCGGCCGCGCATTCACCGTCACGCCCTGATCGATCAGACGTTCGGTGATATCGGCGCCATTCGGGCGGATCGTCACATAATCGTTGCCATCGGCACCACGGAACATGACCCGCTCGCCGTCAAGAGTAACGGACGAGACATCACCCGCATCAACGGCTTCCACGAAATCCGAGTAGCTGATCGACCGCGACGACATCGTCGACTGGTTGCCCGAAAACAGATTGAAAAGCGCAAGGATCAGCAGAAACAAGACGACCCAGAATGCGATGTTGCGCGCGTTACCCAAGATATTCTCCCGCGAAATGGTTAGAGCGGCCGGGACAGCATGACCGACCCTCGCACCGGACTAAGATAGCTACAGTTACGATTTGTTCAATGTAAGATCAGGAATCCGGCGAAATCATTCGCATGCCTTGTCGTCGCAGTCCAACCGCTCGAATGACCCGCGAGCGGGGCCGCGACCAGATGAAGCCCGCGCCAGATCGCCGGAGAGGCCAGCAGCGAAATCCGCGGGATCCCGGTCGCGCGCCAATCGGGGCAGTCCTTAACCGCCTCGCCCAAAGCGCGCACCTCAAGCGCCGGGTCATGGGGACCATCAAGGACCCAGCGCGCATCCCACAGCACATCGGTCGGCCCGGAAAGCCCGGCAACCGCAGCATGTTCGCGGGTGATCCGCACCGTCATGTCGCTCACCATCACCCGGCATCCATGCAATGTCGTATTCCCACCCTCACGCATCACTCGCAGCGCCGCATCAACTGCCTGACGCCGCGGCGGGTACTCCGACGAAGAGACCCAGCGCACGCCCTGCGCCACAAGACGGCGACGGAGTTCGGCCGGCTGGGCCGACAGGGCAGGCCGGTCAAAGATCAAATCACCTGCAATGACTTTCGCAGATCTGGTAACAAAGTTGGCCGCGATGGTGGAAAGTGCGTCCCGCGCCTCGGCCAGATTGGCGGCAACGGCAGAGAGCGCCTCGGTCGTCACGCCAAGCGGAGCGAGCAGTGCAAGGGCCTCGCGCATGCGAACGCGTTCGAAATCGGTATCGTCATTCGAAGGATCATCGACCCAGCGCAGATTCCGCTTTCTCAGGAAAGCACGAAGGTCTTCGCGACTGTGCGACAGCAAGGGTCTCACAAACTGCGCCCCTCCGCGTGTGAAACGGCTGGCCATCCCCGACAGGCCGTCTACTCCCGCCCCGCGCGCAAGCCGCATCAGCAAGGTTTCCGCCTGGTCGTCCAGAGTGTGTCCCAGGGCTACAGCATCGAGATCATGCTCGACCGCCCATTCGGAAATGATCGAATAGCGGTTCCGACGCGCCTGATCCTGCAGGTTACCCTTGCCGTCCCAGCCAGCCCATTGAAGGATCTGATGGGGCACTTCGATGCGGTCGCAAAGACGGGCCACGTGAAGCGCTTCGGAGGCCGCGTCTTTCCGCAATCCATGGTTTACCGTCACGACGAAAAGCTCAGATCGCCCCCATTCGTGCAAGAGATGGAGCAGGGCGAGACTGTCGGACCCGCCCGACACCGCAACGCCAAGCCGACCTGGGGGGCGTTCGCCAAAGACTGTCTCGATCGTTCCCAGAAGCCGGGCTGTCGCGGTCACACGCAGCCCATGTCGACCCGCGCTGTCTGCGCTTCGAGCGACGCATCCGATGTCGGGAAGCGCCCGGTGACTTCTCCCAGCATCAGGCAGGCTTCGTCGGCCTGACCGAGCGCATCGAGGGAAAGCCCCAGCTCAAGCAGCGCTTGCGGCGCAATGGCGCCACCCGGCGCCCCGGAGAACGATTCCAGATAGGCCCTTGCAGCGCCGGAAGTATTTCCAAGCGCGGCGAGTGCCTTGCCACGCCAGAAATGCGCTTCGGCGGTGAGCGGACCGCCGGTGTAGCTTTCGGTGAAGGTGGCAAACTGGATCACGGCCGATTCATAGCTTCCAGCGTCGTAGGCCGCCTTGGCCGCATCGAAATCTGCCTGTTCGCCCACCGCAAGTTGCGCGCCCTGCCCTCCGCCCTGCGGCGTGATGACGGCCACGGGTGGGAGCCCGGCATCACCGCCCAGCGTCGTCGTCTCCCCAAGCTGGCTCAGATCACCACCTTCAAGCTCGACCAAACGAAACTCCAGATCGCCGATCCGGTTGGTTCCATCCTGCACGACACGGTTAACCCGGTTCGTCAGTTCCTCGGTGGTCGAGGTCAGCCGTTGCAACTCGGCCTCGATCACGTTCACACGATCAAGCGTTGTTGCCCCACCCACGGACGTCGAAGGCGCGCCCGTCGTCGACAACTCGCGTTTCAGCTTCTGGATCTCGACATAGAGAACCGTAAGCTCCTGACGGATATCGGCAAGCGTCTGGGTCCGGTCCTGCGCAAGCGAAGGACCGGCGATCAGAAGCAGGGCGAGAGAGACGATCCGAAGCATCGGCCTAGCTGCCCAGCCCCGCGCCAAGCACCGTCACCGCACGACGGTTCTGGGCATAGCAGGCCTCATCCGAACAGATTTCAAGAGGGCGCTCCTTGCCATAGGTCACAGTGCGCAACCGGCTGGACGCAACCCCTTGCGAGACGAGGAATTCCTGCACCGATGCGGCACGGCGGGCTCCGAGGGCAAGGTTGTATTCCCGCGTTCCGCGTTCGTCCGCATGGCCCTCGATGATCGCGGTGTAGTCGCCATTGGCCATCAGGAATTGCGCCTGCCCCATCAGGGTGTTCTGCGCTTCGGGGGTCAGGGTCGAGGTGTCGACAACGAACAAGACCCGGTCGCCGACCGTCTGCTGGAAGTAGGCCACGGATGTGGGATCGGAAATGCTGCCGGAAGTGATGCCGGAACCGGGGCCACCTGCACCATCTCCGAACCGGTCTGCTCCGGTCGAGGAACAGGCAGAAAGGGCTGCCGCCGCCAACAGAAGAATTGCCTTCGTCGCATGTCTCATGGAGTGTCCTGTCTTTTTTGACTGCTCGTTTTGACGCGAGGATACCACCCCGCGAATGATTTGGGAATGCGCCATCACGGTAGCAGCGGAGACCACGCCGGATCAGAGGCCGAGCCGTCCAGCGGCACCCTGCGCAAGTTGCGTCCCGAGATGTCGACCGAGAACAGAGCCGGTGCGCCCGCCGCCCCCGAGGTTTCGCGGGTGAACATGATGACGCGCCCGTTGGGCGACCATGTTGGCCCTTCGTCAAGGAACGAGGCGGTCAGAAGACGCTCTTCGCTCCCATCCGTCCGCATCACTCCGATATGAAACCGACCCTCGTTCTGTTTGGTGAAGGCGATGAGATCGCCGCGGGGCGACCAGACCGGCGTACCATAGCGTCCCTGGCCAAAGCTGATCCGCTGGGGGTTCGATCCGTCGACGCCCATCACGTAGAGCTGCTGCGTGCCGGAGCGGTCGCTTTCGAATACGATGCGACTGCCATCAGGAGAGAAGCTGGGCGCGGTTTCGATTGATGGCGTCTGTGTCAGTCGTTGCGGCGCACCGCCGGGCCGCAGGGTATAGATATCGGTATTGCCGCCCTGCGACAGGGAAAAGACCACCGCCTGCCCGTCCGGGCCGTAGCGCGGCGCAAAGGTCATGGATTCGGCCGGAACGTCCAGCTTCCGGCGTTGGACGGTATTGACGTTCAGCTCATAGATCGCCGGAAATCCGGTCTCGTAGCTGGTATAAAGAACGCGGTCGCCCGTGGGCGAAAAGCGTGGCGCAAGAACGATTGCCCGGGAATCGGTCAGAAACTGCACATTCGCGCCGTCATAGTCGGCAATCGCCACCCGCTTCTGCCGCGCATCCTTGGGACCGGTTTCCTGCACATAGACGATCCGGCTGTCGAAATAGCCGGTCTCGCCGGTAATCCGGCTATAGACCTGATCCGACACCTTGTGCGCCATACGTCGCCAGTTCGCAGTCTCACCCACGAATTGCAGGCCCTCGCCCAACGGGGCCTCGGAGAACACGTCGAACAGCCGGAATTTCACCACAAGGCGATTATCCGATGTCACGTTCACCGATCCGGTGACCAGCGCCTGCGCGTTGATCGCCTTCCAGTCCGGATAGGGTACCGGTGCATCGAAATTCGACACTTGGCTGATGAAGGCCGAAGCGGGAATCTCTCGGAACAGCCCGGTCCCGGCAAGGTTCTGGCCAATAACGCGTGCGATGTCCTGGGCATAGCTTCCCGCCGCCCCGGTCTCAGCAAGAAACGGAGAGACGGCAAATGGCAAGGGTTCGATCACACCTTCGGTGATCTCGATCCTCAGAGGCCCATCCTGGGCCTGAACCTGAAGTGGCAAGAGCCCTGCTAGCAACAGCGCCGCGATACGGAGAATGGTCATTTGAGCCTCATTCCTTCCGGATTGAACGTCATTTCGATATTGCGCCACTGAGCGTATTTGTCGATGGGCAGATCATATCCGCTTGCACCGCAGCGGATGATTGCCCGTCTGGCGGCCTCATAGGCCTGCCGCGCCCCCGCTTCCGTACCGCCCTCGAACCCGATCATCCGGATCGACCCGGCATCGGGGCGGCCATCCTGCGCCATGGACACCGAAACGGTCACCGTCGAGCGCAGCGCGTCAGAGGACAGGCTTCCGACATTCCAGCATTGCTGGACCGAAACGCGCAGCGCGTCCTTCTCGCCACGGGTCAGCGGCGGGCCAGAGGGCGCGGGCGCAGGTGACGGGGGCGCTTCCTGCGGCGGGGCCGCAGATGCAACCGCGTCGGCCACGGCATCCGCCACCGGATTTGCCGCCGGTTGTTCGGGTTGCGTTTCGGCGACCTGACTGCGTTCGGGGCGCGCGCGTGGACGCGGCGCCGCGCTTGGCGCGAGGCTGGGTCTTTCCGCTTCGGTCACGATCTCGGTCGTAGCCTCTTCGGGCGCCGCGGCTTCTTGTTCCGGCGCGGGCGTCTCGGGGCTTTCCTGCGGGGCGGTCTCCGTCACAACCTCGGGGGCCGCTTCGATCAGGGGTTCGGACGGCGCGGCGGGTTCCGGCGCAACCCGAGGCGCGGGTTGCGGTGTCGTCTCCTCGGGCGCATCGGGCCGGTCGTCGGGGACCGGCGGCGCATCAACGGGCGGCAGGACATCCGTGACTTCGGCCTCGGGCGCAGGGGCGGGCGCAGGCAGCGGATCCGCAGGCGTATCGTTGGGTTGCGGTGCTTCAGGCCGAGCGGGATCTGCAGTCTCCGGCGGCGTATCCGGAAGGGCCGCGATCACGGGAGCGGCCTCCGCCGGCACCGGTTGCTCGGGATCGGATGTTTCACTCGATACCGAGGGGGCCGCATCCGGCCGCATAAGGGCGGCGAACTCCGCCTCGGAAATCACGCTGACATCCGCCACGGTAATCTCCGGCGCGCGCGAACGCGAAAACAGCCCGCCGAATAGCAGGATGACCAGGAGCGCGATATGCGCGATCCCCGAGATATACGCGCCGGTTGTCACTGCCCGTCCTCAGCCGTCCCGCCCGTCAAGGCGTGGACCGCCCGTGTCCGTCACAAGCCCGATCGACGAAAAACCACCGGCATTGAGCGCCCCCATGACCTGCATCACCCGCTCATAGGGAATTGCCCCATCGGCACGCAGAAAGATCTTGTCGTCCGACCGCTCTGCCGCAATCGCGCGCAGGCGCGGAATCAGATCCGCTTCGGGGACTTCCGATGTCTGAATCTGCACCCCGCCATCGGCGGTCATGGTGACGGTCAAGCGGCTCTTCCTGCTCCGACGGCAAGGCCTCGGCTGCGGTCTTGGGCAGTTCGACGGGAACGCCCACCGTCAGAAGCGGCGCGGCGACCATGAAGATGATCAGAAGCACCAGCATGACATCCACGAAGGGCGTCACGTTGATTTCCGACATCGGGCGGGCGCGGCCACGCCTGCGGCCACGTCCTCCGCCGCCCTCGCGCTGTACGACCCCGGCCCCCATCAGGACTTGTCCAGCTGGCGCGACAGGATCGTGGCGAACTCATCCGCGAAGGCCTCGTAATTCGCGACGATCCGATCACTGTCCGCCGAAAGCTTGTTGTAGAAGACCACGGCCGGGATAGCCGCCAAAAGCCCGAGACCCGTTGCCAGAAGTGCCTCTGCAATCCCAGGCGCCACCACTGCAAGGTTCGTGTTCTGCGCCTTCGCGATCTCGATGAAGGCATGCATGATACCCCAAACCGTCCCGAAAAGCCCCACGAACGGCGCCGTAGATCCAACGGTCGCCAGAAGCGGCAGGCTCTTCTGAAGCGCTTCGGATTCCTTCGCGATGGCCACATCCATCGAACGGTCGATCCGGCTCTGCGCCCCGGCGATCAGGCGACCGTCCTCGCGATGGCTCCGCTGCCACTCGGACATGCCGGAAACGAAGACACGCTCGGACGCGCCGCGCGGTGTATCCCCGATTTTCTGGTAGAGATCGTCAAGCGGTTCACCCGACCAGAAAACCGCATCGAAGGCGGCCGCCTCGGCGCGAGCTTTGCGATAGTCGATGAGCTTCTGGATGATCACCGCCCAGGCCCAGAAGGACGCAACGATCAGCACGATCATGACGAGTTTTACGGTTATCGTGGCGCGCATGAACAGCGACCACATGGAGAAATCAATCTCCTGCGCGAGTGCGAGGGTTTCGGTTTCCATTGCCTGCTCTTTTTTTCTGCCGTCTGCGGGTCGTCTCTGACGCGACCTCATTTCGACGACATATAGCGGATCACAGGCGTCAAAGCCAACACATACGCGTGTTCAGCGCCTCTGAAGGCGAAAAATTAACGCTGCGTTCAGCCCGTTCCCGCAAATCGCCGGCGAAGTTCCGCCGGAAGTCTCGCCGCCCGGCCATCTCGTGCAAGCGCAACAAGGGTGACGCGCGATGAAAAGAGCAGTTCATCGCCCCGCATCACGACCTGATCAAGGATGATCCGCGCGCCCGTGACGGCAACAGGACGGGTCACGACCTGAAGCTGATCGTCAAAGAGTGCTGGTGCAAGATAGTCGGCCTCGACCCGGCGCACCGCGAATACGATCCCCTCTTCGTCTCGCAACCGGGTCTGGTCGATGCCAAGGTCGCGCACGTATTCGCTGCGCCCCCGTTCGATGAACTTCAGATAATTCGCGTAATAGACAATCCCGGCAAGATCGGTGTCCTCGTAGTAGACCCTTAGGTCGAAGACATGGCTCATTGAATCCGTCCGATCCGCGCCTCGAGCCGGAGCGCGTGGGCGGCATTCGTTTCCGCGTCGGGAAGAGTGGGGTCGTAGGAGGCGCGGATCAGGTCCGCGATATCGGGTCGAAGGATCGTGGCACCAGTATCGATCCGCGCCAGTGGAGAGCAGTTGCGAAACGCCGTGTCCGACCAAAGAAGAACCGATTGCACGACCTGGCCCAAGGCCAGCGTATCGGCGGAAACGGATGCCAGATGTTTGTCCATCCGAAGGAAGACGAAACAGGCCTTGATGG
This sequence comes from uncultured Alphaproteobacteria bacterium, assembly GCA_963698645.1. GTDB lineage: Bacteria > Pseudomonadota > Alphaproteobacteria > Rhodobacterales > Rhodobacteraceae > Ovoidimarina. The sequence continues at coordinate 523,175 of CAVORP010000001.1, forward strand.
CCCCGTTTTCGTCAAAGCGGAAGACTCGATACTGGTTCGCATCGGCCTGTTGCAACCTCTCGACGAGCGGGACGAGATCGGTGATCAGCCGGTCAAGGTTCGGGACCTCCGGCAATTCTCGCCATTCGCGAAAGAAAAAGAACATCAGGTTTGCCCCGATCTCCGGGTCGGTCTCGGCCATCTTGTGACCAGCCAGCGTCACCACGGCCTCGATCGCGCCCTTGACGATCGAAAGAGTGGTATCCTCAACCCCAAAGACGACCGGAACGATCGGGCGCGCCCAGCGCGCAAAAACGAACTGGCCGTCGGAGCGCGTAAAGAGTTCGGTAATGTCGTCAGCAGTCATTGTCATCGGCTAGCCTATGGTCCCGGTCGTCTCAAGTCCTGATCCCCCGCTATTACTTGCCGAAAAGATCCGCGGGTGGAACCGAACTTTGCGGTTCAGGCAACCCAAGATGCGCCCACGCCTTGGCCGCCAGCATGCGCCCCCGCGGCGTCCGCTGGATCAGCCCTTGCTGCAGAAGATAAGGCTCGATCACTTCTTCGAGCGCGTCGCGCGCCTCCGAAAGCGCCGCCGCGATGGTCTCTACTCCCACCGGGCCGCCGGCGTAGTTCTCCGCCAGTAGCCGCAGGTAGCGCCGGTCTGCCCCATCCAGACCCAGATGATCGACGCCCAGTCGCGTCAGCGCCCCGTCCGCCTGTGCCTTGTCGATGCGCCCGTTGCCTTCTACCAAAGCGAAATCGACGACCCGGCGCAACAACCGCCCGGCGATCCGTGGCGTCCCCCGCGCGCGGCGCGCGATCTCCCGGGCACCGTCGTCCTCGGTCTCGGCCCCCATCAGCCGCGCACCTCGTGTAACGATCTGGTGCAGCTCATCCTCGGAATAGAACTGAAGCCGCACCGGAATACCGAACCGGTCACGCAAAGGCGTCGTCAACAGTCCAAGACGCGTGGTTGCCCCGACAAGCGTGAAGGGCTGCAACTCGATACGAACGGTCCGCGCCGCCGGTCCCTCTCCGATCACAAGATCAAGCTCGTGATCTTCCATCGCTGGATAGAGTACCTCTTCCACTGCCGGGTTCAGCCTGTGGATCTCGTCAATGAACATAACGTCATTCGCCTCGAGATTCGTGAGGATCGCCGCCAGATCGCCAGCCTTGGCCAGAACCGGACCCGACGTCATCCGAAACCCGACGCCAAGCTCGCGCGCGATGATCTGGGCCAGCGTCGTCTTTCCAAGACCGGGAGGGCCATGGAACAGGACGTGGTCCATGGCCTGCCCCCGTCGCCGGGCGCTTTCGATGAAGACGCGCAGATTGGCGCGCGCCTCGGCCTGACCGACGAACGCGTCAAGCGTCTGTGGTCGGAGGGCACGATCGGCATCCTCGGGGCGTGGTTCCGGGCGTAGCGTGGGATCGGGTTCACTCATGTCCTAGCCCTTCGGAGCCAGAAGTCGAAGTGCGGCGCGGATCAACGCTGGCGTCTCGGCATCGGGCGTGTCGCCCAAGGCGCGGGCCACCGCGGTGGCCGCCTCGCCCGGGGAATAGCCCAGATTGGCAAGCGCCGAGAGAGCTTCGGACTGCGACGCGGCGTTCGCGGGTTGCAGTGCACCCACTGTGCGCGTTGAACCTCCGCTTTCGACAAGCATCGGTTCCGCCACCGACGCCGGCGTCATCGCCATGATCGCGGGCGCCTTGTCCTTCAATTCGTTGACCACCCGTTGCGCGATCTTCGGACCGACGCCCGGTGCAGCCTTGACCGCATTCCAGTCGCCCAACGCGATCGCGCGACCGACCCCATCAGGACCCAGCGCACCCAGTATGGCCATCGAGGCCTTCGCCCCGATCCCCTGAACACTCATGAGAAGCCTGTGCCATTCCTTTTCGACAAGGCTCGTGAACCCGAAAAGCTGCAAGAGATCCTCGCGCACCAGAAGGTCCGTATACAGCGCCGCCGCCTCCCCCACACCCGGCAGGCTCGCCAATGTGCGTTCCGAGACGTGCACGACATAACCCACACCACCGACATCGATCAGCACGTGGTCGGATCCCCGAAAATCGATCCGGCCTGCGATCCGCCCGATCATTGCGCCCGCTCCACGGCTTTGGCGACCCGGCCCGCAGTCTGAAGGTGAAACGCATGGCAGATCGCAATGGCCAGCGCATCGGCGGCATCCGGACCCGCGATTTCAATTCCGGGAAGCTGCATCTTGACCATATGAGCCACCTGAACCTTATCGGCGTGGCCAACCCCGACCACGGTCTTTTTCACCGCGTTCGGTGCATATTCCCCGACCGCCAGCCCAGCCTGAGCCGGGACAAGAAGGGCGATCCCGCGCGCCTGCCCCAGCTTGAGCGTGGCGGCACCGTCGCGATTGACAAAGGTCTGTTCGACAGCGGCGGCCTGTGGCTTGTACTCCCCGATCACCTCGGTCAGCCCGATGTGCAGGGCAAGAAGCCGTTGCGCCAAATCGCCACTGTCCGTCCGACAGATCCCGTTGGCCACATGGGCGAGCCGCGACCCGTCCGTGTCGATGATCCCCCAGCCGAGGTTCCTCAAGCCGGGATCGATCCCCAAAACCCGCATTTTTGCCCTGCTCGTTCTGCTTTTGTCCCAAGGGACTACCACGAAGCGAGGCACCTGCCAACGGGGAAGCAGAGGGACGGTCAGCAAAGCCGTCCGGGCAAGCCCGATCCCAACCTTGGCCGAGCCGTTGCACGAAGAGGCATGAGCCTAGAAATGAGGCGAAATTTTCATACTTTTAATAAATGGTTACGCGCTCTCGGCGGTATGCTTGCCCTGCATATCGGCAATGCAAAACCATGGCTTGCTTGCGGTCAGGCTCCGGATTATCTGCCGGGTCTGCCCAAGATGAGGCAGGTTTTTTGAACCAAGAGGACACTCCAATGGCCACCTATGATCTGAACCGCACGACTGCGGCAGGACACTTTTTCGGGGGTCGCCTGTCCGCACTGATTTCCACGATCGCCGAATGGAACGACGCTCGTGTAACACGCAAGGCCCTTTCGGCGCTCACCGACCGTGAGCTTGACGATATCGGGCTGGTGCGTGGCGATATCGGCCGGATCACGAACTTCCGCTAAGACGGGATCCTGCCATCTCCCCCGAAGGGGAAACGGCCGCGACGTGAATGCGTTGCGGCCGTTTTCTTTTTACTCAGAGCATATCGGACGGAAAGGACAGAACCGGCCGCGGATAGGATCAGGGCTTCAGAAGCTGGATCTTGTCGGAAAGCCAGACCGTCAGCGGATCGGCAGTCATGACCCATGCGCCCGCGCGTTCGATCTGGGTGCCGGCCTGAAGACCGGCGATACGGTCCTGATAGGCTGCAGTCCCGATTGCGGCCAGAAGGAAGGCCTTGAAACTGATCACCACCACCAGAAGGAACAGTCCGGCCCTCCAGGGGAGGCGCACCCGACGCCGCGGCGTCGCAACGATCAGCCCGTCTTCGGTCAGTGTCGGCACATAGCCGCGTGACATCTTCTGATGCTTGCGAAGAATCTTCTCAAGCCGCTTATCGAAATTCTGCGTGTTGGTATGCGCCATCGGGCTCTCCATCATGCAATCTCGGTGCCCCCGCCCGGGACCAGAGAAAGTTTCAACTATAATGGGGCCAAACTATGGCAAACGTGGCAGGACTGCACGATTTCAGGCGCTCAGGTGTCCGATCGGGTAAGGATTAGCGTCGACCAGTCGACAATCTCCTGATGATCAAAAAGATTGAAGCCAGACTGTGTATAGATGCGGATGACCTCTTCAGCCTGCTCATTGAGAAGCCCGGAGAGAATCACATGCCCGCCAGATGCAGTCATGCGCGCCATGTCCGGGGCGAGATCGATCAGCGGACCCATCAAGATATTCGCAAAGACGAGGTCAAACGGAGCAGCCTTTGCAAGATCGGGATGGTCGAAACCCGCCGCCACCAGGCAATTCACACGACCGGTCAATTCGTTGGCCGCCAGGTTCGCCTCGGCCACTTCCACCGCAATCGGATCAATATCCGTTGCGAAATTCGGAACGTCCCAAAGCCGTGCGGCTGCCATTGCAAGCACCGCTGTGCCGCATCCGATATCGGCAACATTGCGTGGCGCAACCCCCTGATCGGCAAGCATGTCCAGCGCGCGCAGGCAGCCCAGCGTGGTCCCGTGATGCCCGGTCCCGAAGGCCATGGCCGCCTCGATCAGAAGCGCAATCCGACCCTCGGGCACCTTGTCCGCATCGTGACTGCCATAGACAAAGAACCGCCCTGCCTCGACGGGCGAGAGCTCGCGGCGGACATGGGCGACCCAATCCGTGTCCGGAAGCTCCGACACGACGAATTCCGCCGCTCCGAACGCGGCAGACAGTACCGCCAAGGCCGTCGGTCCGGTCTGTCCTCGAAATACGCGCCCACTTCCCAAAGACCCGATCCGTCCTCGATCTCGAACACGCCAATACCGGTGGGTTCTGGCGCGGCGTTTTCTAGCGCCGCGGCCAGGGCCTGCGCCGGTGCTTCGCCCGGCAGGGTGGTGAGTGCTGTGAATGTAGGCATGGCGAATGATCCACGGGGGCTTTGCCCAGCGCCTAGTCGGCACGGGTCAGCGCGTCAAGCACCGCTTCGGCAAGGGTCGCGGCGTCGGGACCCGCATCAAGCCGGATGACAGGCTGTGGCAACTTCGCAAGCCATGCCTCGTGACTGGCAAGACTGCGCCCCGGGTTCTGCGGCTCGTCATAGCCCATCGCCCATTCCAGAAACCCCCGATGCGCCGCATGCAGGTCGCCGCCGGGCGCGATCCGGTCGCCGAAACGGCGGCGTTCGCGGGATCTGAGGCGGGCAAGACGGGCCGCTTGCGGCAGCGTCAGAAAGACGACGTGCGTCACATGCCCCATCACCTGTGCGCCCCAACTGTGGAGCGATCCGGACAGAACCCAATCCGGGCGCGGCAGGAACAACTCTTCCATCAGCCGCAGGCGCTCTTCCACCGGCCTGGGCGTACGAAACGGCGGATCGGTAGGCAGCCAATAGAAGTCATCCGTATCGAATGCCTGGCTGCCAAGACGGTTGGCCAGGGCACGCGCCAAGGTCGAGGTGCCACATCCGCTGCCACCCGTTATGTGGATGCGCCGCACCAATTCGGGTCAGGCGACGTCGACGCCGATCGGGCAGGTCACACCGGTGCCGCCTATGCCGCAATATCCACCGGGATTCTTGGCAAGGTATTGCTGGTGATAGTCCTCGGCGAAATAGAAAGTCGGCGCATCGATGATCTCGGTCGTGATCACGCCATATCCGGCCGCGTTGAGACGGTTCTGAAACTCTGCTTGCGCCGCTCGCGCGGCGGATGCCTGGGCGTCGGAATAGGTATAGATTCCCGACCGGTACTGGGTGCCCATATCGTTGCCCTGACGCATGCCCTGGGTCGGATCATGGCCTTCCCAAAACACCTTCAGAAGTTCGGCATAGGACACTTGCGAAGGATCGAAAACCACGCGCACAACCTCGTTATGTCCCGTCTGGCCAGAGCAGACCTCCTGATAGGTCGGGTTCGGCGTATAGCCGCCCGCATAGCCCACCATCGTGAGATAAACCCCCGGCACCTTCCAGAACATCCGCTCGACACCCCAGAAACAGCCCATACCGAACATCGCTGCCTCCATGCCCTTGGGCACGTCCAACGTCAGCGGCAGGTCCGACAGGTAATGCGTCGCGGCCGTCGGGATCGGCGCGTCGCGTCCCGGCAGGGCAGACGCAGGATCAACCATCTCGGACTTCTTCTTCTGGAACAGGAACATCGCGTCTCTCCTTCTTGCGGGCTTGTCGAAGATATAGGGCCGAACCCCGCTGCAATCTAGCGGGCAGTGGCAATCTGAGGCCGGGAGAACACGGTCTCGTGACCCGGTTCGGGATGTCGCGGGATCATCAGCGCCAAAAGCAGCGAAATCCCCGCCATGATGGCCGCCAGAATGAACACGCCACCCGGCGAGACGACCCAGAGATACCCAAGTCCCGCTGGCAGGAATACCGCCGCGATATGATTGATCGTGAAGGCGACGGCGGCGGTGGGCGCGATGTCCGCCGGGTCGGCGATTTTCTGGAAATAGGTCTTGAGCGCGAAAGCCAACGCGAAGAACAGGTGATCCAGCACGTAGAGCCCCGCCGCGATCGCCACGCCCCAACCCAGCCAGTAGATGCCCCCATAGGCGAGGAACACGAGGATCAGCCCGACATATTCGAACGCCAGTGCGTTGCGTTCTCCGAAATGCCCAACCGCGCGGCCCATCAATGGGGCAAACAACATGTTCGCGATGAAGTTGATCAGGAACAGCGCCGTGACCTGATGCACTTCGAAACCGAAACGCTCGACCATCATGAAGGCCGCGAAGACGATGAAGATCTGTCGCCGGGCACCGGACATGAATTGCAGCGCGTAGTAGAGCCAATAGCGTCGCCGCAGGATCAGGCGCTTGTTCTGCGGATCGGGTGCCTCGAATTGGGGGTAGAACAGCATGCAGAACACCGCGATCGCCACCGTTGCCCCACCCGCCATCACGTAGACGAACGAATAGGATAGATCGAAGGTCTTCCACGTCACGACGAGCAAGCTATAGGAGAGAAGCGACGCACCCGACCCGGCTGCAACGATCCAGCCCAAGACCTGCGGCGCGCGTTCCTTTTCGATCCACTGCAGCTGCAGCGACTGGTTCACGGTCTCAAAGTAATGAAACCCGATCGACGAGATCATCGTGACAGTCAGAATGCCGCCCAGCGTTGGAAACCATGCCGTTACCGCGGTCGCGGCCCCGAGCATGATCAGGGCGACCAGACCAAGGACCTGTTCCCGAATGAAGAGGATGATTGCAATCACGCCGACGGCCAGAAACCCCGGGATCTCGCGCACCGTGTGAAGCCAACCGATTTCGACCCCGGTGAATTGCGCGGCCTCGATTACGAAGTTGTTCAGAAGCGCAGACCACGTTGCAAATGCCAAGGGCATCGCTGCCGCCATCAAGAACAGCAGCGTGATGGGCCTGCGCCAGAACGGAAACTGACGCGCCTCGTGGAGCGGGACCAAGCGCATATGCAGTCGATTACGCCCCGCCGGGCGCGAAGGAAAGCCTCAAGACCTCGGGGCCGCATAAGCGCGGTCAGCAGATCGCGTCCTACAAGCTTGACGAGACAGCGACATTGCCGTGCCAATCCGGAAGATCACTGGGCTGCAATGGGCCGGGCGCGACAAAGGTCAGCGCCAACCAAAGCGCGACAATGAGCAACGATGGCCCGGCCAGCGGCGACAGGCGGGCCGCGATTTCCGAAGGCATTTCAAGAGACGAACTGCCGGTGACAACTGTAGTATGAGACATGTCCAGGCTCCAAAGTAAGATACGATTTCTCCCACTCTCATAGCCCTGCATATAGAATCACGGAAACGAATGTTTTTGATAGCAACAATCAGGAAAGTAGATGATTGGTCAGTAGAAGCTTTGCGGATCGATATCGACCGACAGCCGCAGATCGCCCTTCAGTCGGAATTGCCCCACCCATTCCGTCAGGGACGCCTGCAAGGGGGCACCCTTCGCCGCCTTGACCAGCAACCGGACCCGGTGTCGCCCCCTGATGCGGGCGATCGGAGCAGGGCGCCGGTCCAAAGACCTGTGCTCCGATCCGGCGAAGCGGCCCATCGCGTCGCGCCATTTCCGCGCCCAGATCGAAGACCTGCTGAACGTCAGACGCCGACAGCACGATCCCCGCCATCCGCCCATAGGGCGGCACACCCGCGGCCATCCTTTCGGCCGCTTCCGCCCGCCAGAATGCTTCCTCCTCGCCCGAAAGGATTGCCCGGATCACCGGATGTTCGGGCTGATAGGTCTGCAACAAGGCCACACCTGGCTTCTCGGCGCGACCCGCCCGGCCCGCGACCTGTTTCATGAGCTGAAAAGTCCGTTCGGCGGCGCGCAGGTCCGAACCCTGAAGACCCAGATCCGCATCGATCACGCCAACGAGCGTCAGCAGCGGAAAATTGTGACCCTTGGCGACAAGCTGTGTCCCGATGATGATATCCGCTTCGCCCGCCGCGATCGCCTCGATCTGTGCCTTGAGCGCGCGGGCCGAACCGAACAGGTCCGACGACAGGACCGCGACCCGCGCCTCCGGGAATAGGGCTGCGGTCTCTTCTCCCAAACGCTCCACGCCGGGCCCCACTGGAGCAAGCCGGTCCTCCGCCGCGCAGGAGGGGCAGGTCTCCGGGATCGGTTTGCTCTCGCCGCATTGGTGGCAGACAAGTCGCTTCAGAAACCGGTGCTCGACCATCCGCGCATCACAATGGTCACAGCCGATCTGATGCCCGCAGGCCCGGCAGATCGTGACCGGGGCATAACCGCGCCGGTTCAGGAACAAGAGCGCCTGTTCGCCTGCATCGATGCGCTCCTGCACCGCGCGCGCCAACGTATCCGAAATCCAACGGTTGGAAGGCAGGGCCGCTTCCCGCATGTCGATGGCAGAGAGTTCGGGCATCACTGCCGCCCCCACCCTTGCTGTCAATTCAAGCCGCTTATACTTGCCCGCCTCAGCATTGGCCCAGCTTTCAAGCGATGGCGTCGCAGAGGCCAGAACGACCTGCGCCCCGGTGATCGACGCGCGAAGCACCGCCATGTCGCGGGCGTTATAGAGAACCCCGTCCTCCTGCTTGTAGGAAGTGTCATGTTCCTCGTCGACCACGATCAGGCCAAGGTCCCGAAACGGCAGGAACAATGCGGACCGAGCACCAACCACCAACCCGGCCCCGCCTTCGCCCACCATCTGCCAGCAGCGGCGGCGTTCGGTCATGGTGACACCCGAATGCCATTCGGCAGGGCGTGCGCCGAACCGCTCTTCGACCCGCGACAGGAACTCCGCCGTCAGCGCGATCTCGGGCAGCAGGACCAGCGCCTGACGCCCCTTCGCCAGGCATTCCGCCACCGCCTCGAGATACACCTCGGTCTTGCCCGAACCGGTCACGCCCTTCAGAAGCGTCGTCCCATAGTCTCCGCTCCGCACCCCCGCGCGCAGGTCGACCGCCGCCGATTCCTGCTCGGGCGTCAGCGTGTAGCGCGACACACCGGCCTCGAGCCGGGGATAGGGCAGATCGCGGGGGCTTTGCTCTTCCAGCACGACATTCTGTTTCACGAGCCCCTTGATCACCGATGACGTCACACCCGCCTGTTCCGCCAACTCCCCCAAAGTAAAGGCCAGCCCGCCATAATCCTGCAGTGCCGCGATCACCCGCGCCCGGGCATCGGTCATTCGGTCCGGCCGTGCCGTGCCAAGCCGATAGACGCTGCGCATCGACGGCGGGTCGCCGAGCCCCGGCGACCGCGTCGCCAGTCGCAGCATCGCGGACATCGGGGTCAGCGTGTAGTCACCGGCGCGGATCAGGAACTCTCGCATCTCGTCGCGCATCGGAACCGCATCCAGCACGCGGATCACCGACCGGACCTTTGAAAGGTCATATCCCCCCTCTCCCGGTCCCCAGACCACGCCCAGAACCTTGCGCGGGCCAAGCGGAACCTCGACGAACGCCCCGGTAAGACAGCCGCCCTCCGGGGCCCGGTAATCCAGCAGCCGGTCAAGCGGTTGGGTCGTCAGGACCCCGATCAGGTCGCCTTCGTCGAATTGCCGGATCACCGCGCCCTCACGCCGCCGCGCGGCGCAGCGCGGCCGTGGCGACTCCCATGCCGATCAGCGTCATGCCACCTGCACACATCAGCCCGCGGATGACACCGGGGCGCCGAATCGCGGACCGTAACCGCGCGGCGACAAGCGCATAGGCAAGAGCATTGAATGCCGCCAGACCAACGAAGGTCACGATAAGGATTGCGGATTGCCCAAGGATCGGCACGGCCGGATCAAGAAATTGCGGCACGAAGGCGATGAAGAAGACGATGGATTTCGGATTGAGGGCGGTCACCGCCGCCGCGTTCAGAAACGCCGTTCGGGGGGCAAGTGTCGCCCCTGCTTGGGTTTCGGGAAGATCGAGCGAGGCGTGTTTTGCACTCATCAGCATGCGCAGACCAAGCCATACGAGATAGATCGCACCCATCCATTTGAGTGCCGTAAAGAGCGTCGCGGAAGCCAGCACCAGCGCTCCGAGACCTACCAAGGAGGCGCTCATCGCGACAAGGTCGCCGGTCGCCACGCCAAGTGCAGTGGGAATCGCAACGCGCTTGCCCTGTCCCACCGCATAGGCCAGCACCAGAAGGACAGTCGGCCCCGGAATCAGCAGAAGCGCCGTTGAAGCCGCGACGAACGCCAACCAAAGAGAAAAATCCATCTGCGCGATCCTATGTTGGGTGGCGGCGCAAATTTGAGGGTTCAGACCCCGGCACCGATAGGCTATCAGTGCCGCAACTTGAACCGAACGCCAAGGGAGCAGCCATGAAATTCTTCGTAGACACCGCCGATACGGATGCGATTCGCGAATTGAACGAGCTGGGCATGGTGGATGGGGTCACGACGAACCCGTCGCTGATCATGAAATCCGGCCGTGACATCAAGGAAGTCACCAAGGAGATCTGCGAGATGATCCCGGGTCCAGTCAGCGCCGAAACGGTCGCGCTCGACGCCGAGGGCATGATCGCCGAAGGTCGCGAGCTTGCGAAGATCGCCGATAACATCACCATCAAGGTGCCTCTCACCTGGGACGGGTTGAAGGCCTGCAAGGTGCTCTCAGGCGAAGGCCGGATGGTCAACGTCACCCTCTGCTTCTCGGCCAACCAGGCGCTTCTGGCGGCAAAGGCTGGCGCGACGTTCATTTCGCCTTTCATCGGACGGCTCGACGACATCAACCTCGACGGGATGGACCTGATCTCGGATATTCGCGAGATCTACGACAACTACGGGTTCGAGACCCAGATCCTCGCGGCCTCGATCCGCACGGTTAACCACATGACCGATGCGGCCCGGATTGGCGCGGACGTAGCGACAGCGCCGCCCGAAGTGATCCGAAAGATGGCCGCGCACCCCCTGACGGACAAGGGCCTCGAGGGTTTCCTCAAGGATTGGGAAAAGACGGGTCAGAAGATCCTGTAGCACCAAGACAGGATCGGCCACCGTGGCCGATCCGCCGCGCTCCGGGCCGATCTTCCCCATAGCCGTCCCGAGAGACTTGAGGGCGTCCACCCTGCTCTGGCATACCTGTGGATAACTTCGGGGAGGCTACCCCGGAACCTGATCCAGCCGAGGGGGCATCCATGAGCGACAACGCTGCTACGCGTGAAAAGCTGCGTGACCGGATTCTGGCGGAACCAGACATGATCCTCGAGGATCCGGGCGTCATGCGCGCGCTGGTCAGCGCCAACGAACGGGCGCTGGGATCGAATGTCGTTGACCTGCGCGGTATCGCCATGGAGCGGCTTGAGACGCGGCTGATGCGGCTCGAAGATACGCATCGGAGCGTGATCGCGGCGGCCTATGAGAACCTCGCCGGCACCAATCAGATCCACCGGGCCGTTCTGCGGATGCTCGAGGCCACCGATTTCACCACTTTTCTGACCGAGCTTTGCACCGACGTCGCCGAGATTCTGCGTGTCGACAGCGCGCGCCTGCTGCTGGAAACCGATGGTACGGGCGAAACCCATGATCTAGACACCGTACACGACGTCATGATCGTCGTGCCCCATGGCTATGTGGATGACTATATCTCTCGCGGACGGCAATCGCCGGTCCGTCCAGTCACGCTTCGTCAACTCGGTGAGGGCGAAGGCCGCATCTATGGTGATGGCGGCGACTGGATCAGGTCCGAGGCCTGTCTGAAGCTGGATTTCGGCTCTGGACGCCTGCCGGGGATGTTCGCCATGGGGGCCGAGGACCCGCATCAGTTCACCTCGGCACAAGGTACCGATCTCCTGGGTTTCTTCGGCGCCGCCGTCGAAAGGGCCATACGGCGCTGGCTGGCATGAGCCTGACCCCGGTCTCCGAGGGTGCCGCGCGGGCGCTCGAAGACTGGCTTGCGGGGCTGACCGGGACGCAGGGGCGTGCGGCGAAAACAGCGGAGGCCTATCGGGCCGATGTTCTGGCGTTTCTGAGCTTTCTGGGCACCCATCGGGGGGGGCCTGCCGGAACGGGCGCCTTGGCAGAACTGACCCTGTCGGACATGCGCGCGTGGATGGCACATGAACGCGGACGCGGTCTTTCGGCCCGGTCGCTGGCTCGCGCGCTGTCTTCCGTCAAGAACTTCATCCGCTGGTTGGCCGAGCGGGACGGGTTCGATCCGACGGCGGTCCTTTCCGTTCGAAGTCCCTCATTCCAGGCGAAACTGCCGCGACCCCTTGCCGAAGAGGCCGCACGCGCAGTGATCGAAGGAGCAGGCGCACAATCTTCCGAACCCTGGATCGCGGCCCGGGACGCGGCAGTGGTCACCGTTCTCTACGGGATGGGGATGCGGATTTCCGAGGCACTTGCTCTCAAGTCGCGCGATGCGCCCCTGCCCGACGTGCTCAGGATTCTCGGAAAGGGCGGCAAGGAGCGACTTGTCCCGGTGATCCCCGCCGCCCGCACAGCGGTGAACCGGTATCTTGACCTTTGTCCCCATGACTTTACTCCCGATCAGCCCCTGTTCCGGGGCGTCCGGGGCGGAGCGTTCAGTCCGCGCCTCGTCCAGCGGATGATGCAGACCGTGCGCGCGCAATTGGGGCTTCCCGGGCTCGGCCACGCCCCATGCCCTGCGCCACAGCTTTGCGACGCACCTACTTGCGGCAGGTGGCGATCTTCGCGCCATACAGGATCTTCTTGGCCATGCGTCGCTGTCCACCACGCAGGCCTATACCGCCGTCGATACGAGCCGGTTGATGGAAGTCTACCGCGCGGCGCATCCAAGATCATGAGCGTTTGCGCCTGTTCGGAATTTGGGCCATGACGCGGTTATGACAGCCGAAACTCCCCCCCCACGCCTGCGCGCGCTTGGCGTCCACCTCCTGACCGCGAGCGGTGCGGTCTTTGCCATGCTCGCCATGCTTGCCGCGTCGGAACAGAAATGGAGCCTGATGTTTCTCTGGCTGGTGGTGGCCTTCGCGGTCGACGGGATCGATGGGCCGCTTGCCCGACACTATGATGTCAAGGACAACGCACCGCGCTATGACGGTGTCCTGCTGGACATGATCATTGACTACCTGACCTATACGTTCATCCCGGCCTATGCGCTGTTCACCTCGGGACTTCTACCGGGCTGGACAGGCTGGTGCGCGATCATCGTTATCACCTTTGCCAGCGCAATGTACTTTGCCGATACCAGGATGAAGACAAGGGACTACTCGTTCTCGGGTTTCCCGGCCTGCTGGAACATGGTGGTTCTGGTCCTGTTTGCGGTCGAGCCGAATTTCTGGATATCGCTGGTCGTTGTCGTGGCCCTGGCAGCCCTGATGTTCGCGCCGATCAAGTTCATCCATCCCGTCCGCACCGATCGCTGGCGCTGGATCAACCTGCCCACCGCGCTTGCATGGACGTTCTTTGCCGGCTGGGCCGCATGGGTCGATTTCCACCCTGAAAGCTGGGCGAATTGGGGGCTGATCCTGACCACCGCATATCTTCTGGGCGCAGGCGCGGTGCAACAGCTTGTCTACCGGGAGCCGCTCTAGGACGAATGCCGAGAGATCCTGACCGTCTGCGGCTCGGAGCATCGGCAAAGACTTGATGGACCTAGGGAAACGAGGATCATCGAATTGCACTGCGATCGGAGATCGATAGGGGTTCATCCCTTTGCAGGTTCATGACCAGTGGAGGCTTCGGAAATCAACCCCTGAGTTCGAGATCAAGGTGACACCAGAGGTACGGATCAGCCCCGTCCGGGCGCGGCGGAACCGCGCCCGGACAGAGACTACCCCAGTGCTCCGTTGCATCGCCCGCAGGTGCCGGGATGGGAATGCAGGCCCACGTCCGGAAGGATCTTCCAGCAGCGCTCACATTTTGCGCCATCCGCCTTCTCGAACACCACGCCAACACCCTCGATCTCGGGCATGCGGAACGCCTCGTTCGGGATCGGATCGGCGGTCAACCCGATCGCAGAGGTGATGCACACATCCTCGAAGGGAACTGATTTCACCGCCGCCAGAGTGTCGGCATCCCGCACATGCACAACGGGTGCTGCTTCCAGCGATGCGCCGATCACCTTGTCCTGCCGCTGGATCTCGAGCGCGGCGGTCACCACACGGCGGACCCGCCGGATCGCTGCCCACTTTGCCGCCAGCGGCTCGTCGCGCCAATCCGCAGGCGTCGCGGGGATATCCTGAAGATGGATCGAACTGTCATCGCCCGGGAACCGCTCCAGCCAGACCTCCTCCATGGTGAAGACGAGAATCGGCGCAAGCCATGTCGTCAGCCGGTGGAACAGGATATCAAGCACCGTCCGTGCCGCACGACGCCGCTCGGACGGGTCCGTCGCAATAAAGCGCATCTTTGCGGATGTCGAAGTAGAAGGCCGAAAGATCGACCGTCGCGAAGGTAAAGATCGCCTGGAACACGCCCTGAAAGTCATAGGCCGCATAGCCCGTGCGCACCTTGTGGTCGAGTTCGGCCAACCGGTGCAGGACCCAGCGTTCCAAGCTCGGGCATCTCCGCTGGAGCGACGCGCTCGGCCTCGTCGAAGCCGGCCAGATTGCCCAGCAGGAACCGCAGTGTGTTGCGCAATCGCCGATAGCTGTCGGCAACACCCTTCAGGATCTCGTCGCCGATCCGCAGGTCCGCCGTATAATCCGACTGGGCGACCCAGAGACGCAGGATATCGGCACCGTATTGCTGCACCACCTTTTCCGGCGCCACCGTATTGCCAAGTGATTTCGACATCTTGTTGCCCTTGGCATCAAGCGTGAACCCATGGGTCAACACGCCGCGATAGGGCGCGCGCCCGATCGTTCCGCAGGCCTGCAGCATCGAGGAATGAAACCACCCCCGGTGCTGGTCGGTGCCTTCCAGATAGAGATCGGCCAGCCCGTCCTCGGAGCCGTCTTCGCGGTCCCGAAGGACGAACGCGTGGGTCGAACCGGAATCGAACCATACATCCAGGATGTCAAAGACCTGATCATAGTCGTCAGGATTGTGATCGTTACCCAGAAACCGTTCTTTGGCGCCCGGTTTGTACCAGGCATCCGCCCCTTCCGTCTCGAACGCCTCGTTGATCCGGGCATTCACCGCCGGATCGCGCAGAAGGAAATCCGCGTCATCGGGCTTGGCGCCCTTGCGGACGAAGCAGGTCAGCGGAACGCCCCAGGCGCGCTGGCGCGACAGCACCCAATCCGGGCGCGCCTCGATCATCGAATAGAGCCGGTTGCGCCCGGTTTGCGGCGTCCAGGTCACAAGCTGGTCGATCGAGGTCAGCGCACGCTCGCGGATCGTCTTGCCATAGGTGTCCTGCCCATCGCCCACCGGCCTGTCGATCGCGGCGAACCACTGTGGCGTGTTGCGATAGATGAGCGGCGCCTTCGACCGCCATGAATGCGGGTAGCTGTGGGTCAGCCGGCCACGCGCCAGAAGCGCACCCACTTCGACCAGAGCTGTCGATGACCGCCTTGTTCGCGTCGCCCTCTTTCCCGTTCGGCTTCAGGATCATCGCGCCGCCGAACAACGGGAAGGTCTTCGCGAAAGCTGCCGTCTTCCATGACGTTATAGGTCATCGGAAGCCCGTACTTCAGGCCGATCTGATAGTCGTCGTCGCCATGGCTGGGCGCTGTATGGACGAAACCCGTGCCCGCATCGTCGGTCACGTGATCGCCCGGGAAAAGCGGTACATCGTAGTCCCACTCGCCGTTCGCCCCGTTCACACCCCGTAAAGGATGCGCGCAGACCAGCCCCGAAAGTGCGTCTGCCGACACATCGCGAAGGCGCGTCACGCCCTCCATGCCGACACGGGCCTGCGTGAAAATGCTTTCGGCCAGCGCATCGGCCACAAGAAGGCGCTCACCCACATGCGCCCAGCACTCGTCGGGAACGGCCGTGACCTCGTATAGCCCGTAGGAAATATCAGGTCCGTAACAGACCGCGCGGTTCTGAGGGATCGTCCAGGGCGTGGTGGTCCAGATGACGACCGACAGCCCCTTCTTCTCTTCCGAAATATCCCCGCCGGAGGCTCCGGCGCTCACAACCGGGAACCGCACCCAGATCGTGTGGCTCTGATGGTCGTGGTACTCCACCTCTGCCTCGGCCAGCGCGGTCTTCTCGACCGGCGACCACATCACCGGCTTCGAACCCTGGTAGAGCGTGCCGTTCATCAGGAATTTCTGGAACTCTTCGGCGATCACCCGTTCGGCGTGAAAGTCCATCGTCACATAGGGCTTTTCCCACTTGCCGGTGACGCCCAACCTCTTGAATTCGCTGCGCTGGACGTCGATCCAGCCTTCGGCGAACTTGCGGCATTCCTGCCGGAAATCGACGATGTCGACCTGATCCTTGTCCTGCCCCTTGGCGCGGTACTTCTCTTCGATCTTCCATTCGATCGGCAGGCCGTGGCAGTCCCAGCCCGGGATGTAGCGCGCATCGCGGCCCATCATCTGCTGGCTGCGCACCACCATGTCCTTCAGGATCTTGTTGAGCGCGTGACCGATATGAAGGTTACCGTTCGCATAGGGCGGACCGTCGTGAAGGGTGAAGGGTTGGCGGCCCCGTCTTTTCGCGCAGCCGGTCATAGACTCCGATTTTCTCCCATTTTTCCAGCCACATGGGTTCGCGGTTCGGCAAGCCCGCGCGCATCGGGAAATCGGTTTCGGGAAGGGCGAGTGTCTCTTTGTAGTCAGGCGTATCGGCACACATGGGACGTGTCCTTAAGGGCAATTCGGAAACAGGATGAGGAGGCGGCGCGACGGGTCATACGCCTTGTCCCGGCGGCTCAGGGATCAGAGCGCCGGGCCCGTAATTCGAATGATAATCGCGAAATAAGTCATCCTGAGCAGGGTTATAGGCGGCGCGGCAAGGGGCGGCAAGACGTCAAAAACCGCGATGCGGAAACCATGCGCATAGCATGTGTATTTCATGCGCATCGAGATCTGCATCGCGGATCGATGCTCAGGCGTGGAACATCGAACCCACGCCAAAGGCGATTGCGGCGGCGACTCCGCCGATGGCGAGAGTCTCGAGACCAGACCGCCACCAGGGCGCCAAGCGACCAGTGGCTCTTGAGCGTCACCTATCGAGAAGAACACGACCGCGGTCAGGCCGATCGCGGGCGCGAAGCGTTCTCGAGGGCAAGGATGAACGGGATCAGCGGCACGAGTCCTGCCGCAAGGAAGGCCGCGAAGGTGGCAAGGGCGGCGCGAAACGGGCGCGGCTGGGTCGGGGAAAGCCCGTATTCATCCACCAGCATCAGGTCGATCCATTTGCCCCGGTCGGCGGAAATCGCCTCGGTCGCGGCCTCAAGCACGCTCGCCAGACAGGCCCTTGATCCGAAGGATCTCGCGCAAGCTCCTGCCGTTCGCCCTCGGGATCGTCGCGGATATGGCGTTCTTCGACCATGCGCAGACGCGCTATGTTGTCGGCCTCTGCCTTGATGCCCGAATAATTCGCAGCCGCCATCGAGAACCCGTCGGCAAGCACGTTCGCAAGCCCCAGCGCGATGATGATGCGCGGCGACAGCCCCGCGCCGGCCACCCCCGCCACGATGGCGAAAGTGGTGATGCAGCCGTCGATCGCGCCATAGACGCAGTCGCGCAGGTACCCGGGCTGTTCGAAGCGGCGATACGGGCGGTGATCTCGGCTTGAGAGTGGCCATGTTCCTTCATACCGCCAGTCTGATGCGTGATTCCGCAAATTCCTTGAGGCGGATCAAAGCCGTGGGTTGCCAGACCTGCCATCGGCACAGGGAGGCCCCGGATCAGCCGTTCACGTGTTCCCAGACCTTCGAAATCACGACCGAGCCCTCGCCGACGGCGGACGCCACGCGTTTGACGGAACCCGCCCGCACGTCTCCGACCGCGAAAATCCCGGGATGCGAAGTTTCATATGGCGAAACGGCGCCGCAGGCGTCGCCGGTCTTGACGAATCCCTTTTCGTCGAGATCCACAAGGCCGGAAAGCCAATCCGTATTGGGTGCGGCGCCCACCATAACGAAGACCGCGCGGCTCGGGATGTGCCAGTCTTGCGCTCTGGCGCGATCGTGAATTGTCACACCGGCAAGCTGACCGTCGCCGTGAAGCGCTGTCATTTGGGTGCTGTAATGGATGGTGATCGCCGGATCCCGCTCGAGCCGCGAAAGAAGATAGTCCGACATCGACGCGGCCAGCGAGGAACCGCGCACCAGAACATGAACGTGTTTCGCCGTACGCGACAGGAACATCGCGGCCTGTCCGGCGGAATTCCCGCCACCGATCACCACCACCTCGGTCTCCTGACAAAAGCGCGCCTCGAGATCCGTGGCCGCGTAGTAGATGCCCGCCCCTTCGAAACCTTCGAGCCCTTCGACGGGAAGGCGGCGATATTGTACACCCGTCGAGACGATGACCGAACGGGCACAGACGTCAGAGCCATTGTCGAGGGTGATGCAGAATGTCCCATCCTCCTCACGCTTGAGCGCGGTTGCGCGGCGCGGGACAGCGAATTTGGTGCCGAATTTCATCGCCTGCACTTCGCCGCGCCAGCAGAGATCAGCCCCTGAAATGCCTGTGGGAAAGCCCATGTAATTCTCGATGCGGCTGGATGTTCCGGCCTGTCCTCCAATCGCCAGATCGTCCAGTACCAGCGCAGACAGCCCTTCGGCCCCGGCATAGACGCCTGCCGCAACCCCTGCCGGACCGCCGCCTACAATAACGACGTCGTAGACGTGGTCCGTTTCCGCGGCCAGATCGAGACCGAGGATGCGCGCCACACGCGCAGGTGTCGGATCTTCGATAGGCTCCTTGCCGAAGATCACCGCAGGTTCCGAGGGCATCAGCGCACAGGCCTCCGCCTCTTCGCGGGCTTCATCGGTTTCCAACGGGATCATGCGGACCGGAATCCGGTTTCGTGATGCGAATACCGCGATACGGGACAGGTTTCGATCCGCCTCGGCGCCGATGATCGTCAGGCTGGAATCACCCTGTTCCAGCTGGCGCCTGCGCCGCGCCGCAAGGACCGTGATGATGATATCGCTCATTTCCGGGATCTCGGACATGAGCCGCAGCATCTTGTCGCGATCTACCGATAGCAGGCGGCTGTTCTGAACCGCACGCATGGGCATTGAAAACCGGCTTCCCGACAGAAATCCGATCTCGCCCAGAAACTGGGTCGGACCAACCGTGAAAGCGACGCGGCGTGTCATCGAAACCGGGTCGAGCAACTCAATCTCGCCATCCAGAACATAGAGGAACTGGTCCATCGGCTCGCCCGGTTGAACGACCATACTGCCCTTGTCGTAAGTCACCTCGCGACCGATACGGCGCATGGCCGCAACGTGGCTTTCGTGAAGCGGGGTGCGCACCATGGTGGCAAGGTCGGCGGCAAGGGATTCCATTGGCGTCTCCGGTCAGCTTGCTTTGGCAAATAGCCCGGTGAGGGCCCTCTGCACAGTGCCCGAGACCGAAGGGCGCTTCTGCCCGTGGAAGGGCAAGTGGGCGGCAGACCTCGATCGCGGCGATGCCCACCCGCGCAGTGAGTGCACCGTTTACCAGACCCTCTCCGAACCGGCGCGAGATCTTGGCCAGAAGATGACCGCCGCCCAGCGATCCCAGGAGATCGTCACCGACCGCCACGGCGCCAGTGGCCACCAGATGGGCAAAGACCGCGCGGGTCAGCCGCCATGCCCCAAGGGTGCCGCCGCGCCCGCCGTAGATCTCGGCGATGCGGCGGATCATCCGCAGGTTCGCGGCAAGAGCGGCGAACACATCGGCCAGCGCGATGGGGACAAGGGCCGTGACCGTGGCGACCTGACGTGCCGCGGCCTCGACCTCGGCCCGCGCGGCGGTGTCGAGCGGTTTCAGCAATTCTGCCTCGGTCAGGTCGAACAGGGTATCGGCGTCGAACGCCTCGGACAGGCGCGTTTCAAGCCGCTCGCGCCCCCATCTGAGATCGGCGCGGCCTGCATAGAGCGACAGGATGCGCCGGGTCACGTCGCGCGCCGCCGGAAGGTCGGCTGCGCGTCGCGCCGCTTCGGCCGCCGAATGGATCTTGTCGAGGCGGGACAGGCGCGAGAGCGCCGCGACTTCGCGCAGGATGATGGCAAGACAGACCAGGAGAAACAGCCCGGTAAGGCCCAGCGCGATATAGCCGAGGACCGGGTTCCGCGCGATCAGCCCGGTGACGAAATCCCAGGCCCAGAGCGACAGGCCAAAGGTGACGAGCGCCGCCAGCAGACGCCAGAACCACCGCACGAGGCGCGAGGGCCGCCGGGCGGCGATCACCGCCATGGTCTGCATCGCCTGACCCGTGGGGCCCTCGTCGGCAATGGGAGGCGCCTCGGCTGGCGTCGGACCGGTATCGTCGATTTCGATCAGGACGGGGCCTTTCTGCGGGTCGGTCACAGCCGGTCTCCGATCAGGAACTGTGCGGCGCGGTCAAGCCGGATATGGGGTGGCCCCTCGCCGGGTTTGAGCGTCAGCGGGACGGGGTGCGAAGTTCATCACTGCATAGTCTTGATCGAGCCATTTCTCGGCCCCCTGACGGGCCGGGACGAGAAGATGCGCCGGGTCCGCGGGCAAATCGCCGGGATAGAAGGCCGCGCTCTTCCCCGTATCGCGCAGGATGCCGCGCACGACGTCGAGCGTGCGGCCCTGATGGTCGATGCTGTCTTCGGTCGTGGCCCGCAGCGCGGCGATGGCCATGGCCGCCGTCTCGGCCCCCGCGAAATCGGCACGCGACCGGGCATCGGCCACGAGTGCCTCGATGATCGCGGTCAGACGGGCATGCTGGGACTGGTGAAGGTGATCGGCCTTGGTGGCGGCGAACAGGATCTTTTCCACCCGCCGCCCCAGAAAGAGCTGCGACAGAAAGGCGTTCCGCCCCGGCCGGAAGGCCGCAAGGATATCGGCCATGGACTGGCGCAGATCCTCGACCGCCGGGGGACCTGCATGGATCGCGCCCAGCGCATCGACCAGCACGATCTGGCGATCGATCCGGGCGAAATGGTCGCGGAAGAAGGGTTTGACGACCTCGCGCTTGTAGGCGTCGAAGCGCCGCTCGAATTCGCGCCAGAGCGCGTGACGGCGGGGCGTTTCCGGGCGCGGAAGGGGGGCGAATGTCAGAACCGGGGAGCCCGCGAGGTCACCGGGCAGAAGGAACCGGCCCGGCGTGCAATCCGACAGCCCCTCGGCACGGGCCGACCGGAGGTAGCCGGTGAATGCCGCCGCGAGCGATTTGGCCTGTAGTTCGTCAAGCCGGGCATCCGGGTCCGCCTCGGCAAGGGTCGCCAGAAAGCCGCGTGCGATCTGGCGGCTTTCCAGCCGTGCCAGGGTTTCGGCGGACCAGTCGGAAAAGCTCTTGTCGAGCAGCGACAGGTCCAGAAGCCATTCGCCCGGGTAATCCACGATATCGAGATGCACGGTGCGTCGGCCCGGACATTCCGCCCAACAGCCCCGATGGCTGAACCCTGAGCGACAGGCGCAGTTCGCTGACCGCGCGGGTCCCGTCGGGCCAGTGCGGCGTGGGGCCGGTGAGGGCCGCCAGATGCGATTCATAGTCGAACCGCGCCACTGTATTGTCCGGTTGCGGTTGAAGATAGGCCGCGCGAATGCGGCCATCGGCGGCGGCAGCAAGCGCACCCATCCGGTCGCGCCCGATCAGGTTCGCCACAAGCGAGGTGATGAAAACGGTCTTTCCCGCCCGCGACAGCCCGGTGACGCCAAGGCGGATCACGGGCTCGAAGAATGCCTCCGATACGGTGGACAATGTCAATTCGACACCCCGTGTCAGCCCGTCTGCGATATCGTTGAGGATCACCCGATGGTCCTTTGCCCGGTTCGACGCTCAACATAGGGAGCCGGGACCGGACCTGCCAGAGGGGAAGGAAAACGCGGGTTTCCCAGTTGCCGAGTGATGGCCCGGGATGGATTGCGTGCGGGCCGGGCCCGCGATAAGTCCCGCCCATGCCCCGCTATGCGCTCAAAATCGAGTATGATGGCAGTCCCTTCGCGGGCTGGCAGCGGCAGACCGGACTGCCGTCGGTTCAGGGTGCGATAGAAGCGGCTCTGGCCCGGCTCGAACAGGATCTGCCCTCGATCGCCGCCGCAGGCCGTACCGATGCGGGCGTTCATGCCTGGGGTCAGGTGGCCCATTGCGACATGGCGCGGGATTGGGAGCCGTTCCGACTAGGCGAGGCTCTGAACTGGCATCTCAAGCCCCAGCCGGTGGCGATCGTCGGGATCGCGCGGGTGGCCGATGACTGGCACGCGCGGTTCTCGGCGGTCGAGCGGCGCTATGTCTATCGCCTTGTCTGCCGACGCCCGCCCCTGACCCATGACGCGGGGCTGATCTGGCGGGTGACACGCGATCTTGACGCCGGGGCGATGGCCGATGCGGCGCAGGTTCTCTTGGGCCGTCATGATTTCACGACCTTCCGCTCTACCATGTGTCAGGCCGACAGCCCGATCAAGACGCTGGACCGTCTGGATGTCAGCACGCGTCCCTATCCGGGCGGGCAAGAGATTCGGTTCGACGTGCGCGCCCGCAGCTTCCTGCATAATCAGGTGCGGTCGCTGGTAGGTTCGCTGGAATGGGTCGGCGCGGGCAAATGGGACCGCGATGACCTGAGGGGCGCTCTCGAAGCCCGCGACCGGGCCGCTTGCGGGCCAGTGGCACCTCCGGACGGTCTTTATCTTTCGGAAGTCAGGTATCCCGAAGACCCCTTTGCCTGATCTCTTGTTCGCGGATCGGAAACAGCCCCGTACCGAACAGGCTTTTACCCCTCATTAAGTAGGAAATGTCTCAAAATGGCCCGGCTTTGAGGCGCAAAAACCCTCTTGCCGCCCATTTCGCGCCGCGAATCCGGTGTTCAAAGGCATCAGTGAAATGGAGGTCCCGATGGAAGCGTTGTTTACTGTATCGTTCGATACCCTGGTCATGAGTGCCATCACCTGCCTTGTGCTGCGCGAGGTATTCATCGTCACTCTGCCCGACCACATCGCGGGCCCCGGCGGTTGGCTTATCGACAGCGATCACGACTGATCTTTGCGGCGCCCCGCCTATCAGCGCGGGACCGCGAAGGTCAGATTGGCCCAGAGGCTTTCCCAGACGACATCGCGTTCTGCGGCAAGCGCCTCTGACGGTTCCCGCAACACCACGGCATCCAGCATGTACCTCGGCCCGGCGTAACCGGAACGACCGCCCGGCCCTCGGCATCCGTGCGCACCGTGCTGATGGTCACCGCGCCGGCCTCGTCCTTTGCAAAGACCTCGATCTGGGCATCGGCGCGCGGCGCTCCCTGATACAGAAGCCGGACGGGAAACCGGCCGAGAGATCATCGGTATAAGGGTTGGCAAGCGCGACGAGTTCGGTCAGAAGCCCGTAGTCGCGATCGGCCCCCGCCCCATCGCCGACTGCGATCAGCGATTTGGCATAGCGGGAATAGGCCTCGGAAAAATCCGCCTCGGGCAGACCGCGCGCAGCATGTTCGGACAACGTCCACTCTGCATCCTTGTGACGGACGAAATCCTCGAACTTCTGGAATTCCTTCCATGTGATCCGGCTATCCGTTGTCACGTGAAGGGCAATGGCAAGCCCGTCGGGCGCTGTCTGGTTGAGCGCCGGGCGATCGCCCATCCGGCCCTCGACCGGCGTCCGGACATCGCCCTGGGCGATCTCGAAGATGCGGAAGTTCCGCGGGAATCCATGCCGATGCCGATCCCTCGTACTCCTGCCCCACGCGAATATCGGCGACGACCGGCGCGCCGGAAGGCACAAGAAAAGTCAATCGGGTCGATCCAGAATTCATGGCCTGCCGCGGCAGTTGTGCTAAGTGCGAGAGCGAGAGTGGCGAAAGAGGTTGCGAATGATCATGGGTGCGTTTCCGATGCATGTTGCACGTTCGAGGGTGTGGTTGTGGAACTGTCTGTCAAGGGCGCTTGTCCTTATCGCGCTGTTTGGCGCGGCCGCGCAAGCCCATGAGGTTCAGCCCGCGATCTCGGATCTGACCATTGGCGAAGATGCCGTTTCCATCGACGTCACGATGACGTTGGAGGCGCCGCTGGCAGGCGTTGATCTTGCCGGGTTGGCGGACACCAACGATTCCGCGAATGCCGGGGCCTATGACCGTATGCGCGCCCTTGACGCGGCAGCGCTTGAGGCCGAATTCCGTGAGAAATGGCCCGAGATCGCGGCCCGGATCACGCTGAAAGCCGATGACACAGCGCTTTCCCCGCGGATCACTTCGGTGCGCGTCCCCGTCGTGGAAAACATAGAATTACCACGCTATTCCACCTTTACGATGGTGGCGGACCTGCCGCCCGGGACGCAGACGGTGACCTTTGGATGGGATGCATCTCTGGGCGGGCTCGATCGTGCGCCAGCAGGGCGTCGAGGGAGCCTATACCGCGTTTCTGCAAGATGGCGATCTGAGCGAGCCTATCGCACGGGCGGGCGGGTTCGCGCCGACGGCCGCCCAGACCTTTCAGACCTTTGTCCTGTCGGGGTTCGACCATATCATTCCCAAGGGGCTGGATCATATCCTGTTCGTCCTGGGCCTGTTTCTTTTCGCCCTGAAATGGGGCCCTTTGCTGTGGCAGATCAGCGCGTTCACGCTGGCCCATACGATCACGCTGGGGCTGGCCACGCTGGGTATCATCTCGATCCCCGAAAGCTGGATGTGGCTGGTGGAGGCACTGATTGCGATCTCGATCACCTATGTGGCGGTCGAAAACCTGTTCCGCCCTGCCATGGGCTGGCTCAGGCCCGGGGTCGTCTTTGTCTTCGGCCTGCTGCACGGGCTGGGTTTCGCGAGTGTGCTGAGCGATGTGGGGCTGCCACAGGGCCAGTTCGTGCTGGCGCTCCTGTCGTTCAACGTGGGCGTCGAGCTCGGCCAATTGGCCGTGATCCTTTGCGCCTTCGTGCTGATCCTGATCGCCCGCGCGGCCTCCGATATCGCGCATCTCGACGACGAAGAGGTCCTTGTGCGCGATCTGCCGGTAATGTTCCGTGCGGTCTCTCTGGTAGGATCGCTCGCAATCGCGATCGTGGGTTTCTACTGGTTTCTCGAGCGGATCGGGATGATCGGCTAGGTCATCACGTCAGGGGCTGTACGGCCCGTATATCCGACGATGTCTGCGATATCGCCTGCGGCACGGATCACGTCGGCCAGCGCGTGCTGGGCGTCATCGTGAAGCCGCGCCGGATCGGTTTCGACGGCTTCTAGATAGACCCGCAGCGTGGCCCCCACTGTACCCGTGCCCGACAGGCGAAAGACGATCCGCGCCCCGTCATCGAAGGTGATGCGCAGCCCCTGCCCTTCGGAGCGTGACCCGTCCACCGGGTCGTCATAGGCGAACTCGTCTGCGGAGGCGATGGTGCGGGGGCCATGGGTCTGTCCCGGCAGGGTGCCGAGTTTCGCGCGCATCGCCGCGATCATCTCGGGCCGCGCGATCGGCGTCGACTCCTTCGTAGTCATGGCGGGAATAGTAGTTGCGGCCATAGGTGCGCCAATGATCGGTCAGGATATCGGCCACGCTTTCGCGGCGCGCGGCGAGGATGTTGAGCCAGAGCAGGACCGCCCAAAGCCCGTCCTTTTCGCGCACGTGATCGGAGCCGGTCCCGGCACTTTCCTCACCGCAGAGCGTGATGCGGCCTGCGTCCAGAAGGTTGCCGAAGAACTTCCATCCCGTGGGCGTTTCGTAGCAGGCAAGGCCCTTTGCTTCTGCCACGCGGTCAAGCGCGCGGGAGGTGGGCATGGAGCGGGCCACACCCGATAGCCCGCCCGAATAGCCGGGCGCGAGATGGGCGTTTGCGGCAAGCACCGCAAGGCTGTCGGAGGGCGTCACGTAGATGCCCCGGCCGAGGATCATGTTGCGGTCGCCATCGCCATCGGAAGCTGCGGCGAAATCGGGCGCATCGGAACCCATCACCAGATCCACCAGCGGCTTTGCCCAGATCGGGTTCGGGTCGGGATGACCGCCCCCGAAATCCGGCAGGGGCGTCGCATTCATCACGCTGCCCGGCGTGGCCCCCAGCCGGTTTTGCAGAATCTCGGTGGCGTAGGGTCCGGTGATCGCGTGCATGGCGTCAAACGCGATTCGGAAGCCGCCCTTCAGAAGGCCCCGGATCGCATCGAAATCAAACAGGGTTTCCATCAGGTCGGCATAGTCCGCGACAGGGTCCACCACCTCGACAACCATGTCACCCAACCGGGTCTCGCCCAGTGTCGACAGGTCCAGATCCTGCGTTTCGAGAATCTCGTAGCTTGTGATGTCCTTGGTTGCGGCGAAGATACGGTTCGTCACCTCTTCGGGGGCCGGGCCGCCGTTCGGCATGTTGAACTTGACGCCGAAATCCTCGTCCGGGCCGCCAGGATTGTGGCTGGCCGACAGGATCACCCCGCCATCGGTGCCCCGCTTGCGAATGAGGTTCGAGGCGGCGGGAGTCGATAGAAGCGCATCCCGCCCAACGATCACGCGCGCCGCGCCCGACGCCGCGGCCATCCGCAGGATCACCTGCGCCGCGCGGTCATTGAAATAGCGCCCATCCCCGCCCAGAACAAAGGTCTTGCCCTTGGCGCCGCCGATCCCGTCCCAGATCGCCTGGACGAAATTTTCGAGGTAATGCGGGCCCATGAAGGTCCGGGTCTGCTTGCGCAGGCCGGAGGTGCCGGGTTTCTGTCCGTCGATGGGATCGGTCTTGATTGTCAGGTGTTCCATGGGATGTTCCTGTTCTCAGTCTTCGGGTTCCAGCACCAGAACCGCAACGGAATTCTCGGCAACGCTGATCCGGCTGCCCTTGACCCGGCCCACGGGCGCGTCCGGAAAGGCGGTGTCGATCTGCTCCGACCAGACCTGACCGGGCGGCGGGTCGGGGACGACCACCTCGGCCCCGGGGCCCGCATTGAAGACGATGAACACCGCATATTCCAGTGCCGCGTAATGCGGCGTACCCGACGCCGTGCGCAACTCGACGCACACAAGACGCAAATCCGGGTCATGCCAGTTCGCAGCCTCCATCGGAACGCCGTCGGCGTTCCGCCAGAAGATATCGGGCGCCCCGTCGAGCGCGCGCTCGCGGGAATGCAGGAACAGCGATTGGCGCACGACCGGGTGATCCTTGCGGAAGGCGATCATGCGGCGGGTGAAGCGGTGAAAGACCGGATCGGTGTCCGTCCAATCGATCCATGCCGTTTCGTTATCCTGATTGTAGGCGTTGTTGTTGCCGAACTGGGTGCGGCCCAGTTCGTCGCCACCAAGGATCATCGGCGTTCCTTGAGACAACATCAGCGTGGCCAGCATGTTGCGTTTGCGCTGGGCACGGGAATTGCGGATCGCGCGGTCGTCGGTCGGGCCTTCGACGCCAAGATTGTCGGAAAAATTCTCGCCATGGCCGTCGCGGCCCATTTCGCCATTGGCAAGGTTGTGGCGGCGGGCATAGGACACGACGTCTTCGAGGGTGAAGCCGTCATGGGCGGTGACGAAATTGACCGAGGACGTGGCGCGGCGGCCGGAATGGTCGAACTGTTCGGCCGAGCCAGCGATCCGGGCGGCGAAATCGGGGGCCATGCCCGCATCGCCCCGCCAGAACCGGCGCACGCTGTCGCGATACTTGTCGTTCCATGACAGGAATGGCGCGGTGAAACCGCCCAACTGATAGCCTCCGGGGCCAATATCCCACGGTTCGGCGATAAGTTTGACACCTGCGAGGACCGGGTCCTGCCGCATCGCCTGAAACAGCGGCGCGTCCCGGTCGAACCCGTGAGCGGTTCGGCCGAGCGTTGCGCCCAGATCGAAGCGGAATCCGTCGACACCCATCACTGTCACCCAGTAGCGCAGGCTGTCCATGATCATCCGCAGCACCATGGGGTGATCGCAACGCAGCGTGTTCCCGGTGCCAGTATCGTTGATGTAATGACGCCCGTCGCCTTCGAGCCGATAGTAGCTTTGATTGTCGAGCCCCCGGAAGCAGAGCGTGGGTCCGTCGACCCCGCCCTCGCCCGTATGGTTGTAGACCACGTCCATGATCACCTCGATCCCTGCGCCATGGAAGCGATCGACCATGTGCCGGACCTCGTGGATATCGGTGCCGGTAAGGTATCGGGGATCGGGGGCGAAAAAGCCGATCGGCTGATAGCCCCAGTAGTTCGTCAGGCCCTTCTCCACCAGGAACCGGTCGTTCAGAAAAGCCTGGATCGGCAGGAATTCGATCGCGGTGATGCCAAGCCGGGTCAGGTGATCGAGGATCGGGTCCGAAGCTGCGGCGGTAAAGGTGCCGGGCCGCGCGATATCGGGGTGACGCTGGGTCAGACCCTTCAGGTGCGCTTCGTAGATGATGGTTTCGCGCAGATCCGTGCGCGGGTGCCGGGGATCGTGCGGGAAATGCGGCTGCGTCACGACCGAGCGCGGCATGTAGGGTGCGCTGTCGCGGGGATCGAAGGCAAGATCCGCCTCCGGGGTGCCGGGCGTGTGACCGTAAAGCGCGTCGTGCCAGATCGGATGGCCGGTGAGCCGCCGGGCATAGGGATCGATCAAGAGCTTGTTCGGATTGAAACGATGGCCCTCTTCCGGGGCGAAGGGGCCATGGGCGCGGAAGCCGTAAAGCTGGCCTGTCCTGATGCCTGCGACATGGCCATGCCAGATATGGCCCTCGCGCTCCGGAAGGTCGATGCGGGTTTCGCGGCCCGCCTCGTCAAAGAGGCACAAGGTCATGCGGGTGGCATGGGCCGAGAAGACGGCGAAGTTCACGCCACCCTCGTCGGGTGTGGCCCCCAGTGGCAAAGGCCGGCCTGCTGTTACGGAAATACGCATATGCATCAGCTACGGGACATCTTTTCATAAAGCGCGGCATAGTCCGGGGCGGACGCTTCCCATCCGACCTCTTGCCGCATGCCGTTCTTCTGGAGCATCGCCCAGGTCCCCGGTTGTCTATAGAGTGCGACCGCCTCTATCAATGCGCCCGCCAGCGCATGGCTGGTGACGGGGTGAAACTGAAGACCGGTCGCCACGCCCGCGCGGAGCCCCATGGGAGTGGCCGGGATCACCGTATCGATCAGCCCGCCGGTATAGGCCACGATCGGCACCGTGCCGTAGCGCAGACCGTAAAGCTGGGTCAGGCCACAGGGTTCGAACCGCGAGGGCACGAGGATCGCATCGGCCCCCGCGATCATCCGGTGCGATTTCGCTTCGTCATAGCCAATATGGACCGCGACATTGGGATGGGCGTTGGCGGCATCGCGGAATCGGGTCTCGAGCACCTTGTCACCGGAGCCAAGAAGCGCCAGTTGTCCGCCCCGGTCGATCAGGGCCGGAAGCGCCTCGAGAAGGATGTCGAGCCCCTTCTGGTCGGACAGGCGCGAGACGACGACGCAAAGCGGTCCGTCGGTTTCGGGCAGCGAGAACTCCGCCCGCAGCGCGGCCTTCGCCCGGCGCTTGCCGCCAGGAGACTTATAGGTTTCGATATGGGGATCGTTGGCCGGATTCCATGCCTCGAGATCGATCCCGTTCAGAATGCCCGACAAGTCCGCCGCCCGGGCCCGCATCAGCCCGTCAAGACCTGCACCGTAGTCCGGGGTCAGCAATTCGCGCGCATAGGACGGGCTGACGGTGGTGATGTGATCAGCCCAGACGAGACCCGCCTTCAGCGCCGAAATCTGATCCCAGAATTCGTACCCCTCCTGATTAAAGCCGCTTTCCGGCAAACGGAGGGCGGCGCGCAGGTTCGCAGGTGCCATCCCGAGAAACGCCATGTTGTGGATCGTCAGGATGCTTGCGGGACCTTCCCGGTCCCTTTGCTTGAGGTAGAGCGGAACGAAGCCCGCCTGCCAGTCATGGGCATGCACCACCCGGGGTTTCCAGCTTCCCACCCCTTCCGCGCCGATGCGGGCCGCCATCCATGACAGGGCGGCAAAACGCGCGGGATTGTCTGGCCAGTCGCGCCCGGCCGCATCGTTGTAGGGCCCGCCATCGCGATCGAAGAGATGCGGTGCATCGAGGATCAGATACTTCGTCCCATTGGCGGTGACCCCGCGGATCCGGGCCGGACCGCCGAACAGGTCATCCTCCTCCATCACGACCCGACCGCGGCCAAGTTCCGCCAAGACCGGCCGGTAGCCCGGCAGAAGCGTCCGCATCTCCCAGCCCTGCGTGGCCATGGCGGCAGGAAGCGCGCCCGCTACATCGGCCAGACCGCCCGTCTTGATGAGCGGCGCGCATTCGGACGAGACCGACAGAACGGGTTTCATCCCGATACCCTCACTTGGCTGCGGCGCGCCTGTCCAGCATGCCTTGGGTGATGAGTGTAACGCCGCCTTCGGTCACACGAAACCACTTGGCATCCTCCGCCGGATCTTCGCCGACCACCAGACCATCGGGAATTTGCACCCCCCGGTCGATCACAGCGTTCTTCAATCGGGCATTCCGGGCAACGACCACATAGGGCAACGCGATCACGTGATCGAGCACCGAGAACGAATTGGTATGCACCTGCGTGAACAGAAGCGAATTGCGGATCTCGGTGCCCGAGATGATGCAGCCCCCCGACACCAGCGAGGACACCGCAGAACCGCGCCGGTTCTCCTCATCATGGATGAATTTCGCCGGTGGAACGCTTTCGGAATAAGTCCAGATCGGCCAGTCCTTGTCCCAGAGATCGAGATCCGGATTGAAATCGGTCAGGTCGATATTCGCGCGCCAGAAGGCATCGACGGTTCCCACGTCGCGCCAATAGGACGGTGCTTCGGGACTGTGGCGGACACAGCTGTCGTCGAACCGGTGCGCCACGGCTTTGCCGTTCTTCACGATATCGGGAATGATGTCACCACCGAAATCATGCTTTGAATTCGGGTCCGCCGCATCGGCGAGAAGGCGTTCGCGCAGAAATTTCCAATCGAAAACATAGATCCCCATCGAGGCCAGCGCCTTGGTCGGGTCTTCGGGCGTGGCGGGCGGATCGGCGGGCTTTTCAAGGAAACTCGTGATCCTCCCTGAATCATCCACCGCCATGACGCCAAAGGCCGTGGCCTCTTCACGCGGGACGGTGAGGCAGCCCACGGTCACATCCGCGCCCGCGTCCACATGCTGTTGCAGCATCACCTCGTAATCCATCTTGTAGATATGATCCCCCGCGAGGATCAGCACGTAATCCACGTCATAACTGTCGACGATGTCGATGTTCTGCGTCACCGCATCGGCGGTGCCCACATACCACTTGTTCTCGTCCACCCGTTGGGAGGCAGGCAGGATATCGAGGTATTCGTTCCGCTCGGCGCGAAAGAAGTTCCAGCCGCGCTGGCAATGGCGGATCAGGGAGTGCGCCTTGTACTGGGTCGCGATCGACATGCGTCGGATGCCGGAATTGAGCGCGTTCGACAGGGCAAAGTCGATGATCCGGGTCTTGCCGCCGAAATAGACGGCGGGTTTTACCCGTCTGTCGGTCAACTCCTTCAGCCGCGACCCGCGTCCGCCGGCCAGAACGAATGCCATCGAACGGCTTGTAAGCCTTCTGGGTGCCCTTTTCATTCGGTCCTCCCCTCCCGGATGTTCAGTTGTCGTAGCGTAGTATGATAGTGCTGAGCGGTGGTAGTGCTAGTTCGGCGCTGGCGGGCTGGCCATGGCTGGGATGGGCCGTTGCCGTGACCCCACCCAAGTTGCCGCGATTGCCACCGCCATAGATCCCGGCATCGGTGTTCAGAACCTCGGCCCAGTGGCCCGTGAGTGGTAGTCCGATCCGGAATCCCGTTCTTTCCACCGGGGTGAAGTTGCAGATTACCGCGACCTCGGGATCACCCGCATTGCCGCGCCGGATCCAGCTGAGCGTGACGTTCTCGGCATCGCCCCCGTCGATCCACTGAAACCCCTCGCCCTCGCAATCCTTGACATGAAGCGCAGGTGTTTCGCGGTAAAGCCGGTTGAGATCTCGGACCAGATCGCGCAGCCCCGCATGCTCGGGCTGGTTCAGCGCATCCCAGTCAAGCTGGGTGTCATGGCTCCATTCGCCGCGCTGGCCCCATTCCTGTCCCATGAAGAGAAGCTTCTTGCCCGGATGCCCCCACATGAACCCGTAATAGGCACGCAGGTTGGCGAACTTCTCCCATTCCGAGCCCGGCATCTTGGACAGCATCGAGCCTTTGCCATGCACCACCTCGTCGTGGCTGATCGGCAGAATGAAGTTCTCGGAGAAAGCATAGACCAGACCGAAGGTCATCTGGTTGTGATGGTATTTGCGATAGACTGGATCCTTCTGGATGAAGGACAGCGTGTCGTTCATCCAGCCCATGTTCCACTTGAAGCCGAAGCCCAGACCGCCCTTGTCGACCGGCTGCGACACCCCCGGATAGGACGTGCTTTCCTCGGCTACGGTCATGATGCCCGGCACCGCGCCATAGGTCCGGATGTTCATCTGTTGCAGCATGGAAATGGCTTCGTAATTCTCGCGCCCGCCATCCTTGTTGGGGATCCATTCGCCCTCGGCGCGGGAATAGTCGCGATAGAGCATCGAGGCCACGGCATCGACGCGCAGCCCGTCGATATGATATTCTTCGAGCCAGTAAAGTGCGTTTGAAATCAGGTAATTGGCAACCTCCCGGCGACCGTAATTGTAGATCAGGGTGTTCCAGTCCTGATGGAATCCCTCCTTCGGATCGGCATGTTCGTAAAGGGCTGTGCCGTCGAACTGACCCAGCCCGTGGGCGTCGGTTGGAAAATGCCCCGGCACCCAGTCGAGGATCACGCCCAGCCCCTTGCGATGCGCCGCATCCACCAGATCGCGGAATTCGTGCGGCGGGCCAAAGCGGATCGTCGGGGCGAAAAGGCCCACGGGCTGGTAGCCCCATGAGCCGTCGAACGGGTATTCCGACACAGGCAGCAGTTCGAGATGGGTGAACCCCATATCGGCGGCATAATCGACCAGCTCCTCTGCGGCTTCACGATAACTGAGCGGCCGCCCACCCTCGTTCATGCGCCGCCGCCAAGAGCCTAGCTGCACCTCGTAGATCGAGATCGGCGCGCTTCTGTCGTTCCGCCCGGCGCGCGTCTCCATCCAACCCGCGTCGTGCCAGCCATAGCCGCGAATATCGCGCACAACGCTGGCATTCGACGGTGCATGCTCCGAGCCGAAGCCGACGGGATCGGCCTTGAGCGGCAGCGCCTCTCCGGAGGGGCCGAGAAGCTCGTATTTATAGGCCGCACCCTCCTCGACGCCGGGCAGGAAGATCTCCCAAACCCCGGTGGCGCCCCGGCGGCGCATCTGGTGCAGGCGCCCGTTCCAGTGGTTGAAATCCCCGACGACCGAGACCCGCCTAGCATTGGGCGCCCAGACCGCGAAATGCGTGCCCTCGCTGCCTTCATGGGTCATCACATGGGCGCCGAGCGCCTGCCAGAGCCGCATATGCGTGCCCTCGCCCAGAAGATATTCGTCCATCTCGCCCAGAACCGGGCCGAACCTGTAGGGGTCGTCGATCTCCCATGTCGTGCCATGCCCGTCCTCGGCGCAGAGCAAATAGGCCCCCGGGCCGGGCAGTTTCCCGGCAAAGACAGACGGCAGGCCTTTGACAGGGTCGAGCGGATGCCGCTTGCCCTCTTGCAGGAGATCAAGGCGCGCCGCCCCGGGGACGTATGCCGTGAGAATACCGGGGGCGATCTTTCCGGGGCCCATCACGCCGAAGGGATCGTCTGAATGCCCTTCGGCAAAGGCCTGCAGCGCCCGGTATCGAGCCGTATCCGATGGAGAAATCAGGTCTGAACCGCCCATGCGCCTAGCGTGAGGAGTTTTGCAGTGACGTCAAGGGGAAGCGCGGATCAGGGGGTGACCCGCACGTCCGGATCGACACTTTCCGCGATCACCGTCCGGGCATTGGGCAGGTCGTTTTCCTCGAGTTTCGCCCGAACGGCCTCTTCATCCATCCCGTAGCCGTCCCAGCGTGCCCGAAGGCGACGGGCGAGCTCTTCCTCGGGCACATCGATGAAGGCGGTGCGGTCGAACTGCGCCCGCAGCGCCGACCAGTTGGGGCGGTCGAGCAGAAGGTAGTTGCCCTCGGTCACGATCAGCCGGACGGATTGCGGAATGATCCGCGCCCCGGCGCGGGCGATCTCGAGCGTGCGGTCGAAACGTGGCACCGCAATTTCCGGTTCGAGATTGGCGCGCAGGCGGGCGAGCATCGCAGCATAGCCGCCGATATCGAACGTATGGGGCGCACCTTTGCGCGGGCGGTGACCACGCGGCTCGAGCACCTCGTCATCGTAGTGATAGCCATCCATGGGCAGGATCGCCGCCAATCCGGGATCGGTTTCTTCCAGCGTTTCGACGAGGCTTTCAGCCAGAGTGGACTTGCCAGACCCGGGCGCCCCGGCGATGGCCAGCACGCGGCGCGCGCCCTGGGGAATTGTCGCCGCCCATGCGCGGATACTGGCGATGAAATCGGCGCTGTTCATGGTCGCGGTCTTGGTCACGGTCTTCGTCTCGCTCGCTTGCATTCGCGCGAAACTGTCACAGCATTCCGCCCGCGTCGAGCCACTGTCGTGCCGATACTGCGGGCCGTGGCCGATGCTTGACAGGCAGCTAGCGACCGCTAGCATTCTAACATGTTAGGCATACCCGCAAATGCACCTCAGGATGGCGCGCAGGACCCACCGCCCCTGCGGCCGCTTGCCAGCTATTCCGGATCGCTCGCCCATCGCACCTACCTGGCATTGCGCGAGGCGATCGTGTCCCTGCGCCTCGGGCCAGGCGCACCCCTGAAGAAGGGCGAAATCTGCGAAACCCTTGGCGTGTCGCGCAGCCCGGTCTCGGATGCGATGGCGCGGCTTGCCGCCGAGGGGCTGGTCCAGATCATTCCGCAGGCGGGCAGTTTTGTCTCGCGCTTCTCGATGGTCGAGATCCGCGAGGCAGCGTTTCTGCGCGAAGCCATCGAACTTGCAGCGATCGAGGAGATCGCGCCGAAGATGACTGAAGAGCAACTTGTCCTGTTGCGTCGGACACTGCGGGTGCAGGCGGCTCTGGTAGAGGATCTCGACCTTCCCGGCTTCTATGCTCAGGACGGCGAGATGCACGGCCTGATCCTGTCCTTCACGGGCTTTCCACGGCTGCGGCAGGTCGCCGACACGGCCTGGGTTCAGGTCAACCGCGCGCGCCAGCTTATCTTGCCCGTGCCCGGCCGGCTGAACGAGACCCTTGACGAACATCGCGCGATCCTTGCCGCGCTCGAAGCGCGCGACCCGGTCGCTGCGCGGGCCGCGATGCGCCATCATCTGCGGCAACTGATGAAGGCGCTGGTGCCGCTGGAACGCGCGTATCCCGACCTGTTCGACCCTGAATGAACCCGCCTTCGGAAGGACCTGACATGACGCCCGCCCTGCTGAACCGACCGCGCTATGCCGCGCGCCTGAACGCGTTCAAGGCGGCGCTTTCCGGGGTCGCGAAACCAACCGTCGCCGAGATGATCGGTGCCGCTGGTCGCGTCGGCGGGCTGGATGCCGCCGACCTGAATTACCCCGACCATTTCGCCCATCATTCGCCCGAACAGGTCTCGGAGCTTCTGGGCGAGGCCGGGATGGCGCTGAACGGGCTGGCGATGCGGTATTACACCGACCCGGGCTTTGCGATCGGGGCCTTCACCAATCCCGACCCGAAGGTGCGGCAGGCAGCCGTGGACGTGACCCGCGCCGGGATCGACACACTTGTCGGCCATGGGCGGGCGACTGATGACGCTCTGGATGGGTCAGGACGGGGTAGATTACGCGTTTCAGGGCGATTATGGGCGGATGTGGGACGACACGATCGCCGCGTTGCAGGCAGTGGCGGACCACAATTCGGATGTGGACATCGCCATCGAGTACAAGCCGAACGAGCCGCGCGCCTATGCGCTTATGCCGGATGTGGCGACCACACTTCTGGCGGTGAAGGAGGCCGGGCGCCCCAATATCGGCGTGACGCTGGATTTCGCGCATGTACTTTATGCCGACGAGATGCCGGCCCATGCGGCCCATCTGATCGCGCGCCATTCGCGCCTTTTGGGCGTGCATCTGAACGACGGGTACGGCAAGCGCGACGACGGACTGATGGTGGGCACGGTGCATCCGGTGCAGACGGTGGAGCTGTTCGTCGAACTCGGCCGGGTCGGCTACGACGGTGTGATCTATTTCGACACCTTCCCCGACCATGGCGGACTTGATCCGGTGGAGGAAGCGCGCACGAACATCCGTCTGACCGAGCGTTTGCGAGAGGTGGCGGCGGATTTGGCCGGCGATAGGGATCTGGCCGAGGCGATTTCGCGGCAGGATGCGGCGATGAGCCAGCGGATCGTCGCAGCCGCGCTTTACGGCGCATGAGCCGGATTCTGGTCATGGGCGCGCTGCACCACGATGTCGTGGTGGATGCCCCCCGCCTGCCACGGCTGGACGAAACACTGGTGGGCCACGCGGTCGATTATCGGTTCGGCGGCAAGGGCGGCAATCAGGCCGTGGCGGCTGCACGGCTTGGGGCAGAGGTCGCGATGATCGGGCGGGTCGGGCAGGACGCGGCGGGCGCGGCCATGCTTGCGGAACTGGACCGTGCCGGGGTCGAACGTTCAGGGGTGCAGGAGGTGGCCGGCGCCTCCGGCATGAGCGTCGCGATCACCGATGCGAGCGGCGGTTACGGCGCGGTGATCGTCTCGGCGGCTAACCTGCTGAACGATGGGAGGGATGCATTGCCCGAGAGGTTTGGCATCTGTCTGATGCAGAACGAGGTGCCCGAGGCCGCCAATCTGGCTCTTGCCGCGCGTCTGCCGGGCGACGTGCGCCTGATCCTGAACGCGGCCCCCGCGCGACCCATCGACCCGGCCCTGCTCGCACGCTGCGGTCTTCTGGTGGTGAATCGGGTGGAAGCGGCGGATATGGCCCGGATGGATGACCCAGCCGATGCATCGTGCGCTCTGGCCCGGCTGGGACCTGCGGCGGTGATCGTCACGCTGGGGGCGGAGGGTCTTCTGCTGTGCGAGGGTGGAGAGGTAGCCCACTTGCCCGCGCATCTGGTCGAGGTGGTGAGTACCCATGGCGCGGGCGACATGTTTCTGGGCGGGCTGGCGGCGGCGCTGGCGGCGGGCGAGACAGTGACCCATGCTG
This sequence comes from uncultured Alphaproteobacteria bacterium, assembly GCA_963698645.1. GTDB lineage: Bacteria > Pseudomonadota > Alphaproteobacteria > Rhodobacterales > Rhodobacteraceae > Ovoidimarina. The sequence continues at coordinate 560,319 of CAVORP010000001.1, forward strand.
CCCGTTTCGGTCAGGCCGCTGCAGCGCTTGCGGTCTCGCGCCCGGTGGCACAGCGGGCCGGGATCGGCGCGGAACTGGTCCGCCGGTTCATGGGATGACAGGCCGCTAAAGGACCAGCCCGTAGAAGTCGACCGCCGTCCCGCCAAAGATCCGCGCCTTGGCATGAGTTCCCAGATGGTCGGTCAACTGAATCCGCCGCCAGCCGCCAGCCGGAGTATTCGGTGCGCAACCGGCAAACCGGCCAGTCCGACCCCCACATAAGCCGGTCCGGTCCGAACACGGACAGGACATGGTCGGAGTAGGGGCGCAAGCGGTCGACCGTCCATGCCTCGATATCTTCGGTTACCAGCGCAGAATACTTGCAGACCGTTCCCGCACGGTCCGCCAGCCGCGCCATGCCATCGGCCCAGAGCCGGAAATGATCCTCTGATTGCTCGGCGATCTGCGGCTTCATGCAGTGATCGATGACCACCTTCATCTCCGGGTACCGGCTTGAGAAGCGTGTGGAAATTCGCCAGATGCCGCGGGAAGCCGAGCGCATCGAAGGTGAGCCCCAGATCGCTGATCGCCCGGAACCCCCATTGCACATCGTCGCGCAGCATCCAGTCGACATCGGGGATGTCCTGAATCATCGGGCGGACACCCTTGAATTTCGGATGCTTCGCCAGCCGCCGAAGATGGCGACAGATGCGAGGGCTGCTCGAAGTTCACCCAACCGACGACACCCGCCACCCATGGCGTCGCATCGGCGATGCCCAGCATGTATTCGGTCTCTTCCACCGTCGCCGCGGCCTGGACCAGAACCGTTGCGTCGATCCCGTGCTCTGCGAGGTGCGGCGCGAGATCGGCGGGGCCATAGGGGCGCGCGAGGATCGGATCGTCCTTCGGCATCCAGTCGTAATCGCCCCGCGCGGGGTTCCAGAAATGCTGATGCGCGTCGATCTGAACCATGCGTGCTATCCTGTTGGCGCGTCGGGGCGCAAAAGGCCCTCGGCCTTGAGATCGGCCCAGAGGGCGGGCGGTATCCGCGCCCGTGATGCCGCGAGGTTCGAGGCCATCTCGGCCGCCCCCTGTCCGCCGGGGATAACCGAGACGACCGCCGGATGGAGGAGCGGAAACTGGAACGCCGCGTCCAGAAGGCGCGTTCCGTGGCGGTCGCAGACGGCTTGGATCCGGGCGACCCGGTCGAGGATCTCCGGCGGCGCGGGATCGTAGTTGTAGAAGGCGCCGGGTTTCGGGCCTGTGGCGAGGATGCCCGAGTTGTAAGGCCCGCCGATGACGATCCCGATGCCGCGCGCCGCGCACAGCGGCAGCATCGTCTCGAGCGCCTCCTGCTCCAGCAGCGTGTAGCGGCCGGCCAGCAGGAAAAGATCGAAATCGCCCCGTTCCGCCAGCCACTGGCAGGATTGCCATTCGTTGACGCCGGCACCGAAGGCCCGGATCACGCCCTGATCGCGCAGCTCCATCAGCGCCTTGTATCCGCCCGCCATCAACTCGTTCAGCTTTGGCTCCAGCGCCTCCCAAGAGCCGTGGTTGAAGATGTCGAGATCATGGGCATAGAGGATATCGACCCGGTCGATGCCCAGCCGCTCCAGCGAGAATTCGAGCGACCGCATCACCCCGTCATAGGTGTAGTCATAGATCTCGTTCCGCGCGGGCACGTCGAACCATTTGCCGAAGCCGTCGCGCCTGTCGGGTGTGGTGACCTTCAGAAGCCGCCCGATCTTGGTGGACAGGACATAGTCGTCACGTGGCTTGCCGCGCAGGAAATGGTTGAGCCGGGTTTCGGACAGGCCAAGCCCGTAAAGCGGCGCGGTATCGTAGTAGCGCACCCCCGCATCCCAGGCGCCCTGCAGCACCGCCTGCGCGTCGTCTTCGGAAATCGCGCGATAGAGATTGCCGAGGGGGGCGGTGCCGAACCCCAGTTCGGTAAAGGTCAGACCGCCGTTTCCGATCCGGTCCCAATGGCGTGTCGGCAATGTCATGGCAGCCCTCCCTCGTCCACTGACATGCTAGAATGATTCACCTAGTCGGCCAAGGTCTTCCCGGCTAGTCTTTGGTCGGGGCCACGTTCGGGGAGGCATGATGGAACGGTTCGAAAGGATCTTTGGCACGGCAAAGCCGGTGATCGGCATGGTCCATCTGGGCGCCTTGCCCGGCGCACCGCTTTATGATGCCGATGCGGGGCTGACCGGACTGGTCGACGCGGCGCGGAAGGATTTGAAGGCGTTACAGGGGGCCGGGTTCGACGCGGTGATGTTCGGAAACGAAAACGACCGACCCTATGAATTCGACGTGGACCGCGCCTCCACCGCGACCATGGCCTATGTCATCGGACGTCTGCGCGACGAGATCACGGTACCTTTCGGTGTGAACGTGCTGTGGGACCCCGAAAGCAGCATCGCGCTGGCCGCCGCGACCGGCGCCGCCTTTGTCCGCGAGATCTTCACCGGGACCTATGCCAGCGATATGGGTCCCTGGACGCCTGATGCAGGCCGGGCCGTGCGCTATCGCAATCGGCTTGGCGCCAGCGATGTTGCCCTGTTCTACAACGTCTCGGCCGAGTTCGCCCATTCGCTGGATGCCCGCCCCCTGCCCGACCGGGCCCGGTCGGCGGTGTTTTCCTCGATCCCCGATGCCGTGTTGGTTTCCGGTCAGATCACCGGAGAGGCAGCGGCATTGTCGGATCTCGAGGCGGTGAAGGCGGTCTTGCCGGACACGCCGGTCATGGCAAATACGGGCGTCAAACACGAGACGGTGGCCGATGTGCTGCGCATCGCCGATGGCTGTGTCGTGGGGTCCTCGCTCAAGGTCGACGGCAATACCTGGAACCCTGTGGACCCGGACCGCGCAAGCGATTTCATGGCCCGCGCACGGGCGGCACGATGACGATGCGGGGCCGGTTGCGCGAGATCACGCAGGAACTGATGCGCCTGCCGGGCCTGTCAGGCCACGAAGACCGGGTCCGAAGGGCCATCGCGGCGCATCTCGCGTCCGCCGGGCTGGAGACGCAATCGGACGTTCTGGGCAATCTCTGGACAACACTGCAGGGCGAAGGCCCCTCGGTCATGGTCTTTGCCCATATGGACCAGTTGGGCTTCGTGATCCGCAAGATCGAGGAGGACGGACTGATCCGGATGGAACGGCTAGGCGGGGTGCCGGAACGGGCGCTGGCCGCGCAACCCGTACTCATCTGCGTGGGAGAAGGACGCGACGTGCCGGGGATCATCACCAACAAGAGCCACCACGCCACCCAACCCGACGAGAAATACCGGGTGCTGCCCTATGCCGAACTGTTCGTCGATGCGGGCTTTGCCAGTCGGGCCGAGGCCGAGGCGGCGGGCCTACGGATCGGAACCCCGGTGGTATATCGGCCGGACGCGCATATGCTGGGGGCGAACCGGATCGCCGGGACTTCGGTCGATGACCGGGCCGGATGCGCCGCGCTGATCCTTCTGGCCGAGGCCGTGGCGGCGCTGGAAGCGCGCCCCACCCTGCATATCTGTTTCACCGTGCAGGAAGAGTTCAACCTGCGCGGCGCACAGGTTCTGGCGCAGCGCCTTCGGCCCGATATCGCGTTTCAGATCGACCTGATGCTGGCCACTGACACGCCTGATATGGCGCATCGGGGCCAGATGGTTCTGGGCGGCGGGCCGGGGATGAGCCTCTATTCATTCCACGGGCGCGGGACACTGAACGGGGTGATCCCCCACCCTGCCCTTGTAGCGCTGATGGAGGGCACGGCCACCGAACACGGCATCGCCCTGCAGCGCAGTGCGCAGACCGGGATCCTGACCGACCTGTCCTATGTCCAGCTTGTGGGCCACGGCGTTGCCGCGCTCGATCTGGGCTTTCCGATGCGCTATTCCCATTCGGCCCAGGAAGTCTGTGATCTGGCCGATCTCGAGGGGCTGGTGCAGCTTCTGACCGCTGCGATCGGGCGTATCGGACCGGGGTTTTCGCTGGAGCGGGACGGATGAAATACACACTCGGCGTCGATATCGGCACCTATCAGAGCAAGGGTGTTCTGGTCGACGGCTCGGGAGGGATCGTGTCGCAGGCGGTGCGCGACCACAAGATGATCATCCCCCGCCCGGGCTGGGCCGAACATCGTCCCGAAGAGGACTGGTGGGGCGATTTCGTGCATGTCACGCGCGAGATTTCTGGCGGCTTCCGGCGTGGACCCCACCGATGTCGCCGCGGTGGCCTGTTCCGCTATCGGGCCCTGCATGTTGCCGGTCGATGCGACCGGAGCGCCACTGATGAACGGCATCCTTTATGGCGTCGATACCCGCGCGGCGCAGGAGATCGAGGACCTGACCCGCGATCTGGGCGCCGAGGCGATACTGGAGCGCTTCGGCAATGCGCTGACCTCGCAATCGGTGGGTCCGAAGGTCCTGTGGTTCAGACGGAATCACCCCGACCTCTGGGCCAAGACCGCCAGGATCCTGACCTCCACCAGTTTCCTCGTGCAGCGGCTGACCGGAGAATACGTGATCGACCACTACACGGCGGGCAGTTTCGCCCCGCTCTATGACGTCGAGACGCAGGGCTGGGCACCGGACATGGGGGAGGCCATCTGTCCGGCGGAGATGCTGCCGCGCCTGATGTGGTCGTCCGAGATTGCGGGAGAGGTCACACCCGAGGCCGCGCGCCAGACCGGGCTTGCCGCGGGTACGCCGGTGACTTGTGGCACGATCGACGCCGCCGCCGAGGCCGTAAGCGTGGGGGTGCGCCACGCGGGCGACATGATGATGATGTACGGCTCGAGCATGTTCTTCATCCAGGTGACCGAGAGCCGGATCAGGGACGCGCGGCTGGACTATGCGCCTTGGCTGTCTCCGGGCACCCATGCGGCGATGGCGGGTATGGTCACGGGCGGCACGGTCACGCACTGGTTCCGCGATCAGTTCGCCCGCGAGCTGGACAAGGACAGCGCCTTTCCGGTTCTGGCGGAGGAGGCACAAGCCTCGCCGCCCGGGGCGCGCGGCCTTCTGATGCTGCCCTATTTCTCGGGAGAGCGGACGCCGATCCACGATCCCAAGGCAAAGGGCGCCTTCTTCGGGCTGAACGTCACCCACAGTCGCGGCGATATGTTCCGCGCCCTGTGCGAAGGGATCGCCTGTGGAACCGCCCATGTTACCGAGACATTTGCCGATGCAGGCGCCGCACCCGCGCGCATTCTTGCCGTGGGCGGCGGAACGAAGAACGCCGTCTGGCTTCAGGCCACCTCGGATATCAGCGGCATTCGGCAGGTCGTCTGCGAAAAGATCATCGGGGCCTCCTATGGCGATGCCTTCATGGCGGCCTGCACCATGGGCATGGCCCAGCCCGCGGATATCGAGCAGTGGAACCCTGCAGAGCGCGAGGTGGAGCCGGTGGGAACGGCGGAATATGCGACGCAATTCGAGCTGTTCAAGCGGCTGTACCTTCAGACCCGGGACATCGCCCACGCGCTGCACAGCTAAGCTATTTCGGCGGCACGTCGTCCACGCCCATGCCGCCCCAAGGGTGACAGCGGAGGATCCGGCGAAACGCCAGCCAGCCGCCCTTGATCCCGCCATGCACCTTGAGCGCTTCGAGCGCATAAGCCGAACAGGTGGGATCGTAGCGGCAGTTGAAGCCGACCCATGGGCTGAACACCGCGCGATAGGCGCGGACTGGAAGGGAGAGGAGCCATGCCAGCGGCGTCATGGCTTTACCCCGTTCGGCTTTGCCGCGTGCAGTTTTTCGATGGCTCGGGTCAGGTTTCCGGACAATTGATCGAAGGGGAGGTCAGCCGTCGCACCGGCCCGGCCGATCAGGACATAGTCCCAGCCCGGTCGCGCCAGGCCCGGCAGGACCGCCCGCGCCGCGGCGCGCAGCCGACGCTTGGCCCGGTTCCGGGCCACGGCATTGCCGACCTTCTTTGAACAGGTGAAGCCCACATGGACCACGGGGTCGCCATCGCCCCGGTCGCGCGACTGTACCACCAGGCCTGGCATGGCCTGCCGCGCGCCACGCGCCGCCGCCAGAAACTGGGGCCGGGTCTTCATGACCTCCAGACGAACGGAAACCGCCGGGAGCGGTTCAGGGTTCCCGGCCATTCTGCCTGTCCCTGTCGCCCCCGGCGGTGTCATGTCCGTGCCCCGTTGCTGGGATCAGGCCGTCAGCTTCTTGCGGCCCTGCGCACGACGCGCATTGATGATCTTGCGGCCGGCTTTGGTTGCCATGCGCGCACGAAACCCGTGGCGCCGCTTGCGCACAAGGTTCGAAGGCTGAAAGGTGCGTTTCATCGCGCTACTCCGTCGGTCAGGCCCTCATCCCGGCTGGATTCGAGCGATCATTCATAAGAAGCCTGCCGTTTAGAGCCAAGGTCGCAGCAAGTCAACGCATGCCGACGAGGTTTTGCAACAAAAGCCGCGCCGGACGCGTGCGGAATGTTACAGTGCGCACCTGAAACACCTGAAATCCGGAAACATCCATCACCACGCATCAAGCGGGCGTGATGAGGGTTCCCGACTGTCGGACTTCGCCACGATCTTGTGACACAACGGAGCCATGAGAAGGAAAGACCCAGTGACCGATATGAGCCAACCGCGGGCGGAAAGCGGATTTCTGCGAAAACTGCCGTTATTTGCGATTCTTGCTGTCGCTGTCGTCGGTGCCGTAACACTACGGGATCACCTGAGCTTCGATGCGCTGGCGCAGAATCACGACGCGCTGATCGCGTTCCGGGACGCCAATTATCTTCTGACGGTTCTGGCCTTCATCGCGGCCTATGTCGTGATCGTGGCCTTTTCGCTTCCCGGGGCGACAATCGCGACGCTGACGGGCGGCTTTCTGTTCGCGACCTTTCCGGGCGCCCTGTTCAACATCACCGGCGCCACGATCGGCGCCACGATCATCTTCCTTGCCGCGCGCTGGGGGCTGGGCGAGAAACTCGCGGCCAAGATGGACGGCTCCGATGGTGCCGTGAAGAAGATCAAGACAGCGATCGACGAGAACCAGTGGGAGGCGCTGTTTCTGATCCGACTGGTGCCCGCCGTGCCGTTCTTCGTGGCGAACCTCGTTCCTGCGCTGGTGGGTGTTCCGCTGTTTCGCTTCGTCGTCACGACCTTTTTGGGCATCATTCCGGGCGCAGTGGTCTATACTTCGGTCGGCGCGGGTCTGGGCGAAGTGTTTGCCCGTGGAGAGACCCCGGATCTGGGCGTCATCTTCGAGCCGCATATCCTGTTGCCGATCCTCGGCCTCAGCCTGCTTGCGGCGCTTCCCATCCTCCTCAAGGCCCTGCGCGGCAAGAAAGGCATCTGAGCCATGAACCGGATCAAGACGGATATTTGCGTGATCGGCGCAGGCTCGGGCGGGCTTTCGGTTGCGGCGGGCGCGGTGCAAATGGGCGCGAAGGTGGTTCTGCTGGAAGGCCACAAGATGGGGGGTGATTGCCTTAACTACGGATGCGTGCCGTCAAAGGCGCTGCTTGCCGCGGGCAAGCACGCCCATGCGATGCAGACCGGCAAACCCTTTGGCGTGACCCCGGTGATGCCCGAGGTCAGCTACGCCGCGGCGAAGGACCACGTGCAGAGCGTGATCGAGACCATCGCCCCCGTCGACAGCCAGGAACGGTTCGAGGGGCTTGGCGTTCACGTGATCCGCGAGTTCGGACGCTTCATCTCGAAATCCGAAGTGCAGGCCGGCGACACGGTGATCGAGGCGCGCCGCTTCGTGATTGCCACGGGCTCGGGTCCTTTGGTGCCGCCAATTCCGGGGATCGGGGATGTCGAGGTTCATACGAACGAGACGATCTTCGATCTGCGCGAGAAGCCCGAGCATCTTCTTATCATTGGCGGTGGCCCGATCGGGATGGAAATGGCTCAGGCCCATGTCCGGCTCGGGTCCAAAGTGACCGTGATCGAAGGTGCAAAGGCCATGGGCAAGGACGATCCAGAACTGGCGGCGATCGTACTGGACAGCCTGCGCGCTGAGGGTGTGGAGATCGTCGAGGGCCAACAGGCGACAAAGATCACCGGCGAAAAGGGTAAGATCACAGTCGAAACCGAAGGTGGCAGCTATACCGGCAGCCATCTCCTCATGGCGGTGGGCCGAAAGGTGAATATCGACAAGTTGGACCTCGACCGGGGCGGGATCGCCCATGACCGCGCGGTCAAGGTGGATGCGAGCCTGAGATCGGTCACGAACCGCAAGGTCTATGCGGTGGGCGATGCGGCCGGCGGCCTGCAATTCACTCATGTGGCGGGCTATCATGCGGGCATCGTCATCCGCTCGGCTCTGTTCGGCCTGCCCGCGAAGGCACGGACCGATCACATTCCATGGGTCACCTATACCGATCCCGAACTGGCGCAGGTCGGTCTGACCGAGGATGAGGCCAACAGGAAGCACGGTGCATTCCGGGTCGAAGTCGCACGATTCGACTATCACGAGAACGATCGGGCGATTACCGAGGGCAAGACCACCGGGCTGATCAAGGTCATGGTCGTGAAGGGCCGCCCCGTGGGTGCCTCCATCGTTGGGGCGCAGGCGGGCGAATTGATCGGCGTTTGGGCGCTTGCCATCGCAAACGGCCTCAAGATGAGCCAGATCGCGGCCATGGTCGCGCCCTACCCGACCTTGGGCGAAATCAACAAGCGCGCCGCAGGGGCCTATTTCTCGGCCCGACTGTTTGATAATCCTAGGCTCAAGCAGGCGGTGGGCTTTATCCAGCGCTGGCTGCCCTGAGCATTCAAAGGTGGTAATCCGGGCATGTTCCTGAATTCACTCTCCGGCCGGTTCCTGATGCTGACGATCATCTTCGTCATGCTGGCCGAAGTGCTGATCTTCGTGCCGTCGATCGCGCGGTTCCGAGAGGATTACCTTCTGAACCGTCTGGAACGCGCACAGATCGCGTCGCTGGCGGTCGAAGCCAATGACATGATCACGCCCGATCTCGAGGCCGAACTTCTATCCAATGCAGGCGTGTTCAACGTGGTCCTGCGCCGCGACGAGATGCGTCAGCTCGTGCTGTCCTCGCCCATTCCGCAGCCGGTGATGGCGACCTTCGACCTGCGCGATCCGACAGCGATGGAGCTCATTGTGGATGCGCTGAGCCAGCTTGTGGATCCCCGGGAAGAGATTATCCGGGTGATCGGCAACCCGGTGCAGGATGCGGGCCTTCTGATAGAGGTCACCCTGCCCAGCGCGCCCTTGCGGGCCGCACTTATCGACTATGGGCTTCGGATCCTTGCCCTGTCGGCCGTGATTTCTATCTTCACAGCGGCTCTCCTGTTCCTTGCGGTCCGCAAGCTTCTGGTCAAGCCGATCCGGGGCGTCGTCGATGCGATGAAGACCTATTCGGAATCACCCGAGGACAGCCGCAGGATCATCACGCCCTCCGCGGGCGTGCGTGAATTGCGCGAAGCCGAGACGGCCCTGCAAAGCCTGCAGACGGACCTGACGGCCTCGCTGCGCCAGAAAGAGCGGCTGGCCCAACTGGGCGGTGCGGTTGCGAAGATAAGCCACGATCTTCGCAACATCCTGACCGTGGCCCAGCTTTTTGCCGACCGTCTGGATGGAAGTGCGGATCCGACGGTGAACCGGTTGGCGCCGAAACTCCTGGGGTCGATCAGCCGTGCTGTCCATCTTTGCGAATCCACGCTCGCCTTCGGCAAGGCCGAGGAAATGTCCCCGATGCTCGACCGCGTCGCGCTGGACAGCATCGTGGACGATATGATCGTGGGCGAGCGTCTTGCCGCGGGCGACGCCGTTGAAATTGTCGCCGATGTACCGCCGGGCATGAGCGTGCGTGCGGATAGCGAACAACTCTACAGGATCCTGTCGAACCTTGTCCGCAACGCACGGCAGGCAATTGCTTCTGCGGGCGGTTCGGGGCGGATCGTCGTGGCCGGGCGCGAGGATGACGACGCGTGGCGGATCACCGTGACGGATACCGGACCGGGACTGCCGCAGAAGGCCCGCGAAAACCTGTTCCGCGCGTTTCAGGGTGGCACGCGCAAGGGTGGATCGGGACTTGGACTTGCGATTTCCGCTGAACTGGTGCGTGGCCATGGCGGACGGCTGGAGCTCGTGCGGAGCGACGAGACGGGCACCGAATTTGCGGTGATCCTGCCGAAATCGGTCGCGACGCTGGACGCGGCAGCAGAATAAATTGGGGCCTTGCATTGGTCCGTGGGGGCCGCTACATCCCCGATATCCGCGCGCTGGTAGCTCAGTTGGATAGAGTACTTGACTACGAATTAAGGGGTCGGGGGTTCGAAATCCTCCCCAGCGCGCCACTTAATCCCAGTAAAAATCCGTACATAAGAGATCGACCCAATTCTATTGGATCGGGTTTCCCCGATTTTCACCCGTAATATGCTGGCTGTGAATGCGAAGGGCGGGAACCGGACCTTCGCTGCTCGAGGCAAGAACGGCCGCTCCGCGGGACAAAGTGGGCTATCGATGAGGCCGCGCCCATGTCCGCTTCCGAGAGCGGAAATCGTCGGGGCAAGCGATTACGATTCTTACTCCGTTGAACTGGTGTGGAGACGGCCGCTGCCTGAGCACCAGCCGCCGTGACCTTAGTTCGCTGCCATAGCTTTGATGTCTGCCGTACTGGGGGTGCTTCCGCCGATACCCCACTGGCCACTGCGCACCTCTTTGACCCGTACCCATGTCACTCCGCGCATGGCTTCGCCTTCGATCTCGACCATGGCGTTCGTTACTTTTTCGATCATTTGGGCCTTTTGAGCCTGATCAAATACGCCTTCGATGACTTCAATATCTACAAGTGGCATCGTCTATCTCCTTCATTGCGTTGAATGAGACAATAGATGGCAGGACGAACCGCATCGTCTCCAGTCAACAAAGTGAAGTAAACCCACTACAGTTTGTGTACTAGTTCGATAGCCCCGGTTGTGAGACACTCATTGATGAGAGGTGAGATCATGTCCAATAGTGTCTACCCCCGGTTCTGCCCGATAGCCATGGCTGCTGATCTTCTTGGCCCACGTTGGACCCTGCTCGTCTTGTGCGAATTGTGGAACGGATCAACGCGGTTCAACGAAATCAGTAGTGGCCTGCCGGGCATGTCCCCGAGCCTGCTGTCCAAGCGATTGAAAGAGATGGAGGCCAACGGCCTTGTCCAGCGCCGCGAAAGCGGTGTTGGCGCACATGCGGAATACCTCACGACAGATCGGGCCGATGAGCTTGAATCCATCGTGGTAAGTCTTGGCGAATGGGCACATCGCAACATTGAGACAGACGTTTCTTTGCAATGCCTCGATGCACGCATGCTGATGTGGAACATCCGGCGCAAGCTCGACAGGTCTGCCTTGCCGATCAGCAAATGCGTCATTCAGTTTACGTTGAATAATGCCCCCAATGAGCAAGCCAACTATTGGCTCGTCGTCAAGCCGGGGGTCGAAACCGATTTGTGCTATCTGGATCCGGGTCACAACGTGGACCTATTCATCATCAGCGAACTGCGTGCGATGACATCGGCGTGGATGGGGCATTCCAGCTTTGAAACAGAGATCAACAAAGACGCGATTTCGCTTGTCGGACATTCGGGAATGGCGAGAAGCCTTACGAAATGGTTGATCAGAAGTAGTTTCGCCAATCAGAAGCTTGAGGCTGCCTGAAAGAAGTCCGGATTTCCGCTATCGAATTGCTGATTGGTCGGATCCGTGAACGATCACCGATACAACCGCCACATCAGCTCAAACCTTTGGCAAAACCTTCTCTAACTATAGCGCACTGCCGCGTTCAGGCTTGTTCAGCGAGCGACTTGGCTCATCTGGCAGTTGGCCGCCGATTCCTTGGGCCTGTGTCCCGTGGTTTGGTGGGTCCATTGATCTTCCGACTTCCCGCTGCGACTGCAAGGATTCCCGAGCATAGATTTCTCAGCATGAGACGATGATCGAACAAGTCTACCAATACGGCCACTTTTCTAAGTTGCGCGCACATCGCTTGAAGATTTCGCAGCGATCGACCGGCACTAGCTTGATAAGGTCGCTTCCTTATTATGGCCCATCCTGATTTGGTAAGGGGCGGCCTAGCATCTGGCAGGCTAGCGTGCGCTTGGGTCGTCTTGCTGCACTTCGGATAGACGCAGAGAACAGACTACGGCCAGCGCACTCAAGACCGCCAGGATCGCCAGTACCGCTGTAATGCCAGCAAGATCAGCGACAACACCCAGGGCGCTCCCGGCCAAAAGCAGTAAGCCAATCGATGTGTTTGACAGCGCAGTGTATACCGCCTTGCGCCCGCCAGTATCCATGTCAGTAAGGTGCGTCTTGCGGCCTGCCCGCACACCTTCATATGCGATTTGCGCTACGAACACGAAGGCCGCCACCCATACATCGCCAACCGCTCCTACCGACAGCATGCTGACGAAACTGGCGAGGATAAACGTGGCCGAGGCCAAGGTACTTGCAACGACCAGGGTTTGCCGGCTGGAGCGATCTGAAAAGGAACCCCAAAGATAGGAAGATGAAATCGCAGCCAACGCAGAGGCGAGCATCAAAATACCAAGATTTCCGATTTCGATACCCTGCCCAGAACCCATCAAAACCAGAAACGGCGGTGCCAGCGCAGTCGAGATCAACAAGGCGCGCGTAGCGACATAAACCTGAAATTCGGGGTCATCGATCAGCGGCTCGATGAGAGTAGACAAGGGTCGATTCTTCGCAGCATCTGTTTCGGCGGCAGGTTCCTGCAGCGTTGCAAAGACAAGTGCCGCCAGAAGCCAGAGCGCTCCAGCCACCATGAGTGCGATTGCGATGACGGTGACATCGCGTGGGATCAGACCGACCGCCAGCAGCGATGCAAAGGCCAACACTGCGATCGAACCGATGGTCGAGGCTTTTCCAGACACCCGCCCGCGCATCCCTTTGTCCACGGTACGGGCCAGCACGTCCTTGTAGCTGGCCGAGCAGATGGAGCGACCGATCGCAAAGATCGAAAGACTGCCCAAGATGGTCCAACCGGCCGCTGCACCTGACAAAGACAATGCGGCGATGCCCATGCCGACCGCGGCGAGCCCCTGAGTGACCGATCCAGCCACCCAGAAATACTTGCGGATCGCACGCGCTTCGATCATCCGAGCCAGTGCGATCTGAGGTAAAAGTGCTCCCGCCTCCCGGATTGGGACGAGGAGGCCGATCAGCATGCCGGGCGCTCCCAAAGTGCTCAACACCCAAGAGAGCACGAGCTTCGGGTCCACCAAACCGTCGGCCGATTTGGTCAAGGACAGGCAGAATACATGCTTCAATTGTGATTTTTTCATCTGCCCTTGCAATAGAGGCCGCCGCGGCAAGATTTCAAACCCGGAAATCGCTTGGAACCGGAAAATAGGTGCTCAGATGGTCGCTTTAGCGCCTCTTTCCAAGTCGGAAATATTTTGATCAAGGGTCTGCCGCTAGGATCCCGGCGAGACCAGTTCGGATCTCAGAGACACGCTGGCACTCGAAACTCCGAGGCGCCCCTCTGCACACATCAATCAGGGGTTGACGGTTGACCTCGAACGGACCGCGATGCTCCTATCTGAGGATAGGTGCGATGCAGAATTCTCATCAGTGTTTGGATCCCGGTATCGCTGACACCAGTGCTGACAACCCTTCGATTGCCGGATAGGTGAGGCCGAGGAAGAGTGAGCGCGTCGTTGGAAGAATTTGACTTTATCATCATCGGCGCAGGGTCCGCCGGTTGCGTTCTCGCCAACCGATTGAGTGCGAACCCGAAGAACCGGGTTGCGGTCCTCGAAGCCGGCGGTCGCGACGTGAATCCGTGGATTCACATTCCCGTTGGATATTTCAAGACAATGCACGACCCGAGCACTGACTGGTGCTACAAGACCGAACCCGACCCGGGTCTGAACATGCGCCGTCTGGATTGGCCACGCGGCAAGACGCTGGGTGGATCGAGTTCGATCAACGGGCTGCTCTATGTCCGCGGCCAGAAAGAGGACTACGACCTTTGGGCGCAGGCCGGCAATCGCGGCTGGGGATACGATGATGTTCTGCCGCTTTTCAAGCGATCAGAGTCGCACCAGTTTGGAGAGAGTGAGTACCACGGCGCCAACGGCGGCCTGTCCGTATCGCTGATCCGCGCGAAAAGCGATATCGCGGAAGCGTTCATCGAGGCGGCCGTCGAGATGGGAGTGCCGCGCACCGACGACTACAATGGAGCGGAGCAGGAAGGCGCAGGTTACTTTCATCAGACCGCGCGTCGCGGCTTCCGGTGCTCCAGCGCACGGGCATTTCTCCACCCAGCGATGAACCGTCCGAACCTCAAGGTCATCACCCACGCCCACACCGAAGCGATCATCTTTGACGAAAATGATTCCCGCCGGGTTGTCGGAGCGCGATTCTCGCGCAAGGGCATGATCCAGGACCTGAGGCTCGCCGCCGGAGGCGAAGTCGTACTTTCTGCAGGGGCAATCGGCTCGCCGCAGCTTCTTGAGCTCTCGGGCATCGGATGTGGCGATATTCTTCGCAAGGCCGGTGTGGCGGTGCGGCACGAGCTGCGGGGTGTCGGCGAAGGCCTGCAGGACCACCTGCAAATCCGGCTGGTCTACGAAGTGAACGTGCCGACGCTGAATGACGCGATCAATCGACTTCTGCCCCGCGTCGGGATCGGGCTAAGATATGTTCTGTTCCGTAAAGGGCCGATGAGTCTCGGGGCAAGTCAGGTATGCATCTTCGCAAAGTCGACCGAGGATGCTGAGACGCCCGACATTCAGTTTCATTTCCAGCCACTCAGCGCCGACAAGCCCGGACTCGAGATGCATCCGTTTTCAGGCATCACCTCCTCGGTCTGTCAGCTGCGGCCGCAAAGCCGTGGACATATCCACATCGCCTCGCCAAATGCGCATGACTACCCGAAAATCGCTCCCAACTATCTTTCGGCAACCGCGGATCAGCTTTGTGCCATACGGGCCGTCAAATTCGCCCGTGCCATGACAAGAACCAAAGCGCTGAGCCCGTTTGTCTTGCGCGAACATATCCCCGACCATGATCCGCAGACCGACGAAGAACTGCTGAAATGCGCGCGCGACATCAGCCAAACGATCTATCACCCAACAAGCACTTGCCGGATGGGGTCGGACAACTTGGCCGTCGTCGATGACCGGCTCCGCGTTCACGGCATCTCTGGACTGCGCGTGGCCGATGCTTCGATCATGCCACAGATCGTCTCGGGCAACACCAATGCGCCGGTCATCATGATCGGCGAGAAAGCCAGCGAGATGATCCTTGAAGATCGCCAAGCCGCCTCGCGACAAAGCGCCTCCAGTTAGAGAACCGAGAAGATCAGCGTCGTTCGTGCTCTGACCAAGGACGGAGAAATGGGCGGCCTGGCCAGCCGAGTCCCCTACATTCTAGGATGAAGGTACTGGCAAAGCAGGTATCGCGCGGCAAAGCGAACACCTGTGACGCCGCCGGGTTGTCGGTGGAATGACCTTCGGCAAAGCCCGACTTGAAGACGACGGACACACGCCGTCGACCAGCTTCTTCGTGGCGCCCGGGACCTTCTCGCGGGCCACGAGGATGACCTGTCGCACGTCGGCTTTGGTCACATCGGATAGAGGCACTGCGCCGAGCCCCAGAAAGACGTAGCGTTCAAGCACAAACAGGAAGACATCCCGGTCCTTCTGGGTCTTCCCGGTGGGCGACCGTTCGACATGCCGCAGCTTTCATCGTCAGGCGGTATGATCCGTGATCGGCATGAACGACGCCCGGGCTAGCTGGGGATGAGAATTGCCTTCTTAGTCCGCTGGTGCGACCGATACGAGAACGGAAGGGAGACGAGATAAAGGAAATTCGCGGCGATCAGTGTCGGCCATGGATAGACCATCAGACAGACGACGAGGATCACCGAGGTCACGATCGCTAGGGAAAGATGGCTGCGCCGGATTGATGCATGCTTGATCGAGAAGGTAGGAACGGTGCTGACCGCCAGAAGTCCCACACCGATGATATAGGCGGCCTGAAGCTGTGGATGGTTGACTGCGGGCCACCCGTGAAGCTCCATGAACACTGGCATCAGCGCAAGGCAGGCCAGCGCAGGCGCAGGGACGCCGACGAAGTAATTGGCCTGCTTCAGGGAGACATCTGAAACCTTTGTTGACAGGTTGAAGCGGGCCAGCCGAAGGGCACAGCAGATGGCCAGCACCAGGATCGCAAGCCATCCAAGATTGGAATAAGTCGTTCCGAGATACAGAGTATTGTAGATCACCACGCCCGGCGCGATCCCGAAATTGAAGAAGTCGGCAAGGGTATCGAGTTCCGCGCCGAAGGGACTCGCGGTATCCAGAAACCGCGCCAGCTTTCCATCCGCCGCATCCAGAAACACCGCGAGAAGGATGAAATAAAGCGCCATCTCGACCTGCCCTTCAAGACTCATCCGGACGCTTGTCAGCCCGGCGCAAATGGCAAAGACCGTCACCATGCTGGGCACGATGTGACGCAGCTTGATCTGCTTGGGCTCGCTCATTCGGCGACCCCCTGCGGGTGCGGATCGGGGCGCGCCAGATCGGCAAGAACCGTCTCGCCCGCAACCGCCGTCTGGCCGACGGAGACCAGAGGCGACACGCCTTCGGGCAAGTAGACGTCAAGACGGCTCCCGAACCGGATGAGACCGAAGCGATGTCCGACCTCCAAAGCCTCACCCTCGCGGACGAAACAGACGATGCGCCGGGCGACAAGACCGGCGATCTGGACGACGCCGATGCGGAGGCCCTCGGGTGTCTCGATTGTCAGGCTGTTGCGTTCGTTATGCTCGCTCGCCTTGTCGAGCGAGGCGTTCAGGAACTTGCCGTGGTGATAGACGATATGTGTCACAGTACCGGCGAGGGGCGCGCGGTTCACATGGCAGTTGAACACATTCATGAAGACCGACACGCGCGTTCTGGAGGCATCACCCAGCCCCATATCGTCGGATGGCACGACATCTTCGATCAGCGAGATGATGCCATCGGCGGGAGACAGAACAAGCCCCATCTGCTGCGGGATCACGCGCACTGGATCGCGGAAGAAATAGTAGCACCAGATCGTCAATCCACAGCCCAGCCAGAACAGCGGTTGCCACAATAGGCCGAGGCCCAACGTGATAGCCGCGAAGATCGCAACGAACTTCCGCCCTTCCCTATGCATCGGCACGGCAACGATCTTGAGCATGTTCATCATCAGTCTTTCACGAAATGACGAGATGCCTTGTCAGCACCGCAGCAACGAAAACACCATTTGCGAGCAACAGGCACATCGTCGCCAGGGATCCCAGGTCCTTGGCGTCACGCGCGAATTCCTCCCAACCGGGGGCGAGATGGTCGACGATACACTCGATCGCCGTGTTCAGCGATTCGACCGCGATCAGGCAGAAAAACACGATCAAGAAACCACCGAACTCGACAAGACTCGCTCCAACCAGCGCAAGTAGTCCGAGGCAGGGCAACAAAGCAAGACAGATATGCCGAAACGCCGCTTCTTTCCAAAGCCGCCGGATGCCGCCAAGCGAGTATCCAAGCGCCGCAAGGAGATGCGGAATTCCGGTGATCCGTTCCGGTTTCAACCGCAGTTCCGTCATTTCAGGGCCAGGTCGTGAGCAGTCTTGCAGGATGCGAAGATGTCCAGCTCGCGGTTGTATTCGCTGGTGCGGATATCAAGCATCCCGAGGAGCGAATGGAACAGGTTATCCTGCGAGAGCGGCGCGTCCTTGCTTGCTTCAAGGCACCCGTCATCGATCGAGAACCTGTCCTGAAAGGTGTCGGACATCCACAGGATCATTGGGACCTTGGTTTGAAACTCAGGCGCCATGAAATAAGGCGATCCGTGCAGGAACAGCCCGTTCTCGCCCAGGGATTCACCGTGATCCGAGATATAGAGAAGCGATGTGACAAGCCCGTCCTGCGCCGTCAGAAAGGCGATGGTGTCCGCAAGAACCTTGTCGGTATAGAGCGATCGTATTGTCATAGGAGTTCCTGATTTCCTCGGAGGAGCAGTTCTTGAACTCCGCGGTGCGGCAGGCCGGGGTGAACCGTTCGAACGCGTCCGGATACCTCAGGTAGTAGGTCGGTCCATGACTGCCGATCTGGTGCAGAACAAGAACCGTATCCTTGGTGATCGTCCCCACATACTCCTGCAGCGCCTGCATGAAGATGCCGTCCGTGCATTCGCCGGCGGCGCAAAACTCCGGGTTCTTCTCGTGGGTGAAGGACCGCGACTGAATCCTGTCGGCGATGCCCTTGTGTCCGGTATTGTTGTCCCACCACTCGACGTTCATCCCGGCAGTGGTCAGGACATCCAGAACATTCTCGTTCGCGACGCCGTCCTCATACGAGAAGTCGGCGCGATCGAATTTCGAGAACATGCAGGGAAGCGAGACCGCCGTCGCGGTTCCGCAGGAATCGACATCGCTGAAGCTCACCACGGGGAGTTTTGCGAGTTCGGGGTTCGTGTCCACGGCATAGCCGTTCAGGCTGAAATTCTGCGACCGCGCCGTTTCACCCGCGACCACGATGGTCAGCACCGGCTTGTCCGCAACCGCATATGACGGGCCCTTGACTGCATCCCTGCCGACGGGTGCGACCGTCAGGTTGGCCGAGCGTGACATCATCTTCGCATAGCGGATCGCGCCGACAAGGGGTGCCCCCGGTTGGAAACTGCCCATGAATTCCTTTCGTTCGCGCAGGGTTGATGCATAGGCCTTGAGATCCACCATCAGGAAGCCGCCAGCGAGGGCCAAGGAAACGACGAAGGTCACGACGGGCGCCCCTGCCGCCCAGAGAAACCTTTGTCTTCTGATCCTGACCGACAGGATCACCAAAGCGGGCAAGATCCCGAAGACCAGGACATGCAACAGGAACCCCGCCGTGACGAGATGCCTGGACTCCGTCAGGGTCGTTACCATGACGTTCTGGATCATGTCGCGATCGATCATCACGCCGAGCGAATCCATGTAGAATGATGTTACCGCGCCAAGAAGGACGATAAAGGCAAGGAAAGGCTTAACGATCCAGGGAAATGCGAACAGGCTGAACGCGGCCAGCGTGAGGCAGAATAGGGCGGCGATGTATCCCGCCCACGAGAGCGGATGGCCTGAGAATATCTCCGCCGCAATCGTCCAGAAGGTGTAAGTTCTGGAAAATGAAGACAAAGACGATCGTAAGCGCGCTCAACGTTATGGGCGACAGCGCGAGCATGTCACGAACCGAATCGAATCGTGACTTCAGGGACGCGGAAAGGCGCATTGGGAATGGATCCACTGGGTTTCCGCGTTCTTCAACAAATGAAGCTGACAGCAACCTTACAAATCGCAGATTTGTTCCGAGCCAGAATCCGGTCGCGCCTGTCGGAAAATCAGCATGTCATGCCACGGAATGGATATGGGCGCCTATTCCTGGGGCGGCGGTGGCGGAACGGGCTGCGACAGATAGGACGCGGCTGGAATCTGGATCAGACCCTGAATTCCGATCTGCGCGCGCAGCTCTGGCCCAGCCGCCTCCAGTGCCGCCTCGACCGCACCCGCCACCGGACCAGCGTCTTCCGACCGCGCGGTGATCAGTGGCAGTCCCGGTGTCGGCGCGGTCCGGCCAATGACCGCAAGGTCCCGAAACGAACGGATCCGCACCGATATGGCGCCAAGTGACGGCGTCGACAAAGGCGATGTCGGCGCGATCCTCGGCCACGGCGGTTGCGGAGGCATGATGCGATCCGGTCGAAAGGACTGTCTCAAAGGCCACGCCGTGGTCGGCGGCGTGGGCATGTGCCGCCGCCCAGCCCGATTGAGACAATGCGTCGTTGCAGGCCAGCCGCATCCCCGGAAAATCCGCAGGGTCAACACCCCCAAGGTCGCCGCGCACGAGAATGACGCTGAAATAATGACCCGGGGCGCAGCCCGGTAGCCCGTAATCCGGGGTGCCGACCAAGGCGACCCTGTCGGACAGCCGCGCCCGGAACGGCAAGCCGCAGGTCTGGGACAGGATCAGATCCGGTGCGCACCAATGCCGCCAGACCTCGCCATCCCGACAAAGTCTATCCGGACCAAAACCCAGATTGCGCCGGATCAACGTCCAGAAGGCATCGTTCGCCTCCCGCGTCGCGGGGAAATCGTACATTGGCAGGCTTGCGATCAAATCACGGCCTTCTCGACTATTGGTTCCCCGAGCGCAAAGCGATCAAAGCGAAACGGAGACAGGTCCAGCGTCCGGTAGGACCCATAGGTCAGCCACTCTGCCGTGCCACGCCCCATGGCCGGGGATTGCTGCAGCCCGTGCCCGGAGAACCCGTTCAGAAAGAGGAAATTACCGACGTCCGGATGTGGTCCGGTAATGGCATTCTGGTCAAAGGTATTGAACGCATAATGTCCCGCCCATTCGCTCGTCACCCGGACCGCCTCGAATTGCGGGATGCGGGCTGCGATGGTGGGCCAGATATGCGCCTCCCACAGGCTGTGATCCATGGTGAAATCATCGGGATCGACCGCCGGATCAATCTCGGAATGACCACCGCACATATAGGTCCCGCCGCCGATCTCGCGGACATGAACGCCCGAGGGATCGATCGTCAGGGGCAATTCCCGGTCGAGCGGCCTTTCGGCGGAGAATATCCAGGTAAAGCGCTTGCGCGGCTCGACGGGAATCTCGATCCCGGCCATCCGCGCGGTGATGGCGGCGCGCGGACCGGAGGCATTCACCAGATGACCGCAGGAAATGACTTCACCCGTGCGCAGGGTCACGCTTTCGATCCGGCTTCCGGCTGCATTCCGGGAAATCGCTACGACTTCGCCCGCCGCATACTCGACCCCACGCTCGCGCGCCTGCCTGCGCCACCAGTCAAAGACCGTCGCACCATCCCAATAGCCCTCGTCCACGAGATTGATCGATCCCAGAACGATATCGTCGAGTTGGTAGAAAGGATAATCCCGGAGTATTTCGTCGGGCGTCATCAGCTTGGTCGCCGCACCCGCCCGCTGCTGCACTTCGTGATTGTCGCGCAGGACTCGGGCCTTCGCCTCGCTATCGGCAAGGTACATGTAGCCGAAGCTCTGGATCGACAGGTGGGGCACGCGTTCATCCCCGCCCATGCGGTTTCGGATATTCTTGATGAAATCCGCACCGTATTGCGAAATCCGCACGTTGAGTTCGGTCGAATACTGCTGGCGGATGCAGGAATTCGTATGCGCGGTCGAGCATTTCTCGTAGGTCGGATCTTTCTCGATCACAAGGACCGAGCCCTGAAAGTCCGGATTGTCGGTAAGGAACCACGCGGTGGACGACCCCATGATCGCGCCCCCGATGATCACCACATCATAGCTGGATCTGGCGGGTGCGCCGGAAAAGCCACGGACTTGCATCAGGTCGGATCCCACTGACCGACAAAGGGGAAAGCCGCGAAGGTCCCGTCCCCTTCGACAGCCAGACAAGCCTGATCATGCGCCATTTCTCAGAATTCTCCCGCGACCGGCAAAGCGTATCGCGGTCCGGGCAGCGCTTCCATTGAATTTGTTGAAAGCGCTGCCCGAATTCCGATGCGGCGGATCGGGCCGCCGCCCGGGGCCTCAGGCGTTGCGGTTCGCGGCGATGCGGGCATCCACCGTCTCTGCAATCTCGTCGATCATCGTGCTGTTCATCCCGATCTGGTCCGAGATGAGCTTTACCAGAAGATCGACGCGTTCGGTGTTTTCCGCCCCGCTATCGACCGCGCGAGCGACCGATGATGGCTTCAGCAATCCCTCGGCCGCGGCACTGTATTTCGCGAAGGGCACACCGTCTTCCGGATCCGCACCCAGTTTCTGAACGATTGCATCGACATGCGAGTAGATCTTTTCGGACAGCTTGATGTCGCTATGGACCGCCTCCTTGATCGGGCGCACGCCCTCGGCCTGGATGCAGCGATAGTTGCCGGTCAGAAGCATGCTCCATTTCGCAAACGGAACGAAAAGCGAGTTGAAGGTGCGAAGTTTCACCGGAACATCGTGCCCGTCGAGACGCACATTTGCGATGTCTTCCTCCAGCGTCCGCAGGATCTTGTTATGGGCCTCATCCTCGAACAGCGCGGCCTTGAAATTGGTGGGAAGGCCGACGAACAAGACATTGGCCTTTTCATCGGGAAGCCGGAACGCCTGGGGATCGGGACTGCACAGCGACACCACGCCGGGGTCGAATCCGGCCCAGACATCGGGGGCGGTAAAGGCGGCCTCGAGCTTGCTGGCATCCAGCCCCGGGATCCTGTGCAGGTAGGGCAGCGGCGGCATGTTCATGATCGACAGACAGGGCAGCCGCGACTCGGCAATCCGGCGCATGAGCGCCCGGATGTCGGCGGTGCCATATTGCGGCTCTGCCATGGCAAGCGCGACCATGTCGTATTGCGCGATATCCACGTCCTCCGGCGCGACCGCGTCAAGCTTGCCAGGCTGGTCACCCGACAGGATCGACCGGTGCGTATCCTCACCCCGAAGCTTGATCCGGACATCGGTGCCCTCGGCATTGATCAGGTCGGCAGTACCCGCACGACAGACAAGCGTGACGTCGTGCCCCGCCATCAGAAGCTTTGTGCCGAGAAGCGAGCCATAGGACGCGCCGAGAATGAGAATCTTGTAGGCCATGTGACACATCTTTCCGTTATTGGCGCGACGCGCCGTGATTTCGCGCCGAGACCTAGGCCTAAAAAGAAGGGCAATCCACCAAATTCGTGAAAATGTGTGGAGCAATAATCCCACTGGCAATACGAAATGTAATGTTGTAAATTTTCACCGTCATGGGAAAAGCATTCATCGGTCCGAAACTACGCCAGATTCGGCTTGCCCGGAACCAGACCCAGGCCGAAATGGCAGAGGCTCTGGGCCTTAGCGCCTCCTATATCAACCTGCTTGAGAACAATCAGCGCAGCCTTTCGGTCCGCGTCCTGATGTCGATCTCGTCGGTCTATGGCATCGACTGGCGCGAGCTGACGGCGAATGAGGCAGCACACCGTCTCGCTGATCTGCGCCAGGCCGTTCAGGATCCGATTTTCGGCGATACCGTTCCCGATCTGCAGGAATTGCGGGCGGCGGTCGACCATGCTCCGATTCTGGTCGAAAAGTTCCTGCAATTGTACCGCGGGCACCATGATGCCCTTCGCGGCCTGATGCAGGTAAGCGACCGGGGCGGCACGGTCGATCTCTTGCTCGCATCACCCGAAGCGGTCATCTATGATTTCTTTCGCGACCACGGAAATCATTTCCCGCTTCTGGAAGCAGCCGCAGAAGAGGCCCGGGCCCGGAGACCAAATACCTCCGAGGATCATTTCCTGACACTCAAGGACCGGCTCCACCAGGATCACGGCATCAAGGTTCAGATCCGTACCATCGACGATATCGGTGAAGCGCTGCGCGTCTATGACCAGGAACACCGGGTGGTCAACCTGTCCCAGGCCCTGGACCTGCCGAACCGCTGCTTTCAGCTTGCCCACATCCTCTGCCTGATTGAATGCGACGCGTTATTGACCGAGATTCTGAACTGCAAGCGGCCTTTCGTCGCCGCAGGCCTTGTCCCGGCTGAAAGTGGAACTCGCGAACTACTATGCTGCGGCCTACCTGATGCCCTACGCCCCTTTCCTGAAGGTCGCCGAACACGCAAGATACGATGTCGATCGCATCGCTACCGCATTCTCGACCTCGTTTCGAACAGGCATGCCAGCGCCTGACGACCCTGCAGCGCGAGGGCGCGCGCGGCGTGCCGTTCTTCTTCCTCAGATTCGACAAGGCCGGGAACGTCACCAAACGCTTCAACGCCACGAACTTCAGCCTTGGCCGAGTTCGGCGGCGCCTGCCCGGTGTGGAACGTACAGAATGCCTTCTACACGCCCGGAGTGGTCCTTCCGCAGTTCGTGGAAATGCCGGAAGGCGACCGCTTCTTTACCTTCGCGCGTACCGTGCACCGGCCCGTCTTCAACTGGGAGACGCAGGACCGCCGCCTCGCTTTGGCTTTGGGCTGTGAACTGAAATACGCAGGCCGGATCGGCTATGCGGCAAAGTTCAACCTGGACGACCCGGATCTTTTCAACCCGATCGGAATCAATTGCCATCTCTGCCCGCGCCAGGCCTGCTCCCAGCGTGCGCACCAGCCGCTTTTCACCGAACTTTCCTACGATGCCAACCGACGCGGCAGCACCCGTTACGAAAGCTAGGCCGGACGCGCCTTGCTCTTCTTGCGCAGCATGTTGATCAGCGGCAGGAACAGAAGGATGATCGCGATCGACCGTGATCGGACCCGCAATCGGCCGCGTGAAGAAGATCGACGGATCGCCCGACGACAGCAACAGCGACTGACGCAATGTCGGCTCGGCAATCGGACCCAGCACGATGGCCAGAACCGCCGGTGCCAGCGGATAGTCGAACTTGCGCAGGAAGAACGCGCTGAGACCCGAACATGATCATCAACCAGACATCATGCATGTCCTTCGTCGCCGCATAGCCACCCACGACCGACAGGACGAAGATCAGCGGTGCAAGCACGGTGAACGGCATCCGCAACATCCAGATGAACAACGGGATGAAGGCAAGGTTGATGACCAGGGCAGCGAGGTTCGACACGTAGAACGAACCGATGAGACCCCAGACGAATTCGCTTTGCTCGACGAACAGGCGCGGACCGGGGGTCAGACCCCAGATCACCATGCCGCCCAGCAGGATTGCCGTCGTGGGCGAACCGGGAATGCCCAGCGTCAGCATCGGCAGCATGGAACCCGGTCGAGGCCGAGTTGTTGGCCGCTTCGGGCGCGGCAACGCCTCCGGGGTGTCCCTGACCGTATTCTTCGGGATTGCGCGACACCATCTTGGACACGCCATAGGCCATCAGCGATCCGGGCGTCGCACCAGCGGCGGGAAGGATGCCCACGAAGAACCCGAGGAACGAACCGATCGTGGTGCCAACCCAGCCGCGTTTCATCCCCTCCTTCGAGTCGCTGCACGATGCCTTTGACGGTCATCTTTGCCTCGGATGTCGTCACCTTTCCGCGCGTGGATTCGATCGTCCACAGCATCTCGCCGATTCCGTAGACGCCGATCGCGAGGACAAGGAAGTTGATCCCGTGAAGGAAGCCGCTGATGTCGAAGAACACAAGGCGCGGCGCGCCGGAAATCTGGTCGAACCCGACGGCGGCCAGAACGAGACCCAGACAGATCGAGAAGATCGTCTTCGGGATGTCATCGCCGCCGAGACCGACAAAGGTCGCAAAGGCCAGAAGCATCAGGGCAAAGATCTCTGGCGGGCCGAAAGCTCAGGGCGACAGAGGCCAGAAGCGGTGCGAAAGCGGTGAACAGGATGTTTGCCACGCTGCCGCCGATGAAGGACGCGATCGCGGCGGTCACAAGGGCCAGACTGGCCCGGCCCTTCAGCGCAAGTGGTCGTCCGTCGAATGTCGTGGCCACCGCCGTCGAGGCACCGGGGATTCCAAGCGTGATCGAACTGATGGCGCCACCATACATCGCGCCGTAATAGATCGCCGCCAGAAAGATGATCGCCGATCCCGGCGGCACCAGAAAGGTGATCGGCAGCAGGATCGCGACCCCGTTGACCGAGCCGAGACCCGGCATCGCACCGATGAAGAGACCCAAGGGTCACCCCGATCAGGATCAAGGCGAGGTTCAGCGGCTGTACCGCGACCAACATACCGTCACCAAGAAGGCCAAGTATTTCCATCGGAAGGTTCCAGTCTGCTCTAATGCCCGGTCCGCGGCGGCGGATCGTCTAGTAGATGATGTCGTACAACACGTTGAAGAACGGCTCGGTGAAATCCATGCCCTTCGGCATGGTGATGCGCATCAGACCTTCGAAGAAGAAGAAGAATCCGATGGGCAGACAGATCGCCATGATCAGCGTCAGCAGCCAGGAATGGCGTCCGAGAAACTTGAGATAATAGACGAGGAAGACACTCATCGCCCCATACATCGAGATCACGTTGATCAGCGCGACGAAGCCGATGATCCCACCACTGACGAAGGCAACCGTCTTCTTGCCCTCGGCGTCCAGCACCGCTTCGGTGGAGCGGGAAGGCGGAGAACTCCGCCTTGCCCAGTTTATCGCGATGAACACCGTCGAGATCAGCATGATGGCAGCTAGCCAGAAGGGCCATGCGCCACCTCCGGGGCCTTCGCCCCGGATATAGCCGATGTCGAGTTTGGCGCTTTCGAACATCAGGTAAATGGACAGGATAGCCAGAATACCCGCCGTGACGATCTCACCCAGCCGCATGCTGGCTCCCCCTTTTCCCTGTCTTTCGAAAAACGCCGGTCGTTCGCTACGGGCTATTCGCCCATCGCCGCCAGCAGTTCCTTGTGACGCTCGACCTGAGTGTTCCAATAGGCCTTCTGACCGTCGGCATCCATCCACAGGGGATCGAGGCTTTCGGAGGTCATGTAGCCCTGCCACTCTTCCGAGTTGTAGATCGTCTCGAACAGGTTCTGGTAGTAGGCTGCGGCGTCATCGGACATGCCCGGTGCGCCCACGACTGCGCGCTGGTTGTAGTAGCTGAAGTCGTGGCCCTTTTCCTTCATCGTCGGAACGTCCGGGAAGCCGGCCATACGCTCATCCGAGAAGCTCAGAAGCGGTACGAAATCGCCCGCGGCATAGAAGCCCTTGGCTTCGGCCGGGTTGTTCACGGTCGCCATGATCTGCTGGCCGGCAAGATCCTTGGCAACCGCGCCACCGCCATCATAGGGGATGTACTTGATGTTGAGATCAAAGGCCTGCTCCATGAAGGTGATGACGAGCGAGTCTTCCTGACCTTTGCCGGTGCCGCCCATGACATACTCGCCATCGGCCGCTTTCACCGTCTCGAGCCACTCTTCGAAGGTCGTGATGCCGCTGTCCTTGTGTACCCAGAGGACGAACGGGTCGACACCCATCATCGCCACCGGCGTGAAGGTCTGGATATCGATCCCCAGGTTCGTCTGACGCAGCGGCGTCGTGAAGAACGAGTTCAGCGTCACGAGGATCGTGTGGTCGGGATCGTTGGTTCCCTGAAGCGCGATCAGCGCCTCCGCACCGGAACCGCCACCCTTGTTGTTCGGGATCAGAGGCCGCGTGGTCAGGTTTTTCTTTTCGGCAACCGACTGGATGAACCGGGCGATCTGGTCAGCGCCACCACCGGCACCTGCCATGATCACGAAATCGATCGGTTTCGTCGGTTCGAACGCGGCAACCTGTGCCGGTGCCTGAGCGATCGCGAACGCTGCCGCCCCGATCAGAGCCGTGAAGCTTCTTCTTCCAATGAACATTATGTTCCTCCCTAAGATTCTGGTCGTCATGTTGGTCTGCCGGATTTTCCGGTTCTGGTTTTTGGTGAAGGACGACCTGCCGGTCTGACACCATGTCGCCCCTAGCTTGAACGCTTCAATGTAGCGGCACACCGCCGCACTTCAAAGTGTTTCGTACTGCCAAGGTCTTTGGGCTGGCGTTCTCGGCCCCTGTTTCCGGATGGGTCACCGATCGAGCCGGCTGTCACTCCTTCCTGAACAATTCCGAAGCCCCACTTTCCGTCCGTGGTTATAGGCCTCTTTGTGGTATACCATACATTGGACTGAGAACCCGTCAATTGTTTTCTTTTTGTGAACTGAGATCACGAAATGCCTTATTTTAAAAGCCTTCAACTCTGAAATGTATTATGTGGTATACCAAATACAAACCAGAGTGACCCTTGGAAAGTGTGCTTCATTTGCCAATCGAGCCCGGTGATTCCGGCCTTGGGCGGCCGTCCTCCGCCTCAGTGCACTTAGGTATACAGAAACATTGAAAAAATTTCTGGGTGACGCGAAAATTCGGGACTCCCTGGGTCCTGAAACCAGAAGATAGCCGAATCGTCTCCACCGGTGCCAGCATCGTCGCTACCCGTGACGCCGCCCGCGAAAAGTCTGCCGCTCCTATTGCCGGTCCGACGCCTGATCGGCAATCCGACAAAGCGCTTCCGCCGCCGGCAAACCCGGGGTTCGCAGGGGTGTCGCCAAACAGATCGCACGCCGCAATTCGGGCTCCACCAGTGGCAGGGTCACGGTGTCACGAAACTCGCCCATCGCCTTTGACAGGACCGCGGGCACGACTGTCGCCGCAAGCCCCTGTTGCGCCATGATGATGGACGCAACGAATCCGTTCGTTTCGGAGATCACCTGCGGCACCGCGCCAACTTCGCGGAACATCCGGTCCAGGATACGGCGGTTCTGCATGCCCGGTTCGAGCAGCGTCATCGGCAGATCGGCCGCCTCTTTCCAGGGGATCTCGGTCCTGCCTTCGGGCGCCATGGACCGGGGCACCACCAGAACATAAGATTCGTCATACAGATGCTGGAGCCGGACCATGTCTTCCGAGAGGCTGTCGTCATAGGTGATCCCGGCATCCAGCGTCCCGGCGTCCAGTCCCTGCTGGATCGCAATCGATGAAGTCGAAGAAATGCGCGTCACGATCCCCGGGTGAACCCTGAAAAGCTGTGTGCAAAGCTGTGCGGCAAAGGCCAGCGCCGTCGGAATGACCCCGATCGTCAGGGTTCCGGTCACTGCCCCGTCGGCAGAGCCCAGTTCCTGCTCAAGCGCCTTGACGTCCTCGAGGATGGCGCGCGCGCGGCGCAACAGGTGCTCCCCCTGCTCGGTGAACCCCAGAAAGCGGTTGCCCCGCCGCACGATCGAGCGACCGATCTTTTCCTCGAGGTTCCGGATCCGCATCGAAAACGCGGGCTGCGAGATCTGGCAGGCCTCTGCGGCTTTCGCGAAATGCTGATGCCGGGCCAGTGCGACCAGCAATTCCATTTCGCGCAATTCAAGGTGCTGACGCATGCGACTCCCCATCTGTCGGACTTACAGTAGCAAATTGCGCCGCGACCGAAACACCCGCCGGGTGGTCAAGCCCGGGGCTATGTGATTAATCCGGAAGCGTCCCGAAACGAAAGCCGGAGCCGTCCATGTCCCAGACCGAGATGACCGTCATCGAAATGCGCGAACCCGGCGGGCCGGACGTGCTGCAAACCGCAACGCGCCCGATCCCGGTGCCGCGCGAAGGCGAGGTGCTGATCAAGGTGACGGCGGCGGGCATCAATGGCCCCGATATGGTTCAGCGCCGCGGTCACTACCCGCCACCAAAGGGCGCCTCCGACCTTCTGGGGCTCGAGGTCTCGGGCGAGGTTGCGCGTCTTGGCGCGGGTGTTTCGCGCTGGGCCGTGGGGGACAAGCTCTGCGCCCTCACGAATGGCGGCGGCTATGCGGAATATGTGGCTGTGGACGCGCGCCACTGCATGCCGATCCCCGAAGGCGTGGCAGAACTGGATGCCGCCGGGTTGCCGGAGACATTCTTTACCGTCTGGAGCAATGTGTTCCACGGTCAGACGATCCCCGAAGGCGCCAATTTTCTTGTCCATGGCGGCGCCGGTGGCATCGGCTCGACCGCAATCCAGATCGGCGCGGCCTTTGGGCTCAACGTGCTGACCACCGCAGCAAGCGATGAAGACTGCGCCTTCTGCCGCGACATCGGCGCGGCGACGGCGATCAACTTCCAGACCGAGGATTTCGTCGAGATCACCCGCGCCGCAGGCGGGGCCGATATCGTTCTGGATATCATTGGCGGCGATTATTTCGCCCGCAACATCAAGGCCTGCCGCCATGATGCGCGGATCATCCAATTGGCCTTCAACAAGGGCAGCAAGGTCGAGGTCGACCTGATGCCGATCATGCTCAAACGCCTCAGCTATACCGGCTCGACCCTGCGGACCCGGCCCGATGCCTTCAAGGCAGAGATCGCCTCGGAACTCACCGCGCAGGTCTGGCCGCATTTCGCGACGGGCGCGATCCGGACGCTGACCCACACGGTCCTGCCGCTCGCGAACGCCGCCGAGGGGCACCGCATGATGGAAGCCGCCCGACATCGCGGAAAGATCCTGTTGCAGCCCTGATCCGGCTCAGATCACCACGCTGGACCGGCGATTGTTGATTTCGCGCAGCACGCTGTAGACAGTGGCGACCGAGGTGCGCGCATTTCCCGCCGAGGCCGCATTCTCGATGGTCATGGAATAGCGGGCAAGCGGGCTTTCCACACTGTAACTATGGATGTTTCCGGATGCGCCGGGATCAGCCACCAATTCCACCAGTGTCGCATCGAACCCCGCCCCGGCCAGCGCCAGCGTCGCGGCCACATTGGCGTTCTTGGGATAGGTCTGCGCGGCCTCGCGCGCGGAACCTTTGAAGAAGACAGCGGGATTTGTTAGCGCGCTCAGATCAAGCAGCGTCTCGGCCGGTGTCCCGGCCCATGCCGCGGGCGGTTTGATGCCCCTGTAGCTGACCTTGACCCCGCCACCGGCGGCCAGCGATGCCAGAATGTCGATCCCCCCGATGGCTCCCGCAGGCAGGATCAACTGCGCGCGCCCTACCTCGGCTGCATTCCGCAGGCGTGTTTCCGTCGCCGGGTCCGCGAACACGCCGATCGAGACAAGGATCACATCGATCGATGCCTCCAAGAGCGCCGGAACCGCCGCGGTCGCCACAGAATGCCCCGCACATTCCACCACTAGATCGGGCCCGGCCGCGATCAGCTCCTCCGCCGTGCCCACGACCTTGACGGACGCTGCCGCACGGCATTCCGCCAGTGCACCCCGGAGCTGATCCACCCGTTCGGACCGGACCAGAAGAACCAGCGCATCCACCGGCCGGTCCGCAAGGAGATCCACAAGCGTGCGCCCGATATTGCCGTATCCGATGATCCCGAGCCGCATGATACCCCTTCCTCGGTTTGAGACTGCAACAGGCCCGAAACCCATTCTGGACGCAATGGCTTGCCTGCGCTACAGGAGGGTAATGGAAAAAAAGTCCCCGAAAACCGGGCGCGAAAAGGCCGACACCAGCCGTGAAGACCGGCTGAAAGCGGCGCTGAAGGCCAATCTTCAGCGGCGGAAGGAGCAGGCGCGCGCACGAAAATCGACCGGGAAAAGCTGAGGCAGGCAGATGGATTCAATTCTTGTGAAAGGCGGAGCAGAGCTTCGTGGCGTCATCCCCATTGCGGGGGCGAAGAACGCATGCCTGACGCTCATGCCCGCGACGCTTCTGACCGATGGCCCGCTGACACTCACGAACGCGCCGCGCCTGTCGGATATCAAGACGATGACGACCCTGCTGCAATCGCTGGGGGCCGAGGTCTCGTCCCTGCAGGATGGGCGCGTTCTGGCACTGTCCAGCCACGCGCTTACCAGCCAGAGGGCGGACTATGACATCGTGCGCAAGATGCGCGCCTCGATCCTTGTCCTTGGCCCGCTGCTGGCACGCTATGGCCACGCGGAGGTTTCACTGCCCGGCGGATGCGCGATCGGTGCGCGCCCGGTCGATCTTCACCTCAAGGGGCTGGAGGCGCTGGGGGCAACGCTGGATCTGCGCGACGGTTATGTCCACGCCGCGGCCCCAGGGGGATTGAAGGGCGGAACGATCGACTTTCCCTTCGTCTCGGTGGGCGCCACCGAAAACGTGCTGATGGCGGCGACACTGGCCAGGGGTACGACGGTCCTGAAGAACGCCGCCCGCGAGCCCGAAATCGTCGATCTTGCCCGCTGCCTGCGTGCGATGGGCGCAGAGATCGAGGGCGAAGGCAGCGACACTATTATTGTTCAGGGCGTCGATGCCCTCAACGGCGCCACACATCAGGTCGTGACCGACCGGATCGAATTGGGCACCTATATGCTCGCACCCGCGATCTGCGGTGGCGAGGTGGAATGCCTTGGCGGCAAGCGCGACCTGCTCGAAGCATTCTGCGACAAGCTGGAAGAGGCGGGCATCGCCATCGAAGAGACGCCCCGCGGCCTTAAGGTCGCGCGCAAGAATGGCCGGATCACTGCGGTCAATGTCGAAACGGCCCCCTTTCCCGGATTTCCCACCGACCTTCAGGCCCAGATGATGGCGCTTCTGTGCACCGCGACCGGGAAAAGCGTTCTGCACGAGAATATCTTTGAGAACCGGTTCATGCATGCCCCCGAATTGATGCGGATGGGTGCCGAGATCGATGTGCACGGCGGCACCGCGACAGTTACGGGCGTCGAACGGTTGCGCGGCGCGCCGGTCATGGCCACGGATCTTCGCGCCAGTGTATCGCTCATTCTGGCCGGGCTTGCGGCGGAAGGGGAAACCATGGTCAACCGGGTCTACCATCTCGACCGCGGATATGAGCGGGTCGAGGAAAAGCTTTCCGCCTGCGGGGCGACGATCGAGAGGGTACAGGGATCTTGACCGGGGATGCGCGTTTCGAAGACGGTGCGGAACGGCCGCTACGGCTGAAAGCACTTGATGCCGAGGACCTGACGGTCGTCTCGGCGGCTGTGCAGGATGCCGTCTTTCCGATTGGCGAGATGCGCTGGCAGAAGGACAAGCGCCGCTTTGGCCTCTTGCTCAACCGGTTCCGCTGGGAAGATGCCGAGGCCGCAAAGCGTGCGGGCCGACCGGTGGAACGGGTGCAAAGCGTTCTGGCGATCGAAGATGTCCGGAAGGTCGTGAGTCAGGGCATCGACCGGGGTGAAAAGGACATGGTCTTGTCGCTTCTGTCTGTCGCATTCGAACCCGGCGAAGACGGGACGGGCCGCGTCGTCCTGACGCTTGCCGGGGATGGGGCAATCGGCGTCGATGTGGAAGCGCTCGAAGTCACGCTGCGGGATGTAACCCGCCCCTATCGCGCGGTTTCGGGCAAGATCCCCGAACATGGCGGCTGACCCCGTTATCCGGCGGCTGCAGGGGCCGGACGACATTCCCCTGTTCCGGCAGATCCGGCGTGAGGCCCTCGAAACCCACCCCGACGCCTTTGCAAGCACCCTGCAGGATCTCGACGCGATGACCGACGCCCAGGTGCTGGCCCGGTTCGAAAGCCCAGGTTTCGTAGCGCTCGACGCAAAGGACCCCATCGGCCTGATCGGATACATCCGCGAACGCCCCAGCAAGATGGCCCATCGCGCCACGCTGGTCATGGTCTTCGTGACACCCCTGAGACGGCGCAGCGGGTTGGGTAGGGCATTGCTGGAGCACGTCTTCGGCGCGGCGCGGGCAGAGGGGATCAACCAGATCGAACTGGCGGTCGCCGAAACGAATCCCGCCGCAGTCGCCTTCTATACCCGGATGGGGTTCGAAACGATCGGCACGATCCCTCGGGGATTCTGTCACGAGGGCCGTTATCTCGACGAACGCCTCATGGTTCGGCGGCTGGACGCTTGAGGCCGCGGGCAGCCCCCGCTATGTCCTGCGGCGGGAGTTAAGACATGCCGCAAAGACTATCCACGACCGACACCGATTTCGAAGCGCGTTTCAGCGCGGTCCTTTCGATGAAGCGCGAGGACGCGCCAGACGTGGGCGCGACAGTGGCCGCGATCATCGCCGATGTGCGCGAACGCGGCGATGCCGCGGTGCTGGAACTGACCGAACGGTTCGACCGGCTGGCGCTGACCCCCGAAACGCTGGCCTTTTCCGAGGCCGAGATCGACGCGGCCTGTGCATCGGTGCCCGAGGGCGAGCTTGAGGCGCTGGAACTCGCCGCCCAGCGCATTCGCGCCTATCACGAGCGCCAGAAGCCGCAGGACGCCTCCTGGACCGACGCGGTGGGGGCGAAACTGGGCTGGCGGTGGTCGGCTGTCTCGGCGGCGGGACTCTATGTTCCGGGCGGCCTTGCCTCCTACCCCTCTTCGGTGCTGATGAACGCCATTCCCGCGACGGTCGCTGGGGTCAGGAACCTCGTGATCTGCGCGCCGACGCCCGATGGCGTGGCCAATCCCCTTGTCCTTCTTGCCGCGCGGCTTTCCGGGGTCAGCACGGTCTATCGCATCGGTGGTGCCCAGGCGATTGCGGCCATGGCCTATGGGACAGAAACGATCGCCGCCGTCGACAAGATCACCGGACCCGGCAACGCTTTCGTCGCGGCCGCCAAACGGCAGGTCTTTGGACAGGTGGGCATCGACATGATCGCCGGGCCCTCCGAGATCCTGGTGATCGCGGATGCCGATAACGACCCCGACTGGATCGCGGTCGATCTTCTCAGTCAGGCCGAGCATGACGAAAGCGCGCAGTCGATCCTGATCACCACGGATGCGGGCTTTGCCGACGCGGTCGCCGCGGCTGTCGAAACACGGCTCGAAACCCTCGAACGCGCCCGGATCGCCGGGGCAAGCTGGCGCGACTTCGGCGTCATCATCGTCACCGAGACACTTGAGGAGGCCGCGCGACTGTCGAACCGGATCGCCCCCGAGCATCTTGAGCTGTGCGTGGCCGATCCCGAGGCGCTTCTGGCGAGGATCGAGCACGCGGGCGCGGTGTTCCTGGGGCGCTGGACGCCCGAGGCGATAGGCGATTATATCGGCGGCCCGAACCACGTCCTGCCGACGGCGCGATCCGCGCGGTTCTCGTCGGGCCTGTCGGTACTGGATTTCATGAAGCGGACGACCATTGCACAGATGACGCCGGGCGCGCTCGCCGCCATTGGTCCGGCCGCAGAAACGCTCGCCATATCGGAAAGCCTCGAAGCACACGGGCTTTCGATCAGGGCACGTCTGGACAAGTTGAACGAGGGTGCGAAATGACGGCACGTATCTGTCACATCGAAATCGACGATTCCGGGCTTCCGACGCCGACGCACGAGATCGAACAGGAACGAAAGGTCGCCATATTCGATCTTCTTGAAGAGAACAGTTTTGGCCTTCCCGCCCGCGATGGGGTGGCCCCGCCAGACGGGCCTTACCGCCTGCTTCTGGCGATCCGCAACAAGCGTCTGGTCTTCGAGGTTGCAACCGAAGACGAACGACTGGCGGGCGAGTTCCACCTGTCCCTGGGTCCGTTCCGGCAAGTCGTGAAGGATTATTTCCAGATCTGCGAAAGCTACTTCGACGCGGTCAAGAAACTCCCGCCCAGCCAGATCGAGACGATCGACATGGCCCGGCGCGGCATCCACAACGAGGGCGCGCGCGTCCTGCAGGAACGGCTCGAGGGCAAGGCGGTGGTCGATACCGATACGGCGCGCCGCCTTTTCACCCTGATCTGCGTCCTGCATTTCGGGGGCTGACTTGCCGGAGCCACTTCCCACATCGGTCCTGTTCTGCTGCGATCACAACGCCGTTCGCTCGCCGATGGCGGAGGGGATGATGAAACAGTTCTACGGTCAGGACACCTATGTGCAATCCGCCGGAGTGAAGGGCGATATGGAAATCGACGGATTCGCCATCGCGGTCTGCGCCGAAATCGGGATCGAGCTTTCACGGCATCGGTCGCGCTCCTTCGACGAAATGGAACAATGGGGCGACGACCTCTCGAGCTTCGATCTCGTTGTGGCCCTCTCACCGGCCGCCCAGCGCCGGGCGCTGGATCTGACGCGGATGTTCCATCTGGATGTACAGTATTGGCCGATCCTCGATCCGACCGGGTTGGGAGAAACGCGCGAGGCAAAACTCGCGAGCTACCGCCAGGCGCGAGATCAGATCCAGGCCCGCCTGATCGAACGCTTCGGGCCGCCCACGTCGCAGGATTGATGGATACGCAAGCGTTCCTGACCCCGAGCAGGGCCGCGCCGATGCTGCCCCGAACCGGCCCAAGCGACGCAATGGAAGCTGATTGGGCGTATTCATCGAAAACTAAGGCTTGAAAATCCCGGTTCTTGGACGCATGTAAGGGCGCGCCTGCCGGATGGGCAGGCTAGGAAATGGGAGACAACATGGCCAAGGAAGAACTGCTCGAATTCCCCGGTGTCGTGAAGGAACTCCTGCCTAATGCGACATTCAGGGTCGAGCTGGAAAACGGCCATGAAGTCTTCGCGCATATGGCAGGCAAGATGCGTAAGAACCGGATCCGCGTTCTTGCGGGTGACAAGGTTCAGGTCGCAATGACCCCTTACGACCTGACGAAGGGTCGCATCAACTATCGCTTCAAGTGAACGCGACGGTCGGGCGTGCGGCATGACGGACTCGTCCGATGTGCCGCGACTTGTGCTGGGCTCGGCCAGTCCGCGCCGGCGCGAACTGATCGGACAGCTGGGGCTCGACCCGCACCGGTTCGCCAGCCCCGATATCGACGAAACGCCCGCACCGGGGGAATTGCCGCGTCCCTATTGCCAGCGAATGGCGCGGGAAAAGGCCTTGGCCCTGCCCCTTGATCCCGATGAAATCCTGCTTTGCGCCGATACCACCGTTGCCGTCGGGCGCCGGATCCTCGGAAAACCTGCCGATGCGGCAGAGGCGCGGGGCTTTCTGACCCTGCTCTCGGGACGCCGGCACCGGGTGATCACCGCCATCGCGGTGCGCCACGGTGACCGGATCTGGGAGCGCGACGTGGTGACGACCGTCCGCATGAAGCGTCTCGGCCAGCTCGAAATCGAGGGCTACATCGCCACGGAGGACTGGCACGGCAAGGCAGGCGGTTATGCCATACAAGGCCCTGCGGGCGCATTCATCCCGTGGATCAGCGGGGCACATAGCGCCGTCATGGGCCTGCCCCTGGCCGAGACGGCGCAGCTGTTGCAGGGTGCGGGTCTGACCGTGTGGCGGCCATGAAAGGCCGGGTGGTCCTCCTCGATGAAATCGCAGGCCGACAGGCTGCCGCCTTGATGGTGGATGGCCGGCTGGAGGATCTGCTGATCGACCCGCCGCAGGATGCAGCGCCGGGGGTTGGCGCGATCTCTCTCGCAAAGGCGGATCGTCCCATGAAGGGACAAGGGGGGCTGACACTGCGCCTTGGCGACGGATTGACGGGCTATCTCCGCCGGGCCAGGGATATCGCACCGGGCGAAGTGTTCCGGGTGCAGGTTTCGGGTGTCGCGGAGCCGGGCAAGGCGATCCCCGTGACGCCCGATCTGATCTTCAAATCGCGCTACGCGATTGTCACACCGTTTGCGCCGGGCCTGAATGTCAGCCGCGCCATCCGCGACGACGAGGAACGTGATCGCCTGCTCCAGATCGCCCATGACAGCCGCGCGGCCGATGACAACTACGGCCTGATCATCCGGTCAAGCGCCGAAGGGGTCGACGAAAGAGCCATCCAGGACGACATCCACGCCATGTGCGCATCCGCCTCGCACGTTCTGGAGACCAGCGAAGGAGAGCCGGAATGGCTTCTCGGCGAAGACAATGCCCACAGCCTGGCCTGGCGCGACTGGTCGACGCCGGATCCGGACGAGGTGGTAGACACCCCCGGCTGTTTCGAGACCCATGGCGTGTTGGATGCAGTTGAAGGCGTAATGGCCAGGCACCAAAGCCTGCCCGGTGGCGGCTCCGCCTTCGTCGAGCCGACGCGCGCGCTGGTGGCCATCGATGTGAACACAGGAAGCGATCATTCGCTGGCCGCCGGGTTGAAGGCCAATCTGGCGCTGGTTCGCGATCTGCCGCGACTGTTGCGGATCAAGGGCCTGGGCGGGCAGATCACGCTGGATCTGGCACCGATGCCCAAACGCGACCGCAAGCAGGTGGAGGATGCCGTAAAGAAGGCCTTCCGCAAGGATGGTTCGGATGTCGTTGTGGCGGGCTGGACACCATTGGGCATGCTGGAACTGACCCGCAAGCGCGACAGGCGCCCGCTGGCAAGCATCTGGCCGCGCTGACGCGGTCGGCACAGCGGCGCCCGCCAAGTCCGCAACGATCGTGCCCTGCGCCTCCGACCGGGCTTCCGCCAACCTGCACCTTGATGACGACCGACCAGACCAAGCGGGCACATGTGGCATTTGACGAGAGGACCAGGGGGAATTCCGCGGCCTCCACCACGTCAACGGCCAATCTCGCCATGGCCCCTGACCTGCCACGACACCTGCACCAGCGCGGTTTGCGTCGTCGGAAAGTGCCGAGTTTCGCGCCATGTGAAAGGCGCAGGAACGAATACCGGAAAAGGAACGCAAGGGGCATTCCGGGTCGCCCTGAT
Organism: uncultured Alphaproteobacteria bacterium; assembly: GCA_963698645.1. GTDB lineage: Bacteria > Pseudomonadota > Alphaproteobacteria > Rhodobacterales > Rhodobacteraceae > Ovoidimarina. The sequence continues at coordinate 598,158 of CAVORP010000001.1, forward strand.
GGAGACTGACCTTGTTGGCTGGACCAGGCTCGGACAATTTGAAATAAGGTGCCTGCACCGACGCCGACTGCCGAGCGAGATCCTTGGACCATGACCTGCCCGATCTGTGACAACAAGACCGACAAGACCTACCGCCCCTTCTGCTCGCGGCGTTGCGCCGATATAGATTTGGGCCGGTGGATGCTGGGCAGCTACGCCGTTCCGGCAGAACCAGCCGAGCCCTCCGAACCCAATCCGGCGGACAGCCCCGATCCAGGCATCCGCCGCCACTGAATTTTCGCGCAAACCCACTGGACAGCACCAAGAGGCCCGTCTAGAACACCGCGACCCAAGGTCGGCACCATTGCCCGCCAAACCCGTGCCCGGGTAGCTCAGGGGTAGAGCAGTGGATTGAAAATCCTCGTGTCGGTGGTTCGATTCCGCCCCCGGGCACCACTTCATTTGCCGTTGCGGAAGACATGATTGCTCTACTCTGGGGGCGGGCGACCGTCTGCGGATACTAGGAAGCGAGTGGGACTCCTGCTTCGTGGAACTGGTTTCAGAATGTAAAAGCGTCTCCATGCGCCCGCGCCCCGGTGCTCCATTCGCCCGCGACGCAGCAAGGATCGCAACGCGGGGAGCGCTAATTCAACTTGTCCGCGGTACTCGCCAACAGGGTCTCGACCTCCGTCTTCGTCGGCAGGTCCTCGACATGAATGCTCCGGCTCACCTTCAGCGAGGCCACCGCGTTCGCCCATCTCACCGCGTCGTGTTCCGCCTGGCCCTGTGCCAGCGCCAAAGTGAAGGCACCGTGCCAGGCATCCCCTGCCCCAAGCGTGTTCACCGCCTTCGTTGGAAAGGCCCCCACTTCGGACAGCCCTGCGCCGTCATGGCACAGAACCGAGGATCCGCCGCGGGTGACGGCGCACCAACGGCCAAGCCGGAGCGCGGTCTGCGCCAGCGCCTCGGCGCCGGAACTGCCGGAATAGTCCGCCAGCCCCTGCTCGGAAAACACGATATGGCTCGCGGCATTCAGCGCCGATTGCGCCTCCGCAACCGGCGCTTCCGCATCTATGACACCTGGTTTTCCGGCCTGTCGCGCGGCCTCGAGGATCGCAGCCGCGGCCTCCGGCCAGCGGGTATCGACCAAGGCGGCATCGAATGGAAACCCGGGTGGCAGGTCGGGCGGCTCGCCAAGAAGCTCCGCGGCCCGATGGTTGATGATCGTCCGCTCGCCATCGGGCGTGATCAGGTTGGCAGAACGCGCGGTACCGCCCCCCGAGATCGTGCGGACAAACCGGTCATCGATGCCACGCTCGGCCATCTTTCGGCGAAGAAAGCGGCCAAGGTCATCGTCGCCGATCGCGCCGCACAGACTGACCTTGCCGCCAAGTCCCGCGATGGCCGATGCAGCGTTCAGCGCACCGCCGCCCGTGATCATACGCGACCCGGTGGCGCGGATCTTTGTGCCCCTGGCGGGAAAATCATCGACCTCGAACACCAGGTCCGCGACGATGAGCCCGGCGCAAATGATCCTTGGCATCCCGCTCATCTCCCGCATCCATCAGCGCCTCTGACATGTCTTTAACATGTTACATTGACAGTCAACATGCGGTCAGCAATCCTGATGCCAATTCGATGGGCTTTCGGCCCGCGCAATGACGGAGCGGATCATCAAGACTTTCGGGATCTCTACCGCGCTTCTGACGCCATTCCATGCAGATGGCGGGCTGAACCTGCCACTTCTGTGTGAGCATGCAAACGACGTGCTGCGGCAAGGGACGCATGGCGTTACCCTCTTCGGCACCACCGGGGAAGGCGCATCAATTGGAAGTTCCGAGCGCACAGAGGCCATTCGAGCCCTGTGTGACAGCGGGCTCCCGGTCGGGGCGATCACACTGGGGGTCGGCGGCCCGGCAGTACAGGATGTGCTGAGCCAGGTCACCCAGGGCGCGGACCTCGGCATTACGCAATTCCTTCTTCTGCCGCCCTTCTATTTCAAGGGCGTCGATGACGACGGCCTGTTTCGATGGCATGCAAGTCTGTTCGAAACCGCCGGCCACCGGGTCCGGTTCATCCTCTATCATATCCCGCAAATCACTCAGATCCCGCTATCGGTCGATCTGATCCTCCGACTTCGCCGCGCCTTTCCCGAACGCGTTCTGGCGGTCAAGGACAGCTCCGGGCAATGGGACAACGCGCGCGCGCTTCTCGAATGTGATGGTCCCCCGATCCTGGTGGGGGATGAGCGGCTATTGCACAAGGCCCTGCCCATGGGGGCGGCCGGGTCGATCTGCGGCATGGCCAACCTTCATCCTGCGCGCCTGCGCCGCCTGTTCGATACCCATGCAGAAGATGCAGACCTGTCCTCCGAGGTGGATCTGATCGTCTCGGGCCCGGTCATTCCGGCCCTGAAACAGGCGATGGTCACCCTGACGGGCAACGCAGACTGGGGCAATCTGCGCCCGCCGCTCGGGCCTCTGGGCGCCGAAGCCAAGGCCGCGATCACAGCAAGATTCCGCGACACGGAAGATGTCTCATGACCGCCCATGCCACTCTTCGACAGCGCGACCACGCCTATTCCAACTTCACGGCAAAGCTTCTGGCGCGCGACCTTGATCCCGGCCAGATCGTCTCGCAGCGCGAACTGGTTGAACTGACCGGAATGCCCCTTGGCGCGATCCGCGAGATGATTCCGCGCCTCGAAGCCGATGGCCTTATCAAGACGGTGCCCAAGCGCGGGCTCCAGATCCTCTCCATCGACCTCGACCTCGTGCGAAACGCCTTTCAACTGCGCAGCATCATCGAAGGCGCGGCGATTTCGGAATTCTGCCGGACCGCGCCGATGGAGGAGATCGAACGGCTGGAACAGGAGCATCGGGAAATCCGCGACCGGGCCATCGCTGCGGTCTCGCCCGAGGTCCTGCAGACAGCACAGCACCTTGACTGGGCCTTTCACGACCGGATCATCGACGCCATGGGGAACCCGATCATCTCGGACATCCACAGGGTCAACGCGATCAAGATCCGGCTGATCCGAAATACCGACACACGGATGCTGCCCGAATTGGTGGTCTCGGTTCTGAACGAACACCTTGCCATCTTCGCCGCACTCAGAGACCGTGACAGAATCGAAGCGGTGCAAGCGATTCACGCCCATATCGAGAGCGCGAAACGACGCGCCCTCGGGCTTTAGGAGGGATTTCACGGGCACTTGCACCCCGAGAAAGAAAGAAGCGGACCAGAGACCGCAAAAAACACTACGGAGGAGTTCTCATGATCACGAAATTCACACGGCGCACGCTCATGGCGCTGACAGCCGCGGCGATTGCCGTTCCGGCCTATGCCGCCGACATCACGTTGCGCATGTCGACGCCCGCGTCGGAAACCGACCAGCGGTCTGTCGCACTGGCCGAGGTGTTCGCCCCCGCCGTTGCCGAATTCGCAACCTATCAGCCGCATTACAACGGCTCGCTGATCGCGCAGGGTTCGGAGCTGGAAGCGATCGCATCGGGCGACCTCGAGATGTCGATCACCTCGGCACAGGAACTGGCACAGTTCTTTCCCGAGTTCTCGATCTTCGCCACCGGCTACGTGCACCAGAACGCCGCGCATCAGGTCGCCGTGTTCAACGATCCGCTGATGGACCCCTTCAAGCAGAAGGTCGAGGACGAGCTTGGGGTCAAGCTTCTGGCCGTCATGTATCTCGGCCAGCGTCACGTGAACCTGCGCCAGACGAAGGACGAACTGACCGTGATGACCCCCGCCGATCTCGCGGGTGTCAACCTGCGGATGCCCGGCACGGATGCGTGGCAGTTCCTTGGCAAGGCACTTGGCGCGAATCCCGACGCCCATGGCCTTCACCGAGGTCTATACCGCACTTCAGACCGGCTCGGTCGATGGGCAGGACAACCCGCTGCCCACCGTGGTCGACGCGAAGTTCTACGAAGTCACCAACCAGATCGCGCTGACCTCGCATCTGGTCGACCTGAACTACGTGGCCTTCTCGAAGGCCGTCTGGGACGAACTGACACCGGAACAGCAGGCCACGGTCCAGGCCGCCGCCGAAGCTGCCGCCGAAAGCGGCCGTCAGGCGCAGCTCCAAAAGGAAGCGGAACTCGTGTCGTTCCTCACCGAGCAGGGACTGGAAGTCTACGAACCCGATCTCAAGGCATTCCGCGAGCATGTTCAGGCGGAATATGCCGGCTCCGAGCTGGCCGCGAGCTGGCCCGAGGGGCTTCTGGAAAAGATCAACGCGCTCGGCAACTGACCGGACGGACATTGACACAAGGAAGGGCGGGTCGAACCGCCCTTCCCTTGACAGTGTCTCCTATCGGATGACTGGGCCCGGGATGCACAGATGAAGAGAACTCAGGTTGCCCTAGGCCACTTTGCCCAGGCCGTTGCGGCGGCGATGATGGCGACGATGTTCCTGACCTTCGTCCTTCAGATCGTCGTGCGCTACTCCGCCCGGCTTGAGGGGCTGGCCCAACGGTTCCCGATCCTCGATCCCTCGCTGTACGGCTGGACGCTCGAATTCTGCCTCTTGCTCTGGGTGTGGCTGATCTTCTGGGGCAACGCCTTTGTCGTCCGGCATCGCGATCACGTCACCTTCGACATCCTCTTTCATACCGTGCGGCCCTCGATCCGCCGCTGGTTCATCGTCATTTCCGGCCTTGCGATCTTCGTGGCCCTGATCCTGTCCATCGGTCCCACCTGGGACAAATTCCACATCCTGCGGCTCAAGAAGACTGCCACGCTGTCGGCCGTGTTCGGAGACTGGATCCGGATGCGGGACATCTACTCTATCTACATCTTCTTCCTCGTCGCGGTGGCCCTGCGCTATGGCTGGTCGGCCTATCGCGCGATCCGCTACGGCATCGAAGAGCCCGCACATGACCTGCAGGATGCGCCGCCGCGATGAGCATCGAATTCCTTATCTGCCTCGCCACGCTTTTCTTCATGGCCGGAATCGGCGCACCCATCGCCTATGCGATCATGGTGGCCTCTATCGCCTATGTCGCGGTCGCGGGTCAGGGCATCGGCATCGTCGGCAAGGTGCTGATGGACGGGCTCTATCAAAGCTTCATCCTGCTTGCGGTCCCGTTGTTCATCGTTGCCGCCAACATCATGAACGCAGGCACGATCAGCGACCGGTTGCTGGGCTTCTGCGTCGCGCTGGTGGGGCGGTTTCGCGGCGGGCTGGGCCATGTAAATGTCGTGGCCTCGCTGATCTTCTCCGGCATGTCCGGCTCCGCCGTGGCCGACGCGGCCGGGATCGGCAAGATCATCATCGAGATGATGACCAAGAGCGGCCACTACACGCGCGGCTACGCGGCGGCCATCACCGCCGCCTCCGCCACGATCGGCCCGATCATCCCGCCGTCGATCCCGATGGTCCTTTACGCCTTGGTCTCCAATACCTCGATTGGCTACCTGTTTCTGGGCGGGATCATTCCGGGATTGCTCATGGGCGCGGTGCTGATGGGGATGAACACCTTCCTGTCCCATCGCCGGGGTTTCGCGCTGGAAGAGCCGGTACCTCTCTCCGAATTGCCGCGCCGCACCGCCAATGCCTTCCCGGCCCTCCTGATGCCCGCGATCCTGCTCTACGGCATCTACGGCGGCGTCACGACACCGACCGAAGCGGCGGCGGTCGCGGCCTTCTATGCGCTGCTTCTTGCCGCGCTCTTCTACCGCGCGCTCAGCGTCCGCGCGCTTTATGGCATCCTCGTGGACAGCGCCCGGTCGTCCGCCGCCGTTGGCCTCGTGATCGGTGGCGCGCTGATCCTGAACTACGTCGTCGCCTCCGAGAACATTCCCAGCCTCCTCGCCGAACGCCTTGTCGGGCTCGATGTCACCCCGCTGGCCTTCCTGCTCGGGGTGATGCTGCTGCTTCTGCTTCTGGGCTGCGTGCTCGATGCAACGACCATCATCCTCGTCATCATCCCCCTGTTCATGCCCACCTGCCGCGAACTGGGGATCGACCTTGTACATTTCGGGGTCATTGCGGTCGTGAATTGCATGATCGGCCTCATCACACCGCCCTATGGAATTCTTCTCTTCGTCATCAACGCGGTCACCCGCATCCCGCTGGCCGAAATCATCCGCGAGATCTGGCCGTTCCTCATCGCCCTGCTCGTGGCCCTTCTCTGCCTCGTCCTGTTCCCATCACTGGTGCTCTGGCTTCCAAGACTGTTCGGATATGCCGGATGACCCTGCCGGTGATCGACAACAAGATGGCGCGCGCGATCTTCCTCGACCGGCACGGGCTTTCCGAAACGCCCTCCGGCCCTGGCAAAGGACCCGACCTGCAAGGCGTCGTGGACAGGCTCGGATTCGTCCAGATCGACTCGATCAACACCGTCATGCGCGCCCATCACATGATCCTGCACGCCCGCAGACCGGCCTATCGCGCCCGCAACCTCCATGTCCTGCACGACCGTGATCGCGGGGTGTTCGAACACTGGACCCACGATGCCAGCATGATCTCCATGCAGCACTATCCGCCATTGGCAGCTCAAGTTCAGACGCTACCGCGACGGGCTTGCCGAACAATGGCGCAAATGGCGCCGCGAAGGGTTCGAAGAGAAGATCGACGAGGTCCAGAACCATATCGCGAAGCACGGCCCCTGCTGTTCCGCCGATCTGGGCGCGGACGAGGCGCGCAGTTCCGGCGGCTGGTGGGATTGGCACCCGTCCAAGACCGCGCTGGAATACCTCTGGCGCACCGGCACGCTGTCGGTCCTGCGGCGCGACGGGTTCCGCAAGGTCTATGACCTGACCGAAAACGTGATTCCGCAAGACCTGCTGGGCCACCGCCCCGGCGAAGAGGAAACGATCGACTGGGCCTGCCGCAGCGCGCTTGACCGGCTGGGCTTCGCCACCTCCGGCGAACTCGCGGCCTTCTGGGATCTGATCACGCCCGCCGAGGCAAAGGCATGGTGCAACGCGGCGCTGGCGCGCGGCGAGATTGCCGAGGCGGCCATCGCCCAGGCGGATGGCACATTGCGCAAAAGCGTTCTCTGGCCCGAAACCCTTGATGAAACCCCAGGCAGCCCACCCGGACGCCTGCGGATCCTCAGCCCGTTCGACCCCGCCCTGCGGGACCGCAAACGCGCCGAACGTCTCTTTGATTTCTTCTACCGGATCGAGGTTTTCGTGCCCGAGGCGAAACGCCGCTATGGCTACTATGTCTTTCCCCTGCTCGAAGGCGATCGACTGGTGGGACGGATCGACATGAAGGCCGAGCGTGACCGCGACCGGCTCCATGTCCGCGCCGTCTGGCCCGAAACCGGGGTCAGCTTCGGACCAGGCCGGACCGCCCGGCTTGAATCGGCGCTGTCACGCACCGCCCGGCTTGCAGATGTGGCCTCGGTGACCTTCGAGAAGGACTGGCTGCGCAGCGAACAGCCTGCCCCCTGACCGGGAAAATGCAAGCGCCGTCAGACGATTTCCATCAACTCGATGTCAAAGATCAGGTCCTTGCCCGCCAGCGGATGATTGGCGTCCAGCATCACCTCTGTCTCGGTAACCTCCACCACGGTCACGGGCACGGCCCGTCCATCTGGCGTCTGCATCTGCAACTGGGTCCCCGGCTCGGTGGGAATCTCGGCGGGAATGTTGTCACGCGGCACCGACTGGCGCGCATCGGGGTTCACCGGGCCGTAAGCTTCCATATGTGGAATCTCGACCTTCTTCATGTCGCCCACCACCATGCCGGGAATGGCCTTGTCCAGACCCGGAATGATCTGGCCGGACCCCACGGTGAATTCCAGCGGCGCACGGCCCATGGAACTGTCGAATGTCGTCCCGTCCGCGAATGTTCCAGTATAGTGAAGGCGGACGGTGTCGCCCGTTTTGACCTCTGTCATGACACGTCTTTCTGTTTGGGAATGGGTTTCGAGGCTGCGCACTCTGCGCAGGTACTCTGGCGATTCACTTCCGAAACTATAGAACACAGTCTTGGTGTAAACCCCCGGGCCCGCCCGGCCCGGAACTGTGCGGGCTGCCGCCCCCTTTTATCGGCCTTCCCCCTGTGGCAGTGTCGCGCCGAACGAAGGATTGTCCCATGCCCGTGAAAGTCTGCGTCTTCGATGCCTATGGCACGTTGTTCGATGTCTCCTCCGCCGCGCGGCAGGCCGCAGAGGAGCCCGGGCGCGCCGAACTTGCGGCCAAATGGCAGGCGCTTTCGGCCCAGTGGCGCGCGAAACAGCTTCAGTACACATGGCTTCGCGCGATCATGGGCGCGCCATACCGATTTCTGGTCGGTCACCTGCGACGGTCTCGACTGGGCGATGGAGGCCGAGGGGCTCACCGACCCGGAACTGCGCGAACGTCTTCTGGCGCTCTACTGGGAACTTGCCGCCTATCGCGAGGTGCCGCGCATGCTGGCCGAACTCAAGGCCGCAGGATTTGCCACCGCGATCCTGTCGAACGGCTCGCCCGACATGCTGGACGGGGCGGTCTCCTCGGCCGGGATCGGCGACTATCTCGACGCGGTTCTCTCGGTCGAGGACGTGGGCGTCTTCAAACCGGACGCGCGTGTTTATGAGATGGTGGAATGCGAGGTTCGGCGCCGCCCCGGGCGAGGTGCTGTTCGTCTCGTCCAACGGCTGGGACGTGGCGGGGGCAGCTGCATTCGGTTTTCACACCGTCTGGGTCAACCGCGCCGGTGACCCCGAGGATCGCCTTCCGGGCCGCGCCGCCACGATCCTCTCCGATCTCACAACGATCCCTGCCATCGCCGCGGCGACCTGATGCCGGATTTTCGCGCGCCCAGACGGCACCCGCCTGAGCTACACCGACGAAGGCCTCGGCACGCCGATCCTCTGCCTTGCCGGCTTGACCCGGAACGCCAGCGATTTCGACTATGTGGCCCCACATCTCTCCGGGGTCCGGCTGATCCGGCTCGACTATCGCGGGCGCGGCAGATCCGACTGGGCCGACCCCGCCACCTACACGATCCCTACCGAGGCCCAGGACGCGCTGGCGCTGCTCGATCATCTGGGCCTTGCGCAGACCGCGATCCTCGGAACCTCGCGCGGCGGGCTGATCGCCATGCTGCTGGCGGCCACCGCGAAGGACCGCCTGACCGGGATTTTCCTCAACGATATCGGACCGGAACTCGCGCCCGAGGGCCTTGCCACGATCCTCGGCTACATCGGTCGGAACCCGGTCCAGAAAACCTATGCCGAAGCCGCCGGCATGCGCAGCACGCTGCTCGCCGGTTTCCGGAACGTGCCGCAAAGCCGCTGGGAGGAAGAGGTGCACAAGCATTACATCGAAACCTCCGAGGGTCTCGTCATCAACTATGACCCGCGCCTGCGCGACGCCGTGGAACAGGCGGGAACCCAGCCGCTGCCCGATCTCTGGCCGTTCTTCGACGCGACCGCGGGCCTGCCGCTCGCCGCGATCCGGGGCGCGAATTCCGACCTTCTGAGCGCCGCGACACTGGCCCGGATGAAAGAGCGGCGGCCCGACATGATCGCGGCCGAAATCCCCGACCGGGGCCATGTGCCCTTTCTCGATGAACCCGAAGCGCTTGCCGCGCTTCATGGCTGGATGGCGAAAGCTTCCATGAATATCGACATGATCCACGCCGCCGCGCTGCGCGGCGCCGGCCATGTGCGACGCACGCCCTTCCTGACCTCGCCCGTTTCTGGACGAGATCGCGGGGCGGCAGGTCTTCGTGAAACCGGAATGCCTGCAACATACCGGATCGTTCAAGTACCGGGGCGCGCGCGCCGCAATCTCGGCCCTGGCCGAGGCCGGGACGCTTGGCGGGGTCATCGCCTATTCCAGCGGCAATCACGCCCAGGGCGTGGCGCTTGCCGCCCGCCAGTTCGGATGCCCCGCCGTCATCATCATGCCCGCCGACGCGCCGCGTCAGAAGATCGAGAACACCCGCGCGCTTGGTGCCGAAACCGTTCTCTACGACCGAAGCACCGAAGACCGCGACGCGATCGGAGCGGCCATCGCCGCCGAACGCGGGCCTGACACTCGTCAAACCGTTCGACGATCCCGAGGTCATCGCCGGCCAGGGAACGACCGGTCTCGAGATCGCCGAACAGGCGGAAGAGGCCGGTATCACCCATGCGGACGTGCTGGTCTGCTGCGGCGGCGGCGGGCTCAGTTCCGGCATCGCGCTGGCGCTCGAGGCCGAGGCGCCGGGCCTGCGCGTGCGAACGGTCGAGCCCGCGGGGTTCGACGATGTCGCCCGGTCGCTCCGCTCCGGACGGATCGAACGCAACAGCCAAAGCGCGGGCAATATCTGTGACGCGATCCTGACACCCGCGCCCGGAGAGCTGACCTTTCCGATCCTCCAAAGGCTCTGCGGCCCCGGCATCGCCGTACCCGAGCACGACTGCCTTCGCGCCATGAGCGCGGCCTTCGCCCGGCTCAAGATCGTGGCCGAACCGGGCGGCGCCGTGGCGCTTGCCGCTGCTCTGTATCAGCCGGAAGTGGTCACGGGGGATGCGGTGATTGCCGTCGTCTCGGGCGGCAACGTGGATGCCTCGATGTTCGCCCGCGCACTTTCCACGGATCCCGAGATCTGAAACGCAGCCATTTCCACCGGCGACAACACCAACCCCGCGCGATACTCTGAACAGACCCTGCGCCGACCCAGATGGAGATGCCGCCGTGCACATCGCCGATCTTTCCGGAACGCTGATCCACTACCGCGAAGACGGCGACCCGAATGGCGCGCCCGTGGTCTTCGCAAACTCTCTGGGCACGGATCTGCGGATCTGGGACCCGATCGTGCCACTCCTGCCGCCCGGACTTCGGATCATCCGCTACGACATGCGCGGCCACGGGCTTTCGTCCTGCCCGGCGCCGCCCTATTCCATGGGCGCCTTGGTGACCGATGCCGAACGCCTGCTCGATCACCTGAACATCCGCGACTGCCTGTTCGTGGGCCTTTCGATCGGCGGCATGGTGGCACAGGGTCTGGCCGTCAAACGCCTCGATCAGGTCCGCGCCATGGTGCTCTCGAACACCGCCGCAAAGATCGGCACGCCGACGCTCTGGACCGACCGGATCGAAGCCGTCCGTCAGGGCGGTATCGCGGCGTTGTCGGACGCCATCCTCGAACGCTGGTTTTCGCGCGCATTCCGCGCCACGCCCGAACTCGCACTCTGGCGGCACATGCTCGAACGTCAGCCCGCACCGGGATATATCGGCTGCTGCGCCGCCATCTCGGGCACCGATTTCTATACGCCGACATCGGGCCTTACCCTGCCGACACTGGCCATCGCGGGAAGCGAGGATGGCTCCACCCCACCCGATCTGGTGCGCGAAACCGCGCTTCTCATAAAGGGCGCACAATTCGAACTGATCCGCGGCACAGGCCACATTCCCTGTGTCGAGAAACCACGCGACTACGCCGCCCTGCTCACCCGGTTCATGACCGCCATCGCGCATGCCTGAGCCGGATCGTCCGACCCTCACATGCTCGATTTTGGCCCAAGACCGCACGCGAAACATTGTCCTTCGATATCGAACCACGCTAGGATCGACCCATGACAAATCCCTGCATCATCTGCGTCGCGATCACCGGTTCGGTGCCCCGCAAGTCCGACAATCCCGCGGTCCCGATCACCATTTCGGAACAGATCGAATTGACACATGAGGCCTTCGAGGCAGGTGCCTCCATCGCCCATTGCCACGTCCGGCTCGAGGATGGGACGCCCACCTCCGACCCCGACCGCTTCGCCCGCCTCATGGAAGGGCTGAAACAGCATTGCCCGGGCATGATCGTCCAGCTCTCCACCGGCGGCCGTTCGGGTGCCGGTGCCGAACGCGGCGGCATGCTGCCGCTGCGGCCCGACATGGCCTCGCTCACCGTGGGGTCGAACAACTTTCCCACCCGCGTCTACGAGAATCCGCCCGATCTGGTGGATTGGCTGGCCGGCGAGATGCTGACCTACGACATCAAGCCCGAGATCGAGGCTTTCGACCTCTCGCATATCTTTCAGGCCGCGAAGATGGCCAATGACGGCCGCCTGAAGGGGCCGCTTTACGTCCAGTTCGTCATGGGCGTGAAGAATGCCATGCCCGCCGACCGCGCCAGCTTCGACTTCTTCGTCGACACCCTCGCCCGCCTCGCCCCCGATGCGCAATGGTGCGCCGCCGGTGTCGGTCCGGCCCAGATCATGGTGAACGAATGGTGCATCACGAAGGGCGGCCATTGCCGGACCGGGCTCGAGGATAACATCCGCCTCGACCGCGACACGCTGGCGCCCTCGAACGCGGCGCTCGTCCGCCGGACCGTGGCGCTGTGCGCGGCCCATGACCGCCCCGTCGCCACCACCCGGCAGGCCCGCGAAATCCTCGGGCTGCGCGCCGCCTGATGCCCGCAACACCCCTCGACAGCGCGCTTTACCGCGACCTTCTGGGGGATCGCGAAATCGGCCAGCTTCTCACCGACAGCGCCGAGATCCGCGCGATGCTTCTGGTGCTGGGCGCGCTGGCGCGGGCGCAGGCCAGCCACGGTCTGATCCCCGAAACCGCCGCCGCCGCGATCCACCGCGCCAGCCTCGAGATCCAGATCGACCCCGCCGCGCTCGCGCCCGCGACAGGCGCTGACGCGGTGCCGGTCCCGGACGAGGCGTTGGCCTTTGCCGCAGCCGCGCGGGCGGGGGGATAACTCCGCGTCATGAAGACCCGCCTGCCACTGGCCTTCATCCTGATCACGCTGATGATCGATTCCATCGGCATCGGCCTGATCATCCCGGTCATGCCCTCGCTGATCCAGGAGGTGGAAGGCGCAAACCTTGCGCAGGCCGCGATCTGGGGCGGGATCCTCACCACGACCTTCGCGGTGATGCAATTCGCCTTCGGCCCGATCCTCGGAAACCTGTCCGATCGCTATGGCCGCAGGCCCGTGCTTCTTCTCTCGCTCGGCGTCATGGCGCTCGACTATCTGGTGATGGCTCTTGCAGGCTCGATCTGGCTTCTGCTGGTGGGCCGGATCGTGGGCGGCATGACGGCCGCGACGCAATCCGTCGCCTATGCCTTCGTCGCGGACATCTCGAAACCCGAGGAAAAGGCGGCGCGCTTCGGGCTGATCGGCGCGGCCTTCGGGCTGGGCTTCGTGATCGGGCCGCTTCTTGGCGGATTGCTGGCGGAATATCGGGACCCGCGCGCCCTTCTATGCCGCAGCACTTCTTGCCGCACTGAACCTCGTCTTCGGCTGGTTCATCCTGCCCGAAACGGTGACCGACCGGATCCGCCGTCCGTTCCAATGGTCCCGCGCGAACCCGTTCGGAGCGTTCAGGGCCCTGTCGGAGCTGCCCGGGATCGGACAGTCTGGTGGGCATGTTCTTTCTCTATCAGGTTGCCTTCATGGTCTATCCCGCGATCTGGGCGTTCTTCACCGAAGCCCGCTTTGGCTGGGATCCTGCAATGATCGGCTTCTCCCTCGCGGCCTTCGGCATCGCCATGGCCATCGTTCAGGGCGGCCTGATCGGCCGGATCGTCGGGGTTCTGGGCGAAGTGGGAACGCTCAAATTCGGCCTTGTCTTCAACGCCATCGCATTTCTGGTTCTGGCCTTCGTCCAGAACGGCACCATCGCGATGATCCTGATGCCGGTCACCGCACTCGGGGCTGTGGTAACCCCGTCCCTGCAGGGGATCATGTCGCGCGCGGTGGCCGACGATTCCCAAGGCGCGCTTCAGGGCGTGCTGACCTCCGCAGGCTCGCTCGCCATGATCGTCTCGCCGATGATCATGACATTGGTCTTCTATGCCTTCACCGCGCCCGAGGCGCCGGTCTTTCTTCCGGGCGCGCCGTTCCTTCTGTCGATGGCGCTCATGGGGGCCTGCGCCGTCGTTCTGGCCCGCGCCCGGGTCGGCGGGGCGTCATAACCGACGCCTGTCCGGTCGTTTTCCGGCGAGCGTGGGCCAAGCGGCAGACGCAGGTTGCCCGAAAAGATCGAGAGAACTCCCATGGCCCAGATCAAAGCCGCCGTCTGCCGCGAATTCGGCGCACCACTGTCCATTGAAACCGTCACCCTGCGCCCGCCGCAGGGCCGCGAGGTCGAGGTGACGCTGGATGCCGTGGCGATCTGCCATTCCGATGTCTCCTATGCCGATGGGATCTGGGGTGGCACCCTGCCCGCGGTCTACGGGCACGAGGCCGCGGGTCGCATCACCGCCATGGGCACCGAAGTGCGGGGGCTGAAACTGGGCGATACGGTGATCGCCACCCTGATCCTGTCCTGCGGCACCTGCGGAAGCTGCGCCTCGGGCCGCCCTGTCGCCTGCGAAACACCCAAGCCCACCGACACGCCCCTGTCGGACGCCGACGGCACGCCCCTGCCGCAACCGATGCAGATCGGCGGCTTTGCCGAACGCGTCGTCGTCGATCAAAGCCAGATCGCCAAGGTGCCGGAGGCGCTCGATCCCGCGGCTGCCGCGCTTCTGGCCTGTGGTGTGATCACCGGCGTCGGCGCAGCGATCAACGCGGCCCATCTGCGGGCCGGCGAAGACGTGGTGGTGATCGGCGCGGGCGGCGTCGGCCTCAATGCCATTCAGGGCGCACGCATCGCGGGTGCACGCCGGATCGTGGCCGTGGACATGACGGACGACAAACTTGCCACCGCCCGCGAGTTCGGCGCAACCGACGGGGTGCTCGCCACGAAGGACCCGGTCGCCGCGACCCGCGCGATCCTTGGCCGCGGCGCGGATGTGGTGCTGGTCACCGTGGGCGCGATCCGCGCCTTTCAGGAGGCCCCCGATTACCTCGCCCCCGGTGGTCGCGTCGTCATGGTGGGCATGCCGCCCGTGGGCGCCACGGCAAGCTACGAACCGGTGAACCTCGCGGCCGCCGGTCAGGCGCTGATCGGTTCGAAAATGGGCGACGCGGTCCTGTCCCGCGATATTCCATGGCTGGTCGATCTTCACGCGCAGGGGCGGCTGAAACTCGACGAGCTGGTCTCGCGGCGCTGGACGCTCGACCAGATCAACGAGGCCTTTGCCGATACCCGCGCTGGCGGCGCGCGGCGCAACGTGATCGTGTTCTGACCTGCGGGCCTAGGCTTCATCCCAGTCATAGACCACGATCCCACCCGTCTCGCGCGCACCCAGGGCTCGATAAAGCGCCCGTGCGGCGGCATTGTCGGCCTCGGTGGCAAGCCAGAACCCTTCGCAGCCCCGCTCGCGGGCCGCATCCAGCAGCCGCCGCACCATCTTCCGCGCAACGCCCCGTTGCCGGAATGGCTCGGCCACGCTCACCTCGTTGATGTAAAGCTGCGGCGCCTTGTCGGGATGCATCAGCACCGTACCGCTTGCAAAGCCTACCACCTCGCCCGCGCGCAACCCCACAACCATGGCATTGACCCCCGTCTGCAGGAACGCCCAAACCCGCGATGGCTCCACCGGTTCATCGAACACGTCCGGGTGGACACGGTCGAGAACGCCCGCATCGTCTGGACCCAGAAGGCGAATGGTGATTGGGTCGTCCATGGAACGGCTCCGAATGAAAAGGCCCCAGCACGATGAAACTCGCCGATCTCGACGTGATTGTCACCGCCCCGCCTGCACCCGGCTGGGGCGGGCGCTACTGGATACTGGTGAAACTCACCACCGATGACGGGATCACCGGCTGGGGCGAATGCTATGCAAGCTCGGTTGGCCCCACCGCCATGCGCGCGGTGGTCGAGGATGTCTTCGCCCGGCACATGCAGGGCGAGAACCCCGAGAATATCGAACTGATGTTTCGCCGCGCCTATTCCTCGGGCTTCACCCAACGCCCCGACCTGACCGTGATGGGCGCGTTTTCCGGGCTCGAGATCGCCTGCTGGGATATTCTGGGCAAGGCCCGGAACCGCCCGGTCTGGGCGCTACTGGGCGGGCGGATGAACGACCGCGTGCGCGCCTATACCTATCTCTATCCCCTGCCCCACCATCCGCTTCCCGCCTTCTGGGTCGATGCCGACATGGCGGCAGAGGCCGCCGCCGACTGCGTCTCGCGCGGGTATACGGCGGTAAAATTCGACCCCGCAGGCCCTTATACGATCCGTGGCGGACATCAGCCGGCCATGGGTGACCTCGCCCGGTCCGAACGGTTCTGCGCCCGGATCCGCGAGGCCGTGGGCACCCGCGCCGACCTTCTGTTCGGAACCCATGGCCAGTTCACCCCGGCCGGAGCGATCCGCATGGGTCAGGCCATCGCCCCTTATCAGCCGCTCTGGTTCGAAGAACCGGTGCCCCCCGATGACATGGCCGCCCTCGCCAGGGTGGTTCAGGGGCAGACGGTGCCGGTGGCCACCGGCGAACGGCTCACCACGCTTGCCGAATTCAATGCGGCCCTCCAGGCGGGCGCGGCGATCCTTCAACCGGCGCTCGGGCGCGCGGGCGGGCTGAACGAGGCCCGCAAGATCGCGACACTGGCACAGGCCCATGGTGCGCTCGTCGCCCCGCATCTCTATGCCGGCCCTGTGGAATGGGCCGCGAATATCCACCTTGCCACGTCGATCCCGAATATCCTGATGGCCGAAAGCATCGAAACCCCGTTTCACGATGCGCTCATCAAGGGGGCTATCCGGGTCGAAGGCGGCTATATCCGTCCACCGGAAGCACCCGGCCTTGGCATCGAGGTGGACGAGGATCTGGCGCGCGCGCATCCCTATACCGACACGGGCCTGCATCTCGAGATGCAGGAGGCGCCCTGCAATTATTCCGAAGAGAACGTGTTTGCCGGCGGCGCGCCCGCAAAGGACTGAGCCCGGCAACAGACGCTATCTGAACAGCCCGATCCGCCGGAACCAGAGAACCAGCGCAACGGCGGTCGCGATCAGAGCGGCACAGACGATCCAGAACGCCCACGGATTGTCGGTGCCCGGGATGCCGCCAACGTTGATCCCCAGCAGACCGGTAAGCAGACCCAGCGGCAGAAAGATTGCCGCGACCACCGACAGAACCAGCATCTGGTTGTTCATCCGCTCGGCGCGGCGGTCCATGATCTGGTCATGGACGACCTGCGACCGGTCCCGGATCGCGTCAAGATCCTCGCCCAGCCGCAGCACCCGCTCCGCCGCCTCGCGAAGATGGCTCCGATCCCGGTCGCTCAACCAGCCAAGATCCTCGATTTCCAGCGTCGTCAGCGCGTCCCTCTGGGGCAGAAGATACCGCCGCAGCAGGATCGCGCTGCGGCGCACGCCCGAAAGCTCCTCGCGCGAGATGCCGCCCTCGGCGTCAAGAACCTGCTCCTCAAGGGTGTCGATCTTTTCGTTCAACGCCGCGACCACCGGCTCCGCCCGGTCCGCCAGACGCAGCGCCAGTTTCGCCACCAGATCACCTGGAGAAACAGGTGCCTGACCGCGCTCGGCCGCGGCCTTCAGATCGGCCACCGCCACAAGCGGCCGCACCCAAAGCCCCACGATCCGGTGCGCCTCGATCCAGAAGCGGACCGACACCATATCCTCGGGTTCGGCGCCGGGGTTCAGATTGACCCCCCGCAGGTTGAGCAGGACGCCGTTACCATGCACCGTACAACGCGGCCGCGTCTCATCCGCCGTCAGCGCCTCGCGAACAAACCGGTCGATCCCGCAGGCGGCAAGATATCCCTCGAGATTGGGATGATCCCGCGCCATATGCAGCCACGCAAAACCCGCACCATCACCACTGGGGCGCAGCTCCGCAAAGGCCTCGGGCGTCATTGCCTCGGCTCCACCCGCCCCGTCCATCCGGATGACAAAGATGTCTGGCAACAGACGTGGATGAGATATCTGATCAGGTCCCATGACCACCAGTTTGCGGGATCGCGCGGCTGCTGTCACAGGATTTCGCACCGCCACGCGCATTCTGTCGTGACTGTGGAGTCCGCCTCAACGCTGCGGCTGAAGATCCTTGCTTGCCAGAAGCCCCGCGGCGATCATCATCAACGCGCCACACGCCTTTTTCACAAGCCCCGCCGAAAAACGCTGCAGCGCCGCCAGACCAAAGGCCGCCGCGGCCATCTGAATGCAGTTGGCACTCAGATCCCCCGCGATCGTCGCCATGCTGCGCCGCACTCCGTATCGGATTCAGTTGGACACGATCAGAAGCTGACTCGTGTCGGGCGGCGTGGCAAAGAAAACGGCCAACGCTGCCAGATAGATCAGGTAGGTCTGAAGTGGCATTGGCCCATCCTTTCCACCGCCCCGATCCCAGGCCCGCATCGCGACCCGGAACAGCCTCAATCGGCCGGTGCCTTGAGATGATAGGTCAGGGCCCGCGAGATCAGCAGTCGAAGTTTGTCGGCCGTAATCTCGGCAGTATTCCGAAAGTGCACCGCGCGGGTGCCCTCATACTCGAAATCATCCGGAAACACCTCCCTGAACTCCGAGATCAGCGTGGTCTGGCAATGGGCGTAGATCGCGAACCCGCCTCCTTTCGGCAGGCCCAGCCGGATCGTCGACCCCGATCCCGTCTCCGGCGTCAGATAGGCCGGCTGCCCCCATTTCAGGGTTTCCTCCAGCCGCCCAACCTCAGGGAGAGTGCCGGCCACGTCGAAGATCAACCGCCGCAGGGTCAAAAGCCCCTCGCGCGCCGGCTCCGGGAAGGCATCGAACCGCGCCCTTACGTCTGGGTTCTCAATCGGCGGATCGGACACCATGGCCGGCCCGCCGCTTCTAGCCCGAAACCTGCAGTTTGCCCGAAATCCGCGCGCCCTTCACCGAAGTCATATGCTTCGTGGTGATGTTCGATTCGACCCGCGCCGTTTCGTAAAGCGAGATTTCCGAACAGGTCACGTTCCCGGTCAGCGTCCCGCGAACCGCAACCTCCTGCGCGGATACCGTCCCGGTGATCCGCCCGTTCTCCAGAACCTCCACCGCCTGGGCCGTCAGGTCCCCGGTGATAAGCCCCATCACCTCGACCCGACTTTCCTTGGCGATCACATCGCCCTCGATCGTCAGATCCTCACCGATCACTGCGTTTCGCATCCGCCACCTCCCAATCGTTTGACCCTTCGTAAACCCGGACCGGCAAGGTTGCGAGACGATGCCGAACGCTCGGCGATCCTCCGCCGAAGGTCTTGGAAGCGGCCCTAGAGAAGAGACGCAACAAAACCGAAGGCGGTCTTGTGAGAAGCCGCAAATCAGGACCATCCCCGATCAAAGCGAGACCCATGAGGTCGCTTTCGCGGCCTTTTGCGCCGAAATGGCCCGCCCCAGCAAAGGCGGGACGTCTCGGAATGACCGCGCGGCCCGAAACTATTCGGCAACGCTCTCGCCGCTTCCCCCCATCTCAGCCGGAAAATCCCTCATTTTCGGAAGGCCGTCTTTCATCGGCAGCACCGTTTCGGCGTAGTTCACGTGAACGCCCGGCAAGAACCTTTGCCCCGGGATCGTGGCTGCATAGACATCTATCAAGCCCCAATGGGGATGACCGGTCATCAAATGGCCACCACACTCCCGACAGAATTGACGGTCGCTTCGTTCGGTTTTCTTGAAATGTCCGATGAATTCCTCTCCCTTGGTCACCGCAACATTCTCGTTCTTGAACAATGTGAAAGCATTCACCGGCCCGGCAGACCAAGATCGGCATGACTCGCAATGGCAGTACCCCATTGCCTCAGGTGCGCCCGTCACTTCGATTTCGACGGCGCCGCAAAAGCAAACACCTTTCTGTATCTCTGACATATTCTGACTTTCAGTCGCACGTGCAGTCGGCATGCTACGGACCCTCACGGCGAACCGCACATATAGCACAGAGACGCGAAGACCCGCGCATTGAATCCAGACTTCCCGTTGCTGCGTGTCATCAAATCGGGGAATCATTCGGAAATGGGCGATCGGTCGACTACGTAACGACGACAGGATCACGCTTTGCAGGCGAACCCGGACTTGGTGTTCTAGGCTACTTTTCGCTCTTGATTCTTGACCTAAGATATTTCGCGGCTGACCGGAAATGGCTTGGTCCCGCCGCCTCTGCCCAACGTCCGGGTGTCCAGGCATTGTTGGCACCCTTCATTGGTCCACCGTAAAGGTCCTCCTCAGAGTGCTCTTCTATGAAGCCAGCAAGCTTGCTGTAATTTGCTCGCAGCAATGCCACCGCATCGGGCCAGTCGAGATCAGACTGGCGTTTTCTCAAATCAGAATTGTAGCGCTTGAGGTCGTTCCATTTGTAACCTTCTGCCGGGAAGAAAACGGTCTTTCCAAGAAGCCCATCTGCATACCATCCGAGGAAGAGGTCGATCCAGTGCGCGCGATGGGCGACGACGTCTTTGATCGAAGTGTCCTCCTCCCCTTTTTCCATAGCGGTGCTGGCGTCAATCGAAGTCGATGAGTTTCGCGAGTTTTTCGAATTCTCTGTGTGTGATGTCGAGTAGCTCGGATTTGTTCTGTGCTGCCATGGCTTTCAACTCCTGAATTGTGGAGATTTGATACTTCGGGGGCTTCACTGGCATTGCGCTCGATCAATCAATCGCAACTCGGCATCTCGAAGGGTATAGATCCGATCCATCCCTGTTCCGCAAAACGAAAAAGGGCGCCCGCAGGCGCCCTTTCCCAAGTCGATTTGCCGGACTGGCTTACATCATGCCGCCCATGCCGCCCATGTCGGGCATGCCGCCACCGCCAGCGCCTTCTTTGGAGGGCTTGTCGGCAATCATGGCTTCCGTCGTGATCAGGAGCGAAGCAACCGAAGCTGCATCTTCCAGAGCGGTCCGGACAACCTTGGCAGGGTCGATCACGCCGAACTTGAACATGTCGCCATATTCCTCGGTCTGCGCGTTGAAGCCGAACTTCATATCGTCCGACTCGCGGATCTTGCCGGCAACCACCGAACCGTCCACGCCCGAGTTCTGGGCGATCTGGCGGAGCGGAGCTTCCAGTGCCTTGCGCACGATGGCGATACCGGCGTCCTGGTCGCTGTTCGCACCGGTCAGGCCCGCCAGCGACTTGGCGCCCTGAACAAGGGCGACGCCACCGCCGACGACGATGCCTTCCTGAACAGCGGCACGTGTCGCGTTCAGTGCATCGTCAACACGATCCTTGCGCTCTTTCACTTCGACTTCGGTCATGCCGCCAACGCGGATGACGGCAACGCCGCCTGCCAGCTTGGCCACACGTTCCTGAAGCTTCTCGCGGTCGTAGTCCGACGAGGTTTCCTCGATCTGGCCACGGATCTGGGCAACGCGTGCCTCGATCTCTGCCTTGTCGCCATGACCGTCGACGATCGTGGTCTCGTCCTTGGTGATCGAAACGCGCTTGGCCGTACCCAGCATGTCGATCGTCACGTTCTCGAGCTTCATGCCGAGGTCTTCCGAGATCACCTGACCACCGGTCAGGATCGCGAGATCCTGCAGCATGGCCTTGCGACGGTCGCCAAAGCCCGGTGCCTTGACGGCAGCGATCTTGAGGCCACCGCGCAGCTTGTTGACGACGAGCGTGGCCAGAGCCTCGCCTTCCACGTCTTCAGCGATGATCAGAAGCGGCTTCTGCGACTGGATCACGACTTTCGAGCAGCGGAACCATCGGCTGCAGCGAGGAAAGTTTCTTCTCGTGCAGCAGGATGACAGCGTCTTCCAGCTCGGTGGTCATCTTCTCGGGGTTGGTCACGAAGTAGGGGCTCAGGTAACCACGGTCGAACTGCATGCCTTCGACGACTTCGGTTTCCGTTTCCAGACCCTTGTTCTCTTCGACGGTGATCACGCCGTCATTGCCGACCTTCTGCATCGCGTCGGCGATCTGGCGGCCGATCTCGGCTTCGCCATTGGCCGAAATGGTGCCGACCTGGGCAACTTCGTCGCTGTCCGACACGGGGCGGGCAGCAGCCTTGATGTGCTCGATCACCTTTGAAACGGCCATGTCGATGCCGCGCTTGAGGTCCATCGGGTTCATGCCGGCGGCAACCGACTTCATGCCTTCGCGCACGATGGCCTGAGCCAGAACGGTCGCGGTCGTGGTGCCGTCGCCGGCTTCGTCATTGGTGCGGCTGGCGACTTCTTTCACCATCTGCGCGCCCATGTTCTCGAACTTGTCCTCAAGTTCGATTTCCTTCGCGACCGTCACACCGTCCTTGGTGATGCGCGGCGCGCCAAAGGATTTCTCGATCACGACGTTACGACCCTTGGGGCCCAGCGTGACTTTCACCGCATCGGCAAGGATGTTCACACCCTTGAGCATCCGGTTGCGGGCATCGGTGTCAAATTTGACGTCTTTAGCAGCCATGTTGGCTTCTCCTATCCGTCTAGATTGGTGTCAGATATGGTCAGCGGTTCAGGCGATAACGCCCAGAATGTCGCTTTCCTTCATGATCAAAAGCTCTTCGCCGTCCAGCGTGATCTCGGTGCCCGACCACTTGCCGAACAGGATCTTGTCGCCGGCCTTGACGTCCATCGCGATCCGGTCGCCGTCATCATCCTTGGCGCCAGCGCCAACGGCAACGACTTCGCCCTCTGCGGGCTTTTCCTTGGCGCTGTCAGGGATGATCAGGCCACCCTTGGTTTTCTCGTCGCTCTCGACACGGCGGACGAGCACACGGTCATGCAGCGGAGTGAATGCCATCTTTGAACTCCTATGGTTCACGTTTCTCCCTCGTTAGCACTCACCCGAGGCGACTGCTAACGGGCGGGAGATAGGCAAGGCCGCAGGGCGAGTCAACACCCGCGCGTCAGAAAAGATCGCAGGAACGGGCGGGAACCTCACAGCGTAGGGAGTTCTTAAGCCAGGCCGCCTAAAGACTTCATTTCAACATCTTGGACAAAAGTGCCAACCCATGCCTGAGACGGTCAGACCAGACTTCTATGAACGGATGATCGCGCGTCATTCCCTGGACAGCATCATCATCACCGGCACGGACGGGATCACGGAATGGGTCAACGAGGCCTTCACCCGCATGACCGGTTACCAGCTCGACGATATGGTGGGCAAGAAGCCGGGGGCGGTGCTTCAGGGCTCCGAGACCGAAACCGCAACCATACAGGCGATTTCCGACGCCCTGCGGAACCGAACCCCGATCCGCACCGAGATCCGGAACATCGCTAAATCCCTCAGGCCCTTCTGGATCGACCTGCTCATCACGCCGATCTTTGATGACGACGGCAAACATACGCATTTCATGTCCATCCAGCGCGATATCACCGAACGCAAGGAGCGGGAGCAGGTCAACGAAGACATCCTGCGCCGTGAGAAACACCGCGAGGCCGAGCGTAGTCTTGTCGGGCAACTCAGCGAATGGCTCTATACTGCCAAGTCGCTGGACGAATTGCTGATGGTGGTCCGGCGCGGCATGGAAACACTGATACCCGAAGCGGAGGGGGCGCTCTTTTTCTACGCCGCGTCGCGCGACACGCTTGACCTCGCGGCATATTGGGGCGGGGCCGAGGCGCTGGATCGCGTCAAGCCGGACCAGTGCTGGGCGCTGCGGCGCGGGCGCGCCTATTCCTTCGGCACGCGCGCGATCGAATTCACCTGCGATCACGTCCCGGCGCGCGGAGTGTCCCTATTTCTGCCTGCCGATCGTGGCCCATGGCGAAACCATCGGGCTTCTGCACCTCTGCTTCACCGGTCTCGACGTCACCATCGAACGCCGCTCGGACATCGAGGTGTTCATGCATCAGCGATGGCGCCTTGCCCTCTCCTGCGCCGAGCAGATCAGTCTTGCCGTGGCCAATGTCCGGCTCCGGCAGGAGTTGCTTGACCAATCGGTGCGCGATCCGCTCACCGGGCTGTGGAACCGCCGCTGGCTGCTCGAGACGATCCACAAGGTCCAAAACCGCGCCCGCCAGGCCAATATCCCGTTCTCGATCATCTCGCTCGACATCGACCACTTCAAACAGTTCAACGACCATTACGGCCACGACGCAGGGGATACCGTTCTGCGCGATGCCGCCAAGATGATCGCAGATCTCGTCGACAGGCGCGGCCATGTCTGCCGCATGGGCGGCGAGGAATTCGTGATCATCTGCCCCGATCTCGACCACGAGCCGACATGCCGCTTGGCCGAAGAACTCCGCACGGCGCTGGCCACGCATCAGATCACCTATGCCGGTGAGTGGCTGCCGGCGATCACGATCTCCTCGGGTGTCGCAAGCTTTCCCGACGATGGGGTCACGGTGGTCGACCTCATGCGCATCGCCGACATGGCGCTCTATGCCGCAAAGGACAGGGGCCGGGATCGCACGCTGTCTTGCCGCGAACTGCGGAACACAAAGCTGGACAGGACCGGCTGACGCGAGAAAAAGCGACAGCAAGGCCCCACCGGCCCCGAGCCCTTTGTCGAACACGATCCGCGCAAGGCGATCCATCCTCACGCGCGCAACGTGTCACCCGTGCACCTGCTTGCCGCCGGCGGCCACGAAGAGATCTTCCGCGTCCCGCGCTGACCCGTCCCGGCAGGGCATGCAACACCGCCCGGCCCCGCGCCGGGCGGAACCGTTTGCCTACCCCCCTTAACAAGCCCGCACACCCCTCCTATAAGGCGCGCAACCTTGCACAAATCGCGGATGACCCTCCATGACCACCCTCGTCTTCGGCCATAAATCCCCCGACACCGACTCCACCGGCTCCCCCATCATCTGGGCATGGTACCTGAACCAGACCGGTGGCGATGCCGAAGCCGTGCTTCTGGGCGAACCCAATACCGAGGCCGCGTGGCTCCTGTCCCGCTGGGACCTGCCGAAGCCCCGCATCATCAAGGGCGTGGCCGAGGGCCAGCCGGTGGTCATCGTCGACACCAACAACCCCGCCGAACTGCCCGAGGAGATCAATGCCGCCGATATCCAGGCGATCATCGACCACCACAAGCTGGTGGGCGGGCTGGAGACCAAGGGGCCGATCGACATCACGATGCGCCCGCTCGCCTGCACCGCCACGATAATGCACGACCTGATGGACGGTGCGGAGATGCCCGACTGGGTCAAGGGTACGATGCTGACCTGCATCCTCTCGGACACGCTGGAGTTCCGCTCGCCCACCACCACACCCCATGACCGCGCCGTGGCCGAGAAACTGGCCGCCGACCTGGGCATCGCCATCCCCGGCTATGCGGCCGAAATGTTCGCCGCCAAATCCGACGTCTCGGCGTTTTCCGAAGCCGAACTTCTGCGGATGGACTCCAAGGAATACGAAGTGGGCGGCAAGCAGTTCCGGGTCTCGGTGCTCGAAACGACCGCACCGGCCGCGATCCTGTCGCGCAAGGATGCGCTGATGGCCGCCATGGGCCCGGTCGCGGAAGAGGACGGGGCCGATCAGGTCCTGCTCTTCGTGGTCGATATCCTGAACGAGGAGGCGACGCTTCTGGTGCCCGAACGATCTTGTGAAATCCGTGGCCGAGAAGAGCTTTGGGGCGACCGTCGCCGGCGATACCGTGGTTCTGCCGGGCATCATGAGCCGTAAGAAACAGATCATTCCGAACCTCTCCGTCTAGGCGCGGCGGTCAGATACGGGTTCAACACTTCCGCAAATCATGCGCATGCTATGCGCATGGTTTCCGCATGATTTCCGCATTGCCGAAAAAGGCCAAAGATGACCCAGATCCTGACCGCCCTCACCGATGTCTCCGACCGCTATGACGCCTTGTTTTGCGACCTCTGGGGTTGTTTGCACAACGGCATCCGCCCATTTCCCGAGGCCGTTGCAGCGCTCCGCGCCTTCCGCGAAAAAGGCGGCATCGTCGTTCTGCTCACCAACGCCCCCCGCCCCCGTCACGGGGTCGAGGATCAGATCACGGCGATGGGCGTTCCGCGCGATTGCTGGGATACGATCGCCACGTCGGGCGACAGTGCGCGCCTTGCGATGTTCCGGGGCGTCATCGGCGACAAGGTCTATTTCATCGGCGAAGAACAGGGATCTGGGCTTTTTCGAACCGATCCACCTGATCGAAAATTGCCCGGAAATTCAACAGGGTTCCTCTTGCCGAGGCCGAAGGCATCGTCTGCACCGGTCCGTTCGACGCCAAGGCAGACCCCGATGTGATGCGCCCCGACTTCCTGTTCGCCAAGACCCGCGGCTTGAAACTGCTTTGCGCCAATCCCGATATCGTCGTCGACCGGGGCGACAGCCGCGAATGGTGCGCCGGCGCGCTCGCACGGCTCTATACCGAGATGGGCGGCGAGAGCCTCTATTTCGGCAAGCCGCATCCCGCCGGTCTACGATCTGGCGCGCAGACGGCTCGCCGAGTTAGGAACCGATATACCCGACAGCCGTATCCTTGCCGTGGGCGATGGCATCCTGACCGACATCAAGGGGGCGCTGGGCGAGGATATCGATTCTCTGTTCGTCACGGGCGGTCTTGCAGCGGAAGAAACCCGAACCGGCCACAGCCCCGATGCCCATGCACTAAGTGCCTATATTCGAAAAAGAAATGATCGAGCCGACCTATTCGATAGGGAAGCTGCGCTGACCTAGAATCTTCTGGACTTTCTGCATTCGCGAAGTAATAAAGTTACAAATTCATGCCCCATCTGGGTCTGATTATTGCGAAGCGGAGTGACAGATGTTGGACAACATGCCGCGTGGCACCATCGTCATCGAGGATCTCGAGATCGGGATGACCCGTGATCTGACGAAAGTGGTCACCGACCGCGATATCGAGATGTTCGCCGAGGTTTCCACCGACCGAAACCCGGTCCATCTCGACGACGCTTATGCGATGGACACGATCTTTGGCGGTCGCATCGCCCATGGCATGCTGACCGCCGGCCTGATCTCGGCGGTGATCGGCGAACAGCTTCCGGGCCACGGCACCGTCTATCTTGGTCAAAGCCTCAAGTTCCTGGCCCCCGTCCGCCCCGGCGACATGGTGCGCGCTGTCGTGACGGTGACCGAGATCGACTATGCCAAACGCCGGGTCACGCTTGCCACCCATTGCGAGGTGGACGGCAAGCCGGTGCTCAAGGGCGAAGCGGTGGTTCTTGCGCCATCGGCCAAGTTCGACTGATCTTGCGCCCCTGCGCAGCCCCCGGTATCGGGGGGAAATGCGGATCATTCGGGATCATCAATTCGTTGCCAGCGAAGATCGCGGTGCCTCCGCGGTCATCGGAAACTTCGATGGGATTCACCTGGGCCACCAGGCAGTCATCTCGCTTGCCTCCCAACAGGCCGCGCGACTGGGCTGTCCCACCGGTGTCGTCACCTTCGAACCGCACCCCCGCGAATTCTTTGCCCCCGATAGCCCGCCCTTTCGCCTGATGAACGCCGAGGCCAAGGCGAACAGGCTGGCCAAGCTCGGCGTGGACCTTCTTTATGAATTGACCTTCAACGCCGCATTGGCCGGTCTGTCACCGCGCGAGTTTGCCCGGAATGTTCTCTCCGAAGGGCTTGGTCTGGCCCATGCGGTGGTGGGTGCCGATTTCTGCTTCGGCAAGGGCCGTATCGGAACCGCCGCCGATCTTCAGGAATATGGCAAGGAGATGGGCTTTGGCGTCACCATCGCGCCCCTTCTTTCCACCAGCGGGATAGAGGTCTCGTCCACACGCATCCGCGATGCGCTCACCGAGGGCCGCCCACAGGATGCCGCCCGGATGCTGGGCCACCTGCACCGGATCGAGGGCGAGGTGATCCGCGGCGACCAGCGCGGCCGCGACCTTGGCTACCCCACCGCGAACATGTCGATCGAGGGCCTGCACCCCCCGCGTTTTGGCGTCTATGCCACCCGGATCGACGTGCTGACCGGCCCGCACAAGGGCCATTATTCCGGCGTCTCATCCATGGGCGTCCGGCCGATGTTCGGGGTGAACACGCCCAATCTCGAAACCTTCCTCTTTGATTTCAAAGGGGATCTTTACGGAGAGCATCTTTCGGTCGCCCTTGTCGAATACCTCCGCCCCGAAGAGAAATTCGAAAGCCTTGACGCCTTGATCACCCAGATGGACGCCGACAGCGCACAGGCCCGAAAGATCCTGTCGTGACAGACCCCATTGATCGAGACGGTCTGCGCGACCGCTATTGGGAGCGTATTGCCCTGCGCAACATGACGCCCCGGGAGTGGGAGGCGCTTTGCGATGGCTGCGGCAAGTGCTGCCTCAACAAGCTGGAAGACGAAGAAACCGGCGAAGTCGCGCTGACCAGCGTGGCCTGCCGCCTTCTGGACGGCGAGACATGCCGCTGCGGCCAATACAAGATCCGCAAGACCCTCGTGCCGGAATGCATCGTGCTGACCCCGGGGACGATTGCCGATGTCGCCTATTGGCTGCCGGAAACCTGCGCCTACAAACTGCTCCATGAACACAAGCCACTCTTCGACTGGCACCCGCTGATCTCGGGCAATCCCGACACGGTGCACCACGCGGGCGTTTCGGTCCGCGGCTGGACCGTGCCCGAGTTCGAGGTCGATGAGGACGACTGGGAAGACTACATCATCGAGGAACCGGGCATATGAATTTCGGCTCTGACAACATGGGTCCGGCCCATCCCAAGGTCATGGAGTCTGTGCTCCATGCGAACGACGGATATGCCATCCCCTATGGTGGCGACCTCCTGATGGACGAAGTGCGTGACAGGCTGCGGACCCTCTTTGAGGCGCCCGAGGCCGAGGTCTTTCTGGTGGCCACCGGAACCGCCGCGAACGCCCTTGCGCTGTCCACGCTGGTGCAGCCATGGCAGGCAGTCTTCTGCTCCGCCGTGGCCCATATCCATGCCGACGAATGTGGCGCGCCCGAACTGTTCACGGGCGGATCGAAACTGATCCTCGTCCCCGAAACCGACGCCCGGATCGATGCCGAGGGTCTCAGCACGACGATCGAAGAGGGCCTGCCGCGCGGGCTTCATTTTGTCCAGCGGGGGGCCCTGTCGTTGACCCAGGTTACCGAACGCGGCACGGTCTATCCACCAGGGACGCTTGCCGAACTGGCCCGGATCGCGAAAGCCCACGACATGCCGGTCCACCTGGATGGCGCGCGCTTTGCCAATGCCCTTGTGGCACTGGGGTGCAGCCCGGCCGAGATGACGTGGAAGGCCGGCATCGACGCGGTGAGTTTCGGCGCGACCAAGAACGGCTGTATGGGGGTCGAGGCGGTGATCCTGTTCGATCCGGATTGGGCCGCGGAATTCGCCTTTCGCCGCAAACGCGGGGCGCACCTGTTCTCCAAGCACCGCTACCTCTCGGCACAGATGGCGGCCTATCTTCGGGACGATCTCTGGCTCGACATGGCGCGGGCGTCGAATGCGGCGATGGCGCGGTTGGCGAAGGGGCTTCGCGCCCTTCCCGGGACCACGCTTCTGCATCCGGTCGAGGCCAACATGGCCTTCGTCACCCTGCCCCGCGCGGCGCATATCAGAGCAGTCAGGGAAGGCGCCGCGTATTTCCTGACATTGGAAGAGCTTGAAGGCGGCGCCCCCGACGATCCGATTGCCGCGCGACTGGTCACCAACTGGTCCACCACCGATGACGAGATCGACAGGTTTCTGGCGCTTCTGGCCGGTTAGTGCGGTTCAGAGTTTGCCCGACAGGTGCAGGTCAAGATCGTCGATCCGGTCCTGCCCCCAGAAACGCTCATCCTGATCGGTGATGTAGAACGGCGCGCCGAAGGCCCCGCGCGCAACCGCCTCTTCAAGGTTGGCGGCATAGGTCTCAGCCCCGGCCAGAAGCCCGCTATCGGCAAGATCGGGGTCGAACCCGGCCTCGGCCAGACAATCACGGATCACCTCGTCCTGGGCAATATCCCTGTTATCCGCCCAGCAGGACCGGCCGAATGCATGCTGGAGCGCACCCAGATCACCGCCCCCGGCCCGTTGCGCGGCGATCAGGGCATAGGCGGACGGCGCGGCATTCGTGGGCCAATGCGCGGGCTTGATATTGAACGCAAGCCCCGCCTTCGCCGCCTGACGCCGCAATTCCTGCGCCCGGTATTCCTGCCGCGCCGGATGGCGGTCGGCGGGCGCCGTGCCACCGGTCCGCGCGAACAACGCAATCACATCCAGCGGTTTATAGGTGATCGTGCACCCATGACGGGCCGCAATCTCCTCGAACCGGGTTCCGGCAAGGTAGGTATAGGGCGAAATCGTCGCGAAAAAGTAATCGATATGCGGCATTCGTCGTCCCTTCTGCCCGTCAGTTGTTTCCGCGACCTAAGGCCCGTGTTAAGCGGTGTCAACGTCACGAATCCGTCATGAAAGACGGTTGCCCGAGGGACCGCTGCCAATGCCGCAACAGATCGAACCCAAACTTATCTCCGGAAATTCCAACCGACCGCTGGCCCAGGGCGTCGCCCGCCGCATGTCGATGCACCGAGGGGTCAATGTCGGCCTCGTCGATGCACGGGTCGAACGGTTCAACGATGCGGAGATCTTTGTCGAGGTGTTCGAGAACGTGCGCGGCGAGGACATGTTCATCATCCAGTCAACGTCGAACCCCGCGAATGACAACCTGATGGAACTCCTGATCATGACCGATGCGCTGCGCCGATCCAGTGCCAGCAGGATCACTGCCGTGATCCCCTATTTCGGCTATGCCCGTCAGGATCGCCGCACCAAGGCACGCACGCCCATCACCGCCAAGATGGTGGCGAACATGATGGTTTCCGCCGGGATCGAGCGCGTTCTGACCATGGATCTGCATGCCGCCCAGATCCAGGGCTTCTTCGATATCCCCGTGGACAACCTCTATGCCTCTCCGGTCTTTGCTCTGGATATCCGCAATCAGTTCAAGGACTTGTCGAAAGTCACCGTGGTGTCACCCGATGTCGGCGGCGTGGCCCGAGCCCGCGAACTGGCGCAGCGGATCGGCTGTGCTCTGGCAATCGTCGATAAACGCCGTGAGAAGGCGGGCGAAGTGGCCGAGATGACGGTGATCGGCGATGTGAAGGGTCAGACCTGCATCATCGTCGATGACATCTGTGATACGGCCGGCACCCTGGTCAAAGCCTGCGACGTTCTGCTCGAAGCGGGCGCGAAGGAAGTGCACTCCTACATCACCCACGGCGTGCTGTCCGGGCCGGCGGTCGAACGGATCACCGGCTCGAAGATGAAAAGCCTCGTGATCACCGATTCCATCGCCCCCACGGACCCGGTCAAGGCCGCGCGGAACATCCGCATCGTGCCGACCGCGCCGATGTTCGCCCAGGCGATCCTGAATATCTGGAATGGTACCTCGGTCTCATCGCTCTTCGATCCAGCGACGCTGGAGCCGATCTACGAAGGCATGTATTCGCGCAGCTAGCGGGTCAGATCGCGCCTGCGGCCACCACCACCATCGCGGCCAGAACAATCGCCAGCGCCATGACGTAATCGACGGGCGCGCCCCTGTGGCGCCCCGCAAGAAAGTCGCGCGCCCTGCGCCGACCCTCGACGATCCTGTCCTTGTTCCAGTCCATTGTGCCCCCAACAGATGGTTGGTCGTTTCTACCTCAGACTTCGGGCGTGTTCATCCTCTCAGCCGGAAACACTCCGTTTACCTTTGCCAAGGGCTCGGATTAGGTTTGGGCATAAAAGGAGCATTCCATGACGCCTACCGAAATCGCCAATCTCGCCACCCTTCCCGATCGCGATCCCCAATACGCCCTTGTGGGCGAGGTCGACCTTGTGGTCGTCCGGTTCGACGAGGAGGTTTCGGTCTTTTATGGCCGCTGCCTGCACAGGGGCGCGCTCATGTCCGATGGCTTTGTCCGCGGGAAGGACCTGATCTGCGGCGTGCATAACTGGGATTACCGGCTCGACAGCGGCGTTTCCGCCTATGCGAACGAAGAGGCCCTGCCGAAATTCACGGCATGGACCGAGGGCGATGCAGTTCTCGTCGATGCCGACGAGATCGCCGCCTGGGCGCTTGAAAACCCCCAGCCCTACAACCGCGACGCCTATCTGGGGCTGTATGCAGATCCCTCCCATGGTGCTGACGAAGAACCCTATACCGGCCTGATCCAGCAATATGCCCGTGATGGCCTGTCGAAAACCGGCCATCACGGGCGGGTCGAATCCATGGGTGTGCCACGGGCGGAATTGCCCGATTGGGACGACATCCAGATCCTGACCGCACAGTTGCACAGGATGCCGTTGCTGGACGATGATCCGGTGGGGACCGAGGTCGTGATCGGCCCGAACGCCCAGAAACCCTTGCGCCTGAAGATCCCGCTATTCGTCTCGGACATGTCCTTTGGCGCGCTTTCGGAACCCGCCAAGGTGGCACTGGCACGCGGCGCCGAACTCGCCGGAACCGGCATATGCTCGGGCGAAGGCGGGATGCTTCCCGAGGAACAGGCTGCGAATTCGCGGTATTTCTACGAACTGGCAAGCGCCCGGTTCGGCTTTTCATGGGACAAGCTCGCGGGCGTGCAGGCCTTTCATTTCAAGGGCGGACAGGGGGCCAAAACCGGGACCGGCGGCCACCTTCCCGGCAAGAAGGTGACGGGCAAGATCGCCGAAGTGCGCGGTCTGGACGAAGGCCAGGACGCGATCTCACCACCCCGCTTTCCGGACTGGACCGAGGTGGGCCAGATCCGCGATTTCGCCGACGAGGTCCGAAGCAGGACCGGCGGCATCCCCATCGGATACAAGCTTTCGGCCCAGCATATCGAGAAGGATATCGACGCCGCGCTCGAGGTCGGGGTGGATTACATCATCCTTGACGGGCGGGGCGGCGGAACCGGCGCCGCACCGATCATCTTTCGCGACAATATCTCGGTCCCGACCATTCCCGCACTGGCCCGCGCAAGGCGGCATCTGGACAAGACCGCACCCGATGTCTCGCTCGTGATAACCGGAGGCCTCCGAAAGCCTGCGGATTTCATCAAGGCGATGGCGATGGGGGCCGATGCGATCGCGGTGTCGAACGCGGCGATGCAGGCGATCGGCTGCCTTGCCATGCGCGCCTGCCACACGAACAACTGCCCTGTTGGCATCGCGACGCAGAAACCGAATCTGGTGAACCGGCTCGTGGTCGAGAAATCGGCGCGCCAGCTTGCCAATTTCTTCGAGGCCAGCGTCGAACTGATGCAGGTGATGGCCCGCGCCTGCGGTCACGACCACCTGTCGAAATTCGAGGCGGGCGATCTGACCACCTGGGACCGGAACATGGCCGATCTCTCCGGCGTGGCCTTTGGCGGGGTGCACTAGGGGTAAAAGAAAATCGCCGCCCCGAGGGACGGCGATAATGTCTGTGCGTTCGTTTCGGCCGGATCAGTTGACGGACAGGCCGATCTGTTGTCCGGCCGCGAGCATGTCCGAAACCAGCTTTGCGGCCACATCGGTCATGTCCGGCGTGGCGTTGGCCTGCGCCTCACGGGCGCGGGCCACCAGATCGTTCAGGTAGTCCTGCGTCACTTCCGCCTTCGGCATCGCAGCCTCGGCCAGAACCGTCGTGCCTTCGGCTCCGATCTCGGCGAAACCGCCGGTGACAAGGTACTCTTCCATGCCCGAGGCCGTTTCGACCGTCAGGATGCCCGGCCGCAGGGTCGTGATCGTCGGCGCATGGTCCGGCATCGCCGTCATGTCGCCATCGGCACCGGGAATGCGGACGGCCTTCGCTTCCAGCGAAGCCAGCCGCCGCTCCGGGCTGACAAGATCGAATTGCATCGTCTCTGCCATATCGGCTCCTTACGCGGCGTCCGCCGCCAGTCTCTCGGCCTTGGCCTTTACGTCTTCGATGCCGCCGACCATGTAGAAGGCCGCTTCCGGCAGGTGGTCGTATTCACCGGCCACGACCGCCTTGAACGACGAGATCGTCTCTTCCAGCGGAACCTGAACACCGTCCACGCCGGTAAAGACCTTCGCCACGTCGAACGGCTGGGACAGGAAGCGCTGGATCTTCCGGGCACGTGCCACGGTCAGCTTATCCTCTTCCGACAGTTCGTCCATGCCAAGAATGGCGATGATGTCCTGCAGCGACTTGTAGCGCTGAAGCACACCCTGAACGTCACGCGCGACCTGGTAATGCTCTTCCCCCACGACCTGCGGATCGAGGATCCGGCTGGTGGAGTCCAGCGGGTCCACGGCAGGATAGATACCAAGCTCCGAGATCGCACGGCTGAGAACCGTCGTCGCGTCGAGGTGCGCAAAGGATGTAGCGGGCGCAGGGTCGGTAAGGTCGTCCGCAGGCACGTAGATCGCCTGCACCGAGGTGATCGAACCGGCCTTGGTCGAGGTGATCCGCTCCTGCATCTGGCCCATATCGGTGGCCAGTGTCGGCTGATAGCCCACAGCGGAAGGAATACGGCCCAGAAGGGCGGACACTTCGGAACCGGCCTGCGTGAAGCGGAAGATGTTGTCGACGAAGAACAGAACGTCGGTGCCCGATGCATCGCGGAACTGTTCGGCCAGCGTCAGCCCGGTCAGTGCGACGCGCATACGCGCTCCCGGCGGCTCGTTCATCTGGCCATAGACCAGCGCCACCTTGGATTCCTCAAGGTTATCGGGGTTGATAACGCCGCCTTCGATCATCTCGTAGAACAGGTCGTTACCCTCACGGGTCCGTTCGCCCACACCGGCAAAGACCGAGAAGCCCGCGTGCACTTTGGCGATGTTGTTGATGAGTTCCTGGATAAGAACCGTCTTGCCCACGCCGGCGCCGCCGAACAGTCCGATCTTGCCGCCCTTCGAATAGGGGGCCAGAAGGTCCACGACCTTGATGCCGGTCACGAGGATCGCCGCTTCCGTCGACTGCTCCGAAAACTCGGGGGCAGGTTGGTGGATGCTGCGGAACTCCGTCGCGTTCACAGGGCCCTTCTCGTCCACCGGCTCGCCGATCACGTTCAGGATGCGGCCCAAGGTGGCGGGACCAACCGGCACCGAGATCGGGCCATCGGTGTCGGTCACTTCCTGACCACGGACCAGACCTTCGGTTGCGTCCATCGCGATCGCGCGGACGGTGTTCTCGCCCAGGTGCTGCGCCACTTCCAGGACCAGCCGATTGCCGTTGTTGTCCGTCTCCAGAGCATTCAGGATCTGGGGAAGTTCATCGCCGAACTGCACGTCCACGACAGCCCCGATGACCTGGGTAATTTTGCCTTTTGCGTTTGCCATTCTCGTTGGTCTCCCGGGTTTCTCAGAGCGCCTCGGCGCCCGAAATAATTTCGATCAGTTCGTTGGTGATAACGGCCTGACGCGAGCGGTTGAATTGGATCGTCAGCTTGTCGATCATCTCGCCGGCGTTGCGGGTTGCGTTATCCATTGCCGACATCCGGGCCCCTTGCTCGGACGCCGCGTTTTCAAGCAGAGCCGTGAAGATCTGCGTGGCCACGCCGCGCGGAAGAAGATCGGCCAGAATGGCCTCTTCGTCGGGCTCATAGTCGTAAAGCGTTGCCGCGGCCGCGTCTTCGTCCACTTCGAAGGTCGCCGGAATGATCTGCTGTGCCGTTGGTATCTGGCTGATCACCGACTGGAAGCGGTTGAAGAAGATCGTCGCCACGTCGAACTCGCTGGCATCGAACCGGCCCAGAAGGTCCCGCGCGATATCTGCGGCATTCTGATAGCCGACGCGTTTCACATCCGACAGGTCGACATGGGCCATAAGCAGGTCGCCATAGTCGCGACGAAGCTGTTCGCGGCCCTTCTTGCCGACCGTGATGACCTTGACGGTCTTGCCTTGCCCCCTGAGCTTTTCAATATGGGACTTGGCCAGCTTCACGATGGAAGAGTTGAAGCCGCCGCACAAACCACGCTCCGAGGTCATCACGACCAGAAGGTGCACGTCGCTCTTGCCGGTTCCGGCCAGAAGCCGCGGCGCGCTGTCGCTGTCTCCCACCGATGCGGCAAGCCCCGACAGAACGGCGTTGAACCGTTCCGCATAGGGGCGTGCGGCCTCGGCAGAATCCTGCGCCCGGCGCAGTTTCGCCGCGGCGACCATCTGCATCGCCTTGGTGATCTTCCGCGTCGACTTGACGCTTTCGATCCTGTTCTTGAGGTCCTTCAGGCTAGGCATCTATCCTGTCCCTTCGCGGTTTTCAGGAAAAGCCTTCGGCGTATTCGTCCAAAGCCTTCTTGATCTTGTCCTCGGCTTCGCCCTTGATCTTGGGGTCTTCCGTGGTGATCCAGTCCAGAAGGCCCTGATGCTTCGACCGAAGATGCGTCAAAAGACCCTTCTCGAACCGGTTCACATCGCGCACACCGATCTTGTCGAGATAGCCGCTTGTGCCCGCGAAGATCACGCAGACGATTTCCGCGTTGGTCAGAGGCGAATACTGTGCCTGCTTCATCAATTCGGTCAGACGCGCACCACGGTTCAGAAGCCGCTGCGTCGCCGCGTCAAGGTCCGAACCGAACTGGGCGAAGGCCGCCATCTCGCGATACTGCGCCAGTTCCAGTTTCACCGGACCCGCGACCGACTTCATCGCGTTGGTCTGGGCGGCGGAGCCCACGCGGGACACCGAGAGACCGGTGTTCACGGCCGGGCGGATACCCTGATAGAACAGTTCGGTTTCAAGGAAGATCTGGCCATCGGTGATCGAAATCACGTTGGTGGGAATGAACGCCGAAACGTCGCCGCCCTGGGTTTCGATGATCGGCAGCGCCGTCAGCGACCCAGAGCCGTTGTCTTCGTTGAGCTTCGCCGACCGCTCGAGCAGACGGGAGTGAAGATAGAACACGTCGCCAGGATAGGCTTCACGCCCCGGCGGACGACGCAGAAGAAGCGACATCTGGCGATAGGACACGGCCTGTTTCGACAGGTCATCATAGATGATCAGCGCGTGACGGCCATTGTCGCGGAAATGCTCGGCCATCGCGGTTGCGGAATAGGGAGCAAGGAACTGCATCGGCGCCGGGTCGGACGCGGTCGCGGCCACGATGATCGAATATTCGATCGCACCGGTCTCCTCGAGACGCTTCACGAGCTGCGCCACGGTCGAGCGCTTCTGACCCACGGCGACGTAGACGCAGTACAGCTTCTTCGACTCGTCGTCGCCCGCTTCGTCGTTATAGGATTTCTGGTTCAGGATGGTGTCCAGCGCCACGGCGGTCTTGCCGGTCTGGCGGTCACCGATGATCAGTTCCCGCTGACCGCGACCGATCGGGATCATGGCGTCGATGGCCTTCAGACCCGTCGCCATCGGCTCGTGCACCGACTTGCGGGGGATGATGCCCGGCGCCTTGACGTCGGCAACGCGGGTCGTATCGGTCTTGATCGGACCCTTGCCGTCAAGAGGATTGCCCAGAGCGTCGACCACCCGGCCCAGAAGCGCGTCACCGGCCGGAACCGACACGATCGACTTCGTGCGCTTGACGGTGTCGCCTTCCTTGATGTCGCGGTCGGACCCGAAAATAACGATACCGACGTTATCGCTTTCAAGGTTCAGGGCCATGCCCCGGATACCACCGGGGAATTCGACCATTTCGCCGGCCTGAACATTGTCCAGCCCGTAAACCCGCGCAATACCGTCGCCAACCGACAACACTCGTCCAACTTCGGCGACTTCGGCGTCCTGGCCAAAGTTCTTGATCTGCTCTTTCAGGATCGCAGAAATTTCGGCTGCCTGGATTCCCATTATCCGACCTCTTTCATGGTGTTCTGGAGCGCGGCAAGCTTCGACCGGATCGACGTATCGATCATCTGCGAGCCGACTTTTACGACGAGACCGCCAATGAGGGACTCATCGACGCTCATGTTGATTTTCACATCTTTGCCGACCCGTGCGGTCAGCGTTTTCGCAAGTTTCTTCTGCTGGGCGTCCGACAGCTTCGAAGCTGCGGTCACTTCGGCAGTCACTTCGCCCTTTTCCTCGGCCAGAAGCCGCGCCAGTTCGGAAATCAGCGCGGGCAGGACGAACAGCCGCCGCTTGGAGGCCATCAGGTTCAGCGTATTCTTCAGAATGTCGGAAAGACCCATCTTCTGCGCGATCGCGGCAAGGGCCTGACCCTGCTCGTCCCGGCTGTGGATCGGGGAGACGATCAGACCGCGAAAATCGCTGCTTTCCTTCAGGGCCACGTCAAGCGCCGCGATATCGGCCTCCAACGCGGAAAGGCCCTTGGCCTCGCGGGCCAGTTCAAACACGGCGGTCGCATAGCGCGACGCAATGCCGGTCGATATCGAAGCTGGTTCGGACACGTCCACCCTTTCGATTTCTTGCGCGTGACAAAAACCAAAAGGCATTGTCAGGCACATGGTTCCTATGCGCCCGACTGGGCACCCCGGTAAAATCGTGGTGGATGTAACAGACGCTTTCGCACCCCGCAACCGCCTAGCCCGCAAAGAGCTAAACGTTGAAATCCATTAATTCCAAATGCTTAACCCTTGTGCGACGGATCGCGCACTTCGTTAGCGCTAAAAATTTCCTGCGCGAATCCATCCTTCTGCACGATTCCCTCGCGACATCGCCGGTTTCGGCGCCGGTTGGGTGATCCCGTCGAGGACTTTCAGAGGTCGCCTGACCGCTTCGCTCAGACCGCGTCGGGGCGGTGCCGGAACCTGCTTGGCTACCTCCAGCATCAGGACCCCACCCGCCATGTTGCTGGACAGTTTCTTTCCCAGCCGCTCCCACATTCCACCGGTCTTCATCCAGAACCGCTTGGTCGAGGGTGGCTGAAACAGTGCCGCAAGATGCCGCTCGGCGACGAACCCGTGAAACTTGAGCTGACTTTCGAGCTGCGACAAGGAATAGGGCCGCCCGAAACCGAACGGTGTCATGTCCGACCGTGACCATAGACCGCCACGATTTGGCACGACGAACAACGCCCGCCCTTCCGGCGCGAGCGTGCGATAGCACTCCTCGATCAGCGCGGCGGGATTCTCGGATGTTTCGAGCCCATGCATGAAGACCATGCGGTTCACCGACTCGCTCTCGAGCGGCCAGAGCGTCTCCTCGCACAGGACCGAAACATTCGGCTCGCCCGCAGGCCAGGGCATCACGCCCTGCTGCCCCGGCATCAAGGCGATCACCCGCTCGGATTCCTCAAGAAACGGGCGCAGAAGCGGCACCGCAAAGCCGAACCCCATCACCGTCATACCCTTGGTATCGGGCCACATCGCCCGAATCTGGTCTCGGATCGCCCGCTGGGCCGCGCGGCCCAAACCGGTGCGATAATAGAAACTTCGAAGATCAAGCACGTCGAGGTGCATTGCGAAAGGCGTCCGGATTCTGCCACTGTTCGGAAAGAAGCATAGTCAAGCGCGAAGGAAATGCCATGCCCCTGCAAGTCGTCACGATCCCCTGCCGCTCGGACAATTACGCCTTTCTTCTGCATGACGAGCTCGCGGGCCGGACCGCGCTCATTGATGCGCCCGAGGCCGCTCCCATCGCTGCGGCAGCGAAATCGCGTGGCTGGGGGATCGAGGAGATCTGGATAACTCACCACCACGGCGACCATGTCGAGGGCGTGGAGGCGCTCAGACGCGAATTCGGCAGCCATGTCAGCGGCGCCGCGGCGGATGCGCACCGGCTGCCCTCCCTCGACCGCCACCTGCGCGACGAGGACGTGTTCGACTTTGCAGGCCATGCGGTTCACGTATTGGACGTCTCCGGCCATACGGTCGGGCATATTGCCTTCCACGTGCCCGACGCCTCGGCCGCCTTCACCGCCGACAGCCTGATGGCGCTCGGATGTGGCCGTGTCTTCGAAGGCACCTTCGATCAGATGTGGGCAAGCCTTTCGCGCCTCGCCGCCCTGCCACCCGAAACGATGATCTGTTCGGGCCATGAATATACTGCCGCGAATGGCCGTTTCGCGCTGACCATTGAACCCGGCAATAGTGCTCTTATATCTCGGGTCTCCGCAGTGGCCGCGGCGCGCGCCGCCAATCAAGCCACCGTCCCGTCGGAACTCTCCGAAGAACTGGCGACAAACCCGTTTCTCAGGGCGTCCCGTCCCGAAGTGAAGGCCGCGCTCGGCATGCCAAACGCGACCGACGCCGAGGTTTTCGCCGAGATCAGAACGCGCAAGGACAACTTCTGATCCTGCCTGTTTCAAGGGCAACGCGGCTGCGGCAATTACGTCACGCCACAAATTGTGACCGTGATTTCGAAGAAAACCCTTGAAGGTTCGGGAATATCACCGAACTTTAAGACTTAAGAGGCCACGGTCAGGCGGGCCCACGCCCCCCCGGCCCTACGAAGGGAGCACAGCAAGTGCCGTCTTTTTCGAATACGCTCGAGCAAGCCATTCACTCCGCGCTGGCGCTGGCCAATGCGCGGCGCCATGAACTCGCAACGCTGGAGCACCTGCTTCTGGCTTTGATCGACGAACCAGACGCGGCCAAGGTCATGCAGGCCTGTTCGGTGGATCTCGAGGAGCTGCGCAAGACACTCCTTGAATTCATCGAAGATGACCTGTCGACGCTGGTCACTGATATCGACGGTTCCGAGGCGGTCCCGACCGCCGCGTTTCAGCGCGTGATCCAGCGTGCCGCGATTCATGTGCAATCTTCCGGACGGACCGAGGTGACCGGCGCGAACGTGCTGGTCGCGATCTTTGCCGAGCGGGAATCGAACGCCGCCTATTTCCTGCAGGAGCAGGACATGACGCGCTATGATGCCGTGAACTTCATCGCCCACGGCGTGGCCAAGAATCCGGGCTACGGCGAAAGCCGCCCGGTGACCGGTTCCTCCGATCTGGAGGAAGAGACGCAGACCCCGGAGGATGATGGCAAGGAATCCGCCCTCGCCAAATATTGCGTCGACCTGAACGCCAAGGCGCGCAAGGGCGATGTCGACCCGCTGATCGGCCGCGAGATACGAGGTCGAGCGCTGCGTGCAGGTCCTCTGCCGCCGCCGCAAGAACAACCCGCTTCTGGTGGGCGATCCCGGCGTGGGCAAAACCGCCATCGCCGAAGGTCTCGCCCGCAAGATCGTCCAGCACGAGGTCCCCGACGTTCTCTCCGGCGCCACGATCTTCTCGCTCGACATGGGCGCGCTTCTGGCCGGAACGCGGTATCGCGGCGATTTCGAGGAACGGCTGAAAGCGGTCGTGACCGAGCTCGAGGCACATCCCGATGCGGTCCTCTTCATCGA
Source organism: uncultured Alphaproteobacteria bacterium (assembly GCA_963698645.1). GTDB lineage: Bacteria > Pseudomonadota > Alphaproteobacteria > Rhodobacterales > Rhodobacteraceae > Ovoidimarina. Next base: position 638,941 of record CAVORP010000001.1, read on the forward strand.
CGAGATCCACACCGTGATCGGCGCCGGCGCGACTTCGGGCGGCGCGATGGACGCCTCGAACCTGCTGAAGCCCGCGCTTCAGGGGGGCAAGCTGCGCTGCATGGGCTCCACCACCTACAAGGAGTTCCGCCAGCATTTCGAAAAGGATCGGGCCCTGTCGCGCCGGTTCCAGAAGATCGACGTCAACGAACCGACGATCGAAGACAGCGTGAAGATCCTCAAGGGCCTGAAGCCCTATTTCGAAGAGCATCACGACATCAAGTACACCGCCGAGGCGATCAAGACCGCGGTCGAACTGTCGGCGCGCTACATCCATGACCGCAAGCTGCCCGACAAGGCCATCGACGTGATCGACGAGGCGGGAGCGGCGCAGCATCTGCTCTGGCCGACTCCAAGCGGCGCAAGACCATCGGCGCCAAGGAGATCGAGGCCGTCGTGGCCAAGATCGCCCGGATCCCGCCAAAGAACGTGTCCAAGGACGATGCGGAGGTTCTGAAGGATCTCGAAAGGACGCTCAAGCGCGTGGTGTTCGGACAGGACAATGCGATCGAGGCCCTGTCGTCGTCGATCAAACTGGCCCGAGCCGGTCTGCGCGAACCCGAAAAACCGATCGGCAACTATCTGTTCGCGGGGCCGACCGGCGTCGGCAAGACCGAAGTCGCGAAGCAACTGGCCGCCAGCTCTTGGCGTCGAGATGCTGCGCTTCGACATGTCCGAATACATGGAAAAGCACGCTGTCTCGCGCCTGATCGGCGCGCCTCCCGGGCTACGTCGGCTTCGATCAGGGCGGCCTGCTCACCGATGGCGTCGATCAGCACCCGCATTGCGTGCTTCTGCTCGACGAGATCGAAAAGGCGCATCCTGATGTCTACAACATCCTGCTGCAGGTGATGGATCACGGCAAGCTGACCGACCACAACGGACGTCAGGTGGATTTCCGCAACGTGATCCTGATCATGACCTCCAACGCCGGCGCCTCCGAACTCGCGAAATCCGCCATCGGCTTCGGCCGTGACCGCCGCGAGGGCGAGGATACCGCGGCGATCGAACGGACCTTCACGCCGGAGTTCCGCAACCGCCTCGACGCGGTGATCAGCTTCGCACCGCTCGGGCGCGACGTGATCCTGCAGGTGGTCGAGAAGTTCGTGCTGCAACTCGAGGCGCAGCTCATGGACCGGAACGTCACGATCGAACTGACCCGGCCCGCGGCCGAATGGCTGGCCGAGAAGGGATATGACGACAAGATGGGCGCCCGCCCGCTCGGCCGGGTGATCCAGGAGCATATCAAGAAACCGCTGGCCGAAGAACTCCTGTTCGGCGACCTCGCCAAGGGCGGCCTCGTCAAGGTCGGCATCAAGGACGGCAAGATCGATCTGCGGATCGAACCGCCGGAAACCCGGCGCCTGTCCTCCAAGAAACCGCCGCTTCTCACGGCAGACTAAGTCATCAGGCGGCCCCGCCCCGGCGGGGCCGTCCTTCCTTCCGACCGGCGCTTCTTCTCTTTCGAAATATCCCCGCCGGAGGCACCGGCCCGCCGCAGGCGGGCCATCAAGTAAGGAAATGCGCCGAAGGCGCTCCATGGTGTCGAAGGTCCGATCATCCGACCTGCGAAAGTCGCCCCCGATGCTGGAAATCCTGTCTGTCAAAGCCTTCCGGTCGCTCTTTAGCGGCCCAGGTCACGGCCCTTCTCGGAACCGGCCTTCTGACCGTCGCGCTGGGTCTTCTTGCCTTCGACCTCGCGGGGGACCGCGCGGGGCTGGTGCTTGGGGACGGTCTTCACGGTCAAGATGATCGCCTATGTCGGCCTCTCCCCCTTCATGGCCGCCTTCGCCGCCCGCCTGCCGCGCCGCGCCTTCCTCGTAACGCTGGATCTGGTGCGCGCGGGCGTGCGCGCTCTGCCTCCCCTTCGTCGATCAGATCTGGCAGGTCTACCTTCTCGTCTTCATCCTCCAGACCGCCTCGGCGGGGTTCACGCCCGCCTTTCAGGCCACGATCCCCGACATCCTGCCAGACGAAGATCAATACACCCGGGCGCTTGTCCCTCTCGCGCCTCGCCTACGATCTCGAGAACATCGCCAGCCCCGCCATCGCCGCGCTGCTCCTGACGGTCCTGCCGTTCGACGCCCTGTTTCTGGGCACGATGGGCGGCTTCATCATTTCCGCCGGGCTGATCCTGACCACCCGACTGCCCGATCGAACGGCGCGGGCGGCGCAAGGCTTCGCCGACCGGCTCACGCGGGGGATCTGGATATATCTCGCCACGCCCCGCCTCCGCGGGCTTCTGGCCCTGAACATGGATCGGCCGCGGACCGGCGCCATGGTGCTCGTGAACACGGTCGTGCTGGTGCGCGGGCACGCTCGGCCTCAGCGAAAGTGCGGTCGCGCTTGCCATGGCCGCCTTTGGCGCGGGCTCGATCCTCGCGGCGCTGGCGCTGCCGCGCCTCCTGAAGCACGGATCGGACCGACAGGTGATGCTGGGCGGTGCCACGCCTGACCATCTTCGGGCTGGCGGGATTGGCGGCAGGGATCGTCGTGGCGGGTCTCGAGCTGGGTCCTCCTGCTGGCCATCTGGGGAATGGTGGGTTTCGGGTATTCGGCAACGCTCACGCCCTCGGGCCGGCTCCTGCGCCGCTCCTCACAACCCGAGGATCGCGCGGCCGTCTTCGCCGCGCATTTCACCCTCTCACATGCCTGCTGGCTTCTGGCCTATCCGCTCGCCGGCTGGCTGATGACCGCCTATGGGCGCTGTGACGGCCTGCCTTGCTCTCTCGGCGCTGGCGGTCCTGAGTGGGCTTTGCGCGGCCGCGGATGTGGCCCGCTGCAGACCCGGTCGATCTCGAACACGATGCATCCCGACCTGCCACCCGATCACCCGCATCTGGCCGGCAAGTCCCGGCACAGGCACAGCTTCACCATCGACGACCTGCATTCCCGCTGGCCCGAACAGCACTAGCGCTCGGTCAGTTTCAGCTCGATCCGGCGGTTCTGCGCCCGCGCCTCGGGCGTGTCGGCCGGGTTCACCGGGCGATATTCGCCGAACCCCGCCGCCGCCAGCCGCTCAGGCGGAAAGCCCAACTGCTGGGTCATGAATCGCACCACCGACAAGGCACGCGCCTGGCTCAACTCCCAGTTATCGGCATAGATTCCGCCAAAGATCGGGATGTTGTCGGTATGCCCGTCCACCCGCAGGATCCAGTCAAGCTCCGCCGGAATGTCCTCGGCCACATCGCGCAGGATGCCCGCCACTTCCCCGATCTGCGCACGGCCCGCGGGCGCAAGGTCGGCCGAGCCAAGATCGAAAAGAACCTCGGACGAGAAGACGAAGCGGTCGCCAACGATCTGCACGCCCTCGCGATTGCCCAAGAGATCGCGCAACTGCCCGAAGAATTCCGACCGGTAGCGTTCAAGGTCCTTCGCTTCGGCCTCCAGAAGCCGCGCCCGCTCGGCCTCGAGATCGGCCCGGCGGCGCTCTTCGGCGGCCACCTGCGCCAGCGCCGTGTTCAGCTGCGTGCCCAGCGCGTTGATCTGAACCTGCGCCGCCGCATCCCGCGCCGTCGCATCGTCCAGCAGCGCCTGAAGCGATCCAAGCTGCGTCGCGCAGCGCCGCGATCTGTTCGTTCAGAACCGCGACCTGACGCAGGCTCTCGGCGGATTTCGCCTCTTCCGCTGCAACGCCTCATTGGCCGACGCCAGAAGAAGCGCGTTCCGCTCGGCCTCGGTCAGCCCCTCCTCGGCAAGGGCTCTCGGCCTCGACCTGTGCCGCCAGTGCCGCCGCCAGACGCGCCCGCAACTCGGCATCGTCTTCCATCAAGGCCGCGATCTCGTCGGATTGCGCGGTGCTGGCCGCAAGCGCTTCCGCCAGTCGAGCAGACAGGTCCTCCTCCGCCGCCTTCGCCGCCGCCAGAAGCGTCAGCGTATCCTCCGCCTCGCGCCGCCGCTCCTCGAGCGCCAGGGTCATGGCCGTCAACTCGGCATTCGAATTCTCAAGCCGCTCGCGCAGCGCTTCGGCGGCGGCAGCATCGGCCAACCGCGCGGCCTCGGCCTCGCTCAGTTCGGTTTCAAGCCCCGCGTTCTGTGACCGGAGATCCGCCGTCAGCGCCTCAAGCGCCTCACGCCGGGCAGCGGCCAGACGAGCCGCTTCTGCCGCCGCGTCGATCTCGTCCCGCGCCTGCGCCAACGCAAGGTTCAATGCCTCCTGCTCACCGATCAGCCGAGTCTGCGCATCTTCGAGCGCGGCAACCTCCGCGCTCAGCCGCTCACCCACGGCCAGTGCATCGTCCCGCTGCGACAGAAGCGAGGCCACCTGCGCCTCGAAATCCGTGATCCGCGCCGCCCGCGCCTCCAGTTCGTCCTCCTGACTGGCGATCTGCCCGGTCAGCGTGGCGATCAGCGTCGACTGGGTCGCGATCTCCCCCCGCGCCGCATCAAGGCTCGCGGTCAGCGATGCCTCGCTTTCCTCAAGATTGGCCACCCGCTGTCTGCTCCAGACCCAGCGCCTGCGCCAGCGAGGTGATCTCCGACGCCAGTTCGTCCAGCTCGCTTTCCTGTCCCGAAATCGTTTCCTGCAGCACGTATTGCAGGATCATGAAGATCGTCAGCACGAACATCAGAACCAGCAACAGCGCCGTCATCGCATCGACGAAGCCGGGCCAGATCGAGGCGGACATCCGCGACGTGGACCGGCGTGTCATCGCCATCGGTCAGCGCCCGCCACGGCCCAGCGCCTCGACCGCGCGGGTCAGGTTCTGGATATCGGCGCGCAGGTCATCCAGCATCTCCTGCCGCCCGCTCGCCATCTCTTCGAGGATCCGCAGCAATTGCACATCCATGGATCGCAGCCGCATCCGCGCCTCCGCATCCATCTCGCCATCGCCCTGCCCGCCCTGCGCGACCCGACTTTCAAGCGCCGCCGCCAGACGTTCCTGCCCGGACGCAAGCTTCTGAAGTGTGGTTTCGGCGGCACTCTCGCCCTCGATCCGATGCACCAGCCGCTCGACCGAATTCGCAAGCCCCGCGATCTGTCCGTCGATCAACGCCCGGCTCGCATCGGAGGATTCGTAAAGCGTCTGCAGCGCGTCCATCTGCTCGGCCATATGATCCAGAACCGTTGCGGTCACGCCCGCATCGCCGCCCAACTCTCCATCCCCGTCGCCCGACGAAAAACCGACCCGCGTGATCGTCGACAGCCAGTCCTCGAGCTCGCGGTAGAACCGGTTCTGGCCATGGCTCGCGAAAAGCTCGAGAAGCCCCACCACCAGAGACCCGGCAAGGCCAAGCAGCGATGAGGCAAAGGCCACGCCCATACCGCCAAGCTGCGACTCGAGGCCGGAAATCAGCCGTCCGAAGACATCCACGCTGCCCTCGCCGCTGGTTGGGGCAAGCGATTTGATCGTATCGACGACAGCCGGCACAGTCGTGGCGAGACCATAGAACGTGCCCAGAAGGCCAAGGAAAATCAGAAGGTTGACGATATAGCGCGTAATATCGCGCGCCTCGTCGATCCGGGTCGCCACGGAATCAAGGATCGACCGCGTCGACCCGGTGCCAAGCTGCATCCGCGCCCCGCGCTTGCGCAACAGCGCCGCCAGAGAGGCCAGCAGGCGCGGCGCCCGCGTGAACTGGTGCCCCGGTCGTTCGACCACGAACCCTTCGATCCAGATCACCGAACTGACCAGTTGCCATAGCTGCCAGAAACAGGCCAGCACGCCGATCACGAAGACGAGGCCGATGAACCCGTTCAGCCATGGGTTGGCCAGAAACACCGGCGCGACCCTCGGGAATGCCAGCCACGCCCCGATCCCGGTCAGGATCAGCACAAGAACCATCAGAGTAATCTGACGGATAGGTTGGGAAAACTGCGGCTCGGCCTCGCGGTCCAGTCGGTCCATTTCGACCCTGTTATCACGCTTGTTATCGTTGAAAACACACTAGAGGCAGCGTCGCCGCCTGCCAACACGCAAATTCGCGACCTAGCCCTTGAGTGCGGCGACGCGCCGGGCAAGCCAACTCAGTTCCTCGTCGGCAATGCCCAGTGCGGCCAGATGACCTGCAGTATTGTACAGATACTCGTCATTGGGTCCACGCCCCCCGGTCGAGCGGGCGATCACCCGCGCCTGCTCCTCCAGACCCAGACCGCCGCAATACTGCACATGATTGCGATCCACGACATAGGCCACCGACCGGACTTCCCGCCCGTCCTCAAGCCGCAAGGTCACGATCCGTTCGAGATAGGCGGATGACACAAGCTCGCGTTCGCGCAGATAGGTCATGGTCTCGTCGGCCTGCTCCGGTGCCACCCGAAAGGCCAGCCCCTCACAACCCGCGCCCGGATGTTCGTCCAAAGCCAGAACAAGTCCCGGTTCCTCGGGCGTCCCGCGATGATGGATCGACCACATGCAGAAGGTGCGCGCGTAATCCTTGAGCCGCGCCAACCGCCGTTCCACGGGATCGAACCCCGGGTTCCACATAAGCGAGCCATAGCCGAATATCCAAAGATCATCCTGCGCCATCTGTCTGGTCCTTCCCTGCCGCCCCCTGTAAACACCGGCGAGCGTTCGTGTGAAAGGGCCGAGATGCGGAAACTCGTGGGTCTCGTCGTTGTCGCTGGCCTGATCTGGTCAGGGCTTTGGGTCGCCGCAAGCCAGGCGATCGAACGCGGGCTGTCATCATGGCTGTCGGACCGCGCGGCCGAAGGCTGGCAAGCCGAAACCAGCGCCATCGGAGTCTCGGGCTACCCCGGCACCATGGCGGTGCGGCTCGAGGGTCTGGCGCTCGCCGACCCCGATACCGGCCTGGCGTGGATCGCGCCCGAATTCCGCTTTTCCGCCCCCGCCCATGCGCCGACCCGCGTCACGGCGATCTGGCCGGGGCAACAAACCATCGCGACGCCACTTGAACGGATCGAGATCTCCTCGAAGACTATGGAGGCCGGCCTCGGTCTTGACGGCGGGTTGTCCCTTACCCTCGACACCTCGGACATGGCGCTGCGCGACATCCGTCTGACCAGCACAAGACGCTGGACCGCGGGGCTCGATGCCGGGACCCTCACCACCCGCCGCCTGTCCGACAGGCCGCTGGCGCATGACATCCGCTTCGCCGCCACCGGCGTGACACCCTCGCAGGCTGCGCTACGCCGCTTCGATCCGGCCGGGCTTCTGCCCGACACGATCACCGCGCTCGAACTGAATGGCGTGGCCGAATTCGACGCCCCTTGGGACAAGCGCGCGGTCGAAGATCGCCGCCCCCAGATCACCGCGCTAGACCTTGAGAAGCTGCGGGCGGAATGGGGCACCATGGTGCTCGAGGCCGCGGAGATCTGACTGTCGATCCCGATGGCATCCCCACCGGACGGGTCGATATCCGCGCGGTGAACTGGCGCGAGATGCTGGAAGTGCTGAGTGGCGCCGACCTCGTCCCCATGAGCATTCTGCCCACGATCGAGCGGGGGCTCGAAATCCTTGCGGGCCTCTCCGGCAACCCCAACACGATCGACGCGGCACTGGGCTTTCAGAACGGTTTCATGTCGCTTGGCCCCGTCCCGCTGGGCCCGGCGCCCCGGCTGGTGATCCGCTGATCAGCGGCAGTAGGGACCACTGCGATAGTCGGCAATATCGAAATGGAAATGGTCCTGATGGAACCGGTCCGATTCCGGGCCAAGAACCGTTCCGAACGGGCCACAGCCACTGCTATGCATCCGACGCAGCATCTTGCGATCCGCCGCGCTCCCGCGCCAGCCCTCCAGAACCGTCACCTTCGTCCCGTCCGCCAGCGTGAAAGCGGACAGGTCGATTGCGTTACCCTTGGCATGTTCCGAAAGACGCGCACCCCGCTGGCTGTTCCGGCTGCGGCAGGAATAATCGGCCGCAACCCGCATTTCCACCAATCCGCCGCCGCGCCGCCCGACCGCTGGCAGCGCACCCTCCCGCACCCAGCGATCCAGCGCCCGGGCAGTGTCGCAGCGCATCAGGGCCGGGCGGCTCAGTTGCACTCCGGCCACCCGCGTCACCGCGATCGGGTCGGCGATCCCGCAAGCTCCGGGTCCTTCGACCGCGGGGCGGCTTTGGGCCACCAGCCCCGGAACCTGACACATACCCATTGCGTCCCGTGACGCATCCCCACCGCCAAACGCGCCACAGCCCGAGACCAGCGCAAGGATCAATCCGGCCATGCCCGTCATGCGTTTCATGTCTTGGGTCCTCCGCGTCCGAAATCTGGGGCATCGGTATCCTGACCCGCCTCGATGATACTGCGCCGGATCGCGCGCGTCCGGGTGAAATAGGCATGAAGATGCGCGCCATCGCCGGTACGGATCGCACGCTGCAACGCGAAAAGCTCTTCGGTGAAGCGCCCCAGAATCTCCAGCGTCGCGTCCTTGTTGCTCAGAAACACGTCCCGCCACATGGTGGGATCCGACGCCGCGATACGGGTGAAATCCCGGAACCCCGCTGCGGAATACTTGATCACTTCGCTATCCGTCACCCGGCGCAGGTCATCGGCCACGCCCACCATCGTATAGGCGATCAGGTGCGGCGCGTGGCTGGTCACCGCGAGCACAAGATCATGGTGATCGGGGTCCATCGTATCGACATTGGCACCCATCGCCTCCCAAAGACCGCGCAACCGGGCAAAGGTTTCGGACGGCGTTCCCTCCGGCGGCGACAGAATGCACCAGCGGTTGCGAAAAAGCTCGGCAAAGCCCGATCGCGGCCCCGAATGCTCGGTTCCCGCCAAAGGGTGTCCGGGAATAAAGACGATACCTTCGGGCATATGCGGCGTGATGGCATCCACCACGGCCCGCTTGACCGAGCCCACGTCGGTGACCGTCGTGCCGGGGGCAAGGTGCGGCGCGATTTCGCGCGCGATCTCCCCCATGGCCCCGACGGGCGTCGCCAGCACCACAAGATCCGCCCCGGCGACGGCCTCGACCGCCGTCTCGACAATCCTGTCGCAAAGGCCGATGTCCTCGGCGATGGCGCGGGTCTCGGGCGACCGCGCCGTGCCGACGATCTCGCCCGCAAGTCCGCCTGCACGCATGGCATGCGCCATCGACGACGCGATATGGCCCAATCCGATCAGCGCGACGCGCTCATAGATCTGTGTCATGCGATTGCCCCGCGAAATGCGCCGATCACCTGCGTCACCAGCCGGCAGGATGGCTCATCGCCCACCGTGATCCGCAAGGCCGCCGGAAACTTGTAGCCCGCCACCTTGCGCACAAGAATACCCTCCGACCTCAGCCGTGCCTCCGTCGCCTCGGCCTCCGCCTGATCGGCAAAGCGGGCAAGGATGAAATTCGTGTGGCTTTCATCCGACGGCACACCCATCGTCGCAAGATCGGCCCGCAACATCTCGCGCAGCCGCGCATTCTCGGCCAGACAGAAAGCCACATGCGCGCGGTCGCGGATCGCCGCCTCTGCCGTCACAAGCTGCGTTCCCGAAAGGTTGAACGGCCCCCGGACGCGGTTCAGGACATCGATCACATGCGTCGGCCCATAGCCCCAGCCGACCCGCAACCCACCCAAGCCGTAAAGCTTCGAAAAGGTGCGGGTCATGACGACGTTCTCGCGCGCCTCGATCAGCGCGGCACCGCCGTCATAGCCCTCGGCGAATTCGGCATAGGCCCCGTCCAGCACCAAAAGGACATGCCGCGGCAGACCATCGGCCAGACGCGCGATTTCATCGAGCGACACCATCGTTCCGGTCGGATTGCCCGGGGTTCGTCAGCAGGACAAGCCGCGTGCGCTCGCCCGCCGCCGCAAGGATCGCATCCACGTCCACAACCCGGTTCCGCTCGGCCACTTCCACCGGGGTCGCGCCTGCCGCAAGCACCAGAACGCGGTAAAGCGAGAAACCCGTGCTCGGTATGGATCACCTCGTCGCCCGGCCCGGCATAGGCCTGACAGAGAAAGGTCAGCACCTCATCCGATCCCGCGCCACAGATGATCCGCTCCGGGTCAAGCCCCTCGACCTCGCCAATAGCCGCGCGCAGCGCCGCATGATCCGAGGACGGATAGCGATGCAAGGTTTCCGCAGAGGCAACCAATGCCGCCTTCGCAGCCGGCGACGGCCCGAACGGGTTCTCGTTCGACGACAGCTTGATCACCCGGGACATGCCCGGAATCTGGCTCGCTCCGCCCTGATACAGCTTGATATCCAGAATACCGGGCTGCGGTTTTATGAATTCGGTCATGGGTTTGGCCTTCAGAAAAGCCCGCCCCGTCATACTGCCAAAGCCCCGGGCATTCCAGTAGCAGTTTGCCCGGCAGCCTGCGGACCCTCCCCATCGGCGACGATCGCGCTAAATTCCAATCAGGTCGGCGATTTCCGGCCATCCAGCCTCGCGCTGATCATGATTTTGGGAGGAACCATAATGAAACTTCGTCACGTTCTCTGCACGGCAATTCTCGCCATGGGCCTGACCCCGGCCCACTGCACAACAGACCCCCGCACCGGAAAATGCCCGGGTCTACATCATCGCTCCGGAAAACGGCGCCACTGTCACGTCGCCGGTCACGATCAATTTCGGGCTCAGCGGTATGGGCGTCGCGCCTGCCGGTACCGAAAAGGAAAATACGGGCCATCACCATCTTCTGCTCGACCGCCCGCCATTGGGCGAGGGCGAATTCGGTGCCGAAGAGCTCGGGCTTGCCTTGCCCAATGATGACAACCACCGCCATTTCGGTGGCGGCCAGACCGAGGTCACGCTGGACCTTCCCGCTGGCACCCATACCCTGCAACTGGTGATGGGCGATGCCGGACACGTCCCCCATGACCCGCCGGTCGTCTCCGAGATCGTCACCATCACGGTGGAGTGACACCGCCCGCCACGGCACTTGCCTCACAGGCGGGAGCCGTGGCACCTTCGGCCATGCCCACGGATACCAGTCTTTCTGACCGCTACGACTCAGCCTCCGGCCTCTGGGCCGACAAGATGCGTATTCTGGGATACTACGACGGGTATCTGGGCTTCTTGTCCCACTGGCCCGGACGGGCCGCCACTCCCGCCACGCTTCTCGATGTCGGTGCCGGTACCGGCGCGATGGCGGAGGCCTGGATTGCGGTGCATGGCGCCCCGCCCACTGTCACGCTGCTCGATCCCTCCGCTTCGATGCTGAACCGCGCTGCAGGCGGCTCTCAAGCGGCGCGGCGTCGCGCCCCGGCTCGAGATATCTGGGCTGGAAGACACATCGCTCTCCGCCCATGACGTCGTTCTGGCGGCCCATGTGATCGAGCATTTTCCGGATCCGGCAGAGGCGCTGGCACGTATCGCCGCCCTCACCGCCCCCGGCGGACAACTCTGGCTGGTTGTCTCGAAACCCCATTGGTGCAACGCGATCATCTGGTTGCAATGGCGCCACCGAACCTACCGCCCCGCCCGCGTGCAAGAGCTTCTGGAGGCTGCGGGCTTCGTGCTCGAAGACACCTATGCCTTCCCCGCTGGCCCGCCCTCGCGCACCAGCACCGGCTATCTGGCGCGCAGGCTCTAGGCCGCACAACGAACAAAGGCCGCACCCGATGGCGCGGCCCTTCGTTCCGGTCAGACCGGAAGATCAGTTCTTGGCGTAATATTCGACGACGAGGTTCGGTTCCATCACCACCGGATAGGGCACATCGCCCAGCGACGGCGTACGCACGAAAGTGGCGACCATCTTCGAATGGTCGACTTCCATGTAGTCGGGCACATCGCGCTCGGCGAGACCGGCGGCTTCCAGCACGATCGCAAGCTGCTTCGACTTGTCGCGCACTTCGATCACGTCACCCTCTTTCACGCGGTAGGAGGGGATGTTGACCCTGCGACCGTTCACCTTGACATGGCCGTGGTTCACGAACTGGCGGGCGGCGAACATCGTGGGCACGAACTTCGCGCGATAGACGACGGCATCCAGACGACGCTCCAAGCAGACCGATCAGGTTCTCGCCGGTATCGCCCTTCACACGGGCCGCTTCCGCATAGATGCGCTTGAACTGCTTTTCCGTCAGGTCGCCGTAATAGCCCTTGAGCTTCTGCTTGGCGCGAAGCTGAATACCGAAGTCGGACAGCTTGCCCTTGCGTCGCTGGCCGTGCTGGCCGGGGCCGTATTCGCGACGGTTTACGGGGGATTTCGGACGACCCCAGATGTTTTCGCCCATCCGGCGGTCAATTTTGTACTTGGCAGACGTGCGTTTGGTCACGACTGATCTCCTTCTCTGGGCGCGCCCCGCGGGGCGCTATGAAGGGCGTTGTCCTCTGACATGCTGACGCATCCCGACAGGCTACCCCTTGCGGGGGCCACCAACACCAATGAAGGCGCGCTTATACGCGCGGATTTCGGGCTGTCAATGGGCGACCCGCGCCTCGTGCTGCAGGATCGCAGCCTCGGGCCGGGTCAATTCACGCCGCGCGCGGGGGACCATAGGCATGCGGGTCGTTGGCGACCTCGGGAATGGCGGCCTCCAGACGCGCACGCTGCTCGGGGTCGATCAGGCCCAGATCGGTGCTCGCGGGATGAAAGCTTTCCGTCGATACGCCGTTGGCCCAGACGACCTGATGACTGGGCAGAAGCAGATGGATGTAGTCGACCTGCCCCATCGTATGATCGCGCAGAACCCGCTTGTCGTCGATCAGGTCCTCTGCCGCGACCAGTACCTCGTCGGTTCCGAACAGCGCCCGCGCCGGAGCCCCGCTCATCAAAATCCGGTGGCGCGGCGAAACCAGAAGATCCTCGCTCGGACCATCGCCTCCCATGGCACCGCCACGGATTCGGACCGGCCGGTGATCCGGCATCGCATGAAGCCGCGCACCCGACATGTGCCGTTGTCCGATCCAGACGATTTCCTGCGCGCCATTGTCCCGGGTCAGAACCGCGTCGCCCTCGGCAAGATCGTCGATCCGGCGCGGACCGCTGGGCGTATCCAGAAGCGTATCGGGCGTAAAGCAGATCACCGAAGACGGGGTATCTGAAATGCGGACCGGACGCCCCGCGATCTCGGGCGAAGCGACGACGCGAAGATCCGTGTCGGGCGGCGGCATGGCACCGTGGAACACCATCAGCGGCCGGGCCAGTTCCACCACGTCGATCAGGGTTGCGGTCCAGTAGCGCACGCCATCCGAAAACGTCGCCATCCGCGTCAGCAGCGGATCTTCGATCTCCGACCCGACCTGCACCCGCATCGGCGGCAGCGCGCGACCATAGATCCGGCGCACCGCCGAGGCCGCATGTGCATGCAGGATGTCATGCCCGAGGGGCGCAGTCAAGGGTCAGAAGATCGCCACAGCCGTCAAGCCGCTCGGCCCGGCCACGCCAGCGCCAGAAGGCCCCGTCGCGCAAGGCCGATTGCGGGCGCTCCACGCAATCCGTCGAGCGCGGTCTGCGCCCATGAGATGACAAAGGTAGCCTTGGCGACTGCCCGCATTTCTACTGCTCAACCGCGGTCTAATGGTTAACGATCGGTTAACACAGCGGCGACTCGTTGGGAATCCCGAAATGGATCACCGTTTCGAACTATAGAGCGAAATACTTCCGATTAACCACACTTCGAGTGGCCACAACTCGCGCATGTCATGCAGCCTTCGATCATCCGCATCTCGAACTGTCCACAGGCAGGGCAGGCCGGACCACGGCCCGTTGCCCAGGTTCACGACCTCGGCGCTGCGGGTCGGATTTCAACCCCATGCCCTCGCCTTCGAGGAACCCGATCGAGATCATGTGCCGTTCGATGACGCCCCCGATCGCGGCCAGGATCGAGGGCACGTACTTCCCGTTCATCCATGCCCCGCCGCGCGGATCGAACACGGCCTTCATCTCTTCCACGACGAAGGACACATCACCGCCCCGCCGGAACACCGCCGAAATCATCCGGGTCAGCGCGACGGTCCAGGCGAAATGCTCCATGTTCTTCGAGTTGATGAACACCTCGAACGGCCTCCGATGTCCGCCCACCACCAGATCGTTGATCGTGATGTAGATCGCGTGGTTCGAATCGGGCCATTTCAGCTTGTAGGTCGATCCCTCAAGCGCCTGCGGTCGGTCCAGCGGCTCCGAGATATAGACCACGTCGCCATGGGGCATCCGGGGCTCGCTCCGCCCCGTTGAGACGATCTCGGGCGCAGTGCCCGGGCCTCGTCCGGGCTTCGTCCGCGGGGTCCGGCGCCGGGCCATCCCCCTCCGCGAACAAAAGCCAGCGCGAGGTGACGCCAAGCGCTTCGGCCACGGCGCGGGCATCGCGATTGGTGGGCTTCTTGCCTTCGTCCCACGAGGCGATCCGGTCGGGATCGACCCCGGCCTGTGCCGCGAGCGTCGGGATATCGTCGATCCCGACCGCCGCGGCCGCCGCCTCGATCCGGGCCGCGATGGTGCCCGGCGCCGGTTCGGCCACCTCGGGCTTCGCTGTCTCCGCGACACTCAGACACCGATCCCGTGACCGCATTCGGCCGATAGGTCGTGCAGCCCTTGCAGCCGGTCTCGTAAGCCTGAAGATAGACGTCCTTGAACGCCTCGAAGGAAATATCCTCGGGGCAGTTGATCGTCTTCGAGATCGAGGAATCCACCCATTCCTGCGCCGCCGCCTGCATCCGCACATGATCGGCGGGGGCAAGGGTCTGGGCGTTCACGAAATAGTCCGGCAAGGGCGCATCGCCCTTCAGATCGCGCCACATCTGCACGGCATAATCCACCACCTCCTCCTCGGTCCGGCTCCCATCCTTCTGCAGGACCTTGCGCGTATAGGCATAGGCAAAGACCGGCTCGATCCCCGACGACACGTTGCCGGCGTAAAGGCTGATCGTCCCGGTCGGCGCGATCGAGGTCAAAAGCGCATTGCGGATGCCGTGTTTCGAAATCGCCGCGCGGACATCCTTGTCCATATGCTTCAGGCTTCCCGAGGCAAGGTACGCCTTGCGATCGAAGAGCGGGAATGCACCCTTCTCGGCGGCAAGATCGGCCGAGGCCAGATAGGCCGCCCGCGCAACCGCCTTCAGCCAGCGCGACGTCTGCGCCGCCGCCTCCTCCGACCCGTAGCGCAACCCGATCATCAAAAGCGCATCCGCCAAGCCCGGTCACGCCCAGCCCGATCCGCCGCTTGTTCGCCGCCTCTTCCGCCTGCTGCGGCAAGGGAAAGCGCGAGGCATCCACGACATTGTCCATCATCCGAACGGCAGTGGCGACCAGATCGGTCAGCGCCGCCTCGTCCAGCGCCGCCCCATCGGTAAAGGGCGCCTCCACCAGCCGCGCAAGGTTGATCGACCCCAGAAGGCAGGCGCCATAGGGCGGCAGGGGCTGCTCGCCGCAGGGGTTGGTGGCCGCGATCGTCTCGCAATAGGCAAGGTTGTTCATCGCGTTGATGCGGTCGATGAAGATCACGCCGGGCTCGGCATAATCATAGGTGGCCTGCATGATCCGGTTCCACAGATCGCGCGCCTGCACGGTGCGGAACACCTGGCCGTCGAACACCAGATCCCAGGGCCCGTCGGCCTTCACCGCCGCCATGAACGGATCGGTCACGAGCACCGAGACGTTGAAATTGCGCAACCGCGCCGGATCGGCCTTGGCGGCGATGAAATCCTCGATATCGGGGTGGTCGCAGCGCATCGTCGCCATCATCGCACCGCGGCGCGACCCGGCGGACATGATCGTGCGGCACATCGCGTCCCAGACATCCATGAAGGACAGCGGCCCCGAGGCATCGGCGGCCACACCCTTCACACCCGCGCCCTTGGGCCGGATCGTCGAGAAGTCATAGCCGATCCCGCCGCCCTGCTGCATCGTCAGCGCGGCCTCCTTCAGCATCTCGAAGATGCCGGCCATGGAATCGGGGATCGTGCCCATGACGAAACAGTTGAACAGCGTCACCGACCGCGCCGTGCCCGCCCCGGCGATGATCCGGCCCGCCGGCAGGTATTTGAAATCCTCGAGCGCGGCATAGAATTTCGGCTCCCACGCCGCCGGGTCCTTTTCGACACTGGCCAGCGCCCGCGCGATCCGGCGCCATGTATCCTCGACCGTGCCGTCGATCGGCGTGCCGTCGGCCTCTTTCAGGCGATATTTCATATCCCAGATTTGCTCGGCGATGGGGGCAGCGAAGCGGGTCATGGCGGTACTTTCAAAGGGTTACCGGGGGGTTACCGGTTGCGGCGCAGAGCGCCGATCATATAGAAACGACGGCCTGTTCACAAGCCTGCGGCCACAACAGGTTGCAGCTTTGATCCAGAACACTACGATATAAGGTGTGGCTTGGGGACGACTCTGTGGATAAGTCTGTGCATCTTCTGAAACTCTGCGTCGGCGCCGAAACCGTGGCGGACCTGACCGACTGGCAGAAACAGCCGCGCGCCCACGGGCCCGACGGCCTGCCGCGCCATGTCACGCGCATGTGGCCGCGGCGCGAGGCGGAGGTTCTGGCGGGCGGATCGCTCTACTGGGTGATCAAGGGAGTGATTCTTGCCCGGCAACGGATCCTGCGCTTCGACGAGGTGGACCGGGGCGACGGGATCACGCGCTGCGGTCTGGTTCTCGATCCCGAAGTGGTGCGGACCGAAGCGGTTCCGCGCCGACCGTTCCAGGGCTGGCGCTATCTCGACCCCGCCGATGCGCCAAAGGATCTTGGCAAGGGCGGCGCAGATATCGCGCATCTGCCGCCCTCGCTCATGGCCGCGCTGGCCGATATCGGCGTGCGCTGACGGCGGATCGCCGAGGGGGCGCTGCCCCCGCCGCCAAGGCGGCCCCCCGGGATATTTGAAAAGAGAAGAAGCGGGTCAGCCGACAGGTTCCGTGGGCACGGTTCCGGGCAGCGCGACCTCCAGCAATTCGATATCCCCCGTCGGTTCCCCATAACGCACGGCCATGCCCGGGCGGGATCACGAATGCATCGCCGGGGGATAGACGGCAGGGGTCCTTGCCCTCGCCCTCCAGCGTCATCGCGCCCTCCATGACAAAGGTGAACAGGATATCGCCCCGATGGCGCGTCCAGCCCGGCGCGCCCGCACCCCGGCGCAACACCTGCACGCCGGCCACATCACCGGTATTCGCCGCAATCGTCGTATCCCGTGCCTCGAACCCCGCGAGCCGGTGCGGGCGCCACACCGCCTCCTCCGCCCTATGATGGACAAAGCGCTGGCCCTGAAACCGGCGATCGGGATCGACACGGTCGTTCGGCAGGGTCATCTCGTGATCGATCGTGGTGACATGTTCGGCCGGAACTCCGATCTCGATCACCTCGATGTTGTCCGAGGCGAAAAGCACACGGTGCCGGATCTCGGGCGGCTGGATCACGCAATTGCCCGCATGTAAGCCGGAACGGTGGCCCCTGATCCTCGTACACAAGGTCGACCCAGCCGCGATAGCAGAAGATCAACTGAAATCCGACCGTATGGTAATGCACCATGTCGGGCACCGGACCACCATCGGGAATCCGGATATGGCTGGCGATGATCGCGCCGCCAAGCCTGTCGGGGATAAGGTCGCGATACTGCATTCCCGCCCGCCCGATCACCCAGGGCGCCTGATCCGCAAGGCGGCGCACGACAAAGGCATGGGCCGTTTCCGGAAGCACGAAGGGCGGGTTCAACGCCTCGATCTCGATCCGCGTTCCATTGGGCGCCACCAGCCGCCGCGCACCCTCGGCGATCTCGTCAGGGCGCTCGGACAGAAGCCGGACCAGCCCGGGCGACGTCTCTGCGGCCTTGTCCAGACGCACCCGCAACCCGTGGCCCGAGAAAACCGCGACGCTCGGATCATCGGCGGGATGGATCGTCTCCATCCGAAACCCCAGCCTCCGGGTCCAGAAGGATATGTCTTCCGGCAGGTCCACGGTCGGCAGAACGATCTCGGCGCGGGTCTGGGTCATTGCAACCTGTCCTTTCGCGCGTCAGACTGGCGCGGGGAGCGACGCAAGGCAAGATGGCGCCGAAAGGGTGACTCTTTCCCTGTTTTCCCTCCTCCAAGAAGTAGTTTAATACTAAACAATCTTTTCAAGACAGGGTGGTTCACCGTGACCGACAACCAATCAGACGCCCAAAAACAAGCCGCGCTCGACTATCACGCCCTGCCGCGCCCGGGAAAGCTCGAGGTTCGCCCGACAAAACCGCTGGCCAATGGCCGCGACCTTGCACGCGCCTACAGCCCGGGCGTCGCCGAGGCGTCAAAGGCGATCCACGAGGACCCCTCGACCGCAAGCCTCTATACCACCCGGGGCAACCTCGTGGCCGTGGTCACGAACGGCACGGCGGTGCTGGGTCTGGGAAATATCGGCGCGCTGGCCGTCGAAACCGGTGATGGAGGGCAAGGCCGTCCTGTTCAAGAAATTCGCCAATATCGACTGTTTCGATATCGAACTGAACGAGACCGATCCCGAGAAGCTGGCGGATATCGTCTGTGCGCTCGAACCCACCTTCGGCGCGATCAACCTCGAGGACATCAAGGCGCCCGAGTGTTTCATCGTCGAGAAACTCTGTCGCGAGCGGATGAACATCCCGGTCTTTCACGACGACCAGCATGGCACCGCGATCGTCGTGGGCGCAGCGGCAACGAACGCGCTGCAGGTGGCTGGCAAGACATTCGAGGAGATCAAGATCGTCTCGACCGGCGGCGGCGCGGCGGGCATCGCCTGTCTCAACATGCTGCTGAAACTGGGCGTCAAACGCGAAAACGTCTTTCTCGTCGATATTGCCGGCCTGGTGCACGAGGGCCGGACCGAAGAAATGACCCCGCAAAAAGCCGAGTACGCGCAACCCGGCGGCAAGCGCGGTCTTGCCGACGTGATCGAGGGCGCTGATCTGTTCCTTGGCCTGTCCGGTCCCGGCGTCCTGACACAAGACATGGTGGCGAAAATGGCCGACCGCCCGATCGTCTTTGCCCTTGCCAACCCGATGCCGGAAATCATGCCCGACGCGGTACGCGCGGTGGCTCCGGATGCGATCATTGCCACGGGTCGCTCGGATTTTCCCAATCAGGTCAACAACGTTCTCTGCTTTCCGTTCATCTTCCGGGGTGCGCTTGATGTCGGGGCCACGGAAATCAACGACTCGATGAAGATCGCCTGCATCGAGGGTATCGCCGCCCTTGCGCGCGCCACCAGCAGCGCCGAGGCCGCCGCCGCCTATTCCGGTGAAAAGATGACCTTCGGCGCGGACTACCTGATCCCGAAACCCTTCGATCCCCGCCTCATGGGCGTCGTGGCCAGCGCCGTCGCCAAGGCCGCGATGGATACGGGCGTCGCGACCAAGCCGCTGCCGGACATGGCAGCCTACAAGCAGCGGCTCGACGGCTCTGTCTTCCGCTCGACACTGATGATGCGCCCGGTCTTCGAAGCCGCCGCAACCGCCAGCCGCAAGATCGTCTTTGCCGAGGGCGAGGACGAGCGGGTACTGCGCTGCGCCAGCGCCATCACCGAGGAAATGACCGACCGCCCGATCCTCATCGGTCGCCCCGAAGTCATCGAAGCACGGACCGAGCGACTTGGTCTGCCGATCAAGATCGGACGCGAAATCGATGTGGTGAACCCGGAAAACGACCCCCGCTACCGGGATTACTGGACGACCTATCACGAGATCATGGCCCGGAGCGGCGTGACCCCGGACCTTGCCCGCGCGATCATGCGGACGAACACCACCGCCATCGGCGCGGTCATGGTCCACAGGGGCGAGGCCGACAGCCTGATCTGCGGCACCTTCGGCCAATATCTCTGGCACCTGAACTATATCAGCCAGGTGCTTGGCACCTCGGAACTGAAGCCCGCGGGCGCGCTCAGCCTGATGATCATGCCCGATGGCCCGCTCTTTGTCGCCGACACACAGGTCAATCCCGAACCCACGCCGCAGCAGATCGCCACCAGCACGATCGCATCCGCCCGCCACGTGCGCCGCTTCGGGATCGCCCCCAAGATCGCGCTCTGCAGCCATTCGCAATTCGGCAATCTCGATTGCGACTCGGGCCGCCGGATGCGGGCCGCGCTCGAAATTCTCGATTCCGAGCCGCGGGATTTCGAATACGAGGGCGAAATGCATGCCGATGCAGCGCTGGATATCGAACTGCGCGAACGTATCTTCCCCGGCTCACGACTGACCGGGGCCGCGAACGTCCTGATCTTCGCCAATTCGGATGCGGCCTCGGCAGTCCGCAACATCATGAAGATGCGGGCAAGCGGGCTCGAGGTCGGGCCGATCCTGATGGGCATGGGCAACCGCGCCCATATCGTCACGCCGTCGATCACCGCGCGCGGGCTTCTGAACATCTCCGCCCTCGCCGGAACGCCGGTCGCGCATTACGGCTAGGGGATCTACCCCCGCGGCGCGGCAATGGCTTTTCTCATGAAAACGCGCCGCCGGGAGGGTCCGGCGGCGCGAAACAGGATCAGGTTACCCGAGATACGGGACCTTCTGTTGGGTGCGCCCAAGGGCGTTGACCTTTGAGACGCCCCGCAAATGGCGGTGCGCACTGCTTGGATACTCCGAATTTGCGCCATATCAAGCGGAAATTCGCCTGTAACGGATAAGTTGATTCGGTCACGCGACGCCGGGACGGTGTTCGGACGACCAACGGCGCCATTGCGCAGGGCGACATCTTGCGCCCGGGCAGGAAGGTCCCGTATTGGAAGGCTGGGGAAGATGGGAGTTTCCAATGAGCTATCGTGAGGTCTATGCGGCGGCAATGGCCGATCCCGAAGGGTTCTGGATGAATGCGGCAGATGCGATAGACTGGGACAGGCCCCCATCGAAGGCGCTGTTTGCCGAGAACGCGCCGCTCTACGAATGGTTCGTCGACGGAATGCTCAACGGCTGCTGGAATGCCGTCGACCGCCATGTCGAGGCCGGTCACGGCGACCGGATCGCGATCATCCATGACAGCCCCGTCACCGGAACCGTCCACAAGATCAGCTATGCCGAACTGCAAACCCGCGTGGCCAATCTCGCCGGCGCGCTCAAGGCCAGGGGAATCGAAAAGGGCGACCGCGTCATCATCTACATGCCCATGGTGCCCGAGGCACTCGAGGCGATGCTGGCCTGCGCCCGTTTGGGGGCGATCCACTCGGTGGTCTTCGGCGGTTTCGCCGCGCATGAGCTGGCCGTACGCATCGACGACGCAAGCCCCAAGGCGATCATCGCGGCCTCTTGCGGGATCGAACCCGGGCGCGTGGTGCATTACAAACCGCTTCTCGACGGCGCGATCGAACAGGCCACCCACAAGCCCGATTTCTGCGTGATCCTGCAACGTGATCAGGAGGTCGCCGAATTGACGCCGGGCCGCGATCTGGACTGGCACGGATTTCAGGCAGGCGTCGAACCGGCCGATTGCGTTCCGGTCGAGGGCAACCACCCCGCCTATATCCTCTACACCTCCGGTACCACCGGCCAGCCGAAGGGCGTCGTCCGCCCCACCGGCGGGCACCTCGTGGCACTGAACTGGACGATGAAAAACATCTACGACGTCGATCCCGGCGATGTGTTCTGGGCCGCCTCCGACGTGGGCTGGGTCGTGGGGCACAGCTATATCTGCTACGCGCCGCTGGTCTACGGCGCGACCACCATCGTCTTCGAAGGCAAACCCGTGGGCACCCCCGACGCCGGAACATTCTGGCGCGTTATTCAGGACCACAAGGTGCGCGCCCTCTTTACCGCCCCCACCGCGTTCCGCGCGATCAAGCGCGACGATCCCCGGGGCGAACTGGTGGGGGATTACGACCTGTCCTCTCTCGATACGCTGTTTCTCGCGGGCGAACGGGCCGACCCCGATACGATCGACTGGGCGGCGGACAAGCTCAACGTGCCGGTCATCGACCACTGGTGGCAAACCGAAACCGGCTACGCCATCGCCGCCAACCCCATGGGGATCGAGAAATTGCCGGTGAAGGTCGGCTCGCCCTCGGTCGCCATGCCCGGCTGGGACGTGCAGATCCTCGACGAAGCCGGGTCATCCCGTCGCCGCCGGCACGCTTGGCGCCATCGCGGTGAAACTGCCGCTGCCGCCGGGCACGCTCCCGACCCTCTGGAATGCCGAAGCCCGCTATCGGAAAAGCTATCTCGAGCATTTCCCGGGCTATTACGAGACCGGCGACGCGGGCTATATCGACGACGACGGCTATCTCTACATCATGGCGCGCACCGATGACGTGATCAACGTGGCCGGTCACCGCCTCTCCACCGGCGCGATGGAGGAAGTGCTGGCAGGGCACCCGGATGTGGCCGAATGCGCGGTGATCGGCGTCGCCGATACGCTCAAGGGCCAGTTGCCCATGGGCTTTCTCTGCCTCTCCAAGGGCGTCGACCGTGATCATTCCGAGATCGTCAGGGAATGTGTGGCCCGCGTCCGCGACCAGATCGGCCCGGTCGCGGCCTTCAAGCTTGCCACCGTCGTGGACCGGCTGCCAAAGACCCGTTCGGGCAAGATTCTGCGCGGCACCATGTCCAAGATCGCCGATGGTCAGGACTTCAAGATGCCCGCCACGATCGACGATCCCGCCATTCTCGACGAGATCCGGGAGGCGCTCGGTGGTCTTGGCTATCCCCGGACGTGATCGGGCGGCGGTCCGTCTGTGCGGGGCTTGCCCTCGCCTGTCTCCCGGCATGGGCTGACCCGATGGTGATCGAGGATTTCTCGGGCGATGCCGGGACGCGCTGGCAGTTCTTCACCGATCAGGTGATGGGCGGCGTGTCAGAAGGACAGGCCCGGATCGTTGACCATGCCGGGCGGACGGCCCTGCACCTGACCGGCACCGTCAGCACCGCCAATCGGGGCGGCTTCATCCAGGCCCGGCGCGACCTGCCCGAAGGCCTGCCGCCCTCTGCCACCGGGATCGGTATCGATCACAGCGGCGATGGCGGGATCTACTACATTCACCTGCGCACCACCCGCACGGTCCTCCCCTGGCAGTTCTTTCAGGCGGCATTCCAGACCGGGCCGGACTGGCAGGAAACCCGCCTGCCCTTCGACGCATTCACCGCCAAGGGTCGCGGTCTCCGCGCACCGCTTCGCCCCGCCGAGATCCGCAGCATCGCCATCGCCGCCTATGGCCGCGATCATCAGGCGGATGTCAAAGTGGCCCGTCTCGCCACTTTCTGATCCGCTCAGGCGAATTGCTCGCGCGTCAGCCGTTCCTCAAGACCATGTCCGGGGTCGAACAGGATCCGGTGACGGACGCTGGGCTCCGACCGGATATCCACGACCGCCACATTCGCGCACCGACCGGCCGTCGGCATCGGCCATCACCGGTCGCTTACCCGGATCCATCGCCTCGAACCGGACATGCGCCGATTTCGGCAGGATCGCCCCCCGCCAGCGCCGCGGGCGAAAGGCCGCGACGGCGGTCAGCGCCAGAACCTCCGACCCGATCGGCAGGATCGGCCCGTGAGCGGAATAGTTATAGGCCGTCGATCCCGCCGGCGTGCACACCAGCGCCCCGTCACAGACCAGTTCCTCCATTCGCACCTTGCCATCGACCGTGATCCGCAACCGCGCCGCCTGCGGCCCCGCCCGCAACAGCGATACCTCGTTGATCGCCAGCGCCTTGTGCACCGTCCCGTCGACGCATGTGGCTTCCATCGACAGCGGATTGATGACCTCTTCCTCCGCCGCCCGAAGACGCTCGATCAGCCCCTCCTCGGCAAATTCGTTCATCAGGAAGCCGATCGTGCCGCAATTCATCCCATAGACCGGTGCGTCGATATCCATTGTTCCGTGCAGCGTCTGAAGCATGAACCCGTCACCACCGAGGGCCACGATCACATCCGCCTTCTCGGGCGCCGTATCGCCATAGATTTCGACCAGCGCGCGCCGGGCCTCCTGCGCGATCTCGGTCTCGCTTGCCTCGAAGGCGATGGTTTCGATATGCCGCATCGGCGTCCTTTCCCGGTCACGTGTCCCGACATTGACCGCACGGCCGCGAAACGCAAGGGCGCGCCCGCCGGACAGGGCGTCGTTTTCCCGCCTTTTGCAATCCGGGATTTGGCGCTATGTGAAGCCGCAACGCCACAGGAGACCTGTCATGAACGCCCCTCACCGCGATACCGGCTTTTTCACCGAACCCCTCTCCAGCCGCGACCCCGAGCTTTTCGGAGCGATCCGCAAGGAGCTGGGCCGCCAGCAGAACGAGATCGAGCTGATCGCTTCGGAAAACATCGTCTCGGCGGCGGTGATGGAGGCGCAGGGCTCCGTCATGACCAACAAATATGCCGAAGGATATCCCGGGCGGCGGTATTACGGCGGTTGCGAATATGTGGATATCGCCGAAACGCTGGCGATCGACCGGGCGTGCCAGCTCTTCGGTTGCGGTTTCGCCAACGTCCAGCCGAATTCGGGAAGTCAGGCCAACCAGGGCGTGTTCCAGGCCCTGCTGAAACCGGGTGATACGATCCTTGGCATGAGCCTTGATGCCGGTGGCCACCTGACCCACGGAGCAAAGCCCAACCAGTCGGGCAAATGGTTCAACGCGGTGCAATACGGCGTCCGCAAGGATGACCTCACCATCGACTACGACCAGATCGCCGAACTGGCCAACCTGCACAAACCGCAGATGCTCATCGCCGGTGGCTCGGCGATCCCCCGCGTGATCGACTTCGCCAAGATGCGCGAGATTGCCGACAGCGTGGGCGCCTATCTCCTGGCCGATATCGCCCATTACGCCGGGCTGATCGCGGCGGGTCTCTATCCTTCGCCCTTCCCCCATGTCCATGTGGCCACCACGACGACGCACAAGACATTGCGCGGCCCCCGCGGCGGCATGATCCTCACGAATGACGAGGCGCTGGCCAAGAAGTTCAACTCGGCCATCTTCCCGGGCATTCAGGGCGGCCCCCTGATGCACGTGATCGCCGCCAAGGCCGTTGCCTTTGGCGAGGCCCTGCGCCCCGAATTCAAATCCTATCAGGCCCAGGTGATCCGGAACGCCCAGGCTCTGGCCGATCAACTGGTGAAGGGCGGGCTCGATATCGTCACCGGCGGCACCGACAGCCACCTGATGCTGGTCGACCTGCGTCCGAAGGGCGTCAAGGGCAACGATACCGAAACTGCTCTGGGCCGGGCCAACATCACCTGCAACAAGAACGGCATTCCCTTCGATACCGAGAAACCGACGATCACAAGCGGCGTCCGGCTGGGCACGCCCGCAGGCACCACACGCGGCTTCGGCGACGCCGAGTTCCGCCAGATCGGTGACTGGATCGTCCGGGTCGTGGACGGGCTTGCCGCCAATGGCGCCGATGCCAACGGCGATGTCGAGGCCGCGGTCAAATCCGAAGTGCTTGAGCTTTGCGGGCGCTTCCCGATCTATCCCGGCATGTAAAGACAAGGGCGCAGGCCCCAGCGCCTGCGCCCCCACCTGCGCCCCGTCGCTGGCCAAAGCCACGAACGCGCGGTATCTCTCGGCCATGCTCAACACTGTCCTCACGGAAACAGACCCGACCCTGCCGCCCGTCCTGATCGCGCACGGTCTCTACGGGTCTGCCCGGAATTGGGGCGCCATCGCCAAACGCCTGTCCGACAGCTTCCGCATCTCCGCCGTCGACATGCGCAACCACGGCGAAAGTCCGCGGGCCGACACCCAGACCTATTTCGACATGGCCGGCGACCTCGCCCTTGCGATCCCGGACCGCGCCCATGTGGTCGGCCACTCCATGGGCGGTAAAGCCGCCATGGTGCTGGCCCTGACCCACCCGGACAAGATCGACCGCCTTGTCATCGCCGATATCGCGCCCGTCACCTATGGCCACACCCAGCTTCATCTGATCGACGCGATGCGCCGGATCGACCTGTCGGGGATCGAAACGCGCGGCGATGCCGACCGCCAACTGGCCCCCCTCGTGGCCGAAGATGCGGTCCGCGCCTTCCTGCTGCAATCGCTTGACGTCAAGGCACGCCGCTGGCGGCTCAACCTCGATGTACTGGCCCGCGAAATGCCCGGCATCATCGGCTTTCCCGAAGTGACCGGATCCTTCGAGGGCCCCACGCTGTTTCTCTCGGGCGGCGAAAGCGACTATGTCCGCCCCGAACACCGCGATCGAATCAAATCCCTCTTCCCCAAGGCGAAATTCGCCAAGATCCCTGGCGCCGGGCATTGGCTTCACGCCGAAAAGCCGCGCGAATTCGAAGCGGCCCTGCGCGCCTTTCTCATCTGACAGCTCTGGCCACTGTCCGCGAAGCCGCTAGGGTCGTTTGCGACACCAAGGCAGGGAGAGCCGCATGAGCTGGTCAATTCATCACGTCAACCTGGAAACCCGCGACGTCCGCCGCGCCGCGGCCTTCTACAGCGCCATTCTGGGGATGACCGAGGCACAATGGGAATTCCCCGAAAGCCGCGGCTACATCCCCGCCGCCCCCGACAGGCTGGCCCTGTTCAAGGATGGGCGGCAAAGCCATACCGGCCTGCACCTGATCAAGCCCGACCCGGACTTCGCGACGAAGAACAACCTCACCCACAATCCGTCAGTGGGCGGCCATGTGGCGATCGAGGTGGATGACCTCAAGGCGGTCTGCGCCCGGCTCGACGCCGCCGGAATCCGCTATTCCGATGCGGGCGTCTTTGCCATCCCCGGGGTCTGGAACGTCTATGTCGAAGACCCCGAAGGCAACCTTCTGGAAATCAACCAGCGGGTCTGACAGGCGCCCCCGCCCTGCAAATAGAGAGCTGCGGCCCTTCCACCACAGTCCCTGACCATTTTCGGTAAATCTTGCGGAAATCGGTGTGATCGCCACGACATCTTGTTGATCTGCGCCGCAGATGCGTGTACGTCTGCGACCACAGGTGCATAGACGCGGTAATGCATATTCTGACGGCGGGGCCCGATTGCCATTGGCGACCGGGCCCCGTTCCGTTTAACCGGGCTGTTTGGAAAGTGGCGTTGCGCCACAGGAAAAGGCGCCAGGTGCTCAGACGCGGTCTTCGCATTGTGCCGAAACACATCCTGACGCCTTCCTGAACTGACCGCCCTTGCGGGTGTCTGGCCCAGCGCTTCGGGCCTTGCGACCCTCCGCTGCCGGTTCCGGCCCGAAAGCCTTTCCCGACCCGCCTCGACCCTAAGGTTGCTGCCCTCCCGGTCCACGTCCGAAGACCCGTCCCGTTCCTGCCGCCCCCCCTGAACCCATCGCGTTCCGGTTCCGAGTTCCGAGGACCTTCCCCATCCCGCTCTGGCCCCGCGGGCCGTTGCGTCCCGCTCCGGTTCAAAGAACCTTCGCGATAGCCAGACGGTCACAAATCATGGCCCACCGCACAAGAAAATAGCACTGCAGCATGGATTTTTCTTGGGGATAACCTGTTGGCATGCTTGGGGAATTCGCTGTGGATAACTGCGGGTTTCGACGCCGGATCAGGGCCTTGCCGGTGGATAACCCGGGCCCCCGCCACGCCCCCCGAAAACGCCGCTCTTTCTGCACCTGCAAAGGCCTGTTCGCCGCCGCGCGGCTCTGGACCCGGGGCGAAAGACCCGCCAGACTGCCGCGACTTACCCCGGAGACAGCCCATGACGCCCCGACTGATTCTCGCCCTCGCCCTTCTGGCCGCCACCCAGACGCTCACCGCCTGCGCGCCCGTCGCCATCGGCGCCGCCGGGGCGATCATCGCCGATGAGGTGATGGAGAACGAAGGCGGCGGCGACGGGCTGTTCTGACGCCCGTCACCCCACCGAAAACGCGAGGCGCCGGGCGCACCGGCGCAACGCAAGAACCCCCGTTCAGAACCGGTCAGGGCCGGATATAGGCATAGCCCTGTTCCTGCAGCTCGATCAGCCGCACCACGCCCGACGGCGTGATCTTCGCCTCCGACATCAGTTCGATCTCGTGCCCGGCCTTCTTCTGCATCGCGTTCAGCGTGTTGCCGCAGGCCGAAAAGCTCAGGTTCTCCATCTCGAGGCTCATGGACGACACCCGCTGCTCCACCGGTGACGCGCCGGGGATGAACATGTTGAGCCCCGGCCCATAGGCCACCAGCTCGATGGTCACGGTATCGCCCTGGGACGCGTAATAGGCGCTGACATTCTGCGCGTTGTTCAGCGCCATGTTCATCACCTGCGGATCGTTCTCGTCCACATGGATCGCGACGTGATGCGCCTGCCCTTCGGCAAAGGCCTGCGTCGCAAGGGCGATGGCGGCGGCGGCGACAAGGTATTTCATGATGGGTCTCCTCCCGGTTGTGGGGAGGAGCCTAGCATGCATTTTGATATGTGCATGTGTTTTTGTGGGGAGATGCCGGGATCTCGCAACGGACTGTCGTCAAAGGCATGATTACCGGTCCCAGCACTTTCGCCCTTGCAACCGCGATGGAAGACGTGCCAAGAGGCCATACGCGCCGACTCCTGCGCGAGGCAGGGTGCGGTCAGCAGTGATGCATGTGGCTGATTCGTTACGCTGACAGCATGCTCGACAGCAATGTCGGGATCAGTTGTTGAGTGATGATTGCGATCACGAGCACCTATCTTTACCGCTTATCAACAATCCGCACCTTCTCTGACCCTACTCGGATATTGATCTTACATCTCCTACAAGTGAATTGAAGAGACCGCCCTTAACGGAGCTGATCGCTTTTCGCTGGCTTGCTCGGAATGAGGGAACAATGATTCCCAATACAGGAAAAGACGTTGAGCATGAACTCCATCGGTCTCCAACATCATGAAGTTCAATCACACCGAGTAGATCGATGTACTCTCACATCTTCCTTCACTAGTAAGCCTCCTGAGCAAATATGAATTCAGAAATCGCGTGACGTATTCTAGTCCTGAAAGGGCCAATCAGTAATTAAGATATGTCCCTGTAATTCCTTCAATCCGACCATTTGAGACATAGATGTAGGCCGCATGTATTCTCATAGGCGACCTCGAATAAAGCTTTGCGACTGTTCATCCGTGAACAAAGTAGCATCGTATGGCCAGATCATGCTCAATATCGATCGACTGTATTTCACTATCAATCTGAAGTCCGAGCTGTATGAACCGAAGATCGGAACCATCATTGACGAACTTACAGTGATCCCGCTGCCTGTATCCATTACTGAGAATCTAGCAACTCGTGCACGCAATCGGCCACTTTTGTTCCATCCAAGTAGCCGTGTCATACGACAGGCAATCGTAGTACATTTCCTTATCTGAACCAAACGTGGAGCATATCCGAGAAGACACATCCAACTTCTCGCACATTGGTACTACCCGACGTATAATCCTCACAGAATAGTATCGAAAAGCCATTGGGGACTTGAATCTACGATTCAAGAATGATCGAACGCGAATAAGTCTCAAGATGGCGTAGATTGAGAACTATAAGTCTTTGGACTCTCATTGTTTAGCACTAGAACGACACTTTGAGTCTTGACTCACGTCCGGACATGAAGTGTGCAAAAGACACATTACTAGCCAAACGATATCGCCTGACATCAACTTTGGCTTCAGATAGGGGAGATGACTTGAAAGCGGTCTTTCGCATCGAATCGCGAATATGAATAGGATTTTGCCAGTAGCTCGCCAATTCGCCATCGCGCCGAGATTCGCAGACTCCTGGAGGTGATTTGAGTGTTCAGAATCAGAACTTCCATCGTTGTAGCGCATTTAATACAGCGAAGGCACTGGACCAGACCGCTCACCCATCCATCTTCAACGCCTGAATGAACGCCGTCTGCGGGATCTCCACCTTCCCGAACTGGCGCATCTTCTTCTTGCCCGCCTTCTGCTTCTCCAGCAGCTTCTTCTTCCGCGTGGCGTCGCCGCCATAGCATTTCGCCGTCACGTCCTTCCGCAACGCGCTCAACGTCTCCCGCGCGATCACCTTGCCGCCGATGGCCGCCTGGATCGGGATCTTGAACATGTGGCGCGGGATCAGGTCCTTGAGCTTTTCGCACATCATCCGCCCGCGGCTTTCCGCCCGGTCGCGATGCACCATCATCGACAGCGCATCCACCGGCTCGTCATTCACCAGCACCTGCATCTTCACAAGGTTGTCGGTGCGGTAGCCGATCATCTGGTAGTCGAAACTGGCATATCCCTTGGTCACCGATTTCAGCCGGTCGTAGAAGTCGAACACCACCTCGTTCAGCGGCAGGTCATAGACCACCATCGCCCGTGACCCGGCATAGGTCAGGTCCATCTGGATCCCCCGCCGGTCCTGACAGAGCTTGAGCACATCGCCAAGGTACTCGTCCGGCACAAGGATCGTGGCCTTGATCCGCGGCTCCTCGAGGTGATCCACCAGCGTCATGTCGGGCATGTCGGCGGGGTTGTGCAGCTCCATCATCGTCCCGTCGCGCAGGTAGATGTGATAGACCACGCTGGGCGCCGTGGTGATCAGGTCGATATCGTATTCCCGCTCGATCCGGTCGCGGATCACCTCGAGGTGCAACAGCCCAAGAAAGCCGCAGCGGAACCCGAAGCCCAGCGCGGCGCGCGGTCTCCATCTCATAGGTGAAACTCGCGTCGTTCAGCGCCAGTTTCTCGATCGCGTCGCGCAGATCCTCGAACTGGGCCGCATCCACCGGGAACAGCCCGCAGAACACCACCGGGATCGACGGCTTGAACCCCGGCAGGGCCTTTTCGCAGGGCCGCTTCTCGTGGGTGATCGTGTCGCCCACCCGCGTGTCGCGCACCTGCTTGATCGACGCCGTGAGGATGCCGATCTCGCCCGGGCCCAGTTCCTTGATATCCACCATCTGCGGTTTCAGGACGGCAAGCTTGTCGATCCCGTAGCGGGCGCCGGTCTGCATCATCTTGATGTTGTCGCCCTTGCGGATCACCCCGTCGATCACCCGGATCATCACGACCACGCCCAGATAGGGGTCGTACCACGAATCCACCAGCATCGCCTTCAACGGCGCGTCCCGGTCGCCCTTGGGCGCGGGCAGGCGCGTGACGATCGCCTCCAGCACATCAGGAATACCAAGGCCCGTCTTGGCGCTGATCTGCACCGCGTCCGAGGCGTCGATCCCGATCACGTCCTCGATCTGCTCCGCCACCCGGACCACATCGGCCGCGGGCAGGTCGATCTTGTTCAGAACCGGCACGACCTCGTGGCCCGCATCGATCGCCTGATAGACATTGGCCAGCGTCTGTGCCTCGACCCCCTGCGACGCGTCGACGACCAGAAGCGATCCCTCGACCGCCTGCATCGAGCGGCTCACCTCATAGGCGAAATCCACATGCCCGGGCGTGTCGATCAGGTTCAGGATATAGGTCTCGCCATCCTTCGCCGGATACTCGATCCGCACGGTGTTGGCCTTGATCGTGATGCCCCGCTCGCGCTCGATATCCATCGAGTCGAGCATCTGTTCCTTCATGTCCCGTTCCGCCACGGTCCCGGTCAGTTGGATCAGCCGGTCGGCCAAGGTGGATTTCCCGTGGTCGATATGCGCCACGATCGAGAAATTGCGGATATGTGCAAGGTCGGTCATGGTGAGGATATGTAGGGGATTTCGGGGTTTGGCAATGGGGATGGTACAGGGCCGATCAAGAGAATTGGGCGGCGCCGTGACCGAAGGGTGAGGGCTTTTGCACCCGCCCCATGGGTGCGGTTCGCGCGCTGCCCGGAGGCGCCCCGTGCCGGACCAAGACTCAAACCATGCGCATGGTTTCCGCATGATTTCCGCATGACATGCACATCGCCAAAAAACCCACCACCTTCGCCGCATCCATGCTAGGCTCCCAAGACCTTCGAGAGGGTTGCCGATGCTGCGTACCCACGTCTGCGAGATCGCCGATATCTATGTTCCCGCGAAACGGGTCCAGACGCTCGATCCCGAAAAGGTCGTGGCGCTGGCCGAGGATATTCTGCAGAACGGACAGAAGACGCCGATCCGGCTGCGCAAGGATGGCGACCGCTACGTGCTGATCGAGGGCCTGCACCGGCTCGAGGCGCTGCGGGCCTTGGGCGAGACCACGGTCGAAGCATTTCTGACCAGCGCGCGGCTCCACTGACCCCAAGTTCGTAATTGAAAATTCACCGATTCCATGGCATGAGAATCTCCAAGGCGACGGACCAACCGCGCGACGGAGGCAGCAGAATGAAACACCTTCTTATCGGGGCTGTGCTGGGTTTTCTGGCCCTTCCCGCCCATGCGGGCATGATCCAGAACGCCTGCCTCACGGCGGAACGGCGCGGCGATCCGGGGCTCTGCGCCTGCATCCAGGCCGCCGCCGATCGCACCCTGTCGCGGAGCGACCAGAAACTCGCGGCAAGCTTCTTCCGCGATCCCGACCGCGCACAGGAAATCCGTCGTTCCGACCGCCGCGCGCATGAGGTGTTCTGGGAACGCTATCGTGCCTTCGGTGAGGTGGCCGAGGCTTTCTGCAGCTGAGCGATGAGGCCGGCCGAGGCCGCTTCGATCAGGTCCAGCGCCGCCTCGAAATCACGCGTGTAATAAGGGTCCGGAACCTCCTCCACGGGGGCATCCTCGGCATGGCTCAGGAACAGCGATACCTCTGTATCCGACCCCGAAGGCCGCAACCGCTCAAGCGCCGCCATATTGCCCCGGTCCATCGCGATGATCCGGTCGAAACGGTCGAAATCATCGCCCGTGACCTGCCGCGCCCGCAGCCCGGCGATGTCATAGCCCCGCTCCGCCGCCGCCTGGATCGCCGGGCCATAGGGCGGATTACCCAGATGCCAGTCACCGGTGCCGGCGCTGTCCACCACCACCTCCAGCCCCTCTGCCTCGGCCATCGCCGCAAAGACCCCCTCCGCCGTGGGCGAGCGGCAGATATTGCCAAGACAGACGAACAATATCCGGCTCATGGCAACGGGTTCCGATGACATTCGGGTGTTCTCATGTTCGTTCCTTCCCTAGTCTTCCGGTCACTATAGCAACGGGACGCGCAGCTTGGCACGCAACATCCTGATCCTGACCGGCGCCGGCATCTCGGCCGAAAGCGGTCTGGGCACGTTCCGCGACACCGGTGGGCTGTGGTCGCGCTATGCGCTCGAGGACGTGGCGACGCCGCAGGGCTTCGCCCGCGATCCGGCTCTGGTCCACGACTTCTACAATGCCCGCCGGGCGAATTGCCTGGCCGCCCGGCCCAACGCAGCCCATCACGCGCTGGCGAGGCTCGAAACCGACTGGCCGGGACGGCTCACCATCGTCACCCAGAATATCGACGATCTGCACGAACGCGCCGGAAGCCGCGCCGTGATCCATATGCACGGAGAGGTGATGCGCGCGCTCTGCGCCGCCTGCTCCCATCGTTGGGACGCGCCGCCGGCAATGTCGCGGGACCTGCCATGCCCGGCCTGCGCGGCGGCCGCATCGCGCCCCGATGTCGTCTGGTTCGGCGAAATGCCCTATCACATGGACCGGATCGAAACCCTGTTGCAACAGGCCGATCTGTTCGTGGCGATCGGCACCTCGGGCACGGTCTATCCTGCCGCCGGGTTTGTCGAGGCCGCCCGGGCCATGGACATCGAAACGCTCGAGCTCACGCTCGAACCCTCTGCGGCCTCGGAATTGTTCGACGAGGCCCGGCACGGACCTGCCACAAGGCTGGTCCCTGACTGGGCAAATGGGCTTCTGTCCGGCAACTAGTTGGTGGTTTGGCCCATATGCGCCTGCGGACCCGGTTTGCGGTTCAGATCCACCGGGATCTCGACAGTCACGTCGCCCGCAACCTCGAATTCAAGCGTCACCGTCACGGCCGTCCCGTCTTCGAAGGGCTGCGTCAGCCCCATGAACATGATGTGATCGCCCCCCCGGGCAAGCATGTGCGACGCACCCGCCGCGATGGCGATTCCATCCTCGACCTCGACCATGCGCATGATGCCATTGGCGTCTTCCAGATGGGTATGGATTTCGACCCGCTGGGCCGCGTCCGACGTCACGCCGATCAGCCGGTCATCCGCATCGGACAGATTGGTCAGAACCATGAACGCCGCGCCCGATTTCGCCGTGGGCGAGGATGCACGGGCATAGGCGTCCTCGACCCGCATCATGGCCTCGCCAGCAAATGCAGGCAGGGAAAGTGCGGCCAGAAGGCCCGCAATGATCGTCGTCTTCAACATGGGAAGTTCCTTCCTTGATCCGTGTTGCCCTTCATCTATGAACGGCGACGCGGCGGACCAAGAGGCGAAAACGACGCAACCCCGCCAAAGGCGGGGCTGAAGAGACGGTCGTCGAAAAGGGGATCAGGCGGTTGCCAGAGCCTTTGCGATGTCTTTCTTGATCTTCAGCGCACGGGCCGAAAGCTCGGTATCCTTGGCTTTCGCCATGAACCCGTCCAGACCACCACGGTGGTCCACGGTGCGCAGCGCCGACGACGACACCTTGAGACGGAAACTGCGCCCCAATGATTCCGACATCAGCGCGGTCTCGGTCAGGTTCGGCAGGAACCGGCGTCTGGTCCTGTTTTTGGCGTGGCTGACATTGTTGCCAACCATCGGGCCTTTTCCGGTCAATTCGCAAACGCGCGACATGGGCGTATTCCTCGGCTCAACATTCAGTCTGACGGGCGGCCTGATAACAGGCCCAATAGAAAGGGGCAAGGCCGGTGGCCCTGCCCGAGAATCCGTTTGCGGGGTTTACTGTGGCGCATCCAAGGCGTCAAGACCCTCAGGGCCTCGGCGGGGCTGACACCGGCACGCCGGGCCGCTAGGCTGCGACGAAAGAGCAGAACACGCAGGAAAGCAATGCGCGAGACCGCGCTTTACGCGCCCATCAAGGCCTATCTCGAGGCACAGGGTTATGAGGTCAAGGCGGAAATCGGTGCCGCCGATGTCGTGGCGATGCGTGCTGACGAACCTCCGGTGATCGTCGAACTCAAGACGGGTTTCTCACTGTCGCTGTTCCATCAGGCAGTCGCGCGTCAGGCCGTGACCGACGCGGTCTATGTCGCTGTTCCGAAACCAAAAGGCCTGCGCGCGCTTCGCGATAACGTGGCGCTGGCCCGCCGTCTGGGTCTGGGGGTGATCTGCATCCGGGCACGGGACGGGTTTGTCGAGGTGCTTGCCGATCCCGGCCCTTATCAACCCCGCAAGTCGCCCCGCCGCACCGCCCGTCTCTTGCGTGAATTCGCCCGCCGCGTGGGCGACCCGAATACCGGCGGCGCAACCCGGGTCGGGCTGGTCACCTCTTACCGGCAGGATGCGCTGCGCTGTCTGGCCTGTCTTGCCGGGCGCGATGCGGCCCGGGGTGCGGAAGTGGCCCGGGAAACCGGCGTGCCCACCGCCACGCGCCTGATGGCGGATGATCACTACGGGTGGTTCGAAAGGGTGGATCGCGGCATCTACCGGCTGACGCCAAAGGGCCGGGAGGCGCTTGCGGATTATGCGGATGTGCTGGAAGCGCTCTGAGGCGCTCTCAGCCGCCCCCACCGCCAACGCCCTGCAATGTCTCAAGAACCTCTGCCGCTGCAGATGCCGGGCTGCGTTCTCCGCGCGCCACCGCCCCGCCCAGATCCTCCATCGCGGCCCGCGTCCGGGGATCCGCCGCAAGCTGCGCCAGAAGCCCCTGACGCACCTCTTCCTCGAACCAGTGCCGCGCCTGTTCGGCCCGCCGCGCCTGCCAATGACCCTCGTCCTTGCGCCACCGCGCCAGCGCGCGGATCTCGTCCCAGGCGGCCTCAAGCCCGCTGCCTTCAAGCGCCGAAACCATCGCCGCCTTGGGAAATCCGTCTGGGTCCTGCGGACGCCGTCGAAGCAACCGCAGGGCCCCCGCGTAATCCGCACAGGTGCGTGTCGCCGCCGCTTTCAGGTCGCCATCGGCCTTGTTCACAAGGATCATGTCGGCGATCTCCATGATCCCGCGCTTGACCCCCTGCAATTCGTCGCCCCCCGCAGGCGCCATCAGCAGAACGAACAGATCGGCCATCTCGGCCACCATCACCTCGGACTGGCCAACCCCCACGGTTTCGATCAGCACCACGTCGAACCCCGCCGCCTCGCAGGCCATCACCACCTCGCGCGTACGTCGCGCGACCCCGCCCAGCGCCGACTGCGCGGGCGAGGGCCGGATATAGGCAAGGGGATCGCGCGACAGCCGCTCCATCCGCGTCTTGTCCCCCAGAATCGAGCCTCCTGTACGGGCCGAAGACGGATCGACCGCCAGCACCGCAACCCGCAGGCCCTGTCCGGTCAGCAACAGGCCAAACGCCTCGATGAAGGTGGATTTGCCCACGCCCGGCGTTCCCGACAATCCAATCCGCAAAGCCTCCCGGCCTGCCCCGCGCAACCTGTCGAGAAGCGCGAGCGCCTCGGCCCGGTGATCGGCCCGCTGGCTTTCGATCAGCGTGATCGCACGCGCAAGTGCCCTGCGGTCGCCCGCGATAACGGCCTCGGCCAGTGGTAAATCGGGGGATGATCCGGGCAAGGTTCGGCCTATGTTTCGTTCCGGGTTGTTGACGCATTGGCGTCAGTCATGCCTCTTGGTCAGCGCGGTTGTCCAGACGCGACGAAGAAAAGGTTGGTTCATGCGGTATCTTTGGGTCTGGTTGGTCACCCTGATGGTTCTGGCTGGGGCAGTTTCGGCACAGACCCGGGACGAGGGCCGTTTCGACATCATCCTTCTGGGCGTCAAGGCCGGCGAGTTGCACTTTGCCGGCGTGGTCGAGAACGGGCGCTATTCGACCTCCGGTCGCCTTGCCAGCACCGGCCTTCTCGCCTTCGTCCGCGAGGTCAGCTATGTCGCCAGCGCGCAGGGGCGGGTCTCGCAAGGCCGCTTGATCCCCATCCGCTATACCGAAGCCGCCGATACCGGAAGCCGCGTGTCCGAATCCGAAATGGCCTATGTCAACGGGACGCCGCAGGTAAGGCGCTACGCTCCCGCCCGCGATCCGCGCCCCGAGGATGTGGACCCAGCCTCGCAATCGGGCACACTCGATCCGATGACAGCGCTCTATGCCGTGCTGCGGGATGTGCCCCGCGCCGAGGCCTGCAAGCTCAACGTCGCCATGTTCGACGGTCGCCGCGCCAGCCGGGTCCAGATGTCGCCCGAGGCCCAGACCGAGGCGCGGATCGATTGCACCGGCGCCTATATCCGCGTCGCGGG
The DNA here is from genome assembly GCA_963698645.1 of uncultured Alphaproteobacteria bacterium. Classification (GTDB taxonomy): domain Bacteria; phylum Pseudomonadota; class Alphaproteobacteria; order Rhodobacterales; family Rhodobacteraceae; genus Ovoidimarina. Next base: position 675,844 of record CAVORP010000001.1, read on the forward strand.
CTTCAGCGCAGAGGACATGGCCGAGCGGCGGGTCTTTCCCTTCAACCTGCGCTACGCCCCTGCCGAAGGTGACCTCTGGCGCGTCGAACGGGTCGAGTTCCAGACCCTCTATGGCAAGGCGCGGCTCATTCGGCGATAAGGTCGCCCATGACCACGGCCATGAACACGGCGCTGCCCATCGACACGATCCTGCCCGACCTGATTGGCGCGGTGAAGGACCATGGCCTTGCCGTCGTCGAGGCCCCGCCCGGCGCGGGCAAGACGACACGCGTTCCCCTTGCGCTTCTCGGTGCCAGGCCTGGTACCCGCATCGTCATGCTGGAACCCCGCCGGATCGCGGCCCGCGCCGCCGCGGAACGCATGGCCCAGACATTGGGCGAACCGGTGGGTCAGACCGTGGGCTACCGGATCCGGGGCGAGGCCCGAACCTCGCGTGCAACCCGGATCGAGGTCGTGACCGAAGGCATCCTGACCCGAATGCTGCAATCCGATCCCTCGCTTGCGGGGATCGACACCGTGATCTTCGACGAATTCCACGAACGCTCGCTCAATGCCGACCTGGGACTTGCGCTTTGCCTCGAGGCGCGCGCGGCGCTCCGACCGGATCTGAACCTCGTGGTGATGTCGGCCACGCTGGACGGCACGGCGGTGGCCGACCTGATGGGCGCGCCGGTGATCCGATCCGAAGGCCGGACCTTTCCTGTCGAAACCCGCTGGCGCGACCGCCCGCTCGCCAAGGACGACGATTCGAGGCGGCGATGGCCGAACTTGCCCTCCGCGCACTCTCCGAGACGACCGGGAGCGTCCTTGCCTTCCTGCCGGGCGAGGGCGAGATCCGCCGGGTCGAAGCCGCGCTCTCAGGCAGGCTGCCACCCGGTTGCGCGCTGCGCCCGCTCTACGGCGCGTTGCCCTTCGCGGCCCAGCGCGCGGCCATCGCACCGGAGACCACCGGGCGCAAGCTGGTCCTCGCGACCGCCATCGCCGAGACCTCGCTGACGATCGAGGGAGTCGAGGTCGTGCTTGACGGCGGCCTTGCCCGGCGGGCCCGGTTCGATCCCGGGTCTGGCATGTCGCGCCTCGTGACCGAACGGGTCAGCCGGGCCGAGGCGACCCAACGTCAGGGCCGCGCCGGACGTCTCTCTCCGGGGGTCTGCTACCGGCTCTGGACCAAGGGAGAAGAGGGGGCGTTGCCCGCCTACGCGCCTGCCGAGATCGAGGTGGCCGACCTTGCCGGGCTGGCACTTGAACTGGCGCAATGGGGCGCAAGATCCCCCGACGAACTGACCTTTCTGACACCACCGAACCCGGGGGCCTTCGCCGAGGCGCGGCGGCTTCTGACCGGGCTGGGCGCGCTCGATGCAAAGGGCGCGATCACCGATCACGGACGCCAGCTTGCCGCATTGCCACTGCACCCGCGCCTTGGCCACATGCTGGCCATCGCCGGCCGGGATGCCGCGCCGCTTGCGGCGCTTCTGGCCGAGCGTGACCCGATGCGGGATGCCGGCGCCGATCTGTCGCTGCGGCTGAAGGCGATCAAACAGGGCGACCCGCGCGCAGACAGGGCGGGGCTCGACAGGATCAGGAGCGAGGCCAAACGCCTGTCCCGGGACCTGCATGCAGGTACAGGTCTCTCTCCGGGCCAGATGGCGGCCCTCGCCTATCCCGACCGGATCGGGCTTCGGCGGCCCGGCGACGATCCCCGCTGGGTGCTCTCCGGCGGCACGGGAACCCGCATGGACCCCGCCGACCCGATGGCGGCGGCGCGGCTGATCGTCGTCACCGATACCGACGGTGCCCCCCGCGACGCGCGGATCCGACAGGCCGTCGCCCTGTCCGAAGCTGAATTGCGCGCCGTCCATGGCGATCTGATCGCGTGGCAGGACCTGTGCATCTGGTCCCGGCGGGACGGTCGGGTCCTGGCGCGCCGTCAGGAACGACTGGGCGCGCTCGTGCTCGAGGACCGCAACTGGGCCGACGCCCCGGCGGATGCCATGGCCCGCGCCATGCTGGACGGGGTGCGCGAACTGGGTCTTGTCTGGACGGACGCCGCAGCCCGGTTCCGCGCCCGTGTCGAATTGGTCCGCGCGACCGAACCGACCCTGCCCGCAATGGACGATGCCACCCTGATGGCGACGCTCGACGACTGGCTTCTGCCGCATCTGGGCGCGACCCGAACCGCCGCCGCGTGGCGTGGTTTCGATCTTCTGCCCGCCCTGCGCGCGATGCTCGATTGGGACCAGATGCAGCTTCTGGACCGGGCTGCACCGGCAAGTTTTTCAACACCCCTGGGTCGCGCGGTGCCCATCGATTACGCGGGCGAAAGCCCCGCGATCGCCGTCAGGCTGCAAGAGATGTTCGGCCTGACCGCGCATCCCTCAATCGCGGGCAGGCTTTGCGGATCACGCTTCTTTCCCCTGCCGGGCGTCCGGTTCAGGTGACGACCGATCTGCCGGGCTTCTGGGCCAGTTCCTATGCCGATGTGCGCAAGGACATGCGCGGACGGTACCCCAAACACCCTTGGCCCGAGGATCCCACGGCAGCCGACCCGACGCTGCGCGCCAAACCTCGAAAATCCTAGGCGCCCCCGGTCCAATCCGCGTTGAAACTTCCCTCCCGGTCAATCCGTTCGAACCCGTGCCGTCCAAAGATGTCCCGCTGCGCCTGGATCAGGTCGGTGGTGCCGCGCCCGGTCCGCATCGTGTCATGATAGGCCAGCGCGGCGGCCATCGCGGGCACCGCAACCCCCGACCCCATGGCGGACATCACCACGCGCCGAAGTGCCGGAATGTGATCGGTCAGGGCCTTGACGAAATAGGGCGCAAGGATCAGCAACCCATGGGGCAACCCCGCCCGCACTTCCTTTGCGATATCGTCCAGAAGCGCCGACCTGATGATGCACCCCGCCCGCCAGATCTCTGCAACCCTCGCGAGATCCAGCGACCAGTCGAAATGCTCCGACGCCGCCGCCAGAAGCGACATGCCCTGCCCATAGGCGATGATCCGCGCGGCAAGAAGCGCGCTCTCCAGATCGGTGTCGAGAACCGGGTGCAACCTCCCCGGTGCCGAGGGCAATATTCCCTCCGCCTCGACGCGCACCTCTTTCATCGACGACCACGACCGCGCCGCCACCGCCGCCTCGATCGTCGTGGCCGATTGTCCCAGCTTCAACGCTTCGATCAGGGTCCAGCGCCCGGTGCCTTTCTGGCCCGCCCGGTCCAGAATGACATCCACCATGGGCTTGCCGGTATCGGGATCGGTCGCGGACAGGGCCTGTGCCGTGATTTCCACCAGATAGGACCGCAGCGGGCCGTCATTCCACTCTTCAAACACCTCGGCTATTTCCACGGGCCTGCGCCCGCCCTTGCGCAAGATCCCATAGGTCTCGGCGATCAGCTGCATATCGGCGTATTCGATCCCGTTATGCACCGTCTTGACGAAATGCCCCGCACCATCGGGGCCCAGATGGGCCGCGCAGGGCTCGCCCTGATACTGCGCAGCGATGGATTCGATGATGTCGCGGATCGGGGCATAGCTCTCTTCGGGCCCGCCCACCATGATCGACGGTCCGTGCCGCGCGCCCTCTTCGCCGCCCGACACGCCCATACCGATGAAGTTGATGCCCTGATCGGCCAGCGCCGCCTCGCGCCGCCGCGTGTCGTTGAAATCGGCATTGCCCGCGTCGATAATCAGATCGCCCTTTTCCAGATGCTGAAGAAGGGCATCGATCGTCTGATCGACGGGGTCGCCCGCCGGGACCATGAGGATCACCGCGCGCGGCCGGTCAAGCGCCGCCACAAAATCCTCCAAGATCCTCGCGCCGGGGTCAGCCGTTCTGCCAACGGACCGGCCCGCTCCATGAAATCGCGCAATCGCGCCGCCGTCCGGTTGTGCACCGCCACCCGGTGTCCGTGATCCGCCATGTTCAGCGCCAGCGCCGCCCCCATGGTCCCCAGCCCCGTCAATCCGATGCGTGCCATTGCGCCCTGCCCATCCTGCTGCATCAGCCCATCCTACGCCGGAACCCGCCTTGCGCAAGCCAACGCCCGTAACCTGTGCGAGAGTGCTGGATTTCCCCCGCATCTTGGCGCATGACAAGACACTCAGGCAGTAACGAGGACACCAAGGCATGAGCCAAAAGATGGAAGAGATCGCCGATTCGATGGCGATACAGGCCCTCGACCTCGAGGAAGAGACGGGCGACGAAAAGGGAATACGGCTCATCGCGGATGCGCTGGCCTCCTCCTCTCCGACGATGGAGGAAACCTTTCTGACCGCGGTGCGGGTGCGCCGCGCCGAACGCCGGGCCCGCAGGCTGATCGCCTCGATGCGGGAAAACGCGGACAAGGCGAAAACAAAGGCAGAGGCGGAAACGGACAGCACGCCCGCCAAAACCGAGGACTGAACCGAGGTCAATATTTGACCAATTGGTCAATCTTGTATTTCAACGCCGTCCATGCAACGCTCACGCGTGTGATCCCAAGCATGAGTCCCTCCCGTGACTGACGCTGCCTCCAGAACCCGGACAGCCCTGTCCAAGACCCAAAACGCCCAGCTTCCGCAGGTCCATGAGCCGCGTAACGCGGGGATGGAGCTTGATCTGGACTGGGTCGCCCGGGTGCAGGCCAATACATCCGCCATCGAACGGCGCGCGGCCACCATCGGGACCCGGCGCTCGGTCAAGAAGGATTATCAGGCCGCTTGGCTCTGCCGGGCGATCACCCTGATCGACCTGACCACGCTCTCGGGCGACGATACGCCGGGCCGCGTGCGGCGGCTCTGCGCCAAGGCCGCGAACCCCGTGCGACAGGATATCCTCGACGCGCTCGGCATGGGTCCCATCACCACCGGCGCGGTCTGTGTCTATCACGACATGGTGGAAACCGCGGTGGAGGCGCTCAAGGGCACCGGCATCCCGGTGGCCGCCGTCTCGACGGGCTTTCCCGCAGGTCTGTCGCCCTTTCATCTGCGCGTCGCGGAGATTGGCGAAAGCGTGAAAGCGGGCGCGGCCGAGATCGACATCGTGATCTCGCGCCGCCACGTCCTGACCCAGAACTGGCAGGCGCTTTACGACGAGATGCGCACCTTCCGCGCGGCCTGCGGCGATGCCCATGTCAAGGCGATCCTTGCCACGGGCGAATTGGGCAGCCTGCGCAACGTGGCCCGCGCAAGCCTGATCTGCATGATGGGAGGCGCCGATTTCATCAAGACCTCCACCGGCAAGGAAAGCGTGAACGCCACCCTGCCCGTGAGCCTTACCATGATCCGTGCGATCCGCGATTACGAGGCGCGGACAGGCTTCAAGGTGGGCTACAAACCGGCGGGCGGCATTTCCAAGGCCAAGGACGCGCTGGTCTACATGGCACTGATGAAGGACGAGCTTGGCAACCGCTGGCTCAAGCCCGACCTGTTCCGCTTCGGCGCCTCGTCCCTTCTGGGCGATATCGAACGCCAACTCGAACACCACGTCACCGGGCGCTACTCCGCCGCGAACCGGCACGGGATAGGATGAATCATGTCGATATTCTCTCCCGCATTCATTCTTCTCGTCATCCTGCTGGGTGTGATCTGCCTGATTGGCAACCCGAAGGTGAAGGCCGTCAAGCAAGCCGAAAGAGAGCTGAGTGCGGATGAATTGAAGATATTCCGGGAAAACTATTCACGAAAGGCACGCCGCGGTGATATGCCAAGCCGTTTCGAAGAGATTGCACGCGCCAGCGATGCGGTCACTCGCCTCTGGCTGATTTCTGTAGTTCTTCTTTTAGCCGCGCTTACGTGGATCATCCTTGCCGGGCACGGCCTCGGGCTTGTCCCAAAAAGTGAGTGAAGTCATGAACATCCCCGAGATTTTCGAGAGCCTCGACTACGGCCCCGCACCCGAGGATTCAGGTCTCGCCCGCGACTGGCTGGCGGCCCATGACAACCGCTTTGGCCTTTGGATCGGGGGCGCGTGGACGGCGCCGGGGAAGACCTTCGAAACCCGCAACCCGGCGACCACCGAAGTGCTTGCCAAGATCACGCAGGCCCGAAGATCCGATGTGGACGCCGCCGTCGCCGCCGCGCGCCGCGCATTCCCCGCGTGGTCCCGCAAATCCGGGCACGCCCGCGCCCGCGTCCTCTATGCCCTCGCCCGCCTGATCCAGAAGCAATCGCGCCTCTTCGCGGTGCTGGAAACCCTCGACAACGGCAAACCGATCCGGGAAAGCCGGGATATCGACATCCCGCTCGTCGCCCGGCATTTCTACTACCACGCCGGGATGGCGCAGTTGCAGGATAGCGAACTGGCGGGCCGCGCGCCCCTTGGCGTCTGCGGCCAGATCATCCCGTGGAACTTCCCGCTTCTGATGCTCGCGTGGAAGATCGCGCCCGCCATCGCCATGGGCAATACCGTGGTGCTCAAGCCCGCCGAATACACCTCGCTCACCGCGCTTCTCTTCGCCGATCTCGCCCGGGAGGCAGGCGTGCCAAAGGGCGTGATCAACATCATCACCGGCGATGGCGACGTGGGCGAGGCGATCGTGACCCATCCCGATATCGACAAGATCGCGTTTACCGGCTCCACCCCGGTGGGCCGCCATATCCGCCGCGCCACGGCCGGAACAGGCAAGTCCCTGACGCTCGAACTGGGCGGGAAATCCCCCTATATCGTCTTCGACGACGCTGATCTGGATTCCGCGGTCGAGGGTCTTGTCGATGCGATCTGGTTCAACCAGGGCCAGGTCTGTTGCGCGGGCTCGCGCCTTCTGGTGCAGGAAGGCGTGGCCAACCGCTTCTACGACAAGTTGCGCGCGCGGATGGACAAGCTTCGCCTCGGCGACCCGCTCGACAAATCCATCGACGTGGGCGCCGTCGTCGACCCTGCGCAGTTGCGCACCATTACCGATATGGTCACAGGCTCGGCGGGAGAGATCTATCACGCCAAGGTCCCGCTGCCCGAGGGCGGCTGCTACTATCCGCCGACCCTGATCACCGGGCTGTCGCCATCCGACCGGCTGATGCAGGAAGAGATCTTTGGCCCGGTCCTCGTCGGCACCACCTTCCGCACGCCTGCTGAGGCCGTGGAGCTCGCCAACAACACCCGCTTCGGCCTTGCCGCGACGGTCTGGACCGAGAACGTGAACCTGTCCCTCGACATCGCGCCGAAACTGGCCGCCGGTGTCGTCTGGATCAATGCCACCAATCTGTTCGACGCCGCCGCGGGCTTTGGCGGTGTCCGGGAAAGCGGCTTCGGACGCGAAGGTGGCTGGGAAGGACTTCAGGCCTATACGAAACCATCGCGCAAGCCCAAACCCCTGAAACCCGCCGCCGCCGTGGCCGCCCCGAAAGACGCGACGCCGCCCGCGCTTGATCGCACCGCCAAGCTCTATGTCGGCGGCAAGCAGGCGCGGCCCGATGGCGGCTATTCCCGCGCCGTGTGGGGCCCGAAAGGCGCGCTTCTGGGCCATGCCTCGCTGGCCAACCGGAAGGACCTGCGCAACGCCGTCGAAGCCGCTCGGGGAGCATCTGGCTGGAGCAAGAGCACCGGCCACCTGCGCGCGCAAATCCTCTATTACATGGGCGAGAACCTCGAGGCGCGGGCCACCGAATTCGCCGATCGCCTGCGCGCCATGACCGGCGCCTCCAAGGCAGCCGCCGAGACCGAAGTCGCAGCCAGCGTCGACCGGCTGTTCACATGGGCCGCATGGGCCGACAAATACGACGGCGCGGCAAAGGGCGTTCCCCTGCGCGGCATCGCCCTTGCGATGAACGAACCCGTGGGCGTGATCGGGGCGTTCTGCTCCGACACCGCGCCCTTGCTCGGTCTGATCTCGGTCGTGGGTCCGGCCATGGCCATGGGCAACCGGATCATCGCCGTCGCATCCGACCCCTACCCGCTTGCCGCCACGGATTTCTATCAGGTGCTCGACACCTCCGACGTTCCCGGCGGCGTGGTGAACATCCTCACCGGGTCACATGCGGAACTCGCGCCACAGATGGCGGGCCACATGGATCTGGACGCGGTGTGGAGCTTCTCGTCGGCCGACCTCTCCCGCGTGATCGAAACCGAGGCGGCCGGGAACCTCAAGCGCACATGGGTCAATTACGGGCGCGACTGGACCCCGGACGACCACGCCTTCCTGCAGGCCGCAACCGAGGTGAAGACGATCTGGGTGCCCTACGGCGAATAGCGCTTACGCCGCCAGCGGTACGATCAGATCCGGACCGGAGGCCCGGTTCGAATTCACCTTCGGGTCCACGCGCCAGAACTCCAGCATCTCCTCGGGCGGAGCCTTCATCAAAAGGGCCGCCCCCTTGCCTTCTTCACCCAGCCAAAGCCCCCAATCCTGCTCCGCGACAATCACCGGCATCCGGTGATGGATCGCCGACATGGCCTCGTTCGCCGCAGTCGTCACGATGGCGCAGGTGGCAAGCGGCGTCTCTCCCCCGGTCCAGTCCTGCCAGACCCCCGCAAAGGCGATCAGCCCGCCCCCGCGCGGCTGGATAAACCATGGCAAACGCTTGCCCTCGGCGTCCTTTGTCCATTCATAGAAACCATTCGCCGGGATCAAACACCGCCGCTCCCGCGCTGCCGTGCGAAAGGCGGGCTTCTCCGCGATCGTCTCGGCCCGCGCGTTGATCAGCAAGGGTCCATCCGTCGGCGTCTTGTACCAATGCGGCAGAAACCCCCACCGCATCGCCCGCAGCCGTCGCGCGCCCTCCGATGTCACCACATGAACGCGGTTCGTCGGACAGATGTTGAAATTCGGTGTCTCGGGAAGATCGTTCGACGGCTGCGCGCGGAACACCCGCGCCATTTCGTCGGAAGCTTCGGTAAGGATGACACGACCGCACATGCGCGAAATCTATCCCGGAATGCCGCCCTCGAAAAGGGCGGGTCCGGGCGCACCACGACAGGTGCGCCCGGACAAGGGGTCTATTCGACCTTCGTGATCCGGCTCTCCACCATCGGATTCGCGGGACCGATCTCGGCCATGTACTCGGCCAGAACATCGGCAAGGTCCGGTCCGAAGTCATAGGCGTTCATGCCTTCCGACATGAACATCGAATAGCCGTCACCGCCATTCCGGACGAAGTTGTTGGTCACGATGCCATAGGTCGCGTCAGGATCAAGCGGTGCCCCGGCGACCATCGCCTCGACAATCCGGCTCCCCGGCTCTGCTGTCGGGTCCCACTTGAAGGTCATCCCCGCGACCTGCGGAAAGCGACCCGCAACTTCCTCGACCTGACTTCACGCCGTTCTCGAGCGCTGCCAGAAGGGTCGATCCCTTGGCCTGGAACGTCGACAGGGTGTTCTGGAACGGAAGCACGGTCAGGACTTCACCCATCGTCACCGGACCGGCATCGATCGACGCCCGAATGCCACCGGAATTGGCAAAGGCGACCTGGATACCCTGATCCTTGACCCGCTCCAGCATCGCATCGGCAACAAGGTTGCCCATGGGGCATTCCTCGACCCGACAGATCGCCCGGTCGCCCTCGATCGGGGCCGCTGCTTCTGCGACAACCTTCTGACGGATCTCCTCAAGCGGAACGGCAAGCTCGGCGATACGGTCCTTGGTCGTGCCGTCTTCGGCGACGGTCCCGTCCAGCACGACCAGGTCACCCGACGTCTCGGTCACGTTGCCCTCGTCGTCGAAGGTCACGTTCAGTTCGCCCAGATACTTGCCATAGGCATAGGCCTGAACGATCTGAACGCCGTTCACGACTGTCGGATACGGGTCCGACCGCGCCCTCGGCGCTGTTGGACAGAAGCGTGTTCGAATGCCCGCCCACGATCACATCGACGCCCGTCGACCGCCTCGCGATCCGCTGATCAGCGACATAGCCGGAATGGCTCAGCACGATGATCTTGTTGACACCCTCCTCGGTGAGCCGGTCGACCTCGGCCTGAACCGCACCCGATGGCTCGGTAAAGATCACGTTCGGGCCGGGGCTGGCCAGACTCGACGGTGTTCTGCGGCGTCAGACCGATCAGGCCGATCTTCTCGCCACCCTTCTCGATCACCACCGATTTCTGGATCACGTCCTTCAATAGGGGCTCGCCGGAAATGTCGGCATTCGACATCAGGATCGGAAACTCGACCGCATTGACGAAATCGCGAAGAACCTCGGGGCCATCGTCGAACTCGTGGTTGCCCACGGTCATCGCGTCATAACCCATCTTGTTCATCATCTCGGCAGCGACCTTGCCCTTGTAGTAGTTGTAGAACAATGTGCCCTGGAACTGGTCGCCGCCATCGACGAGCAGCCAGTTGTCTGTCCGACGCCTTCGCGGCCTCGACGGCGGTCACGAGCCGGGCGGAGCCGCCAAAGCATTTGCCTTCGGCGTTGTCCTCGACCGAACAGCCCGAGTTGAAGCGCGAGATCGGCTCGAACCGCGCGTGAAAGTCGTTTGTGTGCAGGATGGTGATCGAGTAATCGGCCATCGCCGCGCCGGCGGACAGGGCAAGAATGCCCGCGCCGGTCAGGAATCTTCTAAACATCGTCGTCTCCCCGAGGTTTTTCTGTGCCAAGACTGGCGCGAAGCGCGGGGCGAGTCAAAAGTGAATGCAGACCGATCCCCGCTTGACCCCGCGTCGCGGCTGGGCGATGCCCATTCCCATGGCAATCTACAAGATCCTCCGGACCGACGAATGGCAGTCGCTTCTGCACCACGGCGAAACCGCCGGTGCGCCGATCGACGTCACCGATGGCTATGTGCATTTCTCGACCGCCGCCCAGTGCCTCGAGACCGCAAACAAGCATTTCGCAGGCGCGACCGGGCTGTGGGTCCTTGCCGTGGACGACACCCGCCTAGCGCCCGACCTGAAATGGGAGCCGTCGCGCGGCGGCCAGCTCTTTCCCCATCTCTACCGGCCCTTGCGCCTGTCAGACCTGCTCTGGGCACGGCCCATGGGCGCGGGCGCGACAGGCCACGCCCTGCCCGACGGGGTGGCATGACTCTGAGCGAGACACTTGGCCTCGCGCTCCTGCGCCGAATCGACCCCGAGCGCGCGCATGGCCTGGCCCTCACCGCCCTGAAGGCCGGGCTTGCCCCAGCGCCCGGTCCGGTCACCTCGCCCCGGCTGGCCACCACGCTGGCGGGACTCGACCTGCCCAATCCGCTGGGCCTTGCTGCCGGCTTCGACAAGAACGCAACCGCCATCGCGCCACTCATGCGCGCGGGCTTCGGGTTTCTCGAGGTCGGCGCCGCAACGCCCCGACCCCAGCCCGGCAATCCGCGCCCGCGACTCTTTCGGCTGACCGAGGACCGCGCCGCGATCAATCGCTTCGGCTTCAACAATGACGGCGCGGCGGCCATTGCCGCGCGCCTTGCCGCCCGGCCCCGTGGCATTCCCGTCGGCCTGAACCTCGGCGCGAACAAGGACAGCGCCGACCGCGCCGCCGACTTTGCCGAGGTTCTGCGGATCTGCGGCCCGCATGTGGACTTCGCGACCGTGAACGTCTCCTCGCCCAATACCGAGAAGCTGCGTGACCTGCAGGGGGCCGCGGCCCTCTCCGCGTTGCTTGACGGTGTCATGGAGGCCCGCGCCGGCCTTTCCACGCGCCTCCCCGTCCTCCTGAAGATCGCGCCCGATCTCGACGACCGGGAACTCGCGGAAATCGCCCAGGTCGCAGTCGAGGCCGGGATCGACGCGATCATTGCCACCAATACGACACTTGACCGGACCGGCCTCAAAAGCCCGCACCGGGGGGAAACGGGCGGCCTCTCGGGCGCGCCGCTGTTCGAGCGGTCGACCCGTGTTCTGGCCCGGCTTGCGGGCGAAACGGGCGGGCGGATCCCGCTTGTGGGCGTGGGCGGCGTCGGCACCGCCGATCAGGCCTATGCCAAGATCCGCGCCGGGGCCTCGGCTGTTCAACTCTATACGGCGCTTGTCTATGGCGGCCTCTCGCTGGTGGCGGAAATCCTTCACGGCCTCGACCGCCTGCTGGAGCGGGACGGCTTTCAGACAGTCGCCGCCGCCGTGGGAACAGACAGGGAAAGCTTCGCATGACCGTCACGATCTGGCACAATCCGCGCTGTTCGAAATCGCGCGACACGCTCGCCCTGCTGCGCGCCGAAGGGATCGAGCCCGAAATTCGTCTCTATCTCAAGGATCCGCCCGATGCGCATGAAATCCGCATGGTTTCCGCATGGCTTGCACAGCCGTTGATCGAGATGGTCCGGGTGGGCGAACCGGTCTTTCGCGAACTGGGGCTTAGCCGCTCTTCGGACGAGGATCTGCTGATCGCAGCGATGGCCGACAGGCCAATCCTGATCGAACGCCCGATCGTCATCAAGGGCGAGAAGGCGGTGATCGGTCGCCCACCGCGCCAGGTGCTGGACATCCTCTAGCCTGCGGCAGCCTCGAGCTTCGGATAGCGCAGGCCAAGGGTAAGCCCCCGCGCCACGAACGAGATCAGAAGCGCAAGCCAAAGCCCGTGATTGCCCAGAAGCGGCACCAGAACGCCAACCGCAACCGCATAGATCAGGGCCGAGATCACCATCATGTTGCGCATGTCCCGGGTGCGCGTGGCCCCGATGAATATCCCGTCGAACATCCAGGCCGCCACTCCGGTCAGCGGCGCCAGAACCATCCAGAAAAGGTAAAGCCGCGCCTCGGCACGCACCTCGGGCGCCGTGGTCATCAGGTCGATCATCGGCCCTCCCGCAACCGCAAATGCCACCGCCAGAACCACCACGATCCCCAGCCCCCAAAGTCCGGTCAGGATCGACGCGCGGCGCACCGCGCCACGGGCACGCGCGCCCATCGCCTGACCCACAAGGGCCTCGGCAGCAAAGGCGAAGCCATCCATCGCATAGGCGGTGACATGCAGAAATTGCAGAAGGATCTGGTTCGCTGCCAAGGGCACGTCCCCGAAATCCGCCCCGACGAACAGGAAGGAAATGAAAATCGCCTGCAGGAGAACGGAGCGGATCATGATGTCGGAATTGACCTGCGCCATCCGCCACAGGCGCACCCGGTCGAAAACCCGTGGCCAGTCGCGCCAACCCGGCCGCCCGAACGCCCCATGGCAAAGCGCCAGCCCCATCAGGAAGCCGCTGATCTCGGAAATCACCGTTGCAATGGCGACCCCCTCGATACCCCAGCCCAGCCCGATGACGAACCAGAAACTCAGCGCGATATTCAGCCCGTTCATCCAGACCTGCAGGACGAGAACACCACGCGTCCGCTCATCGGCGATAAGCCATCCCGTGACGCCGTAGATCGCGATGGCCGCGGGGGCCGAAAAGATCCGGATCTGCAAGTAGTCGCGCGCAAGGTTCTCGACCTCGTCCGACGCCGGTGCCAGCATGAAGGCCAGCGCGAAAAGCGGTCCCTGGAACAGGATCAGCGCGATTCCGGCGGCCAGCCCGATCATCAACGCCCGAGACAACAGCGCATCCGCCTCGGGCTGATCGTCGGCGCCCAGCGCCTGACTGGTCAGCCCGACCGTTCCCATCCGCAGGAACCCGAAGATCCAGTAATATCCGGTCAGGATGATCGCGCCGACCCCCACCGCGCCAATCGGTGCGGCCTCTCCCAACTGCCCGATCACGCCCGTATCCACGACTCCGAGGATAGGAATGGTCGCATTGGACAGGACGATGGGTAACGCGATGTTCAGGACCCGCCGATGCGTCAGCGGCCCGACCTGTGGCCTAGCCATCGGAGAGCGGCATCAGGAAATGCCCGGTCGCCTGCGCGAAGGGGCGGCTGCGATTGTCCTGCCATGCCTCCACATGCACGGAGGCATAGCGACGCCCCGACCGGTTCACCCGCGCCCGCGCATAGGCATCGCGCGGCAGGCCCGTGCGCAGGTAATCCACCGTGAAATCGATCGTCTTGGGCAGGCGGGGAAGCGTCTCCGGCGTCAATGCCGCCGCATCGATGCGGCCCGAACTCGATATCGTCCCAAAGATAGGACCACGACAGTTGGATGACCGCGCAGACCTCCAGAAACGCCGCCGTGACGCCGCCATGCAGGGCCGGGAGCATCGGGTTGCCGATCAGCTTCTCGTCGAACGGCAGAAGCCCTGTCAGTTCGTCGCCGCGCCGTTCGAAACGGACCCCCAGATGGTTCGAATAGGGGATACCCTCCGCCAGCGCCCGCAGTGCCCCGTCGCGCCGCTGCTTGACCAATTGGACAGGTTCCGGGCGCCCGATCATCGTCCTGCCTCTCCGCTCGCCTGGACGGTGAAGGCACCGGTTGCCGTGGCCACAGGCCGGTCGATGTCCTCATCCGTGGCCACCGCCCGGACAAAGGCGACCGAGCGCGTGATGTGATAACAGGTGGCCGTCGCGCGGATCGTCTGACCGGGCGTTGCCGGGCGCATGTAGTCGATCCGAAGATCCAGCGTCGCGGTGACCGCGGGGGTCTGGGGGTGACACATCACCGCCGCTCCGCCCGACGTATCCATCAGCGCCGACACCGCGCCCCCGTGAATGACCCCGGTCTTGGGATCGCCCACGAACCGCGCATCATAGGGCATTTCCAGAATGGCCTCGCCGTCGCCCACCGATACAAGCGACATCCCGAGATCCCGGCAATGCGGCAACGCCTCAATGAACTGCCGCGCCGCGCGCGCCTTTGCATCTTCCATGCTCGGTCTCCCTTTCCCGCCTTATCGACCCCGCCGAAGCGGGGCTGCAACCCCGAATTTTCCCCTCAAGTTTATTTGCGTGCGCGCCATGTGAAGTGATAGTGAGAGGAAAGGAGGCGCGATGAGCGAAGAACGTCTCAGTTTCAAGGAAATGTGTGCGACGTTCGACGTAACTCCGCGCACGCTGCGATATTACGAATATATCGAGCTGCTCGAGCCCGTGCGCGAGGGCCGGTCGCGGTTCTACGGGCCACGGGAAACGGCACGCATGACCCTTATCCTGCGGGGTCGCCGGTTCGGCTTCAGCCTCGAGGAAATCCGTCGCTGGCTCCTGCTCTACGACCCAAAGGGCAATCAGGACCAGCTACGTGAATTCCTCAGCCTCGCTGACCGACAGCTTGCCGCGCTGGCCGAGGAACGCGCACAACTCGACAAGACGATCAGCGAGCTTCAGGCGCTGCGGGACCAGACCGAGCAATCCCTGACGTCCTGACCGCGCCGATTTCCCACCCCCCTAACACGCAACATCCGAAACATGTTCCACTCTCTCAGGGAACAGAATTGCCGTTCCAATAAGTTGACGCAACGTTCTGCTTACGTAAACGTCAACGTGTCTTGATCGACTCGGAGATCTGTCGCATCTGAGGTCAAACGAACAAGGAATCTATCGGATGACTGATGATCTGATGACCATTCGCGAGATGTGCGCCGCTTTCGATGTGACCCCGCGCACGTTGCGTTTCTACGAGTCCAAGGAGCTGCTTTTCCCGAAGCGCGAAGGCCAGAAACGCCTGTTCACCCGCCGCGACCGCGCCCGGCTGAAACTGATCCTGCGCGGCAAACGCTTTGGCTTCTCGCTCGAAGAAATCCGACAATTGCTCGAACTCTACGATGCCGGCGACCAGCAGCTCACGCAGCTCACCCGCACCTTCCAGCTCGCCCAGGAACGGCTGGCGGACATGATCGCCCAGCGCGACGAGCTGAACGAAGCGATCGATGATCTCAGGGAACAGCTGAAATGGGGGCAGGACATGATCACGACCCTCCAGCAGCCTTCCGAAGCCGCCCAGTAAACCCACGACGTCCGAAAGGGAAACACAGATGCCCAGCTATTCCGCACCCACCCGCGACACCCAGTTCATCCTGCAGGAGATGCTTGACGTCACCTCGATGACCATCCCCGGTTATGACGAGCTTGATGCCGATTTCACCGCCGCCGTTCTGGAAGAATCCGGCAAGATCGCGGCCAGCGTCCTCCAGCCCCTGAACAAGGTCGGCGATACCGAGGGCTGCAAGCTCGAGAATGGCGTCGTCCGCACGCCGAAAGGCTTCAAGGAAGCCTTCGATCTGATGCGCGAAGGTGGCTGGCCCGCACTGGATGTCGATCCCGAATACGGCGGCCAGGGCATGCCCGCCGTCCTCAACCTCGCAACGGGCGAATATTTCTCATCGGCCAACATGGCGTTCCAGATCTATTTCGGTCTGACCCATGGCGCGATTTCGGCAATCAACGAGCACGGCACGGCGGATCAGAAATCCACCTACCTGCCCAAGATGGCCTCGGGCGAATGGTCGGGAACGATGAACCTCACCGAACCCCATTGCGGCACCGATCTGGGCCTGATGCGCACCAAGGCGGAGCCGCAGGCGGACGGCACCTATCGCATCTCCGGCCAGAAGATCTGGATCTCGGGCGGCGAACAGGATCTGACCGACAACATCATTCACCTCGTTCTGGCCAAGATCCCCGGCGGCCCCGAAGGCGTGAAAGGGATCTCGCTCTTCATCGTGCCCAAGTTCCTCGTGAACGAGGATGGAAGCCTTGGCGCGCGCAACGCGCTCTCCTGCGGCGGGCTCGAGGAAAAGATGGGGATCCACGGCAACTCCACCTGCGTGATGAACTATGACGGTGCCACAGGTTATCTGATCGGCGAGATGCACAAGGGCATGCGCGCCATGTTCACCATGATGAACGAAGCACGGCTTCTTGTGGCGATGCAGGGATATGCGCAGGCAAGCGTCGCCTATCAGAACGCGCTTGGCTTTGCCCGTGACCGCCTTCAGGGCCGCGACGTGACCGGCGACAAGAACCCCAATGGCCCCGCCGATCCGATCATCGTGCATCCCGACGTACGCCGGAACCTGATGGACCAGAAAAGCTTTGTCGAAGGCGCCCGTGCCTTTGCGCTCTGGGGCGCCACGCTGATCGACAGCGCCCATCGCAACAAGGATGCCGAGGCCGATGCGCTGATCTCGCTTCTGACCCCGGTCATCAAGGGCTTCCTCACTGACAAGGGCTTCGAGACGACGGTTCTGGCACAGCAGACGCTGGGCGGATCGGGCTTCACTCGCGAATGGGGTCTTGAACAGTTCGTCCGCGATGCCCGCATCGCGATGATCTACGAAGGCACCAACGGTGTTCAGTCGCTCGATCTGGTGGGACGCAAGCTTGGCCTCAATGGCGGCAAGACGGTCATGGGCTTCTTCGAGATGGTCAAGACCTTCATCAAGGAGAACGAAGGCGACGAGGACCTCAAGGCAGGCTTCCTCGACCCGCTGAAATCCGCCTCCAAGGACCTGCAGCAGGCGGCGATGTATTTCATGCAGGAAGGCATGAAATCCCCCAACAACGCGCTGTCGGGCAGCTATGACTTCATGCACCTGTTCGGCCATGTCTGCCTTGGCCTGATGTGGGCGCGCATGGCGAAGGCCGCGAAAGAGGCGCTGGCGGCAGGTCCCTCCGACCGCGACTTCTATGAAGCAAAGCTCGCAACCGGGCGCTATTACATGGCGCGCCAGCTGCCGGCCACCACGATGCACCTTGCGCGCATCCGTACGGGAGCAGAGCCTGTGATGGCGCTGGATGCCGCGAACTTCTGAGGAGACCAGACAATGCCCAAACGCTTTCGACTGACCCGCCGCTTCCCCTGCGCAATGACCGAGGATGGCTATCGCCGCCTCAAACGCTTTGCCGCAGAGGCGGGGCTGGATGAAGGCGAGGCATTGTCGTTCCTCTTCGAGAATTTCGAATCCGTCACCGACGCCGAAAACCTCGGCGCCCGTTTGCGGCTGTTCAACAGCGAGCTTGACGCCCGCAAGCGGTGACAGGCTCGACCCTTTCGGAAAGGCGCAGAATGACACTCCGGCTCTATTGCTTCGGTGAAAGCGGAAATGCCTACAAGGCCGCCCTCACGCTTGAACTTGCCGGCGCGGACTGGGAACCGGTCTATGTCGACTTTTTCAACGGCGAGGCCCGCAGCGAGGCGTTCCGCCGCGACATCAACCCGATGGGCGAAGTCCCGGTCCTGATCGACACCGATCACGACTATCGCCTGACCCAATCCGGCGCGATCCAGGATTACGTGGTCCATCTGACGGGCAAACTCACCGGCGCCACTCCAGAGGAACGGCGCGAAGTTCTGCGCTGGACGCTGTGGGACAATCACAAGCTGTCGAGCCTTGCCGGCAACACCCGCTTCCTGATGAACTTCCTGCCCGAGGACAAACGCCCGACCGAAGTGATCGGCTTTCAGCTTGGCCGGCTGAAGGCCAGCTACACGGTGCTGAACGACCACCTTGCAAACCGCGACTGGATCGTGGGCAACGCGATGACCACCGCCGATATCTCCTGCTGCGGCTACCTCTTTTATCCCGAACCCTTCGGCTTCGACCGCGCCGACTGGCCCCATATCGACGCCTGGCTCACCCGAATCTCGGATACGCCCGGCTGGAAACACCCCTATGACCTGATGCCGGGCTCACCGGCCGATCGGGCAAACTGAAGGACCCTCCGATGACCGACGCTTTCATCTACGACACCGTCCGCACCCCGCGCGGCAAGGGCCGCCCTGATGGCAGCCTGCACGAGGTTACCGCCGCCCGCCTGTCCGCCGAGGTCCTGAACGCCGTCAAGGATCGCAACAATCTCGATACATCGGGGATCGAGGACGTGATCTGGGGCAACGTGACCCAGATCGGCGAACAGGGCGGCTGCCTTGCGCGCACCGCCGTTCTGGCCTCGGATTTCGCCGAAAGCGTGCCGGGCCTTTCGATCAACCGCTTCTGCGCCTCGGGCCTCGAAGCCGTGAACGTCGCCGCGAACCAGGTGCGGGGCGGCGCCGGCCACGCCTATGTCGCCGGTGGTGTCGAAATGATGGGCCGCGTTCCCATGGGCTCGGACGGCGCCGCCATCGCCGCCGACCCGTCGATCGCGATGAAGACCTATTTCGTGCCCCAGGGTATCGCCGCCGACCTGATCGCAACCGAATACGGGATCAGCCGGGACGACGCCGATGCGCTGGCCGTCGAAAGCCAGAACCGCGCCGCCGCCGCATGGAAGGAAGGCCGGTTCGGCCGCTCCGTCGTCACCGTCCGCGACATGAACGGTATTCCGATCCTCGACCGCGACGAATACATGCGCCCCGGCACCGACATGCAGAGCCTTGGCGCGCTCAAACCCGCCTTTCAGCAGATGGGCGAGGTGATGCCGGGCTTTGACAAGATCGCGCTGATGAAATTCCCGCATCTCGAGCGGATCAACCACATCCACCACGCGGGCAATTCCAGCGGGATCGTCGATGGCGCCGCCGCCGTCCTGATCGGCAATGCCGAATTCGGCAAGGCCAACGGTCTGAAACCCCGCGCCCGCATCCGCGCGACCGCAAAGATCGGGACTGACCCGACGATCATGCTCACGGGCCCGGTGCCGGTCACCGAAAAGATCCTCGCCGACAGCGGCATGAGCATCTCCGATATCGACCTGTTCGAGGTCAACGAGGCCTTCTCGTCGGTCGTCCTGCGCTTCATGCAGGCCTTCGACGTCGACCATGACCGCGTCAACGTGAATGGCGGCGCAATCGCCATGGGTCACCCGCTTGGCGCAACCGGTGCGATCATCCTCGGAACCCTGCTCGACGAGCTGGAGCGCACCGGCAAGGGCACCGGTCTCGCGACGCTCTGCGTCGCGTCGGGAATGGGTGCCGCGACCATCCTCGAACGGGTCTGAACCGATGAAATTGGCCATTCGCGAGAGTGCCTCGGTCCCGACTACCGCATGAGTTGCGATTTCTTGCCATGCTCCGTGGCTCTCCTAGAATCATCGAATTAACTGGCATTATTGCAGTTGCAAAAAGATCTATTTCGCTGCGAGGGTTCGTTCCGGAGTGCCAATGGCCGATCGTCGATACATTCAATTCTGCGATCGTCTCGCCGCCTGCTGGATGGCGGACGATCTGGATGCAGTGGCCGACTTGCTACTCGCACCCTCTGGCGATCTATTACGGCGATACGGTTCGGATCGAACTCAACCGTCAGGATACGATCGACTCGATCGCGATGCGGATCACAAGTTCGCGGGCCGCGGGCGCAAAGATCGTTCAAGGCGGAACTAACCGACGTATCGCGAGTCCGAGGACGGGCGGGTGGTCCTGCACATCAACTGGAAGTATCTCGACGCCACGGACCAAGCTGATCTCGCAGAGCATTCTACGGTATTACTGTCGCGAAAGCGATGCCGGGCGAGATCAAGATCGAAATGGTGGAGTTCGAAAGCGTGGCTTATCCCGTAGCGCTACTGGGAAGCCATCCCAAACGCCGGGATCATTGAATCAGCGGGGGACGATCTGATGCCAAGGATCGACCTCTCCCAGATCCCGCTCAAGACCGGCTCCGCCTATCCCGCGCCACATGACAAGGCCATGGACGGACGCGTCGTCCCTGCGTCTCGGCGATGCGGGCGGGCTGACGCAGTTCGGTGCGAACCTGATCATCCTCGCCCCGGGCGCCCTGTCCAGCCTGCGGCACTGGCACCTGCGCGAAGACGAATTCGTGATGGTCACCCAAGGGACCGTTACACTGATCGACGATACTGGCGAGACGCCGATGGGTGTCGGGGACTGCGCGGCCTTTCCAGCAGGCGACCCCAATGGTCACCATTTCCGCAACGATACGGATACCGAGGCCCGGTTTCTGGTGGTGGGCACCCGCGCGCCCGCCGAAGTCGGCACCTATTCCGACATAGACATGCGCGTCGAAGTCAAGAACGGCGCCTTCACCTTCACCCGCAAAGACGGCAGCCCGCTGCCGCAAGACGAGAGCGAGACCTGATATGGCCGATTTCACCTATGCACTTGGCGACGACGGCGTCGCCATCATCACCTGGGACGTTCCCGGCAAATCCATGAACGTGCTCAGCCTCGAAGGCAGCGCGCTCCTGAACGAGATGATCGACCGCGCTCTGGCCGATGACGCGGTCAAGGGCGTGATCCTGACCTCGGGCAAGGACAGCTTTGCCGCCGGGATGGATCTCAACATCCTCGCCGGTCTGCGCAGCAGCTCCGACAACTCCCGCCCAGTCGATCTTCGACTTCACGATGAACGGCCACGCCATGATGCGCAAGATCGAGCGCGCGGGCATGGACCCCAAGACGCTCAAGGGCGGCAAACCGATCGTCGCCGCTCTCCCCGGCACGGCGCTTGGCATCGGGCTCGAGATTCCGCTGTCCTGCCACCGGATCATCGCGGCCGACGACCCCAAGGCGCGGATCGGCCTGCCTGAGATCATGGTCGGCCTGTTTCCCGGCGGTGGCGGCACCACCCGGATCGTCCGCAAGATGGGTTTGATGGCCGCAAGCCCGCACCTTCTCGAAGGCAAGACCTATGCTCCCGACAAGGCGCGCGCGGCGGGCCTGATCGACGAGGTCGTGCCAGCGGATCAACTCATGACCCGCGCCCGCGAATGGGTGTTGGGTGCGACGGACGCCGATCTCGTGAAACCCTGGGACCAGAAGGGCTACAAGATGCCCGGCGGAACCCCCTATCATCCCGCGGGATTCATGACCTTCGTGGGCGCGGCGGCTATGGTGCATGGCCGCACCATGGGCGTCTACCCGGCCGCAAAGGCGCTTCTGTCGGCCGCCTATGAAGGCGCGCTCGTTCCCTTCGACACCGCGCTGAAGATCGAGGCCCGCTGGTTCACCAATGTCCTGCTGAACCCCTCCTCCTCGGCCATGATCCGGTCGCTCTTCGTCAACAAGGGCGCGCTGGAAAAGGGCGCCAACCGCCCCGAGGCTCCCGATCAGCGGGTTCGCAAGCTCGGCGTCATGGGCGCGGGCATGATGGGTGCTGGCATCGCCTATGTCGCCGCCAATGCGGGGATCGAGGTCGTACTGATCGACCAGCAACAGGACGCCGCCGATCGCGGCAAGGCCTATTCCGAGGGGATCCTCGACAAGGGCATCCAGCGCCGCAAGGTGACCGAAGAGAAGAAACAGCAGGTCCTTGGCCGGATCACCGCCACCACCGACTATGCCGCACTTCAGGGCTGCGATCTGGTGGTCGAGGCGGTGTTTGAAGACCCCGCGATCAAGGCCGAGGTGACGAAGGCCGTCGAGGCCGCGGTCGGCCCCGATTGCATCTTCGCCACCAACACCTCGACCCTGCCGATCAGCGATCTGGCCCATGCCTCGTCCCGACCGGAACAGTTCATCGGCATCCACTTCTTCTCGCCCGTCGACAAGATGATGCTGGTGGAAATCATCCGCGGCAAACAGACCGGCGACCGCGCGGTCGCCAAGGCGCTGGATTTCGTCCAGCAGATCCGCAAGACCCCGATCGTGGTGAACGATGCGCGCTTCTTCTACGCCAACCGCTGCATCATTCCCTACCTGAACGAAGGCATCCGGATGGTGGGCGAGGGCGTCGTACCCGCGCTCGTGGAGAACGCCGCGAAACTCGTGGGCCTGCCGCTCGGCCCCCTGCAACTGGTGGACGAGACCTCGATCGACCTTGGCGTCAAGATCGCCAAGGCCACGCGCGCCGCCATGGGCGACGCCTATCCCGATGGCGCGGTGGACGAGGTGCTGTTCTGGCTGGCCGATCAGGGCCGGATGGGCCGCAAGTCGAAATCGGGTTTCTACAGCTATGACGAGGCGGGCAAGCGTACCGGTCTCTGGGACGGGCTAGCCGCGCAATACCCGCAGGCCGCCGATCAGCCGGAACTGGCCGAGGTCCAGCACCGCCTGCTCTTCGCCCAGGTGCTCGAGGCCGTGCGCGCGCTGGAAGAAGGGGTGCTCACCGATATCCGCGAAGGCGATGTCGGCGCGATCCTTGGCTGGGGCTTTGCGCCATGGTCGGGCGGGCCGTTCTCCTGGCTCGATATCATGGGCGCGGCCCGCGCGGTCGAGATCTGCGACGATCTTGCCGCCCGGCATGGTGCACGTTTCACCGCGCCCGCCCTGCTGCGCGACATGGCCGCCAAGGGCGAAACCTTCTACGGCCGGTTCGCGCCAACCGCCGCAGCCGCCTGACGGACGGGGCGGCGGGTCTTTCCCGGCCTGCCGCCCTACCGCCCCCGGAGCGCGATCACCGCGCCGGACGCAACGATCACCCCGATCCCCACCAGCGCGAAGGGATCGAGCGTCTCCCCCCGCAGGATCCACGCCCAAGCGGCGACGAAGACGAGCAGCGAATATTCGAAACTCGCACTGAACGATGCTTCGCCAAGCTGATAGGCGCGCACGATCAACCAGACCCCCACGACCGATCCCAGCGCCTGCACGAAGGTCCAGAACCAGAACGGCCCGTCCGGCGCCACCCAGCCACGGGCCAGAAAGCCCTCGGGCCCCGGCGCAGCGATCTGCGGAAAGAGCGTCAGCACGAGCAATCCCAGTGCCGACCAAGCCCCCATCGCCAGAAAATTTCCGGCCAGAAGGCTGAGCGCGCTTTCCCCGCTACACCACCGGCGCGTGGCGATAGCGCCGATGGCGTACAGGAACCCCGCAAGAACCGGCACCAGAACCATGGGCGACAGCGCCTCTGCATCGGGTCTCAGGACCAGAATGACACCGACGAACCCGGCCACCGCCGCGCCGATCCGGATCGGCCCTACCCTCTCACCCAGAAACAGGACCGAGATGATCATCACCCAGACCGGCGAAGTGAACAGCCCCGCCACGGCCTCGGCAATTGGCAGGAAGGCCAGCGCACCGAAATACAGCATCATCGCAGCCGAAAGGAACAGGCTCCGCGCCGCGACCGCACGCCAGCGCAAGGGGCGCATCCCTCCCATCCCCAGAAGCGTCATCGCGGCCACCATCGGCAGTGCCATCAGCGTCCGCAGGAACTGGAATTGCCAGAGCCCGTGATTTTCGGCGATCACAACCACGAAATTGTCTATGAAGCCGATGATCAGCATCGCGGCCAGCATCGCTGCGGCGGCGGCAAGGGGCCGTGTTTCGATCATCCGTCTCTCCTTGAACCGCGCGACGAAAGCACCAAACGGCGGCGCTTTGCAATGGGCTCTCTTTCACTTCCCCGAATGCGCTTTTCAGGTGCGCCGGCAATTGTGGCGGCGCACATGCTTGTCTATCCTCGCGCCAGGGGACGGGAAGGCTGACATCGACATAAGATGACCGCGCTGACGCAATATGACCGGCTGGAAGCACCGGGGCTTTACACGCCGGGTGACGGAAGCCAACGGCGTGACGTCGTGCTGTCCATCGGCAGCGCCAGCCTGACGCTTACCGATCAGCGCGACGTTGCCCTTGCCCATTGGTCGCTTGCCACGATCGAGCGGCTCAATCCTGGCCGCCGCCCGGCGATCTACGCTCCCGGCCCCGACACCCCCGAACGGGTCGAGACCGGCGACGACGAAATCATCCGCGCGATCGAGAAGATCCGTCAGGCCGTGACCCGCGCCCGACCGAAACCGGGGCGCGTGCGGATGCGCCTCACACTGGCGCTCGTCGCCGTCGGACTGGCGGTGGCGATCCTGTGGCTGCCCGGCGCGGTCACGCGCTATGCCGCGTCGATCCTGCCAGCGGCCGCGCGCACAGCCCTGGCCGAAAGCGCCGTGGACCGCATCATCCCCTATGCCGGCGCCCCTTGCGACGATCCGGCGGGAAGCGCGGCGCTGCGCACCCTCATGGGACGGCTCGGGGCCTCGGCACCGAAACAGGTTCTGGTCCTGCCGGCGGGCCTGCGCGACGCGGCGCACCTTCCCGGCGGCACGGTACTTCTGAACCGGTCCGTGGTCGAGGATCATGAAAGCCCGCAGGTCGTCGCGGGATATATCCTTGCCGAGGTCGATCGCGCCGCCCGGACCTCGCCCATGCTGGCCCTCCTTGACCACGCGGGCCTGCGCGCGACGCTGACGCTGATGACCACCGGGACGTTGCCCGAAACCGCGCTCTCGGGATATGGCGAGGCACTTCTGACACGCGACCCTGCGCCGCTCACCCCTGCGACACTGATCGCCCGGTTCGATGCTGCCGGCATCCCTGCCGCACCCTACGCCTATGCCGTCGATGTGACCGGCGAGACGACGCTGCAACTGATCGAGGCCGATCCGGTTCCCGCCGCAAACGCCCGCCCGCTCTTGACGGACGGCGAATGGGTGGCCCTGCAGGGAATCTGCGGCGGCTAGACCTCTGAATCAAGTGGTCCGGTCTAGTTCCGAATGCGCCCGAAGGTGGACAGTCGGTTGATCTCCTCCAGTCGCTCCAGATTGACGACCGTCGACAGCATCAGACGGTCATGGCTCCAGTCGCCCGGCTTTTGAATCGCAACGGCGGTGAACAGGATCGCCAGGATCAGCGGCAAGGCCATCCCGGCAAAGACAAGCCTCGGAAACCGCAGCCGGCTGGCGTCGAACAGCGATGTGATCCGCTCTTCGAGAAAGCTCCCCTTGCTGCCCCGCCGGGACACGCGATCCGCCGTCACCAGCGTGACTTTCGGCACCGCGATCACGAACATGGGATCGCGCCGCAGCGTCTTCTGGCACACCGACAAAAGCGTCTCGCAATAGTCCCGGACGCCGATCCGGCCACGGGTCAGAACCTGCGCATCGCAGCTCAATTCCCGAAGCTCCTCGACCTTGCGCTTCCACGCGTGAAACGCCGGGTTGAGGAAGAAGATGGGCTTGAGCACCTCCAGCAGGATCTCCCACTCGATGTCGCCCTGCCGCAGATGCTGGAACTCATGGGCCAAAGACACCGCAAGCTCGTTCCGTTCCCCCAGCATGTGCGACGGGATGACGACATAGTAATTCCGCAGCCCCCTGGTCGAGAACGGCACGAGGACCTGATCCGTCAGCCGAAGCCGGACCCGGCCGAAACTGCGCCACGCATAGCTTCGAGAAACGATGCGCCTCAGACAGAAGACCGAATAGGCCAACCGCCCCAGCCCAAGGACGACACCGCCCAGGAACAGGCCGATCACCATCCAGGCGATCCACCCGGCGCCTCCCACGATGTTCTGCACGAACACGCCGCGAAGCTGCAGAAGTTGCTCGAAATCGGTGGCCTTCATCTCGAAACCACCGTTCAGGTAGTGCGCCACCACCATGTCCGAGAAGCTCAGGTTCACGCCGCGTGCCATGCCCGAGGCCTGAACCGTTCCCACGGCAAGCATCAGAAACGGCGACAAGATCACGGCAAGAAACACGCCATTCAGCAATTTCAGTTCCGTGCCGAAGGCATGCCGCAAGCCAAGCCTGCGCAGCGCGAAGCGGGCGAAGCTCCACAATGCGAAGGCCACGATCAACAGGATATTGGTATCAATGAAAGTGTCGAGAAGCGTGTCACCCGGTATCATTCTTCAACCTCCGATCCACGAGTGCCCGGATTTGCCCCAATGCTTCTTCTGTCAGTTCGTCATCATCGACCAGACGCGCCACGAGCGAGGCGGGCGTATCGTCGAAAAGCTTCATCGACAGGTCCCTGAGCGAGCGGGATTGATAGACGTCCTTTTCCAGCGCCGGGATATAGACATGTCTCTTCCCTTCCTTGCGGCTGGTGACGAATTCTTTTTGTTCCAAGATCCGAAGGATGGTCGCGGCCGAGGTATAGGCAAGCGCGCGTTCCTCTGGCAGTTGCCCCAGAACGTCGCGTACGGTGCCTTCCCCCAAGGTCCAGAGTTCGTTCATGAACTCAAGCTCGACCTCGGTCAGAAGTTCGCTTTTCCGCTTTTCTTTCATTGCCGTCCCAATCTTGGAAATCTCTCACTCGCTAAGGCACCCTACTAGATACCAGGAGTGTCGTTTCGCAAAGGAGATTCTCAGATCTTCCGAAAGCAGAAGACCCCCCATCCGATGCTGATTGCCAGGGGCCACCACAGCGGCTGACCCACGATCCCCAGCCAGGCGAGAAAGATATAGGCCGTTCCCAGAAGCGAGATGAACAGCCGGTCACCCCGCGTCGTCGTCAGCCCCAGAATGCCACGGCGCTCGTCACCGCCGGGCCGCCGGATCTCGAGGATCGTGATGATCGCCATCGCGCCGAAGATGCCGCAGAACAGCGCAAAGGTCGCGGGCGTCCACGCCATCCAGAAATCCGGCCACAGCGGATCGGTCCAGGAGAATCCCTTTTCCTCTTCCTGCTTGGCGACATTGCCCCAACCCTGCGCAAGCGCCGGACTTGCGGTCAGAAGGGCCAGACCGGAAAAGACAAGACGAGTCATCACACCCTCCCCAGGGCAAAGCCCTTGGCGATATAGTTGCGGACGAAATAGATCACGATCGCGCCGGGAATGATGGTCAGCGTCCCCGCCGCGGCCAGAAGGCCAAGCTCGTATCCCGCCGAAGACGCGGTCTTTGTCATGGTCGCCGCGATGGGCTTTGCCTCCACAGCCGTCAGCGTCTTGGCCAGCAACAGCTCCACCCACGAGAACATGAAGCAGAAGAACGCCGCGACGCCGACCCCCGCCTTGATTGTCGGCAGGAAGATCGTGACGAAGAAGCGCGGAAAGGAATACCCGTCGACATAGGCGGTCTCGTCCAGTTCCTTGGGCACCCCGCCCATGAACCCTTCGAGAATCCACACCGCCAGCGGAATGTTGAACAGGCAATGCGCAAGCGCCACCGCGATATGCGTGTCGAACAGGCCGACCGAGGAATAAAGCTGAAAGAACGGCAGTGCGAACACCGCCGCCGGCGCCATCCGGTTGGTCAAGAGCCAGAAGAACAACTGCTTGTCGCCCAGAAAGCGATACCGCGAAAACGCGTAGGCCGCCGGAAGCGCCACCGCGACCGAGATCACCGTGTTCAGCGAAACATAGATGATCGAGTTGATATAGCCCCAATACCATGTCGGATCGGTGAAGATGACCCGGTAATTGTCCAGCGTGATCGTCTCGGGAAACAGGCTGAATCCCGAAAGGATATCGTTGGTCGTCTTGAAGCTCATGGCCACCAGCCAATAGATCGGCAGCATCAGGAACAGGATGTAGATGATCGGGATGAGCGAGCGTTTTCTCATTTCTGGTCATCCTTCGTCATCAGGGTGTAGAAGAGCCACGACACCAGCAGCGTGATCGCGAAGTAGATCAGGCTCATCGCCGCCGCCGGTCCCAGATCGAACTGGCCAAGCGCGATCTTCACCAGATCGATCGACAGAAGCGTGGTGGAGTTGCCGGGCCCGCCACCGGTCAGCACGAAAGGCTCGGTATAGATGTTGAAACTGTCCATGAAGCGCAGAAGGATCGCGATGGTCAGCACCGTCTTCATCTTCGGCAACTGGATATAGCGGAACACCTTCCACGGGCTCGCACCGTCGATCTTCGCCGCCTGATAATACGCATCGGGGATCGAGACGAGGCCCGCATAGGACAGAAGCACCACAAGCGAGGTCCAGTGCCAGACATCCATCACGATAATCGTGATCCATGCAGCCAGCGGATCCTGCGTCATGTCGTAATTCACGCCCAGCACGTCATTCAGGAAATAGCCCAGCATACCGACCTTCGGCAGGGCAAAGATGTTCCACATCGCGCCCACGACGTTCCACGGGATCAGCATGGGCAGGGCCATAAGGACAAGACAGACCGGAACCCAGATACCCTGACGCGGCATCGACAGCGCGATGATGATCCCCAGCGGCACCTCGATGATCAGGATCATGAAGGTGAACAGGAACTGTCGCCCCAGCGCCGCGTGGAACCGTTCAGAGCGCAGAATCTGCTCGAACCAGTCCAGACCCTGCCAGAAGAAGAGATTGTTCCCGAAGGTCTCCTGTACCGAATAGTTCACGACCGTCATGATCGGGATCAGCGCGTTGAACGCGACCAGCAACAGGACCGGCAGCACAAAGAACCATGCTTTCTGGTTTTCGGTTTTCATCCGCTCGCCTCCGTTGCGATCCATCCATCGCGGTACAGCCGCGTGTGACGGGGGGTAAAGGCAAGATGCACGGTATCGCCCTGACCGGGGAGCGCGCCTTCGGTCACCGCCCGGATGGTCGTATCGCCCACGACCGCCTCAACCACCGAATGCCGCCCCACGTCCGATACCTTCCGCACCTGTGCCTCGATCCCCGCATCAGAGATCGAGACGAATTCGGGCCGGATGCCCAGCTCGGTCCTGCCGCCCGCGCCCGACACCTTGCCTTCCAGCGTCACCGGTTGCCCCCGGAATGTCACGACGCCCCCGGTCTCGGTCACCGGCAGCACATTCATTCCCGGCGAGCCGATGAAATGGCCGACGAAGGTATGCTGCGGGACGCTCGAACAATTCCACCGGCGTGCCAATCTGAACGACCTCGCCATCCTGCATCACCACCACCTCGTCGGCAAAGGTCAGCGCCTCGGTCTGGTCATGGGTGACATAGATCATCGTGGCCCGCACCCGTTGGTGAAGCTCCTTGAGCTTCGAGCGCAGCTTCCACTTCAGATGCGGGTCGATCACCGTCAGCGGTTCGTCGAACATCACGACGTTCACGTCATCGCGCACAAGGCCCGCGACCCATGGAGATCTTCTGCTTGTTGTCGGGCGACAGATGCGCGGCGCGGATGTCCAGCATCTCCTCGACCTCCAGCATCGCGGCGATCTCGGCCACGCGCTCGGCGATACGCGGCTCCGCCACGCCACGATTGCGCAGCGGAAAGGCAAGGTTGTCGCGCACTGTCATCGTGTCGTAGATCACCGGAAACTGGAACACCTGCGCGATGTTGCGCTGGTCCGGCGGAAGCTCGGTCACATCCCGCCCATCGAACAGGATCCGCCCCTCCGAGGGCACAAGCAGACCCGAGATGATGTTCAGAAGCGTGGACTTGCCGCATCCCGATGGACCAAGCAACGCATAGGCCCCCCCGTTCCGCCAATCCAGATCGATCTTCTTGAGCGCGTAATCTTCCGGCCCCTTGGGATTGGCCATGTAGGAATGGCGCAGGTTGGAAAGCGTGATCTTGGCCATCAGCGTGCTTCCGGTTCAAAGGACAACGAAATAGCGGCCTGCGCGAAAGGCGGCGAAAGGCGGATCGTTCGCAACTGGATCAACATCAGGCCGCCCGCCTTCCATCCAGATCGAAATAGAACGCGTTTGCCGGATCCATGAAGAACTGGTGCTCTTCCCCCACCTGGTAGGGATGAACGCCGTGGGCCAGGGATACCCAGCCATCCTCGCCCATCTGGAAATGGGCGCTGGACTCCGAACCCGACAATTCGGTCACCAGAACGGTCCCCCTCAGTGCCACATAATCCGCACCGCCCGAAAGCGGGCTGACATGATGCGGGCGGATCGCCATGGTGTAATCGCCATCGGGAAGACCCGCCGCCTCGCCGCGGATCGTCCATGACACCCCGGTCGCAAGCTTCGCCTGCGTCCCGGTCTTCGAAATGCGTGCGGCATTGATCGGCGGATCCGAAAACACCCGCGCCGCAGTC
>CAVORP010000002.1:0-56423 GCA_963698645.1 uncultured Alphaproteobacteria bacterium
TCGGCAACCGGCGTCGTCACTTTCACACCGGCAGCCAATTACAACGGCTCGGTCAGCTTCGACTATGTCGTCTCAGACGGGAATGGCGGCACCGATACCGGCACCGTCAACGGCACCATCAACGCCGTCAACGACCCGCCGGTCGCCGATGATGACAGTTTCTCGACCGATGAAGACACGCCCTCCGCGGCGATCGATCTCCTGGACGGCGACACCGATCTCGACGGCGACACGCTCTCGATCGTCTCCATCGCCGGCACCACGCTGACCCCAGGCACCGCCCAGGCCATTGCCGTGACCAACGGCACCGTCAACGTCTCGGCAACCGGCGTCGTCACTTTCACACCGGCAGCCAATTACAACGGCTCGGTCAGCTTCGACTATGTCGTCTCAGACGGGAATGGCGGCACCGATACCGGCACCGTCAACGGCACCATCAACGCCGTCAACGACCCGCCGGTCGCCGATGATGACAGTTTCTCGACCGATGAAGACACGCCCTCCGCGGCGATCGATCTCCTGGACGGCGACACCGATCTCGACGGCGACACGCTCTCGATCGTCTCCATCGCCGGCACCACGCTGACCCCAGGCACCGCCCAGGCCATTGCCGTGACCAACGGCACCGTCAACGTCTCGGCAACCGGCGTCGTCACTTTCACACCGGCAGCCAATTACAACGGCTCGGTCAGCTTCGACTATGTCGTCTCAGACGGGAATGGCGGCACCGATACCGGCACCGTCAACGGCACCATCAACGCCGTCAACGACCCGCCGGTCGCCGATGATGACAGTTTCTCGACCGATGAAGACACGCCCTCCGCGGCGATCGATCTCCTGGACGGCGACACCGATCTCGACGGCGACACGCTCTCGATCGTCTCCATCGCCGGCACCACGCTGACCCCAGGCACCGCCCAGGCCATTGCCGTGACCAACGGCACCGTCAACGTCTCGGCAACCGGCGTCGTCACTTTCACACCGGCAGCCAATTACAACGGCTCGGTCAGCTTCGACTATGTCGTCTCAGACGGGAATGGCGGCACCGATACCGGCACCGTCAACGGCACCATCAACGCCGTCAACGACCCGCCGGTCGCCGATGATGACAGTTTCTCGACCGATGAAGACACGCCCTCCGCGGCGATCGATCTCCTGGACGGCGACACCGATCTCGACGGCGACACGCTCTCGATCGTCTCCATCGCCGGCACCACGCTGACCCCAGGCACCGCCCAGGCCATTGCCGTGACCAACGGCACCGTCAACGTCTCGGCAACCGGCGTCGTCACTTTCACACCGGCAGCCAATTACAACGGCTCGGTCAGCTTCGACTATGTCGTCTCAGACGGGAATGGCGGCACCGATACCGGCACCGTCAACGGCACCATCAACGCCGTCAACGACCCGCCGGTCGCCGATGATGACAGTTTCTCGACCGATGAAGACACGCCCTCCGCGGCGATCGATCTCCTGGACGGCGACACCGATCTCGACGGCGACACGCTCTCGATCGTCTCCATCGCCGGCACCACGCTGACCCCAGGCACCGCCCAGGCCATTGCCGTGACCAACGGCACCGTCAACGTCTCGGCAACCGGCGTCGTCACTTTCACACCGGCAGCCAATTACAACGGCTCGGTCAGCTTCGACTATGTCGTCTCAGACGGGAATGGCGGCACCGATACCGGCACCGTCAACGGCACCATCAACGCCGTCAACGACCCGCCGGTCGCCGATGATGACAGTTTCTCGACCGATGAAGACACGCCCTCCGCGGCGATCGATCTCCTGGACGGCGACACCGATCTCGACGGCGACACGCTCTCGATCGTCTCCATCGCCGGCACCACGCTGACCCCAGGCACCGCCCAGGCCATTGCCGTGACCAACGGCACCGTCAACGTCTCGGCAACCGGCGTCGTCACTTTCACACCGGCAGCCAATTACAACGGCTCGGTCAGCTTCGACTATGTCGTCTCAGACGGGAATGGCGGCACCGATACCGGCACCGTCAACGGCACCATCAACGCCGTCAACGACCCGCCGGTCGCCGATGATGACAGTTTCTCGACCGATGAAGACACGCCCTCCGCGGCGATCGATCTCCTGGACGGCGACACCGATCTCGACGGCGACACGCTCTCGATCGTCTCCATCGCCGGCACCACGCTGACCCCAGGCACCGCCCAGGCCATTGCCGTGACCAACGGCACCGTCAACGTCTCGGCAACCGGCGTCGTCACTTTCACACCGGCAGCCAATTACAACGGCTCGGTCAGCTTCGACTATGTCGTCTCAGACGGGAATGGCGGCACCGATACCGGCACCGTCAACGGCACCATCAACGCCGTCAACGACCCGCCGGTCGCCGATGATGACAGTTTCTCGACCGATGAAGACACGCCCTCCGCGGCGATCGATCTCCTGGACGGCGACACCGATCTCGACGGCGACACGCTCTCGATCGTCTCCATCGCCGGCACCACGCTGACCCCAGGCACCGCCCAGGCCATTGCCGTGACCAACGGCACCGTCAACGTCTCGGCAACCGGCGTCGTCACTTTCACACCGGCAGCCAATTACAACGGCTCGGTCAGCTTCGACTATGTCGTCTCAGACGGGAATGGCGGCACCGATACCGGCACCGTCAACGGCACCATCAACGCCGTCAACGACCCGCCGGTCGCCGATGATGACAGTTTCTCGACCGATGAAGACACGCCCTCCGCGGCGATCGATCTCCTGGACGGCGACACCGATCTCGACGGCGACACGCTCTCGATCGTCTCCATCGCCGGCACCACGCTGACCCCAGGCACCGCCCAGGCCATTGCCGTGACCAACGGCACCGTCAACGTCTCGGCAACCGGCGTCGTCACTTTCACACCGGCAGCCAATTACAACGGCTCGGTCAGCTTCGACTATGTCGTCTCAGACGGGAATGGCGGCACCGATACCGGCACCGTCAACGGCACCATCAACGCCGTCAACGACCCGCCGGTCGCCGATGATGACAGTTTCTCGACCGATGAAGACACGCCCTCCGCGGCGATCGATCTCCTGGACGGCGACACCGATCTCGACGGCGACACGCTCTCGATCGTCTCCATCGCCGGCACCACGCTGACCCCAGGCACCGCCCAGGCCATTGCCGTGACCAACGGCACCGTCAACGTCTCGGCAACCGGCGTCGTCACTTTCACACCGGCAGCCAATTACAACGGCTCGGTCAGCTTCGACTATGTCGTCTCAGACGGGAATGGCGGCACCGATACCGGCACCGTCAACGGCACCATCAACGCCGTCAACGACCCGCCGGTCGCCGATGATGACAGTTTCTCGACCGATGAAGACACGCCCTCCGCGGCGATCGATCTCCTGGACGGCGACACCGATCTCGACGGCGACACGCTCTCGATCGTCTCCATCGCCGGCACCACGCTGACCCCAGGCACCGCCCAGGCCATTGCCGTGACCAACGGCACCGTCAACGTCTCGGCAACCGGCGTCGTCACTTTCACACCGGCAGCCAATTACAACGGCTCGGTCAGCTTCGACTATGTCGTCTCAGACGGGAATGGCGGCACCGATACCGGCACCGTCAACGGCACCATCAACGCCGTCAACGACCCGCCGGTCGCCGATGATGACAGTTTCTCGACCGATGAAGACACGCCCTCCGCGGCGATCGATCTCCTGGACGGCGACACCGATCTCGACGGCGACACGCTCTCGATCGTCTCCATCGCCGGCACCACGCTGACCCCAGGCACCGCCCAGGCCATTGCCGTGACCAACGGCACCGTCAACGTCTCGGCAACCGGCGTCGTCACTTTCACACCGGCAGCCAATTACAACGGCTCGGTCAGCTTCGACTATGTCGTCTCAGACGGGAATGGCGGCACCGATACCGGCACCGTCAACGGCACCATCAACGCCGTCAACGACCCGCCGGTCGCCGATGATGACAGTTTCTCGACCGATGAAGACACGCCCTCCGCGGCGATCGATCTCCTGGACGGCGACACCGATCTCGACGGCGACACGCTCTCGATCGTCTCCATCGCCGGCACCACGCTGACCCCAGGCACCGCCCAGGCCATTGCCGTGACCAACGGCACCGTCAACGTCTCGGCAACCGGCGTCGTCACTTTCACACCGGCAGCCAATTACAACGGCTCGGTCAGCTTCGACTATGTCGTCTCAGACGGGAATGGCGGCACCGATACCGGCACCGTCAACGGCACCATCAACGCCGTCAACGACCCGCCGGTCGCCGATGATGACAGTTTCTCGACCGATGAAGACACGCCCTCCGCGGCGATCGATCTCCTGGACGGCGACACCGATCTCGACGGCGACACGCTCTCGATCGTCTCCATCGCCGGCACCACGCTGACCCCAGGCACCGCCCAGGCCATTGCCGTGACCAACGGCACCGTCAACGTCTCGGCAACCGGCGTCGTCACTTTCACACCGGCAGCCAATTACAACGGCTCGGTCAGCTTCGACTATGTCGTCTCAGACGGGAATGGCGGCACCGATACCGGCACCGTCAACGGCACCATCAACGCCGTCAACGACCCGCCGGTCGCCGATGATGACAGTTTCTCGACCGATGAAGACACGCCCTCCGCGGCGATCGATCTCCTGGACGGCGACACCGATCTCGACGGCGACACGCTCTCGATCGTCTCCATCGCCGGCACCACGCTGACCCCAGGCACCGCCCAGGCCATTGCCGTGACCAACGGCACCGTCAACGTCTCGGCAACCGGCGTCGTCACTTTCACACCGGCAGCCAATTACAACGGCTCGGTCAGCTTCGACTATGTCGTCTCAGACGGGAATGGCGGCACCGATACCGGCACCGTCAACGGCACCATCAACGCCGTCAACGACCCGCCGGTCGCCGATGATGACAGTTTCTCGACCGATGAAGACACGCCCTCCGCGGCGATCGATCTCCTGGACGGCGACACCGATCTCGACGGCGACACGCTCTCGATCGTCTCCATCGCCGGCACCACGCTGACCCCAGGCACCGCCCAGGCCATTGCCGTGACCAACGGCACCGTCAACGTCTCGGCAACCGGCGTCGTCACTTTCACACCGGCAGCCAATTACAACGGCTCGGTCAGCTTCGACTATGTCGTCTCAGACGGGAATGGCGGCACCGATACCGGCACCGTCAACGGCACCATCAACGCCGTCAACGACCCGCCGGTCGCCGATGATGACAGTTTCTCGACCGATGAAGACACGCCCTCCGCGGCGATCGATCTCCTGGACGGCGACACCGATCTCGACGGCGACACGCTCTCGATCGTCTCCATCGCCGGCACCACGCTGACCCCAGGCACCGCCCAGGCCATTGCCGTGACCAACGGCACCGTCAACGTCTCGGCAACCGGCGTCGTCACTTTCACACCGGCAGCCAATTACAACGGCTCGGTCAGCTTCGACTATGTCGTCTCAGACGGGAATGGCGGCACCGATACCGGCACCGTCAACGGCACCATCAACGCCGTCAACGACCCGCCGGTCGCCGATGATGACAGTTTCTCGACCGATGAAGACACGCCCTCCGCGGCGATCGATCTCCTGGACGGCGACACCGATCTCGACGGCGACACGCTCTCGATCGTCTCCATCGCCGGCACCACGCTGACCCCAGGCACCGCCCAGGCCATTGCCGTGACCAACGGCACCGTCAACGTCTCGGCAACCGGCGTCGTCACTTTCACACCGGCAGCCAATTACAACGGCTCGGTCAGCTTCGACTATGTCGTCTCAGACGGGAATGGCGGCACCGATACCGGCACCGTCAACGGCACCATCAACGCCGTCAACGACCCGCCGGTCGCCGATGATGACAGTTTCTCGACCGATGAAGACACGCCCTCCGCGGCGATCGATCTCCTGGACGGCGACACCGATCTCGACGGCGACACGCTCTCGATCGTCTCCATCGCCGGCACCACGCTGACCCCAGGCACCGCCCAGGCCATTGCCGTGACCAACGGCACCGTCAACGTCTCGGCAACCGGCGTCGTCACTTTCACACCGGCAGCCAATTACAACGGCTCGGTCAGCTTCGACTATGTCGTCTCAGACGGGAATGGCGGCACCGATACCGGCACCGTCAACGGCACCATCAACGCCGTCAACGACCCGCCGGTCGCCGATGATGACAGTTTCTCGACCGATGAAGACACGCCCTCCGCGGCGATCGATCTCCTGGACGGCGACACCGATCTCGACGGCGACACGCTCTCGATCGTCTCCATCGCCGGCACCACGCTGACCCCAGGCACCGCCCAGGCCATTGCCGTGACCAACGGCACCGTCAACGTCTCGGCAACCGGCGTCGTCACTTTCACACCGGCAGCCAATTACAACGGCTCGGTCAGCTTCGACTATGTCGTCTCAGACGGGAATGGCGGCACCGATACCGGCACCGTCAACGGCACCATCAACGCCGTCAACGACCCGCCGGTCGCCGATGATGACAGTTTCTCGACCGATGAAGACACGCCCTCCGCGGCGATCGATCTCCTGGACGGCGACACCGATCTCGACGGCGACACGCTCTCGATCGTCTCCATCGCCGGCACCACGCTGACCCCAGGCACCGCCCAGGCCATTGCCGTGACCAACGGCACCGTCAACGTCTCGGCAACCGGCGTCGTCACTTTCACACCGGCAGCCAATTACAACGGCTCGGTCAGCTTCGACTATGTCGTCTCAGACGGGAATGGCGGCACCGATACCGGCACCGTCAACGGCACCATCAACGCCGTCAACGACCCGCCGGTCGCCGATGATGACAGTTTCTCGACCGATGAAGACACGCCCTCCGCGGCGATCGATCTCCTGGACGGCGACACCGATCTCGACGGCGACACGCTCTCGATCGTCTCCATCGCCGGCACCACGCTGACCCCAGGCACCGCCCAGGCCATTGCCGTGACCAACGGCACCGTCAACGTCTCGGCAACCGGCGTCGTCACTTTCACACCGGCAGCCAATTACAACGGCTCGGTCAGCTTCGACTATGTCGTCTCAGACGGGAATGGCGGCACCGATACCGGCACCGTCAACGGCACCATCAACGCCGTCAACGACCCGCCGGTCGCCGATGATGACAGTTTCTCGACCGATGAAGACACGCCCTCCGCGGCGATCGATCTCCTGGACGGCGACACCGATCTCGACGGCGACACGCTCTCGATCGTCTCCATCGCCGGCACCACGCTGACCCCAGGCACCGCCCAGGCCATTGCCGTGACCAACGGCACCGTCAACGTCTCGGCAACCGGCGTCGTCACTTTCACACCGGCAGCCAATTACAACGGCTCGGTCAGCTTCGACTATGTCGTCTCAGACGGGAATGGCGGCACCGATACCGGCACCGTCAACGGCACCATCAACGCCGTCAACGACCCGCCGGTCGCCGATGATGACAGTTTCTCGACCGATGAAGACACGCCCTCCGCGGCGATCGATCTCCTGGACGGCGACACCGATCTCGACGGCGACACGCTCTCGATCGTCTCCATCGCCGGCACCACGCTGACCCCAGGCACCGCCCAGGCCATTGCCGTGACCAACGGCACCGTCAACGTCTCGGCAACCGGCGTCGTCACTTTCACACCGGCAGCCAATTACAACGGCTCGGTCAGCTTCGACTATGTCGTCTCAGACGGGAATGGCGGCACCGATACCGGCACCGTCAACGGCACCATCAACGCCGTCAACGACCCGCCGGTCGCCGATGATGACAGTTTCTCGACCGATGAAGACACGCCCTCCGCGGCGATCGATCTCCTGGACGGCGACACCGATCTCGACGGCGACACGCTCTCGATCGTCTCCATCGCCGGCACCACGCTGACCCCAGGCACCGCCCAGGCCATTGCCGTGACCAACGGCACCGTCAACGTCTCGGCAACCGGCGTCGTCACTTTCACACCGGCAGCCAATTACAACGGCTCGGTCAGCTTCGACTATGTCGTCTCAGACGGGAATGGCGGCACCGATACCGGCACCGTCAACGGCACCATCAACGCCGTCAACGACCCGCCGGTCGCCGATGATGACAGTTTCTCGACCGATGAAGACACGCCCTCCGCGGCGATCGATCTCCTGGACGGCGACACCGATCTCGACGGCGACACGCTCTCGATCGTCTCCATCGCCGGCACCACGCTGACCCCAGGCACCGCCCAGGCCATTGCCGTGACCAACGGCACCGTCAACGTCTCGGCAACCGGCGTCGTCACTTTCACACCGGCAGCCAATTACAACGGCTCGGTCAGCTTCGACTATGTCGTCTCAGACGGGAATGGCGGCACCGATACCGGCACCGTCAACGGCACCATCAACGCCGTCAACGACCCGCCGGTCGCCGATGATGACAGTTTCTCGACCGATGAAGACACGCCCTCCGCGGCGATCGATCTCCTGGACGGCGACACCGATCTCGACGGCGACACGCTCTCGATCGTCTCCATCGCCGGCACCACGCTGACCCCAGGCACCGCCCAGGCCATTGCCGTGACCAACGGCACCGTCAACGTCTCGGCAACCGGCGTCGTCACTTTCACACCGGCAGCCAATTACAACGGCTCGGTCAGCTTCGACTATGTCGTCTCAGACGGGAATGGCGGCACCGATACCGGCACCGTCAACGGCACCATCAACGCCGTCAACGACCCGCCGGTCGCCGATGATGACAGTTTCTCGACCGATGAAGACACGCCCTCCGCGGCGATCGATCTCCTGGACGGCGACACCGATCTCGACGGCGACACGCTCTCGATCGTCTCCATCGCCGGCACCACGCTGACCCCAGGCACCGCCCAGGCCATTGCCGTGACCAACGGCACCGTCAACGTCTCGGCAACCGGCGTCGTCACTTTCACACCGGCAGCCAATTACAACGGCTCGGTCAGCTTCGACTATGTCGTCTCAGACGGGAATGGCGGCACCGATACCGGCACCGTCAACGGCACCATCAACGCCGTCAACGACCCGCCGGTCGCCGATGATGACAGTTTCTCGACCGATGAAGACACGCCCTCCGCGGCGATCGATCTCCTGGACGGCGACACCGATCTCGACGGCGACACGCTCTCGATCGTCTCCATCGCCGGCACCACGCTGACCCCAGGCACCGCCCAGGCCATTGCCGTGACCAACGGCACCGTCAACGTCTCGGCAACCGGCGTCGTCACTTTCACACCGGCAGCCAATTACAACGGCTCGGTCAGCTTCGACTATGTCGTCTCAGACGGGAATGGCGGCACCGATACCGGCACCGTCAACGGCACCATCAACGCCGTCAACGACCCGCCGGTCGCCGATGATGACAGTTTCTCGACCGATGAAGACACGCCCTCCGCGGCGATCGATCTCCTGGACGGCGACACCGATCTCGACGGCGACACGCTCTCGATCGTCTCCATCGCCGGCACCACGCTGACCCCAGGCACCGCCCAGGCCATTGCCGTGACCAACGGCACCGTCAACGTCTCGGCAACCGGCGTCGTCACTTTCACACCGGCAGCCAATTACAACGGCTCGGTCAGCTTCGACTATGTCGTCTCAGACGGGAATGGCGGCACCGATACCGGCACCGTCAACGGCACCATCAACGCCGTCAACGACCCGCCGGTCGCCGATGATGACAGTTTCTCGACCGATGAAGACACGCCCTCCGCGGCGATCGATCTCCTGGACGGCGACACCGATCTCGACGGCGACACGCTCTCGATCGTCTCCATCGCCGGCACCACGCTGACCCCAGGCACCGCCCAGGCCATTGCCGTGACCAACGGCACCGTCAACGTCTCGGCAACCGGCGTCGTCACTTTCACACCGGCAGCCAATTACAACGGCTCGGTCAGCTTCGACTATGTCGTCTCAGACGGGAATGGCGGCACCGATACCGGCACCGTCAACGGCACCATCAACGCCGTCAACGACCCGCCGGTCGCCGATGATGACAGTTTCTCGACCGATGAAGACACGCCCTCCGCGGCGATCGATCTCCTGGACGGCGACACCGATCTCGACGGCGACACGCTCTCGATCGTCTCCATCGCCGGCACCACGCTGACCCCAGGCACCGCCCAGGCCATTGCCGTGACCAACGGCACCGTCAACGTCTCGGCAACCGGCGTCGTCACTTTCACACCGGCAGCCAATTACAACGGCTCGGTCAGCTTCGACTATGTCGTCTCAGACGGGAATGGCGGCACCGATACCGGCACCGTCAACGGCACCATCAACGCCGTCAACGACCCGCCGGTCGCCGATGATCAGGGTCTAGGGGCAGATTTGTCCGCGGCGGATGGCTCACTCTTGATAGAAGGTTCGCCCTTAATTGTAGACCACATCGTCGATTCTGCAGCAAACGAGACGAGCGGCCTCAACGGTATTACGACTCTCCTATCCGGGGCAAACACTGCGCTCGGTGTTGATCATCCCATCCTTGCCGCAATCAATGGTCTGCAGAATTTGGATGGACGCGCAACACTGGACACGACGGGCGGCATAGTATTCGGAAGCCTCGCAGCGGACGGACCGATTCTGAAGGCTGTTGAGGATGTGGGCTTTGCACCGCTCGCCAATCAATATGACTTCTTCGGGCAAGACTTCCCCGCCGGAACGGACAATCCCACGACCTTTGTTTCGAAAAGCGGGCTCACAGTCACAGTTGAAATCCAGGTCATTGATGAAAACACAGTCCTAGTGGCAGGCGTCCAGAACGCGGCGGGCGACGCTATTGAGATTTCAGATTTCCGGATCGATGAGGGCTCCATCCCCCGCACTTCGGAAATAGACCGCGCGATTGCGGCAAAGCAGACCAGTGGAGTTGACACCTTGGAAACAATCTCTGCTACCCTGAAAACGGTTGAGAATACCAAAATTGCTCTTCTCCTGCGATTTACCCACGATGATCACGACCTGCCGCGGATCGAAGCAGAAGAAGCAGCGAGTAAGACGTTCTCAGCAAAAGCAGGCGAACTGGCCAATTCCCGCGAACATCAGATTACTCGACTACTAAACGCGATGACCTAGGTGAAGCAGACCAGACAGCTATCTCTGACAGATCATTTCGTATGAGATCCGAGCTGCTCGGGTGACAAGTCCAATATTGGACAGGTTCAGCTAAGAACCCCCTAAGAGCACACTATCATGTGGATAAGTCGTAGTGACACCACATTAACTGGTACGAATGAATTGACTCGCAACACCGACGATGCACACTTCAAAGTCTGAAAAGAATCACCGACGCTATTAAGATAGCATCCGTGCAATCCTAGGAGGGACAAGGCAAACCCTTTCCAAGGGGGTTTTGTTTTTGTGACTGCTCGAGAGTACTGCAGCATCGGTAGCGACAATGGATGTAACCAACCGAACCTGAGAGGTACCAATAAGGGCATGGATCAGAAGAAGATCCCATATTGTAGCGGCTCCCAGACCAAGCCGAGTTGCTTCATCCCGGGCTATGCGAAAAAATCACTGGTTGTCTTGTCGCTCCTGATGATTGGCGGCTGCACGGTCACGCCGCAGCCTTTCAGCAAAGCTGAACTTGATACCTTCGCTGCAGACAGAGCACGCCGCGCAATCGCGGCTGACCAGCAGCCAGTGACTCAAGCCATTGACCTCTATGAAGCTATGGCACGTGCCTTGAAATACAATCTCGACCACAAGCTAGAAATGGCCGAAGCTGCCCTACGCTACGCAGAATTGCGCGACGGCGAATTCGATATGCTGCCAGAACTTGTGGCCAAGGTGGACTGGTCAGACCGTTCTAATGATCCCTTCTCGCGATCTCTACGAGAAGACCAATCGATCAGCACAGATGCTTCGACTTCAACTGATATCGGGAGTGCCAGTTCCAGCTTGGAGCTTAGTTGGGACATCCTGGACTACGGTCTTTCCTACTACCGCTCGCGTCAAGCGGCCGATTCCTACCTCATGGCCGAAGAACAAAGACGATCGACCATCAATCGCACTATTGAGGACGTTCGAACGGCCTTCTGGCGGGCGGTGGCTGCCGAACGACATCTCTCCGATCTCGACAAGCTCGAAATGAACGCTCGGAGCGCGTTGTCTGATGCCGAGGAGCAAGTCAAAAGTGGCAACGGTAACAAACTCGAGGCGCTCCAGTATCAACGCGAAATGCTCGAGACTATTCGCTCGGCCCAAGAACTCCGTCGTGATCTGTTTGTTGCCAAGAACCAACTTGCGGCGCTGATGAATCTACCACAGGATCAGGAATTCAGTGTGACTATCCCCGGTCACCACAATCTGAATACTCCTATCACCAAACAGACATCGGCGCAGTTAACAGACATTGCACTGCGAAACCGTCCAGAAATGCGTGAGATTGCCTACAGGCTACGGATCAACGGGGCGGAAGCAGATGCGGCCGTGCTCAGTCTGCTCCCATCGATCCGAGGATTTCTTGGGATCAACTATGATTCCAATGAGTACCTCGTAAACGAAGATTGGACCGAATGGGGTGCGCGTGTTTCCTGGGACCTTATTAAGCTTGCCCGCTACCCACGTAGCAAACAACGGATCGGCAAACAGGAGGCGCTTCTGGATGCGCGTGCATTGGCATTGACACAGGCTATCGCGACCCAAGTCTATGTATCAAACAAACGCTTTCATAGCCTGCAGCAGGAAACCAGCATTG
The DNA here is from genome assembly GCA_963698645.1 of uncultured Alphaproteobacteria bacterium. GTDB lineage: Bacteria > Pseudomonadota > Alphaproteobacteria > Rhodobacterales > Rhodobacteraceae > Ovoidimarina. The sequence continues at coordinate 12,719 of CAVORP010000002.1, forward strand.
CGAGAAACCTTCACAGTGTTTCGGATCGGGTTTTCCTGCAGGCCCGCAGTGAATACGAATCAGGACTCGCCAGTAATCGCGTCTTAGTGCGAGAGCAGCTGAATGCTATTCTCGCCTCGCTTCGGTACGATGCCACCTATGCAGAAATGCAGGGTGCCTTCGCCAATGTCTACGCGGCAGTTGGACTAGACGCCTACGATGGAGCACTGATGGGCAATGAAAGCGTCCAAGAGCTTGCGGCTTCTCTGCGATTGCTCTGGCGGGAGCGCGGCGACAAGAGTTAGTCTTCCGATGGTGTGGTATAACGTGGCCCCAATAATAAGAGCCAGAACAACGGTTGGAAGCTCCGCTAGCGACTTCATCGCGATCATGGCTACGCAGTAAAAGAAGGCTGAAATTAGCGCGAGTATCACTACGGACTGAAACATTCTGTAATGAGCTACCCCCGGAGTTTTGGACACTGCCGTAGGCTACGAATTGCTGTTTGCTGATCTTCGACGAAGAGGAGATCAGAGATGTCGAAACGGAAACAACATTCGCCTTAGTTCAAGGCGAAGGTGGCGCTTGAGACGCTGAAGGGTGAACGGACGGTGGCCGAGCTGGCGAGCCGGTTCGGGGTTCATCCGACGATGATCCACACCTGGAAGCGGGCATTGCTGGAGGGTGTGTCCGGCGTGTTTGAGCGGGGTGGGAGGAAAGCCCCTGAGATCGACGAAGAGCAGGTGAGAGAGCTGCACGCCAAGATCGGGGAGTTGGCCGTCGCCAACGATTTTTTGTCACGAAAGCTCAAACCGTGGAGCGGCATGTGAGACGGAAGATGGTCGAGCCAGCCAATCCCGAGCTGTCGATCGGCAAGCAGTGCCAGCTTCTGTCGATATCGCGGTCGTCGTTCTACTACCAGCCCAAGGGCGAGACGGCGCTGAACCTGATGCTGATGCGCCAGATCGACGAGCAGTTCCTGGAGACGCCGTTCTTCGGGGTGCGGCAGATGACCTGGCATCTGCGCAACGATGGCCATCTGGTGAACGAGAACGCATCGCGATCATGCGACTGATGGGCCTGATGCCGATCTATCAGAAACCCAACACCAGCAGGGCCGCGAAGGGGCACAAGACCTACCCCTATCTGCTGCGAGGGTTGCGCGTGACCCGGCCCAACCAGGTTTGGGCGGCAGACATCACCTACCTCCCGATGCGCCGGGGGTTCCTGTATCTGGTGGCGATCATGGACTGGCACACCCGCAAGGTGCTGGCCTGGCGGATCTCGAACACGCTGGAGGCTGACTTCTGCGTCGAAGCGCTGGACGAGGCGATCCGCCGCTTCGGCCGGCCCGAGATCATGAACACCGACCAGGGCAGCCAGTTCACATCCTTCGCGTGGACCAACCGCCTGCGCCGATCCGGCGTGCGCATCTCGATGGACGGCAAGGGCCGGTTCCTCGACAACATCTTCGTCGAACGGCTCTGGCGGAGCCTGAAATACGAGTGCGTCTACCTGCACGCCTGGGAGACCGGATCGGAGGCGAAGGCCGGCGTCGGCAAGTGGATCGAGTTCTACAACCACAAGCGCCCCCACTCCGCACTTGGAGGCAAACCACCGGCCATGGTCTATTGGCTGAGAAACGACCAGACCCAACCCGGTCAGCAGGAGCAGAGAGTAGCCTAATCTACGCCGAAAACTGTCCAAACATCGGGGAGTAGCTCAACTATACTCACCGGCAATCGCCACTTGGCATGTATTGATCCAATGTCCCGATGCAAAATCCTAGTGGATTTTCCGATGTCACTTTATGACAGCTTTTCTTCCAGTCACTATTCCGCAGCGATCGGCGCTGACTGTGCCTCCGCATCCCGCGCAAGGTCATTAGCAAGCTCGATGAACTGATCGAGTTTCTCGACCTCGGTAACTCGGGCTTCGACCTCCGAAATGAGGCGGGTGCGCCTGGATTTTGCAGCCCTTATCAGATCGTTCATTGGTGGATTCTCTCTCTTCTGTTTACTGTGAAATGCTACCTAGAGTCCTGCTGGGCTATCCGTACTGGCTTTGCCGGCAATCATGCCGGGAGATTCCGTTTCCATACTCGTACCCTGTCACTCGCAACTCTAAACAGCTTCAGAAAGCCGAAAGATTCGGCCGAAACTATGACTGGGAACTGACGAAATCCCGGTTTCTTTGCGAGGGGGCGATACGATCGGCCAGGGCATTGTCAGAACAAATCTGCTTGAGGCGGGCAGGGTGGTTTCGTAGCGTCGTATGGATGACCAAACCTGATCCATTTCGCTATTTCAAAACGAGCCGTGAGATAATCCGCCTGGCAGTGATGCTGTACGTGCGGTTTCCGTTGTCGCTCCGCAATGTGGAAGATCTGCTTCATGAGCGCGGCATCGATGTGAGCCATGAAGCTGTGAGATTTTGGTGGCATCGGTTTGGTCCTATGTTTGCCGCGGAGATCAGAAAACGGCGGATTGCCGGCATGAAATCGAGCAAGTGGCGCTGGCATCTGGACGAGATGTTCGTGAAGATAAACGGCGAGCGGCATTATCTATGGCGGGCTGTCGATCATGAAGGCGAAGTCCTGGAAAGCTTTGTCACGAAGACACGCGACAAGAAGGCCGCATTGAAATTCTTAAAGAAAACAATGCGCAAACACGGTCGCCCAGAGGTGATCGTCACGGACTTACTGCGGTCTTACGGTGCGGCGCTGAAGGAGATCGGCACAGCGCGAAGGCAAGAAACTGGTCGCTGGCTGAATAACCGGGTTGAGAATTCACATCTGCCATTTCGACGACGCGAGAGAGCGATGCTTCGTTTCAGAAAAATGCTAAGTTTGCAGAAATTCGCCGCCGTTCACGCTTCCGTCTACAATCACTTTAATCAGGAACGCAGCCTCTCAACTCGAATGAATTTCAAACTCAACCGTACCGCCGCTCTTGCTGAGTGGCGCGGTCTCTGCGCGAATTAGTGGGCAGTGTCGCTGTTCTTGTGGAGACTGGTTCGAATTAGTCTGCCAGCACAACTTTTGCTCCAAAAGGAATGCTGCGACAGCACCAACGTCGGCTTTTTGTCCCAAACTCATCACAGCAAATGACCGGTATGGGCCGATTATAGCATCCTTAAGGTGCGGTGATTGGCGGAGGCTTGCGACGCTTGCCTGATACTGCATTTCCTGCAATTGCTGCAAGCAGCACAGCACCGCCGATCAGCGTATGGAGGCTCGCTGTTTCACCAAGGAAGAGCCAGACCCAAAGTGGGCCAAGCAGGACCTCGGCCAGCGATAGCAGGGCAAGCTCTGCAGCAGGGAGACTGCGTGACCCCAACGTGTAGAGGATCAATCCTGCACCCACCTGAAAAACCCCCATGCCCATGGATATAGCGCCATCGTGCAAGCTGAGAGCAACGGACAGCCCAGAGAATTGGCATATCCCCAATGTGACGACGATGGCGAACAGACCGGACAGGAATACCGATGGGAGCATTTCGCCCGTCCGCCCCCATCGCAAAGAAACGGTGAAGACGGCGAAGCCAAATGCCGACCCAAGCGCGGCAAAGCTGCCTCTCAGGACGATGCTGCCGGACTTATCGGCAACCATGATCGCGATCCCGCCTATGGCAACAGAAATCGCAACCCAGGTCGTGAGGCGCACGCGTTCACGCAGAATGATCCAACCCAGGACCGCAGCCATAAACGGTGCTGTTGCAAAAAGCAGCATTGCATTCGCGACCGAGGTATTCTGGATTGAGTAGATCCCGCCGGAATAGGCTGCAACCAGTGAAAGCCCGGCGATAACAGTGGGAAAGCCGATGCGGCGGATCTGAACAAAGGGGCTTTCGCCCGACCGCACCCGAATGACCACGTAAAGAAATAGCGACATGCTGATCGACCGATAGAGCAGAATCTGCCAGACGACGGCGTCTTCTATCACACGAATGCCAAGGCCGACCGTTGACCACAAAACTCCGGCCGCAAACACGAAGAGCACACCGTACTTGTGGGCATCCGCTGTGGAAGTGGGAGGGGCTACAGATGTCATATCGGGCCATTCAAAGAGGTCTCGCTTGCACGATAACCTCTCGGAGAGGTCTCATGTCCCTCGTATGCGACATTCACGACGCGTTAAAGAACTTGACCGCAAAGTTCCGATTTGAACAAACCCCGCAACTGACAGATGGCCAATGGCCGGTTTGGGGAAGCTGCGCCGCAGCGACAACAGGTCAGATCAACGGTTGCAAAGGGCTGGTCGTTACAGAACCGCTGGCTTTGGCCTGGGCGGTTGCCGCGCCGCATCCGAGGTCCGGAACGAGTCCAAAGCCGTCGGACCAACACTGTCCTAGAACTCCAATCATCCAATCCCGGGTGGAAGCATCTGTAAATGGGATTTGCATTGCTGGCATTGGCAAATGGCGCGTACTGTCGCGAAATGCAGCTCTACTCTGGCACTAGAACCGACTCATCGAGGTGGTCCGATTTTGAACTTCGGCCTGGAGATGTAATTGTCTCTACGCCACCGAAATGCGGTACCACTTGGATGATGGCTGTGATTGCAATGCTCTTGCATGGCTCGCCTGAATTACCTCAACCACTGAGCAAGCTGAGCCCTTGGCTGGACTATTCTCCCGTTCCGCTTGAGGAGATCTTTGCCATTTATCGTTCGCAAGAGCATCGACGCCTCATCAAGACCCATACTCCGATGGATGGCCTGCCACTGGTGCATGGAACTCATGCCATCTCGGTTCTGAGGAACCCATTGGATGCGTTGCGCTCCATGCGCCGACATGTGTCAAACATGGTCAACCCACCGGATGGCGACCCCTTTTTGGCCGACGAAAACGATGTGATCTTGCGAGGGATAGAGCTTCCCTTCGAGCCAACGAATGTTGACGAGGTCTCCTTGGAATTGCTGGTTCGCCACCTTCGTGCTGCGACCGATCCAATGGTTGTGAAGGATCGTTCTGTCACACTGGTTCATTACAGCGACATGAAACGTGACCTTCACGAGGTCATACGCCACGTGGCATCAGCCATTCAGGTGCATGCGGCACCGGGATTTCTGGAGAATGTGGTGCGGGCGGCTTCAATTGCATCCATGCGGTCTAAAGCCGATCAATTTACCCCGCTCGCAAACGCAAATCACTTTTCGTCGTCGGAAAATTTCTTCGCTGCTGGTGAAGAACGGGGGCATTCGCAACTCCCGCAACATCTCAGAGTTCGATACGAAGAACGGCTGTCAGAATTGCTCTCGCCCGCGGAAGCAAATTGGCTCAACGGAGGTGGCCCGCCACCCGCCACGGGCAAATAGACGGCAGCTCAGTCCGCACACTTCCCGTTCGCGGCCGGCTCCATTTTGCATTCGCGGCGAACGACCGGTTCGGCGGGTCGCGCCGCAGCAATAGCACCGATCGAGCAATGGCCGCAAAGGGCCGGAAGTGTCGGCCTCAGACGGCGTGATTTTCGGTTTGATGCGGCTGTGCAGAAGGCGGCGGTATGCCCGAAGGCGGCCTTTGTTAAATTGGCAGCTCAGGACAGCAAGAGTGGATTATGCACTTTCTCTGCAACTGCGAGCAATCCGGCCTATCTGCCTTGGAAATGTTGTGCTGCATTACGGAGGCGGTCTTGATCGATGCATATTGGCAAATTCGCTGGGGCCGCATCTGAACGGTTTTTCGGCAAGAGTACGCTGGAAAGAAACGCATTTACCCTTCGCGCTCCAATTTTTTTCGAGCTAGTTTACGGGCGCGTCGGATTGCTTCACCTTTTTCCCGCGCCTTTCTCTCGGACGGTTTTTCGAAGTGTTGCTTCAGCTTCATTTCGCGGAATACGCCTTCACGTTGTAGCTTTTTCTTCAATACCCGAAGAGCTTGATCGACGTTGTTGTCGCGAACACTAACCTGCATGTGGTTTTCACTACCTTTTCAGAATGAACTCAAAGAGAGTTGCAGGAGCCCGCCCGTTGTCAAGGTAATTTTGGTTTACGGAACGGCATCTCAGAATGACGGTGTTCTGCCGACTTCGCTGGTTTCGACCGCTCAGCAGCGTTTTCAATAGTATCTCCTCTCAGCCGGTATTGGCGCAGACTGCGGCGAAAGGCAGCTTCTATCGCGAAACAGACTTCCCGTTCTGTTATTCGGTTTTCGAGAGACTTACTGGCACGGAAATTCTCCCGGATGGAGGCATAGCTGAATGTATGTTGCCACCTTGGGTTTCTTCTTGTTCGCCTTCGACGTAGCTGCGGTGCGATCAACCCAGCTTCTTGTCCAACTTATCCAGCTCCGCCGCCTCCGCATCCAGCGCATCCACCAGGACTACAGCGGGCCCGCCGGGAGTGAAGACGGTTTGGGCTGTGGGCGGGTTGTCGTTGGCGGTTCGGTTGACGCGTAGCTCGCGGTAGGCTGTGTACATACCGCTCGCCACGATCAGCACCATGCCAATGAAGGTCGTATGGGGAGGAACCTCCCCCCACAGCAGATACCCCAGGAGAGCCGCCAACGGCAGATAGCTGTAGTCAAAGGGTGCGATCACGCTGGCACTAGCAATTTGGTAAGCGCGGGAAACCAGCGTGTAGGCCACCGTCCCGATTGCCCCCAGCAAAGCTAAGTTGGCGATGCCCTCGGCTTTCGGCAAAGGCCAGTCCATGCGGAGGTGGTTGAGTTCCGGTGTAATCACAATGACCTGCGACACCGCAAACCCCATTGGGACGATCAGGAGACCTGAAAACGAGATCGTGTAGAGCCCGATGACCAGCGATGTGTCCTGCTCTCCGATCTTGCGGACGATAATCTGGCTGATTGCGTAGGTGAGCGCGCACAGGAGCGGCAGAATTGAAATCCAGCCAAAGTCACCGCCTCCTGGGTTCATCGCGATGACGACGCCCACGAACCCGACCAGCAGCGCTGCGCTGCGGTGCAGTCCGATCTTTTCCTGCAGAAACAGCGCGGCAAGGGTCGCGGTCATTAGAGGGGCCGCGAAGAACAGCGTCGTGACCTCGGCCAGGCCCATGAACGGGAAGGCTGCATAGAACATCGCGAAGCCAGAAGCGAAGAGCATTGCCCGCGCCAGATACCACGGCCAGAGAGGGGTGAATATCCGATGCGGTGCGCCCAGCCAGAGGACGAGCGGCAGTAAGGTCATCAAGGCGACGATGGAGCGGACGAAGATCAGCATCCATACCGGGTAGAACGTCAGCATGCCCTTCATCAGAACGTCCTGTCCGACGAAGAGGAGCATGCCGGCAAGCACACAAGCAATCCCCTGAAGTGTGCGAGACAGCGGCGGTGCGCCTGTAGCTGTTGAGGCGGTCATGCGCGTAGCCTGCCGATTTCGAGATGCGCATCCTGCCACGCAGCGACCCGAATGTCGGTTTTAATCAAAAGCCCATATTAAAGGTCAGTTTGTCTGCAGACCGACGTTTGAGCCGACAAAATGCTGCGCGATGCACGAATGGCTGGTCTGGTGAAGCTGCACTGCGGCAACTGTGCGCGCGATGAGCGGTCGGTTTGGGCCGAGAGCGTCGCTTTGCAAAACCTTGCTCAGAGGTGCGACACTTCAGAGGTACGCGGACAAAAACGCGAAATTGCTCAGCATCGTAATCTACCTATGATCAGCATCAGGATACCTTGGTCGAACGCTATGAGGAGCGTAAATCGCCCAATTCTGCTACACACTTTGCTGCACAATCCGCACCACTCGGAAATCCTGCGTCCAGCAAATTCAATCACTTAAGTGTATGATAGGAAACCACTTTCGGACTTCGTCTCCGCCACCATACCTCCCCGCTACCAAGCTGGATTCGTGAGATGAAACGTACATCTGGTTTGTACTGCCGAGCGCTTTACGCCCGGCTCCTCTGACACCCTCCGAACTCCGCTAAAGATACCGGTTGAGGATATTCTCCAGCCGCTCTTGGCGTCCGGATTTTGGCGCAGGATCGAGGCCGCGGGCCAGCACGTCTGCAGAAATCGAGGAAAGGTCGCCAGATGCAAGCATCGCCTGCGCCTCCGCACTCTCCCAGCCTGCATACCTTTCGCGCCTTGCCCGCTCCAAGTCATCGCTTTCCAGAAGTCGCGCCGCCGCCTTCAGCCCGGCCGCGCAAACATCCATCGCGCCCACATGCGCGGCCACCAGATCGGCGGGATCAAGAGACTGACGGCGCAGCTTCGCATCGAAGTTCGTTCCGCCCGTTTCAAAGCCACCGGCCCTCAGGATCTCGTAATAGGCCAATGCAACTTCCGGAACGTTGTTGGGGAACTGATCCGTATCCCATCCCGATTGGTAGTCGTTCCGGTTCATGTCGATCGACCCGAGAATGCCCAGCGACGCCGCCATCGCAAGTTCATGCTCGAAGGAATGGCCCGCAAGGATCGCATGGCCCTGCTCGATGTTCATCTTTACTTCGGTTTCAAGCCCGAACTCCTTCAGAAACCCGTAAACCGTTGCCACGTCAAAATCATATTGATGTTTCGAGGGTTCCTGGGGCTTTGGCTCGACGAGGATCGCACCCTTGAAACCGATCTTGTGCTTGTACTCCACCACCATCTGCAGGAACCGCCCTGCCTGCCGGCGCTCCCGCTTCAGATCGGTGTTCAGCAGGGTCTCATAGCCTTCCCTCCCACCCCAGAGCACGTAGTTCTGACCACCGAGTTTATGGGTCGCATCCATGCACGACTTGACCGTCGCTGCAGCAAAGGCAAACACTTCTGGATCCGGGTTCGTTGCCGCTCCGGCCATGTAGCGGCGATGGGTGAACAGGTTGGCCGTACCCCACAGAAGCTGTGGTCCCCCGGCGACCATCTTTTCACCCAGATAGTCGACCATTTCCTCAAGGTTGCGTGTCGTCTCGGCGAAACTGGAGCCTTCCGGGCGGATATCGGCATCGTGAAAGCAGAAGAACGGCTGGCCCAGAAGTGCGAACAGATCGAACGCCACATCGGCCTTAAGGCGGGCAAGATCCATCGTCTCGCCAAACCACGGACGTTCGAAGGTCGATCCACCGAATGGATCGTTCCCCGGCCAGGCAAAACTGTGCCACCAGGCGACGGCGAACCGCAGATGATCTTCCATCCGCTTGCCCAGCACCTGCTCGTCCGGATCATAATGGCGATAGGCCAATTCGGTACGGGTCTCGGGGCCCTCGAAACGGATCGGGTCAATACCCTTGAAAAAGTCAGTCATGAGAGCTCCTTCATTGCGTGGTAGGTTGCTCGATACCGGCCATGTGCATCGGCAAATGCCGAACTAAGTGACGGATCGGGCGCGATGACCCGCGAAATTGGTGGAGGTTTTGCAAGCGATACGTCGCCGTCCCCCGCCGCCATCATGCCCAGACGGGCCGCGCCGAAAGCAGCACCGAAATCACCCGCCTCCGGCACTTCGATAGGGATACCAAGGGTCGTCGCAATAGCGGAAAGCCAGTATTCGGACCGTGATCCGCCGCCCACTGCGATCAATCGCTCGATCCGGGTTCCGGTTGACGTCATGGCGTCAAGACTGTCCCGAAAGGCGAATGCCACGCCTTCCAGAACTGCGCGGGTACCGGCGGCCCGGTCGGTAACGTGTTCGAGCCCTGCGAGAACACCCCGGACTTTCGCGTCGTTATGGGGCGTCCGCTCGCCGCCAAGATACGGCAGAAAAATCGGGCGTCCCGGCGCCTGCACCGGCCCAAGCGCGGCGGTCAGCTCTTCTGGCGTGGCACCGACAAGATGACCGTACCAGGCCAGAGCATCGGTTGCGGCAAGGATTACCCCCATCTGGTGCCAGCGGCTCGGCAATGCATGGCAGAATGTGTGCAACGCCGTTTCAGGATCGGGGGCATAGCCGTCACTTGCCGCGAACAAGACCCCGGATGTGCCGAGGGACACGAACGCCTCCCCGGCATGCACGACGCCCACTCCAACGGCGGAGGCCGCGTTATCTCCCGCCCCGCCAGCCACAATCACTTTGGGGGAAAGGCCGAACCGGGTGCCAACGCTGGCACGAAGAACGCCCGAAGAGGCGTTGCCCTCGACCAATGCGGGCATCTGCTTCCGCGTCAGCCCCGTGGCTGCCAGCAGCGCATCGGACCAGTCCCGTGCACCGGTCTCCAGCCAGCTTGTTCCTGCGGCGTCGGACATCTCCGACACGGCCTCGCCGGTTAGCCACAGCCGCAGAAAGTCCTTTGGCAAGAGCACACGCGCGGTGCGCACAAATATCTCTGGCTCGTGCTGACGGACCCAGGCGAGTTTCGGCGCGGTGAACCCCGGAAAGACGATATTGCCGGTCAGGCTTCGAAACCGGGGATCTGCATCCAGCGCTGCCGCTTCCATATGCGAGCGTGTATCGTTCCACAGGATCGCCGGGCGCAGGACGGCATCGGCCTCGTCGAGCAATACGGCACCGTGCATCTGGCCGGACAGACCGATCCCATGCACCTCCGAAAGCGGATGCGCCTCGGCGAGATCCGTCAACGCGGTCTCTGTCGCCGCAATCCAGTCAGCCGGGTCTTGTTCGGACCAGCCGGGCGCGGGGCGAGAAACCTCAAGCGGTGCCGAAGCGCTTGCAAGGATTGTTTGATCCTCGGCGATCAAAAGCGCCTTTACCCCCGATGTGCCCAGATCCAGACCGAGATACATGGGCTACTGGTCCAGCGGCACCCAGGCCGCATTTCGCGCCGAGGATTTCACGCAAGCCGCCACGAACTGCACGCCCTTCAGCCCGTCCTCAACCGTGGGGTACATGACCTCCGCAGCAGGCGCATTGCCGGCACGATGGGCGATGATCGCCTCTCCGGCCTCGGAATAGATGTTTGCGAAGCCCTCGAGATAGCCCTCGGGATGTCCCGGCGGGACGCGACTGACCCGGGCTGCTGCATCCCCCGAGCCCGACCCGTTGCGGGTGATCAGGCGCTTGGGCTCTCCAAACGGCGTGAACCACAGGTAGTTCGGATCTTCCTGTGCCCATTCGAGCCCGCCCTTGTCGCCATAGACCCTTAGCCGCAGCGCATTCTCGTTTCCCGGAGCGACCTGACTGGCCCAAAGCATGCCCCGCGCCCCACCTGTAAAGCGCAGCATCACATGGGCGTTGTCATCGACCCGGCGACCTGGAACGAAGGCCTGAATGTCGGCGGCAAGGCTGTCCACCTCGAGCTTCGTGACAAAACAGGCCAGGTTGAATGCATGGGTGCCGATATCGCCTGTGGATCCCCCCGCACCGGAACGTTCGGGATCGGTGCGCCATTCCGCCTGTTTGAAAGTCTGATGCTCCGTCAGCCAATCCTGCGGGTATTCCACCTGAACCACCCTGATCGTCCCGATATCTCCCGCCGCTATCATCGCGCGCGCCTGACGGACCATCGGGTATCCGGTATAGTTATGGGTCAGCACGAAGAGCGCCTCCGAAGCCTCGACTGCTTTAACCAGCTTCTTGGCATCAGCAAGGGTCGAGGTCAGGGGCTTGTCACAGATCACATGAATGCCGCGCTTCAGAAACTCGCGCGCCGCAGGATAATGCAGATGGTTGGGGGTTACGATCGCAACCGCCTCGATTCCGTCCTTCCTGCGCGCCTCGCGTATCGCCATCTGCTTGAAGTCGTCATAGATGCGCGGCAGTCCAAGCGCCTCGCCACTTTCACGCGACTTTTCGGGCGTGGAACTCAGCGCGCCCGCGACCAGTTCGAACCGGTCGTCGATCCGCGCAGCGATCCGGTGCACGGCGCCAATAAAGGCGTCGTTGCCACCACCTACCATCCCCAGCCGGATCCGACCGCCCAGTACCTCGTTGCGTCCTTCGATTGCCATCTCTGTCCCCTCCTCAGGTCCAATGCGCGCGGATCAGGTCGATTCCGGCATCGACCACGTCCTGTTCCGTGTTGAAAAGTGGGCGCCAGACCTTTGTTGCGGCCGCAAGGTCCGGCAGAGCCTGACCAAATGCCTCGATCACGACCCAGCCATCATATCCGATATCCCTTAGCGCCGCCGTTGCCTGCGCGAAATCCACGTGCCCTTGCCCGGGCGTACCCCGGTCGTTTTCCGAGTAGTGCACGTGGTTGATTGCCTTGCCACAAGCCCGGATTGCCGCGCCCACGTCACGCTCTTCGATATTTGCGTGGAACGTGTCGAACAGGCACCCATAATGCGCCGATCCCACCTCAACGACGAGGGCGCACGCCTGATCGAGCGTGTTGAGCGCGTAACACTCAAAACGGTTCAGCGGCTCGATCGACAGGGCCACGCCGGTTCCCGCCGCATGGGCGGCCATTTCGCGATGGGCATGGGCCAGATATTCCAGTTCCGCCGATGTGGCCCCCGATCCCGAAAACGTCGCAAGGGGCTGATGGAAGGGGCCGCAAAGAACCTCTGCGCCCAGCGCAGCGGCGCAATCGACCATCCATTTCAAATGATCGATGCCGGCCGCACGGCTGCGGGCTTCGGCACTCATCGGGTTGGCCTCAGGGCTCTGGACCACTCCAACCGCAGTACGGGCAAGGCCAAGATCCGAAAGCCTTACCGCGAGATCCGCATAGTGGGCAGGATCGCCCTCAAAGATCGGCACCTCGACCCCGTCATATCCTGCCGCCTTGATCGCGATGCAATGGGGCAACCCTGCATCCGTCAGATTCGTCGTCCACAAAAGCAGGTTGAACCCGGCCTTCATCAGGTGATCCCCAGCATCTTCCGGTTCGCGGCCTCGTCTGTCCCGCCGCCGGCGAAGTCATCGAACGCGCGTTCTGTAACGCGGATGATGTGATCGGAGACGAACTGTGCGCCTTCCCGAGCGCCGTCCTCCGGGTGCTTCAGACAGCATTCCCATTCGACAACGGCCCAGCCGCCAAAATCATTCGCCGCCATCTTGGAGAATACCGCCGCAAAATCGACCTGCCCGTCGCCCAGCGACCGGAACCGGCCCGCCCGGTCAACCCAGCTCTGATAGCCGCCATAAACTCCCTGCCGCCCGGTCGGATTGAACTCTGCATCCTTGACGTGGAACATCTTGATCCGGTCTTTGTAGATGTCGATGTTGTCGAGATAATCCAAGCATTGCAGCACGTAATGAGACGGATCGTAGAGCATGTTGCACCGGGCATGCCCATCTACACGCTCCAGAAACATCTCGAATGTTACACCGTCATGAAGATCTTCACCGGGATGAATTTCGTAACAGATATTCACTCCCATCTCTTCGGCATGATCGAGAATGGGCCGCCAGCGATTTGCCAGTTCATCGAATGCGGTCTCAACAAGGCCAGCAGGGCGTTGTGGCCAAGGATATACATAAGGCCAGGCAAGGGCCCCCGAAAAGGTCACGTGATCGGAGATCCCCAGATTGGCCGAGGCGGAAATAGCCTTCATGACCTGATCCACCGCCCATTCCTGACGCGCGGCTGGGTTGCCGCGAACGGAGGGATCGGCGAACCCATCAAATGCAGCATCATATGCGGGATGAACCGCGACAAGCTGACCCTGCAGATGGGTCGATAGCTCTGTCACTTCGACTCCATTTTCTGCGGCCTGCCCTTTGAACATATCGCAATAGGTTTTGCTTTCCGCCGCCTTCGAGAGGTCAAAGAGGCGGCCATCCCAGCTGGGCACCTGCACCCCTCTATAGCCGCAATCGGCCGCCCATTTGGTGATTGCCTCCCATGAATTGAACGGAGCCTCATCACCAGCGAACTGCGCCAGAAACAGCGCTGGTCCCTTGATCGTTCTCATGTCAGTCCTCCCTTCTGCCCCGACGGCTACTCCGGCGGGATGTTTTCCTTGAGATAGATGTCGATCCGAATCCGCTCCTGCGTCGGGTTGAACGGAACCCGGTCGGCAGTGGCCTTGAGCAGCCGCACGGCGGATCGGACAAGGTGCCCGGTATCCTGCGAGATCAAAGCATCGAACGTGCCCTCGTACAGTGCCGCCTTTGATGATGGTGTGAGCTCATGGGCGACCACGACTAGATCCTTGGAAACCTCGTTTTCCTCCAGAAACCGGATCAACCCCGGATTCCCCGCCGCCGAGGAATACACGCCGCAGAGATCGGGATAGGCCGCAAAGACATCCGGCAGAAGCGACTGAATCAGGGCCGGGTCGTCGCGCCCTTCGATCGATGCCACGACTTCAAGCTCCGGGAACTCAGCGCTCATCACAAGATCGAAGCCCTGACGTCGCTCCAGATGGTCGCGCGCCAGCCGCGAACCTGTGATCACAAGGATGCGACCCTTCCGCCGCACGAACCGTCCCATCAGTTGCGCGGCCGTACGACCCGCCGACACGTTGTCGATCCCGACGAAGTGGTCGCGTTCGGAACTCGGCAGGTCCGAGACCAGCGCAACAACGGCGATCCCCCGATCTCTTGCGCGCTTCACCGCGTCGCGCACGGCAGGCGTCTCGGGGCCGAAGACCGCGACTCCGTCGGTTTCAGAAGGGTCAAGCCGATCGAGGATCGCAACGATCTCCTGCGGATCAAAGGGCGCCACCGTCCGGGTCCGTAATGTGGTACGGTCATGGGCCAGTTTCGCGGCCTGTTCGGCGATCTGTGAATGCAGAGCCACAATGAATTCATTGTTTGTCTCCGGCAGAACAAAGACCAGATTGTACACTCTGCGCCGCGCCAGGTTCGCGGCTGACGTATCGCGGACATAGCCCAGTTCCACGATCGCACGCTGAACCTTGTCGATCGTCTTTGCGCGAACACCCGGTCGCTCATTCAGCACCCGATCCACTGTTGCCAGACTGACGCCGGCCACGCGCGCAATGTCGTTGACCGTAGGTTTTTCCAGAGATTTCAGACTGCTTTGGTTCACGACGACGTCAGACCCTCAGTTTTTCGGCAAGTCCCTCAAACAGGATTGCCACGGCTTCCGCGCCCGGATCGTTATGACCCTTGAGGTTCGCGCCCGGCACATAGGCCGCCCGGCCCGCCTTCGCGCGATGAATTGCTGCGGTCCCGTCGGCCCCGGCGCGTGCTGCACGTGCCGACGCGTCCAGCCCGTCGCTCAAAGCATCGAGGGCTGGTGCCAGCGCGTCGATCATGGTTCGATCGCCGATCTGCGCCCCGCCCACCTCCGAAACCCGACGCAATCCCTCTCGCAGGGCCTTGTCTACAGGAGCCCCGTTCGCGCAGGCATCCCCGGCTGCGTTGAAATAGATCGCCAGAATAACTCCCGAGGACCCGCCCATCGTCTGGCTGATCTCGTTCCCAAGAGCAGGGAAAAGCTGAGTAAGATCAGCAAGCGGCATACGATCAAGCCCATTCTTGAGCGCGCGGGCGGCTGTGGCAAGGGTGCTGCCGGTATCGCCATCTCCTGATTTTGCATCCAGCGCATTGAGCTTCGCCTCCGCTGCAATCAACAAGTCCGCCACATGTTCGATCATCTTCCGGGTGCGGGCGTTCTCTGATGCAATCGGCTGGATCGGGGAAAGCCCGTCTGGCAGCGGAGCAACCGGCACATCGACGACGGCAAACATCCCGGGCCATGCTGGCGGTTTCACCGGTGCCGCAAGCGCTGCCAGTTCTGCCTCGGTCGCACTGAGGATCGAAACCGAAAACCCGTGCATATCCAGCGATGTCATCATCGGGGCCGGTCCGATCACATGATGCGCGACGCCGGTTCGGGCCAGCGCATTTCCAAGTACCGCCATCTCAAGCGGTGTTGTCGAGCCCAGATTGTTCAGAAGCACCACTTGGTGACCTTCTCCGGAATGGGGGCGCAGCTTGTCCACCACCATCTCCATCGCCGCCTCGGCCGTGGCGAAATCCACCTGCTCCACCCCCGGTTCGCCATGGATACCAAGCCCAAGCTCGGCCTTGCCCGCCGGAATGCGCGCCTCTTTCGGCGATCCCGGAACGGTGCAGGTATCAAGGCTCTTTCCGATGGATGCGACCTTCGCGATCACTGCCCGCGCGGCAAGTGTCACCTCTTCAAGGCTTTGCCCCGCTTCGGCGGCGGCGCCTGCAATCTTGTGCACGAACAATGTGCCCGCAACGCCCCTTGGCTGTGGCAGATCGGGAAGTGCGATATCATCATCGACCACCACCATCTCGACCTTCCGGCCGAGCGCGCGCGCGCGTTCGGCTGCGAGCCCGAAGTTCAGCCTGTCTCCTGTATAATTCTTCACGATCAGAAGGCATCCCGCCTCTCCGGTCACCGCAAGGATACCGGCAAGTACGGCCTCGACCGAAGGTGACGCGAAAACCTCGCCACAGACGGCAGCGGTCAGCATGCCGCGCCCGACAAAGCCAGCATGGGCAGGTTCATGTCCGGACCCGCCCCCCGAAACCAACGCCACCCGCGATCTGTCCCAGTCGCTGCGGTAGACGACCTTGATGTGGGGGTACCCATCCAGGCGCGTCAACGCCCCACCGGACAAGGCCAACAGACCGTCGATTGCCTCTGTCACTAACGTTTCCTTGGCGTTCATGAATTGTGCCATGAATATGCTTCCTTACCTGATGCGGTCGCCCGATGCGTCGAAGAACAACGGGTTCCTGGGCGTAATCTGAATGGTGTCGCCGGGGTTCAGTGTTGCATGCGGATCGGTCAGCGTGATGACGTCATGGTTGCCAAGCTTGAGATGCAGACGCGTCTGATCCCCCAGATGCTCCACCCGCACAACGGCGGCATCCCGCCCCCTTCCCTGCTCGATATGCTCAGGGCGAAGACCGATGCGATCCGCCCCGGGTGGTGCTACTTCCTCGAATAGGCCGATGGGCAGAATATTGATCCGCGGCTGTCCAAGGCGGGCAGCCACATAAAGCGTTTCCGGGTTCTCATAGATCTCTCGTGGCGTTCCAAACTGGACAAGCTGTCCCTCGTCCAGCACCCCCACATGCGACGCCATGGTCATTGCCTCGATCTGATCGTGAGTAACGTAGAGCAGGGTCGCGGCCAGCTCCGCATGAATGCGCTTCAACTCGACCCGAAGATCGGCCCGCAACCGTGCATCAAGCGACGAAAGCGGCTCGTCCATCAGATATATGGCGGGGTCACGGACCAGTGCCCGGCCGATCGAGACACGTTGCATCTCGCCCCCCGACAGCTCGGTAGCCTTGTTGTCCAGCTTATGCGGGATATGCAGCACCTCGGCCACGGCCTGTACCTTCCGCGCGATCTCTGCCTCGGAAGTCTTGAGGATCGGCGAGCGCAGGGGAAAGGCCAGATTGTCCCGCACGGTCAGATGCGGATAAAGCGAGTATTGCTGGAACACCATCGCCACATCGCGCTGCGCGGGCGTTTCCGTGTTGACGGTCCGCCCACCGATGATGATGTCGCCCTTGTCCTGCTTCTCAAGTCCCGCAATCAGGCGCAGGGTCGTGGTCTTGCCCGCACCTGTAGGACCAAGAAGAACGACAAAGCTTCCATCTTCGACGGTCAGCGAGACATCGGTAAGGGCGCGGTTTGCACCAAAGGATTTTGAGATCCCCCTGAGCTCAACCTCAGCCATGACCAAGCACCCCCTCATTCAGGGCTGAACGCAGGGCGCGCCCTGTCTCTTTCTGGAAGAGTGTCACCGTCTGCGACACAAATCCCAACCCGACCTTTTCACCCACGCGTGCTGGTTGCTCCGATCCGATCCGCGCCTTGACCGGGCCGTTGGGGCTGTTCAGCGTCACGATCTGCGTCGTGCCCAGATATTCGGTCGCGATCACTTCGGCCCGATAATCCCCGGCATCGGTCAGGCGCACATGCTCGGGTCGCACACCAAAGACAAGCGATCCTTCGGCACCCTCACGCATCTTCGGCACCTCAAGCGTCGCGCCGCCAAACGACACCTCTCCGGCCCCAGACGCGACGCTTCCGGTGAACGGCAGAAAGTTCATGGACGGCGATCCGATAAAGTCGGCGACGAACATCGTGGCAGGCATGTCATAGATCTCTTGCGGAGTGCCGAATTGTTCGACCACCGCATTGTTCATGACCACGATCTTGTCACCCATCTGCATGGCCTCCAGCTGATCATGGGTCACATAGACCGTCGTGGCCCCCATCCGGTCGTGCAGCGCGCGCAACTCTTCGGCCATCCGCTCGCGAAATTCCGCGTCGAGGGCGCCAAGGGGCTCGTCCATCATGAAGGCCTTTGGTTCGCGCACGATCGCGCGGCCGAGTGCCACCCGTTGCCGGTCTCCACCAGACAGGCCACCCACGGGGCGGTTCAAGATATCCTCGATTCCCAGAATCCGTGCGACCTCATCCAGCTTCTTGCGGATCTGCGCTCTTGGCATCCCCTGGCTCACCAGCGGATAAGTGATGTTCTTGCGAACATTCAAATGCGGATAGAGCGCGAACATCTGGAACACGAAAGCGATGTCCCGCTGCGATGGCGGTTTCTGACTGATCTCTTCGCCATCCAGAAAGATCTCCCCGCTGGTCGGCAGTTCGAGCCCTGCGATCATGCGCAGGGTCGTCGTCTTGCCACAGCCTGATGGCCCCAGCAGCATGAAGAATTCGCCATCTTCGATCGTGAACGAACTTTCGCGAACGGCAGTGAAATCACCGAATTCTTTCCTGAGATTACGAATGACGATCTGGGCCATGCGTTACTCCGGAAAATGGCTGACGATGATGAACATCACCGTGCCCACCAAGGTGACAATGAACGAATAGGTGTACATCCAGAGTGCAAAGGGCTGCATCAGCATGAACACACCCAGCGCGATCAGGATGGTCGCCAGCAACTCCCAGGATCCCCTGCGGAACCGGACGAGGCCCTTGAAGAACGAACTCATTTGCGGACTGCCCCGAAGGTTATTCCGCGCAACAGGTGCTTGCGCAGAAGAATGGTGAAAATCATGACCGGCATGAGAAAGATCGTCGCCCCTGCCGCGACGGCCGGCCAGTCAAGCCCGCCAATCCCGATGATGGTCGGAATGAAGGGCGGCGCTGTCTGCGCCGTGGCCGAAGTCAGAAGCACCGCAAAGGCATATTCGTTCCACGCAAAGATCAGGCAGAAGATCGCGGTCGATGCGATGCCGGTCGCGGCCTGCGGCAAGACCACTTTGTAGAACGCCTGAAACCGCGTGTAGCCGTCTATCAGGGCGGCTTCTTCGTATTCGCGCGGGATCTCGTCGATGAAACCCTTGAGCAACCAGACCGCAAGACTGATGTTCACTGCAGTATAAAGCAGGATCATCCCCAGATGCGTGTCCGACAGCCCAAGGTTCCGATACATCAGGAAAATCGGGATCGCGACGGCAATGGGCGGCATCATCCGTGTACTGAGGATGAAGAACAACAGATCATCGGCGAGGGGTATCTTGAACCGGCTGAACGCATAGGCGGCAAACGTGCCCAGAAATACACTCAGGAAGGTGGACCCGAACCCGATAATCACCGAGTTCACAAAACGCTCGCCGAATTTCGACGGGCCGACGATCACCATGTCATACTGGCGCACGATCTCGTCTGCCCAGTTCTCAGGTGGATTGGCAGCCAGGAATTCTTCGGTCTGCCGGGTCCGTGTGGTGAACAGGTTGACATAGCCTTCCAGCGTCGGTTCGAACAGGACCTTCGGTGGATAGCTGATTGCGTCAGACGGCGACTTGAAGCCCGTCAGCATGATCCAAGCAAGAGGGATCATCGTGATCAACGCGTAGAGGATCACCAGAACGCCGGCGATCCATTTCTGCCGCGACGATGGTGCGTTGATGGAATGTGCGCTCATCTCTCCTTCACCTTGTTCAAAGCCTTGACGTAGATCGAGGCCAGCCCAAAGACGGTCACGAATAGAATGATGGCATAGGCGCTGGCATAGCCCGTTCGCCACTTCTCAAAAGCTTCTCGTTTCAGGTTGATCGACGTCAGTTCGGTGACCGATCCCGGCCCTCCGCCGGTCAACTGCACCACAAGGTCGAACATCTTGAAGTTCTCGATCCCCCGGAACAGCACCGCCAGCATCAGAAACGGCAGCACCATGGGAATGGTGATCGTGAAGAACTGCCGCAGTTTGGACGCCCGGTCCACTTCGGCTGCCTCATAGATGTAATCGGGAATGGACCTGAGCCCGGCAAGGCAGATCAGCATCACGAACGGCGTCCACATCCACGTATCAACGATAACGATCGACCACGGCGCCAGATCGACCGATCCCAGCATCTGAAAACTCGATGGGTCTTTGCCCGTGAAGAAGCTCACGATGTAGTTGAACAGCCCGATTTGCGGCTGGTACAGGAACTTCCAGAAATTGCCCACCACTGCGGGCGACAACATCATCGGCAGAACGATGACCGTGGTCCAGAACGGTGATCCCTTGAAGTTCTTGTTGATCAGATAGGCCAGCGTAAAGCCGATCAGCACCTGCAAAACGATCGTCCAGATCAGAAAATGCGCTGTGGCCTGCATGTTCAGCCAGATATCGCTGTCGGTCAGGATGCGCTCGTAATTACGCAGGCCGATGAATTCCGGTTCGAGCGTCAGACGGTTCGCCCGGTAGTTCGTGAAGCTGAGCTGGATCGTCCAGATCAACGGAAAGATATTGATCGCCAGAAGCAGGAAAATCGTCGGAGCCACAAAAATCCAGGCGATCGCTCGATCAGATAATCCCTTGATTTTGCGTGCAACTCTCGCTGGCGTCGCTTTCGCAACGCGGTCTATGGCACCATCCGACATTGGCTTTCTTCCCGTCTGACCGGTTGAGTGGGACGCAGCAGGTCGGCGGGTGCCGGCCTGTGCGTCAGGTTCGTATGGCGGGCCATTGAAAGGCCCGCCACACCACTGCCTCAGAGCTTGCCTTCGTCCTCAAAGACTTCGGTCCAGTCCTGGATAAGCATGTCCAACGCTTCCTGCGCGGTCCCCTGATCGGCGACCACGTAGTCGTGAATACGCTTCTGCATTGCCAGAAGAAGCTCGGCATAAGCTGGCTCCTGCCAGAAATCCTGTACCGCACCCATGGCTTCCAGGAAGTCACCGGCAAACGGCTGGCTGGAGACGAAACCCGGATCGTTCAGCACCGAGTTATGCGCCGAATAACCGCCCAGTTCCCACCACTTCGCCTGAACATCAGGTTGCGCGAACCACTTGATGTATTCCAGCGCGGCATCCTGCTTTTCAGAATAGCTGACCACCGAAATACCCTGACCGCCCAAGGTCGATCCGGCCTGGTTCTGTGGCGGATTGACGAAGAAATCGATCTTGTCGCCGCCGGTGTTGGGGTCAGCGTAAAGGCCGGGGAAGAACGCGAACCAATTCATCGCCATCGCGACCTGACCCGATTTGAACGCATCGAGGCTCTCACCCATATAGGCGTTGGTGTAGCCCGGAGGTGTCGCTGTACTGTAAAGCTCCTTGTAGAACTCAAGCGCCTCCACAGCCTCGGGAGAGTTCACCGCCCCCTCCATATCATAGGAGCCGGGCGTGTTCTCGTATTTGAACCCCCAAGGATACAACGCCGAAGTCACCCCCATCGTAATCCCTTCCGAGCCGCGCTCGGTGAAGATCGAGGCGCCATATACCGTCTGGCCGTCGATTTCCCGACCCTGGAAAAACTGCGCGATCTGAAGCAACTCTTTCTGCGATTGCGGCTCGCGAAGATCCTGGCCTGTTTCGGCTTTGTAGGCTGCCTGAATATCGGGGTTCGCAAACCAGTCCTTGCGATAGAACCAGCCATTTGCATCGCCCATCGCCGGAAGCGCGTAGTAGTTCGGAGTGCCTTTGGGCCATGTGGAGTAGGCATAGACCGTCGCTGGTGCGAAATCATCCATGCTGATGCCTTCGGCGTCGAAGAAATCGTTCAGCTTCACGTAATGCCCGTTCTCAGCCCCGCCGCCGATCCACTGACTATCACCGATCAGAAGATCACAGAGCTTCCCGCCGGAGTTCAGTTCGTTCAGCATCCGGTCTGCGAAATTGGGCCAGGGAATGAACTCGAAGTTCATCGTGTGACCGGATTCGGCCTCGAATTCCTTGCTCAGTTCCACCAGCGCGTTGGCCGGGTCCCACGCCGCCCAGCATAGCGTGAGATCCTCGGCCTGCGCCGCAGACACAATTCCTACAGCGGCAAGTGAAAAAGCACTGACCGAAACCAATCCAAAATTCTTCATGTGATCCTCCCAGGATGCGGTCGTTCTCTCAAGTGTTCGACCTGCTATGTATTGAGAAGGCTATTTGAGGTACGTACCTCGTGTCTAGATATTTCTGAGGTACGAACATCATTTTTGCCTAAATCATTGATTTGAAATGCTCTGCCAACCGCCTCGAACGATCCTCCGTTTTGCCGCGGAGTTCGCGGAACTTGCACCGAACGGGGATTGAAACCCTGTATGAGCGACGGTTCGGTTTCGCTTGAAATTGGCTCGACTCGGGAGTTCGCGCTCAATGATTGAATTGATCTGGGGCAAAGCTTGAATGGCGGCGGATTGCTGCGAACATCGCATCCATCTGAACCGCAGTATTGCCCGTTCTCGCCTGCGCGTTGACTGCGAAAGTAACATGTCGGAACCTTGCCCAAGATCAGGGGGGCTTACATTGATTTCGACACCTGAAACGGCGTTAACCCTGAAGGGCGCGCCTGTGCCACCCGCAACCGTCAGTCGGTTGTGCGAGACTTATTTGGAAACCGACCTTGCGCATCAGCTTGATCGCAACGGGTACCTGCTGTTGCGCGGTGTTCATGATCGGGACGCTGTGGAAGAGGCGAGGCTCGAAGTTCTGCATCGTCTCGAAGCGGTCGGTGAAGTTCAGGAACCGGTCGAATTGGGTCTTGCATCAGGCACATCCCGCCGACGCGAACTTTATCGCAATACAAAGGATCTGGGGGCGTTCTGGCGATCTGTCAGCGATGGCAAAGCGTTGCGATCTGTCATCAATGGCCCGCGTATTACCCGGGTGATGGAGCAACTCTTTGAGGGACCTGCAAGCAATTTCTCCTTTGCATGGTTGCGAGCGATGACAGCCGGCCGGGCGAGCCCGCCACATATTGACCACCCCTACATGAACCGCGGATCACAACGGTTGGTGACCTGCTGGACGCCGCTCAGTCCCATCAGCCTCGGCGACGGGCCGTTGTATATCCTGGAAGGATCTCACAACTGGTTCGATATAAGAGAGCAGTTTGAAGGCCATGATGTCGACCGCGATCCGTCGCGCCCCGGTCATATCGAAGAAAGCCCGATTGATCTGGTGCAACGTAAGCGCAGCCACTTTCTGACTGCGGAACTTGATCTGGGCGACTGCCTGATCTTTGGAATGTTTACGGTCCATGGTTCTTTCGACAACAACTCTGCCGCTGGCCGCATTCGACTCTCCTGCGATACACGGTTTCAACCAAAGGCCGATCCCATGGATGATCGATTTTCCGGGCCCAATCCGCCAGCCCATGGTGGGCTGGGGTATGGGTGTCTTTCAGCTGCGCTGCCACTGAACGAGACTGCGGCCTTACGCTGATCGATCCATGAAGGAGGCTCCAGGCCATGAAAGGCATCGTGCCAAGTCTGAATACGCCCTTCCTTGAAGACGAAACAGTTGACCACAATTCGTTGCGCCGGTTGGTTCACCATTCAGTCGATGCGGGCTGCGGGGGAATGCTTGGACTGGCCGTTGCGGGAGAATATGCAACCCTGACGCTGGAGGAAAAGATCCAGTATGTTGAAACTGTAGCTGACGCCAACTCAGGGCGTATTCCGTTCATTGTCAGCGTCACTTCACCGGATATCGGCGACAGTCTGGAGCTTACCAAAGTGGCCAGATCCGTCGGCGCGGCGGGAATTTGCGTGCAACTTCCCGACAAGCTGGATCGTGCCGGAAAACTCGATTTGCTCAAGGACTTGGCGCAGCACGGGCCGAACGTCGTCATGGTTCAGGACCTGGACTGGAGCGGTGGTGGGCTGGATCTCGATGAGATCGTTTATCTCTCTGAAAACGTTCAAAAATTCACCTGGCTGAAAATCGAAACACAGCAGGCCGGTATCAAGTATTCATCGGTGTTGCGCGCCACCGCGACCCGTTTGAATGTATGCGGTGGCTGGGCGGTAACTCAGCTAATGGATGCGATGGCACGCGGGGTTCAGGCGTTCATTCCTACAGGGATGGAGCGCGTCTATGTCGCGATCTATTCACTCTACACAAGCGGGCGGACCGCCGAAGCCCGCGCTCTTTTCGAACGCCTGTTGCCGATCCTCAATTTCTCGAACCAACATGTCGACATCAGCATCCGGTTCTTCAAAGGTCTTCGAAAAGCAGAAGGGCTTTTTGAAAGCGATACCTGTCGTATGGCAGCGGAACTTGACCCAATTCAACAGCACGAAGCCAAGCATGCCTTGGCCTCGGCGCTTGTTCTGATCGACGAATTGGGTGCGGCCAAAATGTCATGAAATACAAGCATCACCGCTTCCGATGCTGCATTTCGTCGATTTTAATCGGCCAAATCCTAGCGGCGGTCATTCTCCCGCAATTGGCAATCTCGCCTGCGACGACAGGCAAGAGTCGCCACAGCGAACAACGCCATCCGACCGGGGCCGGACGCCAACAAAGACCGGGCTGACAAAGACCGACGCTCGGTCAGTGTCTTAGTTCGTCAAGACACCGACGCCTGCGCCCACGACTGCACCTTCAACGCAGCGCCCGTTGGCGAACACCTCTCCGGCGGCGCAGCCGATTGCGCCGCCCACGACGGCACGCTCCAAGTCCGAATTGACCTCGTTGCACGCAGACAGCCCCAACACAGTCGCAACGACCGAAATGGTAAAGAATTTCCGCATCTCATAACTCCTCGGACAAGATTTCCACTCATCGATATCATGCCGAAGGGTCATGAACCAACATGAAACCGCATTTGCTGCGGTCTTGGACCCAAACTGTGCCGATACCTGGTGTTCGCTCCGGGCTGTTTCGAGCCTTTCACCGGTTCTGGTCCGAGCGCCTGGTCTGTGATGACCACAATTCCCCGCGGAGCACGCAAACTCCCATAGGGTGCGGTAAAGTGAGCGATGCTTCTTTCCGGCTAACCGACAATCAACCGGTTTGCATCGTCGCTAGGAATTGGGAAGCCTGCAGAAAACACAATAGAAACCGGCTTCAACCAACGCACTCCCCATGCCTGCCGCGCAGGCGTGACAACGCGGGAATGTGCTCGCCAGTCGACGGAAGTCCAAGACCAGTCCAGAGCCAACCGATCGACAGGGACCCCGAACGGAGGGGGTCACAGAAGCGCCAATCGATTGTCGCAGATCAAAACGTGCGCCCGCGAATCGCCAATAATCGACTGTGCAAATGGGGAGGAATTTTCCGGCATGTTCAGACCACGCTCGATCTTGGTCCCGGCATCTTGCATTGCAGGGGCCACTGCCGCTGCCCCTGCGGGACGCGATCGTGACGACATGCGCGGGCTTTCCACGCTTTCGCGATGGCATGACGTCGCGGATGACCGCGCCTCCCAACTCGATCCGCCCGGCCTTGCCGATATCACCGGCCTCGCCGTCTGCACCACGTCGCTCGTGGGATTGCTTCGGGCTGACGGTCTATCGGTGTGAAACCCGCGCGGGCCTGCGCAGCAGGCGCCGCAATCTGGAGGAAGAAAGAGATGACAATTTCAAGCAAACTGGGCTGGCTTGGCCTCCCTCTCGCTCTGGGCCTTGCGACATCGGCCATGGCCTTTACCGCCTGCCAGGTCACCGATACCGGCGGAATCGACGACAACAGCTTCAACCAGACGGCCTGGCAAGGCGTGCTGAACGCACAGGAGACATTGGGGGTCGAGGCACGGTTTCTCGAGTCACAGGCCGAGACGGATTATGAAGCCAACCTGAATTCACTACTTGGCGGACAATGCGATATCATCTTCACGATCGGTTTTCTTCTTGGCGACGCGACCCAAACCGCCGCCACTGCCAATCCCGAACAGCTCTTCTCGATCGTCGACTACGCCTACGACCCCGCCATCGACAATGTCCTTGGACAGGTCTACGCGACCGACGAGGCCGCGTTTCTTGCCGGCTATCTGGCTGCCGGGATGACGCGGTCGGGGATACTTGGCGTCTTTGGTGGCATCAACATTCCACCCGTCACCATCTTCATGGACGGGTTCGTGAAGGGCGTGGAGCACTACAACAAGATCCACGGGACCACGGTTACGGTGCTCGGATGGGACGCCGACACGCGCGAGGGGCTTTTCACCAACAATTTCGAGTCGCTCGACGACGGGCGCGCCTTCGCCCAGAACCTCTATGACGAAGGGGCGGACATCGTCCTGCCGGTCGCTGGACCCGTGGGCCTTGGATCGGCGGCGCTGGCCAACGAGCTTGGCACCGACGAATTGAAGATCATCGGCGTCGATGCCGATCTTTTCCTGACCGACCCAGAGCGCGGGCATGTCTATCTTACCTCGATCATGAAGCGCATGGACTCGACCGTGTATCAGGTGATCGAGCAGACCATGGCAGACCAGTTCGAGGGTGGCGTGATCGTCGGGACGCTCGAAAGCGGCGGCGTGGATATCGCACCCTTCCATGACTTCCAGGATGAGGTTCCGGAAGAACTTGCTGCCGAGCTGGAGCAGGTTCGCGCCGGCATCATTGACGGGTCGATCGCCGTCGGTGGCAACTAGGCCCATGCGCTCGGAAGGGGGCGGAGCCATGGACGTCGAGTTGCGGGGCATCACCAAGCGTTTCGGTCCGGTGGTGGCAAATGAGGACGTGGACCTGACCGCCCGAGCGGGCGAAGTCCTTGGCCTTCTGGGCGAGAACGGCGCGGGCAAATCGACCCTGATGAACGTTCTCTGTGGCCTTTACCGACCCGATGCGGGCGAAATCCTGATCAACGGTTCGCCCGTGGCCTTCAGCGGCCCGGGTGACGCCATCGAGGCGGGCATCGGCATGGTGCATCAGCATTTCATGCTCGTGCCCGTGTTCACCGTGGCCGAGAACGTGGTCCTTGGGGTCGAGCCCACGGGGCGGCTGAACCATCTCGATCTTGATGCGGCACGCGAGAAGGTGCGCGAGATCGGCGCGGCCTATGGGCTTAGCGTCGACCCCGATGCGCTGATCGAGACCCTACCTGTGGGCGTTCAGCAGCGGGTCGAGATCATCAAGGTCCTGTTTCGCTCCGCCAACGTGCTGATCTTCGATGAACCGACTGCCGTCCTGACCCCGCAGGAAGTCGAGGAATTCTTTCAGATCGTGCGTTCGCTCCGCGATGCCGGCAAGGCGATCATCTTCATCACCCACAAGCTGAACGAGATCATCGAGATCGCCGACCGGATCAGCGTCTTGCGCGCAGGCCGGATCGTCGGCGAAGGCGACCCCAAGACGGTGACGCGCGCCGAACTGGCCGAGACCATGGTGGGCCGGCCAGTTCAGTTCGACGTGGAAAAGACCGCGTTCGAACCGGGGCCTCCGCGGCTTGAAGTCCGGAACCTGACGGTTCTGAACGACGCCGATGACGTCGTGGTCGATGATGTGAGCCTGACGGTACGGTCGGGCGAGGTGGTGGGGATCGCGGGGGTGCAGGGCAACGGGCAATCCGCCCTGATCGAGGCGATCACCGGATTGCGCCCGCCGGAGGCGGGTCACATCCTGTTCGACGGCGAGGACATCACCCGTGCCTCGCCGCGGGCGCGCCACCGGATGGGCATGGCCCATATCCCCGAGGACCGGCAACGCATGGGCCTGATCACGGAGTTCACCGTGGCCGAAAACATGGTGCTCGACAGCTACTATTCAGACCGGTTCTCCAGCGGGCCGCAATTGCGCTGGGACGCGGTCAATGACTGGTCCGCGACGGCGGCAATGGATTTCGACGTGCGTACGCCGTCGATCCATGCCCGCGCGGGCCACCTTTCCGGCGGCAATCAGCAGAAGCTGGTGGTTGCGCGCGAACTGATGCGCGACACCAAGCTCGTGATCGCGGCGCAGCCCACACGCGGGCTCGACGTGGGCTCGATCGAATATATCCACGCCCGGCTCATGGCCGCCCGCGCCGAGGGCGACGGGGTGCTGATCATGTCCTCCGAACTGGACGAGATCCTGTCGCTGTCAGACCGGATCGTGGTGATGTTCAAAGGCCGGATCGTCGCCGAATTCGACGCCAGCGCCGGACCGCCGCCCAAGGCGGATGTCGGACTTGCCATGGCGGGGGCGGCGGCATGAGCCTGAACGAATCTCTCGATACTGCACGCGACAAGCTTCTCGCACGGGCGGCCCCGGGCCGGGCGGAGTTCGAGGATCTGGTTGTCGTGCCGCTTTTCGCGGTGGTGGTGGCGCTGGTGCTGGGCGCTTTGACGATGCTGGCCACCGGGGTGGACCTGTCCACGATCGGACGGTCCTACGTCGCGCTCCTGCAGGGGTCGGTGGGGTCGATCAATGCATTGTCCGAGACGCTGACTGCGGCCATTCCCCTTGTCCTTGCGGGGCTTGGACTTGCGCTCGGGTTCCGGACGGGACTCTTCAACATCGGGGCGGAAGGTCAGCTTCTCATGGGTGGGCTGGCCGCCGTGATCTTCGGTTTCACCTTCGAAGGCCTACCCTTCGCAATTCTGATGCCGCTGTCGCTTCTGGCCGGCGCGCTGATGGGAGCCTTCTACGCGGGCATCGCCGGGTATCTTCGTGCCGCCACCGGCGCGCATGAGGTGATTTCGACGATCATGCTCAACCTGATCTCCTACCGCATCCTCGACTACATGCTCAGCCTCACCTGGATTCAGCGGGAAGGACGGTCGGACCCGGTCTCGCGTTCGGTGCCCCCCAATGCCGAGTTGCCGCGTCTTCTCGAATGGCTCGACCCGAACCTGCGGGTTCATGCCGGCATCTTCGTGATGCTGCTCGCTGTTGTCTCTGGTTCACTGGCTCCTGTTTCGCTCGAAGCTGGGTTTCGAGTTCCGCGCAAGCGGCGCCAATCCCGATGCAGCACGCTATGCGGGAATGCGTGCCTCGCTCATCATCGTGCTGGCCATGGCGATCGCCGGGGCACTGGCGGGGCTTGCGCGGTGCGAACCAGGTGCTCGGCGTCCTCGGCAGCGCGACGCCGGGGTTCTCCGCCGGGATCGGGTTTGATGCGATCGCCGTCGCGCTTCTGGGTCGGTCGCACCCGGTCGGCGTTCTGTTCGCCGGGCTTCTGTTCGGCGCACTCGAGGCCGGGGGGCGGCAGATGCAGGTCGATGCAGGGGTCTCGATCGACCTTATCGGGATCATTCAGGCGCTGATCATCGTGTTCATCGCAGCCCCGCTTCTGGTGCGGGCGATCTTTCCATGGGGGTTCCGAAGCGGGACCGGGGGAGGCGCGTGATGGCCGTGACCGAACAACAGATGCCAGCGCATGCGGTGTCGGATCTTGGGTCACGACGCCGTGCCCGGGTGACCGGCGCGATCCTGATCCTGCTGGCGCTGTTCGTGGTCGTGATCTTCGGGGAGGCGCCGGGAGATGCGACGTTCCGGCTGTCGCGTCCACGGGACACCTGGGTACTGTCCGACCTCATCGTGCCGGCGCAGCCCTTCATCTATATTGCCGCTACGCTGGTCGCGTTTCTGGGCGCCCGGCAATTCCTGCGCGGCGGAGGGCGCTGGACAACCCTTTCGCTTGGGGTGGGTCTCGCCCTCTTCGTCCTGGCCTTTCTCGTCTGGGCCACTGCGGGCAAGGCGTTTTCGCTGACAGGCATGTTGCAGGCGACGATGGTGCGGGCCGTGCCCATCGCCCTTGGCGGCTTGGCCGCGACAATGTGCGAGCGGGTTGCGGTGGTGAATATCGCGGTCGAGGGGATGCTGCTTGCCGGGGCCTTTACCGGTGCGCTTGTCGGCTCGATCCTCGGCGGCTGGGGCGGGCTGATCTCGGCCGTGGCGATCGGCGGCCTGTTCGGCTTCATCCTTGCCGGCCTGGTGGTGACCTACCGGATGGACCAGATCATCGCGGGCGTGGTGATCAACCTCTTTGTGCTCGGGCTGACAAGTTATGTCTCAAGCCAGGTGTTCGCCGAGATGCGGCACCTCAACAATGCGCCCGGTCTTTCGGACGTGGAAGATCCCGATCCTTGGCGATATTCCCGTCATCGGGCCGATGCTCTTCAACCAGAACATCTTTGTCTATGGCGCGCTCGTCATGGTGGCGGTCGCGACCTATTACCTGTTCCACACCGCGGGCGGATTGCGCGCCCGGGCCGTGGGCGAACACCCCCGCGCGGCCGATACGCTTGGGATCGACGTCTATTGGACGCGCTACGTCCACGTCACGATCGGCGGCATGATCGCAGGCTTCGGCGGCGCATGGTTCACGCTGGGGTCGGTCGGTCGGTTCGACGAGAACATGACCGGCGGGCGCGGCTTCATCGGGCTGGCGGCGATGATCTTCGGGCGCTGGCACCCGGTCGGCGCACTCATGGCCGCGCTGGTCTTTGGCTTCACCGACTCGCTGCAACAGAAGCTTGCGCTTCTGCAGACGCCGATCCCGTCCGAATTTCTTGCGATGGCCCCCTATGTCGCGACGATCATCGTGGTGGCAGGTCTGATCGGTCGGGCCCGCGCGCCTGCCGCCGACGGAAAGCCCTACGTCAACGAATAGTGGCCATCCTCCTTTCCGGGTGTCCGGATCGGGGTCGTGAAGGCGGGATGGTCTGGCTTGGAATTATGCGGAATGATCGATCGCATCGCTGCCCTGTTCAGGGCAACTTCGACTTGCTTGGACACCACGCTCATTTGACCTGCATCATTCCACCCCCTCCCATATTCGCAACACTGGCTTCTCAAGCAGGAGCAGTTTCCCATGAGGGATCGCGAGGACGTCATCTTTCGGGCGAAGGGCCTGACCAAGGTCTATCACCGGGGCACGTTCGAAATCCATGCCCTGCGCGGCGTGGATTTTCAGGCCTCGAGCGGTGAATTGGTCATCATCCTTGGCCCCTCGGGGTCGGGCAAGTCCACCTTTCTCAACATTGTGGGCGGGCTTGATACCGCGACCGATGGGCAGGCGTGGTTCAGGGACGACGAACTGACTGCGCTGGACGCCAGCGGCCTGACCCAGTTCCGGCGCGATCACGTGGGCTTCGTCTTTCAGTTCTACAATCTGGTGCCCAGCCTGACCGCGCGCGAGAACGTGCAGCTTGTCACCGAAATCGCCCGCCGCCCGATGTCGGCGGACGACGCGCTTGGCGATGGTCGGGCTGAGCGACCGGCGCGACCATTTCCCGGCCCAGTTGTCGGGCGGCGAACAGCAACGCGTCGCCATCGCGCGCGCCATCGCCAAGAACCCCGAGGTGCTCTTGTGCGACGAACCCACCGGCGCGCTCGATTCCGCCACGGGCGTGCAGGTGCTCGAGGCGCTGACACAGGTCAACGAGGCGGTCGGCGCCACGACGCTCATCATCACCCACAACGCCGCCACCCAAGGCATCGCCGACCGTGTCTTGCGCTTTGCCGACGGTCGGATCGTCGAAGAGACGGTGAACAGCACGAAGAAGAAGCCATCGGAGATATCATGGTGATCTCGCCCCTTCGCCGCAAAGTCCTGCGCGATCTGCTCCGTCTTTGGGCGCAGGTTCTGGCGATCTCGCTGGTGCTGGCGGCGGGCGTGGCGACGATGATCCTCGGAAACGGGGCCTATGCGTCGCTGTCCGAGACACGGGCGCGCTATTACGAGGCCAACCGCTTTGCCGATGTCTTCGCCGATGTGACCCGTGCGCCCAATGCGCTCATGGCAGAGATCGAGGCCATTGACGGCGTGCTGGCCGCCGAGGCGCGGATCCTGAAACTGGGGCTTCTCGACATGCCGGGGATGGCGGAGCCGGGCTCTGTCATGCTGGTGTCGCTGCCTCTGACGGCGGACACCGGCTTGAACCGGTTGCATCTGCGGCAGGGGCGGCTTCCCGACCCGCAATCAGTCGAACGAGGTCGTCGTCTCGGAAGATTTCGCCAAGGCCCACCGACTGCGTCCGGGCGGTCGGCTGGCCCTCTTGATGAATGGTCAGCGGCGAACCCTGACCGTCACCGGCGATCGCGCTGTCGCCCGAGTTCATCTATGCGCTGGGTCCCGGCCAGATGATGCCCGACCCGCTTCGCTTCGGCATCGCCTGGCTGCCCCGCGACCAGCCTCGAGGCGGCCTTCGATCTTGAAGGGGCCTTTTCCAACGTCGTTCTGAAACTGGCTCCGGGGGCTTCGGAGGACCGGGTGATCAGCTCGACTGGACCGGCTGACGGCCCGCTATGGCGGGATCGGGGCCACGGGGCGCGCGACCAGACTTCGCATGCCTTTCTCGATGCCGAACTGAAACAGCTCAGCGCCATGGTGAAGGTGCTTCCGCCGATCTTTCTTCTCGTCGCCGCGATGCTGGTCAACATGACCTTGTCGCGGCTGGTCACGCTGGAACGCGAACAGATCGGGCTTCTGAAGGCGATCGGCTATTCCTCGCGCGCCGTGTCCCTACACTACGTGGAATTCGTGCTCGTGATCGCGGCGATCGGCATCGCGATCGGCTTTGTCGCGGGGGCATGGCTCGGCTCGGGTTTGGCGCATCTCTATGCACGGTTCTTTTCCTTCCCGTTTCTCGTCTTCACGCGCGATCTGCAGATCTACGGGATCGCTGCGATCGTCACGGTTGTCTCGGCGGTCGCCGGAGCGCTTTATGCCGTGCGTTCGGTCGCGGCCCTGCCGCCTGCGGTTGCGATGGCCCCTCCCGCACCGCCCGTCTACCAGTAACCGCACATCGACGTTCTGGCGCCGGTTGGCCCTGCGTCAGACACGCGTCATGGTTGCCCGCCATCTGTTTCGATGGCCGTTCCGCACATTCTCAAGCACCTTTGGCGTGGCCATGTCGGTGGCCCTTCTCGTCGCGTCCCTTTGGTCCTTCGGCTCGATCGATCACATGATCGACGTCACCTTCTTCCGCTCGGAGCGACAGGACGCCCTTGTGGTATTCGGCGCGCCGGAGCCCGCGCGCGCGGTATTCGCCGCCCGGCAGATGCCCGGCGTCATGGTCGCAGAGCCGTTCAGAACCGTCACCGCCCGGATCAGCCACCGCAATCGCTCGAAGCGGATCGGGATCATGGGAAAACCCGTGGATCCGGTTCTGTCCCGGGTGCTCGATCCGTCGCTGCGCCCGATGGCGATGCCCGAGGCGGGGGTGATCCTGTCCGAGGCATTGGCCGAAGCGCTGGATGTGCGGCCGGGTGAGCATGTGACGGTCGAGGTCCTCGAAGACTCCCGCCCCATGGTCAGCCTGCCGGTCAGCGGCATCTCGCTGGGCTATGTCGGTCTGGGTGCTGTGATGGAGATGACGGCGCTCAACCGGATTATGGGAGAAGGGGCGCTGATTTCCGGCGTCAATCTTCAGATCGACACGGCCGAGCGCGCGGCCTTCTACAAGGCGGCGAAGGCCGCGCCGAAAACCAAGTTCCTGACTGTGACGGAGCTTACAGTCTCTCGCTTCAGGGAAACAATCGCGGAAAACATCACGATCATGATCACCGTCTACGTCGCTCTTGCCGCGATCATTGCCGTGGGCGTTGTCTATAACTTTGCCCGCATCTCGCTTTCGGAACAGGGGCGGGAATTGGCCAGCCTCAGGGTTCTGGGCTTTACCCGCGCCGAGGTGGCGAGTGTTCTGCTTCTTGAACTCACCGCCATCGTCCTCTTCGCGCAACCGCTGGGCTGGCTGATCGGATACTGGATCGGGGTTGCCATGGTCGCGGCGTTCTCGTCCGATCTGTACCGTGTGCCCTTCGTGGTCGGGCGCGACGTCTATGCGTGGGCGAGCCTGGTCGTCTGCGCCTCCGCTCTCGTCTCGGCCTTCGCGGTCCGGGGAAGGATCAATAATCTCGACATGATCGAGGTTCTCAAGACAAGGGAATGAAACATGCGCCGATTTTTCACCGCGCTGGCAGTTGCTTTGGCACTTGGTCTTGTCGTCTGGGCGTTCCTTCCGCGCCCGGTGACCGTCGAACTGGCCCGGATTGCCCCGCGCACGATCGAGGTCATGGTCGAGGAGGAGGGCGAGGCGCGTATCCGCGAGGTCTATACGCTTTCGGCCACGATCGCCGGGAAGCTCGGTCGGATCAACCTCCATGCGGGCGATCCTGTCATCGCCCAAGAGACGGTCGTGGCCAGGATCGGCCCCGCGGATCCGGCATTTCTCGATGCGCGCTCACGGGCCGTAGCCGAAGCGACCCTTGCGGCCGCGACGGCCGCAGTCGATCTGGCGCGCGCAGAGGTGGAGCAGGCCGAGGCGACGCTGGAGTTCATGACCTCAGAGGCCGAACGCGCGCGCGCGCTTTTCGAACGGTCGGCCATCTCCGAGCGCACGCTGGACAATGCCATGCTGGAACAGACGACGGCACAGGCGGCGCTCCACAGTGCGCGGGCCAATCTGGCGGTTCGCGAGCGTCAGAAAGACAGTGCCGAGGCCACGTTGAGGGCGGGTGTGGAGAACGGGGCGGACACGTGCTGCCTCGACCTGATCGCGCCCGTCTCGGGCCGTGTCCTGCGTGTCCTGACCGAGGACGAACAGGTCGTGCAGTTGGGCACCCCGATCCTCGAGATAGGCGATCCAGCCACCGTGGAAATCGCAGTCGATCTTCTGTCACGCGATGCGGTCCGGGTGCGGGAGGGGGCCCGGGCGGAAATCACCGGTTGGGGTGGCCCACCGATCCCGGCGGAGGTCAGGCGGATCGAGCCCATCGCGGTATCGAAGGTTTCGGCCCTGGGGATCGACGAGCGGCGGGTCGAGGTCTTTCTGACCCTCCGTGGCGACCCCGCCGACTGGCAATTGCTCGGCCACGGGTTCCGGGTCATCGCCCGCATCGAGCTTTGGCGGAGAGAGAATGTGCTGTCTATCCCGGTGGGCGCGCTGTTCCGGGACGGTTCGGATTGGGCGGCCTATATCGTCCAGGATGGCCGGGCGACCCTGCGGACCATCGAGCTTGGTGAGCGCAATGAAAGCGTCGCGCAGGTTCTGACCGGGCTTGAGGACGGAGATCAGGTCATCCTGCACCCAAGCGACCTGATCGCGGACGGGGTCCGGGTTTCAAGTCAGGATGGCTGATCACGCCTCACTGCCCACCAAGAGAGTGCGAGACGCAGACTGTGGACCGCGCCAGCGGAGTTGAGGACCGGCCTAGATCCAGAACGCCTCGCGCACGGTTCCTTCGACCGGACCTTCCGATGTCTCGATCGTCAGCACCGTTCCCGGATCCCAATGGGTCATCCGCACCATTCCGATCGAGACCGTGCAATCGAAGTCCGGCGACCATGCAGCCGAGGTGATCTGACCGATCTTCTGGCCCTTCGCCATGATCGGCCAGGCGCGGTCGCAAACCGGAACGCGATCCCTGATCTCGATCGGACGGATCTGGCGGATCGGCCCGTCCTTGGCCACCCGCAACAACGCGTCGCGACCGATGCACGCGATGGCGGTCTGCGTATTGCAGAACCGGCCCAGACCGCATTCGTGGGGCGTGTTCTCGCTGGTCATGTCATTGCCATAGCTGAGAAGGCCGCCTTCGACGCGTTCAATCCCGCTGGGACAGCCCGCGCGCACGTTCAGGTCCTGGCCCGCCTCGAACAACGCGTTCCAGATTGGCAGGCCCAACTCCGATCCCTCGACGTAGATCTCGAACCCGCCCTGCTTGGAGTAGCCGGAGCGCGCAATCAGAACCTGCTGGCCCTTGAAATCGAAATAGCCGAAGCGAAAGAACCGCAGCTTGCGGATATCCTCGCCAAAGACCCTCGCGGCGAGGTCGTCGGATTTCGGGCCCTGGATCGCCAGCGGGCTGACATCCGGCTCGTCCACCAGAACCTCGAACCGATAGGCATTGGCGATGCCCTTGACCCAAAGCAACAGATCGGAGTCGGCAATCGAGATCCAGAAGCGGTCCTCGCTGATCTTTACCGCCACCGGGTCGTTCAGCATGCCGCCGGTCTCGTCCACGATGGGCACGTAGAGACATTGACCGGGTAGCATCCCGCGCAGGTCGCGCGGGGTCAGCGTCTGCATCAGGCGTGCGGCATCCGGCCCACGCAATTCCACCTGCCGTTCACAGGCCACGTCCCACAGCTGCACATGCTTCTTGAGGTGGTGGTAATCGGCTTCGGGGCTTTCGAAAAAGGTCGGCAGAAGCATGTGGTTGTAAACGGTGTAGCCGCTCACGCCCGCCGCTTCGACGGCGCTGGAGAACGGGGTGCGGCGCAACCGCCGCGACGGGGAAATCAGGGCCAAAGAGCGTTATCCTTCTGCACGGGCCTGCTGGCGCAATTCGAATTTCTTGATCTTGCCGGTCGCGGTTTTCGGCAATGTGCCGAACACGACCGCCTTGGGTGTCTTGAACCCGGCCAGATGGCCACGACAGAACGCGATGATCTCTTCCCCGGTGGGCGCCGCGCCCTCGCGCAGCTCGACATAGGCGCAGGGCACTTCCCCCCATTTCGGGTCGGGCTTGGCAACGACCGCGGCGGCCTGGATATCCGGATGGCGATACAGCACCGCCTCCACTTCCACCGAAGAGATGTTCTCGCCGCCCGAAATGATCACGTCCTTCAACCTGTCGCGGATCTGCATATAGCCGTTCTCATGCACCACCGCGGCATCGCCGGACCAGAACCAGCCACTAGCAAAGGCCTCTGCAGTCGCAGCCGCATCCTTGTAGTAACCCTTCATCATGGTGTTCGAGCGTATCGCGACCTCTCCTTGCGTCGCGCCATCCATCGGCACGGGAAGGCCCGTGTCGCGGTCGAGAACCGCAACCGCCTCGACCATCGGAAAGGCCACGCCCTGATGGGCCTGCAACTCCGCCTGCTCCGACAGGGTCAGATCATCCCAGTTTTCCTGCCAGAGGCATTGCGAGATATGGCCGTAGGTCTCGGTCAGACCATAGACCTGCATCACGTCCAGCCCCATCTTTCCGGTCTTCTCAAGGATCGCGGGCGGTGGCGGTGCGCCTGCCGTCATCACCCGGATCCGCGGATCATAGGGAGCAGAAGGCCCGTCCGGGCTTTCGGCAAGCATCTGCAGCACGATCGGCGCGGCTCCGAAATGCGTGATCGATTCCGACCTGATCGCATCGAAAATCTTCTGCGGGACCGGATCGCGGGTAAAGACCATCTTGCCGCCGACAAGCGGCAGCATCCACGGGTGACACCAGCCGTTGCAATGGAACATCGGCACGATCGACAGGTAGGAGGCATAATGCGGCACCTGCCAGGCATTCACGGTGCCCATGGCCATCAGCGCCGCACCCCTGTGATGATAGATCACGCCTTTGGGCCGCCCCGAGGTACCGGAGGTATAGTTGAGCGCGATGGCCTGCCACTCATCGGCGGGCAGGCCCGAACCGTCAAAGCCCGGCCCATCCAGAAGATCGTTGTAATCCGGCCCCCCCGTGCTTCCGGCATCCGGCCCTTGCGGATCACGGATGGTGATCACCGGAAGGGTCTCGCCCAGAATTTTGAAGGCCGCACTCACAAGACCGTCGAACGCGCTGTCCGCTATGACCAGCTTCGTATCCGCATGACGCAGGATATAGGCGATCGTCTCGGCCTCCAGCCGGAAATTGATCGTGTTCAGGACCGCACCCGCCATGGGCACGGCAAAGTGCAATTCGAACAGTTCTGGAATGTTCGGACAGATGACCGAAACCGTATCCCCCTGCCCGATCCCGCGCGCCTGCAAGGCGCCGGCGATTGCCCGCACCCGGCCCGCCAGCGTCCGCCAATCACGGCGAAGATCGCCATAGACCACGGCAGGACGCGCACCGTGCACGGCGGCCGCCCGGTTCAGATGGGATATGGGTGAAAGCGGCACATAGTTCGCCGGGTTCGCCTTTGCGGCTTCGAAATTCACATGCATCGCGCCCGCTCCTTCCCGACCAGACGCCTACTTTGGTCCGTGCCAGTCGATTTGACAAATCTCGGCCGACCGTCCCTCGAAATCCCAGACCCGACCGAAGGCCCGTAGCCGCCCCTGATTGGCGGTCGCGACCGTAATATCGGGCCCCATCCAGTATTGCGTATTGGTGATGACCAGATCGTTCTCGGGGTCCTTGCCCGCGACCGGAACCACTTCTCCCTTGATCCGCTTTCCAACCACGATCCGGCGCGTCTTGCCTTCGTTCTCATAGGTGATCGGCTGGCGCTCGTGGCCCAGAAGCTCCGACACGAGAAGGCTGAACAGGCCGGTTGTCCCCCGCGCCCGACCCGACATGATGGTGACGATAGCGTCATAGGCGTCTTCCGAAGCGCGGTCGTCGATGAATAGCGCAACCTTCCAGTTGCCCCGCGCCATGCGTTCGGGAATCTCGATCATCAAGCCGACATTCAGACCGCCAAGCTCGACTTCGCCATACCGGCCCTCGTCGATACGGATGCCGCCCCATGTCTGGCAGTGCCCTTCGGTGGGCGGATGCTGACCAAGGGATACAACGCAGGGGCAGAACACCGTGCAGTTGCAGTTGAGGATAAGCTCCCCCTTCATCGCCCAGGGAACCGTTCCGATCTCTCCGTCCAACGCCATTTCGTCTCCTCCCGTCAAATTCCTTGGCCGGCCATCCAGACGGCACCACCCAGAAGGGCGGCACCGATGGGGCGGCCAAGCCAGCGCCCGATCTCGGGCAGTTTCTCCAACGTCATCATCAGTGTCGCGAGTCCCATGAATGCAAGGTTCATCACCCCGCCCACGAAGGCCAGCAGCATAAGCGCCCAGCAGCATCCAAGACAGGCCGCGCCAAGCCGCAAACCCATGCGCCACGGCCCCTCTTCCCAGTTCTGCAGAAAGAACATGATCGGCGCACGGCATTTGCTCAAACAGGCCTCTTTCAGGGCGGAGAATTGATACCCCCCGGCGATGGCCAGCAGCGCCGATGACAGCCAGACAGAGCGGCTGTCGCCAAAGCCACTCACCAGATCAAGCCGGAACAGCGCCATCTGCAGGCCCGCGGCAAACAGGGAAAACCCGCCCCAGACCGCGACGAAGGCCGATGCCAGCACAAGAAGATCCGTGGTGGCACCCGTCCGCCCGATATCGTCATAGGCGGCGAAGGCGGGCAGCGCCGTGGGCAGCATCATCGCCGCGGACATCAACACCCACATGAGCGCGATGCGACCATAGCCGGCCAGATCGGGCGTGACGGTGCAGAGCGCGACCCAGAATTCCGACCCGAAGATGCGAGAGGCGTCGCGAAGCTCCGGCGGGATCGCCATACTGTAGAGCGCAAGCCAACAGGTCAGGATCGCGCCGAACAGGATCAGCCAATGCACCCCGAGCATCGATCGAATTCTGTCAGCGAGCAATGGAGACCCCCGAGTCAGCAGTTGCATTTTAAATGTCAGACTTTTAAATGTCTGACAAATGAAAATTGATCCGGAAAATACCGCAGGCCTGTCGGCGCAGATCGCCGAAGCCATCCGCGACTCGATCATATCGGGCGCGCTGATCGTCGACGAACGCCTGCCGTCCGAGGCCGAACTTGCCGACCAGTTCGATGTCTCCCGGCCCACGATCCGCGAGGCG
Source organism: uncultured Alphaproteobacteria bacterium (assembly GCA_963698645.1). Classification (GTDB taxonomy): domain Bacteria; phylum Pseudomonadota; class Alphaproteobacteria; order Rhodobacterales; family Rhodobacteraceae; genus Ovoidimarina. The sequence goes on from CAVORP010000002.1 coordinate 52,079, forward strand.
CTGAAACGCCTGGCGGCACAGTCACTGATCCGTACCCAGCGCGGCGCCTTCGGTGGCGCATTCGTCAATCGCCTGTCCTATGAGGATGCGCGCACCCAGCTTGTCACCACGTCGACGCTTCTGTTGAGCATGAACGAAGTGAGTTTCGACACGGCCTGCGAGGCGCGTTTCGCGCTTGAACGGGCTTGTGCCCCGTTGGCAGCGTCGCGCAGGCAGCCCAGACAACTCGACATCATGCGGGCCGAGCTTCGACGGCAGGGCGAGCCGGGACTGACCGACGAGGCGTTCTGTGCCTCCGACGTGGCCTTTCACCTTGCGTTGATCGACGGGGCGCAGAACCCGGTCCTGTCCTATCAGCTATCGGGCTCGATCGAGGCAATGCAGCCGCTGATGAACATGATCACGTTCACGGCCCGATCGCGGGCCGAGATCATCGCCATTCACACCGATATCCTGGACGGGTTGGAAAGCGGCGACAGCCTGCGCATGATGAAGGACCTCGAGCGTCTGGAGATCTATACCAAGGACCTCGCGCATATGGTGATGGCGGCCAGACGGACGTCACGGAACGGACCCGATTCTATCCGATCCGGGCGGCATGGTGATGCAATAGACAGTGAAAGGGAAGCCCCCGATGACCATCGAAATCGACCCGTCCGACTTTAAGAACCTCGAGATCGGAACCAAGGAGGATGGCGTCTGGATCGTCAGGCTGAACCGGCCCGAGAAGCGGAACGCGCTTGATATCGCCACCATCGAGGAACTTGTCCGGTTCTTCACCGATGCCCCCCGGGCCGGTGTGCGGGCCGTGGTTCTGGCGGGTGCGGGCGATCACTTCTGCGCCGGGCTGGATCTGATCGAACACCATGACGCCGACAGAAGCCCCGCCGATTTCATGCATGTCTGCCTGCGGTGGCATGAGGCGTTCAACAAGATGGAATATGGCGGCGTCCCGATCATCGCGGCTTTGCAGGGTGCGGTTGTGGGTGGCGGCCTTGAACTGGCCAGTGCGGCGCATATCCGGGTGATGGACCAGACGGCCTATGTGGCCTTGCCGGAGGGACAGCGCGGCTTGTTCACCGGTGGCGGCGCGACGATCCGCGTGACCGATCTGGTGGGCAAGGCGCGGATGATAGACATGATGCTAACCGGGCGCGTCTATCAGGGACAGGAGGCGATCGATCTTGGCTTTGCGCAATACCTTGTCGACGGCTCCAGTTTCGAGGCCGCGCTGGAATTGGCGCGGAAGGCGGCGCAGAACCTGCCGCTATCGAATTTCGCGATCTGCTCGGCCGTGAGCCACATGCAGAACATGTCGGCGATGGACGCCGCCTATGCCGAAGCGGTCGTCGCGGGTGTGGTGAATACTCAGGGCGGATGCGCGGGCGCGGCTGGCGGCGTTTGCCGACAAGTCCGCGGCGCGGGTACGACCGAAATCCTAAGGATCAGAGTGGGTTGGGGGCAGTGCCCCTGCCCTTAACGCAGCGTTCGGGCGATGTGTATTCCATGCGCATGGCATATGTATTCCATGCGCATGGTTCGGGTCAGGCGGGCGACGTTATCCGCCGACGTAGACGCCCTTTCCGGGACGGTAGAAGACCTTCTGATTGTGCAGACGGCCGAGGAGGTCCTGTACCGCGAGCGCATCGACGGGATTGTCGTTGGCCGCGCCGCCGGCATTGCGCAGGGCGGCTTCGATAAGGTCCATGTCTTCCAGTGTCAGCTCGAACTTGGTGTTGTATTTCGGCATGGAAAATCCCCTGTCTGTGGTGGCAAACCCTTGAACATGCCGCTGTCATAAGCGCAAATGATCCCGCCTTCAAGAAATATTATCATGGGTTTCATTGTGTTCCATTATTTGCCGATTTGCAGCTGCGCATCCGGGGCCGCGCGATGCGGATTGGCTGCGGAAGAAATACGGAAACCGGAAGAGGAAACGGCGCGAGCCTCAGGGTTACTGGACCCGTTGAGACGCCTTTGTAGGTCTTGTGGATAGAGCGGGTATTCGCGGCAGATTCGGTCGTATCGGGTTTCGGCCCGTAGCGGACATTGGATACCCGCGCAGCGAACGGCTTGTGTGGATGGCCCCTGCATAGCAAGTCCTTTTTGATCTGATTTGTGCGTTTGTCAGAAGCAGTCATGTGTCCGGCCTGTTTGCGCGGTTTTGACCGCTGGCCCTGATGGGTTCCGCAGACCAGGTCCCTAACAGCTTTGCGGGCTATGATGCCCGGGCCGTTCGGCGGGGTGTCCTGGTTTTGGCGGCTGACTTGTGCACCATCATCTCGCGGGTCTTGCTAACTCGTTGATCCTTTCGTCTCAGGTTGCAGCACGGGTGCTGTATGGTTCGTCGCGGGTCAAAACAGCCCAGACGATCCTGGCGGTTTTGTTTGCCATGGCGACTGTCGCGACACGGGCAGGTTTGCGTTCGAGCAACGACGTCAGCCATTGGCTGGCGCGCTCAGGGTGCGATCGTGTTTGCCGAACCAGCGACGTCATCCCAACGACCAGAAGTTGCCGGAGATACTGGTCGCCCATCTTGGTGATCCTCCCCAACTTCTCTTTGCCTCCGCTGGATTTGTTCGCTGGCGTCAGGCCCAGCCAGGCGGCGAACTCGCGACCGTTCCTGAACTGATGGCCATCTCCGATACTTGCGATGATCGCTGAGGCTGTGACAGCGCCGACACCGGGGATCGTGCGCAGAAGTCGCACACGTGCATCTTCTTTGGCCACTTGCTTGAGGCGCTCTTCATACCAGCGGACCCTCTTATGCAAAGCCATGAGCTGTTCGGACAGATTGCGGATCACTTCATTGGCGATGTCGGGCAGATCAAGAACTTCACCCAGCGTGATGTCTTCGGCGAAGCCAATTACCCGGGCCAGCCCTCTTGGGATGTAGATGCCGAACTCGGCAACCAGACCACGCAGATTGTTGATGAGTTGCGTTCTCTGGCGTACCAGAAGATCACGCGCCCGATGTAGGGACAGCAATGATTGCTGCTCGACTGTCTTGATCGCAACAAAGTGTCTAGCCCCCTTTCCTTGGGCCAGTGATCCTGCCTTTCTCTAATAAGGTTTCGGGGACAGGTGGCCGCATGTTGAGGGCCTGATGTGGTCGGTTGTGGTTGTACTGTCTGAGCCAGTGATTGATGACGATCTGGGCCTGCTTCGTTGTGGTGAACCATTCGGCATTCAGAACCTCGCGGCGAAGTGTTCCGTTGAACCGTTCGTTGTATCCGTTCTCCCAGGGTGATCCCGGATAGATGCGGATGGGCTTGATACCGACCGTCACCAGCCAGTCCTGCATCGCTTCGGCGACGAACTCAGGTCCGTTGTCGGAACGGATGTACTCAGGTGTGCCGTGACGCAGCAGCAGCGGATACAGCGCCTCCAGGACGTCGTCGGCGCCCATCCTCGTGCGCACCGTGACGGCAAGGGCCTGCCGCGTGAACTCATCCAGAACGGTCAGCATCTTATAGCTGCGGCCGTTGCTGAGCTTGTCGTGGACGAAGTCGATTGCCCAGACGTGGTTCGGATGTGTCGGCCTCAAACGGATGATCGAGCTGTCCTTGTGATAGAGCCGTCTGCGCTTCTTGTGTCGCTGCGGAAGCTGCAAGCCTTCCTCGCGCCAGAGCCGTTCAACCTTCTTGTGATTGACCGTCCAGCCTTCGACGCGCAGCAGTTCTGCGACCTTGCGATAGCCGTATCGACCGTATTGCTTGGCCAGCCGGATCAGAGCCAACCGCAGCGCATCGTCATCTCTCTCGGCTCGGCCGATATTGCAGGGAGCTCCGCGCCACGCCAATCACCCGGCACGTCCGTCGCTCAGACGTCGCGAGCTTCTGGCGCGTGTGTATGACGGCCTGACGGAGCTCCTCTGTCGTCAGGCCCTGGGCTTTAGGTAGGTCAGGCTTTCCTTGAGGATCAGCTTGTCCAGTTCGAGCTCTGCGACGATCTTCTTCAGCCGCGCGTTCTCCTTCTCCAGGCTCCGCATCTCCGACAGCTGAGACCGTCCCATCCCGCCGAACCGCTTGCGCCAGTTGTAGTATGTCGCATCGCTGATACCGACACTCCGACAAGCCGAAGCAACGTCATCGCCCGCCGACAGCTTCAGCTCAATCTCACGCAGCAGCTTCAAAATGTCTTCGTCCGAATGCCGTTTCCGTGCCATCCTAATCCCCCTCTCACGACCAATCTAATGGCCCACTACCAACATCGGCACAGTCATCAGGTTCAGAGAATATTGCGCCGGAGAGAACGATTTTAGCAGTTTCGCGACGGGTCCGGTGCTCAGCCCCTCCGGCATAACCCTCGAATAAAACGGAGAAAATCCGGCCGCAGCCGGATC
>CAVORP010000003.1:0-507799 GCA_963698645.1 uncultured Alphaproteobacteria bacterium
CGTAGGGATCAGCGCGGTTGTCACGGTAGTCGAGATCACTATCGAGCGGTGCAGCATCATTGCTTGAGCGTCCCGGAACTGCCTCATTAGCGTCAGTGTCCTTGTCGGTGTCTCTCAGTGCAAAATTGGTGTACTCGCCGTCCGTTCCGCCGTCGTCACCGACAATGTTGGCATCGTTGACGTCGTAGCCATCAGTGGTTGTGCCGGCCTCAAACTCATCCAGAAGGCCGTCATTATCAGCATCGTTGAACGGCCCGGTCGGCGTTACCGTCGGGCCACCATCGCCGCGCTCGGCCACGTCCGCCGTGCCATCGCCATCGGAATCCAGCATCCAGCGTATCGACCGTGCCATCACCGTCCGTGTCGACCTCGGTCAGGCCGCCGGCATAATTGTCGTCTAGGCCATCGCTGTCGAGATCAATCATCGCGGTGCCCTGACCGCGACGGCGCGATATACCCCGCCGTGGTCTGCGCCTCGACGTTGTCGGTGATCCCGTCATTGTCCTTGTCGATGTCGAGGTGGTCAGGCCGCCCATCGCCATCGCTGTCCCGCGTTATGATCACCTGGCTGAGCGACGTAAGCTCCATCGAGACCCAGCCGGCCTTATCATCGACCGATACGATCTGGATATGGGTGATGTCGAAGGGGGCGGTGATCGTGATGTCAGCATCGGCGGGGCCGCTGTAGACCAGTGTCGCACCGTTGCCGGTAACCGCATTGGCATAGACATTCGGGCCCTGTGTGCCGTCGCTGACATAGATCTCGACGAGGCCGTCGAAGCCACTGGTTCCTTCGGTGAAGGTGATCTGGGTTCCGGCCAGAAGGATCTGACCAAGATCGTATTCTACAATCGTCTCCTTCGCGATCTCCGGTTCGGTGGTGGAATTACCATCGATCAGGAAGCCGAATTTTTTGAGCCCCCTGAACTTCCGTCGAACTTCTGGTTCGCAGTCACGGAGGTGGTGCTCGCGAGAGAGCTGTAGGTAACGGTCTGCTCGACCACGTCCAGAATGCCGTCATTGTCGTCGTCAACGTCAATGCTGTCCTGAATGCCATCGAGATCGGTGTCGGGATCATTGTCGCGAAAGTCGAGATCGGTGGTCTCGGCCACGGCATCATTGCTCGTGCGTCCCGGCACCGGCTCGTTTGCGTCAGCGTCGAGGTCGCTGTCGGCGAGTGCAAAATTGGTGTACTCGCCGTCCGCTCCGCCGTCGTCACCGACAATGTTGGCATCGTTGACGTCGTAGCCATCAGTGGTTGTGCCGGCCTCAAACTCATCCAGAAGGCCGTCATTATCAGCATCGTTGAACGGCCCGGTCGGCGTTACCGTCGGGCCACCATCGCCGCGCTCGGCCACGTCCGCCGTGCCATCGCCATCGGAATCGGCATCCAGCGTATCGACCGTGCCATCACCGTCCGTGTCGACCTCGGTCAGGCCGCCGGCATAATTGTCGTCTAAGCCATCGCTGTCGAGATCAATCATCGCGGTGCCCTGACCGGACGGCGCGATATATCCCGCCGTGGTCTGCGCCTCGACGTTGTCGGTGATCCCGTCATTGTCCTTGTCGATGTCGAGGTGGTCAGGGAGACCGTCGCCATCGCTGTCGAGGTTCGCGATAGTCTGCGTTAGTGTCGTGAACTCGAGCTCCGCCCAGCCACCATGCTGATCCTGCGGATCGCCGATCAGTTGAAGAAACTGCGCATCATGCGGCATGATGAACGTGACCGAAGCATCGGCTGGAGTTACCCCGTAAGACAGAGAACTTGTGTCGGTATTTGTGGTCGGCACGATGATCAGCGTCGAGTTCGCGACCGTGTTGACATAGCCGGTGCCGCTGCCTGTACCGAGCGCCGCCTGCACGTCTCCATTGGGATCTGCCGATACCAGGCTCACGTAGATTGCCGCCCCGGTGTCTTCGCCACCGGGCCCTTCGATCAGCGTGACCGAAGTGCCCGCCGGAATGATCTGGCCGAAATCATACTCGAAGATGTCATACGAATGCATCCTGAGCTCAGTGTTAATATCTCCGTCAAAGAGATTTAGAGGGTTGTCGGCACCCGGAACGCTGAGATCGCTCGGATAGTGCTGAGCAAGGTTGCCAAGGTTGTTCTGGGCAAAGCTGTAGCTCGTGGTATTCGACAACGACGTGAACGTTGTCGTCTGCTCGACCACGTCCAGAATGCCGTCATTGTCGTCGTCAACGTCAATGCTGTCCTGAATGCCATCGAGATCGGTGTCGGGATCATTGTCGCGAAAGTCGAGATCGGTGGTCTCGGCCACGGCATCATTGCTCGTGCGTCCCGGCACCGGCTCGTTTGCGTCAGTGTCGAGGTCGCTGTCGGCGAGTGCAAAATTGGTGTACTCGCCGTCCGTTCCGCCGTCGTCACCGACAATGTTGGCATCGTTGACGTCGTAGCCATCAGTGGTTGTGCCGGCCTCAAACTCATCCAGAAGGCCGTCATTATCAGCATCGTTGAACGGCCCGGTCGGCGTTACCGTCGGGCCACCATCGCCGCGCTCGGCCACGTCCGCCGTGCCATCGCCATCGGAATCGGCATCCAGCGTATCGACCGTGCCATCACCGTCCGTGTCGACCTCGGTCAGGCCGCCGGCATAATTGTCGTCTAAGCCATCGCTGTCGAGATCAATCATCGCGGTGCCCTGACCGGACGGCGCGATATATCCCGCCGTGGTCTGCGCCTCGACGTTGTCGGTGATCCCGTCATTGTCCTTGTCGATGTCGAGGTGGTCAGGCCGCCCATCGCCATCGCTGTCCCGCGTTATGATCACCTGGCTGAGCGACGTAAGCTCCATCGAGACCCAGCCGGCCTTATCATCGACCGATACGATCTGGATATGGGTGATGTCGAAGGGGGCGGTGATCGTGATGTCAGCATCGGCGGGGCCGCTGTAGACCAGTGTCGCACCGTTGCCGGTAACCGCATTGGCATAGACATTCGGGCCCTGTGTGCCGTCGCTGACATAGATCTCGACGAGGCCGTCGAAGCCACTGGTTCCTTCGGTGAAGGTGATCTGGGTTCCGGCCAGAAGGATCTGACCAAGATCGTATTCTACAATCGTCTCCTTCGCGATCTCCGGTTCGGTGGTGGAATTACCATCGATCAGGAAGCCGAGATTCTTTGAGCCCCCTGAACTTCCGTCGAACTTCTGGTTCGCAGTCACGGAGGTGGTGCTCGCGAGAGAGCTGTAGGTAACGGTCTGCTCGACCACGTCCAGAATGCCGTCATTGTCGTCGTCAACGTCAATGCTGTCCTGAATGCCATCGAGATCGGTGTCGGGATCATTGTCGCGAAAGTCGAGATCGGTGGTCTCGGCCACGGCATCATTGCTCGTGCGTCCCGGCACCGGCTCGTTTGCGTCAGCGTCGAGGTCGCTGTCGGCGAGTGCAAAATTGGTGTACTCGCCGTCCGCTCCGCCGTCGTCACCGACAATGTTGGCATCGTTGACGTCGTAGCCATCAGTGGTTGTGCCGGCCTCAAACTCATCCAGAAGGCCGTCATTATCAGCATCGTTGAACGGCCCGGTCGGCGTTACCGTCGGGCCACCATCGCCGCGCTCGGCCACGTCCGCCGTGCCATCGCCATCGGAATCGGCATCCAGCGTATCGACCGTGCCATCACCGTCCGTGTCGACCTCGGTCAGGCCGCCGGCATAATTGTCGTCTAAGCCATCGCTGTCGAGATCAATCATCGCGGTGCCCTGACCGGACGGCGCGATATATCCCGCCGTGGTCTGCGCCTCGACGTTGTCGGTGATCCCGTCATTGTCCTTGTCGATGTCGAGGTGGTCAGGGAGACCGTCGCCATCGCTGTCGAGGTTCGCGATAGTCTGCGTTAGTGTCGTGAACTCGAGCTCCGCCCAGCCACCATGCTGATCCTGCGGATCGCCGATCAGTTGAAGAAACTGCGCATCATGCGGCATGATGAACGTGACCGAAGCATCGGCTGGAGTTACCCCGTAAGACAGAGAACTTGTGTCGGTATTTGTGGTCGGCACGATGATCAGCGTCGAGTTCGCGACCGTGTTGACATAGCCGGTGCCGCTGCCTGTACCGAGCGCCGCCTGCACGTCTCCATTGGGATCTGCCGATACCAGGCTCACGTAGATTGCCGCCCCGGTGTCTTCGCCACCGGGCCCTTCGATCAGCGTGACCGAAGTGCCCGCCGGAATGATCTGGCCGAAATCATACTCGAAGATGTCATACGAATGCATCCTGAGCTCAGTGTTAATATCTCCGTCAAAGAGATTTAGAGGGTTGTCGGCACCCGGAACGCTGAGATCGCTCGGATAGTGCTGAGCAAGGTTGCCAAGGTTGTTCTGGGCAAAGCTGTAGCTCGTGGTATTCGACAACGACGTGAACGTTGTCGTCTGCTCGACCACGTCCAGAATGCCGTCATTGTCGTCGTCAATATCGACAGAGTCATCGATCCCGTCTCCATCTGTATCGGCCAGCACTCCGCTCCAGACTTCAGCTTGTAATGCCGTCGCCTCAATTAAACCAATTTCGGCTTCTAAGTCCCAGTCGCCACTGACAGATGCGTTGCCTGTGAGATCAATGGATGCCGCAATGTCTGCGCCCGTTACGCTCGCCAGCAATTCGGCGGTTTCCAATCCAAGAGCGTTGCCGGCGAAATCACAGCCATAAATCAAAATGTCGCCGTTCTCTGCCAAAGCCTGACCGATTATCTTGAAAGAATCGTTCTGTGTTCCCAAGATGCTTTCGGCATTAATTATGGCGTCTCCAAGAGAAAGCTGGCCCTCGCTACCATGCGAAAAAATATGGATCGCATCGACATCGCTACGCCCGTTGAGAACTGAAGCGATTTGATCCACACCGTTTTCGGCTGAATCCAAGAGAATGATTTCGGCACCAGCAGGGATCGCTGCGATCAGCTCAGTCGGATTCTGAATTGAAGCATCAACAAAATAGATTTCGCTTAGCGCATTTTGCGGCATCTCTCCCGCAGCAGCCAACAGCGCATCATTTCCCTCTTCGTAGAAATGACGCTCCAATTGTTCTGGTTCGAGGGCGTCACTTGCAGCATCGACGATCTCGGCTGCCGCTGCTCCGTCAAACATAATCCGGTCTTCAAGAGCAACAAGCTCATCTTGCATGAATTCACCGCGCGAGGTTTGAGCTTTCTTCCTCGTGGGCTTCAGTGGTCTGTTCATTTTATGCTCTGCCGTATCATTCTTTTCGTCTTCTCTTCCATCACATCTTTCCGCTCTCAATGGGCCTTTTTCGAGCTCTTTGGTCAGTTCTTCAGATGCTCCGGGTCGGCTGTTCAAGACGCCATCTGTCGATGCAATGGATCACCAAATGGTCTGCCAACATGATTGGTCATTTCTCATCAAACTGTGTCTCTCATCAAACTGTGTCGAGATTTTGGACAAGATGCGACAACTGCTCAGAATTGTCCCAAAAAGCCATCCGTTCTCACACAACATATCGAGTGTCACACAATATAGTGATGTTGATGATTGTCGACTACGAAATGTGCGGCTGAAGCGGAGTTGAAGTTAGAATTCAAACTCACGGACAAGAACTCTTGCAATCCTGTTTCCGACCCTTCGCGCCATCGATTGTGGAATGCTGTACATGACAATCACGCCACGTTGGACGCGATCGTCTACTAGCCAGTTTTCACCATCTGATGTTGGTCTACCAGACACTTGATACCATCCTCCCGAGATCTGAAGGTCTCCAGGTTCCAAGGATCCCACTGCAATCATTCCTCCGTTTGGTTGCGCGAGGTATCCATCAGGCAATTGCTTCACGGCGAAATCGGATACCTCGATATCTTCCAGCAGCAGAACTGGAATCGACAGTTCTTCGGCGATGAATCTTGCACCTTTTGTCGGATCGAGCCGAAGCAGATCAGTCTCGTCAATGAAGCCACGCACAGTAAGATTCCCAGATTCGATGATGCGACCTAGGAGGTGAGTTCTGGTATACCAAACTCCTTGGTTTAATTCGGGTGAAACTTCCCGAACCCTCCCGCTCATCGCCGCAACAACCAGGAAATTGCCTTGGACTTCCTCTAAGCCGGACAGATTTTCGATCTCCTCGTCTAAAAGACGTGCGATAACAGTACTTTCCGCGCGTTCGGCGGTATCACCTGCGGAACTCAGAAGGCGCGCATTGTACATCGCGATACGTGTTTTCGACTGCTCGATCCGCGTTGGCATTTCCGGATCGGAAAACAGGAACAACGGGTCACCGCGAACAACGGTGTCTCCTTCAGCAAAGAAGACTTCGTCTAACCGTGCGGCCGCGGGCGGGAAGATGGCATGCTGGCGTGCCTCTTCGAGGATCGCGGGAACATAGGCACGAGTCGAAATCGGCCAGAAGAAAACCGCAAGCAGGCTGATCAGTAGCCCCATCGTCACAAGACTTCGTCGTGACCTAAGGATCCTATCCCGGGACCCAATCCAGAACCATACCTCCATCAGAATGGGCTTCACAATGAACGCGGCTACGAAAAGTAATAGAAAAAGCACACCAATCATCTTGAAGAACATTGAATAGATAAGAACCGAAATTCCGAGGAATAGAAAGAAGCGATAGACCCACACTGCATAGGCGTAGGCAATCAGGGCATGACTGGTTGATCTGTTGAGGTGCTCTGGAACTGTGTCATCGAGACCGAATAACGTCCGTCGCATCGCCCATTTTCCCAATGCAAACGCCCGGCTTTGTAAGTTATGTATGCCAAGGCTGTCCGATAGGATATAATAGCCATCAAAGCGCATAAACGGATTTAGATTAACTAGCAATGACAAGACCCAGCTTGATGTTGCAATAGCAAAGACAACCATTCTTAGAGGTCCGTCTGGCAGGAAAGTCCATATTAGTGTCGCATAAACCGCTACTGTAATCTCAACTAGAATACCGCCAAGGTCTACCATTACCCGATCGTAGCGTCTTCGAAGTCTCCAAGCATCTGTTACATCCGTATAGAGCAACGGCAAAAACGCAAAGAAGACTATACCCATTACCGGAACGCGCAGGCCGCGTCCGATTGCCTGATAGGCATGGCCAAATTCGTGCAGCATCTTTACAATCGCTATCGCTACAATGAATAAGGCGCCGCCACCCCAAGTGAACGCATGGCGGATGTGAGCCTCAATTTCGGTTAACTGGTGGCTCGCCAAGTATGAACCGACTAGCAGCATGAAAAAACTTACCCAGACGAAAGCTAAGGAGAAGAGCGGCCTGACGATCGGCCAAGTTGCCCTCAGGAATGCATCCGGACGTGCAACTGGAACGCGAAAGAACATCAACCTCTGCACGTTGTAAAGCAGCCGCGACAAAGCGCGCTTTTCGTCTAGGTGAGCATAGCGCGCCGCCGTCCCCGCTTCGCCACCTTCCAAAAGCTGATTGTGTTTCAGAAAGTGCGTCAGGGCATCCAATTCTTCGTCGCTTAGTTGAATCGCCTTCTCAGAAAAAAGCTGCGCCTTTAGACGATTGACGCGACCGGTTGACCACCGTGACAGGATATCTATCGTACGCTGACCGATTTGGAAGAACCGATGTCGAACCGGGTCGCGGATCACCCATCCGGGAGCGCCGGACAGAAACGGTGCCCCGGGCGATATTTCCAGATCGTCTCGAAGCGGTGATAGAAGTTGATCTTCGGTTTTGATTTCAACCACCTTCTAGAACCCAAATGTCTGGCGGATCCAGCTAAGAGGGCGCCGGAATACTATAAAAAACAAAGTGTGTCTGTCGCCGAATAGTTGCGCTGTTCCATGTGCTCCAAGCCTCACAGATGCGACATCGTCTGGCGCTACACGGGCCGTCAAAGTATACGCAAAACTTCCGTCATCTTGAACAGTGGCTCGATAGCTCCGCCGTGCGAGCGTCGCCTCAACGGGCGTGAGAGGACTGCTATCAAGAAATATGCGCACCATGCCCCCATCCTGCAAGACGATGCTGTCATTGACCGGCAGTCGTATTGTGAACTCCAAATTTGTTGGGTCAATGATCTCCATGGCTCTTTCCCCGACAGAAACGGGTCGACCAATCAGGTCACGAACGCTTTCAAAGACCAAGAGACCCGCCTGTGGGGCACGGATATCAACTCGCGACAAACGATCTTGGGCAAGCGTCAATTCCGCTTGCGCAAGCGCGAGCTCGGCCTCGGCGATCTTTACCTCGCGTGCTGCCGTGCGATCCGAAAAGGACGCGTTCTGCAGCTTTTCCAGCCGAGCTCGTGCGACAATTACCTCTCGGTTCGAAATCTCAAGCGCATTGCGCAACTCTGTGTCATCGTATTCTAGCCAGAACCGCGCCCTCCTCGACCAAGCTGTTCGGCACTACAAGCACATCTTGGATCACACCGTTCATAGGTGCGGCCACTGCTATCCTGTCTCGTCCAGTCACTTCTGCCGGAGCCAAGACGGCTAGGGGGGCCTTTATAAGCCCAACGGCAAGCGCAGCGAAAAAAGCTAATGTCATAAGGGCGCTTCTTGGAATGAAGAGGGAGCGGTCGAGTTTGCGACCGGCGAGTGCCTCCCAAGCATGGCCATAGGTTCTGGCCACCCTCTCTGTCAGTGGCAGGACGTTCGTTGGCCAAGGCTCCTCGCGCAATAGAAGTAGTCCAGCAAACGGAAAGCCGCGTCGATTGCGGATGGGAATCCAAAGGGCGTGGGGAAACGCGTAATCGCGAAGCGTTTTGGTCCCGCCGAACTCGTGTCAGGTCAATCCTGTGCGCCGTCGATCCGGAAAATTCTGACCCTAGGGATGATACAAATTGCTGCATTTCCCTGTTGAGCGGTGCGTGTTTATCGAAAGTACTGACAGATGAAACAGCTGCCAGTCGCCACTTGCGAACGTGACGAAACACGAAGGCTTGTCGGAAACCTAGGACAGCTCGGCTTTCATTTGCTAAATGAAATACGAGCTCGCGTGTAGTTTCTATATGCCTGATATCTGCTTCCAGTTGAAGCAATTGCAATAGAGCTGAGGTCTGTCCCTTCTCAACGGCGGCGTGGCTGACATGTGGTGAGGCGCCAGAGGTTTGACCCAGCCGAGGCGAATTCGACGTCACTGGATACGTTCCAAGGTGATTATCCCAGACATCCCGGGGAGAATCCCTTCAACTTTGCCATCGAATACCGCAGTCATGGAGACAGTGCGACTTACCGGATCGACTACTGGGCCCAACATGTCGATTGTGACGGAGAGTTCCCCTTCTTTTCCTTCCAACCTCAGCCGGCCTTTGACACCCGGCTTGACCCAAGCCAACCAGTCGGCTGGCGCTATGATTTCTAAGTCGGGCACTCCTGTCGAAACGATTGACAGCACAGCTTGACCCGGATCGACAAATTCGAACGCGCTCACGGAATGTTCGGCCACTCGCCCGTCGTAGGGTGCAAGGATATGACATGCATCTGCGCGTGCTTGCGCGATCTGTGCTCGTGCAGAGACAGCCGCAGCTTCTGCCTTGGCTACATCGACCTCCAGCTGACCGATTCCGCCCCGAGCAAATAGAGCCTGAAGCGAATTTGCCGCTATCATCGCCGCTTCTTGCTCGGCGCGTGTCGCTACGGATTCAGAAAGGTAGATCGAACAGTCAAGACTTGCTAGCTCTTCGCCCGCGCTGAACTCCGCCCCTTTCTCAAATGGCAGCGCTTGGATGGTTCCAGAAATGATACTCGACAGGGTAGCCTCAGCCTCAGCACGAACTATCGACGGAGCGGTGAATTCCTGTGCCATGGAAGCCATCGGAGACAGTGCAAAGGTTAGAACAGTCGATAAGGTACCAATGCCACCTGCAAAGTCAAATCTAGCAAAGCGTCGACTGCTGGCCATGTCTATTCCCAAGTCTTCTGATATGCATTTTGAAGAGAGACAACTTCGTTTGCCATGAGATACCGCTTCCGTTTCTTCCATGATATTCCTGTTCTCGATGCCATCTTGGCCTGCCCCGATAGGGTGGTCGGGATTAATCGTTAGTGCATCGTCAGCCTCTGGTCCATCGGGACGATGCTTTTCGGCGCTGGTGGTCGGTACCCCGAGCGCTATGCGGCCTGACCGTATTATCGTGATTGTCGTGGAACTGCGTCACGCCGATCGAGCGCACCGCCTCGGCCACCGACCGGCCCTGTGACACCAACACGTCGACCTGACGCAGCTTCGCAACAATCTCTTCCGGCTTATGCTTCTTCTGGGGCATTCCTTGATCCTCCATTTGGCTCGAAAGCCTTACTTCAGGGAGGACCACTTTTCAGGGGGCAGGCCAGCGCAGCATCGCTCGACGCAGCGCAAGGTGCCCATCGGCCTGCCGGACGAAGAACGTCTGACCGAGGACATCATCGCACTGACAGAAGAGTTCGGACGCTATGGATACCGCATGATCACCGGAATGCTGAACAACAGCGGCTGGCATGTGAACCATAAAAGGGTCGAACGGATCTGGCGGCGGGAGGGGCTGAAAGTCCCGCAAAAACAACCCAAGAAGGGTCGGCTCTGGCTGAATGATGGGTCGTGCGTCCGGCTGCGGCCAGAGCGCCCGAACCAAGTCTGGTCCTATGATTTTGTTCAGGACCGGACGCATGACAGGCGGATCTTCCGCACCCTGAACATCATCGACGAGTTCACGAAGGAGGCCCTCGCGATCCGCGTGAAACGAAAGCTTAATTCTGTCAAGGTGGTCGATGCACTGACTGACTTGTTCATCATGCGCGGCCCACCTGAGTTCATAAGGTCCGACAATGGCGCAGAATTTATCGCCAAGAAGGTGCGGGGATGGATCGGAGCCGTGGGCGCGAAAACCGCCTTCATCGCGCCTGGTTCACCTTGGGAAAACGGCTATTGCGAGAGCTTCAATGCCCGGTTCCGGGACGAACTTTTGAACGGTGAGGTCTTCTACTCGCTGCGCGAGGCCCAAATCCTGATCGAGAGGTGGCGTCGTCACTACAACACTGTCAGACCGCACAGCGCTCTGGGATACCGTCCGCCAGCGCCCAAAAGCATCGTCCCGATAGACCGGAGGCCGACCATGCACTAACATTTACACCGGACCACTCGGTGGGGGCAGACCAGAATGCTGCGCGAAACACGAAGGTCTGCTCTGGGACTCGGAGTTGCCTTCCGCGCTGCAGCGATAAACCCAGGACCGCGCTCGTCGGAATGTCCGCTTCGACCGATGGCGCATTCTTGGTTCGCACTTGCAGCGAATTCACACTTCCCGCCCTTGGTGTAGAAGATGGTGCGAGCAACGCGCACACGCCAGGGCCACCTCACAACCCCAGCCCCCGCTTCCGGCCGAACGCCCAGTCCACACCTCCGCCTGACATCCCGACGCCTGCGATCTGCTGGCCGAGCCGTCGTTCCAGCGCGTCGTTCCAGGGGACGAGGCTGAAGCCCATGCCGTTGTCGATCATGGCGAAGCGGCCGCTGGGGAGTTGTGTGCTGCCGATCAGTTCGCCACCGAAGCGGTTGCCGGGTTTGACGGGGGTCCAGTCGCGGCCACGCTCCGCTGCCATGGCGCGGCCGACGCGGTCGATCTCGCGGGCTTCCAGTCTCTGGACGAGGTCGCGCGGGGCGCGGATGCGGCCTTGGCCGAGGTCTTGCGCGTCGCCGCGTTGGACGAGGACCTGCTTGCGGCGTTCGATGGCCCGTCTTCATCTCCAGCCCGAATCCAGTCTCTCGCAGAGCGGGGCTGCCCTGTCGCATCAGTTCCTTGTCGAGCCAGGTTGCGCCGTCATGGGTGACCTGCTTGTCCAGCCCGATGGGGGACAGCATCTCCAGCCGCGCACCGGGGCCATGTCCTTTCCGGTCGTGGGCCAGCCCGCGTTCGGGCAGGTCCTGCGGGACCTTCCAGTGATCTTCGCTCCAGCGTTCCACGATCCCGGCGCGGCGCAGGGCCTCGAGGCGGCGCACATGCGCGGCGACGAAGCGCTCCGGATCGGGCGTGATCTTCTCTGCCCGGGCGATCTCGATGTGCCGGGATGGGTGATAGGTGCCGTCACTTCCGGTCGCGGCGAAGATGTTCCGGTCGGCGGCGCGGGGTTCGGTCGGCGGCGGCGCGGCGGCCACGATCATCCCGCGGCCGATGCCGTCGCAGCGGTCCGCACGCAGCTCGATCTGGTGCACACGCCCGTCCGTGCCGTCGATCACAAGCTGCACTCGGTCGCCATTGCCGTCGCCGGCGAGGTCGCGCGCCAGAACCCGGCCGGTGATCCGTTCGCGCAGCTTGTCGCGATGGACTGCGAGTTGGGCGATACCACGCGCATCATTGAGATCGTTGCCCTCCAACGCCCGGTGCATTGACTTGATGATGTCTTCGCGCTCGCCCAATGCGCGCAAGGTGCCTTCGGCGCGGTCGGAGATGTGCCATTCGCCGGGCCGCACTTCCGTCGCCAGACCCATCTTCTCGAGCCGTCTTGCGCGGGCGATCAGCAGCGCGCGGTTGCGCTTCATGGTCTCCAGCGTGTCGTGATCCGGGCGCAGATCGGCGAACTCGTTGGCAGCCTCCTGTTCCGCGATCAGCATCCGGTCGAGGCGCGTGAAGCGGTCCGCCTCGACCTCCCGGCGCAGCTGGTCGGTCACTTCCAACTCGGTCTGGCGGCCCAGTTCCAGCGTCACGATCTCGCTCGCCC
This sequence comes from uncultured Alphaproteobacteria bacterium, assembly GCA_963698645.1. Classification (GTDB taxonomy): domain Bacteria; phylum Pseudomonadota; class Alphaproteobacteria; order Rhodobacterales; family Rhodobacteraceae; genus Ovoidimarina. The sequence continues at coordinate 12,633 of CAVORP010000003.1, forward strand.
GTTCGCGGATGCCATGCGCGATGTAGTCGCCCGCGATGTTCAGGATCTTCCCCTGGTCGGTCACGCCGCGGACCAAAATGTGCGTGTGCGGATGCCCGGTGTTGTAGTGATCGACGGCGATCCAATCGAGCCGAGTTTGCAGGTCGGTCTCCATCTGGGCCATCAGATCGCGGGTGGTTTGGCGCAGGTCGGAGAGGTCCACGCCCTCTTTGGCAGAGACGATGAAGCGGAACTGGTGCCGGTCCTCGCGGCCACGGTCGAGGAAGTCTCGGCCGTCGGCGGCATCCTCGGTCGCGGAATAAACTTGACCACGTTCGCCGTCGCGCGTGACGCCGTCCCGTTCGAGGTAGCGCAGATGCGCGTCCACCGCCTTGGCGCTGACGAAGGACCGCCCGCGCGCCGCGCCTCGCTGCGGGTTGAGCTTCACAATCCGCGCCTTCACGGTCACCCGCCGGGCGCGCGTCCGACTGCCATCCGGACCGCGCGACCACGGGTTCCGGCCCTTCAATTCGGCCGCCACCTTCGCACCCCGACCGCGCGCATTGTACCGATCCGCTCGCCTTTCCCTTTCCGGCCAGATTGTTCGGATCACCGCCGGCGCGGCGCACCGCCTGGTGCACCTCGGCGAGGAAGCCCTGCGGCTTGCGGCGCACCCGCTGCGGCCTCGGCTGGTGGTCCCGGGGCTTGCCGGGGCGAATGCGGAAGTCGGTCTCGTCGCGGGTCATGGGCTGACGATCGGGGGTGCTTGGGGACGGATCAAGGGGCGTCCGGGGGTCGTCGCAGCCTGGCGTGCAAAGACAGGCTGTGGAGTAGGGTGCTTCCCGGTTGCGGCACGCCGTGGCAGTAAAGAACATTGAATTCATTGAAGAAAGTGTCGAAGCCTGCCGCATGATATTCGCACGCCGACCCCGACAGAACCCAAAAAACAATGTGCAGACAACAGCTTAGGGCCATAGGCCCGGCCAGCGAGGAACTCGCTTTATCTTGCCATCCCTTCTGTTGTCCTTCGCGGCCCTCCCAGGTGAGCATTTCTCGCTCTCCCAAAGGCCGAAACATGCAGACCCAGGCGAAGCTCGTCGACGCATGAGTCGTAATCCGGAAGTGACCGCCCAATTCAGGGCATCGACGACCTATTTCGGCCCAAGGTCGAGCAAGCATCCCGTCCGATTTGCACGCTGCTGACAGGCCGCTTTGCGCGGCGCGTTCGCTTGCTCTGCACAAGACGCACGCGCCGCCTCATGCTGCTCGACATGGCACCGTCACGCCCATCAGCAGCACGCACCGAACCGGCCCAGCCGGTCGATGCCGCGCGGATCGAAGCGGCCCTGATGAAGGTCGCCGTGCTGGTCACGCAGGACCCGGCCTTCGCGCCGGTCTTCGAGCGGTTGGAGGCGGAACTGGCCGCGGCCGTGAAGAAGGAGAGGCGGCTGTCGGAAGCGCAGCGCCGGGCGCGGGCGCTCCTGGCTCAGAAGGCGATGCGAGCGACAAGTTCGGCGACATGTTCCAGTGATGCGCCCTTGCCATATCGTTCCCGGTCGAGCCGGTGACCGAAAAGGTCGCGCCTGATCCGGTCGTCGATCCCGGCGGCGAGCATGCGGTCCTCGAAGGAATGTCGCAGGGAGTAGAACGAGTGGCGCGGCGTCTCGAGCAGGCCGTTCGTGCGGAGGAACTTGTTCACGACTGCGCTCAGGGTGGCGCGGTTGCGGTAGCGGGGGAAGCCCTCGGGGTATTGCTTGAAGGCCTCAAGCGAGACGCCGGTCAGCGGGATCACGCGGCGGGCATAGTGCGACTTCAATTGCCGTCCCTCGGGTTCGATGGAGATGTGCGGCACGTCGCAGTCCAGCCGGATCGTGTCCGCCGTCAGCGCCGCGCCCTCGGACGGTCGGTAGCCCGTGTTGATCATCCCGAGCAGCAGGGCGCGGGCCTGGCCGTTCAACCCGTCCAGCGCACCGGGCGCGAGCAGCCGCGTCCTGATCCAGTCCTCGCTGAATGGCGGGCGCGTCTGCTTCTCGCCCTCTTTGAACGACAGCTCGCCCAGCGGCAGCACCAGTCCAAGCCGCTTCATGGTGTTCACGGTCTTCAGCACGTCGCCCAGGTGGATCAGGTCCTTGTTCGCCGAGTTCGCCGTGACCTCGCATGCCTCGATGCGGTCGAGCCAGTGCTGGCGGAAGTCCAGCATGTCGTCGCGGGTGATATTGGCGATCTCCTTGTCGCCGACGACCGCGACGAAGTTCTTCACTGCCTTCTTGCGCGGCGCCTCCCACCGGCGCAGCTGATCCTCGCTCTTGCCGAGGGTCTTCTCCTTGGCGAGGCCCCAATACAGTTCCAGTGCCTTGGTGACCGTGATGCGGGGTTCGGGGACGGTGCCGAGAAGGGCAGCGGCTTCGATGGCATCGGGTTGGTTCGCTGGAGCGGGAATGGCCTCGACGCGCTCGACGACATCTTCGACCGGCAATTTGGCCACGGCCCCCGCATCCAGATACCGAAAGCCTCTCGCCCGGGCCAGATCACGCGCGGCCTCGTATCGCACCTCGGCATCTTCACTATTCCCGGCCAGCCGCGCCTCCCAGGCCTCGATCATCTGGCTCCACGCCCGATCCGCCTTGCTGCGGGCGATGGTCTCCGAGTCGGTGTGCAGGCTGATCCAGACGGTTTCGCGCGGCTCGATCCCCCGATACCGGCGCGGGACGCGGCGGCGGAGGTGGTAGAGACGGCCTCGTTTCGCGATGCTCATGGCGGAGAAATCCCCCCATTTGTGCAGCAAATTGTGTAGCAAAATGTGCAGCAAATCAAGCGGACCAGAACACCGCCGTCAGCGCGAAAATGCCGAATTTCATCCCTACTATCATGCGGTTATGAGATAGCGATCTTCAGGAAAATGGCGGAGACGAAGGGATTCGAACCCTCGAGACGGTTTCCCGCCTACTCCCTTAGCAGGGGAGCGCCTTCGACCACTCGGCCACGTCTCCGCTGGCCGGTTTAGCGATGGCGGCATCGCGGGGCAAGGGCGAATCCGGTCTGTCTGGCGGTTGATGGCGACAGTTCACTCCATGACCGAGACATACGTGCATCGGTCGGTCGGCTGGACACTGGGGCGCTCGTTCGCAAAGTATGACGATTGTGCGGCGCGCCCTCTGGCTGCTGCATCCACCTGACGTCAGGTGTTGAACAGAAAGTGCAGCACGTCGCCGTCCTTGACCACGTAACTCTTGCCCTCGGCACGCATCTTGCCGGCGTCCTTGGCGGGCTGTTCGCCGCCCAGCGACACGTAATCGTCATAGGCAATGGTTTCGGCGCGAATGAAGCCGCGTTCGAAATCGCCGTGGATCACACCTGCGGCCTTCGGGGCCGAGGTGCCTTCGGGAATGGTCCAGGCACGTGCCTCTTTCGGACCGGCGGTGAAATAGGTCTGAAGATGCAGAAGTTCGTAGCCCGCGCGGATCATCCGGTCGAGGCCCGCTTCCTCTAGCCCCAGCTCCTCGAGGAAGGCGCCTGCTTCCTCGCGGTCGAGTTGGCTGATCTCCTCTTCGATCTTGGCGGAGATCACGACCGCGGCCGCGCCTTCGCGGGCAGCCATTTCGGCTACGCGGGCCGAATGGGCATTGCCGCTGCCCGCCTCGGCCTCGTCGACATTGCAGACGTAGAGCACGGGCTTCGAGGTCAGAAGCTGCAGGCCCTTCCACGTCTTGCGGTCCTCGTCGGAGATTTCGACGGTGCGTGCCGGTCTGCCTTCTTCCAACGCGGCCTGGGCCAGTTTGAGAAGACGTTCCTGTTCGATCGCCTCCTTGTCGCCTCCGCGGACCTTGCGGACGAGACCCTGAAGACGCTTCTCGATGCTTTCGAGATCAGCGAGCATCAGCTCGGTCTCGATCGTTGCGGCGTCCTCGATCGGATCGACGCGGCCCTCGACATGGGTTACGTCGTCGTCCTCGAAACAGCGCAGCACGTGGGCGATGGCGTCGACTTCGCGGATATTCGCAAGGAACTGATTGCCAAGCCCCTCGCCCTTCGAGGCGCCTTTCACGAGGCCCGCGATATCGACGAAGGTCATGCGCGCGGGGATCACCGATCTTCGACTTCGCGATCTCGGCAAGCTTCGTCAGCCGGGGATCAGGGACCGAGACCTCGCCCACATTCGGCTCGATCGTGCAGAACGGAAAATTCGCGGCCTGTGCGGCGGCGGTGCGCGTCAGCGCATTGAACAAGGTCGACTTGCCCACATTGGGTAGCCCCACGATTCCGGTCTTGAACCCCATGTTCCATCCTTTCGACCAATGGCAGGGGGCATCTATCCGCCCGCCCCGTGCTGCGCAAGCCGTGCTATGCTCTGAGGCATTGCTTAACTGAAAGGGAATGCCATGAAACCTTCAGCCTATCTTTTCTTCAACGGAAACTGTGCGGAAGCGATTGCCGCCTATGCCGATATATTTGCTGGCGAGATCGTCATGACGATGCCGGCCTCGGACATGCCAGCGGAGTTCCCGGTGCCGGAGGATCGGAAGAACTGGATCATGCATGCGACGCTTCGGATCGGCGACGGTGAACTGATGGCCTCGGATGATGTGATGGGCAATTCCGCCCCCATGGCCGGATGCGCGGTGATCGTGAGCTTGCCGACGCGAGATGCGGCATATACGGCGTTCAACCGGCTGGCCGAAGGAGGCATGATCCAGATGGCGTTCGAGCCGACATTCTGGAGTAAGGGATTTGGCACTTTGACCGACAGGTTCGGGATCAAATGGATGATCGGAACCGATGAAGCGGCCAGTACGGGCCCCGGTCCATCGCCGGTCGCGACGGTCCTCGCGGGCCTGAAAGATGAGGAACCACGCAAGCAGGATGAACATCGGATGGGTCAGCCCACCTGACAGAAACAGGGCCGGTACCCAGATGATGAAAACGATCAGGGCAACGATCGGCCTCCCGGTCAGCAGGATCGAGAGGGGTGGCAGGAGAATCGCAAGAATATAGTTCATGAGATTTCAGATAGGGGCAGAGTGGGGACCTCGCAATGGCCAGGGAGCGCAGGTCCCGGTCAGGGGGCTCGGCCGAAGATCGCGCATGGAAGGCGTGCGTTCGCTCAACGGCTGCGCCTGCGCGGGCCTGGACCATAAACCCGGTTATAGATCGGATCGAATTGGGTCGGTGCAACTCGGGTCCAATTACCGGCGGGGCGCTAATCACGACATAGGAGGGCAGCCGAGAGGTCGTCTCTAGGCCGCATACTTTTGAAATCAAAGGAACCCCACCATGATCAGAAACATCATCCTTCCCGCCGTCCTTCTTGGTGCAATGTCCGCTGCCGCGCTGGCCAGCGGAACCGTCGAACTGACGGATGAGAATACCATGAAGGTTCGCGAAATGCTCATGGAGCAGGGCTACGAGGTCGCCAAGGTCAAGATCGAGGATGGTCTGTACGAAGCCTATGCGCGGAAGGACGGCAAGAAATACGAAGTCTTTCTTGATGCCGATTTCGCGGTGGTCCGGACCAAACTGGACGATTGATTGCGACGCGCTCATGAATGCGGCAGGCGGTCCATGGCCACCTGCCGCAGCTCGCGAAATGGAGACGACCGTATGGAGAAGATCAAGGTCTGGGACCCCGTGGTGCGGCTGTTTCACTGGTCGCTCGTGCTCGCCTTCGGTGCCAACGCACTTCTCATCGATGACGACAGCAAACTTCACGAATGGGTCGGATATGGCGTAATCGGTCTTGTCGTAATCCGGATCCTCTGGGGGTTCATCGGCCGGGGGTACGCGCGGTTTTCAAGTTTCCCGCCCAGCATTGCGGGGGCGAAGGAGCAACTGGTGGATATCGCGACGCGTCGCGATACGATCCACATCGGACATACCCCACTTGGAGCCCTGATGATCTATAACCTGTTGCTGGCGCTCTGCGTGGTGGGGCTTTCGGGGTTTCTGATGACAACGGATATGTTCTGGGGCGTGGAATGGCCTGAGCATCTGCACGAGTTTTCGGTCACGTGGACCGAGATTTCCGTGGTGCTTCATATTCTCGCGGTGATCTATGAAAGCCGGAGGACCGGTATCAATCTGCCGCGTGCAATGGTCACCGGTTACAAAGATCTGCCGTTGCGTTAGAAACCGTTGACATGAAGGTGAGTCCCGAGACCGACACAAGAATTCCCTTCGGACTTGCGCTGCTGATCGCTGTGCAATTCGTTTGTGTTGTGTTCTTTGTCAGCGATGTCATCGCGGATTATCGTGAGCAGGTCGCGGGCGAGGGCTTCCATCTTGGGATAGAAGCGATCGCAACGCTTTGCCTCGTTGCGGCGATCGTCGTCGAGGTTCGCTATCTCCTCAGTTTGCTGCGTCGTAAGGCGGATCTGGAGCGGAACCTGAAGATCGCAAGCGCCGCGGTGCATGAGGTGATTGAGGCCCATTTTCGGGCGTGGCGGCTTTCGCCGTCGGAAACGGATGTGGCGACGTTCCTTGTGAAGGGACTTGAGATTTCGGAGATCGCGGCAATGCGGAAATCGGCCGAAGGGACGGTCAAGGCGCATCTCAACGCAATCTACCGAAAATCCGGAACCCGGAACCGCGGTGAGTTGCTGAGCCTGATCATCGACAGCCTCTTGGCCGAAAGTGCGCAGTCATTGTGATGAGTTGGGTCGTGCATCAACCTGAAAGGGCCGGTTCGGTGGGCTGCAATTCCATCAGACCGGTTTGCGCCATGGCGATGCTCATCTCGTCGGTCAGCACCTCCCAGATCCGGTCCAGACCTTCCTTTCCAGCCGCGGCGATGGCGAATTGGAACACGCGCCCGAAGAAGACGAAATTGGCGCCTGAGAGCAGGGCCTTGAGCGCGTCTTCGCCCGAGCGCAAACCGCTGTCGTAGAAGAGCGGGAAATCCTCGCCGACGGCATTCCGGATAGCGGGCAGAGCCTTGATCGGGGCAGGGGCGCTCTCAAGCTGGCGCGCGCCATGGCTGGAGACCTGTATCGCGTCAACGCCAGCTTTTTTGAGCGCCACGGCATCTTCAGAATCGAGCACGCCCTTTACCACCAGATTGCCCGGCCACGCGTCGCGCAGTCGGGCGAGGGTGGACCAGTCCGCCTTTGCCCGGCTTTCCGTCCGGTCGAAGTCGTAGCCCTCCATTTCGAAATTCGCCATCTGCGGCTTGCCGTTCAGAAGCGTCGAAAGCGACCATCGGGGATGCAGGGCGAAATCAACAAACTGGCGTGGGCCGATGCGGAAGGGCATCTTGAAGCCGTGACGCAATTCCCGCGGCCTGCGGCCGACTTCGGGGACGTCGACGGTCAGCACAAGTGTCTCGTACCCTGCCGCGCGCGCCCGATTCACCAGCTTGAACGACCCGGCGCCGTCACCGCTGAAATAGAGCTGAAACCAGGCGTTGCCTTCGGCCATCTCGATCATCCGTTCGAGCGGTGTCGAGGCCACGGTCGAGACTCCGACAGGGATGGAATAGCGCGCGGCGAGCCGGGCGAAATGCAGGTCCGCGCCCGGTCCGGAGAGGTTGCACATGCCCATGGGCGCGATGCCGAACGGTCGTTCGGCGGTCTTGCCGAACAGAGTGGTGCGAAGCGACCGCGCGCTAACATCCCGCAGGATGCGCGGTCGAAGGGTAATCGCGTCAAGGGCGGCCCTGTTGCGCATGGCACCGGTTTCCTGCCCGGCCGCGCCATCGATATAGTCGAACACCATCCATGGCAGCCTGCGGCGCGCAAGACGTCGCGCGTCTTCGGCGGAATGGATCTGTCCGGCGGCGGTCATCCGTCAGGATGCTTCGCGATGCACATGCACTGCGCAATCGGCGTGGCGAACGACGCGGGCGGCGGTCGAGCCCAGGAAATAGTCACTGAGCCCTGGCTTGTGCGAACCGATGATGATGCATTCGATACCATTCTCTCGGGCAAAGTCGATGATCGTGCGGGCGGAATGCCCTTTGACGATCCGCGGCGTCACATCGGGAAGGTTGGCAACCTTCTCCCGAAGTTGTCGTGCGCGCCGTCAAAACCGGCCTTGACCGCCTCTTCGTCGAGGTAGGCGCTGACGGACCCCTGAGGTGCTTCATAGACATGGAGGGCGATGATTTCTCCATCTGCGGCCTTGAGCGCCTGTGCGATCTCCAGTGTTTGTGGCGAAATGCCATGATCGAGAGCCATCGGAACGAGAATCTTCTTGTACATCTGCCGTTTCCTTCAATCGGATGGGCCTCTCAGGCCCAGGGGTCGAGAATGATCTTGGGGGCCGCCACGAGACCCTGCGCGCAAGTCCTTGAACGCTTGCCATCCCTCCGACAGGGCGCGGGTCTCGAACCAGTCGAGCGGGCCAAGGCGGCCGTCGAAGATCGCCCCAGCAGTGTCCCGGAAGTCCTGCGCGGTATAGGTGTAGGTGCCGATAAAGGTGATTTCCTGAAGCGTCATCCGACGAATATCGAGCCCGCCTGTATCCTCGCCCAGACCCACATGGGCAATCACCCCGCCCGGTATGGCGCTGGTCGAGGCCATGGCGCGGGTCGCGGCATATCCGACAGCGTCGATGACGATCGGAAACGCACCCTCTGCCTCGGCCACGATGGTCGATCCGAAAGCTCTCGTCAGAACAGTCGCGACGGTGGGCGCTGGGCTCGACGATCGTCACGTCGACGACACCCATGGCCCGCAGGGCAAGGGCCGCCGCCAGCCCGATCGCACCTCCGCCGATCACGAGCGCGGCTGGGCTCGATCCCGGGATGGAGCGCGCCAAGCGCCAGTCGCGCGGCATGCCAACTGACCGCAAGGGGTTCGGCAAGGGCGGCCTTGTCGAGCGGGACGTCTTCGGGCACCTCGACAAGGTTGCGCTCGGGCATCGAGATGAACTGGGCAAATGCGCCTTCGCGGGGCTGCATCGAGATGATCTGACGTGTGGGGCATAGGTTCTCGCGGCCTGTGGCGCAGGCCGGACAGGTGCCACAGGTGACCAGCGGATTGACCGTGACGCGTGCGCCGTCGCGGGGGCCGCCCATGATCGGTTCCGGCGGCCTCATGGCCCAGGATCAGCGGCGCGGGACGGCGTGCGTCATGACCCAGATAGGCATGCATGTCAGAGCCGCAGATGCCCACCGAGGCGACCCGGATCAAGGCCTCGCCCGCGCGCGGGCTCGGGGTCTGGCACATCGCGATAGGCGAGCGTTTCGACGTCCTCATAGACAAGAGCCTTCATTTCGCGGTGAACCCCCCGTCGACCATCAGGACCTGACCGGTGACATAGGCCGAGGCCTCTGAACACAGAAACAGAAGCGGGCCGTCCAGATCTTCCAGCCGACCGTTGCGGCCGCAGACAGGTCTGCGCGGCATTGCGCGCCGCGCGGTCCGGGTCGGAAAACACCGCCTCGGTCAGTTCGGTCGGAAAGAACCCCGGGCCGATCGCATTGGCGGTGATGCCATCGCGCGACCATGCCTCGGCCATGGCGCGGGTCAATTGGCCGATCCCTGCCTTGGTCGCGCCATAGGCGATGCCGCCGGGAAAGGCGCGGTTGTCTGGAGCGAGGCGAAATTGACGATCCGCCCCCAGCCCTTTGCCCGCATCGCAGGCACGAGCGCCTGGCTGAGAAAGAACGGCGCCGTGAGGTTCAGCGCAACGGTCCGATCCCAGCCGTCGGGTGTCACATCGTCGGCGGCCTCACGAGTGTTGATACCAGCGGCATGCACGACGATATCCGGCGCGCCGAACGGGGCCGAGATCGCTCTGGTCAGCGCGGCAAGGCCGCTCGCGGTCGGCCACATCCGCCACATGAATAGCCGCGTTGGCCCCGATCTCGGCCTTCCAGTCCTGCAATGCGTCTCTGCGACGGGCGACGCCCACGACCTGTGCGCCCGCAGCCGCAAGGATCGTGGCGGCGCGCCGGCCCAGACCGGAACTGGCCCCGGTGACGCAGGCGACGCGACCGGTCAGATCGAACAGGTCGCGCGGGTCAGCCATCTGCCGAGTCAGGTCGAAATTTTCACCCGGGAAATACTTGGCCAGCCGCACATCCGCGGCACGGGCGTGACCCTCCATCCCTTCCAGCCGGGCGATCCGCGCGGTCGCTTCGGCCACGGGTTTCGACCCTTCGCGCGTGGCACGCTGCCACGTCACGATCTTCATGTACTTGTGCACGCTCAGACCGCCGGTGTAGCTGGCCGCGCCCGAGGTCGGCAGCACGTGGTTCGTGCCGGTGGCCTTGTCGCCATAGGAAACGGTCGTTTCTTCGCCCAGAAACAGCGAGCCGTAGCAGGTCAGCCGCTTCAGCCACCAATCGAGATCCGCGGCCTGCACGGTCAGATGCTCGGGCGCGTATTCGTCGGAGGTCGCGGCCATCTCTTCGCGGTCTGCGCAGAGGATCACCTCGGCATAGTCGCGCCATGCGGCGGTGGCGTTCTCGCGGTTCAGTTCGGGCAGATCGTCGATCAGCTCGGGCACCATCGGCCATGACCTTTTCCGCCAGCGCGCGGTCATCGGTCACCAGCCAGACCGGCGAGTTGTAGCCATGCTCGGCCTGGCTGACGAGATCGGTCGCGACGATATGCGCATCGGCAGCCTTGTCGGCGAGGATCAGGCTGTCGGTCGGGCCCGCGATCATGTCGATGCCGACACGGCCAAAGAGGATACGCTTGGCTTCGGCCACGAACTGGTTTCCGGGGCCGACCAGGATGTTGGCCTTCGGCAGGCCGAACAGGCCGAATGTCATCGCCGCGACACCCTGAACGCCGCCCATCGCCAGGATCTTGTCGGCACCGCAGATATGCGCGGCATAGACGATCGCCGGGGCGACCCCGACGTCCGGGCGCGGCGGCGAACAGGCGGTGATATGGCGGCATCCGGCCACCTTGGCGGTGGTCACCGTCATGATGGCGCTGGCGATATGGCTGTAGCGCCCACCGGGCACATAGCAGCCCGCCGCATCGACCGGGATCGCCTTTTGCCCGGCGATCATGCCCGGCACGATCTCGATCTCGATATCCGAGACGGTCGCCTTCTGCATCTCGGCAAAGCGGCTCACGTTGTCATGGGCGAACTGGATGTCCTGCTTGAGCTTCTCGGGAACCAAGCGCACAGGCGGCGTCGATCTCTCCTGCGACAGCAGGATGCTGCCGTCGTAACTGTCGAACTTCTGGGCGTATTCCAGCGCCTTCGCATCACCGCCCGCCTCGATATCGGCAAGGATGTTCTTGACCGTCTCGTGCACTTCGGACGCATCCGATTTCGCGGTCAAGCTGGCCTTCTTGAGGTATTCGCGCGGCATCGGTGTCGTCCTACTTGTAGATTTCCGGGAGCAGAGTGGTCGAGATTGCGGGCACATAGGCGATGAACAACACCACCACCAGCATGCCAAGCACAAACGGAACGGCCCGCGCCGCGATCTTCAGGATGGATTCGCCGGTGATCCCGGACACCACGAACAGGTTGAGACCGAGCGGCGGCGTGATGAAGCCGACGCCCAGCGCGGTGATCATCATGATGCAGAACTGAATTTCGTTCATGCCGATATTGTCGGCCAGCGGTTTCAGGATCGGCGCAAGGATCACGATGTTCGGCGTCGTTTCCATCACGCAGCCGGCGGCGATCAGGATGCCGATCATCATCAGGATCAGGATATAGGGCTCGTCGGTCAGCGACGGTGACCGATGTGACGAAACCCTGCGGCACACCCATGATCGCAAGCGCCTCGGCCAAGCGGAGCAGAGAAGGCGATGATCGGCAGGATGACGCCGTTCACCTTGGCCGAGCTGATCAGCATCGCCGGGAAGTCGGCAAGCTTCAGCGTGCCAAGGATGAAGCCCATGATGATGGTGACGACGACGGCCGTCGCACCGGCCTCGGTCGGCGTCAGCCGGCCCGAGAAGATGCCGTAGAAGATGATGCCCGGGCACGATGAAGGCATACCAGCCCGACTTCAGCGATTTCCCGAGATTGCCGAGCCATTCGGCAAAGCTCATGTTGCCGCCGCCTTCGTAGGCGTAGATGCGGTTCACGATGATGTTGGTGATCAGGATCGAGACCAGGATCGCGATACCCGGGATCAGCGCGGCAAGGAACAGGGTCGAGGCGGATATGCCCAGCACAAGGCCGATGATGATATAGGCGATGGACGGGCGGGATCAGGATGCCGGTACAGGCACCCGCGGCGACCAGCGCACAGGCATAGGGGCGGGGATAGCCGCTTTCGACCAGCCGCGCGATGGTCATCCGACCCACTGCCGCAGCGCCTGCCGCGTCAGAGCCCGAGATCGCGGCGAACATGCCGCAGACCAGAACCGTGGCCGACCCGAACCCGCCCTTGGCAAAGCAGGTCAGCGCTTCGGCCACGTCGAGGAACTTTCGCGACAGGCCCGGTGCGCACCAGCACGTCGCCGGTCAGGATGAAAAGCGGCACGGCGGTCAGCGCGAAGGCGTCGATGCCGGTAAACAGGCTTTCGCCGACAAGGCTGAGCGGCAGGTCGCCCGACATCACCAGCATCGAGATCGCGGCCGCGCCGATGGCCGCCCAGACCGGCACCGCCAGCGCGATCAGGCCAACGAAGATGATGACGGGAAGATAGAAATCCCAGCCAAGCTCGACCGTCTGATTAAGTGTGTTCCAAAGCATGTCGGTGTCCCTCAATCAAACAGCTTGTCGCCTTCGTAGACGGGTGTGCCGTCTCGCAAGGACCGGAAATCGCGAAGGAAGGATTGCATCAGCCGCCAGATCATCAGGGCGAACCCGATCGGCACCGCCATCAGGAACCAGACCTTGGAGATGCGCAGCCCGTCGGTCACCGAGCCGAACTTCGCCGACACATGCACCGTCTCCAGCGACCAGTAGAGCGCGATGATCGCGACGCCGAACATGACCAGATCGCCGAAGATATAGAGCAGCGCCTTCGGCCGTGGCCCGATGTAATGCATGATCACGTCGATGCGGATATGGGCGCGTTCCTTGACGGCCGCGGCGGCGCCGATCCAGGCGAGATAGATGAAGGAATAGCGCACGATCTCTTCGCCCCAGATCGAGGAATAGGAAAAGATTTCGCGGCGCAGCACTTCGATCGCCATCGTGATGACCAGCATCACGTAGAACGACCAGAAGCAGCCAGCGTTCGGCATTGCGGTCTATTCGGCGCAAGAATGTCCATGGCTCGTCCCTTCGATGGGCACAGAGCCGACAGGTCACGCAGCAATGCGCGCGCCGGATCGTCTGATTTCTGAAAGAAAGTGGCGGCGGGCGCCGTGACGGCGCCCGCCAGTGACGTCAGGCGTCGTGGACGTAGTAGTTGCCCATCGTGCCTGCCGCTTCTTCCAGTCTTGGCGAAGGCGTCCATGGACCCGGCAAGTTCGATCTTGAACTCGTCCCATTCCGGACGCTGGTAGCCACCGGCTTCTTGCCATTCGGCAAGCTGATCGTCGCTCAGCGAGTGGAATTCGACACCGGCCTTGGCACAGTTCGGCCATCGCATAGGCGCGGGCCGACGGCACCTTGGCAAGGTTCTGATGCGCGGTCATTTCAGAAGCCCACATCGATGCCTTCCTGAACGTCGGCAGGCATCGAGTTGAACCATTCGAGGTTACAGGAATAGACCTGACTGTCCGGCACGGCCTGGGTGAAGGTCACGTGGCTCAGGATGTCCTTGAAGCCGAAGACGTAGAGCGCGCCGACCGACGGATCGAGCGCATCGGCCACGCCCTGCTTGATCGCCGACGGTGTTTCGCCCCAGGCCACCGGCGTCGGGTTGGCGCCGACCATGCGGTAGTACTGCTGCAGCATCTTCGATCCAGGAACGCGGAATTTGACGCCTGCCAGATCGCTGGGGGTCATGACTGCGCCTGCGCCACCCTTGCGAACGGCGACGACGCGCGGGTCGATGTTGACGTAGAACAGGGCCTTGAAGCCCGTGGCTTCGACCTTCGGATGCACTTCGGAGTTCCAGAAGTCGGAATTCACGAGGTTGGTGAAACGCTGGTTGGAGCCGCAGAGATACGGCATGTTGATCAGGTCAACGGCGGACGCAAAGGGCGCGAAGTTGGACAGCGAGTGCTGCGCCGCCTGAATCGTGCCGCCCTGTACCGCCTGCACCAGCGCACCGCCCGCACCCAGCTGACCGCCGGGGGCCAGCTTGACATAGACCTTGCCGTTGGTGGCGTTCTGGATGTTTTCCTTGAGGTCCAGCTGCATGATCGGATAGCTGCGCGATGCGCCCAGCACATAGGCGGTGGCGATCGTCATGATGTGATCGGCGGCGGCTTCGCGCTCGCGCTCTTCGTTGTGCGGTCTGCGCGACCGCTTCGGACGACCACAGCATTCCGCCGGCACCGGCAACCATTGCCGCGGTGAAGCCGCCGGTTGCCGTCAGCTTCAGAAAATTGCGGCGCTCTGCCGACGCGAGTTCCTTCTTGTCCTTGTCCATTGCATCTCCTCCCTAATGGACCATTAGCCGCCGCTCTTGTTCTTGCGGTCGGCCTCTTCTTTCAGAATTGCGACGACGAACAGGATCGACGCCGCAAACAGAACCAGCATTTCGCCGACATCACCCAGAAACGCGCTGCCCGCGAAAGCGCCCAAGGCAACATTCGCGAAATAGACGACAAAGACTGCGATCGAAGCGGCAAGCAACATGGGTATGACCTCGAATGGATCGTTGTAAGTTCAGTGTAAGCGCTTACATTGATCTTTTGCAAGCGCTTACATTTTGGGCAGAGTTGTGTAGATAAAGTGATAGGTAATCTGTTGGACTAGAAATGATAAATTGGTTTTGACCATGGCGCAGGCTCGATCCGTCCCTACGCTTGATGATGTCGCCAGGACCGCTGGAGTGTCCACGGCAACCGTTTCACGCTGCCTGAATGCGCCGCATCGAGTCGTCGAAAGCACGCGGAAACGGGTGCTGAGCGCGGTGGAGGAACTGGGCTATACGCCGAATTTCGGCGCACGCGTGATGGCGGCCAAGCGGACGTTCACCATCGGGGCGATCATTCCGACCATGGAAAACGCCATTTTCGCGCGTGGGCTTCAGGCCTTTCAGGAAGAGCTTCACAAACGGCAGTATACCCTTCTGGTGGCGAGTTCCGCCTATCGGCCCGACGTCGAACAGGAACAGATCCGCGCGCTTGTGGCTCGGGGCGCGGATGGCCTGTTGCTCATCGGGCATGATCGCGACCCGGCCATATACGATTACCTGAGACGGCAGAATGTTCCCGTCCTTGTCGCGTGGTCGGTATCCGCCGAGCGATCGCAACCATCGGTAGGCTTCGACAATCGTGCCTCGATGCGCGCTCTCGCCGAGGAGGTGCTAAAGCGCGGCCACAGGCAGATCGGGCTCATCTCGGGCTTTTCGAAGGGCAACGATCGGGCGCGGCAGCGGATCCAGGGGGTCCGGGATGCGATGGAGGCCGCAGGTCAAGATCCTGATGCGCTGACCCTCATCGAAACGACATATGAGATCGAGAGCGGTGCCGATGCCTTTGACCAACTCATGACGGCAGCCCCGCCGCCCACCGTTCTGATGTGCGGCAACGACGTTCTGGCTGTCGGAGCGTTGCGTCGCGCGCGCGAGCGGGGGTTCGAGGTGCCGCGCGACATTTCGATAACGGGGTTCGACGATATCGAACTTGCCCGGATCGTGAGCCCGCAACTGACGACCGTTCACGTCCCACATCGCGAGATGGGGCGTCTGGCCGCCTGCGATCTGATCGACATGATCGAGAACGATGGCGCGGGCCGGGTCTTTGAGCTGGAGGCAACGGTGCGGATCAGGGAGTCGCTGAGCGCGCCGAAAGACAGATCCGGCGTGACGGCATAGGGCCAGGCGTTCGACCCGGCCCCATTCCCATGGCTCAGGTGACGGAAACCGTCAGAGTACCAAGGCCGTCGACCGCCAGTTCCATCACGTCGCCCTTCGAGACCGGGCCAACGCCCGACGGTGTTCCGGAAAGAATGACATCGCCCGGCGCCAGTTCGAAATATTCCGACAGGTACGAGATCATTTCCGGCACCTTCCAGATCATCTGGTTCAGGTCGCCTTTCTGCTTGAGGTCGCCATTGACCTTGAGGGTAATGCTGCCGCTATCGAGATGGCCGGTTTCGACAACGGGATGGACCGGACCCACCGGTGCGGACCGCTCGAACGCCTTGCCGATCTCCCACGGGCGCCCCGCCTTCTTCATTTCGCCCTGAAGATCGCGGCGGGTCATGTCGAGCGCCAGTGCGTATCCAAAGACATGATCCAGGGCCTGTTCCACGGGAATGTTGGTACCGCCCGATTTGAGCATCACGGCAACTTCCGCTTCGTGGTGCACATCGGATGTATGGGGAGGGTAGGGAAACTCGCCTGACGAATCGAGATTGTTCGGGTTCTTCTGAAAAAAGAACGGATCCTCGCGGTCGGGATCGTGGCCCATCTCTATGGCGTGGGCCGCGTAATTTCGGCCGATGCAGTACACCCGGCGCACGGGGAACATGGCGTCGGTGCCGACAATTGGCAGCGCCACGACAGGTGGGATCTCGATGGCATATTGGGTCATTTGTTCCTCCGTTCGTCGCTATGGTTTCGCGAAGGTCTAGCCCAGCGATCCCTTCGGAGCAATCGCAACCAATATCATTTAGGAAAAGATTTCTGTTGATTGATGTGGGCTAATAACCACAATATACAGAAATCGGGCCACGATTGGTCAACCAATTCTGGGTTTCGGATATGCTGACAAGACTTGAGCCATCGGAATGGGAGGACGCGGTCGCGACCTTGAGGGGCTTTATCTCCGAGGGAAGATACGCGCCCGGAGATCGTTTGCCGCCGGAGCGCGAGCTAATTGGTCGGCTGTCAATGAGCCGCACGACGCTGCGCCGTGCGCTGGATGCCCTGGAACGCGAGGGCGCGATTTGGCGGCATGTGGGCAAGGGAACTTTCATTGCCTCCCGCGAGATGATCTCGGGCACTGGAAATCTGGCTGAACTCAGCCAGCAGGTCACGCCGGTCCAGTTGATGCGCGCGCGGCTCTCGCTGGAGCCGGCGATAGCGCGCGAAGCGGCGATCAATGCCTCGGAAGAGGCAGTATTGCGGCTTCGATTGGCGAAGGATCGTGCCGCGAACGCGCAGAACTGGGATAGTTACGAGGCGCAGGACGACAGTTTTCACCGGACGATCGCCGAGGCTGCGGACAACATCCTTTTGCTGTCCCTGTTCGACCACTTGAATGCGGTCCGGCGGGCCGTTGCCTGGAACAGCGTCGTGCGCAGTTCGATCCGGCCTGCGCGCGACCACTCCAGCTTTGGCGAACATGAAGAAATCACTGCCGCGATCGAAGCGCGTGACCCGGCGGCGGCCCATGCCGCCATGCGGAAGCATCTGGGTTCGGTTTCGGCGCGGCTATTTGGAGAGTTCTGACAGCAGACGAACGCCCGCGGTATGCGAAGGAGCCAAGATGCCACGCAATCCGCAAACGGGCAGAGATCATCAATCAATCCAGGGAGGAGACAGATGATACATTTTCTGAAGAAAGCCGCCGCAACGGTGCTTGCCGTGCCGCTGGTTCTGAGCCTTGCCGCTGGTGCAGCGCAGGCCGAGAAGATCCGGATTGCATTGGCGGAAACGCCATCGGACGAACTTGCGGCATTCTTTGTCGCTCTGGACCGCGCAAAGGCCAACGGCCTGGATTACGAATGGACCGCATTCTCGGACGAAGAGCTTGCGATTCAGGCCGTGCTCAGCGGTCAGATGGATATCGGCTTTGGCACACCTTATGCGGCCATGCAGCGCTCCAAGGCGCCGCTGCGGATCATATTCCAGTTGTCGAAGCTGAAATTCTTCCCGGTTACCACCAAGAAATACAATTCGCTCAAGGATCTGGATGGTGAACCCATCCTGCTTCACTCGCGCGGTGGCGGTACCGATTCCATTGCCAATGTCATCGAAGACCGGGTTGGCATCACATTCGGCGAGCGCTCCTACGTGCCGGGCTCGTCGAACCGGGTGGCCGCATTGCTTGGCGGTCGGGCCGATGCAACCATCATCGACCTGTCGAACAAGAACAAGCTGATGCGCAGCGAAGCGGGCAGCGATTTCAACGTACTCGAGATGTTTGAAGTGGATGCAAGCGACGAGGCCCTTTTCGGCAACCTGAACTGGATTCAAGAGAATTCCGAAGATGTCGACATCTTCGTCAAGGCGCTGGTCAGCGTCTGGCAGGATATGGCGAAAGACCCGACGATCATCCGCCGCGAAACCGATCCGAACGGTCCGATCGGTCAGCTGCCCGAGGAAATCCTGGCCGAGCTTGACGGCTTCTATGCCGATGCTGTCGAGGGCGGGCTGTATGACCCGAACGGTGGTGGTCGCAAAGCGGCCATGGCGGATATGGAATGGTACTCGTCTGCTGGTCAGCTTGAAGGTGATGCAACCACGCTGAATATCGAAGACTTCTGGTACCTGAAGCCTCTCGACGATGCGATGAACTGACGAACCGATAGCCGCCGCCGCGCCCGGTACGCCGGCGCGGCGGCCTCTTTTCACTGGCTTCAATCCGGATAGTTGACAGATGCCGAAACGCGCCCTGCTGCTCAAACTGCTTTCTGCCGTGATCCTTTTCGGAGCATGGGAGATCGCGGGACGGATCCCGGTAAGCTTTGCCTTTCCGACGTTCCTTGAATCCATGGCTGCGCTTTGGGCAATGACGGTCGATGGAACGATTTTCGAAGCCTATGCCGAGACATTGAAACCGCTGGCGATCGGCGTTGCCATTTCGGCGGTTTTGGGGATCGTAATCGGCCTTTGGGTCGGGCTGAGCAAGACTTTCGACTGGCTGTTTTCGCCAATCTTCATCGTCATGCAGGCAGCGCCACTTGCCGCACTGATCCCATTGCTAGTTCTGGCCTACGGGATCGGGCTCACGTCCAAGGTCCTTGTGGTCTGCATCATGGCCATGCCGGTGATCGTTCTGAACACCAGCGGCGCGGTGCGAAATACCCCAGAATCCTTCAAGGAAATGGGGCGTTCGTTTCTCGCGTCTGACCTATCGATCATCCTGCGGATCATCATCCCGGCCGCGTCGCCCGTGATCTTTGCGGGCCTGAGGCTCGGAATTTCGGCGGGTTTTATTGGAGCTATTCTCTCGGAACTCAAGATCACGCCGACCGGAGTTGGTGACATCATCACCTACAGCCGGTCGATAGCAGATTACCCCAGCATGTATGCTGCGATCTTTTCGATCATTCTTCTCGCGGTTCTGTTTCTGAACCTGCTCGAGAAAGTGGAAACCGTTCTCTTCAAAGGAAATCAACGTGGCTATGTCTCAGACTAAGGACGCAATCGCCGACGCAATTCCAACCGAGTTCGAAAGCGCGGTTTCGGCCCGGCATATCTCAAAGAACTATGGCGATGTAGAAGCCCTGCGGGACATGTCGCTGGAGTTTCCGAAAGGTCAGTTAACCTCGCTTCTGGGGCCGTCAGGCTGTGGCAAGACCACTCTGTTGAAGATCATCGCGGGGCTATTGGAGCCGACCTCGGGAGAGGTGACGGTAAACGGTAAGACGGTGACCGGACCGGGACCGGACCGGGCGTTCGTGTTTCAGGATTTCGCGCTTCTGCCGTGGGCCAGCGTAATCCGGAACGTGGCTTTCGGGCTTGAGATGCGCGGTGTTGCAACCTCGGAACGCGAAGCTATCGCCGAGAAATACATCAAGGATGTGGGGCTTGCGGGGTTCGAGAACAGCTACCCCCACGAATTGTCGGGCGGCATGCGCCAGCGCGTGGGTCTTGCCCGCGCCCTTGCTGTCGATGCCGAGGTCCTGTTGATGGACGAGCCGTTTTCGGCGGTGGATGAACAGACAAGGCGGAAATTCCAGGAAGATCTGCTCGCGCTGGTTCAGAACGAGAACAAGACCTTCATCTTCGTGACCCACTCGATAGAGGAAGCCGTCTATGTGTCCGATCAGATTGCGATCCTTCTGCCGCGTCCCAGCCGCGTGTCCGAGATCATCCGACCGTCCAGCTTTCGCAACAAGGGGGTGGATAACATCCGCCGCGATCCCGAATACCTCGATATCGTGGACGAGATCTGGGCGTCGCTCCGGACATATGTGGAATAGGGGCGGGCGATGAAAGTCTACGGATATACTCTCCCCGCGATGTCATCCCTGCTTATCTGGGGTCTTCTGTGGGAAATCGTCGGACAAAGCGGACTGACCTTTTTCGTGCCGCCCCTGAGCGAAGTGCTCACGACCCTCTATACCGTTCTGGGCACGGCGGCGTTCCAGAAGGCCCTGTTCGAGACGGCCTATGCATTCTCGGTGGGCGTCGCCTCGGCAATCCTGATCGGGATTCCGGTGGGCATCCTGATGGGCAAGAGCCGGCTTTTGGATGAGTTGCTGTTGCCTTGGGTGAATGTGTTCCTGAGCGCCCCGCTGACCGCGCTTGTACCGGTGCTGATGGTTCTGTTCGGGTTCGGGATGAAGGCGATCATCATCACCACGGCGCTCTTCGCCATCTGGATCATCATTCTGAACTCCCGTGCCGGTGTTCGCCAGATCAACAGGTCGCTGGTCGAGATGGCACACAGCTTCGGGGCGTCACCGGTGGACGCATTCTTCAAGATCTATTTCTGGGCCGCCTTGCCCGAAATTCTCGGCGGCGTGCGTATCGGGGTGATCCGGGCAGTGAAAGGGGTGATCATCGGTCAGTTGCTGATCTCGATCGTGGGCTTCGGTGCCTTGTTCGAACTCTATTCAGCCAACTTCCTGATGGCGCATTTCTGGGCCGTCCTGATCGTGCTCTTCGCGCTGGCCTTTTCGATTTCCGAGTTCCTGGCCTATCTCGAGCGCCGGGTTTCTTATTACGCGGCCAAACGCTAAAAGACCCGGCCCATGAAAACGCCCCGCCGCAGGGTCCTGCGGCGGGGCTTTTCATTCCTGTCGTCAGCCGATGATTTCGTTCAGCGTGGCTGAGGGCCGCATGACCTTCGCGGTCTTGACCGGATCGGTGTGATAATAACCACCAAGATCGACAGGTTTGCCGCGCCCCGCCGAGAGTTCTGCCACGATCTTGTCCTCGTTGTCCGACAGCGCCTTGGCAATCGGCGCAAAATGCGCAGCCAGTGCAACATCTTCGGTTTGCTCGGCCAGCGCCTTGGCCCAGTACAGCGCGAAGTAGAAATGGCTGTCCCGGTTGTCGGGCTGGCCGACCTTGCGACCGGGCGACTTGTTGTTGTCGAGAATGCCCTGTGTCGCCGCCTCTGCGGTCTTGCCCAGAACGCGCGCGGCCTCGTTTCCGCTGACTTCCGCCAGGAACTTGAGGCTCTCGCCAAGGGCGCAGAACTCTCCCAGTGAATCCCAGCGCAGGTGGTTTTCCTCGTTGAGCTGCTGCACGTGTTTCGGGGCCGAGCCACCGGCGCCGGTTTCAAACAGGCCACCGCCATTCATCAGTTTGACAATCGACAGCATCTTGGCCGAGGTTCCAAGCTCAAGGATCGGGAACAAGTCGGTCAGATAATCACGCAGCACGTTGCCGGTGATCGCGATGGAGTTTTCGCCCTTGCTGATCATATCCAGCGTCGCGTGGGTCGCCTCGCGCGGAGCCAGGATCCTGAATTTGTCCTGAACGCCCGCGGCCTCGAGGATCGGGGTCACGTATTCGATCAGCTTCGCATCATGGGCACGGCTCGCATCCAGCCAGAAGATCGCCTGACAGCCTTCGGCCTTCTGCCGCGCAATGGCCAGCTTGACCCAGTCCTCGATCGGGGCTTGCCGTGTCGATGCAGAGCGCCAGATATCGCCCGCAGTCCACGGAATGTTCGTGCAGGATATCTCCGTTCACGGCGATCATCCGCACCGTGCCAGGCGCTGCGATTTCGAATGTCGTGGGGTGCGAGCCGTATTCCTCGGCCTTCTGGGCCATCAGGCCGACATTCTGGACCGTTCCGGCGGTGGTTGGATCAAACGCACCATTCTGTTTGAAGTACGAAATTGCTTCGTCATAGACAGCCGCATAGGAGCTGTCAGGGATGACGCAATTTGCATCGGCTTCCTTGCCGTCAGGGCCCCATCCCTTGCCGCCCGCCCGGATCAACGCCGGCATCGACGCGTCGATGATTACGTCCGAGGGGACATGAAGGTTGGTGATGCCCTTGTCGGAATTGACCATGTAGAGCGGCGGACGGGCCTCCATCAGCGCGTCGATCTCTGTCAGGATCGCGTCCCCATCGGGCATCTCGGCGATCCGGTCCAGCATCGCGCCCAATCCCGAATTCGGGTCCACGCCAGCCGCAACCAGCGCATCGCCATGCTTGTCAAAGACCGGTTTCAGAAACTGCGTCACGGCATGTCCGAAGATAATCGGGTCGGAGACCTTCATCATCGTGGCCTTCAGGTGCAGCGAGAACAGGATCCCGTCCTTCTTCGTGGCGTCGATCTGTTCGGCAAGAAAGGCGTCCAGCGCCTTGGCCGACATGAATGTAGCATCCACGACCGCGCCTGCAGGCAGTTGCAGACCTTCCTTAAGCGTAGTGACGGTACCGTCCCGGCCCACATGCTCGATCTTTACCGCGCCGGCCTGCGCGGCGGAAAGTGTGACCGACCGCTCGTTCGAGCGGAAATCGCCGGCTGACATGGTGGAAACATGCGTCTTGCAGTCGGGAGACCAGGTTCCCATCGAATGGGGATTGGCCTTGGCGTAGTTCTTGACCGCCGTGGCTGCGCGCCGGTCGGAATTGCCTTCGCGCAGAACCGGATTCACCGCCGATCCCTTGATCGCGTCGAAGCGGGCGCGGTAGTCGCGCTCTTCATCGGTCTCAGGCGCTTCGGGATAGTCCGGTATGTCATAGCCCTGCGACTGAAGTTCCGCGACCGCCGCAGTGAGCTGCGGGACCGACGCCGAGATATTCGGAAGCTTGATTACATTCGCGCCGGGCTGTTTCACCATCGTGCCCAGCGCGGCAAGATCATCCTCCTGACGCTGCGCGGCGGTCAGACGTTCGGGAAAGGCCGCGATAATGCGGCCGGCAAGCGAGATATCCCGGGTGCCGACAGAAATGCCCGCAGCGCCCGCGAAGGACCGGATGATTGGCAGAAGCGATGCAGAGGCGATCTGGGGCGCCTCGTCGACCGTGGTGTAGATGATATCGGGATGTGTCGTTTCAACCATGTCTTCAAGGCCTTTCCTGCGTATTCCTTGGGCCATTGCGCAACGGCTCCGACCCGCATTTTCGCGCCAGAACATGATGCAAATGCGCGCGGGTGAACAGAGCGAAAGCGCAAAGAACGACCTGCTCCAGCACCAAATCCGCATTCAGACCGGTCCATCTGGGGTCGATTGCGCTCTGGCTTGCCTAGAATCTGACCGGAACGATGACCCAAGGCAAAGGCCGGGCACCGAAACTGCTTTTCGACTTTGGCAGTTCTCAGTAGGTGTCTATCAATGGCGAACGTCTTGGGGGGCAGGGAGAATGTTGGATCTGATCGTGCGAAACGCGCGTCTGCCCGATGGGCGCGTCGGCCAGGATATCGGTGTGCGAGACGGTATGATCGTCGAGATTGCACCGCATCTCGAAGCGGAGGCCGCGCAAGAGATCGATGCAGGCGGTCGGCTGGTCGCTCCGCCCTTCGCCGATCCGCATTTTCATATGGACGCGACGCTGAGCCTTGGGATCCCGCGACTGAATATTTCCGGCACGCTGCTGGAGGGAATCGCGCTTTGGGGAGAGCTTAAACCGCTTCTGACACCCGAGGCGGTGATGGAACGGGCGCTGCGGTATTGCGATCTTGCCGTGGCGCAGGGGCTTCTGGCGATCCGCACCCACGTGGATGTCTGCGATGACCGCCTAACGGCGGTCGAGGCCCTCGTTGAAGTGCGCCGGAAAGTGGCCCCCTATATCGATCTGCAGTTGGTGGCTTTCCCACAGGACGGCCTGTTCCGCTCCCCGAATGCAGAGCAGAACCTGCTACGGGCGCTCGATATGGGTGTCGATGTGGTGGGGGGCATCCCGCATTTCGAACGGACGATGGAGGATGGCACCCGCTCCGTTCGGCGTTTGTGCGAAATCGCGGTCGCCCGTGATCTGCAGATCGATCTGCATTGCGACGAAAGCGACGACCCCATGTCGCGTCACATCGAAACGCTTGCCGCCGAGACGACGCGGCTGGGGCTGGCAGGTCGCGTTGTCGGCAGTCATGTGACGTCGATGCATTCGATGGATAACTATTACGCCTCGAAACTGATCCCGCTGATTGCGGAATCAGGGATGCATATCGTGCCGAACCCGCTGATCAACATCACCCTGCAGGGCCGGTCTGACACCTATCCGCGCCGCAGGGGCCTGACCCGCGTGCCCGAGTTGCGCGCAGCGGGCGTCAATGTGGCCTTCGGGCAGGATTGTACGATGGATCCGTGGTATCCTCTCGGCAGCGCCGATATGCTGGAAGTCGCGCATATGGGGGTCCATGCGATCCCCATGACATCGCGCGAAGCCATGCGCTGGTCCTTCGATGCGGTGACGGTGAATGGTTGGGCCGCAATGGGCTTGCCCGACCCGACCTTGCGTGTGGGAGGACCGGCCAGCATGGTGGTTCTTCAGGCCCGCGATCCGATCGAGGCTGTCCGGCTGAAGGCGACCCGGCTTGCCGTCATCCGCGATGGCCGCGTGATCGCGCGGACGCCTCCGCGCATGGCGGCTCTCTCGATCGACGGGCGCCCTGATAAGATTGACCCTGCGGATTACGCGCCGCAGGCTGACGACAACCAAGACTGAACCAACAGAGAGGGTCCTGACCATGAAACTTGCTTCTACTCGCCGACAGCTGCTTGCCGGAGCCGCCGCGACGCTGGCGCTGCCTGCCTATATCCGCCGCGCAAATGCACAGGGCGCGCTGCGCGTGGCCGGCGTTCACGCCTCGCCCGTCGAAAACGCCTGGAACTCGCGCATTCACCTTGCCATGCAGCAGGCCGCCGAGGCCGGGCTGATCGAGTACGAATTCTCCGAAGGCGTTGCGGCCACGGACTATCCGCGCGCGATGCGCGAATATGCCGAAGGCGGCGCCAGCCTTGTTTGGGGCGAAAGCTATGCGGTGGAACGCGAGGCACGCGAAGTGGCGGGCGATTATCCTGAAACCGCCTTCCTCATGGGCTCTTCCGGCGGACCCGAGGGCGACAATTTCGGAGTCTTCGGAACGCGCAATCACGAAGCGGCCTATCTTGCAGGCATGCTTGCAGGCACGATGTCCGAGAGCAACGTTTTCGGCTCGGTGGGCGGCTACCCGATCCCGGAAGTGAACCTTCTGATCAACGCATTCCGGATGGGCGTCAAAGAGGTCAACGCGGATGCAACCTTCCTGAACGGCTTTATCGGCGCGTGGTTCGATCCGGCAAAGGCGAAAGAGGCTGCGATCGCGCAGATCGATGCCGGTGCGGACATCCTTTTCGGTGAGCGGATCGGCACGGCGGATGGTGCGGCCGAGCGCGGCGTCAAGGCAATCGGTTCGCTCATCGACTATACCCCACGTTATCCGGGTACGGTTTTCGCGAATGCGATCTGGAACTATGGTCCAACGATCGAGGCCATCGTGGCGGATGTTCAGGCGGGCAATCCCGTCGGTCGCGACTACACCGAGTATTCCTTCATGAAATATGGCGGCAACGAACTGGTCTATGTCGCGGGGGAGGTCCCGGCAGAGGCGATCCCGGCCATGGAGGCCAAACAGGCCGCCATTCAGTCCGGGACCTTCGAGGTGCCGATCGACGCCGAAGAACCTGCCTGAGCGTGACCGACGCTACGGCCCTGTCGAAGGCCATCCGCGACGGGCGGACAACCGCCCGCCGCGTGATGAAGGCAACGCTCGATGCCTGCGCGCGCCAGACGGGGCTGGGGGCCGTGGTGCGGCTATTGCCAGAGGCGGAACTTCTCGCCGCAGCAGATGCTGCCGACGCAAGGGCCAACGACCAGCGCGGCCCCTTTCACGGTGTCCCGATGTTGGCCAAGGATCTGGGTTCTGCTGCGCGCGGCCTTGCGCCGGGTGCCGGATCGCCTGCCCTGCGTAGACGTGTGGTGGACGCCGGGGAAGACAGCGATTTCTTCGCCGGTCTGCGGCAGCAGGGTCTGATCCCCATCGGCCTGTCCACCACGCCGGAATTCGGTTTCTCACTCAGTTCCGAGCCACCGGGCGGGCCAATCGCCAGAAACCCGTTTGATCTCGCGCGCACTCCCGGCGGATCCTCCGGCGGGGCCGCTGCGGCCGTGGCCGCGGGGATCGTCCCCATCGCCCATGCAACCGATGCCGCAGGATCGATCCGGGTGCCCGCCGCCTGTTGCGGTCTTTGGGGGCTCAAACCCTCGCGCGGCGCCACGCCGATGGGGCCTGATTACGCGAACTACCTGATGGGTGTCGTGGGCGAACTGACGCTTGCGCGGTCTTTGCGAGATATCGATGCCTGCCTGCGTACGTTTAGCCGCAAGATAACGACTGCCCCCAACTCCCGAAGGTACCCCGAATCGCATTGGTGATACCAAACCGCTGCGATGCCGATCAGGCGGAGGCTGCGCGCGGGGTCGCGGTGTTGTTCGAGGCGGCGGGTGCCAAGGTCGAGGAAGCGTCCCGCCCCGGATGCGCTAGGGGCAGAGGCGCACACGCTAGTCGGCCAGATTCTCGCCGCCTCGCTTGCCGAATGGCTTGAGGCAATGGGGATACCCGATGCTGAGGTCTCACCCCTCGCCGCCGCCAATGCCGAACGGGGCAGGGGGATGACGCCGATGCAGGTCTTTGGCCTTACGCGCCGCATCCAGCAGATCGGGAAACATAGTCTTTGCATGCTTTCCGATGCGGATGCGATCCTGATGCCGATCCTCGCCGGACCCCCGCCCGAAATCGGTGCCTTCGCCTTCGATCACTGTGATATCGATGCCCATCTCGCTGCGATGGAAGCTTTGGCGCCGAACGCGGCGCTTGCCAATGTGGCTGGTATGCCCGCGCTGGCTATCCCGACCCTGATCCGAGCGGGAATGCCTACTGCGGTGCAACTCATCGGACGGCCGGGAGGCGACGGCGTCCTTCTGACTCTTGCCGCCGGCATCTCGGATGCCCTGCCTCCTATCCCTTACCCTACTCCCATCGCGGGTCTTGCGGCATGACCCCGGTTCTGGAGCTCGATGGGATCACCAAAAGGTTCGGAGCGCTCACGGCCAACGACGCCGTGTCGCTGTCGCTGGGACAGGGCGAGATCCTGTCGCTTCTGGGTGAAAACGGCGCTGGCAAGACCACGTTGATGAACATCCTGTTCGGCCACTATGCGGCCGATGAGGGTGAAGTGCGGGTCTTCGGCAAGCCGCTTCCCCCGGCAGGCCGCGGGCGGCGATCGAGGCAGGCGTTGGCATGGTGCATCAGCATTTCACGCTGGCCGGCAACCTGACGGTGCTGGATAACGTGATGCTTGGATCCGAGCGACTGAGCCGCCTTTCGTCAAGTCGGGCGGCCGCCCGCAGACGTGTTCTGGAAATCGCCGATCTCTTTGGTCTTCCGATCGATCCCGACGCCCGCATTAGCCGTCTCTCGGTAGGCGAGCGACAGAGGGTGGAAATCGTGAAAGCGCTCTACCGCGATGCGCGCATTCTGATACTGGACGAACCCACCGCTGTTCTTGCGCGCCCCGAGGCGATGCGCCTGTTCGAGACGCTGAGGGGCATGACGAAGGGGGGGCTTTCCCTCATTTTCATCAGTCACAAGCTGCATGAGGTGATGGCGGCCTCCGACCGTGTGGCGGTCTTGCGGGGCGGTAAACTGGTCGCCACGCGCGAAACGGCCCGGACTACCGCCGATGAACTGGCCGAACTTATGGTCGGGCGCCAGGTGGTTCGCCCCAAACGCGAAGCGCGCGCGGCGGGTGCACCGGTGATCCGGGCCGAGAATGTCACGGTGACCGCACGCGGCGAAACGCGGCTCGACAGGGTGAACTTCAACGTGCGCGAAGGCGAAATTCTTGGGATCGTCGGCGTTTCGGGCAACGGGCAGGCTGCGCTTGGGGCTGTCCTCTCCGGGACAACGAAACCTACCTCGGGAAAGCTGCTTCTCGACGAGGAAGAGATCGGGGCTCTGGAGCCAAGGGCATTGATTGCCAAGGGGATCGGACGGATCCCCGAGGACCGCCATTCCGAAGGTACGGTCGGAGAACTTACGGTTTGGCAGAACGCCGTTCTCGAGCGGTTGCGCAGCCCCGACTTCTCCCGCGGTGGGTTTGTCCGGTCCTCTGCCGCACGCGCCTTTGCCTCAGATCTGATAAAGCGCTTCGATATTCGTGGGGCCGAGCCGGAGACGCGGATCAGGCTTCTGTCGGGGGGCAACATGCAGAAGTTGATCCTTGGCCGGGTTCTGTCGGCCGCACCGCGCTTCATCCTTGCAAATCAGCCGACCCGCGGTCTGGATGAAGGCGCAATAGCGGCGGTCCATTCGGAACTGTTGGACGCGCGGGCGAAAGGAGCTGCGATCCTACTGATAACCGAGGAACTTGAGGAGGCCGCGGGTCTTGCCGATCGCATTCAGGCGATGGTGAAGGGCCGTTTGTCCGACCCGGTTCTGGCCGAAGAGGCCGATGCGCGACGGCTCGGCCTGATGATGGCCGGCGTCTGGGAGATGGAAGATGGCGATGCGGCTTGAACGGCGCGCGCATGTCTCGCTGGGCCTCGCCGTGGCGGCGCCGATTGCCGCGGTCTTTGCGGCGCTGGCCCTCGCTGCGGGCCTGATCGCCGCGGCAGGGGTGAACCCGCTCGTGGCATATGCCGAGATGCTTAAGGGCGCGGTGGGTTCCCGGCTTGCACTGACCGAAATGCTCACCCGTGCGACACCCCTCATCCTGACCGGGCTTGCGGCGGCGGTCGCCTTCCGGGCGCGGCTCTGGAATATCGGCGGCGAGGGCCAGTTCTATCTGGGAGCGCTGGTCACGGCATGGGTCGGCAGCACGCTCGGCCTACCCGGACCCGTCGGCATTGCCGTGCTGATGATGGTGGGGATGGCGGCGGGGGCGTTGCTTTTGGCCGGTCCCGCTTTTCTGCGCCTTCGGTTTGGAGTGGATGAAGTGGTGACTACTCTGTTGCTGAATTTCGTGGTGATCCTGTTCGTCGGCCTGATGATCGAGGGACCGCTGCGGGACCCGCTGGCATTCGGCTGGCCGCAATCCGTGCCCATAGACAGCGCCTACAGGCTCGAAGACCTCGTTCCTCGCACGCGCCTTCATTTCGGGCTCGTCTTCGCACTGGCAGCCGCTGGTCTCGTCTGGCTGATCCTGGCCCGCACCGTATTTGGGACCGAAGCCCGCGCTGCTGGTCTGAATGCCAACGCGGCCGCATTCGCCGGGGTGTCGCTGAACCGGACGCTCATGACAGTTGCGCTTCTCTCCGGCGCGCTGGCCGGACTTGCTGGTGCGATCGAGGTAATGGGCGTGACGGCCGCAGTGACTACCACGATGTCGCCGGGCTTTGGCTACGCGGGGATCGTGGTCGCGATGCTCGCTGCACTGCACCCGATCGGTGTGGTGGCCGCCGCGGTCTTTGTCGCGACGGTCTTTGTCGGTGCAGACGCCATGAGCCGGGCGACGGGCGTGCCCTCCTTCATCGCCGATGTGATCGTGGCGCTTGCGCTTCTTACCATGCTGATCGCGCTTCTGTTCACCACCTACAGGATCCGCCGATGATCGAAGCGCTCGAAATACTTGGCAATGCAAGCCTCTGGGCAGCCGTCCTCCGGATCGCCACGCCGTTGATCTTCGGGGTTTTGGGCGCGCTTTTGTGTGAGCGGGCCGGGGTGCTCAATCTGGGTATTGAAGGCATTATGACCATGGGCGCAATGGTTGGGTGGCTGACAGTCTATCTTGGCGGCGATCTCTGGACCGGGATCGCGTGCGCCGCGCTCGCCGGCGCATTGATGGGTCTCTTGCATGCCGGTCTTACCGTCCCGCTCGGGTTGTCGCAGCATGTCTCGGGCCTCGGCATAACGCTCTTTGCTTCCGCGCTGTCATACTACCTTTACCGTCTCATCGTTCAGGTCGGGGAATCCCCACCGACGATCGAACCGTTCCGCCCCCTGGATCTGGGTCCACTTTCCGACATCCCCTTCCTCGGGACCGTGCTGTTCTCTCAGACCGCGCCGACCTATCTGGCACTCGTTATGGTGGCGATCCTGGCCTATGTGCTCGCACGGACACCTTTGGGCCTAGCGATCCGCATGACCGGGGAAAATCCCCATGCGGTCGAGGCGCAAGGGCTGAACCCCATCGCGATCCGGGTTGGAGCTGTTGCGGCGGGATCTGCACTCATGGGTGTCGGGGGAGCGTTCCTGACAATGGCCGCCTTCAACAGCTTCTTTCCCGAAATGGTGCAAGGGCGGGGTTGGATCTGCATCGCGCTCGTGGTTTTTGCGTCGTGGCGGCCGGGCAAGGCTTTGGTGGGTGCTCTTCTCTTCGCCTTCTTCGATGCCTATCAATTGCGTCTGCAGACAGTCGTCGAAGGCGTACCTTACCAGCTCTTCCTGATGGCGCCCTACCTTCTGTCGATCCTGGCGCTGATCTTGGTCGCACGGCGCGCCGAAGTTCCCGAGGCCCTGATGGCGCCCTATCGGCGCGGCGAGCGATAACAGGAGGAAAAGGGTCGCTTTTGAACCCATTCGATGCCGAGGAAGGACGGTCTTTGCTCCCGGAAGCCGGGCAAGTACCTTCCCAAGAAACCAACCGAACCGACCGGATCAGAAAGAGCAGCGATGTTTGAGACACAGCCAGGCCTTATCGATGAAATTCGCGCGCGCTTTGCGCATGTCGCGACCTGTCCGTTCGAGGGCGAGAGGGTGTTCTTTGAGAATGCTGGCGGCGCGCTGACGCTTAATTCGGTTGTAGAGACATCCGCCCGAATGGCGGCGATCCCGGACAACCAAGGGCGCGACAATCCTGCGGCCCATGCGCTCGTCGCGATGATCGACAAGGCCAAGGAGGATATGCGCGTCCTGTTCAATGCGCCCCTCGGACAGTTCTTCGTCGGCGAAAGCGGGACCGAACTGCTGTTCCGGCTGATCAGCGTCGCCTGTCTCGGAAGCCCGGAAGGCGGACGGGTTCTGGGCAGTTCGCTGGAGCATCCCGCGACGCGCAGCGCCTGTGATCGCTGGGCGCGGATCGCGGGGAAACCTCACGTGATCGTCGCGCATAACAACGAAACGGGCTCGGTCGATCCATCGGACTACGCGCCCGAAGTAACCGTCGATACGCGCGTCGCGACGATACTGCATACCTCGCCCGTGACCGGCATGGCCGTCGATGTGGCCGCGGTGGCCCGGACAATTCGGGCGGTTGCGCCCGAGTGCTACATCATCGTGGATGGCATTCAGCATGCAGCCCATGGCCGGCTCGACATAGAAAGCTATGGCATCGATGGCTATGTCGTCTCGCCCTACAAGATGTTCTCCCGCCACGGCTATGGCGTTGCCTGGATCTCGGATCGGCTGGCCAAGCTGCCCCACGACCATCTCTTGAACGCCCCGGGAGACCCTTGGGAGTTGGGAACGCGCGACACCGGATCCTACGCGACATTCTCGGATGTGGTGGATCATTTCGAGTGGCTTGGATCACGCTTTACCGACGCCACCGACCGCCGGGCGCGGATCGTGGCTGCAGGCGAGGCGATCCATGACTACGAACAGCGACTTGTGACTGCGATGCTGCACGGTACGGGAAACCTCAAGGGCCTCGCGGATATGGACGGCATCATGGTCCTGGGCGGGGTCGACAATCCGCGGCGGGAGGGCCTTGTTTCCATCTCGGTCAAGGGAATGCCTGCACCCGATGTCGTGACGATGCTGTGCGAAAGGGGCATTCGCACCCATACCCGGAAGGCGGACCACTATTCGGGCAACATCCTTGATCCTCTGGGACTCGAAACCTGCGTGCGTGTGTCGATGTGCCATTACAACACGGAGGCGGAAGTCGCGCAGTTTCTTACGGCGATGGGCGAGATCGTGGGAACGCTGCAGGACGGCTAGAGCAGTCTAGCCGAGCTGTGCGCGCAAGAGATCCGCGGCGCGTTCGGCGATCGCCACGATCGCGGCATTGACGGGGCCCGTCGTCAGGCTCGGCAAGATGGAGCCGTCACAGACCCAGAGGCCTGGCAGACCCTCGATGGAAAGATCGGGTCGGACGATTGCATCGATA
Organism: uncultured Alphaproteobacteria bacterium; assembly: GCA_963698645.1. Lineage (GTDB taxonomy): Bacteria > Pseudomonadota > Alphaproteobacteria > Rhodobacterales > Rhodobacteraceae > Ovoidimarina. The sequence continues at coordinate 44,768 of CAVORP010000003.1, forward strand.
TCACTACCCATTCTACAGGTTCCGATCGGGTGATGATGTGTGAAGGCGGCTTTCTCGATGAAGTCGAGCCGCGCGGCCTTGTCTCGCAGATGCTCCGCGATTGGCAGCACCTCGCTTTCGCGCCATGTGGAATAGGGTGCGGCGCTCCCAAGTGTCCGAGCCCAGACCAAGGCTTGAAGGAAATGCTCTCGATCGATTGCTTCGGAAAGATACCGGGGATCGATCAAGGGTTTCGCTGCCGGATCGGCCGAAGCGAGACGCACCTGTCCCCTGCTTCTGGGATGTGTGATCCCGAACATGAGCGTGTAGCCCGCGCCCGGTTCGGGGCCGTCGACGTCTGCGTCCAAGGCCTCCGAAATTATTGGTACGGTGACGCACCCCACGACAAGCTCGGGTGCTTCGGCATCGCGCTGACCCTTCGCATGAATGTAGGTCAGGGATTCCGAATGCTGCGTTGTGGTCGGAGGCACCGGTTTCCGCGCGCGGTAGACGTTCCCGGCCGAAAGCAGATGATCCTGAAGATTTCCCCCCATTCCCGGAAGGTCGCGCCGTGGCTCGATACCGGCCGCGCGCAAGTCCTGTTCGGGCCCAAGACCGGACCGCATCAGAATAAGAGGTGTCGCGATCGCGCCGGCACAGAGAAGAACCCCCGCAGACGCATGCAACGTTATCTCGCGGCCGCTTTCGCGGGCGGTCAGGCCGACGACCCTACCGTCATCTATGAGCAATCGATCCACAAGTATCCCGGTACGCAGCTCCAGATTGGGGCGTCCTCGGACAGAGGGCGTCAGATAGGCATCGGCCACGCTCTGCCTGCGGCCATCCTTGATGGTCATCGTATTGAGCGTCGGACCCGCCATCCCGTCGGGGCCATTATGATCTCTCAATGGTCGAAGACCATGGGCAAGGCCCGCCGCGATATGGGCGTGAGTCAGCGGGTGCGGATTTCTTGGTTGTTCGAGGTGGATCGGTCCATTTGCCCCATAGTGGCTGCCATCGCCAAAGGGCGAGGTTTCGGATTTCATGAAGTAGGGCAGGAGGTCATCCCAGCCCCACCCGACGGCTCCGGCGGCAACCCAGGCCTCGAAGTCCGAGGCGTGGCCGCGCATGTGGCCCATCGCGTGGATTGCGCTCGAGCCACCGACGACCTTTCCTCGTGGCCAAGGGTGAGAGCGTCCAGCCATATGGGGCTGCGGGGTCGTCATATATCCCCAATCCACCGGCGTGCCCTGGAGGAGAGGCCAACAGGCCGGGTCCGAAATTCGCGGATCTTCGGCTTCCCCACCAGCTTCGACAAGTAGGACGCGCAGGGTTGATCCTTCGGTCAGCCTGCTTGCAAGAACACAGCCTGCAGAGCCTGCTCCCACGATGATCATATCGGCGGTATCGGTCATGCCGTCACCGGGATAATCCATCCGACCTAGAGTTCGAGCGACCGCGGAAGCCATCACTCCAGTATCAGCCGGCTCCGGCGAAATCCGCTCCATGATGACGGCCTGAACGTTCGCAAGATGGGCGCGCATGCACTCCTCGGCGCGTTCCGGATCGCGCTCGGCGATGGCGCGTGCGATGCGCATGTGCTCAGCATCACGCGCCTCGCGGCGCTTCGAACACATCGGTCTGCGTGAGGGCAGGCGCACGCGCGCATCGGCGCCGACCTGCCTCAGAATATGGTAGAGTTCGCGGCCAAGCGCGTTCCGGGAGGCGCCCGCGATCTCGAGATGAAAGGTCAGGTCGGGCGATCCATAATCTTCGTCAGGACCGCTTGTGGCAGCCTTGGTGATCCGGGCAATCTCGAGTGCGGATGCGCGCACCGCCGCAAGCCGTGCGAATTGAGGTTCAAGGATCAGTCGCAACTCGATCACGTCGGTGGGATTGGCAAGCCGAGCCAGAGCATCGGTTTGCATGCTGCCCTCCCGTGTGGTTCTGCGTCCGACTTGTGCCGGTGGAAGGTGGCCAGCCTCGCGCATTTCCGCAAGAACCCGTCGCAGCCGCGACCGGGGTACGCCCAGTTGTTCAACCAGTTCGCGTTCTGGCGGAAGTGTCGCTCCTCCCGCAGCGAGCTCTCCCAAGACGGCGCGAAGATGTGCGGGCGACGGACCGCTATTGCGCGATGCGGTTTGCGTGGATGTCTGCCTCACTGCACGTCCTCTGTTCAGACTAAGGAAATCGTTCCGGATTTCTGTATGGAATGTGGCTGCCGGGCCCGGAACAGCAACGCTCCCCTCATTTTATAACCGAAGGTTGGTTTTTGGACAAGACCATTGACATTAATGGTTCAAAAATGGTTCGCTCCGATCTCGTAGCGGGTTGTTTCCGCTTCGTCTGTGGCTTCTTCTGGGGCGGACCATCATCGACGAGTATGACTATATCATTGTCGGGGCTGGCTCGGCCGGTTGCGTGCTGGCCAATCGGCTGAGCGCCAGCGGGGGCAATCGGGTTTTGCTCCTGGAGGCGGGTGGATGGGACCGCGACCCGCTGATCCATATTCCGCTGACCTGGGGCAAGATGTTTGTCGAGCGACGGCATGACTGGGGATATGACTGCATTCCCGAAGCCAATGTCGCCAATCGCGAGGTGGAGTTTGCCCGGGGCAAGGTTGTCGGTGGGTGCTCGTCCACCAATGCCATGGCCTACGTGCGTGGTCACCGACGAACCTACGATCGCTGGGCCACAGAACCTGGGCTTCAGTGCTGGAGCGCGAAGGAAACGCTCCCCTATTTCAAGCGTCAGGAACATTGGGCAGAACGCTCCGATGATTGGCGCGGCACCGGCGGTCCTGTGAACACGCAATATTGTAAATTCGAGGATCCTCTCGTGGATGCGTTCGGCGAGGCCGGGCGGGCGGCGTTTGGCTGGACCGAGGATTACAACGGCGCGCAACAGGAGGGGTTCGCACGTCTTCAGATGTCGATCCGGAGGGGGCGGCGAGACAGCGCTGCGAACGCATATTTGCGGCCGGTGCTATATCGAAAAGCACTTACCGTAACGACCGGCGCGATGGTCGAGGCAGTGACATTCAGGGGCGACAGGGCGAACGGTGTCCGGTGGCAAAGTAAGGGCGTGCGGTCCGAGGCTCTTGCAACAAAAGAGGTAATCCTTGCAGGAGGAGTCGTTAATTCACCGCAATTATTGATGATTTCAGGGATCGGTCCGGCGGCAGAGCTTAAGTCGCATGACATCGATGTGCGCGTGGATTTGCCTGGGGTCGGACAGAACCTCTCAGACCATCCCTCGATCATCGCAATGTATCACCGCGCGGCACCACAAGGGCCCTTCCACCGGATGATGCGCTATGACCGGATCGTTCCCGATCTTGCGCGCACCTACCTTGGGGGCGAGGGATTTGCCGGCGATGTGCCGGGGGGCATAACGGCGTTCCTCCGGTCGAGCCTTGCGACCGACGTGCCCGATATCCAGTTCCTGTTCACGGCGGCCCCGCTGGCGGCTTGGCCCTATCTCTCGCCGTTCAAGAAACCGTTCGCAGATGGTTTTGCGACCCGTCTTGTCCTGACACAGCCCGAGGCCAGGGGAACGATTTCGCTCGCCTCTGCCGACCCTGCCCAGGCGCCCCGGATCCGACAGAACTTTCTGGCAGCGGAGCATGATTGGACAGTTCTGCGCGAAGGGTTCGAGATCGCCCGGATGCTCGCGGCGAGCAACGAGATGCGTGGTTACGTCAAATCGGAGATCGTACCGGGGCCGAAGTGCACCGACAGGGATGCAATCGATGAGTACATTCGAAAGAGCCTCATCACGGTCCACCACCCTGCCGGTACCTGCCGAATGGGTGGCGCGGAGGATCCGCGAAGCGTTGTGGGGTCGGATCTCAGGGTTCATGGTGTGGAGGGTCTCCGGGTCGCCGATGCCTCCGTGATGCCGGATCTGCCGAACGGGAACATAAATGCCGCGGTGCTGATGATCGCGGAGAAGGCGGCTGACATGATTCTCGCCGGGGTGGGTCCGGAGGGATGAAATCCCTAAATTCCGGAGTAGGACGGCCCACAAATCAGACCGTTTATTGAATAAATGGTTTTTGGTAGATAGATCTAAATTCCATAAACATAACAATAACAGGATGTTAATCTACAACCCCTCGCTGAAGGGCGCATTTCTCGTAGTCATGCGGCAGATAAAGCGGAACCATTAATGAAAATCAATTTGTTGATTTGGTTCACTGCTGCCGATAGACTTCAGGCAAGCCGATCGAAACGAGCCTGATGTATGAGGACCGCCTGTCATGTCGGACATCTCTCCGAAAACACATTCAAATCGTGATGCAGCCCTCGCACGCATGTACGACGCTATCGCCGAGAAAAGCATGTTTCCCTTCTGGGCGACGTCCGAGGATGTGACCAACGACGAGGTCCGCCAGTTGATGGCGACCAAACATGCCGTCCCGCACCTGTGGACCTACAAGGAGGATATCGAGCCGCTCTTGCGCATGTCGGCGGATCTGATCTCGATGGATGACAGCGAGCGACGCAGCCTCGTTCTTGTGAATCCCGGTCTTGCTCCAAAGCGCGCGACGGTCTCCACCATGTACACGGCCTATCGCCTGAACGACCCGAACGAAATCATGCCGCCACACAAGCATTCTCCCTCGGCGATCCGTTTCGGACTGACCGGTAAGGGCAACTTCACCGGTGTCGCGGGCGAGGACATCACTTTCGGCCCCGGCGACATGGTGCTGACACCGAACGACACATGGCACAATCACGGTACGATGGGTGACGAAGAGGCGGTCAATCTTTCGGTGCTGGATCTTCCGCTGGTCGAGACCCTGAGTGCGATCCATTTCGACCACAACTATACCGAGATCGAGGACGGCAAGGAGGTGCCGCGGAAGCAGCAGACGGCGCGTTTCCCAACCGACTATTCGCGCGCGGTCTACGGTTCCGGCGGCATGACACCCCGCTGGGTCGATCATCACCGCGGCGGTGGCCTGTCCTCGCCAATGTATGTCTATCGCTGGGATGCGATGATGGAGATCTTTCACAGGTTCCGCGATGAAGAAGGAGATCCCTACGAGGCGTTGATGGTGGAATATACGGACCCGACACGCGGCGGGTCGGTCTTCAAGACAATCACCTTCTTCGCGCAGATGCTTCGGCCCGGGGAAAAGACACTGCCGCTGCGCCAGACGGCCAGTCTTCTTGTCGCGCCATTCCAAGGGAAGGGATATTCCATCATCGACGGGCAACGCTTCGATTGGAACGAATTCGACACGCTGGCCGTTCCCGGTGGCGCATGGTGCGAACATCACAACGGATCAGATACCGAGCCCGTCTACTTGTTCGTCGCGTCCGACGAACCGACGCTCAAGAAACTTTCACTGTTCAAATCCTGGGGTCAGACCGCAGGTGGCGATGTAATCCGACGGGCCTGATTTCGGGTCAGGGGGCTTGATATGGCGAAATCGCTAAACACGCGGCTCCTGTCGCACATAGATTGCCCCGGCGGGGGTCAGGTCTGGGTCGAGGGAACGACACTCTATATCGGCCATATGCGAAACCCGTCCGGCACCACGATCGTCGATGTGGCGGACCCGCGCACGCCGAAGGTGATTGCAAGGATCGACGTCCCCGATGGCTGGCATTCGCACAAGGTGCGGGTCTCGGATGGGATCATGATCGTCAATCACGAGAAGCTGGGGCAGGACGGCGATCGAAGCTTTGGCGGCGGTCTGGGGATCTATGACGTGTCCAAACCCGCTGAACCAAAGCTCATCTCGAAATGGAGAACCGGCGGAAGGGGTGTGCACCGTTACGATTTCGATGGACGATATGCCTATATCTCGCCAACGGCCGAAGGCTATGTTGGCAACTTCGTCATGATCCTCGATCTGCAGGATCCCACCAATCCGACAGAAGTGGGCCGCTGGTGGATTCCGGGCCAATGGCAGGCTGGCGGAGAAGAGTACCCGTGGGATGATTGGGTGCCGCCGCGCTGTCATCATCCGATCCGGCGGGGTGATCGGCTTTATGTCAGTTATTGGCACCACGGTCTGTACATTCTGGACATCTCTGACATGTCCCGGCCCAAGGCGATCGCGGGCGTGAACACGAGCCCGGTTTACCCGCACCCGACACATACTTGCCTGCCTATGGCACAGCCGATCGCGGGGCGCGATATCATGGTGGTGGCGGACGAGGATGTCGCGAAACTCTATCCCGCCGCACCTGCCTTCACCTGGATCTATGACATCACCGTAGAGACGATGCCGACGCCGATCGCGACCTGGCAGGTCGAGGGGTTGCATGGTGACGGGCGGCCTCAAGAGCCAATGATGGGCTGTCACCAGCCCTCGGAACGCCCAGCAGGAACGATCATTCCATTCGCATGGTTCGCACAGGGACTAAGGCTCGTCGATATAGCCGACCCGTACAAGCCGCGCGAAGTGGGACATTATACGCCCGACGCACCAAAGGGTGGAAGCATCCCGTCCTCCAATGACGTGACGATCGACGATCGGGGGCTGATCTATCTCGTCGACCGCGTGCATGGCGTCGACATCATCGAAACAAGCGCTTTCTGAGGAACCCCAATGGCAAAGATTTCGGACCGGCACTACGCCCTCGGGAAGAAGAACCCGAACCTGCCTTTCCACCCGGCCGTGCGGGCGGGCGATTACATCTATGTCTCGGGCCAGGTCTCGAAAGACGCGGATGGCAACATGATGGTCGGTTCGATCGAGGAAGAAACCGCCGGCACGATCGAAGCGATCCAGCGCATCATCGCGGAAGAGGGCGCGACGCTTAAAGATGTCGTGCGCGTCACAACCTATCTTGAGGATACGCGGGATTTCGGCCGTTACAACGCTGTTTTCAAAAAGTATTTTGAAGGATGCGTAATCGCCCGGACAACGGTCGAGGCCAAGGCTGCGATCTGTGTTCGCGTCGAAATGGAAGCCATCGTCTACAAGCCGCTCGAGAAATGAGGGGCAGGGAGGAAGTAAAATGCTGAAACTTCTGGGACGGAAGACCTCAGGCAATGTGCAGAAGGTTCTGTTCGCGCTCGAAGAAATGGGCGCAGACTATACGCGCGAAGACTATGGTCGCCTGTTCGAGAACACGACCACCCCTGAGTACCTGTCGATGAACCCGACGGCGAAAGTGCCCACCCTCGTGGATGGCGACACCGTGATCTGGGAGAGCAACACGATCCTGCGCTATCTTGCAGATACGCGTGCTCCGGAAATGACCGGCGCGACACCTGCCGAGCGAACCGAGGTCGAGCGTTGGATGGATTTCGTGCTGGCCGCGGTGAACCCGGGCTACATGGCGGGGTTCAAAGCGGCAAAGCTCGACCCCGCCGATAGGCCCGCCGGGTTCGACGCCCAGATTGCGGACCTGCATGCACAGATGCAGATCGTCAGCGCGCATCTCGAGGGAAAGGAATTCCTCGCTCTCGGAAAGCTGACGATCGCGGATTGCGCTTTGGGTCCGATTCTGGGGCGCTGTCTCAATTTCCCCTATGACCGTCCGTCGATGCCGGGGCTGGAGCACTGGTTCGCGGGTATCTCGGCACGTCCTGCGTTCAAGGCCGCAACGGGCTGAGAGATGAAGGTCGCGATCATAGGCATGGGGTCGATGGGTCCCGGAATGGCCGCCCGTATCGCGCGCGGCGGCCACCCGGTGCGGGTTCATGACGTGGCACCTGCGGCGATAGAGCGGGCGAAAGCGATGCAACCCATGATCGCGGCTGCGCTCGATGGTCTTGAGATCAGGGATCAGGGCGGGAAGCTGGACTATTGCGCCACGCTGAAGGATGCCGTCGACGGTGCGGATCTCGTCGTCGAGAACGTGCCCGAGATCGTCGAGACCAAGGCGGGCCTCTACGTACGATCGACCCGTTGATCGGGCCGGAGGTCATCGTTGCAAGCGACACCTCCGGGATCCCGATCACGAAGCTTCAGGCACATATTTCGCATCCCGGACGGTTCGTGGGCATGCATTGGTCAAACCCTCCGCATATCATTCCGATGATCGAAGTGATCGCCGGCGAACAGACGTCCCGCTCGACCGTGATCGCAATTCAGGCGCTGATCCGCTCTTTGGATCTGCTGCCGGTGACGCTGAAGCGCGATGTTCCGGGCTTCGTGGAAAACCGGGTGCTATACGCGCTCTTGCGCGAATGCGTCGATCTGGTCGAGCAGGGGGTTATCGATCCCGAAGATCTGGACACCTGCGTGCGCTGGGGAATCGGCTACAAGCTCTCTGTTGTTGGACCAATGCGGCTCTTGGATATGGCGGGGCTGGATATCTATCAGTCCGTCGCGTCTTTCCTGAATGCCGAGTTGTGCGACCGGTCCGATGTTTCGCCAATGGTGACGGCGGCCACCGCCGAAGGCAGGCTGGGGATGAAATCCGGCAGCGGCCTTTTTGGGTATTCTTCCGAGGAACTGGCGAACTTGCCGCGCGAGCGTGGTGCCCGACTGGTGGCGGTCCGTCGTGTGCTGGAGGGGAAGGCGTGAGTCCGTCGCTTTTCAGGGTCGAGGCCGTGGCGATCTCTTGTTTGCGCGGGCTGCTTGGACTCGGCCTGATCTTGATGGTTGTCCTCAATGTCGCCAATGCAGTTGGCCGATACGGCGGGCTTCCTACACTGACCGGTGCCGATGAGCTCCTCGTGTTTGGGATGATCTGGATCGTGATGGTCGGCGCGATACTCGCAACCCGCGACCGGACTCATCTTAGTATCGATCTCGTTCCCCAGCGTCTCTCACAGGGACCGCGCGCGCTTCTTCTGGCGGCTACGGGTGCAGTGACGGCAGTGGTCTGTGCCTTCATCGCCTTCCATAGCCTGACGTTCGTCGAGCGGATCGCGGCCATAGGACAGACCAGCATGGGGTTGGGCATTCCGATGGTGATCCCGCATCTGGCCGTATTCGCGGGTTTTGCCGGGATCGCGGTCGTTGCCGCGATTCTGGCGCTATTCGATTTTCGTGCCTTCCTGACCGGGAGCGGAGGATGATATGGGCGCTTGCGCTGACCATCGTGATCCTCACGGCTCTGGGCGCTCCGATCTTCGTAGCGCTTCTGTCAGGCGCGGCTGTCGGTCTTCTGTTCTTTTCCGGCCCACCGCTTCTGGCGTTGCAGCAAACGATTTTCGGCGGTCTGGACGCCTACGCGCTTCTGGCGGTCCCGTTCTTCGTCTTTGCCGGAGAGTTGATGGCGGCAAGCGGGATCGCCGACCGGTTGATCGCCTTGGTTCGGGCCCTATTCGGGCGTGTGCCGGGATCTCTGGGGATTGCGGCCCTTGGCGGCTCCACGCTGATCGGCACCATTTGCGGCTCTTCCGCCGCTGCTGTCGCGGCGGTCGGGCGAAACATGTACCCAAGGCTCCTCGAGGGTGGCTATGGTGTGCGTCGGGGCGCGGGTCTTATCACCTCGGCCGGGGCGATCGATATCGTGATCCCGCCATCCATAGCCATGATCCTTTATGGCGCAGCCGCGGAGCAGAGCATACCCAAACTGTTCATAGCTGGCGTGGTTCCGGGGCTTCTGATCGCCTTTTTGATGGGGCTATATATCAGCCTGTCGGCATGGGTTGCGAAGTTGCCGATCGAGGAACGGTTCGAGGCCCGTGTGGCGGCGCTGGCCTTTCGGCGCGCGCTTGCTGCGCTGTCAATGCCGGTATTCGTACTGACCGGCATCTATGCCGGGGCATTCTCTCCGACCGAGGCGGGTGGGTTCGCCTGTGCCTACGCCATACTACTGGGGCTAGTTGTGTATCGAACCCTGACCCTTGCGAGTATCCTGCAGGCGGCCACGCGTGCGGCGATGACGACGGCACAGATCATGATCGTCGTTGCAGCGGCCAGCGTGATCGCGTGGCTCTTCACCGTCGAGGGTGTTCCGCAGGCGCTGATTTCCGGGACTGCGGAGGCAGGGTTATCACCGCTTGGGTTCCTGCTGACAGTGAACGCGCTGCTTCTGGCGATCGGCTGTTTTCTCGACCCGACGTCGGCCATTCTGGTGCTCGCGCCACTTCTGGTGCCGATTGCCATTTCGCTCGGGATCGATCCGATCCATTTCGGTGTCATCATGACGGTCAACCTCGCGATCGGCATGTTCACCCCGCCTTTCGGCCTCAACATCTTTGTCGCCCAATCCGTTCTGGGGGTGTCCGCGGGCGACATTTATCGCGGTGTCTTGCCCTTCGTCGCGGTGCAGGTGGGCGCGCTGGCGATCATCACGCTGATCCCCGCGCTTTCGCTCTGGCTCGTCGAAACAATGTCCTGATCGCTTCATCCTGTCTTAGGAGGACCCATCCATGACTATCTTCTCCAGCTTCTCCCGCCGTGCAGCACTTGCTGGACTTGCAACACTTGCGCTGGCTGCTGCGCCCGGTCTGGCCATGGCGCAAAGCACCATGAAACTCGCAAGCGCCACGATCAACGACGTCCAGCACGAGTGGCAAAAGGTCTTCGCCGCCGAGATGGCCGAACGGGTGGGGGATGCGGTGACGGTGGAAATCTATCCCGCCTCGCAGCTTGGGGCGATTCCACGCATGACCGAGGGCGTCTTGCTGGGCACGATCGAAGCCTTCACGACGCCATCCTCCTTCGTCACCGGGGTCGACCCACGCTTTCAGGCATTCGACGTCCCCGGCCTGTTCCAATCGCCCGAAGAAGTCGCGGCGGTCATCCATAATCCCGAGTTCCGCGATCATCTCGAAACGCTTTATCTTGACAAGGGGATCCGCGTGATCGGAGCGATCTACAACTCGCCAACTCTGATGCTGACGCGCACTCCGGTCACCGAACTGGCGGGTGTCGCCGGCCTGAAAGTCAGGACCTTCGCTTCGCCCCTGCAGATGGAACCGATGAAAGAGATTGGCGCGATCCCGACGCCGCTGGCCCTGTCTGAAGTCACGCCACAACTTCAATCCGGAGGCATCGACGGGATGCTCGCGGGAATGCCGATCCTGACGGCGTTCAAGTTCTACGACACGGCGCAGCATGTGACGGATCTCAACTTTTCCCATCTCGTCTCTTTGACGCTCGTCAATGAGATGTGGTTCCAAAGCCAGAGCCTTGAGGTTCAGGAGGCGATCCGTGCCGCCGGCCGCGCCGCCGAACTGGCGGTGTTCGACTGGGGGGTGGCGAATGTAGAGCGCGCCAATGCAACCTGGTTGGAGAACGGCGGCGAGATTCACAAGTTCTCCGACGCCGAACAGGCCGACATGATGGCACGGTTTGCGGCGGTCGGGGCCGCGGCGATTGCGGATCAGCCGGATGTGATTGCCGAATATGAGCGTATTCTCGATATCCTCAAAGCGCATCGGGGCATGTGATCCGATGTCAGCCCTCCGCCCCCAAGCAATCGAAACGCCCGTCAGGACCGCTCTTGCAGCTTCTGGTGACGTTCGCGGGGGCTGGACCCGCAGTGATCGGCAAGGCGATGCGCGCGCGCGTTGCGCTCAGATCGCCTGCAGTGCCGCACCAGATCGCTTCGACCGGCATCCGGTCATTGGTCTGGTTGATAAGGTTGACCACACCCGTCTCGGGATCGTGCCACAGCATGATGTCCAGAGATGCGCCGGGCTCTGCCCGACCCAGATCTTCGGAGTACCAATGCGCCAGCGCCGCGGTACAGATCATCGGGCGACCTGTCTCGTTCGACACCAAGAGGCGCACGGGATCGGCCCCGTCGGTGCCTTTGATGATGCCCGAATAGGGCACATAGACATTCCCTTCGGCCGGGGCATCCGCTCCGGCCAGAGAGCAGAGAAGACCCAAAAGAACCGCCCATAGGCGGCTTTCACAACCCAACAGAGGGAGACTCGACCAATGAAACATCTACTTCGCTCCATCTCATTCGCGGCGATTGTTGCCGCGTCGGGCGCTGTTGCCCAAGACATTGATACCATAGCTGTTCTGACGCCAGAAGCGGGCACGGATTTCGGCTGGAACCAGCAGGGCGTCGATGCGGCGCGTGCCGCCGCCGAGGCGATGGGACTCAAGATCGTCGTGGCCGATGGTCTCGGCTATGGCGATGTGCGCGCGCCGATGCGGGAACTCGCCGCCGAAGGCGTGGATCTGATGATTGCCCATGCCTCGGGCTACAATACCGCTGGGCCCGAGATCGCCGAGGAAACCGGCGTGCCGGTGGCGATCGTCGACAGCCCGGATGCACTCAAGGCAGGTCTGATCGCGGATTACACGCTTTCGGGCCATGAAGGGGCGTATCTCGCGGGCCGAATGGCGGCCAAGATGACCACGACCGGGACGGTCGGTATCGTCGTATCTGGCGAGCCTCCCTCGTGGAACTCGCAGTCGGCGGGCTTTGCCCAGGGCGTTCGGGCCGAGAACCCCGAGGTTAAGGTGCTCTACGCCGTGATCGGACCCGCCGCCTATTCCGATGCCGCGGGCGGCAACCGTGTGACGACATCGGTGATCGCGGCAGGCGCCGATATCATCTTCGGCCAGGGCAACGGGTCGTCCTTCGGTATGATCCAGGCGGTCGAAACCAACCCGGCGACCGACGGCTCCGACGTCATGTTCATCGACGTGATCGGCGACAAGTCCTCGCTGGATACCGGGCATCTTCTGACATCGGTCGTCTGGGACATGACGCCGGTCTATTCGGAGATGATCGCGGATCTGAAAGCGGGCACATTCGGGACCAAGAGCTACGCGATCAGCCTTGCCGGCGACTCGGTCAAGCTTCTCAAGACGCCACAGGTTCCGGATGATATCTGGGCCGAAATCATGGCGCTGCGGGAAGAAATCGTATCGGGCGGCATGAGCCTCGAGCCAATCTTCGGTGCGGAAGACGTCCGCGCGCTCGTGACGCTGGCAGAGTAGGCCCGCATGCACGATCTCGCCGAGACAACCCGCGCTCCGTCCCCTGTGAAGGGGGCGGAGGCCGTGGGCCTCGTCAATGTCACCAAACGCTTTCCCGGCGTGGTGGCGGTTGACGATGTGTCGTTCGAAATCCGGTCCGGCGAGGTCCATGTTCTTCTGGGAGAAAACGGGGCCGGCAAGTCGACCATCGTGGGGATGCTTGCCGGTCTTCAACTGCCCGACGAGGGCCACCTGACGGTGAACGGGGCGCCCGCACGGCTCACCTCGCCAACCGAAAGTCTGGCTGCGGGGATCAATACGGTCTTCCAGCATGTGATGCTGGTTCCGACCCTGACGGTCTTCGAGAATCTCGTCTTGGGCGATGCTTGGTGGCGGCGACCTCCGCGCGTATCGGTAGAGCAACGTATTGTGGAACTGCAGCGAGATTTCGGATTGCGGGTGCCTTTGGATGCGATCACGGGCGACCTGTCGCTGGGAGAGCAGCAGCAGATCGAGATTGCCCGGGCGCTTCTGCGCGACAGCCACGTCCTGATCCTTGACGAAGCCACATCGATGCTGACGCCACAGGGGGCGGACGAACTGGGTGAGCGGATGCGCCGGTTGGCCGAGCGCGGCCTCGCCGTGGTCTTCATCACCCACAAGCTGAGCGAAGCCTATCGGTTCGGCGACCGGATCACCGTTCTGAAACAGGGTCGTCTTGCGGGCGAGATCGCGCCCGATACTCTCTCGAAAATATCCGAGAAAGAGGCGGTCGATGACATGGTGCGGCTGATGTTCGGCTCAAGCGAGAGCCCTTTGCCGGCTGTTGCCCGGTCTGGTCGCCCCCGCGGTGCGAGCGTTCTGAAGGTGTCCGGCCTCTCGTCACGCGGCGGGGTCGAGGAAATGGGCGTGTCCGACATCTCGCTCGAAGTCTTCGCGGGAGAGATCCTCGGCGTCGCCGGAATCGACGGAAATGGCCAGAAACAGATGGCCGAGGCGATTGCGGGGCAGCGCCCGTTGACGGCCGGGCAGGTGACACTCGAAGGTCGGGATGTAACCCATGACAGTGTCGGAAAGAGGCGGGCGTCGGGGTTGCGATACCTGACCGACGACCGGCTTATGGAAGGCTCGGTTGGTATCTTTCCCGTGGCCGAAAACACCGTCCTGAAGGAGATCGGAGCGCCGCCATTCTGGACCTACGGGTTCGAGCGGCAGTCGCGGATCGCGGCCCATGCGCGCGACCTGATCCGGCGGTTTTCGGTGCGGACACCAAACGAGACAACACCCATAGGCCTGCTGTCGGGTGGCAATATCCAGAAGGTTCTTCTGGGTCGCGAGTTATCGGGGGCGGCAAAGGCGGTGGTGTTCAACAAACCGACCTACGGGCTGGACATGCAGAATATCGCGGCCTCGCGTGAGCGCATTCGCGAGATCGCCGAAGGGGGGATGGCCGTGCTGCTCATCTCGACAGATCTGGACGAGTTGCTTGAGTTGGCCGACCGGATCGCCGTCATGGATCGCGGGCGGATCTGCGGTATTCTCGAGAATGATAGAAGCCGACCGGCAGAGATGCGCACAGCGATCGGACGCCTGATGGTCGGCGAAGCACCAATAGGGGCGGACGTATGAGCGCGGGCGATACGCAAACGGCTCTCTCCCCATCAGATGGACTGGTCGGTCGGCAAAAAGATGCACAGTTGACCCGTTTTCTTGGCATGACCTTCGGGCCGATCATTGCCGCGTTGGTGACCTCGGGGCTGATCCTGGTGGCATTCGGGATCAACCCGCTCACCTATTATGGCTTCGTGATCCAGCGCGGGCTGTTCTCCGGGCTCGGGCTTGAACAGACGCTCACACGCATGGCACCGCTCCTGTTTCTCGCCGCCGGTCTGATCGTCGCGTTTCGGGCGGGCATCTGGAACCTCGGCGTGGACGGTCAGTTCCTTCTGGGCGCGGTTGCTTCTGCGGCTCTGGCACCGGCGCTTCTCGGTGTCGTGCCGGGATGGCTGATGCTGTTTGCGGGTTTCGTTCTGGCCGGGCTGGTGGGCGCGGCCTGGTCGGTGCTGCCGGCGCTCTTACGGGCCTACCAGGGCGTGAACGAGATCATCACGACCCTGATGATGACATTTCTCGGCGTCTCGCTTGCCAATGTTCTGGTGAAACTGGTCTTCCTGGATCCCGGCACAACTGTTCCTCAGACCCGAACGCTTCCCGTCGCAGATCGCCTTCCACGGCTGTTCGACAGCACGATTTCTTCGGGTCTGATCTGGGCCATCGCATCGGTCCTTCTGGTTCATTTCGTTATGACCCGAACGGCGTTCGGCCTGAAGCTGCGGGCCGTAGGCGCCAACCCCCATGCTGCCGCCCATGCCGGGCTTTCCGTGCCCCGGCTCACGGTCGCGGTCCTCGCGATTTCGGCGGGGTTTGCCGGGCTGGCCGGTGCGTCTGAAATCCTCGGGGTAAACGGCAACGTGCGCGCTGACTGGAACCCGGCCTATGGGCTGATGGTCATTCCGCTGGTCTTTCTGGCCCGGTTCCACGGAGTTCGGATCGATCATCCTGATCTTCTTCTACTCCGCCCTTCTGATCGGGTCGGAAAGTGCCGCTCGGCGGGTCGGAGTGCCGCAGGATTTCACGCTTGTTCTGGTTGCCACCCTCCTGATCTTTCTGGGCCTTGCCGAATGGCTTGACCACCGGCGGCGCAAGGAAGGAGGCTAGAGCATGGAAGCTCTTTTCACTGCCGCATTCCTTTCATCTCTCCTGACCGGGGCCATCGTCGCGGGCATCCCGCTTCTGTTGGCTGGTCTTGGCGAACAGATGTCTGAGAAGGCGGGTGTCCTGAATATCGGTATCGAGGGGATGATGATCTTTGGGGCATATCTGGGATTTCTGACTGCCTGGAGCACCGAGAGTATTTGGCTCGGGTTTCTGGGGGGTATGGCAGGGGGGATGATCGTAGCGGCGATCATGGCCGTCCTGTGCGTTCGGCTTGGCCTGAACCAGATCGTGATCGGCATCGGCCTGACGCTGGGCGCAGAGGGGCTGACCTCGCTGCTTCACCACTTCCAGTTCTCCCGCACTTACCCAAGGCTGCCTGCACCGCACCGGCTGGATCTGCCGCTGCTGACTGATCTGCCGGTCATCGGACCGTCGCTCTTCGGCCGGCACCCGGTCGTCTATCTTGCGCTCCTGGGGGTCATTGTCCTGGCTTGGGCCTACAGGCGCACGAACCTCGGCCTCACCTTGCGCGCGGCTGGCGAAAAGCCGGCAGCGCTCGACGTCTCCGGCGGGCACGTTGTTCTGATCCGCAGCGCGGCGGTCCTGTTCACGGGTGCCATGGCGGGTCTGGGCGGCGCCTATATGGCCAATGTCGCTGCCGGTCTGTTCATTCCATTCATGACCGGCGGGGCGGGCTTCATCGGGATCGTCCTCGCGATGCTGGCCCGGGGACGGCCCGGATGGGTTCTGGGGGGTGCGCTGATCTTCGGGGCCGCATTGTCGCTGACCACGGCCCTTCAGGTCGCCGGTTCGAACGTACCTACAGACGTTATCCAGATGCTGCCATTCGCAGCCGTCATGCTGGTCCTCGTGATCTGGGGCCGGAAGGCGCGCCTGCCGGCCGCGCTTGGTTTACCATACGAACGCGGGGCGCGCTGAGGCCCCCATAAGACAGGGAGAAAGACGATGACCGACACAAAGGTTTACCTGCTCGACGGAGGCTCGCTTGTCCTCGACGGGTTTCACATCTGGTGGAACAAGGGTCCGGGCGGCGAGGTGCGCTTCCCCGTCTATTCGGTTCTGGTCGAACATGCCGAAGGCAACTTCCTGATCGATACGGGCTACGATTTCGACCATGTTCAAAAGGTTCTGCCGTTCGAGAAACCAATCCAGACGGAGCAGCAGACAATCCCGGGCGCACTCAAACTTCTCGGGATGGAGCCCAAGGATATCGGGGTGGTCTTCAACAGCCATTTCCATTTCGACCATGTGGGCGGCAACAAATTCTTCCCCCATGCCAAGAAGATCTGCCACAAGGACGAATTGGCGCAATCCGCGACGCCGCAACCGTTCGAAGTGCTGGGCTATTCCGACATGACGTTCAACGCCGATGCCGCCGAAGCACGGGGTATGTCGGATCAACTGACCGCGGGGCAGTCGGCCGCGAACACCAAGTACGAGTTCGTGGATGGCGATGTAGAACTGGCGAAAGGCGTGAAGCTGATCTTCACCCCCGGCCACGCGATAGGTCATTATTCGCTCTACGTCGAATTGGCGAACCGCAGGCCAATGCTGTTCACGCTGGACGCAGCCTACACGCGCAAAAGCTACGAGAATCACATCAACGCGGGCTTCCACATCGACCCGGTCGCCGGCGTGGAAAGCATGAAGAAACTCAAGAAGATCGAAGAGGAAACCGGCGCCGAGGTGCTGTTCTCGCACGATATGGAGAGCTTCCAGAACTATCGGACTGGTGTGAACGCCTATAGCTGAGGGAGGCTTCCATGCGTTACCCCGAGAAACGACCACCTGCGTTCACGCTGACTGCCGGACCGGTGGATGCCTATCCCGAAGTGCTGCGGGCCATGGGGACGACCGTTCTCTATGACTACGATCCGGCGTTTCAGGCCCAGTATGAAACGATTGCCCTGAAGGCTCAGAAGGCCATGGGAACGAATATTCCGCCGGTCATCCTGCACGGAGAGCCGGTTCTCGGCCTCGAAGCTGCGGCCGCGTCGCTCATCGCGAAAGACGATGTGGTGTTGAACCTTGCTTCGGGTGTCTATGGAAAGGGTTTTGGTTACTGGGCGGCGCGGTATGCGGCACGCGTGGACGAGATCGAGGTGCCGTATGACGACTGCATCGATCCCGATGCGGTACGCGCGCATCTCAAGTCTCACCCCGAAACCGCGGTCGTCGCGGTCTGTCACCATGATACGCCGTCGGGGACCCTGAACGATATCAATGCGATCGGCGAGGTCGTCGCGGCGTCTGGCGCGCTCTTGATCGTCGATGCGGTCTCGTCCTGGGCCGGGATGAAAACATCTCCTGATGCCTGTCAGGCGGGGATCTATGTGACCGGTCCGAACAAATGTCTTGGCTGCCCGCCCGGCCTGACCCTTGCCGCGGTCTCCGATGGTGCATGGGAGAAGATGGAGACAAATCCCGACGCCCCGTTCGCGTCGATGCTGTCCTATACCGACTGGAAGGATGCTTGGAGGGCGACCGAGCCATTTCCCTTCACGCCCTCGGTGGCCGAGATCAACGGTCTTGGCGCGGCTCTTGACCGCTATCTGGAAGAAGGCCCGGAGAGGGTCTGGGCGCGACATGCCCTGACGGCAGCGGCCACGCGCGATGGTGTGCGGACCATGGGGCTCGATATCTGGCCCGTGCGCGAGAAGATCGCGTCGCCGACCTGTACTGCGGTCAGGATGCCTGATGGAATAGACGCAGGCCCGATCATCGCCGAGGCGCGGGCGCGTTACGGCGTAAGCCTTTCGGCGGGGCGGGCCGATACATTGGGCAAGCTCATTCGCATTGGTCATATGGGGCCGACCGCGCAACCGATGTTCGCCCATGTCGCGGTTGCGGCACTGGGCGGGGCGTTGGCGTCCAAGGGAGTGAAGGTCGATATCGGTGCCGGATTGGCCGCCGTACAGGCCCGCATTGACGCCAGCCATTGAAGATTGACAAGAGATACAGGGGAGACGGAACAAATGACAGGAAAGCTCGACGGAAAATCCGCGATCGTCACCGGCGCGGCGCAGGGGATCGGCAAGGCCATTGCCAGCCGTCTCGCCCAAGACGGCGCGCGCGTCGTCATTGCGGATATCAATGGCGAAGGGGCGAAAGCCGCGGCATCCGAGATTGGCCATGGCGCGGTCGGCGTGGCCTGTGATGTGTCCGACCCTGCGGCGGTCGAGGCGCTGATCGAAGGGGCCGCGCGCGACGGAGCGCCCGATATACTGGTGAACAACGCCGCTATCGTGCCTTTCATCGCCTGGGACGATGTCGATCTGGATCATTGGCGCAAGATCATCGATGTGAACCTGACCAGCGTGTTTCTGACCTGCAGAAAGGCCACGGATATGATGCGGGCGGCAGGGCGCAAGGGGACGATCGTCAACATAGCGTCGAACACCTTCTTTGCCGGAACGCCCAACATGGCCGCCTATGTCGCCTCCAAGGGGGGCGTGATCGGCTTCACCCGCGCCTTGGCCACAGAGGTTGGCAAATACGGGATCAACGTGAACGCGGTCTCTCCCGGCCTGACCGAAAGCGACGGGGTGAAAGCAAGCCCCCATAACGAGGCATTCGGTTTCGTGGAAATGCTTCAGGCCATGCCGGGCAAGGGGCAGCCAGAGCAAATTGCCTCGGTCGTCGCGTTCCTCTGTTCCGAAGATGCGGGCTGGATGACCGGTCAGACCGTGAACGTCGACGCCGGAATGATCCGTTGGTGATGGGGGTGTTGGCCTCTAGTTGATCCCCTGACGGGACCGCAGCGCAAGGCCGGCATCCCGGACAACCTCCGAGATCCGGGCCAGTTGCCCGCCGATCGGACTTGTCTTGCGCCAGACCATGCCGATGGTCCGCGACGGGCGCGGCTCTGCGAACTCAGCGATCGAGACGGTGGCCGAGCGCGTCTCCACAGCCACAGCCATCTCGGGAATCAGGGTCACGCCGATCCCCGCACCCACCATCTGCACCAACGTCGAAAGTGAACTGCCATCCAGTCCTTCGCGCGGCAGTGACCTGCCCGCATTGCAATAGGTCAGCGCCTGATCGCGAAAGCAGTGTCCTTCTTCCAACAGCAGAAGCCGCATGTCGCACAGGGTCTTGCTGTTGGGAACCGGGGCGCCTGCATCCTTACGCGGCCTGACCAAAAGAAATGCCTCTGAAAACAACGCGACTTCGGTGAACGATGGCTCCGAGATCGGCAAGGCCACGATCGCCGTATCCAACCTGCCCTCGGTCAGTTCCCGGATCAGCCGGGGAGTGACTGTTTCGCGCACGTGGATGTCCAGCGCGTCATGGGTCTGACCAAGCCTTTCGATGATCGTCGGTAACAGATAGGGCGCGATCGTGGGAATCACCCCGATCCGAAGCCGCCCGGCAAGCTGGTCGCGTGATGCACGCGCGAGATCACCAAGCTCATCCGACAGGCGGATTATCTCTCGCGCGCGCTCGGATGAATTCCTCTCCGAAGGTGGTCAACCGCACGTCGCGGGCGCCCCGTTCGAATAGCGCCATCCCGAGGCTTTCTTCCAACTCCTTGATCTGCATCGACAATGCTGGTTGCGAGATCGCCGATGCCGCCGCGGCCCGGCCGAAATGCCCGTGACGCGACAGGGCATCGACATATCGTAGCTGTTTGAGGGTCAGGTTCGCCATAAGGACATCTTATGGGGATAATCAGGAAATTCAACTTCAACTGATTGCCCGACCTTGTTAGAACCATTCCAGAAAGGTGCGGGCTCCCGCACTGAAAAACCAGAATCAATCGCATGTTTGGAGGACAATATGGACGGCGCTTTTGAGGGCAAATGCCCGATCATGCACACGGGTACAGTCGCGAACCAGAGCTGGTGGCCGAACCAGATCAACCTGAAAATGCTGCACCAGGCCCCGCGGTCACCCGATCCCATGGGCGAGAACTTCAATTATGCAGAGGAATTCAAGACGCTCGATCTCGAGCAGGTGATGGAAGACCTCAAGGCACTCATGACCGACAGCCAGGACTGGTGGCCGGCGGATTACGGCCATTACGGGCCGTTCATGATCCGCATGGCGTGGCACTCGGCCGGTACCTACCGGGTGCAGGATGGCCGTGGTGGCGCAGGGTCGGGGACCCAGCGCTTCGCCCCCCTCAACTCATGGCCGGATAACGGCAACCTCGACAAGGCCCGTCGTCTGCTTTGGCCGATCAAGAAGAAATACGGGCGCAAACTGTCCTGGGCGGATCTGATGATCCTTGCGGGCAATGCCGCGCTCGAATCCATGGGCTTCAAGACCTTCGGCTTCGCCGGTGGCCGCGTGGATGTGTGGGAGCCTGAGGAGGATATTTATTGGGGATCGGAAAGCGAATGGCTCGCGACCTCCGACAAGCCCAACAGCCGCTACAGTGGTGAGCGCGATCTGGAGAACCCGCTGGCGGCGGTGCAGATGGGCCTGATCTACGTGAACCCCGAAGGCCCGGACGGAAATCCAGACCCGCTGGCTTCGGCCCGCGATATCCGTGATACCTTTGCCCGCATGGCCATGAATGACGCCGAGACGGTGGCTCTGACTGCCGGTGGTCACACCTTCGGCAAGGCCCATGGCGCGGGCGACGCGGCCCTCGTTGGCGTTGAGCCCGAAGGCGCGCCGCTCGAGGCAATGGGCTTTGGTTGGCTCAGCCGCCACAAGTCAGGCAAGGGCGTGGACGCGATCACCAGTGGAATCGAAGGCGCCTGGACGCCGACTCCGACACAGTGGGACATGTCCTATTTCGACGTGCTGTTCGGCTATGAATGGGAACTGACCAAGAAGCCCCGCAGGCGCCTACCAGTGGCAGCCGAAGGGCCTGAAGGAAGAAGATATGGCCCCCACCGCCGATGGCGCGGGCAAGACCCATATCATGATGACCACCGCCGACATGGCGATGCGCATGGACCCGGCTTACGAAAAGATCAGCCGCGACTATCATGCCAACCCCGAAAAATTCGCCGATGCATTTGCACGCGCTTGGTACAAGCTGACCCATCGCGATATGGGCCCGAAAGAGCTTTACCTGGGCTCTATGGTTCCGTCCGAGGATCTGCTCTGGCAGGATCCGGTTCCGACGCCCGCGCATGTGCCGTCGGATGCGGAAGTGGCCGATCTGAAGGCAAAAATCGCGGCCTCGGGGCTTTCGGTCAAGGAACTCGTTTCCGTCGCATGGGCCTCGGCCTCGACCTTCCGCGGGTCGGATAAGCGCGGCGGCGCCAATGGCGCGCGCATCCGTCTGGCACCGATGAAAGACTGGGAGGCCAACAATCCGGCTGAACTGTCCAAGGTTCTGGGTGTGCTCGATGGGCTTCGCGGGGATGTGTCGGTCGCCGATGCGATCGTCCTGGCCGGCGGTGTCGGTGTCGAGATGGCAGCAAAGGCCGCGGGCCATGACATTACCGTTCCCTTCATTCCGGGCCGCGGCGACGCCACCGAGGACCAAACGGATGTCGAAGTCGGTCAGCTGGCTCGAACCCCAGGCCGATGGCTTCCGCAACTACGTGAAGTCGAACCGCCACGATCCCCGGACACCGGCAGAGATGCTGATCGACAAGGCACAGCTTCTGGGCCTTAACGGCCCGGAGATGACCGTGCTGATGGGTGGCCTCCGCGCGTTGGAATGCGGCAGCCCGGCCCATGGCGTTCTCACCGACCGCCCCGGTGCGCTTAGCCGCGATTTCTTTGCGTCGATCCTCGATATGGGCTTGGCTTGGGCACCTGCGGGCGGAGGCGTCTTTGAAGGGCGCGACCGGGCAACCGGCGCGGTCAAGTGGACGGCGACCGAGGTTGATCTGGTGTTCGGCTCGAACTCACAGCTCCGCGCCTTTGTCGAGGTCTACGGCTCCGACGATGCGGAAGAGAAGTTCCTGAACGACTTCGTTGCCGCCTGGACGAAGGTGATGAACGCCGACCGGTTCGATCTGGCCTGATCCTGCCGGCAGGCAAGATGAAGCAACAGCGGCGCCCCGGCTCGGACCGGGGCGCCGTTTCTATGACTGGCCGTCGCTACGCAGGATCGCTTCGGCCTCGATCTCGACACGGTAGTCGCCGATCAGCGCGGCGACGACCACAAGCGTGTTGGCCGGTTTCAGGTGTCCGAAGACCCGGCCATGGGCCCGGGAGACCGCAAGCGCATCGTCTTCGTCCACCAGATAGACCCGCGTCCGCACCACATCCTCGATCGAAGCGCCGAGAGCCGTCAGGCTGGCCGCGATCTTGTCGAGGATGAACGTGGTCTGGGCGGCGGCATCCGCTGGGGCCACGGCGCGGCTCGCGCCCGCCGTCGCGGTGGTGCCGGACACAAGGATGCGGTCGCCGATGCGCTGCGCGCGGCAATAGCCCGCAACCTCCTCCCACGCGCTGCCCGACAGGACACGCGTCGCGCCGGGACGGTGTCCCACATCGCTGGCGCGTCATCGCCTGCGGCATCGTGTCGAGGTGGTGGCTCAGATCCCCCGACGCGGTCAGGAAGGGCGGCTTGCGGTATTCGTCGCCGCAATCGCCAGGCAGAGGCGACGTCGCCTCGAACGCCTCGTTCAGAAGCGCCGTGGTCCTCGGCATCCAGCGCGAAGGAGAACAGCCGTGCGTTCTGCGCGCTGTGATCCGCCTCGCCCAGACGGGCGCCGATGATGACCCCGGCAACGCCAGTCTGTTCCAGAACCCAGCGCGTGGCGACATTGGCAGATCGAGACGTCATGCTTGCGGGCCACCGCTCCCGCGGCGCGCAGAATGCCCTGATAGGCATCCCAGCCCCCCGCGGCTTCGATGAAGCGGCGGTATTTCATCTTGCTCCAGTCGGCGATCGCCTCCGGATCCGGCTGATCCGACCCAGCGTTCCGACAGGAACCCGCCCGCAAGCGTGCCGTATCCGAGAAGCTTCACACCCCATCGGGCACAGACCTCGGCCAATGGACCTCGTGCGCGCCGATCAAGCAGGGAAAAGGGCACCTGGTTGCTCACAAGCGGCACCCCGTCGGCCAGCGCAAGATGCAGGTGGGCCGCATCGAAATTCGTGACGCCGATCTCGCCGATCAACCCTTCGTCCCGCAGGGTTGCCATCTCGTGCAGCGCGTCGAGCCATGCGGGATGCTCGAAACTCCACCAATGGAACTGCAGCAGATCGACCCGCGACGTGCCGAGCCGGTCCAACCGCTCCATCACCCCCGCGCGCACGACATCCGGTGTCATCGGCCCCGGCGGCGGGCACCATTTGGTGCAGACGACCGGCCTCTCCGTCCCCTCCGGGTAACGCGCAAGAAGCCTTCCCGCGATGATTTCGGCACTGCCATAATGATCGGCCATGTCGAAGGTGCTGAACCCGGCCTGAACATAGGCCTGAAGGGCATCCGCACCGGTCTCTGGGTCGATGTTCGTCCCGTCCTTCTCAATATCGGCGACCTGCCAGAGGCCGGTCAGCACCCTCGATATCTCGAGGCTGTCACCAAGCCGGACGCGTTCGGGACCCATCGCTGCCATGCGGGATTTCCTTCCTATCGGATGACTTGTTCCTCTCTAGGTCGCCAGCGGGGGATTTGTCCATCGCAAGCGCAGGCTATTGCATTGACTCCAGAGCATTATCGCCCCACCCATTGATGTCGGAGGAAAGGGGTCACGATGTCCAAGACCGATGCCGGGGATGCATTCTGGCTCTATGATCTGGAGGTCGAAACGGTGGTGGGCGATCGCCATGCCGTTTGCCACCATGTCGAGGGCGACCGCTTTCGCGTCGAAGGCGAGGTGCTGGTCTTTGGTGCAGGACAGCGGGTCTCGATGTACGCTCTGGCCGCGCTCCTGCCGCTTCTGCCCGCGAAGCAGCGGGTGACAGACGAAAACGACTGGATGTCGACCGATGCCGAGGTGGCCTGCCCAGATCCCCATTGCGGCGGGCGGTTCCGGATCACGCGTCTGGGCAAGCGGCGCTTCAGCCATGCCGAAACGACGGGCCTGCCGGAGGCGCGGAGCACGCCCTACTGGCGCAGTGACGCAGGGAACGAATGACCATGGTCGAGACAATAGATCTGCGCGACGGACCATCGGATCTCGCGGGTGATCAAGGGCGGCTGGCAACTGGCCGGCGATCATGGTTCGGTCGAACGCGCCACGGCCGTCCGCGACATGGAGGCGTTTCTCGACGCCGGGATCACCACCTTCGATTGCGCCGATATCTATACCGGCGTCGAAGAGATGATCGGAGAGTTCATCGCCGATCTGCGCAGGCGGCGCGGGGCCGAGGTGGCGCAGCGTGTGTGCATCCATACCAAGCTTGTCCCCGACCTGACGCGCCTTTCTGATCTGCGCCCCGACGAGGTGACGGCGATCATCGACCGATCGCTTTCGCGGCTGCAGGTCGAAACGCTGGATCTGGTGCAGTTCTTCTGGTGGGATCTTGGCCCTGGGCAACGCGGTCGCATGCGCTTGATGTGCTCAAAGACCTGCAGAAACAGGGCAAGATCAAGAATCTTGGCGTGACCAACTGGGACAGGCGCGAAGTGGAGCCCTTTCTGGATGCGGGCTTCGATATCGTGTCGAACCAGGTGCAGTATTCCATCCTCGACCGGCGCCCGGCGCTGGGCCTTTCTGACTGGGCGCGGGACCGGAACATTCAGCTTCTTTGCTACGGCACGCTTGCTGGCGGGTTCCTCACCGAAGCGTGGCTGGGCAAGCCCGATCCGGGTTTTGCCTTCGAAAATCGTTCTCTCGTCAAATACCGGCTGATCATCGACGAGTTCGGGCCGTGGGAGCTGTTTCAGGAATTGCTGGGCGCTCTGAAATCCATCGGCCTGAAGCACGGCGTTTCGCTCAGCGCGGTGGCGACCCGCTGGGTGCTGGACCAGCCGCAGGTGGCTGCGGCGATCGTCGGCGCGCGCTATGCCCGGCATCTGCCCGAGACGCTGGGGGTGTTCGACTTCAGGCTTGATGATGCGGACCGTGTCGGAGCTTGACGCAGTGGTCGCCCGGGCCTCGGGCCCTTCCGGCGATGTCTTTGCGCTCGAGCGCGACCGCAACGGGCGTCACGGGCGGATCATGAAGTACAACCTGAACACCAAACCCGACGATCAGATCCACGCACAAGGTGACGGGACGGCATCCGGGCAATGACCAAACCGATCCTGTCGACCCGGAACCTGACACGCGATTTCGGCCCCTTCCGGGCGGTGGATGGCGTGTCGCTCGACATCCGGCGCGGCTCGATCACCGGGCTGATCGGACCCAACGGCGCCGGCAAGTCGACGCTCTTCAACGTGTTGACCGGGATGCTCGCGCCCACGGCGGGTCAGGTGACGCTCGAGGGGCGCGACGTGACCGGACAGTCGCCCGGACAGGCTATTCGCCCAAGGCCTTGGCCGCACCTTCCAGATCCCGCGGCCCTTCGCGCGGATGAGCGTTCTGGAAAACGTGATGCTGGCGCCCATGAACCAGGTGGGCGAGCGCCTCTGGGGCCCGATCCTGCAACCCGCCCGGATGCGGACCGAAGAAGCCGACGATCCGCAAACGCGCGCTCGAGGTTCTGGAATTCGTGACGCTCGACACGTTGGCCGATCAGGCCGCGGCCGAGATCTCGGGCGGACAGCTCAAGCTTCTGGAACTGGCGCGGGTGCTGATGGGCGACCCATCGGTGATCCTGCTGGACGAACCGGCGGCGGGCGTGAACCCTTCGCTGACCCGGATCCTGATCGAAAAGATCGAAGAGCTGAACCGGGGCGGCAAGACCTTTGTCATCATCGAGCATGACATGGATTTCGTCATGCAGCATTGCGACCCGGTGATCGCGCTGGCGCAGGGCAAGATCGTCTTTCAGGGCACGGCGGAGGAGGCGCAGTCGAACCCGGTCCTGCTGGATGCCTATCTGGGGGCGCAGGTCGATGGCTGAGGTGGCGCTGGAGGCACAGGGAATCGTCGCGGGCTATGTCGCCGGCCTGCCGATCCTGAACGACGTGTCATGTCACCGCGCGACCGGCGGCGATCACCGTCATCATCGGCCCGAACGGCGCGGGCAAATCGACCCTGATCAAGGCGATTGCCGGGCTTGTCCCGGTCAGCGGCGGGCAGGTGCGGCTTGCGGGGCAGGACATCACGAATCCCAGGCCCGATACGCTGGGCCGGATGGGCGTCGCCTATGTCCCGCAATCCGACAACATCTTTCGCAGCCTGACGATCCGGCAGAACCTTGATCTGGTCCTGCGCCATGCGGGCGCAGAGGCCCCGGAGCGGCGACAGGCGCTGTTCGAGCGGTTTCCTGATCTTGCCGCGAAGCAACGCGAGAAGGCGGGCACCCTGTCCGGTGGCCAGCGCCAGTTTCTGGCGGTCGCCATGGCGCTGGCGGTGAAGCCGCGCGTGATCCTGATGGACGAGCCTTCGGCGGGTCTGTCGCCGCGCGCGGCTCAGGAGGTGCTGGAACACGCCCGCGGGCTTGCCGATGGCGGGGTCACCATCCTTCTGGTGGAGCAGAACGTGAAGCAGGCCCTGCGCCTTGCAGACCACTCCTATATCCTTGCCGACGGGCGCAATCAGGTGGACGGGCCGGCCGCCGAACTTCTGGACGATCCAATCGTGGGCCAGATCTATCTTGGCGGCAAACGGGTGGGCGCGGCATGATCCAGAGCCTTCTTGACGGTGTCCTCGTGGGCTCGATCCTGTCGCTGGGCGCGATCGGGCTGACCATGGCGATGCATATGCTGCGCTTTGCCAATTTCGCCCATGCCGAGCTTTTGTCGATCGGGGCCTATGCGGCGTTGGTCTTCGACGGGCTCTTCAGCGCGCTGTTCCCGCCCCTTGCAGCGGCGCTTGCGCCGCTTAGCCTGACATGGGCGCTGGCGCTGGCGATCATCGTATCGATGGTGGTGACAGCGGCATCCGCGATCCTCGTGGACCGGATCGTATTCGCCCGCGTCCGCGCCAAGGGGGGCGAATTGTCCATGGTCTTCGCCTCGTTCGGCGTGGCACTGGTCCTGCGCAACCTGATCAGCCTGATCTTTGGCCTCAAGACCCAGCTCTATTCGCAAGACATTGTTTTTGCCGTCGTTCTGAGTCACGATCCGTTCCTTCTTGTGAAGCCGGATCAGGTCTTTGCGCTGGTGGCCGCGCTCGTGATCATGCTGATCCTGCATCTTGTCCTGTCGCGCACGACCCTTGGGTTCTCGCTGCGCGCGGTGGCCGAGAACCCGACGCTGGCGCAGGTCTCGGGCATCCGGCTCAGCCGGATGATCGCGCTGATCTGGATCATCGGCGCGGCGCTCGCCGCGGCGGCGGGGGTGTTCTATGGACTGACCAACCAGATCAGCCCGGTGATCGGGCGCGATCTTGTCCTGCCGATCTTTGCCGCCACCATCGTCGGCGGCATCGGCAGCATCTACGGCGCGGTTCTGGGCGGGTTCCTCGTGGGCATCGCCTCGAACCTCGCGCTTGTGGTCCTGCCCTCGGGCTACAGCCCGGCGGTGCCGTTCCTGATCATCCTCGCGGTGCTTCTGATCCGCCCCAACGGGCTTGTTCGGCGAGGCGCGCGAATGATCGGGCTGATCTCCTACCTCGTGTTCTTCACGACTGTCGCGTCGATCCTTGCCATCGCGGTTCTGGGGCTGAACCTGCAATGGGGCAATACGGGCCTGTTCAACGGGGGAGTCGTCGCGTTCTTCGGGGCCGGGGGGCTATGCCACACTGATCCTTGGCGGCACGCCGCAGGCCGACCATCTGGGCGGCTTCGAGCTTGCCTATCCGCTGGCCCTGATCGGCGGGATGGCGGCGGCTGGCCTTCTTGCATGGGTCGTGGGGCTGCTGACCCTGCGGCTTCGCCACGATTACCTGGCGATTGCGACCTTCGGCGTCGCGGTCGCCTTCGAGACGCTGATGCGCAATGCCGAGGGCCTTGCCGGGGGCGCAAAGGGCCTGCGCGGGTTCGAGCGCCCTTTGCGGGCCGAACTGGGCGACGGCTTTACCTATAACCTCGTATTCCTTGCCCTTGTCCTGATCCTGCTGGTGGCGGTTCTGGTCTTTCTCGAACCGGCTGATCCGCTCGCCCTTTGGCCGGATGCTGCGCGCGATCCGCGAGGACGAGGTCGCGGCCCGGTCGCTGGGCAAATCGCCCGCGCGGGTGCGGCTGACGGCATTCGTCGACCGGATCGGTGATCATGGGACTTGCCGGTGGACTCTATGCCACATTCTACGCTTTCATCAGCCCGCAGGATGTCCTGCCGATCCTGACCTTCCAGATCTGGGCGATGCTGATCGTCGGCGGGGCAGGGAACAACGCGGGGGCCGTGCTCGGAACGTTCATCATCTGGGGGGGCTGGACGGCCAGCGGCTGGGCCTTGTCGCGTTTCGCGCCGATCGAGGCGCAGCTTTACACCGGGTCGGTGCAATTTATCCTGATCGGGTTGATCATCGTCGGCATGCTCATGTGGCGGCCGCAGGGGCTGTTGCCGGAACGGCTTGTCGTATCACAATCGGGAAAACCCGAACCAAAAACCAACTAGGGAGACGAACATGGAACGAACAACTCTGAAGACGCGCGGCACTGGCGCTGGGGACGGCCGCGGCGCTGTCCACATTCGGCGGGGCGGCGATGGCGCAGGACTGCACCACCAAGATCGGGGCGGTGCTGCCGACTTCGGTCGACTGGGGGCGTCCGATCGCCGAGACCGCGCAATATGCCGTGGACCAGGTGAACGAGGCCGGCGGCGTGGCCGGCTGCCAGATCGAGATGGTCCTGCGCGATAGCCAGGTCGATCCCAAGGTCGGCGTCGATGCGGCCAAGGCATTGGTGGATCTGGATGGTGTGAAGGTCCTGCTGGGCGCGGTGTCCAGCGGCGTGTCGATGCCGATCCTGACCTCGGTCACGGTGCCTGCGGGCGTGATGCAGATGTCGTGCTGTTCGTCGTCCACCGCCTTTACCGCGCTTGCGGAAGAGGGCAAGGCCAGGTGGCCTGTGGTTCCGCACCTTCGCCACCAGCGGCGTTCAGGCCGCGACGGGCGCCATGGTCGCCCGTGATCAAGGGATCAAGTCCATTGCGATCATGTACAAGAACGATGACTGGGGTCAGGACATCGGCAAGATCATCGCAGGCGACTTCGAGGCGCTGGGCATCACCGTGACCGCGTCGGTCGCGCTGAACGACGGCGCGCCGTCCTATCGCGCCGAGGTGACTGAGGCGCTGAAGGGCCAGCCCGAGGCGCTCTATCTGGCGCTCTACCCGAAAGAGGGCATCGCCGCTGTTCGCGAGTGGATCTCGCTGGGCGGGACGCAGAAGATGATCGTCGCCAACTCGCTGAAATCAGATGAGTTCCGCGACAGCGTCGGCCTGCAATACCTGGGCGAGACACTCGGCACCGATACCGCGTCGCCGCGCGTGGCCTCTGCCGATGCCTTTGTCGCGCAGTATACCGAGCGCTTCGGCGGCGCGCCGAACGGCCCGGGTCTGGCCAACAGCTATGACGCGACGATGATCGCGCTACTGGCGATGGAAGCCGCAGGCAAGGACGCGACGGGCGAACAGATCGCCGCCGCAGTTGCGCGCGTGACCGATCCCAATGGCACGCCGGTCACCGCCGATGGCGCGGGTTTTGCCGCCGCCGCCGAAGTTCTGAAGGCCGGGGGCACGGTCCAGTATCAGGGCGCCACCGGGAATGTCCGCTTCGACGCCAATGGCGACGTTTCCGCCCCGGCCGTGATCTGGGGCTTTTCGGCGGATGGCATCGAAGAAAAGCAATACGTGACGCTGGAAGAGGTCGATGCCTTCATCGCATCGATGAATTAAGCAGCGAAGCGTTACGAAATGCTGACTTGGCCGTCCCCGCCGGGGGCGGCCATACGCTTGGAACCCAGAGAGCGGTGGAGGTGAGGCCATGACGGACAAGGCAATTGCACTGGTGACGGGCGGTGCGCAGGGCATCGGATATGCCTGCGCCGAGGCCCTGGCAGAGGACGGGTTCCGGCTTGTTCTGGCGGATATCAATGCCGCCGGTGTCGAGGCCGCGGCAGCGCGGCTGGGCGGCGATACGGTGGGGATGACATGCGATATGGGCGACGCCGCGGCGATCGCCGCGATGTTCGACCGGATCGAGGCCGGGCATGGGCCGGTGTCGGTGCTCGTGAACAATGCGGGCATCGCCATGCCGGGCGATTTTCTCGACTATGATCTCGAGACCTTTCAACGGGTTATCGACATAAACCTGACCGGTGTCTTTCTGGCCACCCAACGGGCGGCGCGGACCATGGTGGCCAGTGGCATCGAGGGCGCGATCATCAACATGTCGTCGATAAATGCGCAGGTGGCGATCCCCGCGATCCCGGCATATTGCGCCTCGAAAGGCGGGGTGATGCAGCTGACGAAGGTGGCGGCGCTGGCTTTGGCGGGTCACAACATCCGGGTCAACGCGGTGGGACCGGGCTCGATCGATACCGAGATGATGGCGGGGGTCAATGCGAACCCTGAGGCCATGGCCCGGGTGATGTCGCGGACGCCCTTGCAACGTATTGGAACGGCACGGGAAATCGGCGACGTCGTGGCCTTCCTTGCCTCGAAGAAGGCCAGCTATATCACCGGTCAGACGATCTATGTGGACGGCGGCCGGCTGGCCCTGAATTACACCGTGTGAGGCGATGCAGAAACCATGTGTATTTCATGCATAAACCATGCGCATGAATTGAACGCCCGTTTCATTCCGGGCGGCGTTCCGAGAGGGTGGTGAGAGATGAAAATCGCGTTGGTCAAGGGCGATGGCATCGGCGTCGATGTGAGCGAGGCCGCGGTCGCCGTGGTGGATGCGGCGCTTGCCCGCGCCGGTGGTCCGGGGCTTGTCTATGACGAGATCCGGGCGGGCGCGGGATATTTTGCCGAGACGGGCCGGGACATCGAACCCGATGGCGAAGACCGCTGCGGGGCGGCGGATGCGATCTTTCTGGGGGCGATCGGATTGCCCTCGATCCGGCATCCGGACGGCACCGAGATCTCGCCGCATCTTCGGCTGCGGGACCGTTTCGGGCTTTATGCCGGGGTGCGGCCCGGTGAAGGCCTATCCCAACGCGCCGCAGCGGCTGGCCGACCCGCGCGCCGCCGGGATCGACATGATCATCCTGCGGGAATCCACCGAAGGGCTGTTCTATTCCGCCGCCGCCCATGGCCGGAGCCAGATCATCGGCGACAGCGAGGTGCGCGATACGTTGCGGATCACGCGGGCGGTGACCGAGAAACTGCATCACTTCGGGTTCCGGCTGGCCGAGCGGCGCAAGGCGCGCGGGCGGCCCGGGCGGCTGACCTGCGTGGACAAGGCCAATGTCTTTGCCTCGATGGCGTTCTTTCGCAAGATATTCGACGAGGTGGCGGTGCAGTATCCCGGCATTACCGCCGATTACAGCTATGTCGACGCGCAGGCGCTGAACCTGATCCGCAATCCTTGGGATTACGACGTGATGGTGATGGAGAACATGTTCGGCGATATCCTGTCGGATCTGGCGGGCGGTCTGGTCGGCGGCATGGGCATGGCGGCCTGTGCCGAGATCGGCGACGAGACGGGGCTGTTCCAGCCCGCCCATGGCAGCGCGCCCGATATCATGGGGCAGGACAGGGCGAACCCGCTGGCGGCGATCCTGAGCGGGGCACTGATGCTGGATTATCTGGCGGAGAGGTCGGGCGAGGAGGCCTGTGCCACGGCGGCGGCGCTGATCGAAGCGGCGGTGCAGAGCGGGTTCGAAGCCAACGCGCTGCGCCCGATGGAGTTCGGCGGCGACATGGGCACGCGGGCGGTGACGGCCGAGGTTCTGGCGCGGATCGGGTAGGGGGGCCGCGCCCAAGGATCGGCGCGCATCGACGGTAGGGTAAGCCGGACAATCCCGGCTTTCGCCGCGACTGCAAGATACTCCCGGTTCAGGGTCCCAGATCACGTCTGAGGTGATGGTCGCCGCTAGGCGCGATCCGAATGCCGTTGCCGGCGGGGCGGCCATGCGTGGCATGAGCGGCATTGATCTGCCGCAATGCCGAGGATCGGGCCGCAGTGTATACTTCTTGGTGGCTTTTTACGTGAGAATTGATTTGGAGGATGTGATGCGCGGGTTCATACTCACGGCAGTCGTGATATGTGCTGGCCGATCTCTCCCGTGCGCGGCGCAGGAGAAGGAAGATGCGTTCGACTTCGGAAGCGACAGTTTCCGGGCGGGCGGAACGGTGGTTTTCGACACGCGCTGGCACTGACGATCTGTTCATGGCGGGCGAAACGGTGCGTGGTGCGGCGGATATCACGGGTTCGGCTCATCTCGCCGGGCGCAAAGTGACAATGGCGGGCGCCGTGGGCGGCGATGCCTATCTGGCCGGAATGGATGTGACGTTGGAAGGTCAGGTCGCGGGCGATGCGACGCTGGCGGGCTATGATGTCCGCGTCGGTGCGTCGGCGGCGATCTGCGGATTTCCGGCGCCAAGCTGGCTGTCGAAGGACCTGTTGCGGGTTATGCATTGATCGCTGGCGACGAGGTGCAGATCGATGCGATCATTGCCGGCGACGTCAGTCTCACCGCACGTGACCTGGACTTCACGGACGATGCCCGGATCGATGGACGGTTGATTCATCTACGAAGAGGAACCGGGCAACCTGGAGATCCCCGCAAGCGTAGCACCGGAGGATCGGATCGAACGCCGCAAGATCTCGGAATGGGAGGAAGGGACCCGTCAATTGAAGGTTTGGGATTGGCGGCGCGCGGTGCGGAAGTTCCGGTTTGGGCGTGATCGCGGTTTCGGTGATTGCGTCGCTGATCGCGGCTATCTTGCCGGAGACGCTCGCGGACCTGCGGCGCAGTGTCCTCGACAGGCCGCTTCGCAACCTGTGGTTCGGGTTTCTTGCACAGTCGGCATTGGTCGGATCGGCAATCCTCTTCGCGATGACGTTGATCGGAATGGTACTGGTTCCGGCGGTCATTCTGCTGGCGCTGGTGGGAGGGTTCGCGGGCTACGTCGTTGCCGTCTATGCCTTCGGTGTCGGGTTGCTGTTGTTGTTCAACCGACCCGAACCTGACAGCATCGGCGAGCGGGCGGTTGCGGCGGGGATCGGCGCGCTGGTCGCCGGGATCATCTCGCTGATCCCGCTTGTGGGCTGGTTGTTCGTGCTGGCGCTGATGCTGGCCGGTATAGGGGCGATTACACTGCGGCTGTTCCGGCCGGGTTTTTTCGTGCCCGCCTGAGCGCTTCGCTATGGACGTGATCGGTGCGACCTGCGCGCGACCAGATGCACATCGCGACATGCCTTGCGTGTCCTGAGCATTTGCGCCTTGATCCAACGGCTGCACCACGGTTTGCGGGCAGATTGTGGTTCCCGGTTCCCCGCCTAATCCTTCGGACGCGGCGCAACCTCGCGGGCGGCGCGCCAGACCTGCACCATCTGCCTGTCACCGCTTCCGGTCTTGCGGATCAGCCCGTGCAAGGTGTCGTCCAGAAGACCGGCGCGGTCGGCATCGGAGAGGCTTTGCAGAAGATCCTCGGGCCGGTCGCTTTCGCTGCGCGAGAACAGGCTGAAGAGGCTGTTCGATCGCGATTTGGCCTCCGGCGCTCCCCCATCGGGGCGGCCCGTGGCCCGGGTCAGGAAATAGGCGAAGGGCACGATCCATTCCGGCGAACGGATCGACAGGTAGTCGGTCACCCGGCCCCAGAGCGGTGATTTCGGGTCTGGAAGCGAGGCGTCGGACATTTCCTCGAAGCCGATCGCGACCTCGCTCAGCGCCGCCTTGTCGGACAGAAGCCTGTCGGCGCGCGAGCCTCTTCCCTGTCTTTCCATGGCACGGTCCAGCGCCGGGCAGGGACGGGTCAGGTCGAGCGCCGTGCGAAGGGCGAGAAACCGGTCGGCCTCGCGGAACGCGATGCCGTGGCGGGCGCGCACCGCCTCCATCTGGCACCATGGCCGGAATGCCGTGGCGCGGCTGTGATGCCCGTTCATCAGGATTGCGCGGAGGCCGATTTCGGCGGAGCGGGCCCAGTGGCTGCCGCGCGGCGGCGCTTCGACAAGCGAGGCGTCGATCTCGCGCCAGAGATCGGGGTCATGGGCGCGCGCGACCGACAGGCTTTCGGCCACGGCCCGCCAGTTCCGGCCCAGCCGGGGCGTGCCGAGACGTTGCAGAAGCTCGGGATAGTGTTTGCCCCAGAAGGAGGGCGCGACCATTCCGGCCCATGTCATCTGGGCCGCGTAGAAGCCGAAGATCGTCGTGTCGATCTCGGTCAGCGGCATGGACAGCGCTTCGGGCCTGATCCGGTCCCACTGGCCGGTCTTGATCTGGGTGTGCTGCCAGGCATTGGTGAGCGTGTCCGCATCAGCCCCCGTCTCGTCCGGCGGGGGTACGTCGATCATGTGCAGCAGGCGCGGATCGATGCGTTCGTCGTCGAAGGTGCGCAGGCTGGTGCAGGCGCGCGCGGCATGGCGCCAGATCTGGTTTGGCGGCAGCCCACGGAGCATCTCGGGGGCCACGGGGCGGGTGGCATTGGCCAGCGCAATGAGCTGCCGGGCGGGTGAGCCTGGTTCGAAATCCTCGATCGCGTTGGCAAGTTCGGTCAGGGTGCTGTTTTGCCAGTCGCGATCCAGAAGCGCGCGGTCGCCCAGAAGCAGCCGGTAATAGTCGGCCTCGACCGGATCGGCCTCGGGCCCGCTGTCATAATAGTCGATCAGGCGGCGGATCACGGTTTCGTACGTCTCGCGCCCGGTGGCCCGCATCAGGGGCAGGGTCCGCGCCCTGAGATCCCGCCGATGGTGCAGTGCATCGCCCAGATCCTCGACGATCCAGCCCTCGGCGCGCAGCCGTTCAAAACCGATTTCCGCCTCGTCCGGGGTCAGATCGCACAGCGGCGCCAGAACCTCGCGCACCAGTCTTCGGGTGACGGTGCGGGCGACAAGGCCGGGCCATGCCAGCTTCTGCGCGCGGGGATCCTTGACGTGATCGAGGATGCGGTGGCGATAGAGATTGCCCAGAAAAGACGACCGTGCGCCCGAGCCCTCGGCGGCGATTTCATCGACCAATGCGCCGCGCCGGCCCGGATCGGCATCGCGCACCAGTTCTACGGCAAGCCGCAGGGTGAGCGGTTCGCGGCGCAGCGGCGGATCGGACCGCGCCCCGGCGATCGGATTGGTCCAGGCCTCGTCCCAGCCATCGGCCATGAGTTGGCGGCCCAACCGCGAGACCAGTTCGCGGGCTTCGTCGATGTTGAAGGGTTCGAGGCGCATCTTCTGAACCTCGAAGGCCTCGCCCACGTGATCGAGGATATCTTCGGCCCCCGTCCGGCCCGCGACCACCACGCAAAGCTGATCGCCTGCCACATCCGCAAGCGCGCGCAGCATGTCGGCCACCCCGGTCATGGCCAGCGTGTCGTATTGGACCAGTTCGAACGTATCGAGTGTCAGGAGGATCCTGTTCACGGGACCGGTTGATAGGATTTCGGTCAGCGTCGACCAGAGCCTGCCCGCAGTCCTCACCAAGTCGATCACCGTACCCGTCGCAAGGTCCGTCTCGATATCGCGGCGCAGGGCGTCGAGGGCGCTTTCGTGCTCGGGGAATTGCAGCGCGATCTGACGGGTGATCTCGGCGAAGAGGCTGGCGGGATTGCGCGGCTGGAGTGCGGCACGGTCGAAGTCGAGCAGCGCGAAGGGAAAGCGGCGTGCCGGAGAGAAGGCGTGTTGCAGGACGAATTTCGCGATCAGCGTGGATTTCCCCATGCCGCCATCGGCGGTCAGGATCATCATCTGCGGCACTGCGTCGAAGACATAGCTCTTGAGGGCGCGGTTGGTGCGGGAGCCGATCCGCGTAATGGTTTCGCCGGTGCTTTCGAAGTCGAGCACATCGACGAGTTCGCGCAGGGTGCGCAGTGCCGCGCGGCGCCCGACGAAGCGGTCGGGGGCAGGGTCCTTGCCATCGGAAGCGGCCAGAAGCGGGTCGTCCAGTCCGATCATCACGCCCAGCGGATCGAGGAGTTCGGCGAGTGCCGACTTGCGCTCGCATTCGGCCAGAGAGGGCGCGGTTTCGGGCAGGGACCGGACCCTGTCGAGGGCCGCGCGAGCGGCGACAAGGGCGCGGCGGGCGACCGAGGGAAGGAAGGTGGGCCGCAGGTCCGTACCGCGCAGGATCATCCGCATATGCGCCCCGATCAGGGCATCGAGATCGGAGCCGGGGCTGGACAGGAGTTCGGCATCCCGCGCGACATGGTGGGCCAAGACCGAGTTCAGCATTCCCATGCTCTCTGCGGGGTCGAGGATCGCGGCCCGTGCCTCTTGCGACAGGGTCAGCCGGCGTTTCTTTTCGATCAGGACGAGCACCGCATTGGCCAGAATCCAGCTGCGGGCCTCGGCGGCCGGTTCGATATCCTCGGGCCCGAAGGAATTGCGCAGGGCCAGTTCGACCAGAGCGGGCACGGGTTCTGGCACAGTGACCGTGGAGGCGGCCACGCGGGGCTGAAACCGGGTGCTGAGTTTGCTGATATGATCCAGCGCCTTTTCGCCGCCGAGGCTGGTGAGCCTTTCACGGAACTTGGGGTCCATCAGAACCTTCGAGAGGTCGAAGCCGTCGCGCCGCTTCATCCGTTCGCCCCCTGTTCCATTGTGCTGATTTCCATTGCCAGGAATTGCTGGGCCACCGGCAGGACCGGGATCGAGTGCTCTTGGGACAGCGAGGTCGAGGCGGCCAGCAGATGGCGCGCGCGTTCGCGCAGAACGTCGTCGCGGTAATCTCCCTCGCTGTCGCTGGCCGCGGCCTTCAGGGTGCGAAACAGCTCGTCTTCCGAGAGGACATTGGGATCGAGCTGTTCGATCGTCATCTCGGAATCGGTCAGAAAGCCCGGAACGCGGCCGAGGAACATCCAGCGAAAGCGTTTCTTGGTCTCGTCCACGATGAATTCGTCCACATCCGCGCCGATCAGGCCCGAGACAAAGTTCGCGACGTCGCGCGACATGGGCGCATCGGCCAGATCGTCCAGGATCACCCAGAAGGTCTGCCAATGGTCGCCGCGATGGTGGGCGGCAAGGGATATGAACCAATCCGGCAGCTTGTGCGAACTCCAGCGGTCGATCTTGTCGCCGTCATCGGCCCCTGCGGGAAGGTCGGTCGCCGGACGTTGCGGCGCGCGGCGCAGCTCTGCCTCGGGGATGCCGATCGCGGTGCCCAGAAGAAGCGCAAGATCCTCGGCCCGGCTGGGCAAGAGCACCGTGTCGCCGCCGATTGTCGCGATCCGGCTGCGCTCTTCGCCCGCCAGCATAGCCTCGGCAATCTCGGCGGCAAAGGACAGGCCGGTTGCGTCATCGCGCAGGGGATGGGTCGCAAAGATCCGATCGCGGCGTTGCAGGGCCGGTCGGTCGGTGCCGAGCGCATACATCATCCAGTCGATGAGCCGGTCGCGGCCGATGATCGGAACGAGCCGGCCATCCGCCTGGTCGATCTTCCAGGGGCGAATGCGCCCTGGCATCGGCTGATTGCCGAGCACCGGTTGGATCATTTCCTGGATCCGGTCGAAACGGATCGCCTGGTTGGCCTTGAGCACACCATTTGGTTTCACCGCGGCATTGTGAAGTCCGATCAGCCCCGCATTGGGCACGATGCAGGGCGACCCGGACGATCCCTTGCTGGTGCCCGCCCGGTCATATCGGACCCGGCTCTTGCATTTCGGAGCCTCGGTCAATCGCCCGAAGGAGAACATCCGGTGAAAGCCCTGGGGATGCTGGAGCACGGCGATCTGGATATTCGGGTCGTAATTCGCGTCGCTCAGCGCGGCTGCGCGGAACCAGCCGCGCGGCTGCATGCCCCGGTGCGGGATGCTCTGCTTGCCAACCGCATTGGTCAGCCGGATCACGGCGAAGTCGAGGCAATGGCGCAGTTCCAGAACCTCCTGATCGGTGGGAAGATCGATCAGCCCGTCGCGAGAATGGGCGGGGCTGGACGTCACCAGCCAGTGCGGATCGGAGAATCCCACCACCGTGAATTGGTGCTCGTCGTGAA
The DNA here is from genome assembly GCA_963698645.1 of uncultured Alphaproteobacteria bacterium. GTDB lineage: Bacteria > Pseudomonadota > Alphaproteobacteria > Rhodobacterales > Rhodobacteraceae > Ovoidimarina. The sequence continues at coordinate 83,248 of CAVORP010000003.1, forward strand.
GCGCGTCGAAACTGCTCGGCAGCTCCCCGAATTCATAGTCGAATACCGCTAGAAAGCGTTTCGGCACCTCTGCCGCGCCCATGGTCCCGATCAGATCGTCGAACAGATGCATATTGGTGATGATAAGGTCGGGCCCCACCAGAAAGCCCGTGCCGAATTTCCGCCCGCCGCCATATTCGCCCACAAGACAGCAGGTGCGCGGCCCGTCTTCGTTCGTGATCTTCTGGAGTTCGGGGCCGGAAAGGAAATTGTCGCGGGGCGAGAACAGGCCTTCGTGTTCCGGGGTCCGCGCCTCGATATCACCGAGGATGCCGCGCAGCACCTCCTGATATCCCGGTTCGTAATCGACGCGGTCAACGAGACGTCCGACGAAATCATAGCCCGCTTTCGGGCCCGCTTCGTTGATCCGTTCCAGAAGCGTGCGTGTTACCCCTTCAAGCGGGTCGCCGGCACCGGCGAGGGCCAGTTTGCAGAGCCGGTCAACCTCCTCACTGTCCAGCAGAAACTCGGCACTGTGACGCACGAGGTTGAGCGGCACATGAAACTGCGCAGAGATCTGGGCGACCCGGGATATCTCCTGGGCCGTGAGTTTCATCCCTGCGCCGGTGGCAAAAGCGGGCCGAGCGTGGCATGGGCCCGAAGCGCCGAGGCCGCAATCGCGCGGTTGCCGTGTATGCCGTCGCCCCAGTAGTGAAGCGCGGCGATTTCGGGTGTGTCGAACCCGTGCACCGCCCCGCCGGAAAAGCCGCCTATGGTCGAGGCGTCATGGACCACATGCACCTGCCCCGGCGTAACCTGATCCATCAGCATCCCGAAGCTTACCCGTTTGCGTTCGTCCGGGTCGCCGAACACCATCCGGATGTCGTCGGGCACCATTGAGAGTTTGCCGGGGTGGCCCACGACGAACAGCCGGTCGAGATCGAACACGTCGCCCGACGAGACCGCGAGGGGGCCGGATGCCCTTGCGCTGCCCTCCACCGGCGCGATCTCGACCAGCGCTGCGTCGACCGGGTCGGCATCGGCGGCGATGAAGGGGACGCCGGTCACCCGGTATCGGATCATCCGGTCGGGCCCGTCGTCAAAGGCGAAATCAAGCTGGATGTCATAGCTGCGCTTGAGCCGCGCATCCGGGGCGCCGGGTTTGCGGCGGACCAGACGCACGCCGCCGTTGCTGGGCAGAAGAACGTGCCGGTTGGTCAGGGCAAGCCGGTCGGAAATCATCACCGCGGTTCCCTGTACCCATTCGAATTGCGGCAGAAGACCGTCGCGGACCCGGATCGCGGCGGAGGCCCCCGTCGCTGCCATGACCCGTGCGCGATGCTGGTCGAACAGCATGATCCACAGATCGGCATCGGGATAGATGCGCATGTCCTCGAGGGTCTCGCCGATCACGCGGGCGGCGGGCCTGCCTCGGACATGAACCACGGCCTCAAGCGCCGCTGCCTCTTCGAGCGCCAGCGCGCCGGTCCCGGCCCCGTCGAGTTTCTCGAGGCTGCGGTTCGCACGGGCGACGATGCCGCGGGCGATGCCCTCGATCTCGACATCGCCGATCCCGCGGCCCTGACCCATGGTCGCGCGCAGGCGCATGGCGATCCGTGCGGCATCCGAGGCGCGGGGTGGGCCGGTGACGGTGCCGGTGGCCTCGTGCACGCTTTCTGAGCCGCTGCGGCCCGAGAAGAACCGTTGCACGCGTCCGGTGGTCGCTTCGCGGTCGATCCAGTCAGCGGACATCAGAGCGCCTCCCGCATCAGGCCCGTGGCGGCGTTCTGCCCCATCAGGGCGGTCAGCCCGCGCGACAAGGCGGCCGGTGGCTGGGCCTCGAGGCTGCGGTGCCGCATGTTGCGGTAGCGGGCCATGTCAAAGGCGACGCAGGCCAGTTCCAGAACCGATTGCGGGTCACCCACCGCCTGTGCCGCGGCCTCTGCCCGCGCCGCGGCGCCCGCTTCGTGGAAGATCTCGAGGACTTCGCGCTCGACGCTCCGGATATCGGCCATGACCGATTCCTGCAGACCCGCGACCGAGGGGTCGGCGGCGATGAAGGCATCGGCATCGACGATCCCCGCGCCGTAGCGGTCGGTGTCGAAGCCCGGCGGGACGCGGGCGGTATCGCGCAGGAGCCTGCGGAACCGGGTCTGCAGCGTTTCGCCGTGGGACAGGCCCGCGATCAGCGCGTCCCGTCCGTGATGCGACAGCCAGCAGGCGGCGACGCCGGCCAGAAGCGCGGTGGCGAAGGACGTGCCCTGACCGCCCGAGGTCTTGGCCGGGTCGGCCGGATCGCGGGCATCGGCGCGCAGGACGAATTCTGCGGGCGCCGAGACATCGACGCTGCGGCCCTTGCTGGACCCTTGCCAGGGGCGGTCCTTGGCGTTCACCCCTCCGACCGCGATAACCTCGCCGTAGCGGGCCGGCCAGACCACCGAGCCCACGCAGTTGCCCGCAGCCGCCAGCACGATGATGTTTTGGGCGACGGCCTTGCGGATGGCGGCGCGCAGCGCGCTGCTGGGCACGCCGCCAAGGCTCATGGTGATCACGTGGGCGCCGTTTCTGCGGGCGTGGTTCACTGCCGCCGCGACGCGGCTTTGTTCGAAGCGGACGACGCTGCGCAGGGCGCGAAGGGGCACGAGTTCTGCCTTGGGTGCGGCCCCTGTCACGCGGTGCGAGGCGGGACTGGCCGCGACGCTGCCGGTGGCGGTGCCGTGGCCAAGATTGCCCGATCCGCTCATCGGGTCCACCGGCGGGGTGCCCGGTTCCACGAAATTCGCCGCGCGCGGGTCGTCGGCAAGGGTCGACGGGATATCGGGATGGTTTCGCACGACGCCGGTATCGGGTTGAAAGATCACGCTGCCTGCGCCGCGCGAAGGCCGTCCCGCCGCGTCGGATCTGGCCCAGGCCTCTTCCATCTTGAGCCGTTTGATCGCCCAATCGGCATCTGCCGGAGCCTGATCGTCACCCGCCCAGCACCAGAAGGCGATGTTGCCGCTTTCGGCGGTTCCATCGGGGGGCACCAGCGGATCGGAGTTGTAATAGCGGGTGCCAAGATCGGGTTCGACGGCGACGGCGTCGGTGCGGGCGCGCAGGGCGCGCGCCACGTCGAACAGGTCGGCCCTGTCCGCGTCACCGATGCCGGGGATCTCGACCAGCCGGAAACGGTCAAGATCCCCGTCCCCCTCGTCGTCGCCGTCGAAGAGCGGCCTGACCGAAAGGTCGAGGCCGAGCGCGTCCGCGAGTTGCGTCTGAAGTTCCGCATCCGGGACGGGCGTGTTGAGTTCCAGCACGAAACGTGCCGGGTCACCGGCGTTGCCGCCGGACTGTTCCTCGCGCCAGAGGTCGAGGATCTCCGCGATATCGGCCAGCGCGTCGGAAGCGGCGTGATCCCCTGATGCGGGCGAAGCGGGTCGGGTCGGGTCACTGGCCCCGATCCCCGCCGCGGCGGCAAGGGCCGCGGCCTCGTCTGTTCCGAACATGCAGGCCTTGTGAAGCGTTGCATCGAAGTCGAAGCCCGAGAGGGCCTCGATCGCCGCCACGGACTGCAGGAACGAGACCGAGGTTTCGGGCAGGTCGAACTGGTCGGAGACACCCAGAAGATCCTGCCGAAGGATAACGCCATAGGCGCGCAGGGACGCCCCCTTGCGGGCCACCACCAGTTTCCAGTAGCGGCGCGGCAGTTGCAGGTGGCCGGCCTCGATCAGGCCGATTTCGGGATCGTCCGGGGCAAGGACCGGACCGCTGAAGACCGAGAGTTTCGTTCCGTCATTCTGTGCCGCGACATGGCGTTCGACATTGTCCCACCCGTCCTGCGCACGGCGCGCGGAAAGGGGTTTCGGCGCCGCATTCGTGACGTGGTAACAATCGGCAACGGCATCTTTGGTCTCGTCCCTTGCAGCACCCCAGGCCACGTCGCGCGATTTCACCAGTTGCCCCGGATCAAAGGGTGGGTTCGCGCTCCGGAACAGGCTTTCGGGCAGTTGCGCCGCCGGGTCGAGCCTGGGGTCGCGCATCCAGGACTGCGCGGTGCCAAATGCAATGCCGGGCCCTTTCGAGTTGGCCGCAAGGTCGATATTCGCGGCCGCCATCGCCGCAAGGCGGCGGTCGCGATGCATGAAGAGCGAGAAGTGATGATAGTGCAGCAGCGCCTCGCCATCGAGGGCGCGGACAAGCCGTTCGGGCGCGCGCGGCAGGGGCATGCGGATCTTTGGGCCCAGAAAGAGCGGATCGAACCCGCGCCGGTTGCGATAGTCGGGATCGGGGGCGGTGGTCTCGCCGGTTCTGCCCGCAATCGAGACACGGGTCTGGCCGTGGCCGAGGCGCACGGTGATCTCGAGCGGGATGGTCAGTTCGTCCGTGTCCGTTCCCGTAGCCTGCACCGCAGTTCCGGCAAGCTGTTCCGGCTCCTGCGTTCCGGGTTCAGGGGCACCGATCTCGCGCCAGACCGCGTCCCATGGGGCAGGGCCGGGTTCGGGGACCGAGGAGAACCGGACGCCTGCGTCGATCACCCGGCCATCGAGGGCCAGATCGCCCGAGGCCACGGCATAGTTCGCCTCGAGATACCGCCCGCCGAAATGCAGCGCGACGATCCGCCCGGTGGCGATATCGATCACGCAGGAGCCGGAATTTCCGCCAAGGGTGGAGCTGTCATGGGTGGGGGCGGAAACAAGCCGGTCATAGCTGGTGACCTTGGCCCGCCCGCGCATCTTCCCCGGTTGCAGGCGCTTGATCCCGTAGGTGCCGCCGAAGACGCTTTGCTGGACATCATGGGGGTTGCGGACATCGAAGGCGGGATAGCCCACCACGGCAATGTCGCGGCCCACGAATTCCTCGGGGTCGGTGATGTCCAGCGTGAGCGGTTTGTGTCCAGCAGGCAGGCCGTCGATTTCGAACAGGGCCATGTCCCAGAACGGGTGGATCATCACGAGCCGGGTCGCGGTGATCGGCTCATGCGCCGTATCGCCCCGCTCGCGGTGGAAATCGACCGCGGAGCTTCGACCGGGGATGAAAAAGAGGTTTCTGGTGCCGAGACCGAGGGAGAACATCTCGGCCACATGCCGGTTGGTCATCAGAAGCCCGTCGCCGACGACAAAAGCGGTGCCGCCATAGGGGGCGGTGGGATGGCCCGGCACCTCGACCCGGCCGATGCTGGGAAAGGCCGCCTCGAGCCGGGCAAGTGTCGCAGGTTCGTTCAGGTGCAGCCAATCGGCATGGGCGGCGGTATAGGTGCCGTCGACGATGTCGATCGCGGGGCGTTTGTCGGGGATGATGATCGCCTCGAGCGCGAATTCCTCGCGCGGGGCAAGCGGCTGGCCCATGGCCAGTTTCTCGAGCAGCGGGCGTTCGAGGTCCGACGCGCCGGCCGGTCCCGCGCTTTCGGGCGCGGCTTCCACGAGTTCCTCGAGGCGCCCGCTTGGCGCCACGGTGCCAAGGTATCTTCTGGCGCGATCTGTGCGGTTTCCGGTCATCGAAAGAATCCCCTTCATTCGAACGTCAAGGCGTCACCTGCGGAGACGCCGCGGAAGAAAAAGCGGGGAGGTTGGGGGGGTGATGCACTCGTCACGGGAGCAAGAACGCATGCAAGGGAACCCAACCTCCCCACCACCCGGAACACTACCCCGGGTGGCTTTGGACCGACCCCTGACCACAACACGACAGGGGATCGGCCCGAACTCGATCACTCGAGAACCAACGCGAATTTCAGCCACTTCTCGATCGTGTCGATCGGCGTCCCGTCCGTGCCCCGAAGGGGGCTCATGTCGGGGGTGAAGCTGGTGGAAAGGGCGGAATCCGGATCGTCGAGCATGACGGCGATGAAGGTGCTGGCGACGATCCAGCTTCCGACATCGCCCAGACGGTTGCCGCCCGCGGCCTCGGCTTCGGCAAGGCAATAGAACCAGAGCGGAGTACGCTCGTGCAGCTTTGCATCGCTTGCGTGAAGGAAGGCCGCCATGTCGGGCTTGTTGTCCAACAGGGTGGTCACATCGGCCACGGGATTGCTGGCCAGTGCGCCAATGGATTTCAGATGCGCGTGCAGTGCCTGACCGGTGGGAAGCCTGAGGCTGAGACCGCGCCGGAGGTTGCGCCGGGCGAGATGCCGGAACAGTTCCTTCAGCCGCGCCTGGGCCGGATCGGTTTCGTCGAACTCTCCGCCTTCGTTGAGCATGTCGCCCAGAGGTGGAGCGAGCAGCGTGTCAAGCGACCGCGCGGCGCGTTGCGGCCCGCCATCTGCGAAGGAAGTGTCGGTGGTCACGAACCGCGACCAGTCGATCACCCAGTTTTCCGGAAGCCGGTCCGAGGGAATGCCTGCGGCGGCCCCCAGCCCGCCACCGCCGGTGAAGGCGAAGAGCAGGTTGAAGGGCGCGTTCGGAATGATCCCGCCAGGGCGACCGAAGTTCTTGTTGTAGTCATAGAGGTTGCGCACCATCGTATGGCCGAACCGGAAGGCCGCTACCGAGAATTCCAGCGGAATCACGTCGCCCAGAGTGCTGTTTCCGACCCGGTCGTTGTAAGCGGCCCGGAAGTCGAAGAAATGCTTTGCCCGGCTTGCGAGGACTGCGTTCACGATCACGGGGTCGCAGACGGATTTGAGATATCCCTCGATCGCCAGCCATTGGTAATGCAGCGTCGTCAGGGTCTTGGCCGAATTGAAATCGGCAATCCAGCCTGTGTCGTTTTCCGTCAGGAAATCCACGACACGATTGTGGAACCGCAGGAAGCTGAGGTGGAACTGGGCCACCACGAGGTTCTCGTCGTTCCGCATGTCGCCGATGATCGCGCGCTTTGGCAGTTTTGCCTGAAAATCGGCGAAATCCGCGGGCGAAAGGCGTTGCTGCGCAATCGCCAGATAGGCGTCGCGGACCGATTGCTGGACCTGTCCGAAGCGGGGCAGGTCACGGTGCGGATCAAGACCGTCGGGCAAGGGGCCATCGGGGCCTGCGGTGCCGACACGCATCTTGGCGGTCAGCGTCGGGTGACGCATGCCCGAAATCACGGTCGCCACCTCGGTTGAAAGGCCTTCGGCAGCGCCCGCGCCCACGGGCACGCCACCATAGACGCTGTCGAGATCGAAGCGCGGCGTGCGGGCGTTCTTCAGGGTCGTCTCGATATCGGCGGCGGAAAAGATCGGCGCACCGGGGTCGAGATGTGAAATGACGGTTTCTCGGTCGGTCCGTGCCGTGAGCTCGTGGTCGAGGAACTGACCCCAATAGGTCATGATCGCGGGCAGGGTGCTGTCGGGCGTGGCGGCCACATCCGGGGGCGTCTCTTCGGCGGGCACCATGAGGCTGCCAAGCGTGTCCAGCTCGTCGGCGCAATCATTGGGCAGGTAATCCGAGGGATTGCCACTGGGGGGCATGAAATATCCGAAGTCTGCGGCTTCATCGACCGAAGCATCCGCTGCGGCAGGGACCAGGGATTCGGTGATCGCTGCGTTGCGGGCCGTGGGTTTTGCGACCCGGGTTGCGCCTCCGTGGGATTGCATCAAAAGGCTCATATCAATGTTCCTTGCGCTAAAATGTGGGGGGCGACGCCTTGTCCGCCGGAACGGGTGACGCTGCGTTAAGATGGATTAACGTTAGGGAAAGGTCGGCAGGGGGCGTGAGTGAATTAGCCGGGAATCTGCTGGGAATTTCGACGTTTGCTTTTACGCAGCGTAAACCAGTGTGCTAGTGTCACCTGGGGGTTCTGAAAGGGACATGGTGGTGAAGGCATCGAATGCCTATCAGCTGACGTTATTCGGGACGCCACGTCTGGTGGCGCCTAACGGGGATGACGTGACGCCGAGGCTTCGCAAGGCGCAGGCCCTGCTTGCCTTTCTGGCCCTCGCGGGGGAGCAACCTGTCTCCCGCGAGAAGTTGCAGGACTTGCTCTGGCAGGACCGGATGCCCGATCAGGGGCGCGACAGTCTCAAGAAGGCGCTGGGCGAGCTTCGCAAGTCCTTCGCGGATGCAAAGATCTGTCCGCTCGAGACGGATGGCGGGCCGGTGCGGTTATCGCTGTCGGCGATTGCGGTCGACGTCCTGCAGGCACCCTCGGTGGACAAGACCGACCTCTATCAGCCGAAACTCCTCGAAGGGTTGAGGCTGCGCGAGCGGAATTTCGAGAAGTGGCTGAGCAGCGTTCGCAAGCGGCTTGAATGGCGTCATGCGTCGGGGTCGGTCCTGATCCCGGGCAACGCCAATGCCGCGAGCAGCGCGCGGCCCTTCCTGCGGATCGGATTGGACCAGACGCAGGTGGGTGGATCAGGCTCGGCCAGCGGACATCTTGTCGATGTTCTTCTGGCGGGGCTCAGGCGTGCGCTTCTGTCGACCGGTGTCTTCGAGATCATCGATTTTCGTCGGGCCGGTCTGAATGCGGACCGGTCGGGTATCGACATGTGGCTGCGGCTGAGCGCGGTGAGCTTTCCCGGCGAGATGATGGTGGATCTGAGCCTTGCGAGCGCCGATGGCCGGCAGCAGATCTGGTCGGTAGGCGACGTGATGGAACTCGACTCCCTTACCCCGGTCAAGCTCAACGCGCGCGCCGCCACCATGGCCGACCAGATTGCCGAGCGGGTGCGCAGCGCAGAAGGCGTCTTTGGCGAGCGGCACGTGCTGGCGCGCGCCGCCTTGCAGGCGATCAGCCAGATGTTCTGTATCTCGAACCAGGATCTGGATTCGGCGGAAGTCACGCTGCGCGAGGTCTCGGACGCGCTGGGCTCGTCATCACTTTATGCGTGGTACGCCTATCTGGCGGCGTTTCAGGTCGAAAAGAAGGGGCGCGCCAATTCGCCCGAGATCCTCGACAAGGCTGATTTCCTTGCCGCCCGGGCGCTTGAGATCGATCCGACCAACCCGCTCACCCGGGCGCTGGTGGCCCATGTTCAGAGCTTCGTGTTGCGCGATCTCGATACGGCCTGCGAGCTTCTCGAGCCGGTGCGCAACATGACCAGCCAGAATGTGATGCTGGCCGATACCTATGGCCTGCTGAAATTCTACACGGGCGATTATTCCGAGGCCAAGAAACATGCGGAAATCGCGACGCAACTGGGCCGCTGGAACCCGTTCCGATATGCCTTCACCACCTCGGTGGCGATGAGCCAGCTTATGCTGGGGGATTACGACGGGGCGGTGAGTGCGGCGCGCAGCGCGCTGGCCCAGCATCCGTTGCGCAACGGGCATCGGTTCGAACCGACGCTGCGCACGCTCGCGGCGGCCTATTCGTTCAGCGGCCAGTTGGAAAAGGGCCGCATTGCTGTTGAATTGCTGGAGCGCCAGACCGGCAAGAGCGCCCTTGATACGCTGGTCTCGGCCGAGGATGCGCCATTTCCGAATGTCGATGTTTTGAATACCGTGAAGCAAGGATTGGAACGACTGTATGTCTGATGTGTTATTTCTTCCGAATTTTCGGATCACCCAGAGCGGGGATATTTTCCTTGGGGATACGGCCGCAGAAATGTCGCGCGAAATCGTCTCGCGGTTGCGGCCGGAATTGTCGAAGGAGGCCGAACCGGAGGCTGTCGAAGCGATCGCCGGGCGGATCGAGATCCATCTGACGTCCAACCTGCAGGACGGGCGCATGGCCGGGCCGCCGGTTCTGCGCGTCAGTTCCGGGAATGCTCAGGCGCGCGCCCGAGCGCGTGCGCGGGCCCGTGCCCGTGCCAGAGCGCGGGCGCGCGCCCGGTCGCTCACATCGGTTCAGCCGCTGGGAAGCGATGGGGGGCTGACGCTCTCCAATGCCGTGTGGCACGAGTTGCGGGAACTGACGCTGACCCGCTTCCCGCTTGACCGCAAGACCGCGCTGCCTTGGGAGAATATGCCGGTTCCCGCACCTCCGGGAGCGCTTCATACCGAGAAGGAATTGCAGGACCTGCTGAGCAAGGAAGATCGGCTTTACGGCGATCCCCTGCGAAGGGCGGAGATCCTTGACCAGGTCTCTTCGGCGCAGATCAACGAGGTTCTGCGGCCGCTTGGCATTTCGGACCCGTCCGAGGCGCCCCGAACGATGACCCTTTTGCAGACCGTGATCGATATCACCGAGCGGGTGGGATATGTCTACAAGCGCAAATTCGCGCGGCTCCGGCCCAATCAGGTGGCACCATGGCTGCGGCCGTTTCTGGGCAATCCGGCACATCAATCCTATCCGTCGAACCACAGTTTCCAGATGTTTTCGGTCGCCGAAGTGATGACGCGGCTCTTGCCGGAGATGGCCAGTGCAACCGAATTGTTCTATGTGGCGCAGCGGGTTGCCGAAAATCGTGAATGGGCCGGGATACACTATGCCTCGGACAGTTACGTGGGGCGGGAACTGGCGCGAAACTTCTCTCCGTATCTGGTCTACGCGTGCCGTCATCTCATGCGCGATGCGCTTCAGGAATGGAGCTGAGCCATGAAATTCTCACGCGACGCATTCTATCTTTGGCATCTTGAGCATGTGGGCGTTCTGCGCCGCACCGAGGGTGGGTTTTCCACGCCGCACTGGGACCTTGCGAAGGAAGCCGAACCGGTGACGGTGGCGCTGGTCGACAGCGGAATCGATGTGGGCCATCCCAATCTGTCCGGGGCGATAGCCGCGCCGCAGGTGGATTTCGGCCCGCGAATGGAGGGTGCAGTCTATGTGCCCCGAGGCGAAACGATCAACGCCATCCGCCGCGCGCTTGAATTCGACACGCCGTCCGAAGATGACCTGCGCGAGGCCGTTGCGGGCGCCATGGCGGATATCGAGGCGCACGCGGCCTCGGTTGGTCTGGACCTGGCCCAATTGACGGCGCTGGTTCAGGCTGCCGAGGGCAGTGCCGATCTGGAGGCACTGGTGACCGCCTGTCAGGCAATTCTGGATGCTCTGCGCAGTCCGGCGAGTGTTGCCGCCCCTGCCGCGGCCCCGGCGCTGAGCGCGGGGCATCTGGCGGCGCTTGAGGATCTTGGCCTCACGGCGGGCGAAACTGCGGCAGTGACCGAGATCGCCCAGACCCTGTCGCGGGGGCCGGAACCCATCGAATTGCAGGACCCGTCCCGCTATTTCGGGGCCCATGGCACCGCGTGTGCGGGTCTGGTGGGCGGGCGACCGGCGGAGGCCGACCCTGCCGCCCCGGTCTTCTTCACCGCGCTGCCCTATTACGGCGTAAACCCCTATTGCCGGATCCTGTCCTATGCAACGCCCTACAGCCACGAGATCCGGCCGGTTCTGAATGCGCTGGTGGCGGCCTACCTGTCCGGCGCCGAGGTGATCCTGATGCCGCGCGGCGTGCCCGATATCGTGGCGCGGGGGGCCCTTGCGGCAAGCCGGTCGCGCAATACCCGGATCGACCATGACGACCCGACCGTGACGGTGCCGGAGGATCAGGCGAATTTCGCGCGTCTGAAGGACGACGCGGCACTTCTTGAGAAGGTGATGGCGGCCATCGCGCGCCAGCGCTACCTGGTGCTGGCCGCCGGGAACGAGGGCCTTTCGGACCGGGTGGGCTATCCCGGATCGAAACTGGTGCCAGTGCCCGAGGCGATCATTGTCGGCGCGGAGACATCGGACGGGCGGCGGGCCTCGTATTCCAACGGGGCGGATCTGGGCGACCGGGTGCTGCTCATCGTCAGCGACGATGCGGTCACCGTCGATGCGGACGGTTTCGGGATCGACCCGACATCGGCGGATGGATCGGATTTCGATTTCACGCCGCATTTTCCGCCGGGCGCCGAAAGCAGGTTCTCGCCTTGGGCGCCGCTGACGCTGGATGTGCGGGGGGGCTATGGATATGCCGCCTCGAACGAGGCGGATGCGCCGGATTTCGATGACGGGGTGGACCGGGGCGCGATCTATACGCTGTTCGGCGGCACCTCGGCCGCCTCGTCGATCTGCGCGGGCCTTGTGGCACTGCTTCTTCAGTCAGGCAAGCTTCAGGGTGGGGTCAAGACCGCCGCCGAGGTGGCAGCGATCCTGAAGGCCGAAGGCCTGGGCCCGAAATCCGCCTGAGCGACCTGCGGGCAGCCCGCCCGTTTCAGGCGGGTTGCACCTTGGCCGCGTCGCGGGCCAGCGCCTCGCGCGTGGCGGTGCGGCGATACCAGAGCGTGATCAGAGACGAGGTGATCACGATGAACAGGCTGTAGAGGATCGGGATGAACAGAACCTCCTGCTGCTGGATGCCGGTGAAGGACAGCGTGACCACGAGCGCAGCCAGGGGCCCGTTCTGGATGCCGGTTTCAAGGCTGATGGTGCGGGCGCGGTTGCTGTCCTGTCTGAGGGCGCGCGCGAGCCAATAGCCCAGAAGCATTCCCGTAAGCCCGATCCCAATGCTGGCCAGATAGACTGACGGCCCGGTTTCCAGAAGCATCTGATAGTTGCGCGGGATCCATGTGACGATCAGGAACAGGATCACCAACACGCCGATCATCGAGCCCAGAAGTTCGATCGTAGCGCCGATATTGGGGTTCAGTTTCCGCAGGAACATCCCGAGCGCCGTGGGGACCAGCAACACAACAAGGATCGGGGCTACGCTGGATGCGGGGATCACGTAGTCGCCCGACACGCCCGCAAGCCCGCTGTAGAAGGACAGCAGAAGCGGCACCATGGCCACCGCGACGATGGTGGAGACGGTCGTCATCATGATCGAGAGCGCCAGCACGCCCTTGCTGAAATAGGCGAAGATGTTCGAGGTCGTCCCGCCCGGCATGCAGGCGATCAGGATCAGGCCGACGATCATCGGCGGCGGGAGGTTCAAGAGAACCGCCAGCGAATAGCCGAGAAACGGCATGATCGCGAACTGGCTGAGCAGGCCCACGAGAATGCCCTTTGGCTTGCGAAACGCGATCAGGAAATCGCGGAATGTCATGCTGGCGCCCATGCCGAGCATGATCACCATCATCATCACGCCCAGAAGCGTTGTCTCGAGGGGGGTCAGCATCGGGCGCTCCGGTTCTGGTCTGGGATTGTCTTGGTCATTTGCCCGCAAACTCCAGCTTTGCCTCGGCCTTGAGATCTTTTCTCAGGATCTTTCCCACCGGCGATTTCGGAAGCTCGTCGCGGATGATGATCGAGCGGGGGATCTTGTAAGCCGCAAGATGGGTCTTGCAATGGGCGGTGATGTCCTGCTGCGTCAGCTCGCCCTTGAACTCGGGGTTCTTGACCACGTAGGCGCGGGGCGCCTCGCCGGTCTTGGGGTCGGGAATGCCGATCACCGCCGCTTCCAGCACCGCGTCCATCTTGGCAAGGGCGTCCTCGACCTCGTTCGGATAGACGTTGAAGCCCGAGACCACCACCATGTCCTTCTTGCGGTCGACGATCTTGAAGAAGCCGTCCTCATCCATCACGGCGACATCGCCGGTGGACAGCCAGCCCGATTGCAGGACCTTGTCGGTCTCGTCCTGCTTCTGCCAGTAGCCGCGCATGGTCTGCGGTCCCTTGACGATCAGTTCGCCGGGGCTGCCCAGGGGCACGGGTTTGCCATCGTCATCCACCAGCATCACATCGGTACCGGGAACGGGAATGCCGATACTTCCGGGTTTCGCGGCATCGCCGAACGGGTTGAAACTGATCAGCGGAGAGGACTCGGTCAGGCCATAGCCTTCGGCGATGGGGGTTCCGGTTGCGACCTTCCAGCGGCTTGCCACCGATTGATGCAGCGCCGTCCCGCCAGCGATCGATGCCACGAGATTGCGGGGCGGATAGGCGGTGAACCACTCTTCGTTCAACAGCCCGTTGAACAGGGTGTTCACCCCGGTGATCCAGTTGATCGGGTAATTCTCGATCGCGCGTTGCAGGTTCTGGACCGGGCGCGGGCTGGGCACGAGGATATTGCGGGCCCCGACGTCGAGAAAGGTCATCAGGTTCACGGTGAAGGCGAAGATGTGATAGAGCGGCAGTGCGGTCAGGACGCACGCATCGTCACGCAATTCGCGGCGGCCCATGATCTGGACCTGCGTGATATTCGCCAGAAGGTTGCCATGGGTCAGCATCGCGCCCTTGGCAACGCCGGTGGTACCGCCGGTATATTGCAGAAGCGCAAGGTCGTCATGCCCGAGCCCGTGCCATCTTTCGTGTCCCGCGTCGGGTGCGGCCTGACCCTTGGTCAGCGCCTCGGCCATGCGCAGAACCGGGATGTCGAGTTTGGGGACCGGGGGCAGGGTCTTGCTCCAGACCTTCTGGATCGCGCGGATGATCTTGCGCGGGATCGCCGGGAACATCTCGGACACGCCCGCCAGAACGACGACCCGCAGGCCGGTTTCGGGCACGACGCGGGCCAGCTTGTCGGCGCACATGTCGATGATGACCAGCACCTCGGCGCCGGAGTCGTTGAACTGGTGCACCATCTCGCCGGCCGTGTAGAGCGGGTTGGTGTTGACCAGCACGCAGCCGGCCTTGAGCACGCCGATCGCCACCACCGGATAGGGCAGGCCGTTGGGAAGCTGGACGGCGACCCGCGCCCCGGGTGCAAGCGCACAGTTATGAACCAGGAAGGCCGCGAAGGCATCGGACAGCATGTCAAGCTGATCGAAGGACATCGACCCGTTCATGCCGTTCGGCATGACACAGGTGAAGGCGGTCTTGCCCGCATGCTGGGCGCAGGCGGCCTTGGCCAAATGGGCAAGGCTTTGATGCGACAGATGGGGAAGATCGGTGGGGATATCCGGCCCGTAGGTCGCATGCCACGGCCGCGCCGCGCTCGTCTGTGTCGCCATCTGATCCTCCCGCGAGCCGTCGTTGCGGCGCTTGCCCTGCGCACCTGTTACCCGGTCGCGCGAAACGACGCTATAACATGCTTTTACCGGTGTTTCAGGTGACGTTGCGGCAGGTAGAGCAATGCGTCAAGCGCATATCAGGCATTCCACAAAAACAGAGTTCGCGAGACGATTTTCTTTGAAATGTTAACTCGACTCTACTACGTGCGGTTGGACGTTGAAACGGGTGGCATCTTGCCGGGCTAACTTAGGAGGACGACACATGATCACGCGGGATGATCTTATTCGTGAATACCGTGCGCGCGGCGCCTCTTGGCCCGCACTTTTGCTGGTCTATGCGATCCTGTTGGGTACGCTTGCCCTGACGGCGAACGCCATCGTCTGACGCCACGATTTTTTCGGGTGGTTGCGCTTACGGGCGTATCACCTTTCCCCCCAGGAAGACGAACGCCGCGATCATTGATCGCGGCGTTCTTTCGTTTTGGGATCCGTGGGGGATCAGACGTTGGCGGCCTCGCCGACGTTGTCGACGCCGCGCTCTTCCAGCAGCGTGGTCAGCCAGTTCGGGTCCATCTCCGGCACCGATGACAGCAGAAGGTCGGTGTAGGGGTGGTGCGGCGGCGTGAACATCTCGTCCTTCGGCCCCTGTTCCACCACCTTGCCGTTCTGCATCACCACCACCTCGTCGGCGATCGAGCGCACGGTGGCCAGGTCGTGGGTGATGAACATGTAGGCGAGGTTCAGCTCGTTCTGCAGCCGGTCGAGCAGCTGCAGGATGCCTTCGGCGACCAGCTGGTCGAGCGCCGAGGTGACCTCGTCGCAGATGATGAAGGTCGGGTTCGGCCGCCAGCGCCCGGGCGATGCCGATGCGCTGTTTCTGACCACCCGACAGCTCGGGCGGATAGCGGTTGTAGTATTGCGACGGCTCGAGCTCGATCAGGTCGAGCAGTTCGTCGACCCGCTGCTTCAGCGCGGTCCCCGTCAGGCCCGAATAGAACTGCGCCGGACGCCCGATGATCTCGCTGATCTGCACCTTCGGGTTCAGCGCGGTGTCGGCCATCTGGTAGATCATCTGCGCCTGGCGCAGCTGGTCGCGGGTGCGATCGGTGTATTTGGGCGGCAGCACCTCGCCCTTGAACAGCACCTCGCCCTTGGACGGCGGCAGCAGGCCGGTGATGCACCCGCGCCGTGGTCGATTTGCCGGAGCCGGATTCGCCCACGACCGCCACGGTCATGCCCGCGTAGATGTCGAAGGAGACGTCATCGAGCACCTTCGCGCCGCCGGTATAGGCGGCATCGACGTTCTTGACCGAGATGATCGGCAGGGTGCCATCGGTCGGGCGCTCCTTCTGCGGGCGCTTGAAGCTGCGCACCGCCCAGAGGCGATTTGGTGTAGTCCTCCTTCGGGTTCTCCAGCATTTCCTCGGTCGAGGCTTCCTCGACCTCTTCGCCCTTCAGCAGCACCTTGATCGTGTCGGCCATCTGCGCCACGACGGCGAGGTCGTGGGTGATGTAGATCGCCGCGGTGTTGAACTGGCTCGACGATGTCGCGGATCGCGGCCAGCACCTCGATCTGGGTGGTCACGTCCAGCGCGGTCGTGGGCTCGTCGAAGATGATCAGGTCGGGCCGGCAGGACATCGCCATCGCCGTCATCGCCCGCTGCAGCTGACCGCCCGACACCTGGTGCGGATAGCGAAAGCCGATCTCTGTCGGGTTCGGCAGGCGCAGCCGCTCGTAGAGCTCCATCGCGTCTTCCTGCGCCTCGAGGCGCTTCTTGATGCGGTACTGCACCGGCGCTTCGGTATGCTGGTCGATGATCTTGTGCGCCGGGTTGAAGGACGCCGCCGCCGATTGCGCCACATAGGCGATGCGCGAGCCGCGCAGCGCGCGGCGTTCTCGCCTTCGGTGGCGGTGGTCAGCTCCATCCCGTCGAATTCGATCGAGCCGCCGGAGATCCGGGTGCCGTCGCGGGCATAGCCCATGGCGCCGGCGCCGATGGTCGATTTGCCGGCACCGGATTCGCCGATCAGGCCCATCACCTCGCCGCGGTGCAGGGTCAGGTCGACACCCTTGATGATGTCGACCCAGGTCTCGTCGGAATAGCCCTGGATCTGCAGATCCCTGATCTTGAGCAGGACGTCTTTCTTCTTGATTGCCATCTTACTGCTCCTTCAGACCGGACGACCGGAACAGCATCCAGTCGACGACGAAGTTGACCGCGACCGTCAGCAGCGCGATGGCGGCGGCCGGGATCAGCGGTGTGATGTCGCCGAACGAGATCAGCGTCGCGTTTTCGCGCACCATCGAGCCCCAGTCGGCCGTGGGCGGCTGGATGCCGAGCCCGAGGAAGCTGACAGGCCGGCGATCAGCAGGAACACGAAGCAGAACTCGAGCCCGAATTCGGCGACGAGCGGTGCGGTGGAGTTGGGCAGGATCTCCCTGCGGATCAGGTACCAGTCGCCTTCGCCGCGCAGCTTCGCGGCCTCGATGTAGTCCATCACCACGACGTTGCCCGCCACCGCCCGGGTCAGGCGAAAGACCCGCGGCGCAGTAGATCATCGCGACGACGAGAACGATGACGGTCAGGTTGGTGCCGAAGATCGACAGCATCAGCAGCGCGAAGATCAGCGAGGGGATCGACATGATGACATCGGCGGACCGGCCCATGAGCTGATCGAACCAGCCGCCCTTGACCGCGGCCAGCAGACCCGCAAGCGCGCCGCCCAGATGAAGGCCAGCGTCGTCGCGACCAGCGCCAGCCCCACGGTGTTGCGCGCGCCGTAGATGATCCGGCTGAACATGTCGCGGCCAAGCTGGTCGGCGCCGAGCAGCATGTTCTCGTCCGCCGGCGCGAAGGCCCGCGAGATGACCTCGGCCTCGCCGAAAGGGCGCGATCCACGGGGCGAAGATCGCCGGCGATCGCATAGGTGAAGATCACGAACATGCCGAAGGCCGCGGTCAGCGGCGCGGTGCGCAATTCCTTGGCCACACTCGGCCGAAGTGATCGTGATCAGGAACTCGCGGAACGCGTAGGACAGCGCCGCCGCCAGCGCCAGATGCGCCCGCCGCAGATGGTGATCGATGCGCAATGCGCCGGTGCCCGCCGATGATCCCCACGACGAAGGAGATCAGCGTCAGCGAGAACAGCATCATGAAGATCGGACGCTGCTTGAAGTATGCCGCGAGGCAGGATGCTCCGATCAGGAGCGCGTAGTAACCGATGACAAAAAAGCTCATGATACGCCCTCCTTATTTCGGGTGCCGCAGACGCGGGTTGGTGAGAATCGCGCCCACATCCGCTGCAAGGTTCAGCAGGATGAAGGTCGCGGCGAAGATCAGGCAGCAGGCCTGCACGACCGGGAAGTCGCGTTTCGCCACGGCATCCACCAGAAGCTGGCCGATGCCGGGATAGACGAACACCACCTCGACCAGCACCACGCCGGTGATCAGATAGGCAAGGTTCAGGGCGACCACGTTGATGATCGGCGCCCAGGCGTTGGGCAGGGCGTGCTTGACGATCACCTTCCAGGGCGGCGCGCCCTTGAGCCGCGCCATCTCGATATAGGGCGAGGCCAGCAGGTTGATGATCGCGGCCCGCGTCATCCGCATCATGTGCGCGGTGACCACCAGAACCAGCGTCAGCGCGGGCAGGAAGGTGCGGTGCAGCAGCTCGAAGAAGGTCATGTCGTTCGACAGGCTGGCGATCGCCGGGAACATGCTTGTCTTGACCGCGAGATAGAGGATCAGGATGTAGCCCAGAAAGAATTCCGGGCTGACGAGATCGAGGTCAGCGTCAGCACGTTGGCGACCCGGTCGAACAGCGTGTTGCGCAGCAGCGCCACGATGACGCCCAGGATGATGGCGAACGGGAACGGCGATGACCGCGGCATAGGCCGCGAGGAACAGCGTGTTCACGAACCGGGCCGAGATCGCGTCGGTCACCCGGTCGCCGGAGATCAGCGAAACGCCGAAATCGCCGGTCACGGCGCCAGCGAGCCATTCGAAGTAGCGAACCGGCGCGGGCCGATCGAGCCCCAGTTGCTCGCGCATCGCGGCGACGGTTTCTTCGGTTGCCGACTGGCCCAGCACGGCCTGCGGCGATGTCGCCGGGCAGCAATTCGACGGCGAAGAAGATCAGGACCGATACGACGAGAAGCGTAAGCAGTCCCAGACCCAGCCGTTTTGCGACGAGTCCAAGGATATCCCCCATGTGTCCCTCCTATTTTGCCCGGCGATTGTTCGCGGGTCTTTTTATCCCGGTGTTCGATCCGGGTCCCTGACCGCAGCATGGCTTAGAAGACGCCGCCGATCAAATGCAGAACGGGCCGGTCGTTTCTGCGACCGGCCCGTTCCTGTTATTCGTCAGTCCGAACCACCAGCGGCTGTGCGGCGCGTGCGCCGTCCATCTCCCAGCTCGCGGCAAGGTTACCGCTTGTCTGTGACGACGTTGGTGCGGGCCGTAGACGAAGTTCTGGAAGAACGGGATGAGCGTGCCGCCATCGTCGCGGGCGATCATCGCCATTTCGCGGTAGATCTCGGCCCGCTTGGCGTCGTCGAGCTCCGCCTTGCCCTGCAGAAGCAGCTCGTTGAACCGCTCGTTCTGCCAGCGGCTTTCGTTCCACGCCGCATCCGACTTGTAGGCCAGCGTGTACATCACGTCCGGCGTCGGGCGCGCGCCCCAGGCCACGACGCAGAAGGGCTTCTTCAGCCAGACGTCGGAGTAGTAGCCGTCGTTCGGCTCGCGCACCACGTTGATGTTGATGCCCGCCGCCTTGGCATGCTCGGCATAGAGCACCGCCATGTCGACCGCGCCGGAGGTGATCGCTGTCGGCGGTCGAGAGGTTGACGGTGAGACCCTCGGCCCCGGCCTTCTTCAGAAGCGCCTTGGCCTGGTCGGGTCGTAGTCGCGCTGCGGGATGTCATCGGGCCAGTAGGGCATGCGCCGGCGAATGGTGGAAGTCGTTGCCCTTGGTCGCGGCACCGAACGCGATCTTCTCGATGATCTCGTCGCGGTTCATCGCGAGCTTCAGCGCGTTGCGCACGTCGGCATTGTCGAACGGTCGCGGTGTCGCAGTGAGCATCGGCATGGTGATCGTCGCACCCGAGGGCACGTTGATCGATCTGGATGTTCGGGATCGCGCGCCAGCAGCGCCATCGTCTTCAGGTCGACTGGCCGAGACCGCGTCCACATCGCCGGTGACAAGCGCCGTCTGGCGCGCGTTGGGATCGTTCGAGGGCGAGGATACTCGACCTCGTCGAAATAGGCACCTTCGCCGTGCCAGCCGTCGTGACGGCGACAGTGCGAAACGCACGCCCATCTGGCCTTCGTCGATCTTGTAGGGGCCGGTTCCGTCGCCAGACTGCCAGTCGATCGTGCCGTCGTCGTTGGCCGGGCAGATCGCCAGATGGTAGTCGGTCATCAGCCACGGCAGGTCGGCGTTGCCGCCCGCCAGCTTGAACGTGACGGTATGGTCGCCGTCCTTGACGATGTCGATCACGTCGGCCAGCAGCGATTTCGCCGCCGAGGTCGATGTCTTCGCCGCGGTGGTGGTTCATCGACGCGATGACGTCGTCGGCCGTCATCTTCTTGCCGGAGTGGAAGGTCGCGTTCTCGTTCAGCTTGAACGTCCATTCCGACGCGTCGGCGTTGGCCGACCATTCGGTCGGCGAGGTCCGGCCCAAGCGTCTCGTCGCTGTTGATCATCGTCAGGTAGCTGCGATGGGTATGCGCCATCGTGATCATCATGATCGTGAGGTAGGTGCCCGGATCATGTGTATCGGAGGTGTTGCCGTCGTGGATGCCCACGCGGAAGGTGCCGCCCGACTTGGGCTGCGCGGCGGCGGCCTTGGTCCACAGACCGGTTGCGGTGGTCGCGGTCATACCCGCGGCCATCGAATAATTCATGAATGAACGACGCGAAATCCGCCCCTCACGGGCGGCTTCTGCGAGCCGATCAAGCATGATCTGATCGTTCGACTTCTTCATGGTATCTCCCTTGGTCGTTTTTTTTCGTTGTCACCGCCTACTTGGCGGATCCGTATTCACGTTCGCTCAACCAACCGCCCTGCGAGCGCTTGGATGCGACATGCGCGCAGCAAAACACGAAGG
Organism: uncultured Alphaproteobacteria bacterium; assembly: GCA_963698645.1. Classification (GTDB taxonomy): domain Bacteria; phylum Pseudomonadota; class Alphaproteobacteria; order Rhodobacterales; family Rhodobacteraceae; genus Ovoidimarina. The sequence goes on from CAVORP010000003.1 coordinate 103,988, forward strand.
CGGTCGCGTATCTACCCCACAGAGAGGGAATCTTTCACTTCCCCGTGAGATGCAGGCCCTGAGCGAGGGTCAATTACACCGAAACCGACGGAAACGACTGTCATGAGAGACAGCAACCACCTGTTTCCTGAACGGTTTTCGGGATCGATTCGCGCCGTTGGCCTTGTGGAAAGGACGTCGCACGGGGATAAATCGGCGTGTCGGGATCGCTGAACCGAAAGACGAGCGGTCGAGGCGCACCTCCAAATGCTTCGCGACACCCTTGCGCACCGGCAATCGCGGCCGGGCGGGAGTTTTCCCACGCGGTTCCTGTTTTGGAAGATACATCCACGGAATCGTCCATCCTGCTTGTGCAGCGACGCGAGTCAGACCTTGAGACCCCATAACCCACCTGCATTCTCCGGCACAGGCCTCGTTGTCGCAGCGGTGATGGCGACAGAAACTCTTGCGTCGGCCCGGTTTTCTTGATGCACTGAGGCCATAATGATCGCGGGCGCAACTTCTGCACCTCCGAATAATAAAGCGCATGAGATCGCGCGAAAGGGAGACAATATGACACGACTGATCAAACCTGTTCCGGCGCGGGCTATTTCGCGACGCCGGTTTCTATCATCAACCGCGGCTGCCGGTGCGGCGGCTGCAGGGATCTCAACCGGCCTGATGCCAAGCATGGCGCGGGCACAGCAGAAGCGGGGCGGCAGCTTCCGAATCGCAAAGGGTCATGGACAGACTTCGGACACGCTGAACCCGGCAATCTGGGAAAACGGGTTCATGACCGCGCTTGCCCACGGTGTGCACGGCTATATCGCCAGTATCCGGGCCGATGGATCGGTGAAACCCGAACTCGCCGAGAGCTGGGAGGCGAGCAGCGGTGCGGATTCCTGGTCCTTCAAGATCCGCTACGAGTGCGACCTACCATGATGGACGGTCCGTGACCCCGGAAGACGTGGTTGCCTCGATCAATTACCACCGCGGTGCGGAATCGACTTCGGCGGCCAAACCGCATCGTGGAATGCGATCACCGACATCCGGATCGACGGCGATCGGGTCGTCATGGATCTGAGCTCGGGCAATGCCGACTTCCCGGTGACGCTGACCGATTATCACCTGACGATCCACCCATCCTGGCGGATCGCGACGATCGACTGGCGTTCGGGCATCGGTGCGGACCCTACAAGCTTGTTGAATTCAATCCCGGCGTTTCGGCGCGTTTCGCCCGGAACGAAAACGACTGGGACGATACGCGCGGCTTCTTCGACGAAGTCGAAATGCTCTCGGTCATCGATCTGAACGCCCGGACAACGTCGCTTGTCTCGGGTGATGTGAACGCAATCGACAAGCTCGATCTCAAGACGGTCGGGCTGATGGGACGCAATCCCAACGTCAAGATCCTGACCGTCGACGGCAACCAGCACTACACGTTCGCGATGTCGACAAACAAGGCACCCTTCACCGATGTGAACGTGCGCCGGGCGCTGAAATACGGTGTCAACCGCCAGGAGATGGTCGACAAGATCCTGTTCGGCTACGGCTCGGTGGGCAACGACCACCCGATCGGCCGGGGCCAGCGCTATTTCAACAGCGAGATGGCGCAGACAGAGTACGATCCGGACAAGGCGAAGTTCTATCTGAAGGAAGCCGGACTCGACAGCGTCGATGTAGAGCTGGCGGTCGCCGATGCTGCGTTTCCAGGGGCCGTGGATGCCGCGAATCCTGTTCCAGAACTCGGCGAAGGAGGCGGGTATCAACGTGAATGTCGCCCGCGTGCCCAATGACGGTTACTGGTCTGATGTCTGGATGCAGCATCCGTTCTCGGCGGTGTACTGGAGCGGTCGGGTCGTCGAAGATGCGATGTTCACGACCGCCTATTCGTCGGGTGCGTCGTGGAACGACACGTTCTGGAGCAATGAACGGTTCGACGAACTGCTCGTGACCGCGCGCGCCGAACTGGACGAGGACAAGCGTCGCGAGATGTATTACGAGATGCAGGTCATTCTGAACGAGGACGGCGGCGCGATCATTCCGATGTTCGCCAACTTCGTCTTCGCCACCGATCAGACGATCGTCACCGGCGAACAGATGGGCGTCGCAATGGGATATGGATGGCGAGCGCTGGATGGAGCGCTGGTCCTTCGCCTAACAAGATCGACGCCGCGCGGGGTAGCCCTCCGCGCGGCGTTACCGCCTCAGCGATTGCCGTGATACGTCCGGTACCAATCCACGAATTTCGGGATTCCCGCAGAGAGCGGCGTGTCGGGCAGGTAGCCTGTCAATGATTTCAGCAGCGTTGCGTCGGCCCATGTGGCGGGAACATCGCCCAGCTGCATGTCCATCATCTCCTTCTGCGCAGGTATCCCGATCGCGTCCTCGATCGCCTCGATGAAGGCACCCAATGTGTCGGGGTCGGATTTGCCGATATTGACGACGCGGAAGGCGGCGACGGGGCTGAGCGAGTCGCCCCTCGGGATGGCGTCGGGGCTGTCCGGCCGCACGGGCGGTGTTTCCGACAGCCGCAGGATCGCCTCGATCAGATCGTCGATGAACACGAAGTCCCGTTGCATGTTGCCGTGGTTGAACACCTTGATCGGTCGCCCGTTCAGGATCGCGTCGGTGAAAAGGTAATAGGCCATGTCGGGGCGGCCCCACGGGCCATAGACCGTGAAGAACCGGAACATGGTGATCGGCAGGCCATAGATATGGCTGTGCGAATGGGCCATCGTCTCGGTCGCCTTCTTGGTGGCGGCATAGAAGGAAACGGGCCAGTCGGCCTTCATCGTCTCGGCATAGGGCATCTCGGTATTGGCACCGTAGGCCGAGGAGGTGGAGGCCATCAGAAGGTGCTTCGGCGGGGTCTGACGCGCGGCCTCGAGCACCTCGAACGTGCCGATGATGTTCGAGTTCAGATAGTCGCGCGGGGAGTTCGATCGACTGGCGCACCCCCGCCTCCGCCGCAAGGTGGACGACGATATCCGGTTGAAAGGATTGCATGATATCGGCCACCACGCCCGGCGTTTCAAGCCGTTCCTGAACATGGGTAAACCCCGTCCGATCCTTGATCAGGTCGGCGCGCGCGTCCTTCAGTTCGACCTGATAGGTCGGCGTGTGGGCATCGATCCCGGTAACCTCCCAGCCGTCCTCCAGCAGCCGCTGGACGAGATGAAAGCCGATGAAACCGGACGATCCGGTGACGAGGGCGCGAGGTGTTTTGTTTCTTGTCTGCATGCTCATCCCGGCGCGGGCGTTGATTGTTGTCGAACTGGCAGGATATCAACAGGCGCGGCAAGATGCGGTAAACATTCCTGCCAATATGTTGTTTCTCTGGCGCACTCACGTATTAACCGGGGGATCGCGACGAGGAAACCCCGCAAGTCGCGACGCGTAAGGAGTGCGGTTTTGAGATCCGAGACCACCAGACTGGACGGCGTTGTCATTCTCGAACCGGCTCGCCACGGGGATGCCCGCGGGTTCTTTTCAGAGGTCTGGAACCGCGACCGGGCACGGGCCGCTGGGGTCGATGCGGAGTTCGTGCAGGACAACCAGTCGCTCAGCCTGACGAAGGGCACCGTGCGCGGGCTGCACTACCAGGCACCACCCCATGCGCAGGCCAAACTTGTCCGCTGCGGACAGGGCGCGGTCTGGGACGTTGCGGTGGATGTGCGCCGGGGCAGCCCGACCTATGGCCAGTGGGTCGGGGTCGAGTTATCGGCCGATAACGGGCGGCAGTTGTATATCCCGGCAGGATTTCTGCACGGATTCTCGACCCTGACCGACAGGGCCGAGCTTCTGTACAAGTGCAGCGATTTCTATGCCCCCGCCGCCGATGGCGCGGTGCGGTTCGACAGTGCGGCACTTGGCATCGACTGGCGGCTTGGGGGGACGGAGCCGCTGGTATCCGACAAGGATGCCGCCGCACCCGATTTCGATGAATGGGAGAGCCCATTCGAATGGGAGGCGGCATGAAGACCCTGCTTGTGACAGGCGGTGCCGGGTTCATCGGATCGGCGGTCGTGCGGCGCGCGATCGCGCTGGGCTACCGCGTGGTCAACCTCGACGCGCTGACCTATGCGGCCTGTCTGGAGAACGTGGCATCGGTTGCGGATCATCCGGCATATGTCTTTGAAAAGGCGGATATCCGCGATAGCGAGGCGCTCGGCCACATCTTCGCGGAGCACGAGCCCGATCTTGTCATGCATCTGGCGGCGGAAAGCCATGTGGACCGCTCCATCGACGGGCCCGGCGCCTTTATCGACACCAATGTCACCGGGACCTACACCTTGCTTCAGGCGGCGTTGGCCCATTGGGAGGTCCGGGGGCGCCCGGATGCGTTCCGCTTCCACCATGTCTCCACCGACGAGGTGTATGGGTCGCTCGGACCCGAGGGCAAGTTCACCGAGACCACCGCCTATGACCCGCGCAGCCCCTATTCGGCGTCAAAGGCCGCCTCCGATCATTTGGTGCGGGCCTGGGGCGAGACCTATGGCCTTCCCGTCATCGTCACGAATTGTTCGAACAATTACGGCCCCTTCCATTTTCCCGAAAAACTCATCCCGGTCGTGATCCTGAACGCGCTGGCGGGAAAACCGATCCCGGTCTACGGGACGGGCGAGAACGTGCGCGACTGGCTTTACGTCGAGGACCACGCCGAGGCGCTTCTGTGCGTGATCGACAAGGGGCAGGTGGGGCGCAGCTATAATATCGGCGGCGACAACGAGGCCACCAATATCGACCTTGTGCGCCGGATCTGCGCGATCCTCGATGACCGGCGGCCCGACCATGCGCCCCATGCGGACCTGATCACATTCGTCACGGACAGGCCGGGCCATGACATGCGCTATGCCATCGACCCGGCCCGCATTCGGGACGAGCTTGGCTGGCGGCCCTCGGTCTCGCTGGAAGAAGGTCTGTCGCGGACCGTGGACTGGTATCTCGCGAACGAGGATTGGTGGAAACCGCTTCAGGACGTTGCGCTTGAACGCCGGGGGACGGGGAAGTGAAATTCGCCCTTTTCGGCAAGACGGGTCAGGTCGCAACCGAGTTTCAGCATCTCTGCACATCCGACCGGATCGACGTGATCGGGCGGGACCGGGCCGATTTCTCGGACCCGGACGCGGTTCGGACGGCGGCCCGCGCCGCAGATGGCGACTTGTTCGTGAATGCCGTAGCCTATACGGCCGTGGACAAGGCAGAGACCGAACCGGATCTGGCCCGCGCGGTCAACGCAGACTCGGTTGCGGCCCTGGCCGAAGTAGCCGCCGAACGCAATCTGCCGCTCATTCACATCTCGACCGACTACGTCTTTCCGGGCACCGGCACAAAACCGTGGTCGCCCGGCGATCCGACGGGTCCGCTTGGGGTCTATGGCCAGACCAAGCTTGCGGGCGAAGAGGCGATCCGGGCCTCGGGCGCGCGCCATGTCATCTTGCGCACGTCGTGGGTGTTTTCCGCCCACGGCGCGAATTTCGTCAAGACGATGCTGCGGCTGTCGGAGAGCCGCGATGCCCTTGATATCGTGGCAGATCAGATCGGTGGCCCGACAGCCGCCGGGGACATCGCCTTTGCGGCGCTGATGATCGGCTTCGCGCTGTGGGACGACCATCCCGGCGGGACCTATCATTTCTCGGGCGTGCCGGACGTGAGCTGGGCGGATTTCGCGCGCGAGATATTCTTCCAAGCCGGGCGCAAGGTGGCAGATTAGTGATATTCCGACCTCGGACTACCCGACCCCCGCACGTCGCCCTCTCAATTCGCGGCTCGATTGCGCGACCACGTTCTCGGATTTCGAGATCGAGCGCCCGGATTGGCGTCTCGGGCTTGTAGCGGTTCTGAACGAACTGAAAGCGGTGTCCTGAAATGGCCAAATCCGCATGTCAGCGCCCCAGTGAGAATGCAAAGGACACGGCAATGAAACGCAAGGGAATAATCCTCGCCGGCGGGTCGGGCACCCGGCTTTACCCGATCACCATGGGTGTCTCGAAGCAGCTTTTGCCGATCTACGACAAGCCGATGATCTATTATCCGCTGTCGGTGCTGATGCTGGCCGGAATCCGGGAAATCGCGGTGATCACCACGCCCGAGGACCAGGCGCAGTTCCGGCGGCTCATGGGCGACGGAAGCCAGTGGGGCATCTCGCTTACCTGGATCACCCAGCCTTCGCCCGACGGTCTGGCGCAGGCCTATCTTCTGGCCCGGGATTTTCTGGCCGGTGCGCCATCGGCCATGGTTCTGGGCGACAACATCTTTTTCGGGCACGGCCTGCCCGAGATCCTTGCAGCGGCGAATGCGAAGGAAACGGGTGGAACCGTGTTCGGCTACCGGGTGTCCGACCCCGAACGCTATGGCGTTGTCGATTACGACGGATCGACCGTGAAATCGATCATCGAGAAACCCAAGGTGCCGCCGTCGAACTATGCGGTGACGGGGCTCTATTTTCTCGATGGCTCCGCGCCCGAGCGCGCGGCGGCGATCACGCCGTCGGAGCGGGGCGAGTTGGAAATCGTCTCGCTGCTCGAGATGTATCTGGCCGATGGTCTTCTGACTGTCGAACGCATGGGGCGCGGCTATGCCTGGCTTGATACGGGGACGCATGCCTCGCTTCTGGACGCAGGGAATTTCGTCCGGACGCTGCAAGAACGGCAGGGTCTTCAGACCGGCAGCCCGGAAGAGATCGCCTTTACCGCGGGTTGGATCGACCGGAAAGACCTAGAGGCGCAGGCGGGGGTATCCGGCAAAAGCGGATACGGCGATTACCTTCAGCGCCTCGCCCGCGCGGACCAGATTTCCCGCGCTCAGGAGACGTAGCGAAGCGGCAGAACGTTGGTTTCGGGAACGATCTCGCGACGCCCCGTGGCGACGTAACCATCGAACCCGGCCGCGGTTGCTTCGTCTGCCGAGTAGATGTTGCGAAGATCGGCCAGGCGTGGCTGTCTCATCGCATCGGACAGCCGCGACAGGTCGAGGGCCCGGAATTCATTCCATTCCGTCAGGATGACGATCGCATCCGCATCCGCGGCGGCAGAATAGGGGTCGTCCATCCACTCGACCCCGGGAAGCAGCGTCGTGCCTTCCTTTCGGCCTTGCGGGTCCACGACCCGGACATGGGCGCCGGCACCGATCAGCGCAGGCACGACCGTCAGGCTGGGCGCTTCGCGCATGTCGTCGGTGTTCGGCTTGAATGTAACCCCCAGAACCACGATCCGACATCCGTTCACGCTGCCGCCGCAGAGATCCACGATCTTCTCGACCATTCTTCTCTTGACCGCGTCATTCACCCGCATCACGGCTTCGACGATTTGCATCGGTGCGGCATGATCCTGACCCATCCGAGCCAGTGCGCTTGTGTCTTTTGGAAAGCACGACCCTCCGTAGCCGGGACCGGCATGCAGGAACTTGTTGCCAATTCGGCCATCAAGACCGATGCCGCGCGAAACCTCCTTGATATCCGCGCCGACCCTCTCGCACAGCATCGCGATCTCGTTGATGAAGGTGATCTTCGTCGCGAGAAAGGCATTGGCCGCGTATTTGATCAGTTCCGCAGATGCGAGATCGGTGAATACGATCGGGAAGTCACGGAGGAAAAGTGGCCGATAGACTTCGGCCATGACGTCTTTCGCACGTTCCGATCGGCAGCCGATGATGACCCTGTCTGGCTTCATGAAGTCCTCGATCGCCGCGCCTTCCCGAAGGAATTCCGGATTCGAAGCGATGTCGAAGTCTGCCGTCGGGTTCTCTGCCGAGATGATGCCTTCGACCATCTCGTTTGTTCCGACAGGTACAGTGGATTTCACCACGACGACCGTATAGCCGCTCAGCGATCGGGCGACTTCGCGCGCCGCGTCGCTGACATAGCTCAGATCCGCGTGACCGTCCCCGCGTCTCGAAGGCGTGCCAACGGCGATGAAGACCACATCGGCCGAGCGAACGGCGCTTGCAAGATCGGTGGAAAAGCGCAGCCGCCCGGACGCGGTGTTGCGTTCGATCAGGTCCTCTATTCCGGGCTCGAAGATCGGTGCCTTTCCGGCGCGCAATTGCTCGATCTTGTCGGCGTTTGCGTCCACGCAAATGACCTCGTGACCGAAGTCGGAAAAGCAGACCCCTGAAACCAGCCCGACGTATCCCGTTCCTACGATAGCGATCTTCATTAACTCAACCTTTCACAACATACGGTTTTCTCAATAACCGATGAGCCGTGCCGATCAAGTGGTAGCATCGCGATCGTATGGCGACCTGAACCACTCTGGGCACTATGGGGTCGTGCGATACAGGAAGATACACTATCTTCTCCCTGATTCTTCTTGGTTGACTGACGAGTACCGGAAACATGACGTTCAAGATCACCGCGCCCGAAGCCACGCTTACGCAATCCCCGACACAATTCGGCGGTTTCTTTCTGTTCGTGCTCATGTGCGCCGTGTCCGTTCCCGTTTTCCTGCTCGGCTTCCAGTCCCTGTTCTCGGCATGGTCGACACCGGAATACAGCCATGGACCCCTTATCCCATTGATTTCGCTGTACCTCTTTCTAAGAGAGTTGCGTCAAGATCCGGCCGTGCGAGGCGAACCCGTGAACCCCATCCCGGGATTGATCGTGATCGGTCTCGCCCTTGCGCTGGCGGTATTCGGCAATCTCGCCAAGGTCGCGGATATCGTGACCTATGCCTTCATCATCTGGGTCGGCGGGGTCGTTCTGACGGTCTTTGGCTGGTCCAAGGGAAAGCGGCACCAACTGCCGGTCTTCCATCTCGTCTTCATGCTGCCCCTGCCGCAGATTCTGTACTGGAAGATGTCAGTGTTTCTTCAGGGTGTCTCATCCGAGCTTGGCGTCTGGTTTGTTTCCATGGCGGGTGTGCCGGTCTTCCTTGATGGAAACATCATCGATCTGGGGGTCTACAAGCTCCAGGTGGCCGAAGCCTGTTCCGGCCTGCGCTATCTGTTCCCGATCCTGAGCTTCTCCTATCTCTTCGCGATCCTCTACCGTGGCCCGCTTTGGCATAAGGCGATCCTGCTCTTGGCAGCGGCGCCGTTGACGGTGTTCATGAACTCCTTCCGGATCGGGATGATCGGGGTGCTGGTGAACAGCTATGGCATCTCGCATGCCGAGGGCTTCCTGCATTTCTTCGAGGGTTGGGTGATCTTCATCGCCTGCGTGGGGATCCTGTTCCTGATGGCGATCGGCCTGCAACAGACAACGCGCAACGCGCTGCCGCTGGCAGATGCGATCGACCTTGATACCGATGGGTTGGGCGGTGTTGCGGGGCGGATCCTGTCGATCGTGCCGACGATCGGGATCATGCTGGCAATCACGATCAACATCGTCTTTGCTGCGGCCTATCTGGGCCTGGCAAATCCGGAAGTGCGCCAGATCGAGCGCGATTCCTTCAACCTTTTCCCGGCCCGGTTTGGCGAATGGTCCGGGACCCGCCGATCGATGGAGCCGGAGGTTGCGGAAGTGCTTGCGGCCGATGATAGCGTAAGCATCCTCTTTCAGGCCGCGGGCCAGAAGCCGGTAGATTTTTTCTCGGCGTTTTACGAAAACCAGACAGACGGTGACGGCATCCACTCACCGGAGGTCTGTTTGCCGGTAGGAGGCTGGGAGATTTTCAGTCTCGAGCCCTATCAGGTCGATTTCCCCGAGACAGCCTATGGTTCGTTCGAGGTGAACCGGGCCGTGATCCAGAAGGGCACCTCGCACCAGCTTGTCTATTACTGGTTCGAGCAGCGGGGCCGCCGCATGACGAACGACGTTGCGGCCAAGATGCAGGTTATCTGGGACGGTTTCTCGATGGGACGGACCGACGGGGCGCTGGTGCGCTTCGTGACGCCCATCGCCCCGAACGAGACCGAGGCCGAGGCGGATGCGCGGATCCAGGAAATCATGCGGAACGTTCTGCCACGTCTGCCACGCTTCATCCCGATCTGACGCTGGCCGGGGGGGGCAGGCGCTGCCCACCGCGCCGTTGCTTTAGAGAGCGGCCGCCGCCAGAACGATCAGACCGCAGGCGACGATCACTCCAAGGCTGACCTTGTCGCGCGAGGCAAATACGATGGGATCGTCGGTCATGAGGCCGCGGTGGGTTTTCATCACCATCCGGATCAGCCAGTAGAGAATGAGCGGGGTGTTCAGCCACAAAAGCTCGGGCCTGCCGTAAAGCTGCTGCACGTCGCGGCTGGTGACGTATAGCGCGTAGACCATCACCGCAGTGTGGCTGGCAGAGATCGCAACCCCGCGCAGGATCGGCAGATCTTCGATCGTATAGGCCCGGCCCGCTGTTTCGCTGCGATTGCGGCTCAGCATGTCTTCCAGTTCTGCCTGCCGCTTGACGGCGGCGAGGGCGAGGAACAGGAACATCGAGAACCCCAGCATCCATGGGGAGAGAACGATCGCCGCAACCGCTGCGCCCGCGATGATCCGCAAAGTATAAAGCCCGGCAAGACAAACCACGTCGACGATGAGACGGCGCTTGATCCAGAAGGAATATGCGAAGGTCGTGACGTAATAAATGCCCAGCCACAGAAGGAAGGCAGGCGGTGTGAATACCAGCGAGAACAGGAATGCGGCGAGCAGCAGGACGAAGGCGACAATCGCGCCCTGCGCGATAGGCACATCCCCTGCTGCGAACGGGCGCAGGCGCTTGCGCGGATGCGCGCGGTCTGCCTCGAGATCCAGCAGATCGTTCAGAAGATAGACGCTGGAGGCCGTGAGCGAGAAGGCGACGAAGGCGAATACCGCGGCAAGGAAGGCCTCGGGCGAATGGGCGGCAATCGCCGGCAGGAAGACCAGGATGTTCTTGACCCATTGCCGCGGTCGCATGGCGCGGATGTAGTGATTGAGTTTTGCGAACCCTGCGGCGGCAGGGTCGATATGGGTCACGGAAGCGTTGGACCGTTCTGCCAGGGCGCGCACTTGTCCGGAGGCCGTGACAGTGACCGCCCTCCGCGCCTGCGCCCAGACCGCCGCATCATCACGGGCATTGCCCATGTAGTCGAACCCCCCCTTACCGAAGCGCTTGGTCAGATAGGCGGCCTTGGCCTTTCCCGACAGGTTGATGCCGCCGGTTTCCGGGCTGCCGGTCCCGATGGCCTCGTCGAACAGGCCGGTCGCCCGCGCGACCTCTTCAGCTTGCCGCGCATCGGAGGCGGTCACCAGAAGGGTCCTGCGCCCATCTGCCCGGGCGGCAGCTACCTGGTCCAGCACCTCCTGGTTCAGAACGAGGGTTTCGGCGGCGATGATCTGGTGATCCGCAACCGCGGCCTTGAATACAGGCTTGCCGCGGAGGATCCGAGGAAGGACAGATAGCGCGCGCCCCGGTTGTGTCGCCACAAGGCGTATCAGCGCCTCGTGCAGTGAATCCGTCCGGATCAGCGTACCGTCCAGATCGACGACCAAGGGAGTTTGATCGACGTCGTCCGGTGCCGCGGCCCGGTTCTGACCTGTCTCGTCGCCCTGCATCTGCCCTGGCTAGCCCTGACTCTTCGATGTGCCCCGTCACATGTTGCAATTCACGTACCGCATGGAGCGTGGCCATCAAACCGAAACCTGCCGGAAAACCATCTTGGCGCAAAGGTGCTGCGCTGGGGACATACATCAGGGCGAATACAGGGCAGCGCCCGCATGGTTTGCGCGGGATTAACAGAGATCCGTCAGAACCGCTGATGAACTTCATATTGCGAGAGATGCAGCCATGTCCGACCCCTTTGAGAGTTTCGTTTCCGGTCTGAGCGACCCCGCGGTAAGGGCGTTCCCAATCGTTCCCGACGATCAAAACGACCTGTTGACCGCGACGCGCGCAATTTATGTGGGCGGTGCGGGCAATCTGCGGGTCCGACTTGTTTCGGGCGACGAGGTCGTGTTTCAGAACGTGCAGGGCGGCAGCATCTATCCCGTGCGCGCCGCACGGGTTCTCGCGACCGGCACGACCGCGGGGGCGTTGGTGGCGCTGGGCTAGGGCTTCAACTCATGCGCGCCGATATCCGGGCCCGACCCTTGCGGGCGCGGCATGCCCCGGATGTCGGTTGCGGGGGCGTATCGCGGGTCAGCGCGATCGATCATCGCGGTCCCGGGGCGCGCGCGGAGGTCTCCTGCCCGGGGGGCCACAAGCTCGCGCCCCGACGGGGTCACGATATTGGCCGAGAGCGTGATTCTGGGCTTGATCGCGTCTTCGATCGCAATGCGCGGGGTGACGTTGTTTGCCACGACCCCATCCGAAAGATAGCCCTTCTTGTGCAAGAAGATCCCGATCCACGGCGCGTCGGAGCTGGGTCCGATCCGGTTGGCCAGCGTGTTGTTCACGACAAGCCCCTTGGTCATGCCCCACACGGCAATGCCGTGATGTGAGGTATTGACGATCACGTTGTTGCGGATCACCAGCCGGTTATACATTCCGTCGTAAAGCCCGATCCCCTGCAGCACGCAGACCAGCGCTGATTGCTGTGGGCCGATCCATTCAAAGATCTCGTTTCCATCCAGAACCAGCCCTTCGAGGATACCTTCGCCCGAGGCGCCGTCTGGCCCCTGCGACCAGGCCTGAAATCCGTCATCATGGTTCTCGTCAATCCGTACGCAATCCTGGATCCGGTTGCGCATGATCACGTTCTCGGCCCCGCCTGCGCGCATCCCGTCACCGCTGAATCCGGCCACGATATTCCCGGTCACGCGCGAGCGGTCTCCGTTGGCGGCGATCCCGAACGAGGTGCCCAGAACACGTGAATTCCGGATCTCGGTATCGTCGCCAAAGGTCAGAACGCCCATCTTGCGAAACCGGAACCAATCGTCTCGCGACCAGCGCGCATAGCCCGCTGCCGCCTCGATCGATCGGATATCAAGCCGATCGAAGACAAGGTCCGAGGTGTTGCCTTCGGCAAAGACAAGCGCGCGATTGTCGCCCTCTGCCTGCTTCGGCCAGATGCTGAACCCGCTGAAGGTCAGGTTGCGGCTGTTGTAGACCTCGAGCTTGTCGAGATGCGTGCGCCCCTCGCCATCCGCCAAAATCTCAACCGGCCGGGTGAATTGGTATCCAATCAGCTCCACCGGCCCATGATCGCCATGCAACAGCACGATCCGGTCACCTGCCTTTACCTTTCCGCTGTCGAGCGCCTCCCTGAGCGACTCGAAATCAGCCTCGACCGCCCGGTCCCGCGGCGCGACGGTATGATTTGCCGCAAGCGCCGGCCCCGCCCAGAGCGCCGTGACAGAGATGAGCGCCAACGCGATCGGAAAGAGTTTTCGGAGAGGGGGGAATTTGGCCATGACTGGAAACAATCACATTGGTTACAGGGGCGCCCGCCAATCGGCAATGGAGTTTCATTGGCGTCTTTGCTAGACAATTCGGACGATCCCAGACTACCACGTTCTTCCCGGAGTGAACAGTTCATGGCGAGTGTCGCCGAACAGACCGAGGCCACCCCGGACCGGGGCATGATCGGGCGTATTGGAGAAACCAGGCGCCAGTTGGTGCATGGCCAATCGAAGCCGAACATCATTATCCCGCTGTTTCTGATCATCGCGGTGATCCCGGTCTTCTTCTGGATCGGGCCCCTGCGGATGTCGCCCATCCGACTGTTCCTTCTGGTGATGTTCGTCCCGCTTTTGATCTCGTGGGTTACGGGAGGCTGCGGGAGGATCCGCGTGGCGGATATCCTGATCATCCTGTTCTGTATCTGGTTCGCGTTGTCGCTTTTGTTCAACCACGGCATTTCCCAGATCGAATGGATCGGCATATCGGCGATCGAGGTGCTCTCGCCCTATTTTCTGGCCCGACGATACGTGCGCAGTTCGCAGGACGTCATTACCATCGGGCGTGTAATGTTCTGGATCTGCCTTGTCTTTCTGCCCGCTGCCGCGATCGAATCCAAAACCGGGATTCGCATCTACAGCATGGCGTTCGATGCCATTTCCAACACCTTCATCTGGGCCGACATGCCGCAACGCATGGGGCTTTACCGGGCGCAGGTTGTGTTCGAGCACCCCATTCTCTACGGGGTCTTCGTCGCCTCCGCCTTCTCGATCCTCTACATGGCGCCGCGCGGGAACTCCGGGGCGCGGTCAGGCCTGCGACGCGCATGGGTTTCGGCGGCGGCCACGTTCTTCGCGCTTTCCGTAGGGGCCTATCTGGTGATGTTCGTGCAGTTCGGGCTTATCTTATGGAACCGGTTGTTCAGGGGCATGGCGGGCCGCTGGTATCTTCTGATCGGGTTGGTCGCCTTCATGTATGTTCTGGTGGACCTGCTGTCGAACCGGACTCCGTTCGAGGTTTTCATAACCTATCTGACCTTTGACCAGCATTCGGCCTATTGGAGGGTGCTGATCTTCGTGCATGGCATGGCAAATGTGTGGGGTAGTCCGCTGTTCGGTATCGGCATGAACGATTGGGTGCGGCCGTTCTGGATGTACGATCCGACAGTGGACAATTTCTGGCTCCTCATGGCGATGCGGCATGGGTTTCCGGGGTTCTTCCTGATCATGGGCGTCTACCTTTCCGCGATCATTCCCATGGCACTCGCGAAGCTGCCGAACGAGGTGGATGCGAGCCAGCGCAAGGCGCTGATCTTCGTCCTGATCGGGATCGGCGTCGGCATCATGACGGTGCACCTTTGGGGGGCGACCTTTATCTTCTTCGCCTTCCTCCTTGGCTGTGGCGCGTGGGTCCAGGAGGTCAAGGTGGTGCCCCCGAAGAAGGACAAGCGCGCCGCGCGCCGCGGTGCCGCAGACCCCAAAGAGGTTGCTGCCAGAGACGACGGCGCAGAGACGGCGGCCGCAGCGCCCCTGTCTCCCTATACCCGGTTCCCGAAGATCAAGTGATCAGCGCGACTTCTGCCAGCGGCGCAGGATCGACATCAGGGTCGTATCATATTCTGTCGAGGTCAGGATGACGAAGACGCTTGTCGCCCGCACAAACCCCATCGAGATGACCGAGGCGATGGCTGCCCCTTCCATGCCGAGAGGGCCGATCAGCAGCAGGTTCAGCACGATGTTCATGGCAACGCCGATGACCGTGAGCACCAGCACCGTCCGCTCGCGCTTCAGCATGACCAGAAGGACGCTGTCGGCACCGGCAAAGACGATGAACGCCTGGGTCAGCAGAAGGAGCCGCAAGGAAGTCGTGGCCCCCACGAATTCCGGGCCGAACAGGCTCAGATAATACCAACCGCCGACCCCCAGAATCAGCAGAATCGGCATCGAGATCATCAGCGTCGTCATTGCCGCCTGCGACAACAATCGCTGTGCTTCCTCCGAATTGTCCTCGGCCAGTGCACGCGAAAGCATCGGGCCGACAAGTTGCATCGCGATGGTATTCGCGATCAGGACAAGGATCGCGCCGCGCGCGGCTGCCCGGTAGAGACCCACATCGTAGTCACCCAGAAATGCCCCGACCATCAGCACATCGATGTCGAACTGCATCACGCTGGCGAAGGAGGCCGCGAAAAGCGGAAGCGCAGCCGTCGCCCAACGGCGAGGCTCCATGGCAGGGCGCACCGGCGCAGGTGCGCTTTGCCGGTACATGCCCACCAGCACCGCGACCATGATGAACAACGTGGGTACGATCGCCACAAGCGCGATGATGAACAAGGATGCGGGCGTGACCGCATAGCCAAGAAGCAGCGCCAGCCCCACCAGCGCCAGATAGACGACCTGGCGGAAGATCGCCTCCATGAATTGAGAGGTCAGAAGCCTCCGGAACGCGTTCAGAGCACTGGAAATCGTCAGGATCAGGGAGAGCGAAACCGCCATGATCGTTACCAGAAACCACCCCGGAGCAAGGGTCAGGGTTTCGGTGCGTTCGAGCGTCGACAGAATGATGCCGACAATGACCCCGGTTACCCCGATGGTCGAGATCGTGGTCGCCAGATAGCCCAGCACATGGTGCGGCTCGTCCCGTGACAGGTAGGTGGGCAATTCGCGCACCGACAGTTCGGCCAGACCAAGCGACATCGCCATGCCCAGCATGGACGCGACGATGAAGGCATAGGTGAAGGCCCCGAACCCTTCCGGTCCCAGGATACGCGCGGCGATGATCGAGGCCACGAATTGAACCAGGAGACCCGAAAAGCGCATGGCAAAGGACAGGAAGGCCGTCCGAAAGAATTCCGGCACTCGTTCACGAACAATGCGCGCAACAGCATTCATCTGGTACAGCCATCTTTCGGGCGGTGCGGTCGGGCACCGGGCTTCCGGGTGCTAGCGCACTCCGAGCCCGATAGGAAGGTAAAGTATTTGCTGACTCTTCGGGAATTCGGTAATCGGAACGCTCTTGAAAGGAGGCCGCAATGACAGACGGAAAACCCGCCGACCTGACCGTCATCGTGGTCAACTACAACACCCGGGAACTTACGCTGAAATGCCTCGAGACGCTCTATGCCGAGACCACCGAGACATCCTTTGATACGATCCTCGTGGACAACGCCTCCGCCGATGGCTCTGCCGATGCGATCGCACAGGCCTTTCCGCAGGTCAGATTGGTGCGCTCGGAAGAAAATCTTGGCTTTGCGGCGGCAAACAACCTCGCGGCAAAGATGGCCAAGACCGAATGGCTGTTGCTCCTGAATTCCGACACCGAGGTTCTGGACGGGGCCGTGGACCGGCTGATGCGGTTTGCGCGTAAGAAACCGGGGCACGGCATCTACGGAGGGCGGACGCTGTTCGCCGACCGGTCGCTCAACCCCACGTCCTGCTGGAGCCGGATCACGCCGTGGAGCCTGTTCTGCTCCGCCGCCGGCCTGACCGCGCTTATGCCCAAGAGTGGCCTCTTCAACCCGGAAGGTTTTGGCGGCTGGGACCGCAGCGACGAACGCGAGGTCGATATCGTCGTGGGGTGCTTTCTGCTGATCCCCCGCGCGCTGTGGGAGGAACTTGGCGGCTTCGATCTGAAATACTTCATGTATGGTGAGGAGGCCGATCTGTGCCTGCGCTCCAAGCGCTTGGGGTATCGACCCGTGGTGACGCCCGAGGCGACGATCATCCATCTGGGCGGCATGTCGAACAGTAACGTGGCCGAGAAGACCGCGCTCGTGGCCAAGGCGCGGATGACCCTTATACGGGATCATTGGCCGGCGGCCCTGGTGCCGCTGGGCACCGGGCTCTATTGGCTCTGGGGGGCGGTCCGCCTGGTGGGCGCGACGGCCCTCTCGCTTGCGCAAAAACCCTCGGCGACGGCGCGCCTGGCCACTTGGCGAAAGGTCTGGTCGTTGCGCAAGGACTGGCTTGCCGGATATGGCGAAAGGGGCGGAGCCCGGTCCTGATTCTGACCGGGCTCAGGTAACTGTGACCTGAACGGCTCCAGCTTGTCCTACGGATTTCATTCCAACGAATTGCACTGCGTGAAGCCAATAGGTGCCCGCGGCGATCCCGACCGCGCTGACCGTTCCAACTCCTCCGGAGGTTTCGGTAACGCCGTAGGTGACGCAGCGGCGCGTCAGCGCAACGTCCTCGGCCGAAAGGCTCTGGTTCGTCGACAGCGCCCAGTGAACAAGATGCGTGTCGCCGGTCTGATCGCTGGTCACCGTCGCCGCGACCGATCCGCTTCCCCCTGAGACGGCCGAAAGCGCGATCGCGGGCGCCGGAAGGGAAACGGCATATCCCGCGAGGTTCGTGTTCGTCCCCGGGGTGAAGACATCCAGCGGGCTCTTTCCGACGAGATCGCCGGTGACCTCGGCCTGTCCCCAACTGTCCAGAAGTTCGGGACGCGTGGCCTGATTGGCCCAATTCGGCAATCGCGCGGTGAAATAGGCAAGCGACTGACCGTCGAACTTGGCGACGTTCGTTTCGGTGATCGGGCCGGTGCTGGTGGTCGTCCGGACAAAACTGTTGGCCACCCGATGGGCGCCGATGCTGGCTTCCTTGCCCACATTCAACGTCCCGTCGGCAAGGTTGATCGAATACTCGTTCGACGGGGCAAAGAACGGATAGCTGTCCCGCGTGCGTGGCAGAAGCATGATATGCGCAAGGTCGCAATCCTCGGCGGCCTGCATGTAGATGGGTGAATAGCCGTCGGATACGATCAGACAGCCCCGGGCGAAAAGCTTGCCCCCCGCCGTTGCCGCCGCCGCCGTATTCGATCCGCCCCAGTGAAAGAACATCCCCGGATCGGGCACGGCGTTCCCGTCGCCGTCGTCATAGCATTCGCCCAGCATATGCACGTATTCCGAAACCGTGGGATTGTCGTTGGCATGGGTAATCTGCCAGCCGATATTCGAATGCGGATCATCCGCAAAGCCATTGGCCGATGCCGCGCCTTCACCCAGCGGATGCGTGACATGGTTCGCCTCGAGGATCATGTGACGTGCCGGTGTCACCTTGGCCGCGTCGAAATAGAAATCCCGGATCGAATTCGCGACGAAAGCCTGAAAATGGGCGGCCGCGACCGAGATGCCCGTATAGATGTCGTGGATCACGTTGCCACGGATCAGCAGCCCATCGATGGGTGCGCCCGACGTATCCGTCAGGATCTTGGTCTGGGGTGAATTGCCCAGACCGGAATAGCCCGAGGCCTGCAAGACGGTCCGCGTCGCGCCGTCCGCTGTATCCACGACGGGGCCCGGCAGGGTGCACCCCTCGATCACGATACCGCGGCAGCGGATCGACGCGTCCCCTGCGGCGATCAGGATCGCGGTTTCGTCGTTACGCGGGAATATCAGGTTCCGGAGCGTCAGGCCCTGCACGCGGTTGACGTTCACATTGTGCAGATGGTCCTCGCCTTCCACATGGGGTCCTTCGCCTTCGATCGTCACCGGGTTGTCGATATGGCTGACGACCGAAAAGAACTGGCCGAAGGACCAGGGTCCGAGGCCGGCGTTTCGGCGGATCGAATAGGTCTTGCCCGCGATCCCCTGACCTGCCGCGGCGCGGTCGGCATCGGTGGCCCAGTCAATCCGGTCGGGCACCTCCGCTATGGTCACGTCGATCGTGCCTCCACCGGCAATCCCCACCCGGAGCACGGCTCCGTCGGGCGCGCCCGCTCCGCCGCCCGAGAAGGTCAGCCGTCCGTCCGCGATCGTGGGCGTATGACCGCCAAGCGAGCCCGCGACGAGACTGTCATAGGACGCGATATCGACAAGCGCGCCGCCTGCGCCTGACGGTTTCCAGCCGCCGGTTCCCGCCGGCGTGTCCGCCCCGAATTGGGCTGTCTGGCCGAAGCCCGGAAGGGTGAAGGAGAATGACAGGTTAAGGGCCATCAGGCGCGAACCTCCAATTGGGCGCCAACATTGGCGGTGTTCGTGATGGTCGCAGTCTGGTTGCCGCTGGGGCCTCCGGTGACGCCCGCGCGCGCCACCACGGCCAGCCCGCGATTTCCGGTTCCGCCGGTCACGTTCTCGACCGTTCCGGTCTTGGTGATCGGTCCTGCGCCCGCAAATATGTCGAGGATCAGGGAATTCGCCTGCGCGGTTAGTGCAAGCGCGGTGACCGTATTGCCATAGGCCGCCTGCGGCGCTCCCAGCACCTCGGTCCCGCCCGGAGCACCGACAGACAGCGCAATGCCCGACCGCGCGGAATAGGCGCCTGTGAATGTCACGCTGGGTGGCTCCGCCCCGGTCGATATCCTGCGGAAGATCTGAACATCGCCGGAAAACGGATCCAGTCCGGGCAGCGTCCCGGCGGGGGTCAGGCCCGCGGGCGTAGCGACCGCCTGTGCCCCCACGCCGAACACGAGATAGAGGAGGAGGTCGCCCGCGCCATTCGCCGGATTGGCCAGCACGATATCGGGCTGGTTGTCGGTGCCTGCCGAACTGCTGCCCAGAAGGGTGGGTATCCCGCCGGTGGGAAGCGTATTGATTGCCAAAGGCCCGACACTGTCCACATTGGCAGAGCGGTTTCCGGCCGTATCCACTGGCGATAGGTGAAGATGGAAATCCCCGTTCAGCCCGTCGGGCAGCGGCGTGTCGGCAGAACCCGAGCCGGACGTGCCGAAATTGCCCGTCGCCGCCGCCGCCGCGCCGCTATGGTCCTGACCGGCGGTGATCTGTGTCGGGGTAGGCTGCGTCGCGGAGCTGGTCAGGACCCAGTTGACCGTGGCCGGTTCGCTGATGTCGAACATGATCGGCTGCGACGAACCGTCTTGTGCCCCGGCCGTCAGGTTCGTGATCTCGGGCGGCGTGGTGTCGCCGGTCGCAGTGACGGTAAGGCTGAAGCCGGAGTCGGCGAAGCCGCCGGAATTCGATCCCCGGATAACGATCGTGAACGGGCCCCCCCCGGTGGTGGGGGTGCCGTCGACAAGACCATTGGCGGCAAGCGATAGGCCCGCGGGAAGGGGCGCGGAAGCAGGAGCCAGCGCATAGCCGACCGCCATCCCGGTGAAATCCGCCGCGACATCCAGCGCCGTGATCGGGCCGCCCGCCGCATAGGTCTGGTCGGCCAGCCCGCCCGCCGCGACCGGCGCCACGTGCGTGATGCCGACGGCAGGGGAGGTCTGGCTGACGGTCACCCCGTCGACCGACAGGAACAGCGTCGCGGTCAGATCCTTAAGATCGTCACCGACCCCGGGCACATAGGTCAGATCCGTCGATCGGGCCTGCACCTCGATGCCATCCGACAGGAACTGCGCCTCGACTGTCGCGCCGGGCCGGTTGGCGGTGGCCGTGGCAGTGTGGGTCGCGCCGATCTTGCCCGAGCCCGCAAGCGCGGGACCGGCCGCGAAGGCCAGTGGTTCGGCGATGACGGTGAGGGTCCGGGTGGCGGATCCGCCCGAATTCTGCGCCGTTACCGTAACGACCGCACCGCCGGTCGCCACCGAGGGCGTCACGTCCAGCCGTGTGCCCACTAGGGCCGCACCGGCATAGCCCGACACGCTGTATGATAGGTCCGACCCGGTGAAGAAGGCGGCCACATCGGACGCCGCCACCACGACGGGCCCCTGAAATGTCAGGTTCAGATCGGCGATAGTCCCCGAGGCCACGGGCGCGGCATGGGTCACTGGCCCCGCGGCCGCGCTTTCGGCGCTGGCGCTGCCCGAGGCATTGGTCTCGGTCTGGACGACGGTGACGCTCGCGCCTTCGTCTGCGACCGCAAGAAGATAACTCGGGCCCGTGGCGCCCGGGATTGCGTTGCCGTCCCTGCGCCACTGCCAGGTGCGGGCAGGGACCGGGTTCCCGGTCACCGTGGCGGGTACGGCGACAAGGGTCTGGCCGACGATCGCGCTGCCGGAAATCGACGGAACGCCCGACAGAACCGGTGCCGCGAAATCGCTCGCCGTGACGCTGTTGGAATTGGCCACAACCGAGCCGCCCGAGTTGGTATAGCGCACGACACAGCGCAACACTGCCGCATCATCGGCAAGCGCGACGGTATAGGTCGCACCCACCGCCCCGGCGATATCCGCCCCGTTCCGCTGCCATTGATAGACAAAGGCGCCGCCCTCCGCCGTCCAGGTGCCATTGACAACGCTCAGAACGGCGCCAAGCGTCGCTGTGCCCGAGACGACGGGGGCGCCGGTATTCACGGGGGCCGCGTAGCGGATCGGGGCGGAAGCCATGCCGATCTCGCCATCTCGCGTCACCTCGAGATAGAGGGTGCCGTCATCGCCGGCGGTGAAATCCGTCGGCGCAGGTCCGGTCCCATACTCCGAGCCGCCCGGTGCCGCGCCCCATTTCTGGCTGATCGCCCCGCCCGGGGGCGTGGTGGTGAAGCCAATTGCGGCATGATTGCCGGGGCGCGCCTCACCCAGGCTCAACCCGGTCAGGGAAACGGTAAATCCGATCGGTGTGTCCGAACCGGCAGTCTGGCTGCCTAGGCACAAGGACATAGCAAGATTTATGGTCATGGGACTCCTCGATCGCCGTGTAACAGGTGAACCGGCTGCACTCCGAGGAACGCGTCCCTTGCCGATGTGCATCGGCGTCAGGCAGCGGCGGAATCGGCGGTCGAGGGAATTCTGTGTCCGGATTGCCTAAGGACGCACGATCTGACCGAACGGTGCCCCGCCCGGCTCGTCCGGACCCGTGAAAGGACGGCTAGTTCCGGTTCCAGGACGCGGAATGCTTGCCATGTTCGCCCGAAAGCTGAACGGCAAGCATCCGACGACTGCGATACCAACGCACGCGGACCAGGCAGAGGAATGCCAGCAAGCGTTCCCATCCGCCCGAAATCCGGTCCGACCGCAGGATCACCGGAACCGCGACAAGCGGCGAGGCCAGCATCGCCACGGTCTTGATCGCCCATTTCGCCCTGTCGCCGGCAGTCGTCACATGGGCGAAGTCATGGCTGATATGGCGGTCCCATTTCTGCCGAAGCTCTGCAAACCCTTCGCGGGCCGGGTGATAGGCGATCATTTCGGGGACATAGCGTGCGGGAAATCCTGCATCGCGTGCCCGAAAACCCCAGTCGCGATCCTCGGCCACCGACAAGCCCGAGAAGGGGCCGACCTTGGCAAAGACCTCGGGACGCATCGCCAGATTACCGGTACCCGAAAACCCTTCTGCGATATGCTCGTGGTTCCGGTAGGAAAAGATCGCCTCATAGGGTTCCAGAAAGGTTGGCTTGCCCGGGGTCCTGTAGTCGACCTGCACGTCGCCGCCGATCACCTGAACGCCTGGGTCCTCGAACATGCGCTCGATCACCGAAAGCCAATTCGCATGTGCCCGGCAGTCGGCATCGATGAAGGCAAGAAGATCGCCCTTTGCTTCGGCGATCCCGCGGTTGCGGGCCGGTCCGGGTCCGGGTGTTTGCTCTGATACCAGCCTCACATTCGGATAGGCGGCGCAGATCGCTTCGGGCAACTCGGTCGATCCGTTATCGACCACGATGATCTCGACATCGGCGCGGACATCCTCCTGCATCCGCAACGCCTCCAGTCCCGCGGCAAGATGCGCGGGCTGGTTCAAATGCGGAATGATGACCGAAATCAGCATCTCTCAGAAGTGTTCACGCAGAAAGATTTCCAGGGAATAGAGCGCCCAAAGCGTCTTCTCGTGATTCTCGCGGCCCGATGCATGGGCCTCGGCGATGCCCTGAATGATCTTCTGGTCCAGATACTGGCCGGAAATGGACCCGGATCCCAGAACCAGGTCCTGGAACGGTGCGCGAAGATCCTTGCGGAACCACTCCGCAACCGGAAGCCGGAAACCGTTCTTGGGCCGGTTGATCACCGCCTCGGGCAGGCGCGGCCGCAACGCCTCACGCACGATCCGTTTCGTGACATTGCCCTTGATCCGCCATTCCTCCGGCAGGGTTGCCGCGAATTCGGCCAAAGGCACGTCCATGAACGGCGTGCGCGCCTCGATCGAGGCGGCCATCGTCATCATGTCCATTCGTTCCAGAAGGTTGTCGGGCAGCCACGATGTCTGGTCGAAATGCAGAACGCGCTGCAGGGGCGTGGCCCCCGGCTGCGGCATGGAACGGATAATCCGGCAGGCCCCGATGCGACGCGGGCCCGCGCCATAACCGGTCCCGCTCGGCGGTCGAAAACGCTCCGAACCAACCCACCATCCGATCCTCGAACTTGCGCCGCGACATGGCCTTGGCGGCGATCCGCAAGCGCCGGAACCGGTTCGGGGCAAGACTGGTCGCGGCCAGCGCGGCGTGACCAGCTGCCGACAACAGCCCCGACGGCGCGAAACGCCCCAGATGCTTTTCGATCAGATGTTTGGGATAGCCCGCGAACATCTCGTCCGATCCTTCGCCGGACAGGATCACCTTCACGTCTTTCTGGGCCACGACCGACATCATGTAGATCGGAAGATCGGCAGGTTCGGCCACGGGCGCACCCCGATGCCGCGTCAGCATCGGCAGATGCTCGGCCATCGTGTCCGGGTCCAGAACCACGGGCGTATGGATCGTCCCCACCGCCGCCGCCGTTTCCGCCGCATAGGCAAGTTCCGACGCAGGATCGTCGCGAAACCCCACCGAGAAGGTGCGAATGTCGGACACGCCAAGATGTGCGAGCGTCGCCACGATCGACGCGGAATCAAGCCCTCCCGACAGGAATGCGCCCACCGGCACATCGGCCCGCAGACGCAGCTTCACCGCCTCGTCGAAAATCTCCAGAAACGCTTCGATCGCATCATCGCGCTGGATCGTCTCGTGCCCGGCCCGCTCGGGCGCATCCCAATACCGCGTCTCGGTGACAGTGCCGCCCTTGATCGTCAGGTAGGACCCCGGACCAAGTTTGCGGATCCCTTTGAAAAAGGTCGCAGGCCCGGGCACATAGCGCCACATGATCTGATCGAAAAGGGAATCCGTATCCAGTTCGGCCCGCACCGACGGGTGCGCCAGAAGGGCCTGTATCTCGGATCCGAACACGATCTGCGGGCCGTCGGCGGTGGCCGCCTCGTGCAGAAACAGGGGCTTCTTGCCGAACGGGTCGCGGGCCAGAATGACCTCGCCTTGCTCCCGGTCGCAAAGCGCGAAGGCGAACATGCCGCGAAACTTCCGCAACGCCTCGATGCCCCAGGCCCGTACAGCCTCGATGATGACCTCGGTATCGGAATTGCTGACGAACCGCGCGCCCTGCTCACGAAGCTGTTCGCGCAGTTCGAGATAATTGTAGATCTCGCCGTTATAGACGATCTCGAACCGGCCATCGTGGCTTTGCATCGGCTGGCCGCCGGTGGCAATATCGATGATCGAAAGGCGCCGATGTCCAAGGGCCGCGATCCGCCCGTGCCCAAGCGGGATCTCCACATGGCCGTCGCCATCCGGACCGCGATGGGCAACTCGCGCGGTCATCGCCTCCAGCGTTCCGGGGGCCTGTCCCGCACCAATCCAGCCAGCTATGCCACACATAAGACTCTCACTCGCATGTTCCTGTCACCGGACCCGGGCCAAAGACCATCCTCAAGGCTCGGCTTCGGGCAGACGCCCATAGCTTAGCAGATGCACGTCCTCGCGGATAACCTTTGCGGGGTTCCCCGCGACGATGCAATTGGGCGGTACCGATTTGGTCACCACCGATCCGGCGGCCACGATGCAACTGTCGCCTATGGTCACATTGGGCAGGATCATCGCCCGCCCGCCGATAAAACACCGTTTCCCGATCCGCACATCGCCATAGATGTTTCGGGTCATGTCATGGGTCAGAAGTTTCGCCTCGAAGGCGATATAGGTCTCGGCACCGATATGGATGCCCTTTGGATTGTTTCGATCCAGCTTCGCCGAAAACGATAGATTCGCGGTGGGATGGATATCCATTCCCCAGACATTGCGCAGGAACGCGATCCGAAGATTGGCGATTTGCCGGCGCACCCCGTTCAATCGGTCCAAGCTCAGCATTCAGTGTCCGTCGTCCAATAGGTGCCCGTCGATGGGCAGTCTCTCGTTAGATGGCAGATGCGGGGAAGGTTTCGCAACCGCCATCGGCGTCTTTCGCGGGGTTCTGTTGCGGCGATGTCTGGACAAATCGGAGTCATCTGCGTCCAAATGAGGATGGCTTCGCCGGAAACAGCTCGCAACTCAAGGGAAACTGGCCAGAAAATACGAGGAGCAAGGAGCAATCCCGGCGCTTTCGCACGGAACGACCGGGGCCCGGTTCCGACAAGACCCCACCCGAAGACCGGGCTGGATATGTGAACAATAACAGCCATTTGATGGCATCAGGGAAAAGGCGGAAATAGTTGCCGGAACGCAAGACACGCTACATCTTCTGGATTCCCGACGTGACCAGCGCGGCGGGCGGCGTCTCCTACATTTTCCTGATTGCAAGCCTGCTGCGCGACATGGGTCATGACGCCCATATCCTGCAGAATTCGCCGCGCTATCGGTACCGTTACTCGAACGAGGTCTCGAAGGTTCCGGCAAGCTACACCCACGATATGCGAGCGGCGATCCGCAGGCACGACTTCGCGCAAACGTGCCCTCAAGGATGGGGTTCTGCAGCTGGTGGACCGTATCCTCGGCGGCCCGGTGCCCCGTGCGGATCTGCGCCCCGACGACGTCATCGTGATCCCCGAGTGGCTTATCGGCCGCGCGCCCGATGCGTTTTCGTCCCACAGGCGGATACTCCTGACCCAAGGCCCCTACATCCTGTTGCAGGGTCTCGCGAACGCGCCCCCCGCTCTCCTTTCCGGCTTCGACGCGCATGTCTCGGTCTCTCGCCTCTGCGACCGGGCACTCGCCTATCTGGGGGCAGAGAACAGGTTTCTCGTGCCACCCACCGTCGCAACCGATCGCTTCGCCTACCAGCAGGAGAAATCCTTTGCCCTTGCCTACATGCCCCGACGAAGGGGGGGCGAGGCACAGACGCTGATCTCGCTGCTCCGGTCACGCGGCCGGGTGGGAAATCTCGACTTCGTGCCGATCGACGGCAAGACGCCGGATCAGGTCGCGGAGACCCTGCGTGACAGCCTGTTCTTCCTCGCGTTTTCCGAGCAGGAGGGCTTCGGACTGCCGCCGGCGGAAGCGATGGCATCCGGCTGCGTCGTGATTGGCTATCACGGCTATGGCGGTGCGGAATATTTTGACGACACGACAGGCATTCCCGTCGCCGATGGGGATCTGTTCGGATTTCTCATGGCGGTCGAGGACGCTGTCGCCGCCTATCGCCGCGACCCGGAACCTCTCGACCGCCTCCGTGCGCAAGCTGCCGCGCGGATGGCCGAAAACTATGCTCTGAAGAACACGAAAGGCGCCCTCGCGGACGCCTGGAACCGGATTGACCGGCAATTCTCCGGCGGCTGAGTCCGGGCGGGTCGTTTCCGGCGGCCGATCCAAAGTCGGCCGCCGGATCCAGACCTAGCTGGCCTGCCAGAATTCGAATTCCTCGTCTTCTTCGTCCTCCACGGCTGCGTTCTCGTCCGGGGCAGCGGTCAGAGGCACCACGTCGGCAAGGGTGACTTCGCCCGTCTCCTCTGCGGTATCGGCCGTATCGTCGTCCTTCTTCGGCCCTTTCGCGAACTGCGCCAGCGCCGGACCCTTATCGTCCTTTCCGCCGCCGAAGATTCCGAAGAGCATCTCGAACAGCTTGGACAGGAAGTTTTCGCTGCCACCGTCAAAGGTCTTGTCGAACGCCTCCTGGGCAAGTTGTCCGTCTTCGGGGATGGGGTTTGCCGGCTCCTCCGCCGGCACATCATTGTCGACCACGAGCACAAGATCCGGAACCACCGGCTCCTCGGGCGTTTCCGCTACCGGTTCCACAACGGGCTCCTCAGCGACGGGCTCTTCTGCCACCGGCTCCACAACGGGTTCCTCAGCGACGGGCTCTTCTGCCACCGGCTCCACAACGGGTTCCTCAGCGACGGGCTCTTCTGCCACCGGCTCCACAACGGGTTCCTCAGCGACGGGCTCTTCTGCCACCGGTTCCGCAACGGGCTCCTCAGCGACGGGCTCTTCTGCAACCGGTTCCGCGACGGGTTCCTCAGCGACAGGCTCTTCCGCCACCGGCTCCACGACGGGCTCCTCAGCGACAGGCTCCTCGGCGACCGGTTCCTCGATAACGGGTTCCTCGACCGGAGGCTCCGGAGTGTAGTCCTGCATGTGATCGCCTTCGACGACCACTTCGTCTTCTTCGTCGCCTCCGAGACGGTCGTCCACGGGCTGCTCGGCCACCGGTTCTTCCACCACCGGTTCTTCCGTCACGGGCTCCTCCGCCACAGGCTCTTCTGCCGGCGGTTCCTGCACGACCGGTTCCTCGACGACGGGCTCTTCTGCCGGTGCTTCTTCCGCAACGGGCTCATCGACGACCGGCGGCTCCGGTGCCGGTTCTTCCTGCGGCACATCATTGTCGTAGCCGTCCCAGCCCATCCAGCTTTGCGGAGCCCCGGTGACGCCATACAGCGGACTGTCAGGCAGAACCTGCAGATCCTCCAGAGACGTATAGCCGGTCACATCATAGAAATGATTGTCGACATATCCGTCTGACCCTGGGTCGTTGTAATTGATGATGTAATTGCCGTTCTCCACCAATGTGCCTTTGGCATCATAGGTGTAGATGTTTCCACCAACGTTATTTTCCAGCGTGATATTGATGGAATTGGCGGCGCGAATCCAAGGCGGTGATGTCAGGCCTGGCTCGCCGGGACCGGCGACCATCTTCGCATCTGTATTCCAAAGAATGGTATTATTGTATATTTCCAGATTCTCAATCTCGGAAACACCAATTCCATGGTAGTGACCATTGTGAATGAAGTTATCGAAGATCTGAATATTCTGGAAATATCCACCGCTCGGCTCATTCGCTCCGAAGTTCTCGTTCCGGATAAAGATGGATTGCGTTGCCGCACCATCTGCCGCGTCAAGCGTATTGCCGCTGATTTCGATATTCTGGTTCAGGATCTTTGCTCCCGTCCCCCAGATCTGGATCATGTCCGAATGGTTCGACGACTGTGTCGCGCCATAGAAATCGTGCATGTAGTTGTCGGAAATCACGATGTTCTCGATCCCGCCGCCCCGAAAGCCGTCGCCCTAAATCTCGTAGATCTCGTTCCCGATGAACTCGCCGCCGGACAACTCGCCGACACCGATGCCATGGAAATAACCCGAGACTTCGTTCCCCGAAAAGACCACATCCTGGCTATGCGTGAACAGTGAAAGGTTGTTTCCCTGAACAACGCCGCCATTCTCGTCGTAGAATTCGGTCGCGGAGCTGGTGAACGTGCTGTCGACGATCGCGATGTTGTCGGAGCCTTCGACATAGACATCGCTGCCATAAAGCGGCGTATGCCCGTCGCTGCTGTCCACGTTCAGGTTCGACAGCGTAAAGCTCGACGCCTTGATGAACGAGATCTGTTTCACCAGCGCCGGATTGTTGTCATCCAGACTGGTTATATGGATCGGTGTATCGGAACTATTTGTCGGACCATTATAGTCGCCGACAAGTATATCATACGGACCGCCATTTCCGTCGAGTTGAATTGTTCCGCCAGATCCCGATGAAAGGGCATCGATGGCGGCATTTAACTCTGCGTTATTCGTGACAACAATTGTTCCGTTCGAGTGTTCGGCAATCGGAGTGTAGTAGGTTGTCGTGGCCATGCTGTTTCCCGAGCTATGTTGTTTTTCCCGAATCGTGGCGGACCAACCAAACGCCCCACACTCACAACAATAGCCAGATCGGATCTTCACTGTTTCTTAACTTCGAGTAACGCAGGAAACGAGGCAGAAATATGTTCGGATTGCGGTATCAACCGGTCAGAGTTGCGGTTTCCTGCCGAGCACGACCCTACCCGGCGGAAATCTGCTCGAATCCGCTGTTTTTCTGAATATCGGCTGGCGCGAGGGATCATTTCCATACCCGTCCAATGCCCGATACGAATCGTTTCGGGCCGGGTTTATCGTCGAATAGTCACGGATGTGCCCTGCTCCCGACGCTCTTTGCGCTTGGGGGCAGCGACGTCCAATTCCGAATGGCCAGACGCGATCGACGGCGATAAGATCGCCAAGCGCGAAGGCATGGCCTGGCGCAGGAGTTAAAGGTTTGGGATGCGTGCACGGGGACAAGCCGCCCCTGCCAGTTGCAGCCCCCGCGAAAGGCAACCGCCATGTCGAACGCCCCGAAGGTTCTCGCAATCGCCTCCATGGGGGGGCATTTCGTACAGCTCTGCCGGACGCTTCCCGCCTGGCAGGATTGCGACGTTGCGATCGTCACCACCGATCCCGGTTTCCGGAACGAGGCTCTGGCGGCGGCGGAGCTGGCGGGGATCTTGAATGCGCGCTTCCATTCGGTCACCGACGCGAACCGCTGGCGGAAGATCAAGCTCCTCCAAAGCCTGTTGGATGTGACCTTGGTCCTGTTGCGTGAACGACCCGATGTAGTCATCACCACCGGTGCGGCGCCGGGCTATTTCGCGTTACGCATCGGTCGTCTTCTCGGCGCGCGCACGATCTGGCTCGACAGCATCGCGAATGCTTCGGAGCTGTCTCTTGCGGGGCGCAAGGCGGGGCCGCACGCGGACCTCTGGCTTACTCAGTGGGAGGATCTGTCCCGCGCTGAAGGACCGCACTACCACGGATCCGTCATATGATCTTTCTTGCAGTCGGAACACAGGAACCGTTCGACCGGATGGTGCGGGCCGTGGATGAATGGTGCGCCAACGGCGGCGCCATCCCCGTCTTTGGCCAGATCTCGGCCCGTGCCGGATACCTGCCGCGGCATTTCGAGTCGGTCCCAAGCCTGCCACCTGAAGAGTTCCGTCACCGGGCAGCGACCGCCGACCTGATTATCTCCCATGCCGGAATGGGCTCGATCATCACCGCCGCAACCGTCGGCCGCCCAATTCTCCTCCTCCCGCGGCTCGCCTCGCTGGGCGAACATCGCAACGAACATCAGCTTGCCACTGCTGCGCGCTTCGAGGGGCGAAACGGGATCCACGTGGCGAAGGATGAAGTCGATCTCGTGGCCTGCCTCGAGTTCGTTGGTCAGAAACCCAGAGCAGTCGTCCGGCGATACGATCTCGCCTTTCGCTATGCCCGAGCTGATCGCAGCGCTCCGCGCCTTCGGGTTCAAGGCGAAATCGTAGTCAGAGGGTTTCCGGCCGATCGGGTACAGGCTTGTGGCATTGCCTCATCGCGGATCAACTACTATCGTGGCCGGAAAGCTTGGTTGCTGCAGGATTTTCCGTCTATTCCTGTCTTTGCGCCTTCCGCAGGTGGACTGGTGTACCAGAAGGACGTCCTTAGAATATGAAGGTCTCCGGTCTTCTTGCCGTTTTCAATATTCTGGCTGTACTCGTCTTCCTGGCGATCCTCGTGCTTCATCCGATTCCGCTTGATACGCACCATATGGACGACACGGTGTTTCTTGCACATGTGGGATGGCGCGGGGTGAACGGGCTAACCCCGGTACTGGATTACCCAAGTTACTATGGCGGCATGACGGAAAGGTTCATGACCTGGGCATTCCAGCTCTTCGGGGTGAGCTACCGTTCGATAAATTATGGTATCGCGATGATGTTCGCCCCTGGTGCAGCGATGCTGTGGATCTTGGGCTGGCGACGACTTTCGACGACAAGGCTGACACTGCTGATCGCGGTTTCGGCCGCCTTGGTGCTGTCCTTGAGCCCGATAGAGCTGGGCAGGGTAGACTGGCCCCGTGTCGCCCATTCCTATGTCTACAACCATGTCGGCATCGTTCTGATGATGGCGTTGACGATCTTTTCCCTGGAACGTGCGACACCGCGACCGCTCGAGGTGGCCACGGCTCTTCTGGCCGGAGTTGTGGTTTTCGCCCTGATGCTCCTGAAATCGACGTTCGGAGTAGTGGGTCCCTTCGTTGTTCTGGCATGTCTCTTGCAGGGGCGGTGGCTTTCTACCGTCTCGGTTGTGGCGGGTACGATCTTGGGGATGCTCCTGATGGATCCCGGACTACAGCGTGTCCTCGGATCGCTGGACTATCTGCTTACGTCGGTCGACGCCGCGGACGGGCTCGGTTTGACGTTCGTGATCGGGACCGGGATCAAGATAGTCTTTCAGCAGATCCTCGCTCTGTCTGTCGTCTTGCTCCTGATGTTCCTGATCTGGAGGCGCTTTGGCCGCCGCGAGCTGCCATTCTTGCTCTCGGTCGTGAGCTTGGCATGCGGCTATGGCGCGGCGCTCATTACCACCAGCGGCGAGCCGGACCTCAAATTCCTGCCGTTTCTCATCGTCATCGCGCTGATCTCGGCCGCAAGGATCGAAGCGGGGGCGGCTTTGTCATCGAAAAGCCCGCCGGCAGCGGCCAATGACACTGGCCAGGCGGCCGACGATACAAGCCTGTCCCTGGCGCGCGCGCTGCCCTTTGCCATGGCATATGCGCTGATCGTTCCTGCACTGTTGTCCGCTGCCGCGGGCCTTGTCCTTGCCAGCGCGAACCGCGGCGCCTCGCTCATCGAAGCCGGTCCCGCGAAGGACTATGTCGTGCTTTCCGGCGATATCTGGCCTCCCCTCAGGGACGCGTCCCTGCCCGCCGATGTCGCCCGGTTCAACCGGGACCCGGAACAACTCCACGAAGAACGGGTCGAATACGTGATGTTCGCCGATGGGATCGCGCTTCTTCAAGCGATCCCCGAGATGGCCGAATACGGAATCATCTCGAATGGCAGGATGTTCGACTTCACGGCCCCTCTCATGGCACCGCCCGTTGCGTCCTTTCCGCTCTGGCCGACCGAGAACCTGAAATTCTTTTCCGACCCCGGGCCGCTTCCCATGGATGTCGATGCGGTGATGATGTCGCTGGACATACCAGAGCTGGGTCTGGTCAATCGCCAACTGGCAATCAAGATGGGCGATGATTTCAGGGTCTGCCAGACATCCAAAATCTGGACGCTATACCTTCGCAATTCCATTCCTGGCACTTTCTGTTCGCCGATGTGATTTCACAGTTGGCGATTTGGAAGCTCACGTCGCCGTCACTGCTCTACAAAAAAGGTGCGGACGCGATCGGAACTGGGGGAAAGACGGCTCTACAGCACAAATCCTGTGACGGGTTCATCCAGCCGGATAACAAGAGCTGGCCGATATCCTCGATCTGGAAACCAGCAGCCTATCCGACGATCCGGAAGAAAAAGAACCCGAACTCAAACCATGTCGCTGATCGGTTCCCGGCCCTCTTCATTCAGATCCGATTGCGCACTCGCACCGAAAGCTGGCCCGCGCCGGATGTTCTGGGCCGTGGAGGGCGAGATCGATCAATGGGTGTCTGCCACCCAGCGTAATCCGCCCGTAGACCATAATGCCCAAGACAACGAGCAACTCGGTTCACCCCAAGGACGACGCGGGTCAAATGATGCTCCCGATGCGCGGTCTGGTTTGAACGCGCCATGTGACGCATACGAACGCTGGACAAATGGACCTTGCGCTAGACGCCAAACATCGTTTCAGGCATCAGAAGCTTCGAAACGGAAACATGGCGGCAAAAGGCGCGCAGAATGTCTGGCGAAAAGAGTCTCCGGATTCTCCTGGTCGGCGCCGCGTCGGTTTTGATCGGGCTTGTGGTTCTCGGCTTCACCGGATCTGTCTTTGCACCTGGCGATGCGGTGACGATTGTCCGGCCACAGCTTGGTCTCTTGCTGATGATTTTCGCAGCGGTCCTTTGGCTCACGAAGGCACGACGAACAGCGTTGATTGCCCTGATCGCGGCGACCATGGCACTCGGTTCGGTCGCATCGGGGTTCTTCATGTCTGGGACGGACTGCCCGGGCGAATGCCTGAAGCTCTACCAGAAGAACCTGCTTTCCACGGCATGGCCGCGATATCCCCTCGCCGCCGATATCATCGCGTCCGGCGCCGAGATCGTGACCCTGCAAGAGGTGTCCGACCATAACCGCGAGCATATGGAAAACCTGTTCGCCCATTTCCCCTTCGCGGTCATCTGCAAGTTTCGGCCTGAACAGGACGTTGCCGTTCTTACGTCATTGACGGCCGTGGATGGCTCGGCGTTTTGCCTGGAGGACGCCGGGATGGCAGGTATCCAGGTTTTGGCGCCGGACGGTCGATTGATCTGGCTTGTGTCGGTTCACCTGGAGTGGCCCTTCCCGTTTGATCAGTTCCGCCAGAGCCGTTTGGTCGCAAAGCGCATCACAGAATTGGAGGGGCCGGTGCTGATCGCCGGGGATTTCAACATGGTGCCCTGGGGTGCGAGCGTCCGCCGGATTGGGAATGCCGCAGGAAACCGCCATCTTGGCGGCTTTCGAAATACCTTTGATTGGGGCAGTTGGGTTCTTCCCCTGCCGCTGGACACCGTTTTGGTTCCGCAAGGCGCCATCGGGATGTTCGAACTTCGCCCATATATGGGCTCGGATCATCTGGGAGTTCTGGCACGCATCTCCCTGCGCTGAGGGCGGGCGCCAGATCCAACCTCGCCCAAAAGGTGCATAGCGCTTGCCCGACATCCATCGAAATCCGAATTGCCTCCCCGGACCAACATCTTCACAGAAACAATTCCATGGCGTGACGAAGCCCGGGAAAACCCCTGGATTGCCGCGTCTTGAATCCAAGTATCGACCATCGCAAGACTGGCGGAACAAACCGTTGCCGCTCGGTTGTCAGTCTTGATGGACATGTGCAAAGAAGCCTTCAGAGGGGAGCGCGCGCCACGATGAAAACGATCTATTCTCCCCATCACCGGCTCCGGTCATCCCTGACGGAACTCTCGGGCGGAGAACTCGTCCCTCCCTTCGAATGTCCCGAACGCATGGACCAGATCCTTGCCCGGATGGCAGAGGTCGGTATGACCGATATCGCGCCACCACGTGACTTCGGGCTCGAACCGGCGCTCGGGGTCCATGATGCGGGCTACCTGGATTTCCTCGGCGTGGCCTGGAGAGACTGGCAGTCCGCGGGGTTCAAGGGCGAGGCGATTGCCTCAAGCTGGCCTGCCCGCCGGATGCAGCAGCGCGTGCCGCGCGACATCGACGGAAGGCTGGGATATTACGCGCTGGCCGCCGAAACCTCGATCTCGGGCGGCACTTGGGAAGCGGCGCTGATAAGCATGAACGTCGCGCTCACCGCTCAAGAGGCCGTGGCAGGCGGCGCCCGCGCGGCCTTTGCGCTCTGCCGCCCACCGGGCCACCACGCGGCCCGCGACATGTATGGCGGCTATTGCTTCATCAACAACGCCGCTGTCGTGGCACAGGCTTTCCTCGATCAGGGGGCGACGCGCGTCGCGATCCTCGATGTGGATTTCCACCACGGCAACGGGACGCAGGACATCTTCTATGACCGGGGCGATGTGCTCTTCGTCTCGCTCCACGGCGCGCCCGAGGATGCCTTCCCGCACTTTCTCGGCTATGCCGACGAAACCGGTCTTGGGGCGGGCGAGGGGGCGACGCTGAACCTGCCACTCCCGCCGGGCACCGAATGGGCCCGTTGGTCCGAGGCGCTGGAAGCAGGGCTCTCGCGGGTGGCGGCTTTCGGGGCCGATGCGCTTGTCGTGTCCTTCGGGGCAGATACGTTCATGCGCGACCCGATCTCCTTCTTCAAACTCTCCTCCGACGATTTCACCCGCATGGGCGCGCGCCTTGCCGGGGCGGGCCTGCCCACCGTGATCGTGATGGAAGGTGGCTATGCGGTGTCCGAACTTGGCCTGAACACCGTCAATCTGCTTCAGGGCTTCGACGGGGCGTCGGGATGATCACATACGAGGACCACGACATGACGGGGCTCGCCGCACTTGTGCGGGCGGGCACGGTGACGGCGCATGATCTTCTGGACGTGGCCCTTGCGCGCGCGGCCGACCGCAATCCCGCGATCAACGCGCTGGTTCACCTTGACGAAGAGACAGCCCGCCGGATGATCGACGCGGGCCTGCCCGATGGCCCGTTCTCGGGGGTGCCGTTCCTGATCAAGGATATCGGTTGCGAGACACCGGATTTCCCGGTCTCGAACGGCTCGCGCATCACTCCGGGCACCCGCTACCCGGAACACTCCGCGATCTATGCCCGGCTCCGCGCCGCGGGGCTCGTGACCTTCGCGCGGACGACCACGCCGGAATTCGCCATCGGTTCGGTCACCGAGGCCGCGGCCTATGGCGGCCCCACACGTAACCCCTGGGCCACGGACCGCACGCCGGGCGGCTCCTCGGGCGGGGCAGGGGCTGCGGTCGCCGCCGGGATCGTCCCGGGGGCCCATGGTTCGGATGGTGGCGGATCGATCCGCATCCCGGCCTCCTGTTGCGGGCTGTTCGGGTTCAAGGCCAGCCGCGGCCTGATCCCCGACGGCCCCTATGCGGGCGAGGGCTGGGGCGGCATGTCGACCGATGGTTTCCTGACCCGGTCGGTGCGCGATACGGCGGCGCTTCTGGATGCCGCATCCGGCCCCGATCTCGGCGCGCCCTATTATCCGCCGCCGCTGGCTGGCAGTTTCGTCGATGCGCTGGGCAGGCGGCCCAAGGGCCTTCGCGTGGCGCTGTGCACGACGACGATCGCGGGCGAGCGGGTTCATCCCGATTGCGCCCGGGCCGCGGGCGCGGCAGGGGCGCTACTGGCCGAGCTCGGGCATCATGTGGAGGAGGCCAGACCTCCGGTCGACCTCATGCCGATGATGCAGGCCTGGACCTGGATCGTGGCCTGCGGCACCGCCTCCGCCGTCCGCACGGTCGAGGCCTCGCGCGGCCATCCCCTGCGCGACCATCTTGAAACCGTGGCCCAAGGGGCCTGCGCGCTGGCCGACCGGATCACCGGCGCCGATTACATCGATGCGATCGACACGGTTCATGCCTTCGGGCGCGAGATGGCGGCCTTCTTTGAGCGTTACGACCTCTTCGTTACCCCGGTTCTGGCCGAACCCCCGGCAAAGATCGGGCGCTTCGCCCATTCACGACCCGAATTCGCGGATTTCGCCGCCTACCGGCTGGGTCCGGGCGGCGTCTTCGACTATTCGCCCTTCACCGCCGCGTTCAACGCCTCGGGCCAACCGGCCATGTCGGTACCTCTGCACTGGAACGACGCGGGCCTGCCCATCGGGGTTCAGATCGGCGCGGCCTCGGGCGGGGACCTGCTCTTGATGTCGCTCGCCGCACAGCTCGAAGAGGCACGCCCGTGGTTCGGGCGCCGCCCGCCAATGACCGCCCCATGAAAGCCGCCCCATGAAAATCGCCGAGATCCGCACCCATCTTCTGTCCCACAGGCTCGACACGGCCTTCGAAAGTGCCTCGGCCCGGTTCGACCACCGCCGCCATTGCCTCGTCGAGGTGATCTGCGAGGATGGGACGACGGGATGGGGCGAGGCGCTCGGCCCCTCGCATCTGAACGCCGCGGTGATCGCGGCCTATGCGCCCCGGTTCATCGGACGAAACCCGCTCGACACCGAAATACTCTGGGCCGAGGCCTATAATTTCCTCCGCGATCAGGGCATGCGCGGTCTGGCGATCACAGCGTTGTCGGGCATCGACGTGGCGCTCTGGGATATCAAGGGCAAACATTTCGGGGCCTCGGTGGCGACGCTTCTGGGCGGACGGGTGCGCGATCACGTGCGTGCCTACGCCACCGGATCGTTCCGCCGCGACGGTGTCGACCGGGTCAGCGATATCGCCGCCGAAGTCGCGGGCTACCGCGCCGAAGGTTT
This sequence comes from uncultured Alphaproteobacteria bacterium, assembly GCA_963698645.1. Lineage (GTDB taxonomy): Bacteria > Pseudomonadota > Alphaproteobacteria > Rhodobacterales > Rhodobacteraceae > Ovoidimarina. The sequence goes on from CAVORP010000003.1 coordinate 140,877, forward strand.
CGACGCGGTCAAGGTCAAGATCGGCTTCGACGTGGACGAGGATCTGGCGGTCCTCACCGCCGTCCGCGACGCCATCGGCCCGGAGATGGGCCTGATGATCGACGCCAATCACGGCTATGACATGGGCGAGGCGATTGAACTGGGCAACCGTGCCGCGCCGCTGAACATCGCGTGGTTCGAAGAACCGGTGATCCCCGAAAACCTCGCCGCCTACGGTCAGGTCCGTGCCCGCCAGCCGATCCCGGTCGCGGGCGGCGAGACATGGCACGGGCGCTGGGCCATAGCGCAGGCGCTGGAGGCAAATGCCGTGGATATCCTGCAACCCGATCTCTGCGGCGTGGGCGGCTTCACCGAGATGCGCCGGATCGCGGATCAGGCGACCCTCGCGGGCGTCCGCCTTGTTCCCCATGTGTGGGGCACGGCGGTCCAGATCGCGGCCAGCCTGCAATGGATGGCCGCGCAACTCCCCGACCCGGTTCGCCCCGAAACCCGCGCGCCGGTCCTCGAACTCGACCGCACCGAAAACCCGTTCCGGCAGGCGATCCTTACCGAACCGCTCGACCATTCCGGCGGCAGCGTCACCATCCCCGACGCCCCCGGTCTGGGGATCGAGATCGACCGCGACGCGCTCGCTGCCTACCGCGACGTATCTTTGCGGGAGATCGTCTGACCCAGAACGCTTTTGCTCCTGCAGAAACAAGCCAGTTTTGGAGAAAAAGACCTTTTGCGGTAGACTGACCCCTAAATCACCAAGGGGGGGGAGATAGAATTGTGGAATTTGGAGCATTTTGTAGCGGACTGCCGTGAAGCCGTCACGCGATCCCACGATCACAAGGAAATCGGCGAATTGGTGGCGCGCGCGATGTCTGATCCTGACGCCGTGACGCAAGCGCTTGGCGTCCCTGAAAGGCCGGGACTTACGCCCGTCTACCGTTCGGCTGATCTCACCATTCTGAATGTGGTCTGGCAGCCGTCGATGACGGTCCAACCACATGACCACCACATGTGGGCTGTGATCGGAATCTATGGGGGGCGCGAAGACAATATCTTCTGGCGACGAATAAAGGACGACCCGAACGGGCGTGTGGAAGCGGCAGGTGCGCGCAACCTCGGAACCGGCGATTGGTCGCCTCTGGGCGCAGATATCATCCATTCGGTCACAAATCCGATCCCGCGCTTGACCGGGGCTCTTCACGTGTATGGCGGAGATTTCTTCGAAGCTGAACGCAGCGAATGGGATCCGGAAAACCTGCACGAGAGCCCGCTCGATATCGAGCGAGTCAAAGCCATGTTCGAGGATCATTAGCACGTCGGAACAAGACCGGTTTTGCCCAGAGCAAGGAGTGTCACGTGATGATAATGCGCATTTTTCAAGTGCAGACCCGCCCGGGGAAAGAGGGAGAGTTCAGCAAATTTTTCCATGAAACGGCGATCCCACTGATGCGAAAGACCGAGGGTATCGTCTCCGTCCTGCCAGGGGCGCCGCGGTCGGACAGTCCACGCGAGTTCAGTTTCGTCATGATCTGGAAAGACTTGTCGTCCCTGAAGCGTTTCGCCGGAGAAGACTATCACAATCCGCATATAGACCCTGCAGAAGCCGAGTTGGTCGAAAGCCGCACCATCAAGCACTACGAACTTGTTGAAGAATAGACCTCTGACAGCCGATTTCCGGAATACGGGAAAGCGCGAACCGCGCCGTCTTCTGAGTTGATTTGCGCTCGCCAGCGGCGCAGGTTCAGGTCCATGGGGGGCTGCAAACCATGCCAGACATCACAGGACACTGCCGCTGTGGCCGGGTGACCTTCGCCACGACCGGTCCGGTCCTCTGGTCCGGCATCTGCCATTGCGAAAGCTGCCGGCGGGCGACGGCGTCGCCCTGCACGGCGTTCGTCGGCGTCCCCCGCGACAGCGTTGCATGGGCCGGCGATCCAAAGGTGAGCGTCTCGTCGGAAGGCACGGTGCAGCGCCTGTTCTGCCCCGATTGCGGCACGCAGCTTGCATATCAGGCGGATCGCTGGCGCGATGAAAGCCACCTCTACACGGCGACCCTCGACGATCCCAACGCGGTGAAACCCACCGCCCATTTCCATTGGGCCGAACGCCTTCCATGGCTCAAGATCGACGATGACCTGCCGAAATACGCCACATCGGCAGATGGAGCCGCGCCTACCTGATCCGCGCCTCCGACGTCGCATCGAACAGCATCGCGCGGGCGGGGTCGAACCGAAGTCCCACCTGCGCCCCTTCGACCGAGCGGTCGTCGCCCCGCTCCTCGACAATCATCCGCTCCCCGGTTTCCGAAGCCAGATAGGCATAGGACACGCCGCCCAGCGCCTCGGTCAGCTCCACCCGGAACGCATCGCCCGAAGGGTCGATCTCGATATGCTCGGGCCGCAGGCCCAGCGTCACCTTCGTGCCATCCGCCGGCACTGCCACGGGAACCGCCACCTGCGCCTTCAGCGCGGGCACCGCGACCGACCCGCCCTGCGCCGTCGCGGCAAGGAAATTCATCGCGGGCGACCCGATGAAGCCCGCGACAAAGCGGTTGTCCGGGTCGCGGTACAGATCCAGCGGCGCCCCCACCTGCTCGATATGGCCCGCCCGCAGCACCACGATCTTGTCGGCCAGCGTCATCGCCTCGACCTGATCATGGGTCACATAGATCATCGTCGCGCCGATCTCCTTGTGCAGCCGCGCGATCTCGACCCGCATCTCGACCCGCAATTCCGCATCGAGGTTCGACAAGGGTTCGTCGAACAGGAACACCTCCGGTCCCCGCACGATCGCCCGCCCGATCGCGACCCGCTGCCGCTGCCCGCCCGACAGGGCCGCGGGCTTGCGCTTCAGGTAGTCGTCCAGCTTGAGGATCCGGCTCGCCTCGGCCACCTTCGCCGAAATCTCCGACTTCGGATGCCCGGTCATCTTCAGGCCAAAGCCCATGTTTTCGGCCACCGTCATATGCGGGTAAAGCGCATAGGTCTGAAACACCATCGCCACCCCCCGGTCCGATGGATCGGCCCGTGTCACGTCGCGGGTGCCGATCCGGATCTGGCCGTCCGTGGTCTCCTCAAGCCCCGCGACCATGCGCAACAGCGTGGACTTGCCGCATCCCGACGGACCCACGAAGACACAGAACTCCCCGTCCTCGATGGTCAGATCGACCCCGTGGATCACCTGCGTTTCGCCATAGCGCTTGATCACGTCGTTCAGTGTTACGCCCGACATCGTTCTTTCCCCCGGTCAAGGTCCTGTCTCGTCTGGTCGGGAAACCGCCAGTTCCGCGCCTCCCGGGCAATATCATCGGCAGTGGCGCGCAATTGCGGCGCAAGCTTCGCCAGCCCTGCAAGGTCGTTGCGCGTCGTCGATGTGGTGACCGACAATGCGCCCAGCATCCGGAATTGCGGCGTCAGGATCGGCACAGCGATACAGATGATCCCCGGTTCGTGCTCCTCGTCGTCGAAGGCATGGCCGCGCGCGCGGATCCGGGCCAGTTCCGCCTCGACATCCCGCGGGCTGGTCAGCGTGTGGTCGGTGAACCGGTGATAGGATTGCTGCGACAGCGCCCGTTCAAGGGCCTCGGGCTCGACCCAGGCCAGCATCGCCTTGCCGACGCCGGTGCAATAGGCCGGGCCGACCTTTCCGGCCTGACTGAACATTTCGATCGGCTCGCGGGCATTGCGCTTGTCCACGTACAGGACCTGCCCGCCGTCAAGCTGGGCCAGATGCACGGTTTCGCCGATATCCGCCGACAGGGCATCCAGATAGGGCCGTGCCACCGGTGCCAGCGATGACTGGTCCCACGCCGCATGGGCCAGCCGGACAAGGCGCAGCCCCGGCGCATAGGTCTGGCGCTCCGGGTCGAAACTCAGCATCCCCTGGCTCGTGAGCGTCTGGACGAACCGATAGAGGGTGGCCTTGGGGTAGGGGCTGTCATCCAGCAATTCGCCGAACCGCACGGGACGACCGAACGCCGCCACGCGGTCCAGAACCGCAAGCGCCTTGCCCACCGTACCGTCGCCCTGCGTTGCGCCGGACATGCTTCCTCCCTTGCGCGGCAGTTCCGGGAACCGCCGGTGCCGCGACTGTTGACAAGGCCTGCCACAGTCTGATTATGATTTCAATATGCAAAACCAAGTTTCAAATAATGGAACTTGGACATAATGGAAGCATCTAGGGAGGAAACCATGCATTCCATGCTCAAAGCGTCCGCAGCGGCGCTTGGCGCGCTTGCGCTCACCGCCGGCGCGGCCCTTGCCGGAAGCCATTCGGCAAAACTCTCGGGCGATCTTGTGATCTTCTCCGATATGTCCAATCCCGCGCCCCGCGCGGTGATGGAAGGCATGGTCGAACGCTTCGGCGCGATGCATCCCGACCTGAACATCGAACTCACGGTGATCGACCGCGAGGCCTACAAGACCCAGATCCGCAACTTCCTGTCGGCCAATCCGCCCGACGTGGCGAACTGGTATGCGGCCAACCGGATGAAGCCCTATGTCGAAGCTGGACTGTTCGAGGATATCTCGGACATGTGGGCCGGCCAGATCGGCGAGGACCTGGCTTCCACCAAAGGCGCGATGACCATCGACGGCAAGCAGTGGGGCGTGCCCTATACCTACTACCAGTGGGGCGTCTATTACCGCAAAGACCTGTTCGACCAGTACGGTCTGTCCGAACCCACCACATGGGCCGAGGAAAAGGCCAACTGCCAGACGCTCCTGGACAATGGCGTGAAGTGCTACACCATCGGGACCAAGTTCCTGTGGACCGCCGGCGGCTGGTTCGACTACCTGAACATGCGCACGAACGGCTATGATTTCCACGCTGCGCTGACGGCGGGCGAAATTCCGTGGACCGACGACCGCGTCCGGGCGACCTTCGCCAACTGGCGCGAACTGATCGACATGGGCGCCTTCATCGACAACCACCAGTCCTATAGCTGGCAGGAAGCGCTGCCCTTCATGGCCAATGGCCAGGCAGCAAGCTACCTGATGGGCAACTTCGCCGTAGCACCGCTGCGCGACGCGGGCCTTGATGACAGCAAGCTCGACTTCTACCAGTTCGTGGAAATCACCCCCGGCGTGGCCAAGGCGGAAGACGCGCCGACCGACACGTTCCACATCCCAGCGGGCGCGCAGAACAAGGAAGCGGCACGGGCCTTCCTCGAATTCGTGGTCTCCGCCGATAACCAGACGCTGATCAACAACGGGGAAAACCTCGGCCAGCTTCCGGTGAATGCGAACTCCGGTGTCGATGACGACAAGTTCCTGAAAGAAGGGTTCGCAATGCTGTCCTCGAACTCGCCCGGCGGTGTCGCACAGTTCTTTGACCGCGACGCGCCTGCCGAAATGGCCGCCGTGGCCATGGAGGGCTTCCAGGAGTTCATGGTGATCCCCGACAATCTCGACGACATCCTGAACCGGCTCGAAGCAGCCCGGGGCCGGATCTACTAAGCACCTGCAGGGTGGGCGTCCGCGCCCACCCGCACCCGCCGCCGCCCATCTGCCGGGCCTGACCGCGCTCAGGCCCGCCACATGCGCAGCGCCACTTGAACCGGGGGGCACATGTCCACAACCGCCATGCCGACCACGGAAATCGTCCCCGCACGCTCGTGGTACAAACGCAACGAGATCGCGGTGACGCCGTGGCTGTTTCTCGCGCCGGGCGTCCTGTTCTTCCTGTTCTACGTGATCTTCCCGATCTTCCAGAGCTTCAACCTCTCGCTCTACGCCTGGGACGGGCTGGGCGAGGCGCGCTTCATCGGCCTTGCAAACTACCAGGAACTGTCCACCGACCGGGCGTTCGAAACCTCGCTCTGGAACAATCTCAAATGGCTGCTGCTCTACCTCCTCGCGATCCCCGCGGGCCTGTTCATCGCGCTGTTCCTGAACCAGACCGTCACGGGCATCCGGCTCTACAAATCGCTGTTCTTCTTTCCCTTCGTGATCTCCCAGATCGTCGTGGGCCTCGTCTTCACATGGTTCTACGACCCGACCTTCGGGCTTCTGAACATCATGCTGGGCTGGGTGGGTCTCGGCCCGATCAACGTCCTCGGCGATCCGAAACTGGTGACCTACGGCATCATCGCCGCGGGCCTCTGGCCGCAGACGGCCTATTGCATGATCCTCTACCTCACCGGCCTCAACGCCGTGGACCCCGAACAGATCGAGGCCGGGCGTCTTGACGGCGCCAAGGGCTGGCGGATGCTGTGGTACATCATCATCCCGCAGCTCAAACCCGCCACCTTCATCGCCTTCGTGGTGACGATCATCGGCGCGCTGCGCTCCTTCGATCTCATCTCGATCATGACCAATGGCGGCCCGTTCGGCTCGTCCCGCGTCCTGTCCTTCTACATGTTCGAAAAGGCGCTGTCGGAATACGGCTTCCGCATGGGCTACGGTGCCGCCATCGCCGTCGTCCTGTTCCTCATCATGCTGGTCTTCATCGCCTATTTCCTCTGGTCGATGTTCCAGGAAGAAAGGGCGCGCTGATATGTCCGTCACTCGTGAAATGATAGATGCCATCTGCGCAAGGTTCCCCGGCGCAACGCTGGCCCACCCACCGGAACTGGTCAGTTGGAAAGTCGGTGGCAAGATGTTCGCCTGCTTCGGAGGCGGCGGTGAGATGAACGGCATCTCGGTCAAGACCGATAGCGTCGAGACCGCGACCATGCTCATCGAGACGACAAACGCGGTGAAAGCGCCCTATTTCCACGCAAGCTGGGTGCGTCTTCAGTTCGACGCGACCGATCTCGAAGAGGCGGCGCACCGTTTGGGCGTGTCCTACGATCTTGTCCGCAAGAGCCTCAAGAAGGCCATTCGCGATACGCTGCCCGCAAGGGAGGCAACCTGATGTTCCCCACTCCGATCGAAAAGACCCCGCGCGCCTGGCAGATCACCTACCAGTCGCTCCTGCCGCTCGCGCTCCTGATGTGGCTCCTGCCGCTTCTGGCGGTGGCGCTCTTCTCGGTGAAACCCGAGGTCGATTTCGTCTCTGGCGGCTACTGGTCGATCCCGTCCTACTTCGCGGGGTTCGAAAACTACGGCCGCGTCTTCTTCGACAGCGACATGCCGCGCTACCTGATGAACTCGGTCCTGATCACCGTGCCCACGGTGATCGGCTGCGTGATCCTGTCCTCGATGACGGGCTTCGCGCTGGGGATCTACAAATTCAAGTCGAACATCTGGATCTTTTTCATGTTCGTCGCGGGCAATTTCGTGCCGTTCCAGATCCTCATGGTGCCGGTGCGCGACCTGACGCTCGACATGGGCCTCTACAACACGAAAACCGGCCTTGTCCTGTTCCACATCGCGTTCCAGACCGGCTTCTGCACGCTCTTCATGCGCAACTTCATCCGCGCGCTGCCCTTCCCGCTGATCGAGGCCGCGCGGGTCGAGGGCGTCGCCGGAATGGCGGATCTTCTGGTTCGTCGTGCTGCCGCTGATGAAACCCGCCATGGCGGCCATGTCGGTCCTGATCTTCACCTTCATCTGGAACGACTATTTCTGGGCCGTGGTGCTGACCCAGGGCGCCGAAAGCCAGCCGGTGACCGCGGGCATCACGTCCTTCAACGCGCAATACCGCGCCGCCTACCACCTGATGAGCGCGGGCAGCATCGTCGCCGCCCTGCCGCCCGTCGCCATGTTCTTCCTGATGCAGAAACACTTCATCGCGGGCCTCACCCTCGGCGCCGTGAAGTAATCACCGGACAACGATCCATGACGAAAATCGCCTTCATCGGCGCGGGCTCCACGATCTTCATGAAGAACATCGTGGGCGACGCGCTGCATTTCGACGCGCTCCGCGACGCGCATATCGCGCTGATGGATATCGACCCGACGGCGGCTGGCGGAATCCGAACTGGTGGCGAACAAGCTGGTCGCGACCATGGGCGCCCCGCGCCCGGGTCACCGCCACGACCGACCGCCGCGCGGCGCTCGACGGGGCCGATTTCGTCGTCACCGCCTTCCAGATCGGCGGCTACCAGCCCGTCCACCGTCATCGACTTCGACATCCCCACGCAATACGGCCTGCGCCAGACCATCGCCGACACGCTGGGCGTGGGCGGCATCATGCGGGGCCTGCGCACCGTCCCGCATCTCTGGGCCGTGGCCGAGGATATGGCGCAGCTCTGCCCCGACGCCACGCTTCTGCAATACGTCAACCCGATGGCGATCAACACATGGGCGCTGGCCGAACGCTTTCCCCGCCTCAAGCAGGTGGGCCTCTGCCATTCGGTCCAGAACACGGTCGAGGAACTGGCCCATGACCTCGACCTGCCGAAGGACGAGATCCGCTACCGCGTCGCGGGCGTGAACCACGTGGCCTTCTTCCTGACGCTCGAACACCGGGGCCGCTCGCTCTACCCGGCGCTGCGCGAGGGCTACCACGCGGGCCGCCTGCCGAAGCCGCCCCTGCACCACGCCCGCTGCCCCAACAAGGTGCGCTACGAGGTGCTGGATCACCTCGGCTATTTCTGCACCGAAAGCTCCGAACACCTCGCCGAATACGTGCCGTGGTTCATCAAGGACGGGCGCCCCGACCTGATCGACCAGTTCGGCATCCCGCTCGACGAATACCCGCAGCGCTGCATCGAACAGATGGCGGATTGGGGCGCGCAGGCGGAACGCTATCGCGCCGCCGCCACGATCGAGGTGACGAAAAGCCATGAATTCGCGGCCGAGATGATGAACGCGATCGTCACCGACACGCCCTATGTCGCCTATGGCAACCTGCCCAATACCGGCCAGATCCCGCAACTGCCCATGGGGGCGGCGGTCGAAACGCCCTGCCTCGTCGATGCCAACGGCGTGCAGCCTTCGGTCGTGACCGACATCCCGCCGCAACTCGTCGCGCTGATGCGGACCCAGATCAACGTGCAGGAGCTGACCGTCCGCGCGCTGCTGGACGAGAACCCCGACCACCTCTACCACGCCGCGATGATGGACCCGCATACCGCCGCCGAGCTTGACCTGCGCCAGATCCGGTCGCTCGTGACCGATCTTCTGACCGCCCATGGCGAGATGATCCCGGCATGGGCCAGAACCCGGAGGGCGGCATGATCCCTCGTCCCGAAAGCTTACGTAAGGTAATGCGCATGGTATGCGCATGATAACCGCATCGAATACACATCGCCCGAAAGGCCGCTCCGCATGACCTCTGCCCGCTTCCCCGACCTCGACGGCGCCTCGGTTTTCATCACCGGCGGCGGCTCCGGCATCGGCGCCTCGCTCACCCGGGGCTTTCTCGAACAGGGCGCCCGCGTGGCCTTCGTCCAGCGCTCGGATGCCACCCCCTTCTGCGACGAGATGGAGGCGGAGACCGGTAACCGGCCCTTGTTCCTGCCCTGCGACATCACCGATGTGTCCGCGCTTAAGCCGGCGATATCAAAGGCTTCGGATGCGAATGGCCCCGTATCGATCCTCGTCAACAACGCCGCCAACGACAAGCGCCACGCGACGCTCGAGGTCACCGAAGAGTTCTGGGACTGGTCGCAGGCGATCAACCTCAAGGCCTATTTCTTCGCCTGTCAGGCGGTGATCCCCGGCATGCAAGCCTTGGGCGGCGGTGCGATCATCAATTTCACATCCATCAGCTACATGATGGGCAACGCGGGCTATGTCTCCTACACCACCGCCAATTCCGGCCTGAACGGCATGACCCGCTCCCTCGCGCGCGAGTTCGGCCCCGACGGAATTCGCGTCAACGCCCTTGCGCCCGGCTGGGTGCTGACGGAAAAGCAGTTGGAGATGTGGGCAAGCGAGGCGGATTTGAAGGCACATATGGACAAGATGTGCCTGAAGGAGCACCTTGAGCCACAGGATATTGTGGATCCATGCCTGTTCCTCGCCTCCCGCTCCAGCGGCGCGATGACCGGCCAGTCGCTTGTCGTCGACGGCGGCGTGGTGGTGACCGGATGACCACCGGACCCGCCATGCGCCCCGACTGGATCGCGGTCGATTGGGGCACCTCCCATTGCGCGCCTGGGCCATGACCGCGACCGGAAGCCACCTTGCCCACGCCCGCTCCGATCGCGGGATGGGAACACTCACCCGCGACGACTATCCGCAGGCGCTGCTCGATCTGGTGGGACCATGGCTCTCTGACCGACCATTGCGCGCCATGGTCTGTGGCATGGCCGGGTCGCGGCAGGGCTGGGTCGAAGCGCCCTATACCGCCGTTCCCATGTCGCCCCGATGCCCTGACCACCGTCAACGCGCCGATGGCCGATCCACGGCTGTCGGTCACCGTGATCGGCGGGGTGCGCCAGAACAAACCCGCCGATGTCATGCGCGGCGAGGAAACTCAGATCGCCGGATTTCTTCAGAAAAATCAGGGGTTTGATGGTGTGCTCTGTCTGCCCGGCACCCATACGAAATGGGTGCAGGTCTCGGCCGGCGAGATCGTGAGTTTCCGCACCTTCATGACCGGCGAAATCTTCGCGCTTCTGTCCGACAGGTCCGTGCTACGCCATACTCTCGACCAGGAATGGGATGAGGCTGCGTTCCGCGACGCCCTCTCCGAAGCGATCAGCCGCCCCGAGACCGTGGCCCATCGGCTGTTCTCGATCCGGGCCGAAAGCCTGTTGTCGGACCTCGCCCCCGGCGCGGCGCGGGCGCGTCTTTCGGGGCTCCTGATCGGCATGGAACTCGCCGCCGCGCGCGCCTATTGGCTGGGACAGCAGGTCGCCGTGATCGGCTCCGCCGGACCGGCGCAGCATTATCACACGGCCCTTTCCGAACAAGGGCTTACGCCTATCCAGACCGATGGTGACGCAATGACGCTGGCCGGTCTTTTCGCCGCCTACAAAACCCAGAAAGCGACCGTATGAGCCGTCCCCTGATCGCAATCCTGCGCGGGATTACCCCGGCCGAGGCCGTTCCCGTCGCAGATAAGCTTCTCGAAGCCGGGATCGACCGGATCGAGGTGCCACTCAACTCACCCGATCCGCTCGCCAGCATCGCGGCCATGGCCAAGGCGCACGGGTCACACGCCCTGATCGGCGCGGGAACGGTACTCGACGCAGGCGCGGTCGCCGATGTGCACGCCGCCGGTGGCCGGATGATCGTTTCGCCCAATTGCGACGCGGATGTGATCCGGCATACGAAGTCATTGGATATGCAGAGTTTTCCGGGAGTCCTCACGCCGACCGAATGCTTCGCCGCGCTCTCCGCCGGGGCGGACGGGCTCAAGATCTTCCCGGCTTTCCTTCTGGGCCTTGACGGGCTCAAGGCGATCCGTGCGGTCCTGCCCCCCGCCACAGCGCTCTACATGGTCGGTGGCGTCGGCCCCGAAAGTTTCGGCGACTGGGTTGCCGCCGGAGCCTCGGGTTTCGGGATCGGAACCGGGATTTACACCCCCGGCATGTCGGCAGACGAAGTGGGCGCACGGGCCCGCGATTTCGTCGCGGCATGGGACGCATGTGCCGGATGACCGCCGCGGTCTGGGACGACACGCCCTGTGCGCTGGGCGAGGGGCCTCTCTGGCACTCCACCCGCAACCAATTGTTCTGGTTCGATATTATTCGGTTTCGCCTGCATAGCCGTGAGGCGGGCGAAAGCCGGACATGGCAATTCGACGAACATGTCTCGGCTGGGGGTTGGGTTGACGAGACGCGCCTTCTGATCGCGTCCGAAACCGGACTTTCGGTCTTTGATATCGAGACCGGGGACCGCGCTCCCCTCGCTTCCTGCGAAGCGGACCGGCCTGACACCCGCTCGAACGATGGACGTGCCGATCCGCAGGGCGGGTTCTGGTTCGGGACGATGGGAAAGGCCGCGCAGCCAGGCATGGGTGCGATCTATCGCTGGTACCGCGGCGAATTGCGCACCCTCCACAATGGCATCACGATCCCCAACGCGATCTGTTTCGCCCCTGATGGACGCACCGGCTATTTCGCGGATACCGCCCGGAAAACCGTTTGGTGCCAAGACCTTGATGCTGATGGCTGGCCAAGCGGTGAGGCCCGGGTCTTCCTCGACCTCACCGCCGATGGCCTCAACCCCGATGGTGCAGTGACCGACGCCCACGGCAATCTCTGGCTCGCCCTCTGGGGCGCGTCCGGCGTGGCCTGTTACGCCCCTGACGCCCGATTTCTGCGAAAGATCGCAATACCAGCGCGGCACACGTCCTGCCCGGCTTTCGGTGGACGCGACCTCACCACACTCTACTGCACCACTGCGCGACAGGGGCTCAGCGCCGAAACACTGGCAGCGGAACCCGAAAACGGAATGACATTTGCCGCGCCGGATGCGGGCCGGGGCCGCCCCGAACCAAAGGTGATCCTCTGATGCGCACGCTTGGTACCTGCTATTACCCCGAACACTGGCCGCAAGAGATCTGGCCGACCGATGCCGCGCGCATGGCGGCGGCGGGCCTCACATGGGTCCGGATCGGCGAATTCGCGTGGTCGCGCCTCGAGCCGCGTCCGGGAGCATATGATTTCGACTGGCTCGACCGCGCGATCGAGGTCCTGGGTCAAGCCGGGCTCAAGGTCGTCCTCGGCACACCAACCGCCACGCCACCCCGCTGGATGCTCGCGCGGCATCCCGACATGCTGGCCGTCGATGCCGAAGGGCGTCCCCGCGGCTTCGGCTCGCGCCGCCACTATTGCTTCAGCCATCAGGGCTATATCGAGGCCTGCCGCGGGATCGTCACCGAACTGGCGCGGCGCTATGGCAAAAACCCCCATGTCCAGGCCTGGCAGATCGACAACGAATACGGCTGCCACGACACCGTGGTCAGCTATTCCGACGCCGCCCGCGCCGGGTTCCGCGACTGGCTCGCGCAGCGCTATCAGTCGCCCGATGCCCTGAACGGGGCATGGGGCAACGTGTTCTGGTCGATGGAATATGCAAGCTTCGACGAGGTCGATCTTCCGAACCTTACCGTCACCGAACCCAACCCTGCCCATGTGCTCGCCTTCCGCCGCTTCTCTTCGGATCAGGTGGTGCGATTCAACCGCGCCCAGACCGAGATCCTGCGCCGCCATACCGATGCGCCGCTGATCCACAACTACATGGGTCGGGTTCTCGATTTCGATCATTTCGCGGTCGGCGCCGATCTCGATATCGCCTCTTGGGACAGCTATCCGTTGGGGTTCCTGCTGGATCGTCTGGATGCCGATGACGACCACCGTGCCGCCTATATGCGGCAGGGCGACCCCGACAATCAGGCGTTCCACCACGATCTCTACCGCGCGGTGGGGCAGGGCCGGTGGTGGGTGATGGAACAGCAGCCGGGGCCGGTGAACTGGGCCCCGTGGAACCCCGATCCCTTGCCCGGGATGGTGCGGCTCTGGTCGTGGGAGGCCTTCGCGCACGGGGCCGAGGCGGTGTGCTATTTCCGCTGGCGGCAGGCGCCTTTCGCGCAGGAGCAGATGCATGCGGGCCTGTTGCGGCCCGACAGCGCCGATGCGCCCGCTCTGGCCGAAGCACGTCAGGTCGCCGATGAAATCGCCGCCATGCCCGAGATCGCCCAGACCCCCGCGCCCGTCGCGATCGTCTTTGACTATGCCTCCGCCTGGGTCTGGGCGACGCAGCCGCAGGGTGCGGATTTCGACTATTTCAGACTGGTGTTCAGCGCCTATCGCGCCCTTCGTCGCGCCGGTCTTTCTGTCGATATCCTGCCGCCCGAGGGGGCTGATCCGGGGGGCTACGCTTTTGTCCTGATCCCGGGCATGGCAACGCTCACCTCGGCGCAACTGGCCCGGCTCGTGGGGGCGGATACGATCGTTCTGGCGGGCCCGCGCACCAATGCGAAAACCGCCGAGATGTCGATCCCCGTGCCGCTGCCGCCCAATCTTCCCGGGCTGGACGTCACTGTGACCCGGGTCGAGAGCCTGCCGCCCTTTGCGCAGATTCCGGTGCAGGGCGGCGGGACCGTGCGGCACTGGTTCGAGGCTGCCGAGGGCACCGGGCCCGTCGCGCACTCCACCGAGGATGGACGTGCGGTTGTCCTCGGCGATGACGGCATGCGCTATCTTGCGGCATGGCCCGATGACGTGTTGTGGGACAGGATTGTGGCGGGCCTCTGCGACGAGACTGGGCTTGCCCGCGAAACGCTTCCCGAAGGGGTGCGCTTGCGCCGCACGGCCTCCCATCTTTTCGCCTTCAACTATGCCTCCGAACCGCGCCGTTTTCGCGAAACCGAAATTCCGGCGGCCGGGGTCATGTGGTGGGCGCTCTGACACCATTCGGAACCCTGTCCGATGGCCGTGCGGTTGATCTTGTCACCCTGTCGCACGGGGCACTTGCGGCCTCGATCCTGACCTATGGCGCGCGGCTTCAGTCGTTTCATATGGGCGATGGTCCGAGCCTTTGCGTCGGCAGTGATCGGCTGGCCCGATACGAAGGTCCGCTTGCCTTCGCGGGTCCCGTCGTGGCCCCGGTCATCAACCGTATTGGCGGCGCATCCGCCCGGATCGACGGCACGGAGTATCGGTTCGAGGCGAACCAGGACGGTCGCCACACGCTTCATTCCGGCGCCGCTGGCGCGCAATTCGCGATCTGGGATGTCGCCAGGTCGGATACGGCCTCGGTCACCCTGACCCATCGCATGCCGGCGGGGCAGGGCGGATTCCCGGGCAACCGGACGATCTCTGTGACCTATGCGCTGACCGAGGCCGCGCTTTGCGTCACGCTCGAGGCCATGACCGACGCCCCAACCTTGATGAACCCGGCCCTGCACGGGGTCTGGAACCTTGACGGGACGGCAGATTGGGGTGGCCACCGGCTTTCCATCCCGGCGGAAACCCACCTCCCCGCCGGTCCCGATACCCGACCCACGGGAAAGATCGCTCCGGTCGCGGGCACGGGGTTCGACTACCGGGCCGCCCGCGCTCCGGACCCCGCGCTAGACCACAACTTCTGTTTCGATGCGCCGGGTCTTCGCGCAACACTGACCGGCACTTCGGGACGGACCCTGACGATCCGCTCGGACGCGCCTGGGCTTCAGGCCTATACCGGAGGCCGCGAAGGGATCGCGCTGGAACCCCAGCTTTGGCCCGACGCGCCGAACAACCCGCATTTCCCCCCGATCCTGCTGCGCCCGGGCGAAACGTTTCGCCAAAGCACCGACTACATCCCCGGCTAGGTCAGGCCCGCAGCCTCGCGCCTTCCGGATCGAAGGGTGGCTTGTCCAGAACAACCGCGCGGTGCGGCCTGCCGAGAATGGCCACCTCGACCATATCCCCGGGACCCGCAAGTCCGGTCTTGAGATAGCCAAGCGCCAGCGATTTCCCGACCGAATACCCATATGTCCCCGAGGTCACCTGACCCACCGGCGTACCATCGGGCAGAAAGATCGGCTCGCCGCCCGTCGCATCCGCATCGGTCGCGATCACCTCCAGAAGACATAGCTTTTCCCGGGGCGGCCGATCCGCCAGCGCGGCATAGGCCGCCTTGTTCAGGAACTCCTTGTCCATCTTGATGAGCCCGTCCATGCCCAACTCCTGCGGCCACCATTCGGGGCTGTATTCGCGGCTCCAGGATCCGTATCCCTTCTCGACCCGAAGGCTCATGAGCGCGCGGCTCCCCACGGGACCGGCGCCCAGATCGCGCCCCGCCTCGATCAGGGCCGAATAGAGCGCCGTCTGATCGGCGGTCTCGCAATGCAACTCCCACCCCAGATCTCCGGTAAAGGATACGCGCAGCGCCACCACGGGCACTCCGGCCACCGTGATCCGCTGCGACCGCATGAACGGGAACGCTTCGGACTCCAGCCCCGTATCGGTCAAACGACGCAACAAATCGCGTGACGCGGGCCCGGCCACGTTGAAGCCGCACATCGCCTCGGTCCGGCTTTCGAAGGTCGTACCCGCGGGCAGCGGGATCGCCCGGAAGAACCGCTGGTGAAACCGTTCGGCCATGCCGGAGCCGATCACGAGGAACTCCTCTTCGCCCAGACGCGTGACGGTGAAATCCCCGGCGATCCCGCCCCGCTTTCCAATCAGCGGCGTCAGACAGGACCGGCCCACCGCACGCGGCATCCGATTTGCGAAAAGCGCGTTCAGCCAATCCTCGGCCCCGGAGCCCTTCACGCGATATTTCGCGAAGTTCGAGATATCGATGATCCCCGCCCGCGCGCGCAGCATCCGGGCCTCGCGCCCCACCGGCTCCCACCAGTTCTGGCGGGTGAAGCCATAGGTTTCCTTGTCCGGCTCGCCCTCGGCGGCAAACCACAGGGGATGTTCCCAGCCGAAGTTCAACCCGAAATGCGCGCCCATCGCGGCCTGCATCCCGTGGACGGGGCGGGTGCGCACGGGGCGGCCCGCTGCACGTTCCTCGTTGGGGAAGTAAATCTTGAACCTGTGCGCATATTGGTCGCCCACCCGCGCCTTGGTGAACGCCTTGTCCGCCCAGGCCCCGAACCGCGCCATGTCCCAGCCGAACATGTCGAGGGTCGGCTCGCCGTCGATCATCCATTCGGCCGCCAGCTTGCCCATGCCGCCATTCTGGCTGAATCCCGGGATGATTCCGTTGCAGCAGAAATAGCCGGTCAACTCGGGCACCGGCCCGAACAGCACGTTCGCGTCCGGCGACCAGATCATCGGGCCGTTGATCACCCGCTTGATCCCGGCCTCGCCCACGGCGGGAACGCGGTCGATCGCGCGCATCATGTTCTCTTCGATCCGTTCAAGGTCGTCGGCGAACAACTCGTGCCCGAACCCCTGCGGCGTGACATCCTCGGCCCAGAACCGCATGTCGCGCTCATAGGCACCCACCAGCAATCCCTTGCCCTCCTGCCGCAGGTAATACTCGCCATCCCGGTCCGCGACAGATGGCAGGCGGCGGTCAAGCGCGGCGATCTCGGGAATTGTCTCGGTCACGAAATACTGGTGCTCGGTGGGGATGAGTGGCAGCTCCAGCCCCGCCATCGCCGCCACTTCGCGCCCCCAGAGACCGGCTGCGTTCACCACCCACGGCGTGCGGATATCGCCCTTGTCGGTGCGCACGATCCATGTTCCGTCCGCCTGCGCCTCGGTGCCGGTGACGGGCGTGAACCGATGGATCTCCGCACCCCGCTGGCGCGCGCCCACCGCATAGGCATTGGTCACGCCCGAGGGGTCCACGTTGCCGCCATCGGGTTCGAACATGATACAGCGGATGCCGTCGAAATTCACCAGCGGGTGCAGCCGCTCGGCCTCGTCCCGGCTCACCTCGTGAAAGTTCATCCCGTAGCGCCGCGCCTTGGCCTCCTGCAGGCGCAATTGGTGCTCGCGTGCCTCGGTCTGCGCCAGGTAAAGGCTGCCGGGCTGAAAGACACCGCAGCTTTGGCCGGTCTCGGCTTCCAGCTCCTTGTAAAGGGTCATCGTGTAATGCTGCAGCCGGCTGATATTGGTGGAATCGTGTAGCCCGTGAATATTTGCCGCCGCGTGCCACGTGCTCCCCGAGGTCAGCTCCGACCGCTCCAGAAGCACCACATCTGTCCAACCCGCCTTCGTCAAATGATATAGGATCGAGCAGCCGATCACGCCGCCCCCGATCACGACGGCCTGGGCATGGGTGCGCATGGTCCTGTGTCCTTTCGTCCCTCTGACGAGGTCGACCTTCCGTCCGAGCCCCGGCTTTCGCTGGCCCAAAGCCGACGCATGACGTCGCAAATGCTATCTCGTAACGCGCGAACGCTGCGGATTGCATGACGGCCGCCTCTGGCCTAGCAATGACCTGTCTGCCCGAAAGGATTGCCCGCCATGACTGCCCTGTTCGTCCAGATCCGCTGCCGCCCCGGAACGGCCTATAAGGTCGCCGACGAGATCGCGTTGCGCGAGATCCATTCCGAACTCTATTCGACCTCGGGCGAGTATGATCTTCTGCTCAAACTCTACCCGCCCGACGGCGCCGAAATCGGCAAGTTCGTGAACGACCAAATCCTTGATATCGACGGGATCGAGCGGACCCTGACGACCCTGACATTCAAGGCATTCTAGGGCCATTTTGACAAAGGGACCGGGCCGGTGATCTACACTCAATCCTCCGTTGCATCGGCCACCGCATTCGAGATGGTCCAGACCGCAATCGCCCATGCCGGGAAGAACAATTGGGGCGTCGCGGCGGCTGTGGTGGATGCGCAGGGCGTGATCCTGGCGCTGTCCCGTATGGATGGGGTCGCGCCCAACGTGGCCGATTTCGCTCAGGACAAGGCCTATACCGCCGCGACGATGCGGCGCTCGACCGAGACCTTCGCAGAGCGCATGGGTGGGTCGCCATCGCTGGCGCTCGGCCTGTCGACACGCCAGCGGCTTCTGACATGGGGCGGTGGATTGCCGATCCTGAAGGACGGGATCTGCATCGGCGCGATAGGCGTGTCCGGGGCGAAGGATTTTCAGGATATCGACTGTGCGAAGGCGGCCCTTGTCGCGGCGGGCTTCGACGCGCCGGAATGACGCCCGCCTGACTTCGGCCCTCAGGCGCTCACCATCCGCAAGACCGTCTCGACATTGAAGGCAAGCCGCGCCTCGAGCGCCTCAGGCGTCATCATGTCCCGCTCGAACACGATCGCCCCGGTGAACCGGTTCGTAAGGTAGTAATACCCGATCGCGGCAATCGTGATGTTCAACTGAACCGCGTCGATACCGGGGCGAAACGCGCCCTCCGCCACCCCCCGATCCAGAAGCTTCTGCACCATTTCCACGAACCGGCGGCTGACGACCTTGACCCGCTCCGACTGCTTCAGATGCCGCGCGCGGTGCAGGTTCTCACTGTTCACCAGTGTCAGGAATTCGGGGTTCTCGAGGTAGTAGCTCCAGGTGAAGCGCACCAGCTTCTCCAGCGCCGCCTTGGGGGAAAGATGATCGAGTGCCAGTGCCTGTTCCGCCTCGCGAATGTCCAGATAGGCCTCTTCCAGAACCGCCTGGAACAGCCCCTCTTTCGATCCGAAATAGTGATAGAGCATCCGCTTGTTCGCCTCGGCCCGTGCCGCGATCTCGTCGACGCGCGCGCCTCCAAGCCCATTTTCCGCAAATTCGGCCTTGGCCGCCGCCAGAATGCGCGCTTTCGTCGCCTCGGCATCGCGCGTGCGGGTCTTGAGCTCTGTCATATGCGACCTCCCGGGCTGTCCATCGGGCGTCCGGCGGCCTTGAACCGAGGCCAGCAAATTCAGGACGTCCGACACTTATAAGGGACTCGACAGCTTTGGCAATCTGTAAGTAACCAAATAGTGCGTTACGAAGTAGGGCACGTCGGCGACATGAGTGGCTCGTTGACTGGTCGGGCATTTGGGAACCCATGTCGTCCATGAAGAAATGCTTCGAGCAGGACTTGATCAATCGTCGCAATAGCTTGTTTACGACCGCCGCCGGAGTTCTCTTCGCGGTCAAGCTCTCGGGCGGGCCGCCCACCATTGCCAACGGTTTCCGCCTCCCGGCGATCGTTGCGATTCTGGTGGGTGGCGCTCCGCTCACGGGCGGCGTGGGCGGCGTCATCAACACGCTGCTCGGTACGCTCATCGTCGCCGTGATCCGCTTGCCCATGCTCTATTTCGAAATTGACGCGACACAACAGCAAATGGTCTTTGGGGTCATCCTGATCGTTGCCATCGCCGCGACGATCGATCGCTCGAAACTGAGGGTCGTCAAATGAATACCATGCGCGCTGCCGTGCTGATAGAACCCGGTCGTTTCGACCTTCGCGAGGTGGCCTGCCCTGATCCCGGCCCCGACGAGGCGCTGATCCGGATCGCGCGGACCGGGATCTGCGGCACTGATCTGCATATCTTCAAGGGCCATTACGCAGCCGACAAACTGCCGCTGATTCCGGGTCATGAATTCACCGGCCATATCGCGGCGCTGGGCGGCCCCGCGCCCGGGCTGACCGAAGGCATGCCCGTGGTCGTGGACATGAATATCGGCTGTACCCGCTGCTACTGGTGCCGCCGGAACGAGATTCTCAACTGCCCCGAGATGCAGCAGATGGGCATCACCATCGACGGCGCCTTCGCCGAGTATATCGCGGTGCCGTCCCGCCTTGTCATTCCCGCCGAGCCCCGGATGCCGACCGAGGTTCTCGCGCTGACCGAACCGCTTGCCTGCGTCGTCCGCGCCGCGCGCAAGTCCGGCGTCACGTTCGGCCAATCCGCTGTCGTCCTTGGCGCCGGTCCCATCGGCAACCTCCATGTGCAACTCCTGCGCACCATCGGCGCGGCCCCCATCATCGTGGCCGACCTTTCACCAGACCGGGTCCGGAAGGCACTGGATGCAGGCGCCGATGCGGGTGTCACCGACCCCTCGAAGCTCGACGAGACGGTGATGGAGATGACCGGCGGTCGCGGCGCCGATCTGGTGATTGAAAGCGTGGGCGACTCCGCACTCTACGCCAAATCCCAGACGCTGATCCGCAAGGGCGGGCATATCGCGGCCTTCGGGCTGACCGGGCCGGATGATACCCTGTCGCTCAACATCCTCCGGACGATCCTCGAAGAGAACTCGGTCGCGGGCTCCGTCGCGGGCTCGGGCCCGGACATGCACGACGCGCTCACGCTGCTGACCCATGGGCGGATCGACCCCGTTCCTTTCCTCGGCGCTGATTTCCCACTCGAGGACATCCAGACCGCGTTCGACAGTTATGCCGACAGGCCCGGAGACCTGAAGACCCAGATCGTGATGGCCTGACCCTGTGGTCCCCCGCCGCAACGTCCTCCGCGCGTCACGGAGACTTACTTGGTTTCCGCGATGGACAGTCCGCCCCGACCCGGCAAAGAAAGGGGCCGAAACCGCTGCGCACGCCTTGACGTAACCAAACGGTTACTTATACTCGCGCGAAACCCTGCTATTCTGCTTCCCGGGAGGAATCACCATGGACAAGTCATCGACCCGGCTTTCGCCGCCGGAAACCCCGCGCGACTTCGGCTTCTTCGTCGATGGCTCCTACATCGCCGCAGGCGACCGCGAGGTCTTCGTGCGCAATTCGCCGGGCCATGGAACTCCGGTGACACGCATCCCGAAATGCACGACCGACGATCTCGACGCCGCCGTCGCCGCCGCCCGCGCGGCCTTCGAGGATCGCCGCTGGTCGGGTCTGTCCGGGGCCGACCGCGCCGCCGTCCTGCTCAAGGCCGCCGACATTCTCGACGCCCGCGCCGAAGAGGTCGCCTATTGGGAGACGCTGGAAAACGGCAAGCCGATCTCCCAGTCGCGCGGCGAGGTGGG
This sequence comes from uncultured Alphaproteobacteria bacterium, assembly GCA_963698645.1. Classification (GTDB taxonomy): domain Bacteria; phylum Pseudomonadota; class Alphaproteobacteria; order Rhodobacterales; family Rhodobacteraceae; genus Ovoidimarina. The sequence continues at coordinate 162,019 of CAVORP010000003.1, forward strand.
GGGCTGCGTCTCGATCTTCCGCTATGCCGCCGGGGTCGCTCGCACGCTCCACGGCGACAGCTTCAACAATCTCGGGCGACAAGATGTTCGGCCTCGTCACCCGCGAGCCGATCGGCGTCGTGGGACTGATCACGCCGTGGAATTTCCCGTTCCTGATCCTCTGCGAGCGCGTGCCCTTCATCCTCGCCTCCGGCTGCACCATCGTCGCCAAACCGTCCGAGGTCACCTCGGCCACGACGCTGATCCTTGGCCGAGATCCTGCAACAGGCGGGCCTGCCCGATGGCTGCTACAACGTGGTCACCGGCTCGGGCCGCACCATCGGCCAGGCGCTGACCGAACACATGGACGTCGACATGCTGTCCTTCACCGGCTCGACCGCCGTGGGCCGCTCCTGCCTTCAGGCGGCGGGCTCGAACTTCAAGAAGCTCGGGCTCGAGCTGGGCGGCAAGAACCCGCAGATCGTCTTTGCCGATGCCGATCTCGAGGATGCCGCCGATGGCGTGGCCTTCGGCATCGGCTTCAACACCGGCCAGTGCTGCGTCTCGGGCGCGCGGCTGATCGTCGAAGCGCTCGGTCGCCGACAAGTTCGCGGAGATGGTCGCCGCGAAACTGAAGAAGGCCCGGGTCGGCGATCCGCTCGACGAGGCGACGCAGATCGGCGCGATCACCACCGACGCGCAGAACGACACGATCCTCGGCTACATCGCGAAGGGCAAGCGATGAGGGCGCGACGGCTGGTCACCGGCGGCAAAGCGCTCGACATCGGCGGCGGGCAGTATATCGCGCCCACGGTCTTTGCGGACGTCACCGCGCGACATGGCGATCGCGCGGGACGAGATCTTCGGCCCGGTCCTGACCGTCATGCCCTTCGACACGCTGGAAGAGGCGATCGCGATCGCCAACGACACCGTCTACGGCCTGGCGGCCAGCGTCTGGACGAAGAACATCGACAAGGCGCTGACCGTCACCCGCCGCGTCCGCGCGGGCCGCTTCTGGGTCAACACGACGCTGCGGGCGGGCCCGAACTGCCCATCGGCGGCTTCAAGCAGTCGGGCTGGGGGCGCGAGGCAGGCGTCTACGGCGTCGAGGAATATACCCAGATCAAGTCGGTCCACATCGAGATCGGCAAACGCGATCCCTGGGTCGAGTGATGGCGCAGGGGCTACGACTACGTCATCGTCGGCGGCGGCTCGGCGGGCTGCGTGCTGGCCGCCCGGCTGAGCGAGGATCCCGTCCGCCCGCGTGCTTCTGCTGGAAGCGGGCGGCACGGACCGGCATCCGCTGATCCACATGCCGGTGGGCTTCGCCAAGATGACCACGCGGCCCGCACACCTGGGGCTTCAGGACCGCGCCGCAGACGCCATGCGAACAATCGCGAAATCCCCTATGCGCAGGCCCGCGTGATCGGCGGCGGCAGCTCGATCAACGCCGAGGTCTTCACCCGCGGCCACCCAGCGCGACTACGACCGCTGGGCCGACGAGGAAGGCTGCGAGGGCTGGGCCTTCGAGGATATCCAGCAATACTTCCTCCGCTCCGAAGGCAACACGATCCTTGCGGGCGACTGGCACGGGACGGACGGGCCGCTCGGCGTGTCGAACATCGCCGATCCGCAGCGCGTGACGCGGGCCTTCGTGCAGTCCTGCCAGGAACTCGGGCATGCCCTACAACCCGGATTTCAACGGGCCGATGCAGGAGGGCGCGGGCGTCTACCAGACGACGACACGGAACGACCGCCGCTGCTCGGCCGCCGTGGGCTACCTGCGGCCCGGCGATGAAGCGGCCGAACCTGACGGTGGAGACCGGCTGCCTGGTCAAACGCATCACTGTTCGAAGGGCACGCGCGCGACCGGCGTGGAGTATTTCAACGGCTCCGAGCGCAAGGCAGGCGCGCGCCGAGACCGAGGTGCTCGTGACCTCGGGCGCGATCGGCACGCCGAAGATCATGATGCTGTCGGGCGTCGGTCCGGCGGCGCATCTGCGCGAACACGGGATCGACGTGGTCCACGATCTGCCCGGCGTGGGCGAGAACCTGAACGACCATTTCGGCATCGACATCGTCGCCGAACTGAAGGGCCACGACAGCCTCGACAAGTACAACAAGCCGCACTGGGCGGCCTGGGCGGGGCTGCAATACGCTGCTGTTCAACTCCGGTCCGGTGACCTCGAACGTGGTCGAGGGCGGCGCCTTCTGGTATTCCGACAGATCCGCGCCGCAGTCCCGGATCTGCAATTCCATTTCCTTGCCGGCGCCGGCGCCGAAGCGGGCGTGCCGAGCGTGCCCGCAGGGTCGTCCGGCATCACGCTCAACTCCTACACGCTGCGCCCGAAATCGCGCGGCACGGTGCGGCTGCGGTCCGCCGACCCGGCGCGCGCTGCCGGTGGTCGATCCGAACTTCCTGCCGATCCGGACGACCTGAAGACCTCGGCCGAAGGGCGTGAGGATCATCGAAGGAGATCTTCAGCCAGCCCGCGCCTGCAGAAATACATCCGGCGGATCCGCCTTCCCGGATGACGAGCGTGAGGACGCCGGCAGGATTTCGAGGCCTACGCCCGCCAGTACGGCCGCACCTCCTATCACCCGACCTGCACCTGCAAGATGGGCGTGGACGACGATGGCGGTGGTCGACCCGCAAGCTGCGCGTGCACGGCCTCGACGGCATCCGCATCTGCGACAGTCTCGGTCATGCCGTCAGCCTCATCGGCTCGAACACCAATGCGCCCACGATCATGATCGCCGAGAAGGCCTCCGACCTGGTCCGCGGCAACCGCTGATCCGGACAATCTGCGCTGGTATGCGCATGAAATACACATGGTTCCGCATCGCGGTCATGCCCGTTCCGGGTCAATCCCAGTCCGGCGCCCAGGGCACAGGTCCTCGGTCACGATCCGGTATCCGGTCTGCGTCAGCCGCTCGATCCGCGCCATGTCGACGTGGCACAGGGTGAAATCCATGATCTCGAAATTGGCGCGGATGTTCTCGGGCTTGGTCGACATGGTGTTGATGCTGACACGCCCTTCTGCAGGATCCAGCGCAGCACGACCTGCGCCGGCGGTCTTGCCGTAAGCCTGCGCCGATCTCGGCGAACTCCGGGTGCTTGAACACCTCGCCCCGCGCGACCGAGGAATAGGAGGACAGCGGAATGCCCACCTCGTTCGCGCCGGCCAGCAGCCTGTCCTGGTTGAGAAGCGGGTGGAACTCGACCTGGTTGGTGACGAGGGGCACATCGACGATCGGCACCGCCTCGCGCATCATCGCGATGGTGTAGTTCGACACGCCGACATTGCCGCGCAAGCCCCGTTTCTGCGCCTTTTCCAGAAGTCGCAGCGACGGCGCGATGTCGCCGCCGACCGGCGGCCAGTGCAGCAGCAGCACGTCGACGTAATCGATGCTGCAGGTCCTTCAGGCTTTGCTCGACCGAGGGCAGGAAACGCGTCCGTCGGCGTAATTGTCGGGATGCACCTTGGTGGTGATGCAAAGGTCGTCGCGCGCGATGCCGGTCGCCGCCAGCGCCGCGCCGGTTTCGGCCTCGTTGCCGTACATCTGCGCGGTGTCGAAGGCGCGATAGCCGACCTCGGCGGCGGCAAGGATCGCGTCAGGGCCACCTCGCCTGTCAGCGGGATAGGTGCCGAAGGCGCGCTGGTGGTTCTTTTGGAAATAGATGGTCATCTGGTGCCTCCCGCGTTCAGGTCGCTGAGTAACCTAATGGTTACTTCGCGTGAAAGCTATAGAATTAAAAAGCTTCGGACCACGCTGAGAAATCCGCCTTGATCCGACACATGGCCTGTGCATAGTGGTTTAACTGATTAGTTACTTGCTGCCGGAGCCAGTCTATGACCCCCGCAAGGAAACAGGTATCGGCCGCCGAGGCGGTGGCGATGATCCGCGGACGGCGCCGTTGTCGCCGTGAACTCCTCCTCCGGGCTTTGCTGTCCCGGATGCGGTGCTGGCCGCGCTTGGGCGACCGCTTCGACGCCACCGGCGCGCCGCGCGACCTGACCACGATTCACCCGATCGCCGCGGGCGACATCTTCGGCACCAAGGGGGTCGATCACATCGCCAAACCGGGCTGCATCGCGCGGATCATCGGCGGCTCCTACCCCTCGGGCCCGACCAATGCCGAGCCGCCGCTGATCTGGCAGATGATCACCGGAAACGAGATCAAGGCCTACAACGTCCCCTCGGGCATCGTCTTCGACATGCTGCGCGAGGCGGCGGCCAACCGGCCGGGCGTGCTGACCAAGGTCGGCATGGACACCTTCGTCGATCCCGATCAGGACGGCTGCGCCATGAATGACGCGGCCCGCGCCGATCCCATCGTCCGGCGCGAGACCTTCGACGGCGAGGACTGGCTGTATTTCCCGGCCATCGCCCCGGATGTGGCGATCATCCGGGCCACGACCGCCGACCAGCGCGGCAATCTCAGCTTCGAATCCGAAGGCGCCTATCTCGGCGCGATGGAGATGGCGCTTGCGGCGCACAACCGCGGCGGCATGGTCATCGCGCAGGTGCGCCGCGTCGCCCAGAACGGCTCGATCCGCCCGCATGACGTGCACGTTCCGGGCATCCTCGTCGACATGGTCGTCGAGGCGCCGGACGATGCTGCAGACCACGGCAACGCCCTACGACCCGGCGATCTCGGGCGAGCTGATCCGCCCGCTCGACAGCTTTCACGTCCGCCGAATTCGGCGTGGCCAAGGTGATCGCCCGCCGCGTCGCGCAGGAGCTTCGGACGGGCTGGGCGGTCAATATCGGCTTCGGCATCTCGGCCAACGTGCCGCGCATCCTCCTGGAGGAAGGCCAGCACGGCGCCGTGACCTGGGTGATCGAACAGGGCGCGGTGGGCGGCATCCCGCTTCTCGACTTCAAGTTCGGCTGCGCCGCCAATGCCGAGGCCTTCGTCGCCTCGCCGCACCAGTTCGCCTATTTCCAGGCCGGCGGCTTCGACGCCTCGCTTCTGTCGTTCCTCGAGATCGACGCGGACGGCTCGGTCAACGTCTCGCGCCTTGCGGCGACGCCGCACCGCACGGCCGGGGCAGGCGGCTTCGTCGACATCACCGACGCGGGCAAAGCGGATCGTGTTCTCGGGCAACTTCAATGCCGGCGCGAAGATGCGGATCGACGACGGCAAGCTGGCGATCGACGCGAAGGCAAGATCGCCAAGTTCGTGGACAAGGTCGACCAGGTCAGTTTTTCGGGCGCGACGCGATCCGTCAGGGGCAGGACATCACCTATGTCACCGAGCGCTGCGTGGTGAAGCTGACCGAGAAGGGCCTGATGGTGACCGAGATCGCGCCGGGCGTCGACCTGCAGCGCGACGTGCTGGATCAGGCGGCAACGCCGCTGCTGGTCGTCCGGATCTGAGGCCGATGGATGCCGCCCTGTTTCGCCCGGAACCGATCGGCCTGATCCTGTGACCGCGCGCGCCGACATCGATCTCGATCGTGACGGGCCTGTCGCGCATCTGCGGCTGAACCGCCCCGCAAAGCTCAACGCGCTCGACCAGGCGATGGTGGCCCGCCTTGCCGCGCGCTGCGCCGGAGATCGAGCACGACGCGGCGATCCGCGTCGTGATCCTTTCGGGCGAGGGCAAGGCCTTCTGCGCCGGCGGCGATATCGAGGCCTGGGCGGGCGAGAGCCCCGAGGATTTCGGGCGCCACTGGCTGCGCGACGGGCATGCGGCCTTCGATGCGCTGGCCCGGCTGCGGCAGCCGGTGATCGCCGTGCTGGACGGGCACGCGCTGGGTGGCGGGCTCGAACTGGCCGCCTGCGCCGACCTCCGGGTGGCCGAGGAGCATATCAGGATCGGCCAGCCCGAGACCGGGCTTGGCATCATTCCCGGCTGGTCGGGCACCCAGCGCGCCGTGCGCCGGTTCGGCGCGCAGATCGTGCGCCGCATGGTGCTTGCCGGCGAGGTCTTCACGGCCGATCAGGCCCTGCAACATGGCATCGTCGATCATGTCGTCCCCACCGGTGCTGCCATGGACCGTGCGAAGGAGATCGCCGCGCAGATACTGACACGCGGGCCGCGTGCAACCGAACTGGCCAAGATGATGATCAACGCCGCCGAAGGCGAAGAGCGCGAGCGTGTCATTGAAACCCTTGCCGGGACGATCGCGGCGGCGTCAGACGAGCTGGCCGAGGGATTGGCCGCCTTTCGTGAGAGACGGCAGCCGAATTTCGGAAATGAAGGGAACACCCAATGATCAGGCATTTCGTGGCGCTGCGTTTCAAGGCGGGCACGCTCCCGTCGATAAAACAGGGTTTGATGGACGATCTGGCAGGACTGTCCGACCGTATCGACGGTATTCTCGATTTTCAGGTCCGTCCCAATATCAGCGTCGAAGACCAGATGGTTCGGGGCTATCGCGATGTGTTCTGGTTCGATTTCCGCGATACGAATGTACGCGATTCCTATCTGAACGATCCGGTGCATCATGAGATTGGCGGGCGCATCGTCGCCGCGCTCGAAGGCGGGCCGGACGGGGTTTTCGTCTTTGACTATGTCGTCTGACGATAGGCCATGAGCTGGTTCTTTCCTTGCTGAACCAATGTTCCGTCTTTCCGGCTTACGGCAAAGTCCAGGGTCACGATCCCACGCGCCGGGTTGCTCGTTTCACGCAAATCGCAAACGGTGATCCGGGCCGACAGATCGTCCTCGATCAAGACAGGCTTGCGAAACTGCCAGTCCCAGCCCAGCGACGCAATTGCAGTAATCTGGACCGGGGCCGCGTTCTTCAGTCCATCGATGACCGACAGGACCAACAGGCCGTGGGCCACGCGCCCGCGAAACCCATGGGTCCTGGCCGCAGCGTCGTCCATTTGAATGGCAAACCGGTCGCCACTCAGATCGGCGAAGTGATCGATCATCGTGGCGGTGATCTCGCGTGCGGATGTTTCCCACCAGTCGCCCGGCCTTAGAACGTCAAATCCGTAAAGCCCGCGGGGCAGGGCGCGCCCGCTCATCCGGGAACCGGTGCATCGTCCCGCAACAGGCGCTTGTGCTTCAGTTCCGCCCAGAACGCTTCGGGAATGTCATGGCTGAACCAGGCAAGGTTCTGTTCCAACTGCGCGACCGTCCTGGTGCCTGCCATGAAGCAGGGGATCGCCGGATGCGCCACTACGAATTGCAGCGCCGCCGCAGGCAGCGGCACCTTGTGATCCGCGCAGACCTGCTCGATCTGTCGGACCCGCTCCATGATCTCGGCGGGCGCGGGGGCATAGTTGTATTTCGCACCCTGCGTTGCTCCGGTCGCCAAGAATGCCGGAGTTGAAGCCACCGCCGACGACGACAGCCGCACCGCGCTCCTCGCAAAGCGGAAGGAAGCTGTCGAGCGATGTCTGCTCCAGAAGGGTATAGCGGCCGGCCAGAAGGAAGCAGTCGAAGTCATGGGACTGAAGCGCGGCCTCGCAGACCTCCCATTCGTTCACGCCGACGCCGATGGCCTTCACAAGCCCCTGATCCTTGAGGCTCGACAGCGCGCGCCATGCGCCATCCATCGCCTCGATGAAGACCCTTGGCTGATCCGCGCCGCGGGTGAAGACGTCGATATCGTGGATGAAGCAGATATCCATTCGCTCAAGTCCCATCCGCTGCAGGCTGTCCTCGAACGAGCGCATCGTGCCGTCATAGGAATAGTCGAAATGCATCGTGAAGGGGGCCGCATTGGTCCATGGCGCGAAGTCGATCTCGGACCGTCTTGCGGGCTTCAGAAGGCGGCCGACCTTCGAGGAAAGAACGAAATCGTCGCGGTTCTTCCAGCGCAGCGATTGCCCCGTTCGCAATTCCGAAAGACCATGGCCGTACATTGGCGCGGTATCGAAATACCGTACCCCGGCATCCCAGGCGGTCTGGATCATCCCGTCCGATGTGTCCTCGTCGATCTCGCGAAAGATGTTTCCGATGGGGGCGGTGCCAAAGCCGAAGGCCGTCACATCAAGATCGGTTCGTCCGAATTTGCGTTTTGTCTGCGGCTGCATCGCTCTCTCCCAATAAGTAACCAATTAGTTAAATAAGGCAGTCGGCTTGTCCAGGGCAAGGTGATTCTTGTCCACGTTCCGGTTGACGGCATCCTCAACATCTGTCAATTGTAACCAAACAGTTACTAGATGGTGCGATGTACCTTACAGAAACCCACGTTCAGGTACGCGAATTGGCGCGAGACTTCGCCAATGAGGTGATCCGGCCCGTCGACGAGGCGCTTGACTACGACGAAAGTCTTTCCGCCGACATCTGCCGGCAGATGGCCGATCCGGGTCTTCTCGGCATCTGCGTCCCCAAGGAAATGGGTGGCCCGGGTTTCGGCACGCACACCTGTTCGCTGGTGATGGAGGAACTGTCGCGGGGCTACGCATCGATTGCCGATCATTGCGGGCTGGTCGAACGGATCTCGACCCTTCTGGTGCGCTATCGCACCCAGCCCACGCACGACCAAGACGGATGGGCTTTCAGAGGTGGTAGAACCTGGATTGGCAGTGTTCGGGTTGCCGATGCGGGTTTTGTCCTTGCTCGTACCGACCGCGAGGCAGGTATTGGAGGCATGTCGATCTTCATTGGGGATCTGCATTCGGATGGTGTGGAACGGGGGCTAAAGAAGCAAAAGATGGGCCAACGGGCCGTGCTGGCTTTCAGAATTGCGAAGGCCGGGCTGGAGGCAGCGGTCGACCATGACCGGCAACGCAGGCAATTCAAAAAGCCGATCGCGGAGTTTCAGGGTGTGCAATGTCCGCTGGCCGATATGGCGGTGGCGTACACAGCTGATGCGGTGACGCTTTTCGGAGGCGCGCACTATATCAGGGGATTCGAAGTGGAACGTCTTTACGTTGATGCGAAGAACATGCAGATTTACGAAGGAACGGACCAGATCCGGCGCATGATCATCACGCGGGAACTGCTCAGCCATGGTGCCGCCGCATGAGCGGGCCGGTTGCTTTCGTCACCGGTTCGAGCCGGGGAATCGGTCTGGCCGCCGCCCGCGCATTGGCGCGCAACGGCTTTGCCGTTGCGATCAACGGTCCGGCAGATGACGCCGAACTGGCCGAAGCGGTTCGTCTTGTCGAAGCAGAAGGGGCCCCGGTTCTGGGCGTCCCGATGGATGTCACCGATCTGTCGGCCCACGATAAGACCCTGGCGCGGATCGAAGAAGGTTTGGGGCCGCTTACGACGCTGGTCAACAATGCCGGCGTGGGCGTGATCAGCCGGGGCGATCCGCTGGATGTGAGCCCAGAAAGCTGGGATCGCTGCCTGTCGGTCAACACACGCGCCATGTTTTTTCTGACGCAGGCCTTTGCCAAGCGTCTTCTGGCGCGCGATCGCGATCCAGAGCAGTTCCATTCGATCGTCAACGTCACCTCTTCGAACGCCAATGCCGTGGCCGTGGCCCGGTCAGAGTATTGTGCATCCAAGGCCGCCGCCGCGATGGTGTCCAAGGTCTGGGCGGTGCGCCTGGGGGCCGAGAACATTGCCGTTTACGATGTGCAGCCCGGCTTCATCGCAACGGACATGACGGCCCCCGTGATCGCGCAATACGAAGAACGCGCCAAAGACGGGCTGACACTCTTGCCGCGCGTGGGTCAGCCGGAAGAGATGGGCACAATTATCGCGACACTGGCCTGCGGAAAGCTGCCCTATACCACCGGACAGGTGATCTCGGCTGATGCCGGTTTGCTTGTTTCGCGCTTCTGAAGGATTGCAACGGATGAAACTCGCGCTGCCTGGTCCCGATGGACACCTGCAGGATTATTATTTGACCGGAACGCCACTGACCGCGACGCCCCTTGCCGCGAAGCCGGCCCGAGTGGTGTTTTCCGCAGCGCATGTAGTGGCCGATCCGTTTTCGGATGGCGACCCGGCGACCTCGTCCGTCGTCGACTGGGATGCGACAATGGCGTTTCGGCGCTATCTCTCGGGTCTGGGCCTGGGCATCGCTGAGGCTATGGATACCGCGCAACGGGGCATGGGCCTTGATTGGCCAGGCGCGTTGGAATTGATCACCCGCACCCGCCGGGAATTGCCAGATGCGCTTGTCTTCAACGGATGTGGTACGGATCAGCTTGACCCGAATGATGCGCGTGGCCTCGATGATGTGCGCCGTGCCTATCTGGAGCAAGTCGAGGCGATCCAGAGGATAGATGGCCGGATCATCCTGATGGCCTCGCGCGCATTGGTGCGGCAGGCGAAGGCGCCCGAAGACTACCTGAAGGTCTACAGCGACGTACTCGCCGCCTGCGACCAGCCGGTGATCCTGCACTGGCTGGGCGAGATGTTCGATCCGGCGCTTGCAGGCTATTGGGGGGCGGAGAGTTTCGACGCGGCCCTTGAGACGGCCTTGGGTGTGATCGCCGGAAATGTCTCGAAGGTGGACGGCATCAAGATTTCACTTCTGGACAAGGACAAGGAAATCCGGATGCGGCGAAGACTGCCGCCAGGCGTCAAGATGTATACCGGCGATGACTTCAACTATCCCGAACTGATCGAGGGAGACGCGGAGGGCTATTCGGATGCGCTCTTGGGCATATTCGACCCGCTTGCGCCCGCCGCTGCCCATGCGGTCACGCTCCTGGGGCAGGGAGATGCCGCAGGGTTCCGTCGGGTCCTTGATCCCACCGTGCCGCTGGCGCGAACGATCTTTCGCGCGCCGACCCAGTTCTACAAGACCGGCGTCGTGTTTCTTGCATGGCTCAACGGATTTCAGGACCACTTCATCATGCTGAAGGGACATCAGGCGATGCGCCCCTTACCGTATTTTTCGGAGGTCTTTCGTCTTGCCGATCAGAACGGGCTTTTCCGCGATCCGGAACTGGCGGTCGATCGCATGCGCGGGCTTTTGCGGATCTACGGCGTCTGATGCGCGATTTCACCCGTGATCATTCGGCATTGGCGCTAAACACCGCAACCTTGGGCCACAACCTTGATGGATATGGCGCTGGTTGGTCGCCCGAACGGGTGATCGACGCCTGCGCGGCGCGGGGACTTGCCGGAGTTGTCTTCTGGCGGCGCGAGATTGGCGGGCGTGCCGTGGAGATCGGTGACCGGGTGCGGGCGGCGGGGATGGAGGTTGTGGGGCTGTGTCGCACGCCGTTCCTCGTTGGACCGCTCGCACCACCGACGCCGCAAGCCATCATGGATGAGTTCCATGCCTCTATCGATATGGCCGCCGGGCTGGGTACGCGGATTCTGACAATCGTGACCGGTGGTGTCGAACCAGGTACAAAGGGTACGGCTGAAAGCCAGCGGATCCTGGCGGAGCGTGTTGCCAGGGCGGCGCCCTATGCGGCGGAGCGCGGGGTGAACCTTGCGCTCGAGCCGCTGCACCCGGTCTATGCGGGCAATCGAACCTGCATCATGACGCTGCGCGATGCGCTCCGGGTCTGCGACATGGTGGATGCGCCGAATGTCGGCGTCGCGGTCGATGTCTATCACACCTGGTGGGATGCCGATCTAGCCGCAGCCTGCGCGAATGCGGGGAAGCGGATCCTCGGATTTCACTTGTGTGACTGGCTGGCCGATACGACGGATGTCTTGCTTGACCGGGGCATGATGGGCGACGGCGTGGCAGATATCCGCGCGATCCGCGCAGCGGTGGAGGGGGCAGGATACAAAGGTGCCTGCGAGGTCGAGGTGTTTTCAGCCGCGAACTGGTGGCTACGCGACCCCGAGGAGGTGCTCGATACGGTGGTCGAACGCTTCAGAACCGTATGCTGATGCGGTCGCTAGATGCCAAAGTTGCCCTTGGGTGGCGTAACGATCTGGAGGCTGTCGGGGGCAGTACCCGCGATGCGTTTCATCAACAGACCGGCGATCATTTCTCCTGTTGCCCTGACATCCTCATACACTGTCTCGATCCGCGGCCGCAGCAGATCGAAGACCGGCGAAGCACGCTTTGCCACGATCTCGATATCCTGCCCGAGGACCTTGCCCGAATCCGAAAGGGCAGCGAGCGTGGCAAGGGCGGAAACCTCGCCCACACAGACATAGCCATCCGGCCCGTCTGCTTCGGCCATGCGGGACGTGAGATACGTCGCGAGCGTCTCGGGCGGCTGGCTGAGGCTGACGCCTTCGGGGATATCGAAGCGCACACCCGCCTCGCGCGCCGCCGAGATGAAGCCGTAGCGCAGATGGCCGGCAAAGGTGAACCGCGCCTCCGGCAGGATGATCGAGAGATGCGACCGGCCCTTCGCTACCAGACGCTCGACGGCGGCCCGCGCGAAAGCTTCGTTATCGTAGTCGACGAAGGGATGGGGGGTCGAGAATTCGGTGCGCCCGTGGCTGACAAAGGGGAAATCCTCTTCGAGCAGGAGGCGCACACGCTCGTCGAAACATTCGGTGCGCGAAAAGATCACGCCATCGGCCAGATTGTTCCGCAGGATGTTGCGGATCGGGGCGGTGCGATCGCCTTCGACGAAATCGGGGATGATGTTCACGGAATAGCCGGTTCCCCGCAAGGAGCCCACGATTCCCGCCAGAAGTTCGTCGGTGAAGCCGAGGAATTCATGCTCGGGGTTGATCAGAAGGCTGATCACCTTTGTACGTCCGGTGCGAAGGCGTTGCGCAGCCCGGTCAGGCACATAGCCGAGCGCTTCAGCCGCTTGGGCGACGATGGCGCGCGTCTTTTCGGATATTTGGGGATCGTCCGCCAAGGCACGCGACACGGTGGTGACCGCAAATCCCGTCCGTTCTGCAACCGTTCGCAGCGTTGGCTTGCCAGAGCGGCTGCGCGGTGTCGTCACAGTGCTTTCGGGAACTTCGGTATCCATGATCCCCCACGAGGACTTCTCATGAGAATTTATAACGTTATAAATGCTGATCCCGCAAGCAGGAATTGATGCTGACCTGGCGGGAATGCTATGAAAATCTGCCTAAAGCTTGATTTTTGATGAGGATTTCGACGCGAAGAATCTCTATTGACAGGAGATGTGTTTGCAACGTTACAATACGCGTATTCCGCAGAGGCGGATTCCAATGGGAGGGAATTTCCAAATGACACTGAACAAATATCTCAAGGCCAGCGTTGCCGCGCTCGCGATCAGCGCGGGTGCAGCGCAGGCTGCCGATGTCGAGGTTCTGCACTGGTGGACTTCGGGCGGTGAAGCCGCTGCCCTCAACGTGCTGAAGGGCGACCTTGAAGGTCAGGGTATCGGTTGGCAGGATATGCCGGTCGCAGGCGGTGGCGGCGAGGCTGCAATGACCGTCCTTCGGGCGCGTGTCACGGCTGGTAATGCACCGACTGCCGTGCAGATGCTTGGCTTCGACATCACCGACTGGGCCAAAGAGGGCGCCCTTGCAAACCTGAACGACGTGGCAACGGCCGGCGGCTGGGATGCCGTGGTGCCGACTGCGCTTCAGAAGTTTGCCAAGTACGATGGCAAATGGGTCGCGGCCCCGGTCAACGTCCACTCGACCAACTGGGTCTGGGCGAACAAGGCCGTTCTCGACGCGAACGGAATCTCTGCCCCGAGACTTGGGAAGACTTCGTCGCCGCGGTCGAGAAGCTCAAGGCCGCCGGTATCACACCGATCGCCCATGGTGGACAGGCATGGCAGGACGCGACCATTTTCGACGCAATCGTGATGTCGACGGGCGGGCCGGAATTCTACCAGTCTGCCTTCATTGATCTCGATCCTGCTGCGTTGGGCTCTGACACGATGAAGGAAGCCTTTGATCGTATGGCCTTTATCCGTGCGAACGTTGATGACAACTTCTCGGGTCGCGATTGGAACCTTGCGACGGCGATGGTCATCAATGGTGAAGCGGGTTTCCAGATGATGGGCGACTGGGCGAAGGGTGAATTCCTGAACGCCGGCAAGGTGCCTGGCCAGGACTTCCTGTGCTTCCGTTTCCCGGGCACACAGTCGCAGGTGACGTTTAACTCTGACGAGTTCGCGCTGTTCAAGCAGGGCGAGTCGAGTGTCTTCGGAGCAGGCGGCACTTGCAGAGGCGATCATGTCGCCCTCATTCCAATCTGCGTTCAATGTCGTGAAGGGCTCGGTCCCGGCCCGCACAGACGTGTCGAATGAGGCCTTCGACGACTGCGGTAAGAAGGGAATGGCTGATCTTGCTGCAGCGAATGCTTCCGGCAACCTGTTCGGGTCGATGGCCCATGGCCATGCGGCTCCGGCTTCGATCAAGAACGCCGTCTATGATGTCGTGACCGCGCATTTCAACGGCGAGTTTGACAGCGAAACGGCTGTCAGCGAACTCGTGACTGCTGTCGAAATCGCGCAATAAGGTAATGGCCTTCTGGACCGGCGCCTCGTTGCGCCGGTCCGGTTTCAATCGACTTCAGGGGAGGGGAAGATGACTGCGACATCGCAGGCGCAGGTTGCGCACGCTCAACGCCCAAGGCCCGATTTTCGCACACGCCTGCAGGAATGGATCCCGAAGCTGGTTCTGTCCCCGTCCGTGGCGCTGATCTTTGTCTTTGTGTACGGTTTCATTCTTTTCACCCTATACCTGTCTTTCACGGATAGCCGGATTCTTCCGTCCTACAACTGGGTTGGATGGGAGAATTACGACAAGCTGTTCCGCCTGTCCCATTGGACGATCTCGGTCACGAACCTTGCGATCTTTGCGAGCCTCTACATCGTGATCTGTACCCTGGTTGGGCTATTGCTTGCCATCTTTCTGGACCAGAAGATTAAAGGCGAGGGCTTCATTCGGCCGATCTATCTTTATCCCATGGCCCTGTCCTTCATCGTGACGGGCACGGCGTGGAAATGGCTTCTGGACCCGGGCATCGGCATTGAGAACACAATGCATCTCTGGGGTTGGACCAGTTTTCAGTTCGACTGGATCAAGAACCGGGACTACGCGATCTACACTGTCGTTCTTGCCGCGGTCTGGCAGTCATCGGGTTTCACAATGGCCATGTTCCTCGCGGGCCTGCGGGGGATCGACAACGAGATTCTTAAGGCCGCGCAGATGGATGGCGCTTCGAATTGGCAGCTCTATCGCCGGATCATCATCCCGCAACTACGGCCCGCGTTCCTGTCGGCCTTCGTGATCCTGTCGCATCTTGCGATCAAGTCCTATGACCTTGTGATCGCTTTGACCGGAGGCGGTCCCGGGCGTGCGACCGAACTGCCCGCGACCTTCATGTATTCCTATACCTTCACGCGAAACCAGATGGGGATCGGCGCATCGTCGGCAGTCATCATGCTGATGACGATCGCGGCAATCATGGTGCCGTATCTCTACGCCGAACTGAAGGAGCGCAAGTAATGTCTGTCGCTTCCTCTGACACCGCGATCCGCACCGGTCGTTTCACACGGACGCTGATCTATCTCTTCCTTCTGCTGTTTGCGCTGTTCTACCTGCTGCCGCTCTTTGTGATGGTGGTCAACTCGCTCAAGCCGCTGTCCGAGATCACGGGCGGCAACATGATGGCTCTGCCACGGGTCTGGACGATCGAGCCATGGCTTTCGGCATGGTCGACGGCCCAGATCGGGGTCGAGCCGACGGGGCTTCGGCCGTATTTCTGGAACTCGATCAAGATGGTCGTACCCGCCGTCGCTATCTCGACGATCCTTGGGGCACTGAATGGGTATGTCCTGACCAAGTGGAGTTTCCGGGGCGACAAGATCCTTTATGGTTTGATGCTCTTTGCCTGCTTCATTCCGTTCCAGATGGTTCTTATCCCCATGGCGCGGGTTCTGGGTGTAACTGGACTTGCGGGGTCAACTGCGGGGTTGATCCTTGTCCACGTAGTCTATGGCATCGGCTTCTCGACGCTGTATTTCCGGAACTATTATGCCGCGTTTCCGACCGAACTTGTTCGCGCGGCGCAGATCGACGGGGCGGGGTTCTTCCGGATCTTCTGGCGTATCATGCTGCCGTCGTCCGGCCCGATCATCGTGGTCTGCGTGATCTGGCAATTCACCAATATCTGGAACGACTTTCTTTTCGGGGCGTCGTTCGCCGATTTCGATAGCCAGCCGATGACGGTGGCGCTCAACAACCTGGTGCAGAGTTCGACCGGCGTAAAGGAATACAACGTCCATTTTGCGGGTGCGATCCTTGCCGCTTTGCCAACACTGCTCGTCTACATTGTCGCAGGCCGCTACTTCGTGCGCGGTCTGATGGCCGGCTCCGTGAAAGGATAATCCGATGGGATTTCTTGACATCAACAATGCAACGAAGGCCTACGGGTCCGTCGAGGTCCTTCACAAGGTGGATATCTCGGTCGAGGAGGGAGAGTTCCTGGTCCTTGTGGGGCCGTCGGGATGCGGTAAATCCACCCTTCTGAACATGATCGCGGGACTGGAGGAGATCACCACGGGCGAAATCGCGATCAAGGGGCAGATCATGAACGGGGTGCACCCGTCCAAACGCAATATCGCGATGGTGTTCCAGTCCTATGCGCTCTACCCGAACATGACAGTCGGGCAGAACATCACCTTCGGACTCGAGATGCATGGCGTTCCAAAGGCCGAGCGAGACCGCGCCATGAACCATGTGGCCGAGATGCTTCAGATCACGCCGCTTCTGGGTCGCAAGCCAGGCCAGCTTTCGGGCGGTCAGCGACAGCGTGTGGCCATGGGGCGCGCGCTCGTCCGGAATCCGGATGTCTTCCTGTTTGATGAGCCGCTGTCAAACCTTGATGCGAAACTGCGCGTCGACATGCGGACGGAAATCAAGAAGCTGCATCAGAAATCTTGGTACCACGATCGTCTATGTCACCCACGACCAGATCGAGGCAATGACGCTTTCGACCAGAATCGCGGTGATGAATGGTGGCTACGTGCAGCAACTTGGCACGCCGAAAGAGATCTATGACAAGCCCGCCAATATCTTTGTGGCGGCATTCATGGGATCGCCATCGATGAATCTTCTGCCTGCAAGAGTTCGGGTCGAGGGCGACCGTGTGGTTGCGGAAGTCGCGCAGGGAGAGAGATCGGTAAGACTGGGAATGACCAATGCGGGGCCCGGTCTGAAGAGCTATGACGGGCAGATGATCACCCTCGGCATTCGCCCTGAATCGATCACCGATCCCGATGGCGCAGACAGGCATTCCAAGCATATCGAGACCATCCAATCGCGCGTCGACGTCACCGAACCGGCCGGGTCGGATACGTTTGTGACGATCTCGCTGGGCGGAAAGGACTGCATCGCGCGAATGCGGGCCGATGCTGATGTACGCGCAGGCCAGACCGTCGATCTTGCGATCAATATGGAAAAGGCTGTGCCGTTCGACCCCAAGTCCGAGGAAAGGATCGTCTGACGACGCGTCGGGGCGCAACGGTCGTGGTGGTCAAACAGACAAATCGTCGTCATATTGTCCGCAAAAATCGGAGCATTTGACGCCATGACTGACCCAGAACGGCCACGTATTGTCTCGTCGCAGCATCTAGCCGAAGGAGGCATGGCCGACGTTTCCGAGTACGAGTACGGCCTCATGATCGCCTATAACGGGTTTACGCGATGGGTGCAGCGATGCATGGCGGCCGCTGGCCAGCCCGAACTGAGCGTTCTCGAAGGTCTGGTCCTTCACCACACCAATCACCGTGAACGGGAAAAGCGGCTGTCCGACATTTGCTTTCTGTTGAACATCGAAGACTTGCACACCGTGAACTATGCTTTGAAGAAACTCCTCAAGCTGGGCCTGGTCATTTCCACCAAGCGCGGCAAGGAGGTGTTCTACAGAACGTCGGACGAAGGGCGCGAGGTCTGCCTTCGCTATGCCGAAGTGCGGCGGTTGTGCCTTCTGCGCTCTCTTCCCGAAGGCAGTGGAAATGAATTCGAAGAGGTCGCTGCGTTTCTGCGCCGTGTTTCGGGGCACTACGATCAGGCAAGTCGGGCCGCGGCATCGCTCTGACAATGAACGTTGACAAAATGTCAGCGAATTGTCATTAAGCGGCGGTATTCCCGTGTTTTCCGTCGCTTTGAAAGGGAAGAATGCCTTCGGAGTTTCCCGTCATTGTTGCGCAAGGTGTCACCGGGATCGTGGTCCGCTTCTCGGACCGTCTGACCGAGGCTGGCAATCGGGCAACTCTGGCCTTTCGCGATGCGGTCGAAGCGGCGGAGATTGATGGGGTGGAAGAATGCGCAAGTGCGCTCGGTTCCGTCCTGGTGCGCTTTGATCCCTTGCAGTCGTCCTTCGATCTTGTCGCAGGGCAGCTTCGCAAATTGCTGGATCAAAACGATTTCTATGCTGCCCCCCTTCCGCCGAACCGCCGCCTTTGGCGCATTCCGGCGGTATTCGGCGGAGTATACGGGCCAAGCCTTGAGGATGCCGCGACCCGCGCGGGCCTCACCACCGAGGAGGCCATTCACGATCTCACGTCCAGCCGCCTGCGCGTGATGGCACTGGGGTTCGCGCCGGGGCAGCCCTACCTTGGCGAATTGCCGGAGCCATGGAATTTTCCCCGTTTGCAGGATTTGATAAACGTACCCGAAGGCGCCATTGCTGCCGCGATCCGGCAACTGGTTCTGTTTGCCAATGACTCGCCCACCGGCTGGGCCCATGTCGGGCAAACCGCCTTTCGCTGTTTCCGGCCGGAAGACGAAAGATCCATTCCCCTTCGCCCGGGCGACGAAGTGAAATTCGATGCGATCACACCGGAAGCCTTCGAAGCGCTCCGGGCACGAGACCCGTCGGGCGGTGGTGCTACTTTCGAGGTTCTGCCGTGAGCCGGATCCTCACGGTCATCGAGGCCGGGCCACAGATGTCGATTCAGGATCTTGGCCGGCCCGGGTTTCTGTCGGTGGGGTTGTCGCGAGGCGGGGGTGCCGACCGATTGGCCCTTGCCGAGGGCGCAGTCCTTCTTGGGCAAAAAGTGAGTTGTGCGGCGCTTGAGATGGCTGGGACGGGAGGTGTGTTCGAGGCCAGCCAGCCTGTTCGCATCGCGCTCACCGGTGCGCCCATGCGGGCGCGGATCGGCGGGCGCGATCTTGTCTGGAATGCGAGCCACATCCTGCAGCCGGGCGAACGGCTTTCCATCGGTCCGGCTCTGAAAGGCAGCTATGGCTATCTTTCGGTGGCTGGGGGGTTTGAAACACCGGTGATCATGGGCAGCCGTGCGGCACACCTGATGGCTCGGATCGGATCGCGGATCGGGCCGGGAGAAACGCTTCCCATCGGGCGTGATGCCGATCCGTCGCGAAGCGCCAATATCCTGGATGTCGAGGACCGCTTTGAAGGTGGAACGGTTCGCGTGGTTCCGGGGGGGCAGACCGAACTGTTCTCGGCCAATGATCGAACGCGTCTCGAAGAAACGGAATTCGTTCGCAGCACACGGGGAAACCGGCAGGGTGTCCGGTTTGATTTCGAGGGCGCGCCATTCGGCGCCGAGGGTTTGCGCACGGTCCTCTCGGAAATGATCGTTCCGGGGGATATCCAGATGACCGGAGACGGGACTCCGTTCGTCCTTTTGCCTGAATGCCAGACCACGGGAGGCTATCCTCGGATCGGCTCGATCTTGCCACAGGATCTTCCCATCGTCGCCCAGGCTGCGCCGGGCGCGCGACTGCGGTTCCATTTCCTGACGCTGGATGCGGCGCGGGCGGCCTACGAGGATGAGGCGGCGAGCTTCCGTGCTCTTGCCAAGAAGGTCCGGCCGCTTGTGCGTGATCCCCACGATATGGCTGACTTGCTGTCGTACCAGCTGATAAGCGGGGCAACGTCCGGACAATTTACCCATGAAGAGGGAGAACTCTGATGCCAGAGACGATCGATCTGAATGCGGATATGGGCGAAAGTTTTGGTCCATGGGTTATGGGAAATGATGCGGCGCTTCTGGAGATCGTGACAAGTGCCAACGTGGCGTGTGGGTTTCATGCGGGCGATCCCGATGTAATGGCCAAGACAATGGCGCTGGCCGTCGAAAAGGGTGTTGGCATCGGCGCGCATCCGGGTTTCCCTGACCTTCAGGGCTTTGGCCGCGATCGCCGCGATATGCGCCATGAAACATTGGGGAACGTTGTCCGCTACCAGATCGGAGCGGCGGAGGCATTGGCCCGAGCGGCGGGTGGTACAGTGCGGCACCTCAAGCTGCATGGAGCGATGGCGAACATGGCCGCCGACGAGGAGGAGATGGCGCGTGTCTGTTACGAGGCGGCGCTTTCGGTGTCGCCGGACCTTATCATCATGGTGCTGGCGCAGACAGCACAGCAGCGTGCCGTCGAAGCGTTGGGTTGTGCCTTTGCCGCCGAGATATTCGCCGACCGCGCCTATAACGATGATGCGACGCTGGTTGACAGGCGTCTGCCAGGAGCGATGATCCACGATCCGGAATACGCGGCGCAGCGGATGGTTGCGATGGTGCGCGAGGGCGCGATCATCACCGAGAGCGGCAAGCGGCTTCCATGCAGGATCGACACGATCTGCTGTCACGGGGACACGCCGGAAGCCATCGGTATCTCTGCCGCAGTTCGGCGCGGGCTGGAGGCGGAGGGGATCTTCCTTCGGAAGCTCTGATACCTATTCCGCTGGAGCAGCTATCCCCTCGGTCGCCTGCTGACCGCTGAGCGCGAGGCGCAACAGCGGTGGGACGGTCAAAAGCGTAAGAAACGCTGACATGGAAAGCCCGCCCACCACGACGGCGCCGAGGCCGCGATAGAGCTCTGATCCCTCTCCCGGAAATACCACGAGCGGCAGCATTCCCATCACGCTTGTCAATGTTGACATGAAAATCGGGCGAATTCTGTTGCGGGTCGCTTCTTCGATTGCCGCGACCGGCTCCATCCGATCTTCGCGAAGGTGGTAGAGCGTCTGGTGGACGATCAGGATCGCGTTGTTCACGACGATACCCACGAGGATGATAAACCCCAGTAGTGTAAGCATATCGAGAGGTTGAGATTGGAAGGTGTTCAGGAGTGCGAGGCCGCCAACGCCACCTGCCGCGGCAACGGGCACTGATATCATGATCACCAGCGGCAGGACAAAGCTTTCGAACAGGATCGCCATTACGAGAAACACGATCACCATTGCAACGAGTAGATTGATCTGAATCGCATCCCAAGTCTGGCTCAATTGGTCAGCGGTGCCCGAAACAGAAAGTCGGATTCCTTCCGGTAGTCCCTGGGTCTCGAGTACCCTGACGACTTCGGTCTGGAGCAGTTCGACGGCTGTTTCAAGTGGCAGGCCGTCGGAAGGGCGAACTTCCAGCGTGACGGTGCGCAACCTGTCGCGGTGACGGATCTCGGTGGGGCCAGCGGTGACAATGACATCTGCAAGCGCCGAGACCGGAAGGATCTGGCCCGAAGGTGTGACCACCGGGTATCGCCCGACATCCTGTGTGCGCTGGGCATCTTGCAGCGCCGGATCTCCTTTCAGAACGAGATTGAGCCGTTCCGCACCGACGGTGATTTCCGCGATCCGCAGGCCATCGTTGAAAGCGTCGACGGTCTGGGCCAGGGCCGAACTATCGAGCCCGGCATCGGCCAGCCGCAGGCGATCGGGTACAAGCCGAACTTCCGGTGCCCCAAGTTCGAGCCCGGGGATCGGGCGAAACTGGTGGCCTTCCGCGCGGGGCAGGAGGCCGGCAACCATGCCTGCGGCCTGACCTGCAACGCCGAGGATATCGTCCAAATCCTGTCCGGAGACATTGAGTTCTATCGTGCGTCCACCACCCACTCCGCGCCCGAACAGCGAAGGTTGCGTCATGAAACCGAAGGTTCCGGGCTCTGCAAAGATCGGGCGCGACAGGACCGGGATCAGTTCGCCCACCCGGGTTCCGTCAACCGCGGCAGCGCCAACGAAACTGTTGCCCGGCGTCGCCACGAAGAAGAAGCTTTCGATCGCCGGTGTCCCGTCTTCCGTGACCGGCGCGGGCGCTGCTTCCCACAATGGCTGTGCCACGGATTCGATCCGCTGCGCGATGGTTTCAGTTGTATCGAGGTTATAGCCCGGCGGAGGAATGATCAGACCGAAGACAAGATTACGGTTGCCTTCGGGGAGGTATTCGAGCCGTGGCAGAAACGCCCACGTTGCGACTGCCGCCCCGCCGGCAATCAGCGCGACCATGAGGATGCCGATCGCCCGGACGCGCACTACAAGCCGGGTATAGGCCATCACGCTGCGATGAAATGCACGCGCAAGATGGTCGATGCCGGGTAGCCGCAGGGTCGTCTGTGTCCCGGATTTCAAGATACGGCTTGAAAGGGCGGGGATCACCGTGACGGCGACCACGAGGCTGAGGAGAACGGAAACCGATATCGCGACGGCGATATCGCGGAACAACTGCCCGGCCTCGAGTTGCATGACGAGGATCGGAACGAACACCAGAACCGTCGTCAGCGCAGAGACGAGGATCGCTCCCCAGACTTGTCGTGCGCCTTCATAGGCGGCCTCGCGCCTGGACTTGCCCTGTTCGCGAAGTCTGTAGATGTTCTCGAGAACGACGATGGCTGCGTCGACGATCATCCCAACCGCGAAAGCGATCCCGGCCAGCGAGATGACGTTGAGCGTTCGGCCAGTGACGGCCATTGCGACGAAGGTCGCGACGATGGATACCGGGATCGCGAGCGAGACCACGAGAGTGGCTCTCGGGCTGCGCAGGAACAGCAGGAGTACCAGTGCCGCGAGCGCACCGCCGATCAGGATGTTCTGGGTGACAAGGTCGATTGCTCCCTTGATATAGACGGTCTCGTCATAGACCTGCTGCATCTTGAGGCCCTGCGCGGCGACCGGTCCCGCCGATAGTTCGGCAATGGTGGCGCGGACTTCGTCCATGGTCTCGATGACGTTAGCGCCGGGGTCGCGCACGATATTGAAGGCTAGTCCAGGCTGACCCTTGAACCGAAGCCGCGCGCGCGGTTCCTGATATGCGAAGGCCACCTTGGCCACGTCGCTGACCCGCAACCGACCATAGGATCCGTCGGTCGCGTCCGACCGAAGTACCACGCTTTCGATCGCGGCGACGGTATTCAGGTTGCCTTCGGCACGCACGACATAGCGGCGTTTGCCCTCTTCCACATCGCCCGCCGAAAGCGAGATGTTCTCGCTTCGCAGCGCGCGGACGATCTCGGGGACGGTCAGCCCGTAGCGGGAAAGATCCCGGGGATCGACAACGATCTGGAGCTCTCGGGTGACGCCGCCGAAGACATTGACCGTGGAAACACCATCGATCCGTTCGATCCGTTCTTTGATGACGTCCTCGACAAAATCCCCATAGGTGGGAAGGGCGCGCGAATTGCCCTCGGCAGCGGTCAGAAGCACCCATGCGATCGCGCTGTCATCTGCGCCGGATGTGTCAAGCGATGGCTCGCCCGCCTCGTCCGGATAGGTTCCCACCCGGTCAAGCCTGTTGGAGACGAGAAGCAACGACTGGCTCATATCCGTACCGACCGCGAATTCCAGAGTAACCTCGGCTTCTCCCGTTCTTGCCCGTGAGGTCATGATCTCTAGACCATCAAGCCCGCGCATGGCCTCCTCCTGCGGGTTGATAATTTCTCGTTCGACTTCCGCAGGCGCTGCCCCGGGCCATGCGGTCGAAATGACCACGA
Organism: uncultured Alphaproteobacteria bacterium; assembly: GCA_963698645.1. Classification (GTDB taxonomy): domain Bacteria; phylum Pseudomonadota; class Alphaproteobacteria; order Rhodobacterales; family Rhodobacteraceae; genus Ovoidimarina. The sequence goes on from CAVORP010000003.1 coordinate 185,462, forward strand.
CCGGCTTGCGTACGTCTGGGGCAAGCTGGATCGGGATGCGCGTGACGGCAATGATACCGAACAATACGGCCATAATGACGATCGCCATGATGGCGATGGGCCGTTCGATGGAGAATCTGATTGGGTTCATCGAGTTCGTCCCTATTGCCCTGGTGCAGGGCTGGCCGCGATCGGCTGACCCGGGCGAAGTCTTTCGTTGCCGCGAATGACAACCGCGTCACCTTCTTCAAGCCCCGAGATCACCTCGAACCATTCTCCCATCGCAGCGCCAAGTTCCACGTTTCTCGGCTGTGCCGTCCCGTCAGCATCAACGAATACCGTCCATCCGCCACGCGCCTGGACGAGCGCATCCTTGGGAACCGCAAGGACGGTCCGCGGATCTGCGGCGGGGATGTCGACGGTCACCGATTGTCCGACCGCGGCACCGGCAAGCCCGTCTGCAGTACCTGCGACGAACCTGACGGGACGGGTACGGGTCGAGATGTCTTCGAGGGGCAGCACGGCGCGGACCACAAGCGGCATGGATGCCCCGGTATCGGTCATTCCGACGACTTCTGTCCCTTCGCGAAGGGTCGACACATAGCGCGAGGGAACCAATGCCTCGACTTCAAGCGCGCGAGTGTCGAGCAATCGAACGATCGGCGCGCCGGAGGCAATGAACTCGCCGGGATTGGTTTCAACGCCCAGCACAGTTCCGGCGAATGGAGCCGTTACCTCGGCCTGTTCGATGCGATAGGCGACCTCGGCAATCGATGCCTCGGCGGTGCGCACGCGAGCCTCGGCTTCCGCCATTTGGCCTCTGGCTGTCAGAACCTCTCCCTCAGCCTCTTCGAAGCGTCCTTGGGAAAAAGACGTTGTCCCGCGCAATCGCTCGATCCGCTGGAGCGCCGCGCTCAACCGGTCCAAACGCGCGTCTGCGGTTGTCACACCCGCTCGCGCCTCCGCCAACCGCGCCTCTGCCTGCCGTAGTTCGATCTGGGCAAGCTCGGTATCCAGTGTTACCAGAAGTCCGCCCTTTGGAACTGAAACCCCTTCCAGAACGTGGACTTCCGCGACCGTTCCACTCACTCGTGCAGCGATAATCCCGTCACGCGCGGTCACCACTTCGGCAAAGACCGGCACCGTTTCGACAATCTCGCGCAGCTTGACCTCGGCCACCGCAACGCCCGCGGCACGTTCCTGCGCGGCAACTGGGGCCGCCATGACGGAGGCGAGCAGGAAGGCGGAAAGAAGGGACAATTCTTTGTGGAAGGATCCGGCTACCGTCATCTTTGCTCCAGAACGAAAAATACAGGGAAAAACAGACCTATCCCAGGGGAACTAGCTTGTACTAGGGAAATGAGATAGCCGCATAATCAGAAATTTCACGGGTCTTGGCCATGTATACGCCACAATCCCTGTCCAAAACACGGACTGTTTACGGAGCAAACGGGTATCGGACCGATGAAGATTTCCACGATCATGGTTTGCAGAAATGCGCTGGGAACAATCGGCGGTGCCGTGGAGTCCTTTCTGATGCAGGATCATCCTGACAAAGAACTGGTGGTGGTGGACGGCGCGTCGGAGGATGGAACGCTTCGGCTTCTCGAAAGCTTCGACAGCCCGGACATATTGATCGCGAGCGAAGCCGACAATGGCATCTATGACGCGATGAACAAGGGACTTTCCCGATTCTCGGGAGATGCATTCGGTTTTCTCAACGCCGATGACCGCTATCACGACGCGGCTGCCCTTTCGCGCATCGCTGAAGCGCTGAGCGACGCCGACATGGTCAGCGGCCATCTTCATTTCGTGGCTGCTCATGATGGATCGGTGCCTGCCCGGATCTGGCGGGCGTCGCAGTTCAAGCCTGGCGCTTTTCAGCGGGGCTGGGCACCGGCACATCCGGTAACCTATGCGACCCGCCGCGTTTTCGAGAAGGTCGGACTGTTCGACCCGAGCTATGCCTCGGCCGGCGATTATGACTGGTTGCTGCGCGCTCTCGAGATCGAACGGGTGCACTATGCGACAATCGACGCTACGCTTGTGGACATGGCTCTGGGGGGCGTCAGCACGCGCGGACTTGGAGCAAATATCCAGAATGCGCGTGAAACATCGAAGTCCCGGCAGGCGCGCTTGGGCTCTGGACCTGTGGATTTGGCAATGCTGTATGGTCCATTGCGGAAGCTCGATCAGGTTCTGATCGCTCGTACCGGATCGGTTCGCTAGCCACGGGGATTGCGCGACGCTGCCAAAGATGGCAGCACAGAGGCCGGGCGAGCAAGGCAGGCAGAAAGCACATGAAAACGGCGCTGATCACTGGAATAACCGGTCAGGATGGGTCCTACCTTGCAGAGCTTCTGCTAGAAAAGGGGTATGAAGTACACGGTATCAAGCGCCGGGCGTCGAGCTTCAATACCCAACGGATCGACCATATCTATCAGGATCCCCATGCACCCGCGCCGAAGCTGAAACTGCATTACGGCGATCTTACCGATACCTCGAACCTGACGCGCATCATCTCCGAGATCGCGCCGGATGAGGTTTATAATCTTGGCGCGCAAAGTCACGTTGCGGTCAGTTTCGAAGCCCCGGAATATACAGCCGACGTGGACGGGATCGGGACCTTGCGTCTTCTCGAAGCGATCCGGTTCTTGGGACTGGAAAAGAAGACCCGTTTTTACCAGGCATCGACCTCCGAGTTATACGGGCTTGTTCGCGAGACCCCGCAAAAGGAAACCACGCCTTTCTACCCGCGTTCGCCCTATGCCGTGGCAAAGCTCTACAGCTACTGGATCACGGTGAACTACCGCGAAGCCTATGGGATGTATGCCTGCAATGGCATCCTCTTTAACCACGAGAGCCCGCGCCGCGGAGAAACCTTCGTGACCCGGAAGATTACCCGTGGGATGGCCAATATCGCGCAGGGTCTCGAAGACTGTCTTCACATGGGCAATATCGACGCGCTGCGGGACTGGGGGCATGCCAAGGACTATGTGCGCATGCAGTGGATGATGCTGCAGCAGGACGCACCAGAAGACTACGTGATCGCGACGGGGCAGCAATATTCGGTACGGGATTTCATCCGTTGGTCGGCGGAAGAACTAGGCATCGAACTGCGTTTCGAAGGGAAAGGCGTGGATGAGGTCGCGGTTGTCGAACGTGTGACATCCGACGCGGCGCCAGCGGTGACGCCGGGCCAGACGGTGCTGCGGATCGATCCGCGATATTTCCGTCCCGCCGAGGTCGAGACCCTTTTGGGCGACGCAAGCCGGGCGCGCGAGGCGCTGGGCTGGGAGCCCGAAATCACTGCCCGCGAGATGTGTGCGGAGATGGTCGCGGCTGACCTTGAGAATGCCAGGCGACATGCGTTCCTGAAGCAGCACGGCTACCAGATGTCCGTTTCGCTGGAGGATTAGGGCATGTCGGGAGGGATATTTGTCGCAGGTCATCGCGGAATGGTGGGAGGCGCCATCCTGCGCCAATTGAAGGCGGCGGGTAAGCGCGTGATCACACGGACGCGAAGAGAACTCGACCTTCTGGATCAGCGAGCGGTGCGGGACTTCTTTCAGGACGAGCGGCCCGAAGCTGTCGTCCTTGCCGCGGCCAAGGTGGGGGGCATTCTTGCAAACAACACTTATCCAGCGGAGTTTCTCTACGAGAACCTGATGATTGAGGCCAATGTAATACATGCGGCGCACATGGCCGATGTCGACCAGCTTCTGTTTCTTGGTTCGTCCTGCATATATCCCCGCGAGGTTGCGCAGCCGATGTCGGAAGATGCGCTTCTGACCGGCACGCTGGAGCCGACGAACGAACCCTATGCGATCGCCAAGATTGCCGGGATCAAGTTGTGCGAAAGTTATAACCGTCAATACGGACGAGATTATCGCAGCGTCATGCCCACGAACCTTTACGGTCCCGGCGACAATTTCCACCCGGAGAACAGCCATGTCCTTCCCGCCTTGATGCGCCGCTTCCACGAAGCGCGGCGCGATGGTCTTGACATGGTGACGATCTGGGGAACCGGGAGGCCGAGGCGCGAGTTCCTGCATGTTGACGACATGGCGGAGGCTTCGATTTTCGTTCTGAACCTCGATCGGGATACGTATGTGCAGAATACCAAACCGATGCTCAGCCACATTAATGTGGGGACGGGGACCGATGTCAGCATTGCGGAGTTGGCCAAGATGGTCGCCAATGTCACAGGTTTCGACGGAGAGATAGCTTTTGACACATCCAAACCGGATGGCACTCCGCGCAAACTGATGGATGTCTCGCGCCTTTCGGCGATGGGATGGAGCCACAGCATACCGCTGGCGGATGGCATCGCCTCCACCTATGGATGGTACAGGGAACATGTCGGGGACCTGCGTCATGCCTGAGCGGTCCAATATCTATCCGGTGCTGCTCTGCGGTGGGTCGGGAACGCGTCTTTGGCCGCTTTCGCGCAGGAGCTATCCAAAGCAGTTCGCGAGGATCACTGGCGAAGCAAGCCTGTTCCAGTCCTCAGTGTCGCGGTTCGACAGCGACGGGTTCCAGCCGCCGATCGTCATAACCGGCGACCCGTTTCGTTTCATCGTGACGGAACAGATGGCCGCGATGGAGATCTCGCCGCTCTCAATCCTGATCGAGCCAGAGGGAAAGAATACGGCCCCCGCTGTTCTGGCCACAGCGCTCTGGCTGGAGCGATACGATCCAGACGCGATGATGATCGTTGCGCCATCCGACCATGTGATGACCGATCCGGCCGGATTTCGCGAGGCAGTCTTTGCCGCGGCCAGCGCCGCGGAAGAAGGCCATCTTGTTCTGTTCGGAATTACGCCGACACGCCCCGAGACCGGCTATGGATATCTCGAACTCGGGCCGGGGGGGCAATTGCAATCGGTGACTCCGCAGCCTCTTCATCGCTTTGTGGAGAAACCTGATACTGATGGGGCAGAACGGATGCTCGCGTCCGGCAAGTGTCTCTGGAATGCCGGGCTGTTCATGTTCAGCGTCAAGACGATCGTGGAGGCGTTTCGCGCACATGTTCCCGCCATGGTCGAGCCCGTGCAATCTGCGGTCCAAAAGGCCAGTGCGGATCTGGGTTTCACCCGGCTCGAACCGGAGTCGTGGTCGCGCGTCGAGGATATCTCGATCGATTACGCGATCATGGAAAAGGCGCAAGGGTTGATGGCGGTTCCCTATTCCGGAGGCTGGTCGGATCTTGGCGGGTGGCAGGCGGTCTGGCAGGAGCTTGGCCCCGACGATGCCGGAAATGTCACAGCGGGAAACGCCTCTGCCATCGATTGCGAGAACGTGTTGTTGCGATCCGAAGCGGAGGGGCTTGAGCTGGTCGGAATCGGTCTGGAGGACATCGTAGCCATCGCGATGCCCGATGCTGTTCTTGTGGCGCGTAAGTCGGATGACCAGAGGGTGAAAGAGGCGGTCGCGGTGCTCAAGGCCAAGAACGCCTCCCAGGCGGTTCAATCGGCGCGAGACCACCGGCCATGGGGCTGGTTCGAAAGCCTTGCCCTGAGTGACCGTTTTCAGGTCAAGCGGATCGTGGTCAATCCTGGCGCCGCACTGAGCCTGCAAAGCCACAAATACCGGGCCGAGCACTGGATCGTTGTGGCTGGAACGGCGCGTGTGACGATCGATGACAAGGTCATGGATGTCGATGAGAACCAGTCTGTCTATATCCCCCGTGGCGCGATCCACAGAATGGAGAACCGCGGGTCTGTTCCAATGGTGCTGATCGAGGTGCAGACCGGTAGCTATTTCGGTGAGGACGACATCGTCCGGTATCAGGATGTTTATGCCCGGACCTGATCGCGCCAGGCCTGTCCTGATCGTTGGCGGGACCGGGCGGGTCGGTCGGATGCTGGCGCGCTACTGGTCCGCGTATGACCTTCGCGAGAGGTTCGTTTTCCAGACAAGGCAGTCGAAAGACGGAATGCTCACATGGGACCCTGGTGAAGGATCGGCGGCACTGGTCGAGTGGGTGCGCGCGGTTGGCGGCTGTCACGCCATGGTCGTTCTTGCCGGTGCAACCCCGGGTTCCGACGTGCCGATGACGAAGAACGCAGAAATCGCGCAAGCGTGCCTGTCTGCGGCGAGGGTGGCGAGGATTCCCCGGGTTCTCTACACGTCAAGCTCGGCGGTTTACGGGATGCCAGGCGCCGCAGCCCTTCGCGAGACGGATCCCGTGAAACCGACGCATCTCTATGGGCAATCCAAATTGGCCGCCGAACGGGTATGCGAGGAGGCCCGCGATGCCGGAATGGAAGTGTGCGTACTCAGGATCGGGAATGTTGCAGGCGCGGACATGCTTCTTCAGAACGCGGCACATGCGGATTTGGCCAATCCGATCCTGCTGGATCAATTCGAAGACAAGGCGGGCCCGCGCAGGTCGTATATCGGGATCTGCGCCTTGGCCCGGGTCATTGAGCAGTTGGTGGATCTGGAGCAGTGCCCGGATCTCCTCAACGTCGGTGCCCCCGTACCAGTTTCGATGGAAAGCCTTCTGGAAGCTTCTGGTGTTCCCTGGGAATTCGTCCCGGCAAGGGTCGGGGCAATGCAGGATTTCACTCTCGATTGTTCTAGACTTTGCAATCAGGTGCGATTCACGGCTCGTGACAGCGATCCGTTTGTGCTTGTCGCAGAAGCGCGCAAATGGGGCGTTGTGCCATGACGGTTTCAAAGCGCATTCTTGACCTCTCGGTCGCCGCGCTTCTGTCACTCCTGCTTGCGCCGGTGATTGCTGCTATCGCCCTTTTGATCCTGTTCCGCGATGGTCGTCCCGTGTTCTATGTGTCCGAGCGAATGAAAACGCCGACGGACGGGTTTTCGCTCATCAAGTTTCGCACGATGCGATTGGCAGACTGTGATAGCGGCGTCTCCGGCGGCGACAAAGAAGATCGGATTACGGCGACGGGTCGCATCCTGCGCCGGACGCGGCTGGACGAACTTCCGCAACTCTGGAACGTCCTGCGGGGGGATATCAGCTTCGTTGGTCCGCGCCCCCCACTCAGGCAATACGTTGAGCGGTTCCCCGACCTCTATGGGAAGGTCCTGAAATCGCGACCTGGAATCACTGGACTCGCGTCTCTGCATTTTCATGCACACGAGGAATGGCTGCTTGCCAGGACGCGAACCGTCGAGGAGACCGACACGGTCTATTGCCGCGCATGCATCCCGCGTAAGGCCCGACTGGATCTGATCTACGCCGACCGCCGATCGATCTGTCTTGATCTTGCAATCATGGTCAAGACGGCGCTGCCGCGACACAGGCGCTGACATCACGCCTCTGCGCGCGCCGCCGGTTGACACTGTCGGAATGGTCGTGAAACGGTGGTGTAACCATACGGTTACCTTTGGGGGCGCGGGATGTCTATTTCGAGCTATGACCACATAATCATCGGCGGTGGCTCGTCCGGGTGCGTTCTTGCCGCGCGGCTCAGCGAAGATCCCGACGCCCGTGTGCTGCTTCTGGAAGCGGGCGGGCGTGACCGGAATCCGCTGTTTCACATGCCGGCCGGCTTTGCCAAGATGACGAAGGGCATCGCGTCCTGGGGATGGTCCACAGTCCCACAAGCCGGACTTGGCGGCCGCTCCTTATGGTATACTCAGGCCAAGGTCATCGGTGGCGGTTCATCGATCAATGCCCAGATCTACACGCGCGGTCACCGAGAGGATTATGACGCATGGGCAAATGACCATGGCTGCGAGGGCTGGAGCTATCGTGAGGTTCTTCCCTATTTCAGGCGCGCCGAAGGCAATGAGCGGTTTTCGAATGACTACCATGGGCGTGAGGGACCCCTTGGGGTCTCGATGCCTCGCGGGGCATTGCCAATCTGTAGTGCATTCCTGCGCGCTGCGCAGGACTGGGGCATGCCCTACAATGAGGATTTCAACGGGCGCCATCAGGCGGGCTGTGGCTTCTACCAACTGACTCAACGGGATGCGCGACGGTCCTCGACCGCGCGGGCGTTCCTGAAGCCGGCTGAACGCCGTCCCAATCTGACGGTTAGAACGGGCGTCGAGGTGATGCACATCCTTGTTTCTGCGGGTCGCGCCCATGGCGTTGAATGCCGCCAAAAGGGGCAGCGGATGAGATTCGAGGCCGACCGTTGCGTGGTGCTTGCAGCAGGTGCAATCGGATCGCCGAGGCTCTTGATGCTATCGGGAATCGGGCCTGCCGATCATCTGCGTTCTGTTGGCATCGAACCGGTCCATGATCTGCCCGGTATTGGCCAGAATTTGCAGGACCATCTGGATCTTTGCACGATCTCCGAATGTACCGGAAGGCACACTTATGACGGTGTGGAGCGGCTGGACCGAACGATGCTTGCCGCCTTGCAATACATCCTCACCAAGACCGGCCCTGTCACCGCTTCGCTCTTCGAGACCGGAGGGTTCTGGTATGCAGATCCCGACGCCCGATCGCCGGATATCCAGTTTCACCTTGGGCAAGGCTCGGGCATCGAAAAGGGGATTGTCCGGATCAACGGCGCGGGAGTTACGCTGAACAGCGCCTATCTCCGGCCGCGATCCCGGGGAAGCGTTCGTCTTGCGTCCAATGATCCCCAAGACGCGCCGCTCATCGATCCGAATTTCTGGAGCGATCCCCATGATCGCGAGATGTCGTTACGCGGTCTTCAAATGGCCCGCGAAATCCTTCGTGAGCCCGCGCTTGCTCCCTATGTCCGAAAGGAAGTGCTTCCCGGTACAGGTGCCACTGACGACGAGATCATCAACTATGCGATGGAAAACGCGAAAACCGATCATCATCCGGTGGGAACTTGCCGTATGGGACATGGTCCTGATGCTGTGGTGGATCCGGAGCTGAAGGTTCATGGTCTGGCGGGATTACGCGTCTGCGATGCATCGATCATGCCTACGATCAATTCTTCGAACACCAATGCGCCAGCGATCATGATCGGGGAAAAGGCCTCGGACATGATCCGCGGGCTTGCGCCGCTTCCCGGCGGCCACTCTAGCCGGCGTGCGGAATTCCGGTGGAGGGGAGGCCAATTGAGGCAGCCTGACTGGGCAACGAAGGGTCGCGTTCCGTGCCTCCATTCAAGAATTCGGGGGCGGTTCAAACACCGCAATACTCTGTACAAGTGCCCGCCAACGGGGTAGGCGCCCTACTTCGTCGGCGGTCGATGCTATTGTGATCTTCCTGAACGCTCCGCAACGAAGAAGAATGAGGACCTGCCGTGAAGAAGACCTTGGCTGAAGCACTGGATGCCCGTGGATACAACACCCTGACTGCGGTCCAGGAGGCCGTGACGGATCCCTCGTTCGAGGGGAAGGACCTTTTGGTTTCTGCACAGACCGGATCAGGCAAGACCATCGGCTTCGGATTGGCGATTGCCCCGAAGCTCTTGGGCGAAGATGAAGTCTTTGGGCAGGCCGCAGCACCTCTTGCGCTGGTGATCGCACCGACCCGGGAATTGGCCTTGCAGGTCAAGCGGGAACTGGCGTGGCTGTTCGAAAGGGCCGGCGCGGTCTTGGCGTCGACTGTCGGTGGGATGGACATGCGCGATGAACGCCGCGTTTTGGCGCGCGGGGCTCATATCGTGGTGGCAACACCGGGACGGTTGAGGGACCACATCATGCGTGGATCGATCGACCTGAGCTCCTTGAAGGCCGTGGTTCTGGACGAAGCCGACGAAATGCTGGATCTGGGGTTTCGCGAAGACCTCGAATTCATCCTCGAAAATGCTCCGGCGGACCGTCAGACGCTGTTGTTTTCGGCGACGGTGCCGCCCGCGATCGCCAAGCTAGCGAAGAGCTATCAGACCGACGCCATTCGGGTCGCGACCACGAGCGGAACATCCCAACATGCGGATATCGAGTACTGCGCTTTCCGGGTCTCGGCTCGCGACGGCGAGAATGCGATCATCAATATTCTCAGGTTCTTCGAGGCGCCCAATGCGATCGTGTTCTGCAATACGCGTGCTATGGTCAATCGCTTGACCACCCGTCTGTCAAACCGCGGCTTTTCTGTCGTGGCCTTGTCGGGGGAGCTTTCGCAAAGCGAGCGGACGCATGCTTTGCAGGCGATGCGGGATGGGCGGGCACGGGTCTGTGTGGCGACCGATGTGGCAGCGCGCGGGATCGATCTTCCGAATCTGGATCTGGTGATCCATGCCGAGTTGCCGACAAATCAGGAAACGCTACTGCATCGGTCAGGTCGCACCGGCCGCGCCGGGCGCAAGGGCGTCAGCGCACTGATCGTGCCTCCGGTCGCGCGGAAGAAGGCGGAGCGGCTTCTTGGTTGGGCAAAGGTGACCGCCGAGTGGTCCGACGCCCCGGGCGCAGAGGAGGTATCGGCCAGAGACGAGGAGCGAATGCTGGCCAATCCCGATTGGGTCGAGCCCATCGTGGAGTCCGACAGCGAGATTGTCGGGAAACTCACAAAGAGCTTCACTGCGGATCAGCTGGCCGCTGCCTATCTGCGCCTTTACCGTGAACGACACTCAGCCCCCGAAGAACTCTCCGAGGCGAATGATGCTGCCAAGCCGCGGGTGGAATTCGGTCCAAGCGTCTGGTTCTCGCTGGAAGGTGGACGTGCGGCGGGTGCTGAACCACGCAGGCTTCTGCCGATGCTCTGCAAGAATGGAAATGTTACGCGGGATGATATCGGTGCGATCCGAATCCAGCAGGAGGCCTCGTTCATCGAAATGCGCGAGGCCTCTGTCGCGGGGTTCCTCGCGGCTATCGGGCCAATGATGACGTTGGATGACGGGGCCGTACTGACTCGATTGGACGGGGTTCCAAAATTAGACAGTAGGTTCCGAAAGCCTGAACCACCGCGGTCAAGGAAGAGCGAGCCGCAAGCGCCGGAACCGAGCGCGACTTCGACGCCTTCGCCCGAAAGCAAGACGCCGGGAACGACTGTTCCGGTCGATTGGAATGATGATCCCAAACCGCGGGTCCGCAAGCCGAAGGCTGGGGCAAAGCCAGCATTCAAGAAACAGACCAAGAACACTGATGGGGTGTCCACGGACCCCAAGGCGGCAGATCGGTGGAAGCCCCGAAAGCCGCGTCATGCCACTTCAACCAGATTGCAGGATGCGGCGGGAAAGGAAGAGCGTCCACGCGGACCGAAGCCACCTGTAGGCAAACCATCGAGCAAGAAGAATCGCGTGCGTCTGACCGTTTCGGGCAAGCAGGGCGGAAAGGGTGGGCCGTCTGGCACGAATCGTGGCAAAGGCGCTGGCAAGGGTCGCGGTCGGTCTGGATCCTCCTAGACTGCCTCGCTCATCCGGGCGCAGGTCATAGTTCAATGATGGTGCAGCCGCGGTTTGACAGTTACCTACACCCGGACCGAAGCAGATGCCGACGCCCCGGAGTGAGAGGCAATTGCCAAATCAATTGGTGTCATGCGGCGTTTGACGTGTGCCCCGCATTAATGAACTTGCGTAGTACATCATCGAATTCGGGATCGTTTTGTGCAAGATGCAGCATTGCGGACAGCATCCCTTGCTTGGAACCGCAGTCGAAGCGTTGGCCAGAAAACTGAAAGCCAGAAAGTCCAGTTCCTTGGATATCTGCGGCGATGGCGTCAGTCAGTTGCACCTCCCCTCCCGCTCCGGGTGTTTGTCGCGCAAGTGCCTCGAAAATGCTTTGGTCAAGCAGATAGCGGCCAACCACCGCAACCGTTGAAGGGGCGTCCGCTGGTTCTGGTTTTTCGACCATTCCATTAGCTTTGATGAACGGTCCGCTTTGGTCGACCACAGAAAGTACGCCGTACTTCGAGACCTCTTGTTTCGGTACGTTCATGGTTGCGAGGAGATGGCCTGACTCGACCTCTTCGTAGGCCTCGACCATCTCTGACAAACACCCTTTTGGCCCAAGGATCAGGTCATCAGGGAGAACGACGGCGATAGGTCCGGGCAGGACGGACTCGCGCGCGCAAAGAACGGCGTGTCCCAGACCGAGCGGTTCATGCTGCATCACGAATATCACCTCATGATCGTCTTGGTCTATTGCCGCCTCCTGCAATTCGCGTGCCAAGTGAGCCTTGCCGCGTTCGCGCAGCGTGGCGCGGAGATCGGCATTATCCGTGACGTGACGTTTGATTGCAGATTTGGAGGGGTGGCTTACGAAAACCATACGTTCGACGCCCGCATCGCGCGCCTCGTCAATGGCATATTGGATCAGAGGAGTATCGATGACGGGCAACAGTTCTTTGGGCGTCGCCTTGGTGGCAGGCAGAAATCTGGTTCCCAGCCCTGCCACTGGGAATACTGCAGTTCTGACGAATCCCTTGGGCATTTGATGCTCCCTCTTTGATTACTACACATGCCGCGGTGCGGCGTCGCGTCTCTAAGTACGGTAGGTTTCGGAGATGTCAAAAAAACGACATGCCTTCATAGAAGTCGGAAATTCAGTCTGCAAACCGTTGCTGACCAAAGAGGTACTTCTAGTGGCTTTAGGTCCCTCTGCTATGTCTTCAGTATAAGTTCTTTTTAAACAAAAATTTAATTGCATATCAATAAGTTGGAAATGCGCTGAGATGGTCTTCAATTCACCGCAAAGAGCAGATTTCAGGCTGCCTTTTTTTCCTTCACCTTGCCCGAATATTGGGCAATTCAGGGATGGCTCACACCGTACGATGTCGTTTTCAGACCATCACCGTTGAAGCCCCCTAGGAATTCTTTACCTGAATGGATGTGCCCCGAAACCGGCCAATGACCCGCATAGGCGTGCCTTGGAGGGTCTGCATGCGTAGGACCATGCAAAGTGTCAGGCTAAACAAAACAGGAGGCAGACTGTCGATGAATATACGCAGCACACTACCAAGCCCCGGGCTGCACAGCCGACCCTACGACCGGATTGCGGTCATCGGCGGCGGTGCCTGGGGCACGGCACTTGCCGCAATTGTCGCCTCCGCCAATAGTGAGGTCTGCCTCTACACGCGTCAGCCGGAGATTGCCCAAGCGATCAATGCCGAGCACCGCAATCCGGAATATCTGCCAGACGTGCCGCTGCCCGCCGATTTGCGCGCGACGTCAGATCTGGAGCAGGCCTTGCAGGGCGTCGACGCGGTGATGCTGGTCGTGCCATCGCGCGCCATTCGCTCTGTTGCCGCCCAGATGGCACCTCACATCCCGCCGGGATTGCCAGTTGCCGTGTGCAGCAAGGGGATCGAGCCTTTAACGGGCCTGCTAATGTCGCAGGTGGTCGGAGAAGAGCTAGAAGACGCGCGTATCGGCGCAATCTCGGGCCCAACGTTTGCACGGGAGACAGCGCTTGGACATCCCACGGCGGCGACAGTCGCCTTTCACTTCAGCCATCGTGATCGCTTGACACCCCATGAAAGCCCCGCCGCGCGGTTTGCCCTTTCGCTCAGCACGGCCTCGTTCCGAACCTACATCTCCGACGATCTGGTGGGCGTCGAGATTGGTGGGGCTATCAAGAATGTCATCGCAATCGCCTGCGGGATGATGACCGGCGCGGGTTTTGCAGAGAACACGCGCGCCGCGTTGATCACCCGCGGTATGGACGAGATGAAGGCTCTTGCCAGCGCGCTTGGTGGACAGCGCGAAACCGTGACGGGCCTGTCGGGGGCAGGTGATCTGACACTGACCTGTTCAAGTACGACGTCACGAAATATGTCGCTTGGTATGCAGCTTGGCCAAGGCATGAGCCGCGCGGACTGCTTTGAGGGTCGCAGCGTTGTGGTGGAGGGCGAGGCGAATGCCACCTCCGTCATCGATCTGGCGCGACGTATCGGTGTATCGATGCCAATATGTGAGACCGTACACAGCATCCTCAACGACGACGCCGACCTGCGTCAGGCGTTTCACGCCCTTTGGACACGGCCCATCGAAGGTGAGCCGCGCGCACTTGAGATCTTGCTGGTCAATCCGGTGCAGATCGGCGCGGCGTCCGATGCGTAAGTAGGGTGATATGATCGACGATATGACGAAACTGGCCGACCACCGCATGGTTCTGGCGACCGATCTTGACGGGACTTTTTTGGGCGGCAGCGACGACGACCGGGATCACCTGTATAATTGGGTGAAGGGACGCCGCGACAGTGTCGGTCTGGTGTTCGTGACGGGCCGTGACCCGGGATTCATCGCGGATCTCTGCGCGTCGGGATGGGTGCCTTGGCCGGATTACGTGGTGGGTGATGTCGGTACCACAATTGCGCATGTCGACCGTGCCCAAGGGATCACACCTATCGGGCAGCTTGAGGCCGATATCGCGTCCACATGGGGCGATCGTGGCGCGACGGTGCGCGCACGCCTTGCGGGGCATCCAGGGCTGACGGAGCAAGAGACATCCTTCCGCTACCGGGTCAGCTATGACATGGATCCGGAGCTATTCGATGAGTCCGCGGTTGAGATTGTAGACCAGCTGGGCGCTGACGCACTGATCTCGGACAATCGCTTTTTCGATGTTTTGCCGCGCGGCATCAGCAAGGGACCATCTCTTTTGCGGTTGATCGACCACTTGGGCGTCGCCCGATCTCGGGTGCTGGCTGCAGGTGATACTTTGAACGATCTGTCGATGCTTGTGGCTGGAACCCCGGCCGTAGCCGTCGGCGGTGCGGAACAGGCGCTGTTGCGGGCGCTCCCCATTGACGGACCCATCCACCGCGCCCGCGCCATCGGGGCTGCCGGCATCATGGAGGCGATCACGGCATTCGACCTGCATCCGATCGCGGCGCCCAGCACGGCGGAGATCTAGGAATGGCCTCAGATTTTGTAATTGTCTATCATCGACAACCCTACGAAGAGGTCGTCGAGGACGGAAAAACGATCTTCCGCGAAAACTCCAGCCCCAACGGCATTGTGCCGACGCTCAAGAGCTTTTTCGGGAAAGCGGACCACGGCGCCTGGATCGCATGGAAACTGGCAGAAGACCCGGCCAACCCCGACTTTGAGCGTGTCGTCGAGATCGAGGACGCCCATGGAAGCTATACCGTCTCGCGCCTACCGCTGACCAAGGAACAGGTCAGCAGTTTTTATCACGTCTCGTCGAAAGAGGCATTCTGGCCAATCCTGCACAGCTTCAAGGACCGGTATAACTACGACCCCGTTGATTGGCCGACATTTCGCGAAGTGAACTGGGCCTTTGCCGAGGCTGCCGCACGCGAGGCCAGCAGGGGTGCGCGGGTCTGGGTACATGACTACAATTTATGGTTGGTGCCCGGCTATCTCCGCCAGCTGCGCCCCGACGTGGTCATCTCGTTCTTCCACCACACACCGTTCCCCGCCGCCGACATGTTCAACGTCCTGCCGTGGCGAAAGGAAATCGTCGAAAGCCTGCTGGCTTGCGACGTGGTCGGGTTCCACATTCCTCGCTATGCCGCGAACTTCTTGTCGGTCGCCCGGAGTTTGGTCGATGTCAACGTGACGGAGCGCAAGGCGGTCGATCCGGACTTGATATCTGAGGGCACCGCTTTGAGCGAACGCACGGCGCCCACCCTGATCTCCTACCAAGACCGCGTTATCGCGATCAGCTCCTCGGCCGTCGGCGTGGCCGTCGACTTCATCGAGGATCGGGCAAACGACCCAGAGGTACAGGCAAAGGCACAAGTGATCCGAGACACAATGGGCGACGGCAAATTGATTGTCTCGGTTGGGCGCACTGATTACACCAAAGGGGGCGTGGAACAGCTTGAAAGCCTTGAACGCGTGCTGGAAGCGAATCCACGCCTCATGGGCAAGGTCCGGCTTATGCATGTCTCCGTCAGTGCCAACCGCAACATGACCAGCTACGAAGGGATTCAATCCGAGATCGAGGAAACGGCAGGACGCATCAACGGGCGTTTCGGGACACTTGATTGGCAGCCGATCGTCCTGATTTCGCGGGCAATTCCATTCGATGACCTGATCAAGTATTATCTGGCTGCGGACGTGGCCTGGATCACACCGCTGGCCGACGGCATGAATTTGGTTTGCAAGGAATACGTCGCAGCGCGGACGGACCATGATGGTGTACTCGTCCTGTCGGAATTCGCTGGGGCTGCTGTGGAGCTGAACTCAGCGATCATAACCAATCCCTATTCCAATCGCTCGATGGACCAGGCCATTCTTCACGCACTGGACATGCAGCCAGAGGAAAGGCGCGAACGCATGGGTGCGTTGCGTCGGATGGTCAATCGCTTCTCTGTGGAAGCCTGGGGCGCCGCCCAAGAAGCAGAGTTCGAGAGCGCCATGATTCGAAGAGGGTGATTTCCCAGCCAACTACTCTTACCGATCCACCAGTTCTATTCCGGCAAGGTGATCGCTCAGATTGCGATCCAGAGGGGTAATCAATAGACCCGTATGAAGTTGGCGAGGGGGGCGTGAAGGTCTCTGGCGGCGAGCGCCAACGGGTCGACATCGCGCGGACCTTCCATTCGGATGCGCTGGTCCTGGTGATGGATAGGCTACATTGTCCGTTGATTCCGAGGCCGAGCCACGGGTCGCTGAGGCAGCCGAGCGGCTGATGGAGGGGTGTATGACGTTGGTGATCGCACACCTACTGGAAATAGTGGGGCGGATGGATCGCATCCTCGTCTTGGACCAGAGCCGCATCATGGAGGACGGCCCGCCCGTCGAGTTGATGGCGCGCGACGGCAGTAGTCATCGCATCCTGCGTGAGCGGCAGATCCTCGTGGCCCGAGGGCTGATAGCGGGATGTTTCGCTACACGCTGACAGCGAATGTCCGCTGCGAGCCCTGGGCGGGGAATCGTTCATTGCGGTCGTTTCTGGTTTGGTAAGTCTCGTAGTCGGATTGACGCGGGCTATGCCGTAGATTTCCAGTTGGCCAGATCGTCACCAGAGTTTGGGGCATCAGAAGCATGCGCATGCACCGCCTCCACATCATCCACCAACAAGGTGACGATGAACCCGGAAGGGTCGGCTGAAACGCCCATTGGAATTGTGTCGTGGTTTCGATCCAGAACGCCGATCTCAAACCCGGGCATGCATTCGTCCGACAAACTACGAACCATCCAAAGTCGCCCGTCCGCGTCAATCCGAGAAAGCAATTGATTTGACGTGGCGGTCACGTCTTGCAGAACTTGTGTGTCCTTCTAGTGTCTTGCTGCTCGGCGTCTGCAGCAAAGGATTGAACTCCATTTTCCCGATTCGGGATGCAGAGGTGACGCTGGTTTTGCCAAAAGCACTAATGTTACTCTTGGCCCCTACAGACCTTGGCCGGATTGCTGGGCGCTGCGTTGCAGCTTCACCTAAACGGCCTTTGATTGATTGCACAGCATTTCAATGCAGCAGATGCTGATAACCCCGGACCGCGAATGTGAAACAAGGAATAAGAAGCATTCTCGACCCGGCAATTGGGTGGGCTGTAAGATGGGTATCAGCACGGGGCAATGGAGAGATGCAGATGCGAGGAATATTGTTTGGCCTATCGGCAGCAGTGATCGCGACGACGGCCATCGCTGACGACGTCGGCATTACAAAGGACATCATGAGTGTCACCGTTCAGACAACTGACGGTCCAGTCGAGATCATGCGCAACCAGGACACAAAGGCACGCTTGGGCGAGCCTTGGGTCAGAACCTCACGGCCCTGTCCGAATTTCTGCATCCAGCCGATGAGCCCCGCTCCTGGCGTTACAACGATTGGAGAATTGGAGGTGCTGGAGTTTCTGCAATCCCGTGAGGCCGTACTTGTCGACGGACGTGTACGCCCGGAATACGAGGAAGGTACTATCCCGGGAGCGATCTCTGTCCCATATAACGAGGCTGCCGACAGACTAGGCGAGTTGGGATGCGAGATCGATTTCGACGGTTGGATCTGCGAGGCTGACGTTCCTGCCGTCGTGCTGTTCTGCAACGGCCCTTGGTGCGGCCAATCACCAACTGCAGCGCGCCGTATGATCGAGGCAGGCTTTCCGGCGGAAAAGATCTTCTACTACCGTGGCGGGATGCAGAATTGGAACATGCTGGGGCTTACCGTTATACCCGGCGCATCCTGAGGCTACACAGTACCCGACCGGATCCGATATCCGTCTAGTGAGCCGTTTGGCGGCGACCAATCCACATCATTCCAAGATTTCTTGCAGAATAAGAGGGCAGCCGCTTGCCGCCCATTCCGGCCAATGCTGCGGAAACGAGTAAGGTCGCCTTCGGGCTCGTAGCAGTCATCTGAGCGACTGAGTCAGAAGACTTCTTTGCCGTCCTAACCGGTCATCCAGGGCTATCGAGACGCAGTTTCGGGGGTGAACGACCGCTTACACCGAGAGCGGACGGCGACGAAATATGCGCCTATGTCCGAGGTGCGGGACAAACCGGCCTGATGCGTCCGCTGCGTAAATCAAGATGTTTGGAGATGACCCTCACCCACAAATCGCAAATGATGCGCGGCAGCGTATCGCGATCTCGCCAAAGCGCAAATTAATGACAAGTTGAACGGGGAGGTCCCTTCCGGTCATTGCCCGTGCTGGATGCTGAGGCTTGAGTTCCGAAGACTGCGAGCAGTTGAAGTGACTAAGTCGCATTTTCTTCCGGCACGTTCTGTTACATCGAACCACATGGACCAGTGCCTTCGATCGGTAACAAACCGCAGGTTCGAGGTCGCTACTTCAGGACTTCGTCAACAGATAGCCCCTTAGACCCTGAACGCGGAGTAGATCGTGACACAACAGACGATCACAAGTAGAAAGCCAAGCTTTTGACGAAAGGTGGGTGTTCCAGAACGCATTTCAGCTACCTCAACATCAGGCGGTGGTTCCCAACCGCCATTCACACGATTAACCACGTTCGATCGAAGGCTCACCCAGATGGCCCGTTTGTACACGGCAATCCTACTATTTTTGGCCAGCACATCGATACATCGATCAGGTTCGCAAATTAGACTTACTTATTGTGCTTAAATATGGCGAATTTTGAGCGCTGGCATGAATTATCATGGCCAAGAAAGACCCTGAGCCTCCCCATCGGCAATCGCCTCACCGATTGTTTTTGCCGCTCTCTCGTTTCAGAGCAGAGATCAAATTTAGCTTGAGTGAGAAGTCGGGTTACTGCTGTAGCTGCAAGTTGCGAAGGACGTTTAGGGCATCCTCCGCAAGCTCGTAAGGCACTAGAATGTGATCGTGGCGCGCTCCAGCGATAATGTTGCAGGAGATACCAGCATCAGCAAGCCGGGATGAAACCTGTGCCACCAGCCCAACAGCCTCTAGAGCGGAATGAACGCGGAGTGTGATCCATGCTGCTCTGAACAACGGTTCCAGCCCAGCGTTCCTTGCGTCATCTTCCGCCAGCACAACGGTCTGGCCTTCGTTCTCCATTACCGTGACCACAGTACCAGCTGGCAAGGGCATCCCGGTCTGCAGCTCCGAGTAGACCCAGACACCTGGCTCTTGATAAGGGTCAAGGTTGCGGAGGAGGTCCCTCAGCGCCACAGTTCCTCGCCCTGACCGCTGATTGCCCAGCTCGCCTTCGTTGCCAGATAGGGAAACCCGATCGGATAGGCGATCAAGATCATCTTTGGGTTTGGACGATTCAATGGCCGAATATGAAGGGCGATCAAAGGCCAATTAAGTCTCACCGTCTTGTGTTCACGGTCCATGAGAAAGAAAAGCGCTCGCCTTTTCTTCTCGGACATTTGCAGAGTTCATCGATGATTTTCTAAAACAAAGACGTCTATTCTGTGACCGGAAATGGGATAGACTTTGGAAGTATCCGATAAAAGTGCTGACCTGCCCCAGCGTAAGTCCGAGTTGCGGACGAAGCTGCCATTGTTGGTAGGACTGTGAACGACGCTGGTCTTCGGTTACGAACCGGCCAAGGTCATCGCTACTGCAGTCAGCAGGAAGGTTGTTGCGAAGAAAAGCGCGGCAATTTCAAGTCGACAAGAACTGCGCATTTGTACTCTTACTCACTCACATCGGGCCGGTGGCCCACCCGCCACCATCCTGGTTACTCGCCACGTGCCATCCAAGGCTCACACAACATACACATCGGCACGCGGCACACTCGCTACAAGGAACTCATCACCTACACACACCCTGAAATTAACATTACTACTTTGTCATTAGTTATATTAATTTAGGAGCTTTCGGCATGAATCCGGGGCCATTCTGCGGCCACCGGTGAACAATAAGTCCAATAGCGCATGTTTTTGGATGCTCGCGGAACAGCGTTGGCGTACACAACGTAATCAGTACTTGTCACCTAGCAACCAAAGGCTTCTCGGTGAGCAGGCAGTTCTAGAGCCGCCGGGGGAGCGACTAAGAAGCAGCGGAGCTAGCGGGGACAGAGCTAGAGGAAGCTCAGGAGCGTTCGTGTGCCATCCATCAACATTATCTCCACCCGCGAGAAAATCGCGAACCGCCACCGGTCGATTTTGGGCTCATCGCGGACATCTGACGGTTTTGGTCGGATGACTGGTCTGCCAGGGTAACCAGTCATCTGCGGCCGTCTAAACGCGGTTTTGGTCGGGAACGACCGCTTCTACCGAAAGCAGACTGTCAGATAGTCCATCGGAAATCACGTTCTGCGCCGTTGAGCAGCGATTTGGCCGAAGGCGATTTGGCCCCTAGAACCTCTCGACCCAAGGTCTGACGGCAAACTCGTTCGACCATGCGCTTCGATCCTGTTCGATCAAGTGCCGGTAGGTCCGAGCGATGGCTTCGGGACGGAGCATTGAACCGGGATTGTCCTGAGGTTCAGTGCGGCCGGGATTGAGGATCGCACCATCAATGTTGATCCAGGCGACGTGAATACCCTTCGGGTGAAGCTCACGTGCCATGCTCTCGGCCAGGCCGCGCTGCGCGAACTTGCCCATTGCGAACGGGGCAGATTGTGGAAACCCCTTCACGCCGGCCGATGCGCCGGTGAAGAGGATCGTGCCCCGTGTCCCCTCGACCGGCTCGGTGTCCAGCATCCGCCTCGCCGCGTGCTTCCCGGCGAGAAAGGCTCCGATCGCCGTGACCTCGACCGCTTTGCGCACGTCTTCGACTGCAAGATCCGCGATGGGGCCACGCACCCGTGCAGAGGGGTTGTAGATGACAACCCTTGGAGGGGCAGGGAGGTCCTCAAAAAGTGCCGCGACGGCGCTTTCGTCCGTCGCATCCAGGAGGACTGTCCGCGCATTGGTCTCTTCCGCGACCACTTTCATCTTTTCACCTGAGCGAGCAGCGAGGGTTAGATCATGATCCGTCACAAGCTCCCGCGCCAGCGCCGCCGACAAGCCGTCGCCCACTCCGATAATCACGGCATGCGATTTGGGCATCGTTATCTCCCTCGAAGGCGCGGGTCTCACCTTGACCCCGGAATGCGTATGAAATAACTCGTATTGCGTTGAGCGGGCGTTGTGTAGTGGTAAGACCTCAGCCTTCCAAGCTGATGACGCGGGTTCGATTCCCGCCGCCCGCTCCAACCGGTTTATTCCTACATTCTCCGGCCAGTCTTTTCGCTTTCGCACTGCGCGGACAAGGCGTGTGTTAGCCGTGCGACGCAGATCCGAATTTCCGCGCGTGTCGCAGCGAGATGTTCAGATGTGGCCGACAGAACGAGACTGCGGCTGCGGGACACTTGAAGGCGGCTAATCTTGTCGGTATCCCCGTTTGAACGAAGGGAACAATCATGGCAGAGACACCTCCGATTAAGGTGGAAGAACGCGCGCGGTCAAAGAGGATCGGCTCGGTTGCCGGTCTTGCCCCGTTTTTTCGGCCTTATCGGACGACCGTGTTCGCCGCGCTTGCCGCTTTGGTCGCAACAGCTTGCATCTCCCTGATCCTTCCCTTGGCTGTCCGTAGGGTGGTCGATGGGTTCGAAACCTCGGCGACGACGCTTCTGGATCAATACTTCATGGCGGCGCTCGGGATCGCGCTATTGCTCGCACTCGGCACCTCCCTGCGTTACTATCTCGTGACGCGACTTGGCGAGCGAGTTGTTGCCGATATCAGAATGGCGGTCTTCGCCCGCGTCATAGGCCTTAGTCCAGCATTCTTCGAAAAAATCATGACGGGCGAGGTCCTCAGCCGGATCACCACGGACACGACCTTGATCCTTTCGGTCATCTCGTCCTCGATTTCCATAGCGCTCCGGAATGCGCTCCTTCTGGTCGGCGCGCTCGTCATGCTGTTCATAACCTCGCCGAAGCTGGCGGGGCTTGTCCTGTTGATCGTCCCGGCCGTCATCGTTCCCATCATCATTCTGGGACGCCACCTGAGGGCGCTCAGCCGCGAAAGTCAGGACTGGATCGCAGCCTCTTCGGGGAATGCCTCGGAGGCTCTTCTCTCGGTTCAGACGGTGCAGGCCTTCACTCATGAAGACGCCAGTCGCGAGCAGTTCGCGGGCGTGACCGAGACGGCGTTTCTTGCCGCGAAACGTAGGACCCACACCCGAGCGCTGATGACCTTCATTGTCATTTCCTTGGTTTTTGCGGGAATCGTCGGGGTGCTGTGGATCGGGGCACGCGACGTGCGTTCCGATTTGATGACGGTGGGCGAACTCGTGCAGTTTGTCATT
Source organism: uncultured Alphaproteobacteria bacterium (assembly GCA_963698645.1). Lineage (GTDB taxonomy): Bacteria > Pseudomonadota > Alphaproteobacteria > Rhodobacterales > Rhodobacteraceae > Ovoidimarina. The sequence goes on from CAVORP010000003.1 coordinate 207,877, forward strand.
TATGCCGTTCTGCTTGCCGGGTCGGTGGGCGCACTGTCCGAGACTTGGGGCGAGTTGCAGCGGGCGGCGGGGGCGACCGAGCGCCTGTTAGATCTGCTTCATGCCGAAGACACGATCAAAGATCCGGCAGGACAGCCCACGATTCCCGACTTCAAGGGCGCGGTGGCCTTCGAGAATGTGCGCTTCACGTACCCTTCCCGGCCAGAACAGGCGGCACTGGACGACGTGTCGTTCACGGTTCGTGCAGGGGAAACAGTCGCTCTTGTCGGTCCATCCGGGGCGGGCAAATCGACGGTGATCCAGTTGCTTCTGCGCTTCTATGATCCGGCGTCGGGGCGGATCACGCTTGACGGATACGACTTGCGCGATCTAACACGCGCGGATTTCCGGCAGGCCATCGCCCTCGTGCCCCAGGATCCAGTGATATTCGCAGCATCGGCCCGCGAGAATATCCGGTTCGGCCGTCCCGATGCGAGCGATACCGAAGTGGAAGAGGCCGCGAGAGCCGCCGCGGCGCATGGCTTCCTCAGCGATCTGCCACAGGGATACGATACCTACGTCGGTGAGCGAGGCATCATGCTATCGGGTGGCCAAAAGCAGCGTATCGCGCTTGCGCGCGCGATCTTGCGGGATGCGCCCGTTCTTCTGCTGGATGAGGCGACCTCCGCATTGGACGCAGAGAGCGAGCGCGCCGTGCAGGATGCTGTCGACCGGTTGAGCGAGACGCGGACGATGCTTGTCATCGCGCATCGTCTTGCCACGGTAAAGAAAGCCGATCGAATTCTTGTATTCGACAAAGGTCAGATCGTCGCGGAGGGCACCCATGACGAACTGGTTGCGAGCGGGGGCCTTTATGCCCGGCTCGCAAGGCTGCAATTCACCGAGGGGATGGCGGCAGAGTAATTCCCCTTACAGTCTGCGGCTACGTCTGCTTCAATTGGACCATCCGAAGATATTGGAGGGATGGACGATGGGACTGTTTAGTTTTGTAAAAGATGCGGGAAAATCTCTGTTCGGTCGGGCCGAAGCCTCTGAAGCGCAAGTGGATACCTTGAAGAAAGAGGTTGATAGCCTTGGCCTTGATACGACGGGGCTGGAAATCTCGATGGAAGGAGACACTGTCAAGATTTCTGGCGCTCCTGTCAGCCAGGAAATGAAGGAGAAGGTCATCGTTGCTCTGGGCAATGTTGAGGGTGTCGCGGCGGTTGATGATGCCGCCATGGGCGCGGAAATGAAGACCTATACCGTTGCAAAGGGCGACTCTCTCTGGGCCATCTCGTCGAAGACGCTCGGTTCGGGTGCCCGATACAACGAGATATTCGAGGCCAACCGACCGATGTTGTCCGACCCAGACAAGATCTATCCGGGTCAGGTCCTTCGGATTCCTTCGGAGTAGATTTGACGTGACGTATTCTTTGCCCGTCATCTTGCGGCGGGCGCATGAATGCCGCAGCATCCTCTCAACGAAAGCGCCAGAAGAAACTGGTCGACGGGAGGGTTCGATGGGAAATTTCGCTACACGCGAGGACGCGCTGCGCATCGAGGAGGAGATGCCTTGGGAGGAGCGCGACCTAGCCAGGACAATGCACGATTTTCTGGCGGATGTCGCGTCGCGGCATGGGACGCGCGATGCAGTCTCTTTCCAGATTACGTCGGGCCCGAAGGACAAAGTCGAGACTCTGACTTGGGCCGAGCTTCACGGGCGGACCTGTCAGGTAGCGAACCTGTTCCGTAGCCTTGGGATTGGCGAAAAAGATGTGGTCGCCTACCTTCTTCCCAACTGCAACGAGACGGTGGTCACCTTGTTGGGAGGGATGATTGCCGGAATTGTGAATCCGATCAATCCGCTTCTTGAACCGGAACAGATCGGAAGCATTCTTCGGGATACCGGTGCGAAGATTTCTCGTCACGCTTAAGGGATTTCCGAAGTCGGACCTCGCGCAGAAAGCCGGCAAAGCTGCGCGCTTGGCTCCAAATGTTCAAACCATTCTCGAAGTAGATCTGAACCGATATCTTAGCCCGCCGAAAAGCTGGATCGTGCCGCTCATCCGGCCCAAGAATCCTGTATCGCACAAAGCGCGCGTTCTTGATTTCAATGCTGAAGCAGGCCGGCAGGCGCGCACTCTTGATTTCGCCGACAGCGCAGGAGACAGGGTCGCCGCCTATTTTCATACAGGCGGTACAACTGGCATGCCCAAGGTGGCACAGCACAAGTATTCAGGCATGATCTACAATGGGTGGATCGGGCACAGGCTTCTCTTCACTGAGACGGACAATATCATGTGCCCCTTGCCCCTGTTCCACGTGTTTGCCTGCCATGTGATCGTCATGTCCGCGCTGGCCTCCGGGGCCCATGTGGTCTTCCCGACGCCGCAGGGCTATCGCGGAGAGGGCGTGTTCGACAATTTCTGGAAGTTGATCGAGAGATGGAAAATCACCTTTATCATTACGGTTCCAACCGCGCTTTCCGCGCTTATGCAACGTCCCGTTGACGCGGATATCTCTTCGGTCAAGACGGCGTTTTCGGGCTCGTCCCCTCTGCCCGTCGAGCTCTTCAATAGGTTCGAAAAAGCCACAGGGGTGACGCTGATCGAGGGATATGGGCTAACTGAGGCAACCTGCTTGGTCTCCTGCAATCCGACGGATGGAGAAAAGCGGATCGGCTCGGTCGGATTCCCGTTCCCCTACACCGATGTAAAGATTCTGGTGCATACTTCTGATGGCGGTGTTGCGGAGTGTCCTCCGGACGATATCGGCGAGATTTGCGTGGCCAATCCGGGGGTGATTCCGGGTGCCACCTACACAGAGAGCGACAAGAATCTGCACTTGTTCCACTACGACACATACCTGAGAACCGGTGACCTTGGCCGCATTGACCGGGACGGGTACTTGTGGATTACCGGCCGTGCGAAAGACCTGATTATCCGCGGCGGACATAATATCGACCCCGCAGTCATCGAGGAGGCGCTGGCGGGGCACGACGCCGTTGCCATGGTGGGCGCAATCGGCCAGCCCGACGCCCATGCAGGTGAGATCCCTTGCGCCTATGTCGAACTCGTTTCGGGCGCGAGCGCGAGCACTGAGGAGCTACTTGCTTTCGCCGCCAACCGGATCTCCGAGCGCGCGGCACATCCAAAGCATATCGGCATTCTCACGGAACTTCCGAAGACAGCGGTTGGAAAGGTTTTCAAGCCCGACCTTCGCAGACTGGCAATCACGCGGGTCTACAACGAGGCGCTGGAAAGGGCTGGCCTATCGGCGCGCGTGGCGCGAGTGCGTGAAGACCCGAAAGTGGGATTGATCGCCGTTGTCGAGGGCGCGGCGCCTGAGGACATGAAGCTGTCCGAAATCCTTGGCCATTTTGTTGTGCCGTGGGAACACGGCTAGACAGACTTAGGCGGATTGCAATTTTTCGGCCCTATTCTTGCCAGAATCGTTGGGTGAACAGAGGTCGGAGGGTGAGTAGATCCGATGATGATATCAATTCTGACGATCGCGATTTTTGCGGGTGCGGTCAACGCGCTCTGGTTTGGATTGACGTCGGGGTCGCTCCTTAATCGCTCTGATTGCATACTCGATGACTGGCTTTATCGCCTGGTTCTGATGGCGATCTTTGCCGCAGTCAGATATGACTTTCTCTGCAATGCCGCCATTAATGAACAAGGAAGGTGTCACGAGGGTCCATTCCGACCTGACGCTACCGTATTCCCGCTCGCTTAAACCGGGATCACGTTTTCTGCCGAATTGGCTCTTGTGTAAATCGGGGCAAAACGGTATCTCCCGCCCCGTTGCTGCTGTAGCTCAGAGGTAGAGCACTCCCTTGGTAACATCATTTGCCTCCCCGGCCGGAAACGACTCGGGTGCGAACCGCTCAAATTCGGGGAAAGCTAAAGGTCTGATGACCAATGCCAATCCCGAGCCAAGCCCGGAGAAATCCGGGAAGGTGTAGAGACTAGACGGGCGGGGCCTAAGGCGCGAAGTAGCGCTACGGTCAAGGGATAGTCCAGCCCCCACACTGGGACGAAAGTCCGACGGGGGTCGAAGGGAGAGGTCGAGAGTTCAATTCTCTCCAGCAGCACCATCTCGCTTTTTGATACTGAAATCCCCCTTAAGTATCTGAAAGGGAAAGCGAATACAGGAGTTCCATACATACCATATTGGCTGTATCGCAGAGGCTCCGAAAACGCCAATCTGAGCTCAGTTTGGCGCATAGAGAAGTCACCATTTTGATATATATTCCAAGGACTTGAAGAGAATTTCAGCGCGAGTTCCATACAGTCCTCTAGCCGTCCTTTCGGCGGCACCGATCTTTCAAGCCGCTCCTCTGGGATAATTCTCTGCTGTTCGAGCTTCTCGATGCACGTTTCATACGCAGAGACAACCGAAGCACTGGTCGCCTCGACAATCCGGTCAAGAAGACCTTCAATTTGGCTGTCGGTTTCTAGCAGCTGCTTTTGCACCGCGTCCTTTTCATCAAGTGCTAGAGCTAGACGCATATTCCATGCATCGCGAAGCATGGCTTTTGCTAACTGAAAAAGGCCCCGTGCTGGCTGCAAACCTTTCAGAATCTCTGCAAGAACTTCTTCCATCCTGGCACGAGGAACCGACTTGCTCTTGGCTTCGCAGCCTCTCGTCTCACAGCGATAGTACGCGTAGTGGCGATCGACCCTGAAGACCATAATGCGATCCGCATCATTCGGCCCAGAACGAATCGACTTTTCGGACCAAGATAGCGAACGACAGGCAACCCGCGCCGGATTGCCTTGTTATGCCGACTGGGCAAGCAAGCGCGCGTTGCCTCCCGCTGCCGTCGTGTCGATGCAGATATGTCGCTCAAGCACGCAGCGCTCATCCAGATCATCCTCGGACAAGAGCGGCACGATCGGTCCGTCGCGGTCCGCCAATGCGCGCCTTGCCGCTTCCAGATCTTCCGACCAGAGCGCAACGGCGTCGATCCCGCGCAACGTTCTGAGCGCATCGGCGGGCAGGTTCCCGGCAAGCGCCCATGCCCCCTCTGCACCCGGAGCGACCAATACAGCCTTGCACCCAGCGCCCCGCGCCTGCCGCGCCTGCCGGATCGCAAGATCCGCAGTCGGCCCAAGGCACAGGATCAATCCTCGTCCATGCATCGACAGCCGGTTCGATTCTCCTGTGGGACCAGGAAGGGATACGCTTGAAAGCGGCGCATTCTCCGGCCGTCCCGCCTTGTCGATCAGGGCTTGCAGTGCCGCGATATCCACGCTCAGCCCGGGTGTTGGCGTCGCGCGAATCCGGGCGGGTTGTGTGAATCGTGTCACGTAGGCCGGGCCTCCGGCCTTGGGCCCGGTACCGGACAATCCCTCGCCGCCGAAAGGCTGTGAACCGACGATTGCACCGATCTGATTTCTGTTTACATAGATATTGCCAACATGAAGATCCCGGGTAACCTGCTCTACCCGGTTATCGATGCGGCTGTGAATTCCAAAGGTTAGGCCGTATCCGGATGCGTTTATCGCAGCGATCACATCGTCGATCTCTTCGGCATCGAAACTGGCGACATGAAGGATTGGCCCAAAGACCTCTCGCTCAAGGTCCCCGATCCCGGCAACCGACAGGACCGCGGGCGCAACGAAGTGACCGGTGTCCGGGGTCTGAAGGCGTTTCAGAAGCCGTCCCTCCGCTTCGGCTGTCGCAACATATGCGTCGATCTCGGTCTTTGCCCGAAGATCGATGACCGGGCCAACATCGGTGACCACGTCCCAGGGATTGCCCAGGCGCAACTCGTCCATCGCGCCGAACAACATCTTCAGAAAGGTCTCACGAACATCCTTCTGTACATAGAGAAGGCGCAGGGCCGAACAGCGCTGCCCCGCGGATTGGAACGCGCTTGTGACAATGTCCTTCACGGCCTGCTCGGGCAGGGCGGTGGAGTCCACGAGCATAGCATTCAGCCCGCCGGTCTCGGCGATCAGCGGTGCGGCCGCGTCCATATGCGCGGCCATTGTCCGGTTGATGGATTGTGCCGTTGCCGTTGACCCTGTGAAACACACCCCCGCGATCCGGTTATCCGCCGTTACGGCTTTCCCCACCACATTACCCTCTCCGGGAAGGCATTGAAGCACGTTTTCAGGAACGCCCGCCTCGTGCATCAGCCGAACCGCGGCCGATGCAATCAATATCGTCGCTTCGGCCGGTTTCGCGATTGCCCCGTTGCCCGCAGCAAGGGCCGCTGCGATCTGCCCGGTGAAGATCGCCAGCGGGAAATTCCAAGGCGAAATGCACGTAAAGACTCCCCGTGCCGGCGCCTCCACCTCACGCCCTCGCGCGGCGTAATATCTCAGAAAATCAACAGCTTCCCGTAATTCTGCGATCGCATCGCGGGGTGTCTTTCCGGCTTCGCGCGTGAGCAGTGCGAAGAGTTCTCCGAAATTCGCCTCGTAAAGGTCGGAGGCCCGGACAAGAACCTTAGCCCGCTCCGCTGCAGATGCCGCCCACCGCGTCGCCTGCAACAGAGCTTGCTCGACATCTTCGCGGCTCGCAAGCGTCGCATGACCGACGATCTCTTCCGGATCGGATGGGTTGCGGACCTCGATCCGTTCTCCGGAAAGCGCGTCTCCTGCAACCCATTTATGGGTTCTGAACGGAGTCCGCGCCGCGTCGATCTCGGCAAGATCTTCGGGATGCTGGAGGTTCCACCCGCGTGAGTTGCTCCGTTCTGGCGCATAAAGATCGATCGGAGGTATGACCGCCCGATTGTCCCCGGCACGTTCCAGCGCCTCGAACGGATCGGTCGCCACGACTTCGGCAGGAACATCCTTGTCGACGATCTGATGCACGAAGGAACTGTTCGCGCCATTCTCAAGCAGGCGTCGGACGAGATAGGCCAGCAGATCCTTGTGCGCGCCAACCGGAGCATAGATCCGGCAACGCGTGTGCTCCTTACTCTTCACCTTTTCGTGCAGCGATCCTCCCATTCCGTGCAATCGCTGAAACTCGTAGTTTTGCCTGTCCGCTCCCATTTCAAGGATCGCTGCGACCGTATGGGCATTGTGGGTCGCAAATTGTGGATAGATCCGGTCGGTCATCTCGAGCAGCAGTTTCGCACAACAGATATAGGCCACATCCGTCGCCGCTTTTCGGGTCCAGACCGGAAATCCTTCAAGACCTTCGACTTGGGCAAGCTTGATCTCCGTGTCCCAATAGGCGCCCTTCACCAGCCGCAGCATGAATTTGCGGTCAAGCTCCTCCGCTAGCGCATGGAACCATGAAATCACATGCGGTGCGCGCTTCCCGTACGCCTGAACCACGATCCCGAAACCATCCCATCCGGCTAGGCTTTCATCGCGTGCCACGGCCTCGATCACGTCCAGGCTTATATCCAGCCTGTCCGCTTCTTCCGCATCTATGTTCAGTCCGATACCGTGCTTCTTGGCAGCCTGCGCCAGATCGAGCACGCGGGGAACGAGTTCGGTCATCACCCGGTCGCGTTGTGTCTGTTCGTATCGTGGGTGCAGCGCCGAAAGCTTGATCGATATGCCCGGATTGTCGCGGATCTCGCCTGTCGCCTCCTTGGCCAGACGGGCAATGGCGTTCCGGTAGGCCGCCAGATAATGCGCGGCATCCTGTGCCGTCATCGCGGCCTCGCCAAGCATATCGTAGGAATAGGTATATCCGCGCGCGACCTGTTTCTTTCCGCGTGTGACGGCGGCATCAATCGTCTCACCAAGGACGAACTGGGCGCCAAGTTCTTTCATCGCCCGCCCGACGGCCGTCCGGATGACGGGTTCGCCCAGCCTGCGCACTGCATCCTGAAGAACATGTGCTAAGCCGCGACCGTCCTGAAGCACCTTTCCCGTCAGCATCAATGCCCAGGTCGAGGCATTCACCAAGGGCGATGAGGATTTCCCCAGATGCGCGCCCCAATGTGATGGGGCGATCTTGTCTTCAATCAACGCATCGATCGTATCCGCATCGGGTACCCGCAAAAGAGCCTCGGCAAGGCACATGAGCGCGATACCTTCCTCGGTAGAAAGCCCGTACTCGGCAAGAAAGACCTCCATTAGACCCGGGTCGCCATCCTCCCGGATGAGACGCACCAGTTCGGTTGCCCGGCCAGTCGCCCTTGCCCGCAGACCCGGCGACGGCGCGGATGCCTGCATGACCCGTTCAAGAAGATCATGCTCATCCGCCACATGGTCGGCATTCATCTTGGCGCGCAGTCTCGCTAGCTCGGACATTTTCGGAAAGTCTCCCTGAGTCGTTTCGGCATTCTAACGCGTCACAGACGTGCCATGCGGACCAAATTCAGATTCTTCTTAGTCGATTGAGCTGATATAAGGACATATTTCAAATCCAGTGGATACTGATTCTATGGATGATGGTTCAATCGACCGTATTGACGTCCGCATCATGGACGAGTTGACCCGCGACGGGCGTCTTTCCGTCGCAGAGCTGGCCCGGCGTGTCGGCCTGAGCAAGACGCCCTGTCAGATCCGTCTGAACAGGCTGCGAAAGAACGGATATATCCTGGGGTTCCGGGCCATCATCGACCCTGTTCGTCTCGAACGCGAGCACGTGGCCTTTGCCGAGATCAAACTGGTGGATACCACCGAGCGCGCCCTTCGCGCATTCAATGCGGCGGCGATGAAGGTGCCCGAGATCGAGGAATGCCACATGATCGCGGGTTCTTTCGACTATCTCCTAAAGGTCCGCACGCGGAACATGAAGGATTACCGGCATGTCCTCGGCGAAGTCATTTCCGCCTTGCCGCACGTCGCCTCGACCTCGAGCTACGTGTCGATGGAAGCGGTAAAGGACCCCGGGCTGATCCAATTGGGTCAGTGAATGGAACCCTGATCAGATTTCCATGCGGTATGCACATGAGATTTTCTGCGAAGAAAACCGATTTTGGCCCGTCCTTGCCACGATACTGCCCTGTTGACGTGGCAAGAAACGCCACATGACCGGGTAGGAGCCTCTTGCATGAACGCCAAGTTCAATCAGCTTGTCGAGCGATTGATCGAACCTCGAAGACTTGTCCTTTTCGCGTGCATCCTTGTCGCGATGGGGCTTGTTGCGGATTATGTTCAGGTTCAGCGAGAGGTCGACCGTACCCTTGCCCTGCGTCAGGGCCCTCCACCCGCCGTGGCACTGCAGGGGTTTCGTCCGTCACAGGATATCGGTCCCGCCAACGAAGTGCAGGTCTTTGCCGAAGCCGATTTCAGCAAATCCGTGGTGCTCACGCGGCGAGGGTCTGGCGAAAAGGAACAGGTCTTGATTGTTCCGCTAGTTCAGATCAGCGAGATAGGGGCATCGTTGATCGACGTTGCGACGGATCGCACCAAGTCCGCCCTCGCAGCTCAGGTGTCGCGCCGGGCCCTGTCTCCAGATCCGGTTGAACAGCCGATTGTTTACGGCATCGCAATCCATGACATTCCCGCCGGTCAGGCTGCGCCCGGTCCCGAGAAACTTGCAAAGGCCAGATTCGGTCAGGGGCTGCATGGCGTGGTTGTGACGGTAAACGGAAGCAGGATTCGCGATGACGACATCGTCCTGATGGCTGATGGTGCCTTCACGGCGCTTGGTCTATCCGTTTCGGACGACATCCTCGCCGTCCGCCCATATGCGAACGGTCGCATGGCCTATCTGTCTGCGCCGTTCGACGCCGCCTCACACAGATGGGTTTTCGGGCTCGCCGCTTTTCTTGTCGTCACCGCCCTGTTCATTTCTGTCGGGGGCATTTCGCAGAGGGGCCGCAAAGCGCGCGCCCGACGCGTCGATCTTGATGTTCCGGGATCGTCGGATACTTCACAAACGACCATGCATCCCAAATTTGCTCCAATCCCCTCGCAAGAAGAGCTGAGTGCACCACGAAGTGATGCTGTCGAGGACCAATCGAACTCTCGGACGTCCAAATTGCGCGCAGTGTATGAATTCTTTCTCAGGGCCCGCCAAGACAGCGAAGCGCGCTAGAAGTCGACGGTAACCCCGGGAAGCCGCAATTCCTTCAGAAGCTCCCGCACTTCCTGCCGGGCAGCTACGTTCGAAATATTCATCTGCCCTTTGACGCCGGTATCACGCAGATCAAGAAGGGTCAGTCCGCGGGGGAAGAGTTCGCGAAAGATGACCCGTTCGCTAAAGCCGGAAGTGATGCGGAACCCGATGCGACGGCCAAGCTCGTTCAGGGCCTCGCCCATCTTGCGCTTGTTGTGCATGGCTTGTGCTCCCAGACGGTTCCTTACGACGATCCAGTCGATCGGGTCCAATCCGGCCTGCGCCCGAAGCTGGCGCGCGTTCCAAACCATTTCGGAGTAGATAGAAGGCCCGAGGATCTTGTTGGTTTCCGGGTCGGCCCGGGCGAGAAGATCAAAATCCACGAAGCTGTCGTTCAGCGGGGTGATCAGCGTATCGGCGAGCGAATGGGCAATCTGGCTTAGGCGGGTATGCGATCCAGGGCAATCGATCAGGATGAAGTCGCAATTGTCCTCCATACCCACCACTGCTGCTGAAAGCCTCCGATCGTTGATGTTCTCTCCGGGGCCAAGCGCTTCTGGCGCGATCTGCGGCAGATCGCGGTATTCGGGGCAGGGCAGATTCAACCCATTCCGCTCGTTGAACTTGCGGCGGTTTTCGACATAGCGAGCGAGGCTCTTTTGCCGAAGGTCGAGGTCAAGCGTTCCGACACGATGGCCCATCCGGGTCAGCGCCGTCGCAACGTGCATCGATGTTGTCGATTTACCCGACCCGCCTTTTTCGTTGCCGACGACGATAATATGCGCCACGACAGTGCCCCTTTTTCGTTAGCTCCCTCGACTGCCCGGCTCGAGGTTGAGCAACACTATATGTTGTGTCTTTCTGCAAGGAAAGTGGCCTCTGCACCCAAAGGCCGCAGGCGCAGTTTATTAAATCAATGATGTTTGAGCTTGTGAGAGTCTTGGACCGGTCATATCTTTTGACCAATCAAGCGGAGATGTTATGCCCTTCACCAAGGTCCAGGCTGAGAAACTCTCGCTCTCCGTTGTCCGGCAGATCGAACAACTGATCCTGCAGGGCATTCTGCGCCCTGGTGAGCGGTTGCCGTCGGAGCGCGAGTTGAGCGACAGGATGGGCGTGTCCCGCCCATCGCTGCGCGAGGCCGTAGCCGAGCTTCACCAACGCGGACTTCTCGAAACGCGCCCCGGATCTGGAATCTATGTTTCGCAAGAACTGGAGGCCCAGTTCTCTTCGGCCTTGGTGCGGCTGTTCTCGACCCATGATGAGGCGGTCAACGACTACATTTCTTTCCGTCGCGATATGGAGGGGCTGGCGATCGAGCGCGCGGCGCTCTTTGGATCGGATACAGATCTGAAAGTCGTCGATACCCTGTTTCGCAAAATGGAAGTGGCCCATTCGAAGCGGGATCCAAGCGAAGAGGCCGGGCTGGATGCCGAATTTCACATGGCGATCGTCGAGGCCTGCCATAATATCGTGATGCTTCACATGATGCGGTCGATGTTCGACCTGCTCCAACAAGGTGTCTTCTTCAACAGGCAGGTGATGTTCCAGCAGCGGATGACCCGCGATATGCTTCTGGATCAGCATCGGGCGATCAACGACGCACTTCAGGCCCGCGATCCGGTCGCGGCCCGGGCGGCGGTCTCGGCGCACCTGGATTTCGTCGAGGAGGCGCTTGAGCGTCAGCGCAAGGCCGATCGCAACGAAGTCGTCGCGCTGCGCCGGATGGAGCACGAAGAGGCACGTTGATCGCCGCTACCTAGGCCGACAGTTTGGCGTGAACCTCGTCGAGATCGATTTCACCCTTCGGCATCTTGTTCGCCGGGTTCTCGAAATCATAATGGAACAGGTCAAAGTCCCGCTTGTAGATCTCATAGACAAGATGCATCGACAAATCGTCGAAGAATGCCTCGACCGGATGGGCGCGCTTGGGCCCGTGACCTTCGCTTTCGTTGAAGCGCGGGACTTCTTCTAGCCTGATCGAGGCAGGTGTCTTCACCCGGTCCAGAACGCTTGCCATGCCCTCATTGAAACGCTCGGTCCAGAAAATACTGTCATATTGCCCACCATTGGCGATGAACGTGGCGATGTGCCCCGACATGGCGGACCAATGGATATCCGGCTCCATCGGTTTGCGGTAGCGGATCGTATCGCGGGCGAAGAGAAGGAACCGCCGGAAGCTTGCGATCTGGTCAAAATCGCCCTCGATCTCGATCCCGTACTTCTGCACCAGCATCGGGACAAGCTTGCCGCGATAGCGCTGTCCGTTGCGTTGAATGCCGCAGATCTTGTCGAAAAAGGACGAGAGAATTCTGGTGTAGGGATTGCGCACACAGGTGAAGGTGAATGCCTGATGCGCCCGAACCGTATCGGTAATTATCTTCTGGCTGTCTTCAAGCGCCCATTTGTGCATCCCGCTGGTCGCATCGTGGATGTCACCATCGAAGAATCTCCCATGATCGGAATAGTACATGATCTGACCGATGGTCGAACATGCACATTTCGGGACGACGCGATAGACCATGCTTTCGCTTTCCGTCATCCAGGTTCCGGGAAATCCCATTCTTACCACCCAACCAATTTTCAGCTAATTTGAGGTTTGTGCGAGAAATGACAATATCTAGTCTGTATTGAGCGGTCGTTAACGTTAATAATCCAGACAACGAGCAGAGAAAAACAGGGAATATGCCGTAAAGATGGCTCAGATCGCCTATATTCTTCTGTGTCACAAGGACCCGGTCGGGGTTATCCGACAGGCGCGGCGACTAATCGCTGGTGGAGACAAGGTCGCGATTCATTACGATGCACGGGCGCGCCGCCAGGATTTCGCACGTGTGCGGGAGGCATTGGCCGGCACTGATGGCGTCGCTTTCGCGGCACGGCGCGAACGTTGCGGTTGGGGCGAATGGAGCCTTGTGGCGGCAACTCTTTCCGCCCTACACGCCGCAATGTCCGCCTTTCCCGACGCCACGCATTTCTACATGCTCTCGGGCGACTGCATGCCGATCAAACCGGCCGCGCACGTCCACGCCTATCTTGATCGCGAGGATGCCGATTACATCGAGACAAACGATTTTTTCGAATCCGACTGGATCCGGACGGGCCCCAAGGAAGAACGTCTGATCTACCGGCATTTCGTGAACGAGCGTGGCCAGAAGAGACTGTTCTACGCAGCGATGGAGTTCCAGAAGCGTCTGGGTTTGAAACGGAGCATTCCACAGGACCTTCGGATCATGATCGGAAGCCAGTGGTGGTGTGTCCGCAGGTCGACGGTCTCGGCGGTGCTGCAGTTCGTCAAGGACCGCCCAGACGTGACGAGATTCTTCAAGACCACATGGATACCCGATGAGACTTTCTTCCAGACCCTCGTCCGGCATTTGGTTCCTTCGGTCGAGCTGCGGTCGCGAACGCTGACCTTCCTGATGTTCTCGGATTACGGAATGCCTGTCACTTTCTACAATGATCAATACGATCTGTTGGTCGGACAGGACTACCTGTTCGCACGCAAGATCTCTCCCGAAGCGCATGATCTGCGCGAGCGTCTGGGCCGTCTGTACCAATCCGATGCCATCGACCTTCCGGTGACCAGCGATGGCGTCAAGACCTATCGCTTCGTGACCGAACGTGGGCGAACGGGCCGCCGATTCGCACCTCGGTTCTGGGAAGTCGAGGCCTCGCTTGGCCGCGAGCGAGAGTTGATGATCGTGACCTGCAAGAAGTGGCATGTCGCCAAGCGTCTGCTTGAAGTACTTGGCCGCCATTCGAACGTACCTTCCGTGGGCTATCTCTTTGACGAGCCCGACACGCCTTTGCCGGAAATGGGCGGCGTCGAGACGTCGCTGGCAAAGCGTGCCCGCCATCGCCGCGCCCTAATGCGTATGCTGTATGACCATTTCGAAAGCGACCGAATGGTGATTTGCGTCGATCCGGGTAACCTTGAAATCCTCTATGACTTTCACGCCGACAGAAGCGAAACCAAGCTTCTCGAGATCGAATGTTCATTCTCGAACCAGTATCTGGTGGGACATGCGGTTCGCATGGGTCTTCTGGCTCAGGATGCGGCACCAGGAACGATCGCGCGGATCCTTCCGACGGTCCGCAACGACGTCCTGACCGAGACTGACAGATTGCGCGATGCGCGGTTTCCCGAATACCTGCGGATCTCGGAATTGGTTGCCCCGACCGAGAATGCACGCGCGCTCGAGCGTTTTTTTTCGATCCCTGCCGACGCTGCAACCGAAATCGCCGAGACGACCAGCATCTACGAGGACTAGACGATGGCATATTCCTATGACGACCAGAACGTGTTCGCAAAGATCCTGCGGGGTGAAATCCCGAACCAGACGGTCCTTGAGACAGAGCATTCACTGGCTTTCCGCGATATCGGTCCGCAGGCGCCCGATCATGTGCTGGTGATCCCCAAGGGGCCGTATGTCACGCAGGACCATTTCGCGCTCGAGGCCTCGGATGCCGAGATTGTCGATTTCAACCGCGTTGTCGGTCGGATTTGCGCCATGCTGGGTGTGTCGCCGGGCGCGGGCGGGGCAGGCTATCGAACGATTTCGAACGCGGGCGCGGATGCCGTACAGGAGGTTCCGCATTTCCACATGCATATTCTGGCCGGACGCCCACTTGGGCGCATGCTCGAAAAAGACTAAGCCACGACGCGGGTCCAGGACTTCACCGGGGCGATGTGCTCAGCTCGAAACCTGTTCTCGCAGGATCGATACAGTCAGCGAGACCAAAAGGTAGATTCCGGAAAAGACCAGAAGCGCCAAGGCGGTGTTCTCCAGCGCGCGCGGGTAGCTGGCCTCGTCCGGCGGGACGGGGTTCACCCCGAGCGAAAGGTATCTGACCTGACGATTGGCTTCCGCACGCGATGAACTCGAGCGAGTTCAGCGTTTCCTGCATCATCAAAGTTCGGGTTTCCAGATCCACTTCGGCCATCCGCAACTGGCTGGAGACCTGGGCCAGGGACTCGACACCCGAGACTCGGGTCGTCAATTGCGCGCGCAGGTCGGCAATCAGGCTTTCAAGGCGCGCAATATCTCCTTCAACGCCGGAGACGCGCGCTTGGTTGGGCTGTGGGTTGTCAAGAAGCTGCCGCAACTGAAGCCGCTTCTCGCCCAACTGGATTTCGAAATTCGACACTTGCCCCATGACAGACGACGTTTCGGAAACCGGATCGAGAACACCAAGCTTTTCCTGAAGCTCCAGAACCCTTCTTTGTGCGGCGACCATCTTTGGCCTCGGCCTCGGCAAATGCTTCGCGCGCGCCTACCATCTGGTCTTCCCGCAGACGTTGGGTCAGGTTGTCGACCTGCTCCTCCGCATATCCGATCAGCGCCTTGGAAAAGGCCGCGCTAAGAGCCGGGTCCGCAGCCGATACCTCCATCCGGACAATGCCTTCGGTCGGGTCGTACCCAACCTTCACGTGCTTCCGGAATGTCGCATAGGCGTCTTCGTTTGATGCGTTTGCTGGTAGGCGCCGCACCCAATCAATTTCGGGATCCGAGAAATGTGCCTTGAACCCTAGGTCCTCGTTCAGGCGAAGCATGGCCTCTCGGGACTGAAGATAGCTCTGGACGGTTATCGAATCCTGACTGGTCGCCAAACCGGTGCCCGAGAGCAACCCACCCATACCACCCGACTGTCCGTCGGCCTGCTGGATCACGAACTCCGAGGTCGTCGCATACATCGGTGTCGCGATGAAAAACCAGTAATACCCCGACACCAGCGTCGGCAACAGCACGAACATGCAAAGTCGCAAAACGAGCATGCGGATGCTGCGTCTTCTGCGCCGAGCGATATCGCGGTGAATTTCGGTGATCTCGCGGGCACGGATCACAGCGGGATCAACCGTCTCGGTCGAGACGGCCCGGCTTTGCGCAGCGTTGATCACCTGCGGAACCGATGCCGCCCGATCTGCATCCTTCGCGCCCGATTCACCCGGTTCTGCCACCACGAGCTCGAGGATATTGGCCCGCTCGAAGGGATCGATCCCGGCATTTCGAAGCTGGCGGACTGCGTCGAAATCCGAGGTCGGCGCAAGTCCATGGCGGTGCGCCAACCGTCTGGACATGCGAAGCTGCCTGCCGGTCAAACCCTCTTTGCGGATTGCATCGATCTCGTCGCTCGAGTTGGTGTCCTGCGCCGCAGCGTCCGACGCCGGCCGCTGTTGGTTTCGGCGAGGACGGAGCCTTGGGGGCCCGGGTCGCTGATGGCGCCGGCTTTGAAGGGGCTTCTCCGCGCGCGGTCTTGAAGGGCTCGCTGCCGAACCCATCGGAGTGTGCGCCGACGGATCTCGTGCGGCGGCCGAAGCCGGAGCCTCACCGGCTTGCGTCGGAGTTCCTGTCGATGGGCGTATGCGAAAGCGTTTAGCCTTGGGTTTCGTAGTCATATAGACGCTTCGCTTCCTCTAGAGTTTCGAACATGTGGAGCTGTCCGTCCTTGATGACTGCGGCAGACCGACAAAATTTCTCAAGCGTTTCGGCCTGATGCGAGACGATCACGACTGTCGCTTTCTCAAGCCGTTCCCGCAATATCGTTCCGGCTTTGCGGTTGAACTCGGCATCGGTCGATGCAGGCATGCCTTCATCAATCAAATAGATGTCGAATTCCAGTGCCAGAAGAAGCGAGAAGCAAAATCTTGCTCGCATGCCCGACGAATAGGTTCCGACCGGCATGTCGAAATACTCGTCAAGGCCACAGATCCAGCGGCTATAGGCCTCGAGGTAGTCAGGATCGATTTCGTACATTCCAGCGATGAAACGGGCGTTTTCCCGACCGGTCAGCCGGCCCACAACGCCCCCCATGAACCCAAGCGGGAACGAAACGCGGGATGAGCGAAAGACCTCACCATCATCGGGCTTTTCGAGTCCAGCCATCATGTTGATGATCGTCGTCTTGCCTGTCCCGTTTCTGGCGAGGATGCCAAGCGAGTTTCCCACCTCCACACGAAACGATGCGCGATCAAGGATTACCTTGCGCTGCTTGCCGGTCCAAAAGGACTTCGACACGTTTCTGAACTCGATCATGGCCGCTCTGCTCACGCCGTTCTGGCTTGGGTCTTACTCTAACCCGGTTAACAGGAATCTATACCATGAATTCTACATGAGCCATATGTCGACGGCGCGTAAAGCTCCGGTGTTCAGAAAGCGGGATCCGGGCAATGTCCCGTGCCTTTGCGCGGTTGGCGCCGAAGTTTGCTACGCCGCGACGTAACCCCACACCAGCCCGGCAAGGATCGCCCCGCTCAGCGCCAGCCCAAGATAGGCTGCGAAAACGCGGGGTTTCACAAGCGCCCACACGGCAACCGCCGCAGGAATGCAGCTTACGCCCCCGGCGATGACAAAGGACATCGCGGCACCGGCGCTCATTCCCTGTTCCATAAGCCCTGCAACAAGTGGGACGGCGGCATATCCATTCAGGTAGGCGGGCGCACCGACCAGCGCGGCGATCAGGATCGGGCTCAGCCCCGGACCGCCCACAAGCCCGGCAATGGCCTCTGCGGGAACATATCGGATCATCAGCATTTCAAGCAGATAGGCCAGCATCAGCCATTTTCCGAGAAAAACGAGATTGGTGATTGCAGCTTCGCGGAAGACCCTGACCCGAGTCTGGTCCTGCCAGAAACGCCACACCGGCTGCCCCTTGAAAGGCGAGGGGCCACAGCCGCAACCCTTCGGCGAAACCGGTCGCAGGGGATCGGCAATCAGGCGGGTGTTCTTCAATGCCATCACCGCAAGTCCGCCACCCAGCCCAAGGGCCACGGCCGCCGCCGTCTTTGCAAGGGCGAAATCAAGCCCGAGTCCACCAGCAGTGATCGCGAACATGGCCGGGTCCATCAGGGGAGAGGCAAGCCAGAAGGCCATGACGGCCGACAACGGCGTTCCCGCCGCCAGAAGCGCGGCGATGAAGGGAATGACTTCGCAGGAACAGAACGGCGACAGCCCGCCTGCAAGGGCCGCCACGATGATCATCCGGCCTTCGCGCCCCTGAAAGGCCCGTGCAAGCAGGGATTCCGAACCAGTCGCCTTGAGAACCCCGATGGCTGCGACCGCAAACAGGATGAAGGGAAGGGTATGTCCGAAGGACGCCAGCGCCCCGGTCACGGTGGGCAGGGCCGCCGCGGGGTCCAGCAGCCAAACAAGGGCAGGGATCAGAACGACAAATGCCCAGGGCTTGTCGATCCGGCTCCAGTAGCGGGGCAGGGAAGATTGTGCTGAAAGGTCAGTCATGGCCATGGTCGCTTCTGCTCGCGCTGTCCGCGCAGCATTCAGATAGAAGGAAGTCGGAAACCACCCGCATCCGGTCATAGGCCGCGCCCACGCAGATGATCTGCCGGCCCTGTTTCTGTTGCTGGACCAACCCGGCTTGCGCCAGAATCCGCATGTGGTGTGTGAGGGTCGAGCCCATGACACCCGATCTTTCGCCCAGAACCCCGATCGTCAGCCCTTCGGGACCCGCCCTGACAAGGGTACGCAAGACACCAAGGCGCTGTTCCGAGCCGAGCGCCGCAAATGTCGACGCGATCTCTTCAATGGGCGTAGCGAGGGGGGCTTCATATGACATAAAACGATATTTCTATAAATATTGAAATATCTCAAGAAGAATCTTTCTGAAATTCCTCACGACGAACCGATAGGGGTTTTGACTTTCCGGCCCATCGCCTATCTCGGATCCATGACAGACCCGTTTCGCGCGCGCATCAACTCATGCCGCCTCTGCCGTGACCGCTTTGCAGCAACGGCCACGGCGCATGCTCCACGCCCAGTTGTCTGGTTTCGGCCGGGCGCGCGTATCCTGATTGCGGGACAGGCGCCGGGTCTGAGGGTCCACAAGGCCGGGCGACCTTTCTTCGATCCCTCGGGCGACCGGCTTCGCGACTGGATGGGGATAGGATCCGAGGTTTTCTATGACCAAAGCCTTATCGCGATCCTTCCAATGGCCTTCTGTTTCCCCGGCTACGATGCCAACGGTGCAGATCTTCCGCCGCCACGACTATGCGCCGAGACATGGCGGCAAGACGCCCTAAGCCATATCGGTGAGGTGCCACTGACCCTTTTGGTCGGTGGTTATGCGCAACGCTGGCACCTCGGCACCAATGGAACGGGTGAGCGAGGCCGTTGCGGCATGGCGCGACCACGCGCCCGGGCTATTCCCCTTGCCACACCCGTCATGGCGGAATACCGCTTGGCTCAAACGCAATCCCTGGTTCGCGGCGGAACTGCTGCCCGCCCTCCGGGCCAGGGTCGGGGAGGTCCTTGGATGACACCTCTGGATATGGCACATGGCGCAATGTCGGCGGATCCAGAGAACGCCGTGGCGCGAATGCGGTTCTATGACCGACTTGCGGATGCCGAGCTGATCTTGTTGCTCGAGCGGCCTGCCGAGGGCGACACCATCGTTCCGCGCCGCTTCCCGCTCGAGGACGGGCCGGTCGTCCTTGCATTCGACACCGAAGAGCGTTTGGCGAGCTTTGCCGGCCCTGCACCCTACGCGGTCATCTCAGGCCGTGCCCTTGCCGGTCAGCTTGCGGGACAGGGCATCGGCCTCGGCGTTAACCTCGATGTCGCGCCCTCGTCCTTCATGATTCCGGCCTCCGCTCTGGACTGGCTGGCTGATACGCTGGCGCGCGGGCCGGTTGCCGAGGAAGACCGTCCCACAGAAGTCCTCGCTCCGTCGGGGCTTCCGGAAACGCTCCTGACGGCGCTTGATTCCAAGCTTCCGGCAGCGGCGGGGCTGGCGGATCATGCGCTGCTCGCCGCCGTTACCTATGCAAGCGGTCGTCGGGGGCATCTTCTGTCCTTTGTAGATCCCCGTCCCGGCGCTGAACCGGCGCTCGCGCAAGCTGTTTCAGAGGCCCTTGTCTTTTCCGGCATCGAGGCGGGCGAGTTGGACGTTTCCTTCTTCGCGCCAAGCGATCCCATGCTGACGCGCCTCGCGCGCGTTGCACTGCGGTTCGATTTGCCAAAGCCCGTGGTCCGACGCGCACCGGAAGGCCCCGGCACCGACCCCAACCGGCCCCCAATGCTTCGATAATGCCCGATTTCCCGGCGGCACTCTTGCACAAGGGCGACAATCCCCGCCGATTTCCACTAATGTACCTTTCGCGCTAACGAAACCGAGCCTATAAAGCCTCTCGTCTCCGGGCCCAATGACATCCCGGCATCGAGCAGGACTGACAGGACTTCACATAATGGCACTCTTCGGCGGCATTTTCGCTTCTGACATGGCGATCGACCTCGGAACGGCGAATACGCTGGTCTATGTCAAGGGCAAGGGGATCGTGTTGAACGAACCCTCGGTCGTGGCCTACCACGTAAAGGACGGCAAGAAACAGGTTCTTGCCGTGGGCGAGGACGCAAAGCTCATGCTGGGCCGTACTCCCGGCAGCATCGAGGCGATCCGGCCCATGCGCGAAGGCGTGATTGCCGATTTCGACGTCGCTGAAGAAATGATCAAGTATTTCATCCGCAAGGTGCTGCGTCGTGGCTGGCCGCGGCCCAAGATCATCGTCTGCGTGCCCCATGGTGCGACCCCGGTGGAAAAGCGGGCCATTCGCCAGTCCGTTCTTGGTGCCGGGGCGCGCCGCGCTGGCCTTATCGCCGAACCCATCGCGGCCGCGATCGGGGCAGGCATGCCGATCACTGATCCGACCGGCAACATGGTCGTCGATATCGGGGGCGGAACGACGGAAGTGGCGGTCCTGTCCCTTGGCGATATCGTCTATGCGCGCTCGGTCCGCGTCGGTGGCGACCGGATGGATGAGGCGATCATTTCCTACCTGCGCCGCCAGCATAACCTGTTGATCGGAGAATCGACGGCGGAACGGATCAAGACGTCGATCGGAACGGCACGGATGCCCGATGACGGGCGTGGACAGTCTATGGAGATCCGGGGGCGCGATCTTTTGAACGGCGTCCCAAAGGAGACCGAGATCAATCAGGCGCAGGTGGCAGAGGCCCTAGCCGAACCAGTGCAGACAATCTGCGAGGCGGTAATGACGGCACTCGAGGCGACGCCTCCCGACCTGGCCGCCGATATTGTCGACCGGGGCGTGATGCTCACGGGTGGCGGTGCCCTTCTTGGCGATCTGGACCTTGCGCTACGCGAGCAAACGGGACTTGCCATCTCTGTCGCGGACGAGTCGCTGAACTGTGTTGCGTTGGGTACGGGCAAGGCGCTGGAGT
Source organism: uncultured Alphaproteobacteria bacterium (assembly GCA_963698645.1). Taxonomy (GTDB): domain Bacteria; phylum Pseudomonadota; class Alphaproteobacteria; order Rhodobacterales; family Rhodobacteraceae; genus Ovoidimarina. Next base: position 229,044 of record CAVORP010000003.1, read on the forward strand.
ATGAAAAGCAGCTCCGGCATGTGATAGACTACGACAGCTAAGGCCGGGCGCGACGCCCGGCCACGAGGACGGCCCGTGGCACGAGACCGAGGCAATGGCGAAGACTACACGCGTCCGGTCCGCCGTATTCTGGTGGGCGGGCTGGTTGTCGTGATGATCGGCCTGTTCCTGTTGTGGCGGATCGACAGCCCGCGGGCCGAAAGGTTCCGCGCGATGCTGGTGGATCGCTTCGTTCCCTCCATGGACTGGGCGCTGGTGCCTGTGACAAATGCACTAGGCATGGTCGAAGGCTTTCAGAGCTACGCCAGAATATACGAGCAAAATCAAGAACTTCGCAGGGAGCTACAACAAATGCGGGCGTGGCGCGAGGCCGCCCTTCAACTAGAGCAGGAAAACGCGAAACTGCTGGACCTGAACAAGGTACGCCTTGACCCGGCTCTCACGTTCGTCACCGGAGTGGTTCTTGCCGATAGCGGATCGCCCTTCCGGCAGTCGGTGCTTCTGAATGTCGGTTCGCGCGATGGCATCCGCGACGGCTGGGCTACGACCGATGGCCTTGGTCTCGTGGGACGGATCTCGGGCGTGGGCCAGACAACCTCACGCGTGATCCTTCTGACAGACCCAGGCAGCCGTATCCCGGTGACAATCCAGCCCTCGGGCCAGCGCGGTATCCTGTCGGGTGACAACTCGGCCCTTCCGCCAGTGGATTTCATCGACGACGTGGAACTCGTTAGGCCCGGCGATCGGGTTGTGTCTTCGGGCGATGGTGGGGTGTTTCCTGCCGGCCTTCTCGTCGGTCAACTCGTGGCAGGCCCGGATCAGAGGTTGCGCATTCGCCTTGCCGCAGATTACGAGCGGCTCGAGTTCCTGCGCGTTCTGCGCGCCTCTCCTGCCGAGACGATTTCCGAGCCCGGAGGCCTTGTTTCGCCTGAACCACTGTCTCCAAGCGTTATCGCGGCTGAGCAGGAGGCCGGTGATGGCTGAGGTCGTCGTGACCCGCGCCTTGCGCTTTCGTTGTCTCTTTGCCGCCTTGGCGTTTTTGATCGTTTTCGTTCGCCTTCTGCCGCTGGGACCCGGATCAGGAGGATTGCCCGGCCCGGACCTGCTTGTCGGCCTTGCCTTTGCGTGGGTTCTACGAAGGCCCGACTACGTACCAGTCCTGCTGGTCGCAGCCGCGGTGCTCACAACCGATGTCTTCTTCCTGCGCCCTCTAGGTCTCTGGACCGCCTGCGTGATTCTTGGACTTGAATTCCTGCGCGCACGCGAACCCCTTTCCCGGGATCTTCCGTTTCTCTTCGAATGGGGAATGGTGGCCTCGACGATACTGGCCATGACCTTGGGCTACGTATTGGTGCTGGCCCTTTTCGCCGTCGAACAGCCGGCGCTGGGTTTGACGCTTCTGCAGATGCTTGCAACAATTCTTGCCTATCCGCTGATCGTGTTGTTTTCAGCGCGGGCAATCGGGCTTAAGAAGATACCGCCGGGTGGGGTGGACCAGTTGGGACACAGGCTATGAGGCAGTCGCCGAAAGACATCGAAGAATCCTCTCGTGTCATGAACCGTCGCGGGCTTGTTGTCGGCGGGCTGCAGCTTGCGTTCATGGGCATGCTCGGGCTGCGCATGCGGCAGATGCAGATCGAGCAGGCCGAAGATTACCGGATGTTGGCCGAGGAAAACCGGATCAACATGCGGCTGATCGCGCCGCCGCGCGGGCTGATCTTCGACCGCAACGGAGTGATCGTCGCCGATAACTCCCAGAATTACCGGATCATCATCGTCCGCGAAGACGCGGGTGACGTGGACGAGGTGATTGCGCGCCTCAAGCAGATCATTGCGATGAACGAAGACGAACTGGAACGGTCGCTGCGCGAGATGTCGCGCAGGTCTCCCTTCGTTCCAGTGACGCTGGCCGACCGCCTGACTTGGGAAGATTTCAGCCGCGTCGCTGTGAATTCCCCCGCTCTTCCCGGAATCACGCCCGATGTGGGCCTGTCGCGCCATTATCCTATGAAGGGCGATTTTGCCCATATCATCGGCTATGTGGGCCCGGTGTCGGATTACGACCTGAGCCAGATCGAAGATCCGGATCCCCTTCTGCAGATCCCGAAATTCCAGATTGGCAAGATCGGGGTTGAGAACAAGCTTGAAGAAGCAATGCGCGGCAAGGCGGGGAACAAGCGGATCGAGGTGAACGCCGCGGGCCGTGTGATGCGTGAGCTTGACCGTGACGAGGGCGTTCCCGGTCTGGATGTGCAACTGACCATCGACGCGCGGCTTCAGAATTTCGTGCAGGCGCGGCTGTCGGGCGAAAGCGCGGGGGCGGTTGTCATCGATTGCGAGACGGGCGACCTTCTGGCCATCGGATCGGCGCCGGCCTTTGACCCCAACAAGTTCGTCCGGGGTATTTCGGGACCTGATTATCGCGAGCTCACCGAGGACAGGTATGTTCCACTCCGGAACAAGGCCGTCCAGGGCACCTATCCGCCCGGATCGACCTACAAGATGGTTACCGCGCTCGCCGCTCTCGAGGCCGGGGTGGTCAGCCCGGGCGAAACGGTCTGGTGTCCGGGCCATTACCAACTGGGAAACCGGCGTTTCCATTGCTGGAAGCGCGGCGGGCACGGGCACATGAACCTGGAAGACTCCATCGTTCAGTCCTGCGATACCTATTACTACGATATCTCGCAGCGGGTCGGGATCGACAAGATTTCCGAGATGGCGAACAAACTTGGATGCGGCGTTCGCCATGACATCCCGATGTCCGCGGTCGCGGAAGGGCTTGCCCCGACACAGCGCTGGAAGCAGCTTCGCCGTGGCGAGGCGTGGCGTGTTGGCGATACTCTCAACGCTTCGATCGGGCAGGGTTACACGCTGACCTCGCCGCTGCAACTGGCACTGATGTCAGCGCGCATTGCCAGTGGCCGGGCGCTGCAGCCGCGTCTGGTCAAGACATTGGGCGGCATCGAGCAGGCGGGCGATCCCGCGCCGGCCCTTGATGTGAACCCGAACTGGCTGCGGCTAATCCGTCAGGCCATGTACAACGTGTCGAACGGATCGCGCGGCACTGCGCGCGGATCACGCATCATGACCGAGGAATACAAGCTGGCGGGCAAGACGGGCACAAGCCAGGTCCGCAACATCACTGCGGCGGAACGGGCGCAGGGCGTATTCCGGAACGAGGATCTTCCGTGGGAACGGCGCGACCACGCGCTGTTCGTGGGCTACGCGCCGAATGATACTCCGCGCTATGCGGTGTCGGTCGTGGTCGAACATGGCGGCGGCGGCTCTGCAGCGGCGGCCCCCGTGGCGCGCGACATCCTTCTGTTCGCGCAATATGGCGGTATCCCGCCACTCGAGGCCTATCCGTCCTCGCAGCGCGAGCGCATCCGGAGCATGTACGAGGAAATGACACTGGCCGATCCGCGCCCTCCCGCACCGGGGCGAAGCCGCGCATGACCTTTCTCGAGTACAACGTCAAAACCGTCCCGACGGGTGCGCGCAAGATCCTCTACATGAACTGGCCGCTTGTTCTTTTGCTGATCGCGGTGGCGAGTGTCGGCTTCTTGATGCTTTATTCGGTAGCCGGCGGACGGCTTGATCGCTGGGCCGAACCACAGATGCAACGGTTCGCCCTTGGGATGTTCGCGATGTTCTTTGTCGCGATGGTACCGATCTGGTTCTGGCGCAATGTCGCGGCACTTGCCTATGGCGCGTCGCTTCTGATGCTTCTGGCGGTGGAATTCTTCGGAACCGTCGGCATGGGCGCGCAGCGTTGGATCGACCTTGGCTTCATGCGTCTGCAACCCTCGGAGGTCACCAAGATCACGCTCGTGATGATCCTCGCGGCTTATTACGACTGGCTCGACCCCAAGAAGGTCTCGCATCCGCTCTGGGTGCTGGTGCCGGTCGTGCTGATCCTGATCCCGACGGCGCTGGTCGTGATCCAGCCCGACCTTGGAACGTCGATCCTTCTGGTGGCGGGCGGCGGCATCGTGATGTTCGTGGCGGGCGTGAGTTGGTGGTATTTCGGCACAGTGATCGCGGCCGGGGTCGGCACGATCTGGGCCGTCTTCGCTTCGCGCGGGACGTCCTGGCAACTGTCTGAAAGACTATCAGTTCCGGCGCATCGATACGTTTCTTGACCCGAGCCAGGATCCGCTGGGCGCGGGTTATCACATCACCCAGTCCAAGATCGCGCTGGGCTCGGGCGGTTTCTCGGGACGGGGCTTCATGCAGGGCACGCAGTCGCGGCTGAATTTCCTGCCCGAGAAGCATACCGATTTCATCTTCACCACGCTGGCCGAGGAGTTCGGCTTCGTCGGGGCGTTTTCGCTTCTGACGCTTTACGCGTTGATAATCTTCTTCTGCGTCACCTCCGCCATGGCCAACAAGGACAGGTTCTCGTCCCTGTTGATCTATGGGATCGCCGCGGCGTTCTTCCTTTATTTCGCGATCAACATGTCCATGGTCATGGGATTGGCCCCGGTCGTCGGCGTGCCGTTGCCGCTCGTGAGCTACGGCGGTTCCGCAATGCTGGTGCTGCTCGTGGCCTTCGGCCTTGTGCAATCGGCCCATGTGCATCGGCCGCGCGGGCGATGATCCGCGTTCTCTTTGCCGCCGATCCCGAGAGTTGGAACGATTACGAAGCGCCGCTGACCGTCCGCGTTCCGCAAGGCGGGATTGGAGGTCGATCTGCGAATGGATCACCCGCCTGATCACGGTCGACTACATCGTCTATGCGCCCGACAGCCCACTGAAGGACTTTACACCCTATACCCGCACGAAGGCGGTTCTGAATCTCTGGGCCGGGGTCGAAGAGCGTGGTGCGCAACCCGACCCTGACCCAACCCTTGTGCCGGATGGTGGAACGCGGTCTGACCGAGGGATGGTGGAATGGGTGACGGGACACGTGCTGCGCCATCATCTCGGGATCGATGCCAATCTCGCGGCGCAGAACGGGGTCTGGTCGCCCGCGTTTCCGCCCTTGGCGCGGAACAGGCACGTGGGCCTGCTGGGTCTGGGCGAGTTGGGCGCGGCCTGCGCCAAGGCGCTGGCCGCGCTGAATTTCGACGTGGCGGGGTGGAGCAGATCGCCCAAATCGATGCCCGGTATTGATGCCTTTTCCGGCCAGGATGGTCTGGAACAGGTCCTTGCCCGGTCCGAAATCCTCGTGCTCCTGCTTCCGTTGACCGCGGCCACCGAGAATGTGATCGATGCGACCGCGCTGGCGCGGATGCCCGAAGGCGCGGTGATCGTAAATCCCGGACGCGGCCCGCTCATCGACGACGCGGCCCTCTTGGACGCCCTTGATCGCGGTCATATCGCCCATGCGACGCTGGATGTCTTCCGCGAGGAGCCGTTACCACCGGATCATCCCTTCTGGGCCCATCCGAAAGTGACAGTCACACCCCATGTTGCCAGTGCCACCCGGCCCGAAACATCGTCCCTGACTATCGCGGAGAACATCCGGCGGGGTGAAGCGGGAGAGCCTTTCTTGTATCTGGTCGATCGATCACGGGCCTACTAGACTCACCGAAAGAAAGATCGCGAAACGCCTGCAACGGGAAAGGGACCTCAAGGTAATCGGGGTCGGTTTCGGCCGCACAGGTGCGGATTCGACGCGTGCGGCGCTAAATCTTCTGGGGTTCGGGTCTACACACCACATGTACGAGGTGATGCCGGACGAGGCGACGAAACAGGCATGGCGCGCCAAGGTGCAGAGGCGGGACGTGGACTGGGACGGTCTTCTTGGCGGCTTTTCATCCTGCCTCGACTGGCCCTCGGTGCATTATTGGCGCGAGTTGGTTGCGCTCAACCCCGAGGCCTATGTGGTGCTTACATCGCGCAGCCCGGAAAGCAGGTAAGAGAGTTTCTCGAAGACGATCCTGCCCTTCACGCAGGAACCCCATGACCCCTAGTCGCTTGGTCACCTCTTGCTGGGCGATCGGGTCTTCGGGGGTTGTTCGGATGACCGGGACCATGTGATCGGCGTCTATACCCGCCATGTGGAGGAGGTTCGGGCAACTGTTCCGCCCGAGCGTTTGCTGGTGCATGAACCGGGCGACGGATGGGCGCCGTTATGTGCTTACCTGGAGGTTCTGATACCGGACCTGCCCTATCCGACTACAAACACCACCGATGACTTCGTCGCGCGAAACGCAGCCAGGCAGCGCTCCGGCCCAGACGGGCCGGAGCACTCTCGTTCACCCTGCGTCCTTGTAGCTGACCGATTTCACATCCGCATCTGGGTCTGACTTCTCGCGCCGTACAAGAAGGCGGTTCAGCGCGTTCACATAAGCCTTTGCCGATGCAACGACGGTATCGGTATCGGCCGACTGGCCGGTGACGATCCGCCCGTCTTCCTCCATCCGGACGCTGACAGTAGCCTGCGCATCGGTGCCTTCTGTCACGGCATGCACCTGGTAGAGTTGCAGATGCGCGTTATGCGGGAACAGTGCCTTGACCGCGTTGAAGGTCGCATCGACCGGGCCATCGCCCTGCGCCGTGATCTGCTTGTCCTTGCCATCGATGGACAGGGTCAGGTCGGCCGATTGCGGTGCCTCGGTGCCACAGATCACCCGCAGGAACTTGACCTGAATGCGGTCATGCACCTCGCCGCTTTCCTGATCCCGCATCAGAGCGATCAGGTCGTCCTCGAACACTTCTTTCTTGCGGTCGGCCAGCGCCTTGAACCGAACGAAGACATCGTTCAGCTGGTTGTCGGCCAGTTCGTACCCCAGTTCCTTGAGCTTCGAACGCAGCGCAGCACGACCCGAATGCTTGCCCATGACGATAGAGGTTTCCTTGAGCCCCACATCCTCTGGGCGCATGATCTCGAATGTCTCCGCATTCTTGAGCATGCCGTCCTGATGGATGCCGGATTTCGTGGGCAAAGGCGTTCTTGCCGACGATCGCCTTGTTGAACTGCACCTGAAAGCCGGAAACCGTGGCGACCCGGCGTGAGATCGCCATGATCTTGGTTGTGTCGATCCCGGTCTCGTAGGGCATGATGTCGCCGCGCACCTTCATCGCCATCACGACTTCTTCCAGCGCGGTGTTGCCCGCGCGCTCGCCCAGACCGTTGATCGTGCATTCTATCTGGCGTGCGCCGCCTTCGACTGCGGCAAGGCTGTTGGCCGTGGCCATGCCCAGATCGTTGTGGCAATGCGTCGCAAAGATCACGTCTGACGCACCCGGAACTTCGGCGATCAGCCGCCGGATCAGGGCGGCGCTTTCGACCGGCGCGGTATAGCCCACAGTATCAGGTATATTGATCGTCGTGGCCCCCGCCTTGATGGCGATTTCGACCACTCGGGCCAGATAATCCCATTCAGTCCGCGTCGCGTCCATCGGCGACCATTGGACATTGTCGCAGAGGTTGCGCGCGTAGGTGACGGTTTCATGGATCCGCTCGGCCATCTCGTCCTTGGTCAGGTTCGGGATCGCGCGGTGCAGGGGCGAGGTGCCGATGAAGGTATGGATGCGCGGGCGCTTGGCGTGTTTCACGGCCTCCCAGCAGCGATCGATATCCTTGTAGTTTGCCCGTGCGAGGCCACAGATCACGGCGCTCTTCGCCATCCTGGCAATGCCTGACACGGCTTCGAAATCGCCTTCCGAAGCGATCGGGAAACCCGGCCTCGATGATATCGACGCCCATCTCGTCAAGCATTCCGGCGATCTCGAGCTTTTCGGAATGAGTCATCGTTGCGCCGGGGGATTGTTCGCCATCGCGCAGGGTTGTGTCGAAAATCAACACGCGGTCTTTATCGGTCGTCATTGGAAATCTCCTGTTTCTCCTTGATGCTTTCGGCGCTGAACCTCCCCTGAGCGGTCGCGCCGGAAGGCACGCTCAGAGGCGGCTAAGGAGAAGAAGCGACGGCAGACGGGCGCCCAGGGGCGCGCTGTTCAAAATATGTGCCATCGTCATCATGGCGCGCATACTAGCGGGCTTGCCCTGAATGAAAAGTCAAAAAACGGCGCGATGCTCAGAACATCGCGCAATCGGCGCCGGGAGGCAGGGGGGGCGTGCCAGCGGGCAGCGTTGGAGTATAGTCGAAAGCAGAGATCCGTGCGCCCCCGTCGAAGGCGATGAAAAGCTGGTTGCTGCCGGGCCGAATCGCGATTCCCTCGGGGTCCTGACCGTATTCGTAGAGGGACCATGTGCCCAGAACCACGCCATCGGGATCGAGTTCGAAGAGGCTGTTAGTGCCTTCCCAGTCATCCACGATCAGCAGGTGCCCAGTGCGCGGATCGCGGGCGATTCCCTGTGGTTCGATCAGGGCGGGGTCCAGCAGGTTCGCGTCGATGCGCTTCAGGATGCGGCCCTCGGGCGTCATCCAAGTGATCGCGGCCGGGTCGTCCTCGACGGTGATCAGGGTGCCGTCCTCGGTCACGGTCACCCCTTCGGTATCGGCCCAGCCATTTGGATTGAACGCGCCCGACAGCGGCGTGCCGTCCTTCGCCAGACGCTGAAAGCCGCCATAGCCATCGGCCACGAGCAGCCCATTGCCTTCGACCGTGATCGCCTTGATCCGGGACAGGTCGCTTGTGAGCCTGCGGAGTTCCAGCCCATCCAGCGTGACCAGCACTGCCTCGGCGCTTTCGTTGGCGATCCAGAGACCGCAGAAGGCGGGATCGTAGTCGAGGCTCGCCGGACGGTTGAGCTGGTAGGTCGCCGTGAGTTTCAGGTCGAGCGCTGCAGCCGGCCCCGAGAGAGACAGACAGATCAGGGCGGCGAGACTTGACAGTTTGCGCATCGGCGGGACCTTTCATAAAGGCTCGTCATCTCACGATCTGGCGCTAGGTCGCCCGGTGTCAATGGAGGATGATTTGGAACGAGCATTGGTTGTCGGCGCGTCGGGCGGTATCGGATCCGCGCTTGTCGGGGCGCTTCGTGCCGGGGGCGCAGATGTCGTTGGGCTTTCTCGGTCGCAGGATGGGCTTGACGTCACGGATGAGGAAAGCGTTGCGCACCATATCGGCGGACTCGAGGGCACGTTCGATCTGGTCTTTGTCGCCACCGGCGCGCTTGTGATCGGTGGGGCCGAGCCCGAAAAGACTCTGCGCTCCCTGTCGGCGCGGGCGCTGGCCGATCAGTATCTGGTGAATGCGATCGGGCCGACGCTGGTTCTCAAACACGCGCTTCCGCTCCTGCCACGGGACCGGCGGAGTGTCTTTGCGGCCCTGTCGGCGCGTGTCGGGTCGATCGGCGACAACCGGTTGGGGGGCTGGTACAGCTACCGCGCAGCCAAGGCGGGGCTGAACCAGTTGATCCACGGCGCGGCGATCGAACTGGGTCGCAGTCACAAACAGGCCGTCGCGGTCTGCCTCCATCCGGGAACGGTGGAGACGCCCTTCACCGAGAAATATGCAGGTCAGCACAAGACCGTGCCGGCAGCTGAAGCGGCCGTGAACTTGCTTTCGGTGGTGGCGGGGCTGACGCCGGCGCAATCGGGCGGGTTCTTCGATTATGCCGGACGGGAGATCGCGTGGTGAGCCGGCTGATCCTGATCCTCGGGGACCAGCTTTCGACCGGCGTCGCCGCCCTGCGCGAGGCGGACAAATCCTCTGATATCGTGGTCATGGCGGAAGTGCGGGAAGAGGCCGGTTATGTGCGCCATCACCCCAAGAAGATCGCCTTCCTCTTTGCCGCCATGCGCAAGTTTGCGGCCCGGCTGGAAGATGACGGTTGGACCATCGCCTATACCCGCTATGACGATCCGGAGAATGCAGGCTCGATTCCGGGCGAACTCTTGCGCCGGGCAAGCGAGACCGGGGCCTCGGAGGTTCTGGCCACCCGTCCCGGCGAGTGGCGGTTGATCGCGCTGCTGGACGAGATGCCTCTGCCGGTCACGCAACTCGAGGATGACCGTTTCGTCAGCACGCACAAGGAGTTCGAGAACTGGTGCGAAGGTCGCAAGGAACTTCGCATGGAGTGGTTCTATCGCGACATGCGCCGCAAGACGGGCCTGTTGATGGATGGGGAAAAGCCCGAAGGTGGCAAGTGGAACTTCGATACCGAGAACCGGAAATCGGCGCCGAAGGACGCGCATTTTTCCGATCCCCTGCGGTTCGAGCCGGACGAGACGGTCGTGGAAGTTCTGGACCTTGTGGAGCGGGAATTTCCCGACAATTTCGGCACGCTGCGCCCGTTCTGGTTCGCCACCGACCGTGATCAGGCGCTGGAGCAGATGGCACATTGGATCGAACATGAACTGCCCACCTTCGGCGACTATCAGGATGCGATGCTGACGGATCAGCGGTTCCTGTCGCATTCGATCCTGTCGCCCTATCTGAATGCCGGTCTGCTGGAGCCCTTGGAGATCTGCCAGGCGGTCGAGAAGGCTTGGCGCGACGGCCATGCGCCGCTGAACGCCGCCGAAGGGTTCATCCGCCAGATCATCGGCTGGCGCGAGTATGTCCGCGGGATCTACTTTCATGAAGGTCCCGACTATCCGCGCCGCAACAAGCTGAACCAACAGCGCGGGTTGCCCGATTTGTTCTGGGGCGGCGAGACGCGGATGAAATGCCTGTCGCAGGCGGTGGAGCAGACCCGCGACGAGGCCTATGCCCACCATATCCAGCGGCTGATGATCACCGGGAATTTCGCGCTACTCGCCGGGGTAAACCCGACCGAAGTGCATGAATGGTATCTGGCCGTTTATGCCGATGCCTACGAATGGGTCGAGGCGCCGAACACTGTGGGCATGAGCCAATACGCTGATGGCGGTATCGTGGGCTCGAAACCCTATGTCTCCTCAGGGAATTATATCGACAAGATGTCGGATTATTGCGGCGGTTGCGCCTACAAGGTGAAGCAGAAGACGGGCGAAGACGCCTGTCCGTTCAACATCCTCTACTGGCATTTCCTTGACCGGCAGCGTCACCGGCTGGAAGGCAATCCGCGCATGGCACAGATGTATCGGACCTGGGACCGCATGGATGAGGAAAAGCGCCACCTCATTGTCAGCGAGGCGGGCGCGTTTCTGGAGCGGATGAGCCGGGGCGAAGTGGTCTGATGACCTATTCCGTCGTGGTTTCCGTTCCGCCCTCAGGGGTCTCTGCCGGAGTCACCAAAGCGCCACCCGACCAGGTGCCTTCGGCCACGGATCCCGACGCATAACGGATCACGCCCGGTCCTTCGCGCCGTCCATTGGCGAAACTGCCTTCGTAGACATCGCCATTGGAATAGGTCGCAATGCCCTGACCGCTGATTTCGCCGCCCGCCCACTCGCCGGTATAGGTAAAGCCTTCGGCCATGGTGATCGTGCCCTGACCCTCGCGCAGACCGGCCACGAAATCGCCCTCATAGACGGTGCCGTCGGCATATGTGGCCTTGCCCTTGCCCTGCCGCTGGCCATCCACCCATTCGCCTTCGTAGCGATAACCATCGGTATAGGTCATCACGCCTTGCCCATGGTTCTTCGCGTTGCGGAATTCACCTTCGTAGACCAGGCCGTTGGCATAGACCGCGCGGCCGGTGCCCTCGATGACGCTGTTGACCCAATCACCCTCATAGGTCGATCCGTCCGCATAGGTGATCTTGCCAGTGCCGTTCGGCACGCCGTCTTCGAGGAAGCCTTCATAGACAGAGCCGTCGGGATAGGTCACGCGACCCTCGCCCTGGATTTCGCCGTTGATCCAGCTGCCTTCGTAGATATAACCGTCGGTCGCGGTGAAGGTGCCCTGACCATGACGCCGGTCGGCCTGAAACTGGCCTTCGTAGACGTCGGAATTTGCATAGGTCACGCGACCCTCGCCCGCTCGCTGGCCTTCGACGAACTGGCCCTCGTAGACATCGCCATTGGGCTGTACCAGCCGGCCCTGTCCGTGGATATCGCCATCTGCCCAGTCGCCTTCGTAGATCAGACCGTCGGGCATGGTTAGCTTGCCCTTGCCCTCGCGCTTGCCACGCACCAGCGTGCCCTCGTAAACCGCACCGTCAGGATAAGTGATCTTGCCGTCGCCTTCCTTGATGCCGTCAACCCATGTCCCTTCGAAGACATAGCCGTTCGGGCTTTCCATCCGGCCCTGACCTGAATGCAGCGCGTTCACGAAGCTGCCTTGGTAGCGGACGCCATTGGCATAGACCGCCACGCCGTCTCCGGTCATCTCTCCGGCCACCCAATCGCCTTCGTAGGTCCCGCCGTCGGAAAAGGTGATCTTGCCCTGACCCTCGGGCTTGCCCGCGACAAACGCACCCTCGTACACCGATCCGTTGGGGAACTTGGCGATTCCGAACCCGCGGATTTCGCCATCGACCCATTCGCCGGAATATTCATAGCCGTTGGGAAGGCGGTAGCTTCCCTGCCCATGCTGCTTGCCGTCCTTGAAGGTGCCTTCGTAGATGCCGCCGTCGTCATATTGCTTGGTGACGACCTCGGTCTGTTGTGCAAATGCCGCGCCCGTGCCGAGTTCCGGTCCCAGTCCGGCGCCGAGCCCGGCTATCAGAACCGTCGCGGCGCTGTTGCGAAGAACCGCCGTCCATGCCGTACCTGCCATGTGCCTCTTCCTCTTTGCTGACCTGTCGCGCCCGTACCGGCGCTTGTTCGCGTTCGGCCACAGCCTAGGAGACACCCCGGTGCCCTGCAACGGTTTTTGCCGCGACGGTCTTTTCCTTGGGCGGTGTTCTGTTATGACGACGCTCAAACCCGAGGAGCACCGATGACCGCACGGTTTCGCCTGACGATGGCCCAGTTTAACCCAACCGTGGGCGATCTTGCCGGCAATGCCGCGCAGGCCCGTCAGGCGTGGGAAACGGCGCGCGACGCGAAGGCAGATCTCGTGGTCCTTCCAGAGATGTTCGTGACCGGGTACCAGACGCAGGATCTGGTCATGAAACCGGCATTCGCGGCCGATGCGATGCAGACGATCGAAGCGCTTGCGGCCGAATGCACTGGTGGGCCGGCCATTGCGATCGGTGGTCCCTATGCCGTTGGCGGGGCTTTGTACAATGCCTATTGGATCCTATCCGGCGGCAAGGTTCAGGCCCGCGTTCTGAAGCATGAATTGCCGAACGAGACGGTGTTCGACGAGGTGCGGCTGTTCGACAGGGGCCCGTTGCAGGGGCCGGTATCGATCGGGCCGTTACGGGTGGGATTCCCGATTTGCGAGGATGCATGGCACGAGGCGGTTTGCGAGACGCTGGCGGAGAGCGGCGCCGAAATCCTGATCGTTCCCAACGGGTCGCCCTATTACCGGGGCAAATACGATACACGGATCAACCACATGGTCGCCCGGACCGTCGAGACCGGACTCCCGCTGGTATACCTGAACATGGTGGGCGGCCAAGACGACCAGGTCTTTGACGGGGCGAGTTTCGTTCTGAACCCGCACGGGGTGCTCGCGGCCGAGTTTCCGGCGTTCGAGACCGGCCTGTTTCATGTCGATTTTGTCGAGACCGAGGCGGGCTGGCAGGCAGAAGCCGGGCCCAAGGCGGTGTTTCCCGATGCGTGGGAGCAGGACTATCGAGCGATGGTGATGGGGCTTGGAGATTATTGCCGCAAGACCGGGTTCTCACAGGTGCTTCTGGGGCTGTCGGGCGGGATCGACAGCGCGATCGTGGCCGTAATCGCGGCGGATGCGCTGGGTCCTGAGAATGTGCGCTGCGTGATGCTGCCGTCGGAATACACCTCGGCCCATTCGCTGGAGGATGCCGCGGAAGTGGCCGCGCGGCTGGGGTGCAGGCTGGATACAGTGCCGATCTCGGGCCCGCGCGCGGCGGTGACCGAGGCGCTCGCGCCGCTGTTTGAGGGAACCGCGCCGGGGCTCACCGAGGAGAACATCCAGTCGCGCCTGCGGGGCGTGATCCTGATGGCCCTGTCGAACAAGTTCGGCGAGATGCTTCTGACGACCGGCAACAAGTCCGAGGTGGCGGTGGGCTATGCCACGATCTATGGCGACATGGCGGGCGGATATAACCCGATCAAGGATCTCTACAAGACGCGCGTGTTCGAGACCTGCCGCTGGCGGAACGCCAATCACCGCGATTGGATGGCGGGACCGGCGGGCGAGGTGATCCCGCCGCGCGTGATCGAAAAGCCGCCCTCGGCGGAGTTGCGTGAGGACCAGAAAGACAGCGACTCGCTGCCCGAATACAAGGATCTCGACGTGATCCTCGACGCGCTGATCGACAAGGAACTTTCGGTGGCCGAAGTCGTGGCCATGGGCTTCGACCGCGCCGTGGTCAAGAAGATAGAGCATCTGATCTATATCGCCGAATACAAACGATTTCAGTCCGCCCCGGGCCCGCGCCTGACGAAGCGGTCTTTCTGGCTCGATCGCCGCTACCCGATCGTGAACAGATGGCGCGACCCGACGTAGTGCCCGCGGATATCCCGCCTGCTCGGAGCACCAACCTGATAGTCGGCATCGGTTTGCTCCTGATGGCATGGGTACCCCTGCTGCCGATCTATGGGACCTTGCGCTATGACGGGATTGGCTACGTCCTCGAGTGGCCCCTCGCGCTCTACGGCTTTCTGGCCGTCGGCGTGCTGATGCTGGCGACTGCCGCCAACCTGCTGCTCCGGCCTCAGCGCGTCGGCGCCGAGGTGGCCTTTCACGAAAATGGCTTCACGCTCGCGGTCCGTGCTTTTTTGCGGCGCGACCGCCGTCACAGTCTGGCATGGGCGGATATCGAGAATATGACGCTGATCGAAGCTCCGCGTGGTGGCGACCTGCTGGCCTTTCGCTTGACCCACGCCGCCGGCGTCAGGGAAGGGCTGATCCAGCCCACAGCCCGCGCTGGCGCATCGCGAACGCTGGCGCGGCGCGAAGTCCGGCTGCCATTGGCGCTGCTAGGCGTGTCCATCTCCGAGGCCGTCACGCGGTTTCACGCTTCTGCCGAAGTGGCCGGAGCGCAGCTGGTCGTGCGCTCGTCTTTCAACGTGCTGATCTTCGTCCGCAAGCTTTGGTCGGTCGAATGGCCCTAGGCGCGCGGAGGTCAGGCGTGTTCGATCATCCTGCCTGGCAACGTGATGTGAAGCTCAAGCCGGCCTTCATCGCGCGTGCTGGCGTGATCCTGGACCTGGAATTCGCCACCCCGTGCTTCGACGCCCGACGCAAGCCAATGCGCGGCGTCTGCGGATATGTGTCCGGTCTGCTCATCGAGCAGGTGGCAGTCAAACAGGAAACGGATGAAATGCGCACGCCTGCCGTCCGGTATGGCGGTGATTGTGACGCTTTGGCCAACGATCGGGACCAGCCGATCGAGGATCGATTGTGTGATCCAGCGCACCGCTTCCGCATTCGCCTCGACCTCGATGTCAGGGAAAGAGATGTTAAGGTTGCGGCCGGGATCGGCGAGTGCCGCGATATCGCGGCAGAGGTGGCCGAAGTCGAATTTGGCCAAGCCCCCGGCCGCGACGATTCCGCGCCCGCCGGCCTCGAACCCATCGATCTCGTCCAATGCGCCAACGGCGGTCTCCATCATCAGGTCGAGGATTTCAAGTTTCTGGTCCAGGGGTGCGCGCAATTCCGGTCGAAGGATGCGGCAAAACGAAAGAATGTTGTTCAATGGTCCGCGCATCTGCGAGACGGCGGCACGTGAGAGGGTCTGAAGCTGACCGACACGCCGCTTGAGCGTCGCGATTTCGGCCATGGAGCTGTCGAACTGTTCCTTGGACTTCGTGATGTCGAAAGCCGTGCCGACGATCGCCGCGATCCGACCATTTGCTTTTACCGGAACAAGGGTCGTGTTCCACCACCGGGTGCCGGACGGAAGTTCAAGTACTTCCTCATAGGAGATCGGCCCTTTTGCATCGACGCATCGCCGGTAATTTGCAACCACTGTATCGGCCACGCGCGGTGGCAGGATCGCATGCGGTGTATGTCCGGCGATCGCGGCGGTTTGAATGCCGGTACCCGCCTGATGTGCCGCGTTGACACCGATGAACCGCATCGTGCCGTCGGGTTCGACAAGGACCATGAACATGGGGGTATCGAAGATCTGGAGCGTTCCGAAAATATCGCTCAACTGCGAGTCGAGCTGCAGCGTCGTCATCCCTAGCTCCTGAAAATCAGCCCCTTCTGCCCTCAATAGGATATCGGTATGAAGCAAATCTAAACGCTGAAATCAGGGATGGGGCGCATCCGATCTTTCCGGCTAGAGCGAATGCACCTCACATTCACGCATCAGCCGCTCGGTCAGGTCGCGGTCGCAAAGGCGCGTGGCCTCGGTGGTGACTGCGGCGCTGGCGGCGGCCACGCCGAAGCGCAGACAGTCGTCGATCTTCCATTCGCGGGCCAGACCAAGGGTGAAGGCGCCCACAAAACTATCGCCCGCACCCACTTTCGAGACGACCGGGACCTTTGCGCCGATGCAATGCCAGCTTCCCTCGGCAGAGGACAGGACCGAGCCGTCGGATCCCCGCGCAACGATGACGATGCGGGCGACGCCACGGGCAACAAGGCTTTCGGCAAAGCGTGCGCTATCGGCCGGCGTGGGATGTGCGGTCCCTGCGAGTTCCTCGCATTCCTCGCCGTTCATGCGCAATACGTGGATTGCCGCGCGGGGTTTCTCGACAAGATCGAAAAGCGCAGGTCCAGAGGTATCGACGATGATCCGCGCGTTGCGGTCGTCGATATGGCCCGCAAGGATCGATGGAAACTCCTTGGCGACGCCGGGCGGCTGCGAGCCGGACAGGACCACGAGGGTGCCATCACCGGTGGCCTGATCGACGGTGTTGAGAGCGCGAGGCACGTCCTCGTCACGCCATGACGGGCCGGGCATCACGAAGCGGTATTGTTCGCCCGTGGACTCTTCGGTGACCGAGATCGACTGGCGCGTCTCGCCCGGGCCCTGAAAGGCGACGGTGGCAACGCCTTCATGGGCCAGAAGCTGCAGCAGATATGCGCCGGTGGCCCCGCCGATGGCGATCAGGGCGATGGATTGTCCGCCCAGTTGCCGGATCGCGCGGCTGACATTGATGCCACCGCCGCCGGGATCGATATGGGGTTCGGTGCAACGGAGCTTGGGCCCGGGAATCACTTCTGGCGTCGCGGTTGCGTAGTCCACGGTCGGGTTCAGGGTGATCGTGAGAATATGCGCTTTCATGCGGGGCCTGTATCTATGTTGGCGCTAACAAAATCGGTTGACGAGGCCAAGGTCAACCGGAAAGCACCGGTCGGACAAGAAAGGCCGGCCCGTTGCCGGACCGGCCCTTCCGCCTGACAGTAGGGAGTGTGTCAGAGCATCATCTGATAGCTTGCGGGCACATATTTGAAGCCGTCTTCGCGGGTCTCGACAAAGCCCATGGCCGGGAAGGGCATGTGGTAGCCGATGAACGGAATACGGTCTGCGGCCAGCATGCCGAAGACCCGGCGGCGCGTTTCGGCTGCGGCGGCCTTGTCACGGTCGAAACGCACCTCCCAATCGGGATAGGCCAGGGACCAGACATAGTGGTTGGCGGTATCGGCCGTCAGCACCAACTGCTCGCCGCCCAACTCGATCTTGTAGATCATGTGACCGGGCGAGTGACCGAAGGCGGCCATGCCGGTAATACCCGAGGTGACCGCGCCACCATCACCGATGAAGGTCGTCTTTTCTGCCAGCGGCTTGACCTTGGTGTCGAAGTTCTCGTTGCCCGAGCCATCGGTCGCGTCGAACTCGACCTGACCAGTAATGTAGGCTGCATTGGGGAAGGTTTCGACGCCTTCGTTCATCAGCCCTCCGATATGGTCGCCATGCATGTGAGTGATGACAACATGGGTTATCTGGTCGGGGGTGTAGCCGGCTGCGTCCAGCGCGGCGGTGATGCCGCCCGCGTTGAGGCCGGTATCGAACAGGACCAGTTCCGAACCGGTATTGATGACGGTGGGTGTAAAGAAGAACTGGGACTTGTCGGCGGGAATGAAGTTCTCGCGCGAAACGCTCTGAAACGTGTCGGCGTCAACATTCATGCCGAAGGTGCCCTGGGGGTCATCCTCTACCGTGCGCGTCCCGGCGAGGAGTGCAGTCACTTCGAACTCGCCAAGCGTGAACCGGTTGTGGATCGCGCTGCTCGGACCCTTCTTTTCCACCATGGCAGAAGCGCTTTGGGGTGCGAGGGCGGATGCGAATGGGAGGGCTGCGGCGGATGCAAGGGCGGCGCGGCGGGTCAGATTGGTCATCTTCGAACTCCGGTTTGTTAACTGTTGTGTAAGAAATAGAGGCCGCGGGCCATTCGGAAAGGGGGCGGCATGCACCAGGTTGCAAGTTATTGGGCGTGTTGCGGAAATCCGCCGCTCTCTGCGTCATCCGAGAGGGGGCGAGGGCGGGCGGAGGAGGGCATGGGGTGGTTGCACCGGGATTGCGCGCACCGCCACATAAGCAAATCATATGGGTCCGTTCGGTCCATGTGTATTCCATGCGCATAGCATGCAGAAACCATGCATATGATTGGCTCGGCCAAGCGACCTTTCCGGCGCCTGCCTAGCGCCGGTGATGCAACAGCTGAAACAGGCGCAGGTCGCTGGCAAAGGGCTCGGCCGGGGCGCCGTCGCCCTCTTTGCGGATGACCCGGAGCGCGAGCCAGAGCGCGAGCAGCCCGAAGGCCACCCCACCCACGGCCTGCCCGATCAGGATGCCGGGCGCGCCGAGCCATGCGCCGAACAGGACGACCATCGGGATCGTGCCCAGCGTGTGCCGGCCCCAGTTCAGCCATGTGGAATGGAACGGGTGACCCAGGTTGTTGAAGGCGGCATTGGCCACGAACAGCATTCCGTTGAAGAAGAAGGCGAGCGCGAGGGGACCGCAGAACAGGAATACGAGGTCGCGGGTGATGCCGGTGGCATCGAACAGCCCGGCGATGGGCGCGCGCAGGGCGAAGAGAAGGGCGCTGATCAGGACCACAACGATCGCGGTGAAGATCAGCGCGTCGCGAAAGGCGCCGCGGACGCGGTCATGCCGTCGGGCCCCGAAATTCTGACCGATGATCGGCCCGACCGCACCGGAGAGCGCGAAAAGAACCCCGAAGGCCAGCGGCGTCATCCGGCTGACGATGGCCATGCCCGCCACGGCCGCTTCGCCATACTGGGCCATGGCGCGGGTCACGTAAGCCTGGCCGATGGGGGTGGCGAGTTGTGTGAGGATCGCGGGCAGGGCGATGGTGAGAACCGGGGGCAGGTCGCGGACGAGACCCGCGGCGTCAGGCCGGGTGAAGCCGCCGTGATGCCGAAGGATAGGCAGAAGGGCGGTGGCGGCGATCGTGACCCGCGCCGCGACCGAGGCCAGCGCCGCGCCGGTGAGTTCGAGGTCCAGCCCGAAGATCAGGATCGGATCGAGCACCGCATTGACCGCGCCGCCCCAGATTGTCGCCATCATCGCCCGGCGCGCATCGCCATGGGCGCGCAGGATCGCCCCGCCCACCATGCCGATCATCAGGAGCGGCATCGAGGGGATGATGATCTGGAGATAGCCCACCGCCAACTCGAGCGTCGCGCCGGTGGCGCCCAGAAGAGCCGCGAGGCGGTGCAGATTGACCCAGACGAGGGCGGCGAAGAGCGCGCCGAAGATCACCGCGTAGATCAGCGAATGGGTGGCGCGGGAGCGGGCCAGATCCGCTTCGCCCTGACCGAGCGCGCGGGCCACGAGCGCGCCGGCGGCGATGGCCATGCCGATTCCGAAAGAGGTGGTGAAGAACAGGATCGCGCCGGCATAGCCGACCGCCGCCGCCAGTTCCGCCTTGCCCAGCATCGAGATGAAGATCATGTCGATGAAATCCACCGCGAAGACCGCCATCAGGCCGACACTGGAGGTGAGCGACATCACCGTGATGTGCCGGAACAGGTTGCCTTGCAGGAATTTGGCGGGTTCTGCCATGGCGCGAGACTAGCGGGGGCGCGCAACGGGGAACAGGGGTTTCGCCGCCTTCATGCGGCGACCGCGCGGGGGCGCTGCCCCCCGTCGGCTTGTGGCCGACGCTCTTCAGTAAGGGGGCGCTGCCCCCGTCGGCCCGTGGCCGACTCCCCCGGGATATTTGGAAAGAGAAGAAGGGCGGTCAGAGACCGAGGGGTTTTTGCAGAAGCGGCAGGACATCGGCCATTTCGGGCCCCCGTTCACGGCCAGTGACGGCATGGCGGAGCGGCATGAACAGGCCACGGCCCTTGCGCCCGGTGGCGTCTTTCACTGCCGTGGTCCAGGCGGTCCAGGTTTCGGGGCCGTAGGGGTGGGGCGGCAGGAGCGCAAAGGCCTGGGTCACGAAATCGCGGTCTTCCTCGGCGATCTGCGGGGTGGCCCCGTCGCGGAACAGCGCCCACCAGTCGGCCATTTCGGCGCGGGTGGCGATGTTTTCGCGCACGACCTCCCAGAATTGCGGAGCGAGCGCATCGGGGACGCCGAGGCTCGCGATTTGCGGGGCCACGTCCGCGAACGGCAGGGCGGCGACGCAGCGGGCGGTCAGCGGTTTGAGGTCTTCGGCGTCGAATTTCGTGGGCGCCGCGCCGAAGCGGGACACATCGAAACCGTCGATGATCTCGTCGAGGGATGTGCGCAACTCGACCGGATCGGCGCTTCCGAGCCGGGCCATGAGCGACAGGATCGCCATGGGTTCGATGCCCTGCGCGCGGAGATCGCGGAGCGCGAGGGTGCCGAGGCGTTTCGAGAGCGCCTCTCCCTGCGGACCGGTGAGCAGCGAGTGATGCGCGAAGGTGGGCGCGGTGCCGCCCAGAGCCGCGATGATCTGGATCTGTGTGGCGGTGTTGGTGACATGATCGGCGCCGCGCACGATATCGGTCACGCCCATCTCGGTATCGTCCACGACCGAGGCGAGGGTGTAGAGAAACTGGCCGTCGGCCTTGATCAACACCGGGTCGGAGACCGAGGCCGCGTCGATGGAGATCGGGCCGAGAATGCCGTCGGACCATTCGATGCGGGTCTGGTCGAGCTTGAACCGCCAGACGCCATCGCCGCGTTCGGCGCGCAACTTGGCGCGCGCCGCGTCGGTCAGATCGAGCGCGGCGCGGTCATAGACCGGCGGTTTGCCCATGTTCAGGAGTTTCTTGCGCTTGAGATCCAGTTCGGTGGGGGTCTCGAACGCCTCGTAGAGCCGGCCTGCGGCGCGCAGGGCGTCGGCGGCGGCGAGATAGCGGTCGATCCGCTTCGACTGGTGCTCTTCCCGGTCCCAGGTGAGGCCCAGCCATTCGAGATCTTCGCGGATCGCGTCGATATATTCCTGCTTCGAGCGTTCCGGGTCGGTATCGTCGAAGCGCAGGATGAACGTTCCGCCAGCCTTACGCGCGATCAGCCAGTTGAACAGGGCCGCCCGGAGGTTGCCGATATGGATGAAGCCGGTGGGTGAGGGCGCGAAACGGGTGGTGGTCATGGAACTCTCCTTGATGCGCGCCCTCTTTCATATGGGGGCCATTTTGTCCATATGGCCGGGATGACCCTGAACGAGGCATATGCGCCCGATCTTGCGGCGATAGAGGCGCTGGCGCTTGCGGCGATCGAGGCGTTGCCCGAGGCGTATCGGGGGGCGGCGCGTGCGGTGGTGCTGCGGGTGGAGGATTTCGCACCCGATGCGATGCTGGAGGCGATGGGGGTCGAGGACGGGTTCGACCTCACCGGGCTTTACGAGGGGATCCCCCTGACCGAGAAATCGGTGGCCGATCAGCCGCTGGGTCCGGACATGATCTGGCTCTTCCGGCGGCCCATTCTGGACGAGTGGGTGGCGCGGGGTGACGTGGCGCTGGCCGATCTTGTGAGCCATGTGTTCGTGCATGAGCTGGCGCATCATTTCGGCTGGTCCGACGCCGATATCGCGCGGATCGATCGCTGGTGGGAATAGGCCGCGGGGCCTTGGGGCGCGGGGGAGGGACGGTTCCGACCTTGAGCAGCATTACATCCTTTCTTGACAAGTGTTGGAAATTCGGCGAATTAATTGATGCTAATGGTATATTAGCAGGATTAATGAATGTTGTAGTTCAGTGAGATCGGGCTGTGTTTGTGCCTGCAGGTTAAGGGGTAGCTCAAGGTATGAGCGAGAAGACTTGGCTTCGTGACGCGCTTCACGAATTGAGAAAATATGCGCAGGAGCAGGGGTTGCCGGAAGCGGATGATGCCCTGCGCATCGCGATTATCCGGGTATCGCTGGAGGCGGACATTCCCACGGGGTTGTCGGTTTCGGAGTTGATCGAAGACCAGAAAGGCGGCGGGGGGTCGGCCTAGAGCCACGACCCGTTCGGATGCGCCCCGGGGAACAGGGCCCGTTCCCCGGGGCGCGCACCATTCCCTGTTTCTCGACGTTGCGAAGGGGCCGGACGGCCCCTCTTTCATGTCACAGCGTGGGCGGTTCGACGAGACGTGCGCCGAGACGATTCAGGTGGTCGTCGGTCAGAGCCTTCTGGGCGCGGGTCAGATTCTGGTGGCGGGCATAGAGCGGGCGGCTTCGGTCGTCGGCGATGGGGGCGTCCCAGCCCGATGTTGTGTCGAAGAAGCGCCCGACCCCATCCACCCCGAATTCGTTCAGGTAGCCCTGCACGACGGTGTCGAGATAGCTGAGCAGGACCGGATGAGTGCGGTCGGGTGCCCCGTGTTTGCCATCGGGGATCGTGTAGAGATGGACATCGGTGTCGGGGATAAGCCCGTGGGTGACCTGTTCGGCCCGCACGCGGTCATAGGCGTGTTCGCGTTCGTCGAGCGCCAGCCAGTCACCGCGCGGCACGGCGGCGACGAGCCCGTCGATGTTGGTATCGGGATCGGGGATCACGGTGAGGAACGCCACGGGCCGCAGCGCAGTATGCCGCCAGATTCGCCGCCATCCGGTGACCGACGCGGGTTGCGCGTCGGGATGATCGTGGGTGGCCCGGTTCACGAGGCTTCCATAGCCAAAGAAATAGGGGGTCATCGCAGGTCTCTCTCCGCGCCCTGTGTGCCGCTGCGGATCGGCATACGCAAGTCCTTGTCGGAGCCTCTCTTAGCGGCTAACGCTAGGGGGCAGCGACGGGAGAATCCGGGGCGCCCATTGGGCAAGCCGGTGCCGAAGGAGCAACCGCCCCGGTAAACTCTCAGGCATAAGGGACCGTCGCTGGCAAGAACACTCTGGAGAGGACCCGGTCGCTGATCGGGGCGCCGAAGGGATAACGATCTCAGGCGAAAGGACAGAGGGGGCATCTGGGCGCGCGCATCCTGCGCGTGCCGAAATGGATGCCGGGTGCAGTGCAAACGCGCGTCCCGAGGACAGGCGGAGGGTCGATGGCCGAGCTGAGACATACGGGGCTTTACGAATTGCATTTGGAACTGGGTGCCAAAATGGTGCCGTTTGCGGGCTGGGAGATGCCCGTTCAATATCCCATGGGCGTTATGGGCGAGCATCTTCACACCCGCGCGCAGGCCGGTCTGTTCGATGTGAGCCATATGGGGCAGGTGATCCTGCGCCCGTCGCGGGGCAGCAGCGTCGCGG
The DNA here is from genome assembly GCA_963698645.1 of uncultured Alphaproteobacteria bacterium. Taxonomy (GTDB): domain Bacteria; phylum Pseudomonadota; class Alphaproteobacteria; order Rhodobacterales; family Rhodobacteraceae; genus Ovoidimarina. The sequence goes on from CAVORP010000003.1 coordinate 252,422, forward strand.
ATGTGGCGCGCGCGCTGGAGGCGCTGGTGCCGGTGGACCTGATGGGGCTGGGCGAGGGCCGGCAGCGTTACGCCATGTTCACGAACGAAGCGGGCGGCATTCTTGACGACCTGATGGTGGCAAATCGGGGCGATCATCTTTTCCTCGTCGTCAATGCGGCGCGGGTCGGCCATGACGTCGCGCTGATGAAGGGCCGCCTGGGCGGAGATGCGGTGGTGGAGCTTGTCACCAACCGCGCGCTTCTTGCGTTGCAAGGGCCGCTTGCGGCAGAGGCGTTGGAGCGGGTCCTGCCGGGCGTGGCGGCGATGCGATTCATGGATGTAACGATCCTGCCCGGGACGGACGAGGATGTCTGGGTCTCGCGGTCCGGCTATACCGGCGAGGACGGGTTCGAGATATCGGTCCCGGAGGATGAGGCCGAGGGTTTTGCCCGCGCACTTCTGGCCATGGAGGAAGTGGCGCCCATTGGTCTGGGCGCGCGTGACAGCCTGCGGCTGGAGGCGGGTCTGTGCCTTTACGGCAGCGATATCGACGAGACCACGAGCCCGGTCGAGGCGGGGCTGACATGGGCGATCGGCAAGGCCCGCCGCGCCGGCGGGGCGCGGGAAGGCGGTTTTCCCGGTGCGGCGCGTATTCTGGGCGAGCTTGCGACTGGCCCGGCGCGTCTGCGCGTCGGCCTTGCGCCCGAGGGCCGCGCGCCGATGCGGGCCGGCACCGAGATCTTTGACGGAGAGACAAAGGTGGGCGCGGTCACGTCGGGGGCGTTCGGCCCGACATTGGAAGCGCCCATGTCGATGGGATATGTGGCCGCCGCCCAGTCGGCCACCGGAACGCAACTGACCGGAGAGGTCAGGGGCAAGCGGATGCCGGTGACGGTCGCCGATTTGCCCTTTGTGCCTGCGAATTTCAAACGCTGAGGAAGGACGGACATGAAATTTACGGAAGAGCATGAGTGGCTGCGCGTGGAAGGCGATCTTGTGGTGGTGGGGATCACCGACCATGCCTCGGAGCAGTTGGGGGATGTCGTCTTTGTGGAGCTGCCCGACGAAGGGACGGTGGTGTCCAAGGATGACGAGGTTGTGGTGATCGAAAGCGTCAAGGCGGCGTCGGATATCCTTGCGCCGCTGGACGGCGAGATCGTCGAGGTGAACGTCGCGCTGACCGACAATCCGGGTCTCGTGAACGAAGATGCCATGGGCGATGCGTGGTTCTTCAAGATCAAGCCAGAGGACCTGTCCCAGATGGACGATTACATGGACGAGGCCGAGTACAAGGATCTGATCGGATGAGCCTGAGGGCCGCGGCGCCTGTCGCGGCCCACGGGCACCCGGTCGCGCAGCCAGAAGGAACACAGTCATGGCTTTCGAACCCACCGATTACCTGCCCTATGATTTCGCGAACCGCCGCCATATCGGCCCCTCGTCGGAGGAAATGGCCGAGATGTTCACGGTGCTGGGGGTTTCGGATCTCGATGCGCTGATCGACCAGACGGTGCCCGCGAGCATCCGCCAGAAGACCCCGCTGGATTTCGGCAAGCCGAAATCAGAGCGCGAGCTTCTGTGGCATATGCGGCAGGTGGCGCAGAAGAACCGGATCTTTACCACGATGATCGGGCAGGGCTATCACGGGACTGTCACGCCGCCCGCGATCCAGCGGAATATCCTTGAGAATCCGGCGTGGTACACGGCCTATACGCCCTATCAGCCCGAGATCAGCCAGGGCCGGCTTGAGGCGCTCTTGAACTATCAGACGATGGTGAGCGATCTGACCGGGCTGCCGGTGGCCAATGCCAGCCTGCTGGACGAGGCGACGGCGGCGGCGGAAGCGATGACGATGGCGCAGCGGGTGGCGAAATCGAAGGCCACGGCGTTTTTCGTCGATGAGAATTGCCATCCGCAGAACATCGCGGTGATCAAGACGCGGGCAGCGCCCTTGGGGATCGAGGTGATCGTGGGCGCGCCCGAGGACCTGGACCCGGAGGCGGTGTTCGGTGCGGTGTTTCAGTATCCCGGCACCTATGGGCATCTGACCGATTTCACGCCGCATATCGAAAAGCTGCACGAGGCCCGGGCGATCGGGATCGTGATTGCGGATCCACTGATGCTGACGCTTCTGAAGGAGCCCGGCGCGATGGGGGCGGATATCGCCGTGGGCTCGACCCAGCGGTTCGGTGTGCCTTTGGGGTACGGGGGGCCACACGCGGCCTATATGGCCTGTGCCGATGCCTATAAGCGGGCGCTTCCGGGGCGGCTTGTGGGCGTGTCGATCGACGCGCGCGGGAACAGGGCGTTCCGGCTGTCGCTGCAGACCCGCGAACAGCATATCCGGCGCGAAAAAGCCACGTCGAACGTGTGTACGGCGCAGGCGCTGCTGGCGGTGATGGCGAGTTTCTATGCGGTGTTCCACGGGCCCAAGGGGCTGAAGGCCATCGCGCAGCGCATCCACCGCAAGACCGATCGGCTTGCCCGCGGACTGGAGGCGGGCGGCTATACCGTCGAGCCCGAGTATTTCTTTGACACGATCACCGTCGAGGTGGGCGCGCTGCAGGGGGTGATCCTTGAGGCGGGCCTGCGCGAGCGGATCAATTTCCGCAAGGTCGGGGCGACGAAGATCGGGATCACGGTGGATGAAACCGTCCGGCCCTCGGTGCTCGAAGGTGTCTGGCGGGCGTTCGGGCTGAAGTTCAGCCGGACCGATTTCGAGGCGGATTACCACCGGGTGCCCGAGGCCCTGGTGCGCGAGACAGACTACCTCACCCACCCGACATTCCATCACAACCGGGCCGAGACCGAGATGATGCGCTATATGCGCCGTCTGGCGGACCGGGATCTGGCGCTGGACCGGGCGATGATTCCGCTGGGCAGTTGCACGATGAAGCTGAATTCGGCGGCCGAGATGATGGCGATCACCTGGCCCGAATTCGCGAACATCCATCCCTTTGCCCCGGCCGATCAGGCAGAGGGCTATCACGAGATGATCCTCGATCTGTCACAGAAACTCTGCGAGATCACGGGCTATGACGCGATGTCGATGCAACCCAATTCGGGCGCGCAGGGCGAATATGCGGGGCTTCTGACGATTGCCGCCTATCACCGGGCGCGGGGCGAGGACGGGCGGCGGGTCTGCCTGATCCCGGTCTCGGCCCATGGCACCAACCCGGCATCCGCGCAGATGGCGGGGATGGAGGTCGTGGTCGTGGCCTCGGCCGAGAACGGCGATATCGATCTGGATGATTTCCGGACCAAGGCGGAAGCGGCGGGCGACAGGCTTGCCGCCTGCATGATCACCTATCCCTCGACCCATGGGGTGTTCGAGGAGACGGTGCGCGAGGTCTGTGCGATCACCCATGCCCATGGCGGGCAGGTCTATATGGACGGTGCGAACCTGAACGCGCTGGTGGGGCTGGTGAAGCCGGGCGAGATCGGGTCGGATGTGAGCCACCTGAACCTGCACAAGACCTTCTGCATTCCCCATGGCGGCGGCGGCCCGGGCATGGGGCCCATCGGCGTGAAGGCGCATCTGGCGCCGTTCCTGCCGGGCCATCCCGAGACCGGCGGGCAGTCGGTCTATGAGGCGATGGGCGGGCGCGAGGGACCGGTGAGCGCGGCGCCGTTCGGGTCGGCGTCGATCCTGCCGATTTCATGGGCCTATGTCCTGATGATGGGAGGCAAGGGGCTGACGCAGGCCACGCGGGTGGCGATCCTGAACGCGAATTACATCGCGAAGCGGCTGGAGGGCGCCTATGAGATCCTGTTCATGGGCAGTCATGGGCGTTGTGCACATGAATGCATCATCGACACACGGCCCTTTGCCGAAAGCGCGGGCGTGAGCGTCGATGATATCGCCAAGCGGTTGATCGATAACGGATTTCACGCGCCGACGATGAGCTGGCCGGTGGCCGGGACGCTGATGGTGGAGCCGACCGAGAGCGAGACCAAGGCCGAGCTTGACCGTTTCTGCGACGCGATGCTGGCGATCCGCGAGGAGATCCGCGCGATCGAAGAGGGCCGGATGGATCCTGCAAACAACCCGCTGAAGAACGCGCCGCACACGGTCGAGGATCTGGTGGGCGACTGGGACCGGCCCTATAGCCGCGAGGAGGGTTGTTACCCGGCCGGTGCGTTCCGGGTCGACAAGTATTGGCCGCCCGTCAACCGGGTCGACAATGTCTATGGCGACCGGCATCTGGTCTGCACCTGCCCGCCGCTCGAGGATTACCTCGAGGCGGCGGAATAGGGCGCATCCGGAGCGGGCGCGCTAGACGACGGCGCGCCGTTCCAGCCGGGCCTCGATCAGGCCGGCCAACTGGCCGATCGCACGCCCCGTTTCCTTTCCGGTGCTGCGGGCATGGCCAAGGGCCAGCGCGGCCTCTTCCAAAGGTTTGTCCCGCGCCGCGCGGGCGATGCCGGCCGTGAACTGGGCGATGTAGTCGGTGGTGTCCGCATCCACCCCGCCGGCGATGACCCGCGACATGCGGGCCAGATCGTCCTGCAGGGCGATGATATCGGGGATCACATGATCCTTGCTGACCGGGCGGGGACCGGCGGGATGCCGGTCGCGCGGCAGCCGGTCGAGCACCGCCGCCTGAAACTCTCCCAGTTGCGAGAGCGGTTTGGACAGGAACCCATCGGCCCCGGCGGCAAGCGCCGCCTCTGCCGCGCCATCGTCGCCCGAGGTGGCGAGGATCACCGGAATCCTGTCGCTGGCAGTCGCAAGGTCGCGGATCAGTGTCAGGCCCGATCCGTCCGGCAGGCCCAGATCCACCACGAGGACCGAGGGACGATAGGTGGTGAGGTGGCGATTGGCGCTGTGCAGGCTGTCGGCGCGACGGACCCGCGCGCCCGATCGCAGACACAGAAGGCGCATCGCCTCGGATGCAAATCGGCTGTCTTCGACCACGAGGACAGTATGTCCCATCAGTGGCCGATCGGCAGTGGGTTTGCGATGAAGCAGGAAGTCGTCAAGTCGTTCTGGCATGGCGTAATCCCCCGATTTGGCGCCAAGCGAGTAGAGCCGGTTCTGCCTAACGGCCGGTTAACGCCGGAGGAGAAAGTGCAAGGCTTGCGCCTTGGGCCGGGCCTGCGCATAACCGGCGGCAGATTTCGAAGAGGAGTGTCGGATGATCGGTCGATTGAACCATGTGGCGATTGCCGTACCGGATCTGGAGGCAGCGGCGGCGCAGTATCGCGATACGCTGGGCGCAAAGGTCGGTGCGCCGCAGGACGAACCGGATCATGGCGTCACGGTCGTGTTCATCGAATTGCCGAATACCAAGATCGAATTGCTTTACCCTCTGGGCGAGGGATCGCCGATTGCGGGCTTCCTGGAAAAGAACCCCTCGGGCGGCATTCACCATGTCTGTTACGAGGTGGATGACATCCTGGCCGCACGGGACCGGTTGAAGGCCGCGGGCGCGCGGGTGCTGGGCACGGGCGAGCCCAAGATCGGAGCCCATGGCAAGCCGGTCCTGTTCCTGCATCCCAAGGATTTCAACGGTACTCTCGTGGAATTGGAGCAGGTATGAGCATCGTCTCGGCAATCGTCCTTTATGCCGTGATCTGGTTCATGGTGCTGTTCTGCATCCTGCCCGTCCGGCTGAAGACCCAGGGGGATGTGGGCGAGATCGAGCCGGGCACCCATGCGGGGGCGCCGGCGAACCTTAACATGGGCCGGAAGGCGCGAATCACGAGCCTGATCGCGGCGGTCATCTGGCTGCTGATCGCAGGGGTGATCTTTTCCGGCGCGGTGAGTGTCAGCGATCTGGACTGGTTCGACCGGATGGGCCCTCGAGCCGGTGAAACAGATGGGTGAAGGTCGCGGCCCCCACCAGCGGCACCAGTAGGTTCAGGACCGGGATCGTGAGCGGCGCGGCCATGAGCGCCCCCGCGGCCCAGATCGCGCCTGCATGGCGGCGCCGGGCGGCGCGGGCTCCCTCGGGGCCGAGGCGGCGCAGGGCGATGAGCTGAAAATATTCGCGCCCGAGAAGAAAGCCGTTGAGCGCGATGAAGATGATCGGCGCGGCAGGCGGCATGAGCAGATAGGCCAGAAGAGCCGCGATATTGGCGGCGATGAGCACGCCCAGAAATCCAAGGCTGTCCTTCAGACCCTGCAGGATGCCCACACGGGGGGCGGGGGTCAGGTCGGGATAGTGGAGCGCCTCGACCGCATCGGCCACATCATCGAGAAAGAGCGAGGTGAAGGCCGAGGCGACGGGCACCATCAGGAAGACCGACAGGACCAGCATCAGGAGGATCGAGGCGCCGGACAGGAGGTTGTCGATCCAGGTGATCTCGCCGATCCACGGGAGCGAGAAGCTGTCGGGCGTGATCCAGTTGAGGAAGCCCAGGAACAGGAAATACACTCCCACCAAGAGCGCGATGGTCAGGCCCAGCCCCATGAGCAGGACCTTGCGGAAGCGCGGGTCGCCGAGTTGCGACAGGGCCTTGAGGATGTCGTTGATGATCATTCCGGTACCCATGTTGTGATCACTCCCAGATCGGGCCGGGGGCGTTCGGGCGGGGCCACGGTTTCGGTCCCGATATGGATGAGACCCGCGACGAATTCGTCGCGGCGCGAGACCCAGATGCGGGCCGGTGAAGGCGGGGTCATGGGCGGCCCAGCCGGTCAGCCAGTTCGCCCCCCAGCCCGCCGCATGGGCCGCGTTCAGAAGCTGCACGCAGACGGCGCCTGCGGACAGAATCTGTTCGATCTGCGGGATCTTGTCGGACGGTTTGGGGGCCGCCACCACCGCGACGACCAGGGGCGCGTTTGCGAATTGCATGTGCATTTTCACGACCTTGTCCGGATCCATGCCGAGGGTCTCGCCATGGTTTCGGACCGCCTCCGCGAGCCGCATGAGCGCCGGACGCTCCAGCACGATGAACCGCCAGGGTTCGAGCTTGCCGTGATCGGGCGTCCGCGCCGCCGCCGTCAGGATCGGCATCAGCGCCGCGTGGTCGGGGGCGGGCAGGGCCAGCGTCTTGGCCGGTCGGGACCGCCGGGTCAGCAGAAAGTCCAGCGCGGCGGGATTGGGATCTGGCATCTTTCAGTCTTTTCTTTCGGTCTTTGCACCCATGTCGGGATTGACCCGGCCCGGGTCAAGGCGGGGCGGATGTCAGGGCTTTCGTGGCTTCAGCCGGTAGACGCCTTCGGGCAGGTTCAGGGCCGCCGCGAGATCGCGGACCTGAGCATGGGAGAGGGTGATGGTCAGCGTCCGGTCGGCGCGGCTGTCATACTGTTCGACGGTCACGCAATCCTCGAAGGCATTGACGATCACGTCCTCCTGCCGGTGGGGTGCTGGATCATCCACGAGCGTGATCACCGTGGCGTCGAAATCGTGCTCGATCGTGAACATTGCGGGCTCCCGGTCTGGTATGGCCAAGGGGTAGCGTGGCGGGACGGGGTTGCCAAGCGCGGTTACGCGGGGCCGGTTACGGGGTCAGCCGTGCTGGCGTCGCGCCTCGCGGCGGCGGTGAAGCGCGTAGAGCAGGGGGGCGGCAACATGGGTGTAGGCGGCTTCGGCAAGCGACCCCAAGAGCGGAAGCCGCGCGGCTTTCGCCATCCAGCGCAGTCCCGGCAGTCGCTCCCAGAGAAGCGCGAAGGCGGGGATGCCCGAGATCAGACCGCCATCGGGCGCGACCGCGTAAAAGCGGCGCGCGGCGTTGTCGCGGGTCAGGCCGAATTGCGCGGGATCCTGTTCCGTAAGGTCGAAAAAACGCACTTTCGCCGCCGCCCGGCGGGCGCGGTCGCGATAGACGGCGATTTCCCGCGAACAGATCGGACAGTCGCCGTTGTAGATTACCGTAAGTTCGTCTTTCATGTATCTGAGGTAGGGCCGCCCCCGCGGCTGTCGAGAGTGATCTGTCTGGGAGTATCGAGAATGCGAAGAGGAAAGCGGTTCGGACTTACGCTGCTGGCGGCGTTGGCGCTTGCGGCATGCGAGGTGACGACCGGCGGCGGTCCGGTGGTGCAATCGCCCCCCAATGCCGCGCCGCAAAGCAACATCCCCACGACCCGCGCCAATGCGACCTTCAAGACGGTGGTGGAGCGGGTGGCTCCCGTTGCAGTCCAGGTCTGCCGCTCGCAGACGCGCAACCTGCGCTGCGATTTCCTGATCGTCGTGGATGATCGGCCCGGTCTGCCGCCCAACGCGTTCCAGACGCTCGACAAGACCGGGCGTCCGGTGATCGGCTTCACCTCGGCGCTGATCGCCGGGGCGCAGAATGCCGACGAGCTTGCCTTCGTGCTGGGCCATGAGGCGGCGCATCACATCGAGGGCCATATTCCCGAAAGCCAGAAGCGGGCGGTGGAAGGGGCGCTTCTGGGAACGATCCTGGGGGCCGCGATCGGGCTGGACGGGGCGGGATTGGACACCGCGCAGCGTCTGGGCGGCACGATCGGGGCGCGCCGGTTCTCGAAGGACTTTGAATTGCAGGCCGACCGGTTGGGCACGATCATAACGGCCCGAGCCGGGTATGATCCGGTCCGGGGCGCACAGTACTTCAACCGGATCCCGGACCCGGGCGACCGCTTCCTTGGCACCCATCCGCCCAACGCGGACCGGATCGAAACGGTGCGGCGGACCGCGGCGGGGCTGTAGCGCGGGGGCGAGCATCCGCTTGATCCTGATCAAGGTTCCCGGCTGCAAGCTGCGTCAGAGTGCATCTGAGAGCCCAAGCCGGAGACCCCTGATATGTCCGTATTCACGACCTTCGACCGACACGCCCGGCTGGTGAGCCGCATGGCCGATACGTTGGGGCATGATGTGGAGGCCCGTATGATGTCCGGGGATCTGCAGCCCGAGGATTTTCGCGCGATGGTCGTCAAATGCACGGGCTGTACCCAGCCCGGTGCCTGTTCCGACTGGCTTGAGGCAAAGGGCGGCGAGGCCGCAGGCCGCACCCGACTATTGCCGTAACAAGGATGTGCTGAACGCCACCTGACGGTGCCGCGCCCCGCCTGGCTGAAGCAGGAGGGGGCAGGGGAGGCATTGCCGGCCATCGTGTGCCATTGAAGGGAGATCAAACGTGGAAAACCTGACGTTGCGGGGTATGGCCGAGGCGATCGAGCAGAGTTGTGCCATCACCGATGCGGATGCATTGGCGGCGGAGATCGGCCAGAAGCTTGCGCATGTCGATCCGGCGCTGATCGCGCCCGGGAACTTCATGTCGACCGATGCGATGCTGCTGATGGTAGATCACGGGTTGCCGGGCTGGACGATCATGCTGTCGGGCGTGGCGAGCGAGAAGGACGGGCACTGGACCTGCACCCTGCGCAACTCGGCCGGGCGGGATAACGATCCGTTCGTGGGCATCGGCAAATGCGCGTCCCTGCCGCTGGCAATTCTCGCGGCGTTTCTAAAGGCTCTGGCCTTCATCGACTGATCCGCTACACCGTCATCTGATGGACACTGCGCTGGGCGCGCTGGCCCGGCATGCCGGGATCTTTGCGCGATATACCGATCAGACCGGACGAGAACGTCGCAGCAGCGAAGAGACGCTGCGCGCGGTTCTGTGTGCCATGGGGTATGAGGCCGGGACCGAGAGCGGCGTCGGTGCGGAACTTGCGCGGGTGGCGGCGCAGGCCCGCAGGCTGCCCGAGCATGTGATCGCGGTCCCGGGCCGGGTGCCGGGGGTGGACGTTGCAGGCGACTGGGTTCTGACGCGGGAGGACGGGAGCGTCCGCGAGGGCAGGGGGTCTCTGCCCGCGCTGCCGCTCGGCCGCCATCGGCTTGATGCCGGGGACGAGACGGTGTGGATCCTGTCGGCGCCCCGGCGGTTGCCCTTGCCCGTGCGGGGATGGGGGGTGACGCTGCCCTTCTATGGGCTGCGCGGTCCGGCCCGTGGCGGGCTGGCCGATTACCGCGATCTCGCGGAGGCGGTCCGGGGGCTTGGACAGGCGGGCGCGGGTTTCGTCGGGATCAATCCGATCCATGCGGGCTTTGCCGATCCGTCGATGATCAGCCCCTATTCGCCGTCGCACCGGCGGCGGTTGTCGGTCGCGCATCTTCATGTGCCCGGCGAGGCAGCGGTGCCAGCGGGCGCGCTGGTGGATTACCCGGCGGCCCTTGCGGCGCGGCGTGCGGCGCTTGAGGCCCGCTGGACCGAGGGCGTGGTTGATGAGGGGTTCGGGCGGTTCCGCGCCGCGGAGGGGGCGGCGCTGGAGCGCTTCGCCCTTTACGAGGCATTGGCCGAACGGTTCGGCCCGACATGGGACCGCTGGCCCGAGGCCTATCGCGATGTTCATGGCGCGGCGGCGGCTCGGTTCGCGGGCGAGGCCCGGGAGCGGATCGGGTTTCACCAGTGGTTGCAGTATCTTGCCCAGGAGCAGTTGCGCGAGGTCGCCGAGGCGGCACGGCAGGCGGGCATGGCGCAGGGGCTGTACCTCGATCTGGCGGTGGGCACCCATCCGCACGGGGCCGAGACATGGACCGAACCCGGCTCTTTCGCCGCTGGCGTGTCACTGGGTGCGCCGCCCGATGCATTCTCGCCGGGTGGGCAGGTCTGGAATATCGCGCCCTTCAACCCGCGCAGCCTGAAGGCCGACGGCTTTGCCGCGCTGGCGGCGACGCTGGCGGCGCAGTTGCGCCATGCGGGGATGCTGCGGGTCGATCACATCCTTGGGTTCGAGCGGGCCTTCTGGGTGCCGGAAAGCGGCGCGCCGGGGACCTATGTGGCGATGCCCAAGGCCGCGATGCTGGCCGTGGTCCGGATCGAGGCGGCGCGGGCGGGAGCGGTGATCGTGGGCGAAGACCTTGGCAATATTCCCGAGGGGCTGGAGGGCGATCTGAAAGCCGCGGGCATCCTTGGCTGTCAGGTGGCGATGTTCGAGGGCGCGCGGGCGGCGGGGCGGTACCGGTCGCTGGCGCTGGCCTCTTTCGGGACCCATGACCTTCCCACATGGAAAGGTTGGCGGATCGGAGCCGACATCGCCGCGCGGGTGCGGATCGGCGCCATGGAGGCGAATGCGGCGAAGGATGCGATGGCGGTTCGGGCGCGCGAGGTTGCGGCGCTGGACCGGCGGCTGGAGGGGGCGGGCGTCGACGACATGCACCGGTTCCTGGGGCGGGCCCGGTCGCGATTGGTGGCGCTTCAGGCCGAGGATATCCTGGGGGTCGCGGATCAGCCGAACCTTCCCGGTACGGTGGACAGCTATCCGAACTGGCGTCGGGTTCTGCCGGTGGCGGCGAGAGGATCTGGGCGGCGATCCGCGCGTGCGCCGGGCGGCCCGGATCATGCGGGATGCCGGCCGCCTTCCCTAAATGCGAATAATTCGCAATTGCATTGACTTCTTGAGAATGAGTTGCATATACATGGTCAAGTCAATCATAGCGGAGGTTTGGTGTGCGCATGTTGCGTCGTGGAGTTCTTGGGCTTTTTGCGGGGGTTATGGCGCTTTCCGCCCTGCCCGCGCTGGCAACGGAACGATTGAGCGTCGTTGCGACCACCGGCATGATTGCCGATGCGGCCCGGCAGGTGGGCGGCGATCTTGTCGAGGTGCGCGCCCTGATGGGGCCGGGCGTCGATCCGCATTCCTATCGCCAGACCCGCAGCGATATCGTGGCGCTGACCCGCGCCGATCTGGTGCTGTGGCACGGACTTTATCTTGAAGCGCAGATGGAGGAATTTCTTCTTGATCTCAAGGAGAAGCGCCCCGTTGTTGCGGTGGGTGAGGCGGTTCCTGCGGACCGGCTGATCGGCCATGAGGAGTATGAGGGTCGGTTCGACCCCCATGTCTGGATGGACCCCGAGCTTTGGACCGAAGTCGTCGCGGCCGTGCGCGATGCGCTGATCGAAGCGGACCCGGAACATGCGGCCGTATTCGAGATGAATACCGTGGCGCATCTTGATGATATCGCGAAGCTTTCCGCGTACAGTGCGTCCGCTTTGGCAAGCGTTCCCGAACCCTCTCGCGTGCTGCTGACGGCGCATGACGCCTTTGGCTATTTCGGCGCGGCCTACGGGTTCGAGGTGATCGGCATTCAAGGCATTTCGACCGAAAGCGAAGCCGGTCTGAACCGGATCGGCGCGCTGGTGGACCTGTTGGTCGAGCGCCGGATCGGAGCGGTCTTTGTCGAAAGCTCTGTCTCGGATCGCAACATTCGCGCCCTTGTCGAGGGCGCCGCAGCCGCAGGTCACGAGGTACGGATCGGGGGCGAATTGTATTCCGACGCGATGGGCCCCGAGGGCACCTATGAGGGCACCTGGATCGGGATGATCGACCATAACGTCACGACGATCGCGGCGGCACTTGGCGGTACTGCGCCAGAGCGCGGCATGTCGGGCCGGCTGTCGGCCGGATATTGAGGACAGGAAACATGGCACCGCTTGAACTTGTTGGCGAAAACTGGGGCGAGACGGGCGCGGAAAGCGCCCTGTCGGTGCGCGGGCTGACCGTATCCTATGGTGAGAGCCCGGCGGTGTTCTCTGTCGATGCGACGGTGCCTGCGGGGTCGATGACCGCGATCGTCGGACCGAATGGCGCCGGGAAATCGACCTTCCTGAAGGCAGTGCTGGGTATCGTGACGCCGCTGTCGGGGACGGTGACGGTATTCGGACGGCCCATGTCCGAGGCACGTGAGAAGATCGCCTATGTGCCGCAGCGGGCCAGCGTCGACTGGGATTTCCCGGTGCGGGTGATCGATGTGGTGTTGATGGGGCTGTACCGCGAGTTGGGGCTTCTGGGCCGGATGCGGAAATCGGACCGTGCGCGGGCGATCGACTGTCTTGCCCGCGTTGGCATGGACGGGTTCGCCGAGCGCCAGATCGGGCAGTTGTCGGGCGGTCAGCAGCAACGTGTGTTTCTGGCCCGCGCGCTGGCGCAGGATGCCGAACTTTACGTGCTGGACGAGCCCTTTGCAGGTGTCGATGCGGCCACCGAACGGGCGATCATCTCGGTTTTGAAGGACCTGCGTGCCGAAGGCAAGACGGTCGTGGCGGTGCATCACGACCTGTCCACCGTGGCCGAGTATTTCGACCGCGTGATGATGATCAACGTGCGCAAGATCGCCGAAGGCCCGGTGGCGGAGGCATTCACGCCCGAGACTCTTCAGGCGACCTATGGGGGCCGGCTGGCCGCGACGCAGATCGACCAGCTTACGGTGCCGGCCTGAGGGGCCAGATGCTGTTCGAGGCGCTGACATTTCAACTTGGCTATAACGCGACGCTGGTGACGATCGGCTCTGCTCTTCTGGGGGTGGCGGCGGGGATCACGGGCACGTTCCTGTTCCTGCGCAAGCGCGCGCTCGTTTCGGATGCGATCAGCCATGCGACCCTGCCGGGCGTCGGGCTTGCCTTCATCGTCATGGTTCTGCTGGGAGGCGACGGGCGCAACCTTGCGGGGCTGCTTCTGGGCTCGGCCCTCTCGGCCGGGCTTGGCCTGTTATGCGTGAGTTGGCTCACGCGGGCCACGCGGCTGGGTGAGGATGCGGCGATCGGGGCGGTTCTGTCGGTGTTCTTTGGAATCGGGATCGTCCTTCTGACGGTGATCCAGACCATGTCGTCGGGACGTCAGGCGGGGCTTGAGGGGTTTCTTCTGGGCTCGACGGCGGGGATGCTGTTTTCGGATGCGGTTCTGATTGCCGGGGGCGGCGCGGTGGTGCTGGCGCTTGTGGCGTGGTTGCAGCGGCCGATGATCCTTGTGGCCTTTGACCCCGAATATGCCGCGAGCGTCGGTGTGAACACGGGCCGCATCGATCTGGCGATGATGGGGCTTGTGCTGGCGGTGACGGTCGTGGGGCTCAAGATCGTGGGGTTGATCCTGATCATCGCGCTTCTGATCATTCCGGCGGTCGCCGCGCGGTTCTGGACCGACCGGGCGGGGGCGGTGGCGCTGATCGCCGGGGGGATCGGCGGCCTGTCAGGCTGGATCGGGGCCGCGATTTCGGCCTCTGCTCCGGATCTGCCCACGGGGCCCATCATCGTTCTGGTGGCTTTCGCATTTTTCGCGGTCTCGCTTCTGATGTCGCCCGGGCGCGGGGTTCTGGCGGCGGTTCTGCGGCATCTTGCGTTTCAGCGGAGGGTGCATTTGCGGCAGGGGCTTCTGGCGGTTGCCCATGGTCAGCCGATCTTTGAGAAGATGACGCTGCGGCTGCTGCAACGTGCCGATCTGGTGCGTGGCGACGGGGTGCCCACCGAGGCGGGCCGGGCACGGGCGGCCAAGGCGCTGCGCGACGAGGCGCGTTGGGACGTGGTGCGGCGAACCGAGGACTGGACCGGCGCGGCCGCGCTTTACGACGGGTTGCGCGAGATCGAGAGCGTCCTGACCCCGGACCAGATCACCGAGATCGACCGGATCATCGGCGCACCGAGGGCCGCGACATGAGCGGCGCCGAATTCGTCCCCCTGTCGCTTGCGCCCCTTGTGATCGGGGTGTTGTCGGCCATGACCTGTGCGCTTCCGGGGAATTTTCTCTTGCTGCGGCGGCAGGCGCTGATCGGCGATGCGATCAGCCATGTTGTGCTCCCGGGCATCGTGGTGGCGTTTCTGGTCACCGGCGTCGTCGCGGCGGTCCCGATGATGATCGGCGCCGCAGGCGCGGCGGTGGTGGCGGTGGTGCTGATCGAGGCGGTGCGGCGGCTGGGCCGGATCGAACCCGGCGCGGCGATGGGCGTGATCTTTACCGCGATGTTTGCGGGCGGTGTCCTGCTGCTGGAGCAATCCGACACGTCGAGCGTGCATCTGGACGTGAACCACGCGCTTTATGGCAATCTCGAATTGCTGATCTGGCTGGATGCGACAGGCTGGGCGTCGGTCCTCGATCCGCGGGCCCTTGCAGGACTGCCGCCGGAGTTGTTCCGGGTGGCGATCGCCCTTGTGGCTGTCACGGCATTCGTGTGGATTTTCTGGCGGGCGCTCAAGATCTCGACCTTCGACGAGGCCTTTGCCGCGACCATGGGGGTACGGGTGAACCTTCTGGGGATCGGGCTGGTGATCGTGGCGGCGGTGGCCGCCGTGGCCGCCTTTGACGCCGTGGGGTCGATCCTTGTGATCGCGATGTTCATCTGCCCGCCCGGCGCGGCGCGGATGATGACCAACCGGCTGGAGCATCAGGTGGCGTGGAGCCTTGTCTTTGCGGCGCTGTCGGCCACGCTGGGTTATGTGTTCGCGGGCTACGGGCCGTTGTGGTTCGGCGGGCAGGATTCGGTCAGCGCCGCGGGTATGATCGCCGCGATCTCTGGTCTGATCCTCGGGCTGGCGGCGCTGTTCGGGCCGCACCGGCGGCGGACAGGCGCCCCGCAGGACGCCTGAGCCGTCAGGTTCACGCGGCTTCCGCGTCCCGGGTTTCGGAGGTGACCGGAGCCCAGTCCCCCACGCCCCGATAGCGGTCCGCGATCCGGCCCGTCTCGTCCATGCGGAACAGGTGGACCCAGCCATGTGTCCAGAAGCTCGCGCAGGCCCGCATTGGCGGTGATCACCGCGTCCATCGCGTGGGCAGGGGCCTCGATCACGGCGTTGAGCCTCAGGGGCTCGTGGATCCAGCGCTTTCCGTCATGGAGCGATTGCAGCGGAAGACCGGGGCGCAGGTCGCCGCGGTTACCCTCGAACACGCCCGTGGTCAGGCCCGCGGTATTGTGCAGAACCTTGTTGCCCGCGCCCAGCACCGCGTTGTCCACGGTGGAGCCGTAGTATTGCAGGTTGATCCAGCTTGCGACGACAAGCGGCGCGGTCATGATCAGGGTAAGGACGCCGAAATCCTTGTCCTGCGTCCAGTCGTAGCTGTGCAGGAAGGCCCGGCCCGAAAACGCGCGTCCCTTCGTCCGTGCGCGCGGCGCGGCTATAAAGGCGGCGCAGCCCGCGAGCCCCCATTCGGGGCGTAATTGCGCCCAGTCCTGCGCCCGGTCCGGCAGGGTTTCCGCCGCCGCGCCGCCCATGAGAACGGCACGTTCCGCCCGGCAGAGTGCCCCCGCCCGCGCAAGCGCCGCCTCGAGCTCGGCAAGGTCGGGACCATGGGTCTCGGGCGAAGGGCGCGGTGTCGTAGAGGGTGACCGTATCGGTCGTCGTGTTGTGCAGCGCCGGGACGAACACCGTATCCTCGGGCAGGCCCGCCTTGTCACCGGCAAGAGCCGCGCGGACGGCGGGATCGTTCAGGATCGCGCAGGCGACGCGCGCATTGGCTTCGCCCGTATGCCCGCCGCAGGCCCCGCAATCGAGACCGGTGGCATGGGGGTTGTTGGCGCTGGTGGCGCCGTGGCCCGCCAGAAGGACGATCCGAGCGAAGGGCGCGGTGAGCGACATGCCCGCAAGGATGCCCTGTGCCAGTGCGACGCGATCGTCATGCGGGATGCCCGAGATATCCACCGCGATGCTGTCGGCCTGATCGGCGGAGAGCCCGGCTCCCCTGACATCCACGGCCGCCCCGGTGAGGCCCAGCGATTTCGCCGCAAGCCCGGGCCCGAAGGCCAGGCCCAGAGCCTCGACATAGCCGAAGGAGGCGACGGCGGCGGATTTGAACGCGCCCCAGGCGGTGCCGCTGCGGAGTTTGGCGGTCCGTGTTTCGGCGGCGCCGGGACGCGCGGTTTCCTGCGTGTCGTAGCCCGGCGTCAAGAGCACCGGGCACTGGTCGCCCTGATGCGCGTGGGCCAGTGTCCGGTGCCGGATCGATGCGCCGAAGAAGCCCGCGAAGCCGATGGTTTCGGCGCCCGGCAGCGTCGTCTCGAACGCGCGCCGGAACACTTCGGAGCGCACGTCGATGCAGAAGGCGGCCTGAACCGTGGGCCGACCGGTGGTTGTGTCTTCGGTCCGGTCGATGGCGAAGGTATCGGCGAGGTCGCGCTGCCAAGAGATCTCGAACGCGGTTTGCAGCGCGAGTTCCACGCTCCAATCCGGTTCAGGCGCGTCGATCAGTGCCGCCTTTGCGCTGTTCCAGTCCTGCACCAGCGGCAGGATCGCAAGGTCCCAGGCCAGGAGTATCGCCAGATATTCCTGAGCAATCGTGCTGGTGCCGCCATGCAGTTCGGCCTGCCAGAGGTGATAGCGGACGTGGCCCGACCAGCCGGGCAGGGACATGATCCGCCGCTCGGTGAACCGCGCCCATGCCTCGGGTGAGAGGCCGAGTGTTTCGGCGGCCTGACGGATCAGGTCCTCGTAATCCTCGGGGAGCGCGGCGAATGTGTCCCTTGCACCTGCAAGCCCCATGATCTCCGGGGTCCGATCGCAGATCGCCTCGGCCCGCCATGTCGCGTAGAACCCGGGTCCCGCCGGCATGGACCATGTGGATTGCCCCGCGTCGAACCAGGCGGCGAGAAAGGCCGAGATCCGGTCGGTGACGATGGCGGGCCAATCCGTTCCCTTGGCCTTGGCCGCCAATCCGGCAACGGTGGGCAGGGCGTCGGGCCGGGTATCGGCGGCGGCCGCGGCGCGGCGCAGGGCCCCGGGCGACAGGTGCCTGATTTCAAGGTGGTCGAGCGCGGCTTGCAGGTCGTCGAGGGTGATCCGCCCCTCGACGATCGCGGCGTGGTAGAAGGCCCGCGGCAGGGTTGGCCGGGCACCAGCCATCCGTGACATGCGCGCCATGGCGCCGGTGAACGTGTCCCCGGTCATGCCGAGATAGGGATTGACCGCAACGAAGTGGCGCAGCGGCCAGAGCGGCGCGACAGCCCGGGTGGCGGCATCGGCGGCGGCAAGGATCGGATCAGTCATCTTTCGGTCTCCTTGGGTCAGGCCGGGGTCTTGGGGGCGGGAACGCCCACGATCCGGTTGTTCATGGCGTTGGTGTAGAGCCCGTTGCGCAGCGCGACATAGGCGCGGCGCCAGCCGGGGCGGTGACGGCGGGAGGGGGCGAGGATCTGGATCAGCGCCGTGAGGGTGAACACGGCGACGAAGACCCCCATCAGAAGTGCGGTCGCAGGCCCGGGAAGGGCGGCTGCGGGCAGGGTCGGGACAAGCAGCGTCTCGGCCCCCCATTGCAGGGTGAAATAGGTCACGGCGACCGCTGCGGCACCGGCTGCGGTCCGGGCCAGCGTCGCGGGGGCCGAGCCTGCGGCGGCAGCCGTCAGCATCAGGAGCGCGAGGCCCATGACCAGAATGGCACCAAGGGTCACGATGGCGGGCTTGCTCTCGAGCGTGACGCCGAAGAGCCAGCCGGTTACGGCCACCATGGCAACCGCCAGCCCCAGTGCCGCAAGTGCCATGGGCAGGGTGGGTGCCGAAGCGAGTTTCGGCATCGCGCGGGCCTGGTCGGCCACGCTTCCCGAGGTCAGAAAGGCATGGGCCTTGTAAAGCGAATGCGCCACGATATGGAGCGCCGCCGCAGTGAAGGCGCCCATCCCGCATTGCAACAGCATGAAGCCCATCTGGGCCACGGTGGACCATGCGAGGCTGACCTTGA
Organism: uncultured Alphaproteobacteria bacterium; assembly: GCA_963698645.1. Taxonomy (GTDB): domain Bacteria; phylum Pseudomonadota; class Alphaproteobacteria; order Rhodobacterales; family Rhodobacteraceae; genus Ovoidimarina. Next base: position 270,749 of record CAVORP010000003.1, read on the forward strand.
TCGAGGTCTGGGTGATCATCACCAGTGAGCCGATCACCGCCGAGGCGCCGCCAAGGATCGCCAGAAGGTGCATGGAGGGCGCGCTGGCAAGGATCAGGTCGGCGAAGCGGATGATCAGGAACCCGCCCGCGTTGATGATGCCCGCATGAAGCAGGGCCGAGACGGGGGTGGGGGTTTCCATCACCTCGGTTAGCCAGCCCTGGGTCGGGAAGGTGGCCGATTTCAGAAGCGCGGCGATGGCCAGCCCGCATGCGGCCCAAAGCGCGCCGGTGGGCACGGGGCCTGCGGCGGCGGCGCTGGTGATTTCTGCGATCTCTCCCGTCCCAAAGGCCCGAAACATCAGAACTGCGGCGCCGATCAGGACGACGTCGCCGATCCGGGCAAAGAGGAATTTCTTGCGCGCGGCAAGCCGTGCTCCGGGCCGGGTCCGGTAGAACAGGAGCATCCGGTGGATCGCCAGCGAGGTCGCGGTCCAGCCGAGGAGCAGTTGCACGAGGTTCCCCGACAGGATGAGGAATGTCACCGCGCCAAGGGTGACGCAGAGGCCACCCATGAAGGCGCTGTGCCGGTCGTCCCCGTCCATGTAGGTGGCGCTGAACCGGATCACGATCCAGCCGACGAAGCCGGTGAGCGCCAGCATCATCGCCGAAAGCGCATCGAGCCGGACCTGAAGGCCGAGGCCCGAGGCGCCCAGAAGCGGCGATGTGACCGGACCATGGGCTGCCACACCCACGACGATCAAAACCGCGATCGCCAATGCCGCGACGCTGGCCCCGTGGGTCAGTGTAAGCGCCGCGGACGTGCGCGGGCCCTTCATCCGGGCCGCGAAAAGGCCGGCAGCGATCAGGATCAGGGGCGAGAGGTAGGCGGCGAGCGCAAGCGTGGTCATCGGGGTCTCCGTCGTTGCGGGTTTCGATGGGGTTTAGGCGAGGGCTATTCGACAGTAAAATATATTGATATTCATAAAACGTTCTGTTTATTAGAATTATGAAACTGAACTATACGCATCTGCGCTCCTTCTGGGCCGTGGCCCACGAGGGCAACCTGACCCGCGCGGCAGAGCGGATGGGCGTGTCGCAATCCGCGCTCTCGACGCAGATCCGGTCGCTGGAGGAGCGGCTGGGTCAGACCCTGTTCGACCGGCGCGGCCGCGCGCTGCATCTGACCGAGGCGGGCCGGATCGCGCTGGGCCATGCCGATGCGGTGTTCGACGCGGGCGAAGAGCTTGTCGCGACGCTGGCCGGGACGGGCGGTGTGCGGCAGGTTCTGCGGGTGGGGGCGCTGGCCACGCTGTCGCGGAACTTTCAGATGCGCTTTCTCGCGCCGGTGATGGGCCGCGAGGATGTGGAGGTGATCCTGCGCTCGGGCAGTCTGGCGGAGCTACTGGCGGGGCTGGAGGCGCATCGGCTGGACGTGGTCCTTCTGAATACCGTGCCGCCGCGCGATGCGGCCACGCCATGGGTCGTCCATCCGATCGACCGCCAGCCCGTGAGCCTTGTGGGCGCGCCTGCGCGCGTGGGTAAGGGTCGCGGCCTGGCAGAGCTGTTGCGGGAGGAGCCGCTTGTCCTGCCGGTGATCGAAACGGGCCTGCGCGCGGGATTCGACCGGCTGGCGGGGCAGTTGGGGGTCAGTCCGCGCGTGGCGGCAGAGGCCGATGACATGGCGATGCTGCGGCTTCTGGCGCGGGCGGATGTGGGGTTGGCCGTGGTGCCGCCCATCGTCGTGCGCGACGAGTTGGAGGCGGGCGTTCTGGTGGAGGCGGCGGCGCTGGAGGGTGTTGAGGAGCTGTTCGTCGCGATCACTCTTGCCCGGCGTTTCCCGAACCCGCTTCTGCCGGAACTTCTGGATCGTGCTGGCGCAGGCGCAGCGGCGCGCGTATAGGGAGCGGCATGACACGCGAGACGATGATGATGGACGATGCGGCGCTGGATGCGGCCTGTCGTCAGGCGCTGCGGGACGAGGCCGCGGCGGTGGCAAACCATGCCGAACGGCCGGGCGATGCGCTGGTCCGGGCGGTGCGCCTGATCCACGGATCCACCGGGCCGCTGGTGGTCGCCGGGATCGGCAAATCGGGCCATGTGGCGGGCAAGATTTCCTCGACCTTCCGGTCGATCGGCAAAGCGTCGATCTTTCTTCACGCAGCCGAAGCGAGCCATGGCGATCTGGGCCTTGTGGCGCGGGATAGCGTGGTTCTGGTCCTGTCCTATTCAGGCGAGACGACGGAGCTTTCGGACCTGCTGCATTACTGCCGCGAGCACGGCAATCCGATCATCGCGCTGACGTCGCGCGAGGACAGCACGCTGGCGCGGGCCGCCAAGGTGACGCTGGCCTTCGGCGAAGTGCTGGAGGTCTGCCCCAACGGGCTTGCCCCCACCACGTCCACGACGCTGTCGCTGGCCATCGGCGATGCGCTCGCCGTGGGGGTAACCCATCTTCTGGGCACCGCGCCTGAGGATTTCCGGCGCTATCATCCCGGGGGAAAGCTGGGGGCGATGCTTTTGACGGTGGCCGACCTCATGCATCGGGACGCCGCACTGCCGGTCGTCGGGCCCGAGACGGCCATGAGCGAGACTGTTGTGGTGATGAGTGAGAAATCCCTGGGCGTGGCGATCGTTGCCGAGGGGCAGGCGCTGCGCGGAATCATCACCGATGGGGACATGCGCCGGAATGCCGAGCGGCTCTGGTCCGTCACGGCGGGCGATATCGCAACGGCCCATCCGGTGACGGTGACGCCGGGGATGCTCGTGAGCGAGGCACTTCAGGTGATGACCGAGCGCAAGATCACCGCCTGCGTCGTCTGCGAGCCCGATGGCCGGCTCGCAGGGCTTTTGCACATGCATGACATTCTGCGCGCGGGGGTTGTCTGATGGAAATCTGGATCGTGATCCCGGCGCGCTATCAGTCGAGCCGGTTTCCGGGCAAGCCTCTGGCGGTTCTGACCGGGCGCGACGGCTCGAAGACCCTCGTGCAGCGGACATGGGAGACGGGCACGGCCGTGCCGGGCGTGGCCCGTGTCATGGTGGCCACAGATGACGACCGGATCGCCGATCACGTGCGCGGCTTCGGGGGCGAGGTCGTCATGACCTCGGATGCCTGCCGCAACGGCACCGAGCGGGTGGCAGAGGCGGTGGCCCGGCTCGACGGACATCCCGATCTCGTGATCAACCTGCAGGGCGACGCGCCGCTGACGCCCGCATGGTTTCTCGAAGACCTGATCGCCGCGATGACGGCGCGGCCGGACATGGGGGCGGCGACGCCGGTTCTGCAATGTGACCGCGAGACCTATGCGATGTTCCGCGAGGACCGCGCGGCTGGCCGGGTGGGAGGTACGACGGCGGTGTTCGGAACCGATCGCCGGGCGCTCTACTTCTCGAAGGAAGTGATCCCCTACCTGCCCGATCCCGAGGTGGAGGCGCCGCCGGTCTGGCACCATGTCGGCATCTACGCCTACCGGCCGGAAGCGTTGGCCGAGTATGTGGCATGGCGGCCGGGCGTTCTGGAGATGAACGAGGGGCTGGAACAGTTGCGTTTTCTGGAAAATGGCGCCGCGATGCTCTGCGTCGAGGTCGATGCGCGCGGGCGGCAGTTCTGGGAGTTGAACAACCCCGTCGACGTGGCGCGGATCGAAAGCGTGCTGTAGCGCGTGGGCCGCAGGGCCCGGCCAGGAACCCAGGCCGCCGCGGCCCTTTGCGGGCACCTCCGATTTGGATATTTTCAAAGAGACGAAGTGCAGGCGTTGCGGGTCCCGCGCTTCGGGTCTAGCCTTTGGCCCATGGACCTGACGCAATCCCTGATCGACGACGTGGCTGGGCGGCGCGACGACCTTGTGGCCCTGACCCAGGCCTTTGTGGCGGTCCCGACGCTGAACCCGCCCGGGCGGCATTACCGGGCGATCTGCAACCTGTTGGCGACGCGGCTGGCGGGGGACGGGTTCGATTGCACCTTCGTTCGGGCCGAGGGCGCGCCGGGGGATAGCGAGCGCTATCCGCGCTGGAACCTCGTGGCCCGGCGCGAGGGGCGTGAGCCCGGGGAGTGCGTGCATTTCAACAGCCATACCGACGTCGTCGAGGTGGGCCACGGATGGACCGTCGATCCGTTCGCGGGGGTGGTGCGCGACGGCCGGGTCTATGGACGCGGGACCTGTGACATGAAGGGCGGGCTTGCGGCCTCGATCGTGGCTGCCGAGGCCTTTATCGCGCGCTGTCCGGGGTTTCATGGGGCGATCGAGATTTCGGCCACTGCCGACGAGGAAACCGGCGGTTACGGCGGTGTCGCCTATCTTGCCGAACAGGGCTGGTTCGACCCGAGCCGCGTGCAGCACGTGATCATCCCCGAGCCCTTGAACAAGGATCGGATCTGTCTTGGCCACCGCGGCGTCTGGTGGGCCGAAATCGAGACCCATGGCCGGATCGCCCATGGGTCGATGCCCTTTCTGGGCGACAGCGCCATCCGTCATATGGGGGCGGTTCTGGCGGAGATGGAGGAACATCTCCTGCCGCTTCTGGCCGGGCGGCGGACCGAGATGCCGGTCGTTCCCGAGGGGGCCCGGGCCTCGACCCTGAACGTCAATTCGATCCATGGCGGCGAGGCGGAACCCGAACCGGGGTTCACCGGCTTTCCGGCGCCCTGCGTCGCCGACCGGTGCCGCATCGTCATCGACCGGCGTTTCCTGATCGAAGAGCCGATCGGGCGGGTGAAGGACGAAATCCGCGACCTGTTGGAGCGCGTGAAATCCGGGCGCCCGGGCTTTTCATATGAGATCAAGGAGTTGCACGAGGTCCTGCCGTCGATGGCGGATCGTGACTCGCCAGTGGTGCGCAGCACGGCGGCGGCGATCGAGCGGGTGCTGGCGCGCGCGCCCGATTACATCTGTTCGCCCGGCACCTATGATCAGAAGCATATCGACCGCATCGGGCGGCTGAAGAACTGCATTGCCTATGGACCGGGCATTCTCGACCTAGCGCATCAGCCGGACGAATGGGTGGGGATCGACGACATGGCGGACAGCGCCGCCGTCATGGCGCTGGTGTTGGCGGAGCTGTTGGCGCCGTCTCGGGACCGATAGCGACACCGCGTCGTTTTTCGCGCAGACCGGGGGCGCATTTGCTGAGATGACGGGCCAAGGAGGCCTTGTACGTCAATGCAACTGCGTGGAATCTCGGAATGGTTGCGGCATGCGCCGCTGCCGGGCGTGGGTGGTTTTGCGCTGCTGACGGGGATCGAGGCGATCGCGCGCGGGATCCTGATTTCGGTCTTTCCGCTGGCCCTCTATCAGGCACTTCAGGATGCGGCCCTTGTCTCGAAGGTCTATTTCGTGGTCGGCATCGTCTCGATGGTGATCGGGCTCATGGTGCCGTTCCTGACGCGCTATGTGCCGCGCCGCTACATGTACCTGTCGGGGGCCATCATGTATGTGGCGGGGTCCGGTCTTGCGGTTCTGGGCACGCCCGTGCTGCTTGTCGCGGGGCTTTTGCTGAACACCATGGCCGTTGCCGTCACATTTGTCTGTCTGAATGCCTATGTTCTTGATTACATATCAAAATTAGAGCTCGGTCGCTGCGAAAGCTGGCGTATGGTCTATGCCGGTCTCGGTTGGACGGTGGGGCCTGCGCTGGGAGTGATGCTGTATAGCTGGTGGTCCCCGGCGCCGTTCCTGATCGCGGGGGCGGCGGCGGTATGCCTGATGGCGGTGTTCCTGTACCTGCGGCTGGGCAACGGTCGCCTGATCGTGAAAGCGCGGCGGCCGGCGCCCAATCCGCTGGCCTATCTTCCGCGCTTTGCCCGGCAACCGCGCCTTGTTGCGGGATGGATATTTGCAGTGATCCGATCCTGCGGTTGGTGGGTCTATGTGGTCTACCTGCCGATCTTTGCGATCGAGCAGGGGCTTGGCGACCAATTGGGCGGGATCGCCCTGTCGATCAGCAATGGAATGCTGTTTCTGGCGCCTCTCATGCTGCGCTGGATCCAGCGGCGGTCGATCCGGACGGCGGTGCGGACCGGGTTCGCCGGGGCGGCGCTGCTGTTCGTCGGGGCCTCACTTGCCGCGGAAGCACCTTTGGCCGCGGTCGCGTTGCTAATGGGGGCCACGGTCTTTCTGGTCCTGCTGGATGTCTGCGGTGGCCTACCGTTTCTGATGGCCGTGAAGCCTTCGGAAAGGACCGAGATGTCGGCGATCTATGCCAGCTACCGAGATGTCTCGGGCATCCTGACGCCCGGAGGGGCATGGCTTGTCCTGCTGGTGGCTCCGGTCGGATGGGTGTTTCTGCCCATGGGGTTTGCGCTTGGGCTGGCATGGGCCCTCGCCGGGAGGCTGCATCGCCGGCTGGGGCAGGTGCGCGACGTCGGGGCCGAGCAGCAGGCCAATCGGGCCGATCTGTCTGAGCCGGCCTGAAAAATCCGGCCAGGGCGGGCGCCGCCGAAGGATGCAATCACAGACTGGTCAAACCCCCATTGCTTGGCTAGCCTTCCACCAAAGACACCCAGGGAGAACGTCCATGTATGCGCGCCTACTCGCCTCAGCGGCGGCCATTGCAATCGCAGCGGGATCTGCGTTTGCCCAGCAGACCGATATCACGATCGGAATGCAGCTTGAGCCACCGAATCTCGATCCGACGGGCGGCGCGGCGGCGGCCATCGACGAGGTCGTTTATGCCAACCTGTTCGAGGGCCTGACGCGGTACCAGTCGGACGGTTCCATCGCGCCGGCGCTTGCCGAAAGCTGGACCATCTCTGATGACGGTCTGGTCTACACATTCAAGCTTCGTCCGGGGGTTACGTTTCACGATGGCACGACCCTGACGGCGGAGGATGTGAAATTCTCGCTGGACCGGGCGCGGGCGGAGGAATCTACAAACGCGCAGAAGGCGCTGTTCGCGGGGATCGCGGATGTGGCGGTGGTCGATGACCTGACGGTCGCGGTCACTTTGTCCGCGCCCAATGGCGGGTTCCTGACCAACCTGGCTTGGGGCGACGCGGTGATCGTCGCGCCGGAATCGGTGGATATGGCGGCGACGGCGCCGGTGGGCACGGGCCCGTTCAAATTCGCGCGCTGGGTGCAGGGCGACCGGGTCGAACTGGAACGGAACCCCGAGTACTGGGGCGCGCCCGTGGCGCTTGAGAGGGCCACGTTCAAGTTCATCTCCGACCCGACGGCGGCCTTCGCGGCGATGATGGCGGGCGATATCGATGCTTTCCCGGGCTATCCTGCGCCCGAGACCCTTGCCCAGTTCGAGGCGGACCCGCGGTTTCAGCTTCTGATCGGGTCGACCGAGGGGGAGACGATCCTGTCGATGAACAACAAGTCCGAGGCGCTGTCGGATGTCCGGGTTCGCGAGGCGATTTCCCATGCGATCAACCGGCAGGAGATCATCGACGGGGCGATGTTCGGCTATGGCACGCCGATTGGCACGCATTTCGCGCCGCATCATCCCGACTACGTCGATCTGACCGGGCAATCGGCCTATGACCCGGACCGGGCGCGTGCGCTTTTGGCAGAGGCCGGATATGGCGAGGGGCTGACCCTGACGCTGAAGCTTCCGCCCCCGGCATATGCAAGGCGCGGGGGCGAGATCATCGCGGCGCAGCTTCGCGCAGTCGGGATCGAGACCGAGATCTCGAACCTCGAATGGGCGCAATGGCTGGAGCAGGTGTTTCGTGGAAAGGATTTCGACCTGACCATCGTCAGCCATACCGAACCGATGGATATCAATATCTATGCGCGGCCGGATTACTATTTCCAGTACGACAAGCCTGAGTTTCAGGAGCTGATGGCGGAGTTGGACGTTGCGACCGATCCCGGGGAGCGTTCGGAGATCCTGAAGGCGGCCCAGAAGATGATCGCAGATGATTACGTGAACGGATATCTGTTCCAGCTCGCCCGCACCGGCGTGGCCAATGCAAAGATCGAAGGTCTTTGGCTGAATGCGCCGACCCAGGCGAACGATCTGACCGGAGTGCGCTGGGTCGAATAGTCCCGGCTACTGTCAAAATGAAAACGCCCGGTCCTTGACCGGGCGTTTGCGTCTTCTGGGTCAGGTTTCAGAGCCTGGCGCCGGGTTAGCCGCGACCGTTCCGGCCTTCGCCTCTGTTCTGGCCTTTGTCCGAGTTCTTTGATCCGTCGCGGTCGCGACCGCCCCGGCCGTCGTTCCCGCCCTTGCCGTTGTGTTCGGAGGCGTTGTCGCCACCGTTGCGGTCACCACCGTTCCTGCCGCCATTGTCGCCACCGTTCCGGCCGCCGTTGTCGCCGCCGTTCCTGCCGCCGTTGTCGCCGCCGTTCCGGCCGCCATTGTCGCCACCGTTCTGGCCACCGTTGTCGCCACCGTTGGTTCCGCCGTTGCCACCGTTCCCAGCGCCGCCGTTACCCCCGTTGCCGGTTCCGCCATTGCCACCGTTGGTTCCACCATTTTCGCCGCCGTTGGTGCCGCCGTTCTGACCACCGTTGGCGCCACCATTCCGGCCGCCATTCTCGCCGCCGTTGGTGCCACCATTGGTCCCACCGTTGGTTCCGCCGTTGCCACCGTTACCAGTGCCGCCGTTACCCCCGTTGCCGGTTCCGCCATTGCCACCGTTGGTTCCACCATTTTCGCCACCGTTGGTGCCGCCGTTCTGACCACCGTTGGTGCCACCATTCCGGCCGCCATTCTCGCCGCCGTTGGTTCCGCCGTTGGTGCCACCGTTGGTTCCGCCGTTGCCACCGTTACCAGTGCCGCCGTTACCCCCGTTGCCGGTGCCGCCGTTGCCCCCGTTGGCTCCGCCATTGCCACCGTTGCCGGTGCCGCCGTTGCCACCGTTGGTTCCACCATTTTCGCCACCGTTGGTCCCGCCGTTCTGACCACCGTTGGTGCCACCATTCCGGCCGCCATTCTCGCCGCCGTTGGTCCCGCCATTGGATCCACCGTTGGTTCCGCCGTTGGTGCCACCGTTGGTTCCGCCATTCGTCCCACCGTTTGTGCCACCGTTTGTGCCACCGTTCTGACCACCGTTGGTGCCACCATTCCGGCCGCCATTCTCGCCGCCATTGGTCCCACCGTTGGTTCCGCCATTGGTTCCGCCGTTGGTTCCGCCATTGGTGCCACCGTTTGTGCCACCGTTGGTCCCACCATTGGTGCCACCGTTGGTGCCGCCATTGGTGCCGCCGTTGGTTCCACCGTTGGTGCCGCCATTGGTCCCACCGTTGGTTCCACCGTTGGTTCCGCCGTTGGTGCCACCGTTGGTTCCGCCATTGGTTCCACCGTTGGTGCCGCCGTTGGTGCCACCGTTCGTTCCGCCGTTGGTGCCACCGTTCGTTCCGCCATTGGTGCCGCCGTTGGTTCCACCGTTGGTGCCGCCATTGGTCCCACCGTTGGTTCCGCCATTGGTTCCGCCGTTGGTTCCGCCATTGGTGCCACCGTTGGTCCCACCGTTTGTGCCACCGTTGGTCCCACCATTGGTGCCACCGTTGGTGCCGCCATTGGTTCCACCGTTGGTTCCGCCGTTGGTGCCACCGTTGGTTCCGCCATTGGTTCCACCGTTGGTGCCGCCGTTGGTGCCGCCGTTGGTTCCACCGTTGGTGCCGCCATTGGTCCCACCGTTGGTTCCGCCGTTGGTGCCACCATTGGTGCCGCCGTTGGTGCCACCGTTCGTTCCGCCGTTGGTTCCACCGTTGGTGCCGCCATTTTCACCACCGTTGGTGCCGCCGTTGGCGGGCGGTGGTGGGGTGCCGCCGCCGTTGCCGCCCCCGCCGTTGCCGCCCCCGCCGTTGTCGCTCCCGCCATTGCCGCCGTCTGTGCCGATGGCCGCAGTGTTCGCGTCGGCGAGCTCAAGGGCAAGGGCCGGGCAAGACTTCGAACAGGTCTGCGAGAATTGTGTCGAAATCGGGGCGCGCGAGGATCGCTTCGATCAGGTCACCGCTGAAGGGCTCCTCGATCTGGCAAAGCTGCTCGACCGACGCGAGCGTGACGTCCGGCGCCGATTGCGAGATGGCCGCCTGCGGTACCGCAAAGGAAAAAGCGATACCAACCATGCCGATAAAACCGCTGCCACGCTTGAAAAATTCCGAAATTCGCATTCTCTTCGCCCCTGAGCAAAAACACCTACACGCACGACCAAAGCCGTCGGATTTACCAGTCGTAGATGACAGTAAACTTACCTCTAACTTTCTACGCGAAGCCGATTAACCGAAAAAGCGAAATCGTCTTTTCCGGGGTCAAAATGTGGCGGTGATGAGGCATGAAAGAACCAGTCCTGCCACTACGCCCGCATTGTTTCGCCGTCAGCGCTGTTTTTCGGGTGATCCCGGAGAGCGAAGTAACCATGGCGCTGGCCCGCGCGGCTGCATAATGTGACGCCATGGGGTTCTATGTCCTGACGCGGCTCGTGTCGCTTTGCATCAGTCTGATCGTCGCCAGTGTCGTGATCTTCACGGCGGTCGAAATCGTACCGGGTGATCCAGCCAGCTTCATGCTGGGGCTTAACGCGGCGCCCGATACCGTGGCGGCCCTGCGCACGGAGCTTGGGCTCACCGGAACCCTGCCGGAGCGTTATTTCTCTTGGGTTTCAGGGATGCTGACGGGGGATTTCGGAACCTCCTACACCTACCGCGTTCCCGTCGCAGAGCTGGTTGCGGCACGGCTTTGGGTATCGCTGCCGCTGACGGTCTATGCGATGATCCTGTCCACACTGATCGCGCTGCCGGTTGGCATGCTGGCGGCCGCGCGGCGCGGAAGACCCGCCGATCTGACGGTGATGGGGACGACCCAGCTTGGCATCGCGGTGCCGAATTTCTGGTTCGCGATGATCCTTGTGCTGATCTTTGCGATCAATTTGAGGTGGTTTCCCGCCGGTGGGTTCCCCGGATGGGAGGCTGGCATGGGGCCGGCATTGACCGCGCTGACCCTTCCTGCGGTGGCGCTTGCCCTGCCGCAGGCCTCGATTCTGGCTCGCGTCATGCGTTCGAGCGTGCTTGAGACGCTGGGGCAGGACTATATCCGAACCGCCCGGGCCAAGGGGCTGTCGCAGCGCCAGACGGTGATGCGCCACGCCTTCCGCAACGCGTTGATCCCGGTGATGACGATCCTTGGTCTTCAATTCTCGTTCCTTCTCGCCGGAGCGATCATCATCGAAAATGTCTTTTTCCTGCCTGGGCTGGGGCGGCTGATCTTTCAGGCGATCACGCAGCGCGACATGATCGTGGTGGAATTGGTGGTGATGCTGCTCGTTTTCTCGGTGATCCTTGTGACCTTTCTGGTGGATCTGGCCTATGCGGCGGTCGATCCGCGCCTGCGGCGGCGCGCATGAGGTGGCCCGTCTCGCTTGTCCTCGGGCTGGTCCTGTCGGGCGTCTTCGTCGCGGCGGCGCTCTTGTCCTACGTCTGGACCCCCTACGATCATGAGGCGATGGCGATTGCCGACAGGATGCTGCGCCCGGGGCCGGAGCACCTGCTGGGGACCGATCATTTCGGGCGCGATATCCTGTCGATGGTCATGGTGGGTGCCCGCACCTCGATCGCCGTGGCGATCGTCGCGGTGGGGATCGGGATCGTCGTGGGGGTCCCGCTGGGGCTTCTGGCGGCGGCGAACCGGGGCGGGCTCATCGACGAGATCGTGATGCGGGGGAACGATCTGATCTTTGCCTTTCCGTCCTTGGTGATCGCGATCCTGATCACGGCGGTGTTCGGGCCCTCGGCGCTGAACGCGATCATCGCCATCGGGATCTTCAACATTCCGGTCTTTGCTCGGGTGGCACGGGGGGCGGCGCTGCCGCTGTGGACACTGGATTACGTGATGGCGGCGCGGGTGGCGGGCAAGGGCAAGCTGCGCATCTCGGTCGAGCATATCCTGACCAATATCGCCAATATCCTGATCGTGCAGGGCACCATTCAGTTCAGCCTGGGCATTCTGGCCGAAGCGGCGTTGAGCTATGTGGGATTGGGCGCGCAGCCTCCGACGCCAAGCTGGGGGCGGATGCTGGCCGACAGCCAGACGATGATCTCGCTGGCGCCACATATGGCGATCTTTCCCGGCCTGGCGATCGTGTTCACGGTGCTGGGGCTGAACCTTGTAGGCGACGGGCTGCGCGATATCCTTGATCCCCGGCTGAGGCGGGCGCGATGAGCCTTTTGTCGGTCAGAGATCTGTCGGTCTCGATCCACGGGATGCCGATCCTGCGGGACGTCTCCTTCGACGCTGCCCCGGGCGAGGTGTTCGGTCTGGTCGGCGAAAGCGGGTCGGGCAAGTCGATGACGGCGCTGGCCTGCATGGGGCTTTTGCCGCGGGGGGCCGCGGTTGCGGGCCGGGCCGTGCTGGGCGACCGCGACCTGATTGCGCTGTCCGAGCGGCAGTTGCGGGACCTGAGGGGCCGCGAGATCGGGATGATCTTTCAGGAGCCGATGACGGCGCTGAACCCGATGCAGACGATCGGGGATCAGGTGGCGGAAACCCTTGTGATCCATGGGGTTGCAGGCCGAAGCGAGGCGTTGAAAGTGGCGCGTGAGAAGCTCGACCGGGTCGGCCTTGAGGGCGAGCGCTTTCCTTTGTCGCGCTTTCCGCATGAGTTGTCGGGCGGGCAGCGGCAGCGTGTCTGCATCGCCATGGCCGTGGCGTTGCAGCCGAAACTTCTGATTGCGGACGAACCCACGACGGCGCTCGACGTGACAACGCAGGCGCAGATTCTTGATCTGTTGCGCGGGCTTGTGGACGAGGACGGAATGGCCCTGATGCTGATCACCCACGACCTTGCCGTGGTCTCCGGCATCGCCCGGCATGTGGCGGTGATGCAATCCGGCCGGATCGTCGAGGCGGCCCAGACAGAGGCGTTGTTCCGCAAGCGGGCCCATCCCTATACCCGGGCGCTGTTCGCGGCCTCGGAACATGTGCCCAACCGGACCGGACACGCGCAGGGCGGCAAACCGGTTCTCGAGGTCGCGGGCGCAGTGCGCGACTATGCCCTGCCGCGCAAGCATCTCTTCGCGCGCGCCGGCGCATCTGCGCGCCGTCGATGGCGTAAGCCTTCGGGTGGGGCGGGGCGAGAGCGTCGGGCTGGTGGGAGAGTCAGGTTGCGGGAAATCCACGCTGACCCGCGCCATTCTGGGGTTGGAGCCGCTGCAGGGTGGGCGGATTGCGCTTGATGGGAGCCCGATTGTCGCTCCCCATGTGGGGGCTGATACCCGGCGGCGGATGCAGGTGGTCTTTCAGGACCCGTACGGATCGTTCAACCCGCGCCACAAGGTTGCGCGTCTGGTGGCCGAGCCGTTTCATCTCATGGGCCGGGTCGAGGATGCGGCGGCCCGGGTCGAGGGCGCGCTGGAAGCGGTAGGTCTTCAGGCCGCCGACAAGGACCGGTTCATCCATGAATTTTCGGGCGGGCAGCGGCAGCGGATCGCGATCGCGCGGGCGCTGATCACCCGGCCCGATCTGATCGTTCTGGATGAAGCGGTTTCGGCGCTGGATGTGCGGGTGAGGGCACAGATCCTCGATCTTCTGGCGCAGCTTCAGGGCGATTATGGCCTGTCCTACCTGTTCATCAGCCATGATCTGGGCGTGGTGCGGCGGGTCACCGACCGGGTGATGGTGATGCAGAACGGCAAGATCGTTGAAGAGGGGCCGACGGAACAGGTGTTTTCCTACCCCCAACATCCTTATACGAAGACGCTGATCGCGGCGGTGCCGCGCATTCCCCCGGACTGGCACGAGGAGGCAGGAACCGATGGCATTGGACAGGCTGTGGATTGATCCCGCAAAGGTGTTTGTGGACGGGGTTTGGCGCGATGCCGAAGGCGGGGCGCGTCTTCCTGTCGAAGACCCCTCGACCGGGCTTGAAGTCGGTGAGATCGCGGGCGGACAGGCCGCCGATATCGACGCGGCCGTCGCGGCGGCGCGCGGCGCGCTTTCCGGGGACTGGGGTCGGGCCACGGCGGTGGAGCGGGGCCGCATCCTCACCCGGATCGGGCAATTGGTGCTGCAGCGTGTCGATGATCTGGCGGCGATCGAGGCGATGGATGTGGGTAAGCCCCTGAAGCAGGCCCGTGCAGATGCGGTCGCCCTTGCCCGCTACATGGAATTCTATGGTGGTGCCGCCGACAAGGTGATGGGCGAGACGATCCCTTATCTTGACGGCTATACGGTTTATACCCTGCGCGAACCACATGGGGTGACGGGTCATATCGTGCCCTGGAACTATCCGATGCAGATCATCGGGCGGTCGGTGGGCGCGGCGCTTGCCATGGGAAATGCCTGTGTACTGAAGCCCGCCGAAGAGGCCTGTCTGACGGCGCTGGCATTCGCGGCGCTCGCCGAAGAAGCCGGCCTGCCGAAGGGGGCGCTGAACGTCGTGCCGGGGCTGGGCGAGGTCGCGGGCGCGGCGCTGGCGGGCCATCCGGGGATCAACCACGTCTCCTTCACCGGTTCGGTCGCCGTGGGCAGTCTGGTGCAGGCGGCGGCGGCGCGGAACGTGGTCCCGGTGACGCTGGAACTGGGGGGCAAGTCGCCCCAGGTCGTCTTTGGTGATGTCGATCTTGAGGCGGCGCTGCCGTTTTTGGTGAATGCGGGCATCCAGAACGCGGGCCAGACCTGTTCGGCCTCGTCGCGCATTCTGGTGGAGCGGTCGCGGCTGGACGAGGTGACAGCGCGGATGGCAGAGCGCTATGGCGCGCTGCGGGTCGGCCCGGCCAGTGCAGATCTGGACGTGGGGCCGCTGATCTCCGCCCGCCAGAAAGAGATCGTGACGGGGTTCATCGCGGACGGTGGCGACCTCGAACAGGCCGGGATGGGGCAGATCGTGGGCAACGCCCCCGAGGGCGGCCACTACGTGGCGCCGCGGCTTTTCGCCGGGGTGGGTCCCGCGCACAAGCTGGCCCAGCAGGAGATTTTCGGCCCGGTGCAGGTGGTGATCCCCTTTGATGACGAGGAAGAAGCCGTGGCCATCGCCAATGGCACTGAGTTCGGGCTGGTGGCATCGGTCTGGTCGCGCGACGGGGCGCGGCAGATGCGGATGGCCAAGCGGCTTCATGCAGGGCAGGTCTTCGTCAACAATTATGGCGCGGGGGGCGGCGTGGAATTGCCCTTTGGCGGCATGGGCAAGTCCGGGCATGGCCGCGAAAAGGGGTTCGAGGCGCTTTACGGGTTTTCGAGCCTCAAGACGGTGGCTGCCTATCACGGGTGATGCCCACCAGCCGCGCGGCAAGCGGCGCGAACAGGATCACCGCCATGACGCGGACCAGATGGTGGACCACGACAAACCCCAGATCGGCGCCCGCGAGGATCGCGAGGATCACCATTTCCGCCTGACCGCCGGGAGCGAAGGCAAGAAAGGCGTCCACCGGCGGGGCAAGGCCCAGAAGATAGACGATCTCGGTAAAGGCCGCGGCCAGCAGGGCCAGAAGGACCATGAAGGCCACGCCCGCCAGCACGTCATGGCGCAATTCGCGCAGGGTGATCCCGGTATAGTGGACCCCGATCGTGAGGCCGATGAACAGTTGCGCGGCAAGGATCGCCTCGGCGGGCGGACGGTGTTCGATGACGCCTGCAAGCGAGAGGAGCGCGGTCAGGATCAGGGGGCCGAGGATCGACGCGCCGAAGAGCCGCAGGCGCGCCGCGACTTTCCAGCCGATCAAACCCGAGGCCGCCATGATCGCGAGTTCCAGAGGCGGAAGGCTTGCCGCGGGCGCGCCGATCGGCTGGCTGAATTCGGCGCCGAACGATGTCACCATGATGATCGGCGTCAGGATGACGATCACCAGAACGCGGGTCGCGTGGATCAGCGACAGGGCGCGGATATCGCCGCCTGCCTCGGCCCCGAACAGGACCATGTCCTGCAACCCTCCGGGCATTGACGCGTAATAGGCGGTCGCCCGGTCGAAGCCGCAGATGCGCGTGAAGAACGGCACCCCGATCAGGCCGATCAGCCCGATATAGATCGGGATCAGTGCGACGGAGGCCGCCATTTGCGGCAGGCGCTCCACCACTTCGGGCTGGATCGAAGCGCCGATCGCGACGCCCAGAACGGTGCGCATATAGGTGCCCAGTACGCCCATGTTCTGAAGCTGCGCACCGGCCAGCGCGGCCACGAGGCAGAATATCAGCGGTCCGAACAGGAAAGGCAGGGGCAGGCCGATTGCCGCAAAGACAAGCGCGCCGGTCAGCGCGAGGGCGAAGGTCGACAGGCGATTGCGTGTCAGGATCGACGAAAGGAGAATGGTATCTGTCCCGCTGCGGTCTTTGGCGACAGGTCTAGGGTGGGACGCGGTCTTTGCAAAGGGTCAGGCTGGGGTGCCGCTCAGGCTGGCTGTGAAGTCGGGGATCTTTTCCTTGAAGCGGAAGAAACCCGCAGTGGCGTGAGGCCAGCACATCGCATCGTAGTGGCGGATCCGTCGGACCAGCGTTATGCCGGCGCTGGCCAGCACCGTCTCGCAGGCTGCAAGCGTCTCGGCGGTTGGTCCCACCGGTGCATAGGGCGTGACGATCTGTTCGAGGCGATGGGCCCGTGCCCAGTCCAGCAGATCCCGCGCGGCGTCCGGCCCGTGGACCCCGGGCGAGATCTCACCCAGCCGGGAGGTGAAACGGGTCGCCACATCCGTGATCGCGCCATGGGTGAAGTGTTGGACATGCGGTGCTACCTCAAGGGGCGAGCGTGCCGCGACCCCCGAGAGACAGGCCGTCGCCACGGGCGCGATCCCGTCGAGAAACGGCCCGGGCGAAAGGTCTTCGTCGGTCAGAAGGAAGCCGATGCGCTTTTCGGGGTCTGGCGTACCGCCCTCGGGCAGGGGGCCGCGCGCCGGTGCGGGCGGTCCGTCCAGTGGCCCGGCGGTGAGGTCCAGCCCGCGGGGCCGGAACCGCCCTTCGGTGTAGCGGGCGATATTGTCGGGGCGGGCGAGGTAGTGTTTGCCCCGCGTCTGAAGCCCCGCCACCCAACGCCATGACAAAGTGTTCGAGGCCGGATCGCCATCCAGCAGGTTGCGCAGAAAGAAATCCGCGCCCAGTTCCCACGGCAGGCGCAGGGTGAAGATCCAGATCGATGCGAACCACATGCGCGCGTGATTGTGCATGTAGCCTGTGCTGGTCAGTTCCCGCGCCCAGTGATCGAACGCGTCGATTCCGGTGTGGCCCCGGCAAGCGGCCTCCCAGTCGCCGCGCAGACCCGCCTCGGTATGGATCCGGTTAAGGGCGGCGCCGACGCCGGTTCTGTAGTCTGCCCAGACCCCCGGCCGCAGTTCGAGCCATCCTTTCCAATAGGTGCGCCAGAAGACTTCCTGCACGAATTTCTCGGCGGTCGAGAGTGAAAACCGGCCCAGCGTGGCCTCGAGCACTTCGGTCTCGGTCAGAAGCCGGTGCCGCAGATAGGGGGACAGGACGGAGACATGGGGATGCCCCGGCAGATCGTAGTTGCGTCGGGCCGCATAGTCGCGGCCGGCATGGGGCAGGAAGGCGCGAAGACGGTCGAGCGCCTCGGTGCGGGTCGGCGGATGGTCGAGTCGGGTCATGCGGGGAAGGGTAGGGCGGACCCGACCGGTATCAATGCGACCATCGATGCGGCGCGGTGCGCGGCATCAGTCGCAGAGCGGGCTCCACTTGCAGTACCATTTGGTCCCGGAGGCCGGTTCTGCCGCAGTGGCCGTGTCGCGGCCAAACCAGCCTTTCGGAGTTTCGGCCTCGGCCTCCGCGCCTCCGAAGGGCCAGAAGTCGAACAGATCCGAGAACCAGCCCGTGAAGCTGTCGATCACGAAGGTCACGAGCCCCAACGCCAGCAGCGCCAAAATCACGAAGAACACGACCCGGCCCACCGAACTTCCGCCCTCGCGGGCGAGATTGAAGGCGAAGAGCTTGGCCGAGCGATTCAGCACTTCGCTCCAGGGTTTCTTGGAAATGCACTCGTCGGGATCGTTCTCGGCGGCCATTGAACCGGTACCTCTTTGGCGTCGTGCGAGATTCATAGAAGACGATTTCGGCAACAATTGGGCGTGGAACGCGGGATTGCGGGGTCAGACCGCAACCTTGTCGCAGGCGCCACGGTAGCACCGGCCAAAGACGTGATCCCAGCCGGTTGTGTAACCTGCGCAGGTGGTGTCCGCCGCGGCGCCGAGAACGTCGAAGCCCGAATGTGTCAGGTCGACACGTGTTCCCGCCTCGGTCTGGGTAAAGTGGACATCGACCAGCGTGGCCTCGTCGGGCGAACGGCCCACATACCAGCGCATGGCGAAGTGCTCGCCGGGCTTCCATGCGGTGATCGTGGCCCAGTCGGCCTCGGTCCCGTCGGGTTTCGTTTCGATCACGCGGCCGCCCTTCTTTGGTTCGAGGCGCACGTTGGATGCGGTACCCTTTCCGGCGGAGGCGGTGAGCGAGTGGCTGTCCTTCGGCCACCATTTATCGATGTCTTTAGTGAAAAGGTCGAAGGCCGTCGCCCGGTCAAGGGGAACGGTGATCGACTTTCGGATCGGGTCGGTTGCGGTCTCAGTCAAAGGGGCTCCTCCTTGCCTGTTCCGTTGCACGGGTCTGCGCCGCCCGGGCATAGGCGCCCAATGCGTCGTCCCAGAGCGTATCAAGATAGCGGCGCAGCGATCCGAGCCCGTCGGGGGACAGTCGGTAGATCCGCCGCGCGCCCTGTGCGTCGGCCTCCACCAGCCCGGCTTCGGAAAGCACGCGGAGATGCTGGGAGATGGCCGGACGCGAGATCGGGAACCGCCCCGCGAGGCTGCCCACCGGCTGCGGCGCGTCGCGCAGCAGCTCGACAATGGCGCGTCGGGTCGGATCGGCGAGGGCGGCGAGAGCTGTTTCGTAAGTCATCACTTACCGTAAGTCACTACTTACATTTCTGTCAAGCCGTGCGTAAGTTGCGCATTGCTGCCCTTGCGGCCCCCGGTGCCCGGAACTAAGACTTGGTCAACATCTTCATGCGATAAGCAATTCAGAGACAGGCGAGATCAGATGCAGAACCCCGTTGAGACCTACATGAACCTTGTGCCCATGGTCGTCGAACAGACTAGCCGTGGCGAACGCGCCTATGACATCTTTTCGCGCCTTCTGAAGGAGCGGATCGTGTTCGTGAACGGCCCCGTCCATGACGGGATGAGCCAGCTTGTGGTGGCACAGCTTCTGCATCTCGAGGCAGAGAACCCGAGCAAAGAGATCAGCATGTATATCAACAGCCCCGGCGGCGTTGTGACCGCGGGCCTGTCGATCTATGACACGATGCAGTACATCCGCCCGAAAATCTCGACCCTCGTGGTTGGGCAGGCCGCGTCCATGGGGTCGCTTCTGCTGACCGCGGGCGAAAAGGGCATGCGTTTCAGCCTGCCGAATTCATCGATCATGGTGCACCAGCCGTCGGGCGGGTATCAGGGCCAGGCGACGGACATCATGATCCATGCGCGCCATACCGAGCGGCTCAAGCGCCGGCTGAATGAAATCTACGTCAAGCATACGGGCCAGACGCTGAAGAAGGTCGAAGATGCGCTTGAGCGGGACAATTTCATGACACCGGACGAGGCCAAGGATTGGGGTCTGATCGATGAAATCGTGGAGAATCGCGACAAGGTGGACGCCACCGAAGCGTGATAACCTTGCCCAAAATTCGACATTGTGCCGGGGTAGCGAGTGACTTAGGCTAGTCGCAACGGGCATTGTCCGGAGGCAGCACAGGTAACGGGCCAGCAGGCCATCGAGGTTCGAGACATGGCAAATTCAACCGGAAATGACAGCAAGAACACGCTTTACTGTTCATTTTGCGGGAAATCGCAGCATGAGGTCCGCAAGCTCATTGCCGGGCCCACGGTGTTCATTTGCGATGAATGCGTCGAATTGTGCATGGACATCATCCGCGAAGAGACCAAGACCGCCGGTCTGAAGTCATCGGACGGTGTGCCGACGCCCCGGGAAATCTGTGATGTCCTTGACGATTATGTGATCGGGCAATCCATCGCGAAAAAGGTGCTCTCGGTCGCTGTCCACAACCATTACAAGCGTCTGAACCATGCGTCGAAATCCAGCGAGATCGAGCTTCAGAAGTCGAATATCCTGCTGATCGGTCCCACGGGTTGCGGCAAGACACTCCTTGCCCAGACTCTCGCGCGTATTCTGGATGTGCCCTTCACGATGGCCGATGCCACCACGCTGACCGAAGCAGGTTATGTGGGCGAGGATGTCGAGAATATCATTCTGAAGTTGCTTCAGGCGTCGGAGTACAATGTCGAGCGCGCGCAGCGCGGCATCGTCTATATCGACGAGGTCGACAAGATCACGCGGAAGTCCGACAACCCCTCGATCACCCGCGACGTGTCGGGCGAAGGGGTGCAGCAGGCGCTTCTGAAAATCATGGAAGGAACGGTCGCATCCGTCCCGCCGCAAGGCGGACGCAAGCATCCGCAGCAGGAGTTCCTGCAGGTGGACACGACCAATATCCTGTTCATCTGCGGCGGCGCCTTTGCGGGGCTCGAAAAGATCATCGCCCAGCGCGGCAAGGGAAGCGCCATGGGATTTGGCGCCGATGTGCGCAACAATGACGACCGCGGCGTGGGCGAGATGTTCAGCGAGCTTGAGCCCGAGGACCTTTTGAAATTCGGCCTGATCCCCGAATTCGTGGGACGCCTGCCGGTGATCGCGACACTTGAGGATCTGGATGAGGATGCGCTGGTCACGATCCTGACGAAACCGAAGAACGCGCTGGTGAAACAGTATCAGCGCCTGTTCGAGCTGGAAGATACCAACCTGTCCTTCACCGAGGATGCGCTGACGGCGATTGCCAAGCGTGCGATTCAGCGAAAGACCGGTGCGCGCGGTCTGCGGTCGATCATGGAAGACATCCTGCTGGATACGATGTTCGATCTTCCCGGTATGGACAGCGTCGAAGAAGTGGTGGTCAACGAGGAAGCGGTCGTTTCCGATGCGGCTCCCCTGATGATCCATTCCGACGAAGGCAAGAAAGCCCCCGCAAGCGCGGGCTGACGCCCATGCGCAAACTGATTTCGACGGGATCCCCTTTCGAGGCGACCATCGGCTACTCGCGGGCTGTCGCTTGTGACGGATGGGTCTTTGTCGCCGGCACCACCGGTTATGACTATACCACCATGACCATGCCCGAGGATGTGGCCGAGCAGTGCCGCAACGCATTGAAAACCATCGAGAACGCACTGGCCGAGGCTGGGGCCTCTTTGGCCGATGTGACCCGGGTGCGCTATATCCTTCCCGACGCGTCCGACTGGCCGCTTTGCTGGCCTGTCACCTCCGAGCTCTTTGGCGAGATCCGCCCGGCAGCCACCATGATTGCGGCCGGATTGCAGGAGCCCGAGATGAAGATCGAGATCGAAGTAACGGCCCGGATGCCGGGCTAGAGTTTGATCCGCGTCAAGGACGGACCTCTGCCGGGCTGCAACTGTCCAACAAACAGATCGAGGATTACCATGTCGCATACACCACACGAGCTCGCCGCCGATTTCCCGGAACACGCCGAACGTATCCATGCGTTGAAAGAGACAGATTCCCATTTCAGCAAACTCATGGACGATTATCACGCGCTGAACCGCGAGGTGCATCGCGCCGAAACGTTCGTGGAGCCGGTCAGTCCGGAGGTCGAGACGGAGATGCGGAAACGCCGCGCGGTTCTGAAGGACGAGTTGTACCGGATGCTGACTGGCGGCGCCTAATCCCCGATATCATAGGGCAGGACACCGCGCCGGTTCGGATCCACGGACAGGGTCCGCTCCAGCGGCGGGATCGACCGCTGGTGGCAGTCGCGCCGCTCGCAGATCCGGCAGGAAATCCCGATCGGCTGAAACGCCTGAGCCTGCCCCGTATCCATGTCATCGGCATAGACCATGGCGGGCGCATAGGTCACCTCGCATCCAAGGGCGATGGCATAGCGGCGCACCGGTGCGTCGAACCGCCCTGCCGGTTTCGACACGTCCCGGGCAAGGCAGAAATAGCGGACCCCGTCGGGAGTTTCGGCCAGCTGGCGCAGGAACCGCCCCGGCGTCTCGAAGGCCTGATGCACGTTCCATAACGGGCAGGCGCCCCCGAAACGGGCGAATTGCAGCCGCGTTGCGGAATGACGTTTGGTGATGGTTCCGGCCTGATCGACCCGCACGAAGAAGAACGGAATGCCCTTCGCGCCCGGGCGTTGCAGTGTGGACAGCCGGTGCGCGACCTGTTCGATCGAGGCGCCAAAGCGCAGCGCCAGCGCCTCGAGATCGTGGCGCAGATCGCGGGCGGCCGCGAGGAACGTCGTGTAGGGCAGGAGCGCCGCCCCGGCAAAGTAGTTAGCCATGCCGATCTTGGCGATGGCGCGGGCCTCGGGCGTGCTGAACCGCGCCAGATCCAGCGTTGCCTCCAAGAGGTCGTCATGCGTCAAAAGGGCAAGCTGGTGCAGGATCTGGAACCGGCGGGTGGGGGGATCTGCGCCTTGCGCCAGGGTGAGTGTTCGCGCTTCGGGGTCGAAGCTGCGCAGGGCAAACCCGCCAGCCGTTTCCAGCGTGACGCCAAAATCGGGAAGTTTCGTCTCGAGCGCCGTGGCAGGGCCCAGCTTCCGCGCGAAGCTTTCGGCGGCGCGGTCGACCGCATCGATATAGTTGTCGCAATAGTGGAAGAAATCGCGGACCTCTTCCCACGACGACAGGACCGGGCGGTCATCCGCGCGGCCCAACGCCTCGTCCAGCGAGGCGAGCCGTTCCTGGTTTTGCCGGTAGGCCCGGTGCAGGGCCAAGACCGCCCGCGCGAATCCGGGCGCGTTCGAGGCAACGAGGCGCAGGTCGGACAGCGCGGGGGCCGTATCGGCAAAAACCGGGTCGGCCAAAGCCTCGCGCATATCGGTGACCAGCCGCTCGGCGTCGCCGGCCGCAAGTTCGGTCACGTCGAAGCCAAACTCCGAGGCCAGTGCCAGCACGACCGTGGTCGAGACGGGGCGATGGTTGTTTTCCATCTGGTTCAGGTAGGGAAGCGACACGCCCAGCTTTGCCGCGAACACTTTCTGCGTCAGGCCCAGCCGCTGGCGGGTCTCGCGCAGTTTCACTCCTGCATATAGCTTTTGCGGGGGCATCGCGGCTCCTTTGCAAAGCAGTATTAGCAGGTGCAAATCCTACCCCGCAAGTCACCCGGGAAAGATGCGCCGCTCGCGTCCGATGACATAGACGATGGACAGGATGCTCAGCGCACTGGAGATCAGCATGGTCCAGATCAGCGGTGCCGCGCCCGAACCCGGAACGAGGATCGCGGCGGCGAAGGCCGACAGCGCGGCCCCGCCCGCCAGCATGATCGCACCGCCCAGCCCGCTGGCCGAACCGGCCAGATGCGGACGGACAGACAGCATGCCAGCGGTCGCGTTGGGCATGCACATCCCGTTGCCGAGGCCCACGAAGACCATGAAGCCGAAAAAGCTCCAGGGCGAATGGATGCCGAGACTGTCAAGCAGGAGCGAGGCAAGAAGTCCCGCGGTGCTGATAACCGTTCCGCCAAGGATCATCGCGTTGATCCCCAAACGCACGGACAGCCGCCCTGATATGCCGTTTCCAAGCATGTACCCAAGCGCCGCCGCGCCGAAGAAAAGCCCAAGGCTTGCAGGCGAAAGCCCGTAAACCTGGGTTCCCACATAGGGAGCGCCGCCCAAATAGGCGAAGAACGCCCCCGACGCGAATGCCGCCGCCATGCAATAGCCCCAGAACCGCCGGGCGGTCAGAAGTTCGGGATATTGGCGCATCTGGGCGCGGAAACTGGTTGGACGGTTCAGCGCGGTTTCCCCGAAATCGCGATAGACCAGCCAGAGCGTTGCTAGTCCGAGGATCAGGAGCATCCAGAAATTCGCATGCCAGCCGAACCATTCCTCGAGAACACCGCCGATCGCCGGCCCGATCATCGGGACGAGCGACATGCCCATGGTGACATAGCCAATCATTGACGCCGCTTCGCTGTCCGGCACCATGTCGCGGATCGCGGCACGCGAGAGCACCAGACCGGTGATGATCGCGGCCTGTAAGACGCGAAAGGCAAGGAAAACCTCGATCGATGGTGCAAGGACGCATCCAAGGCTTGCGGCAAGAAACACGCCGATACCGGCAAGGATCACCGGACGGCGCCCATAGCGATCCGAAATCGGGCCAACGAAGAGCTGGATCAGCGCATTGGTGGCGAGATAAACCGTGACCGAGAGCTGCACGAGCCTGTAATCGGCCTCGAAATACGCGGCCATTGCCGGCAGCGAGGGCAGGAATACGTTCATGCTCAACGCAGACAGCCCCGCAAGCAGGATCAGCGTCGAGATATGCGGCGGCGTGGTCCGGTCGAGGTAACGGACGGTCGGTTGCGAGGGGGCGATCATCGGGCTGGCCTATGCCCATGTTCGGATCGTGTCCAGAGCGTCTTTGGCATGGATTTTGCAGATTTGCAAATTTGCAGTGAGGGTTTCCACATCATTTGCAAATTTGCGTAATTCCGCTTCCGACCCGGTCTCTCGTCAGATACCAATGTGTCAGGCCTGCGGGGAGAAAGCGAATGACCGAAATTCTCAGAGAACTGGAGCGGCGGCGTGACGGAGCGCGAGCCGGAGGCGGCACGCGCCGTGTCGAGGCGCAGCACTCCAAGGGAAAGCTGACCGCGCGCGAACGGCTCGAAGTGCTGCTCGACGAGGGCTCGTTCGAGGAATTCGACATGTTCGTCACCCATCGGGCCACGGATTTCGGAATGGCCGAAACCCGGCATCCGGGCGATGGGGTGGTGACCGGCTGGGGCACGGTCAATGGCCGCATGGTCTATGTCTTCAGCCAGGATTTCACGGTTTTGGGCGGTTCGGTCAGCGAAACCCACGCCGCCAAGATCTGCAAGATCATGGACATGGCGATGCAGAATGGTGCGCCGGTGATCGGGCTCAACGACTCGGGCGGCGCGCGGATTCAGGAAGGCGTCGGCAGCCTTGCGGCCTATGGCGAAGTGTTCCAGCGCAATATCGAGGCCTCGGGTGTCGTGCCGCAGATCAGCGTGATCATGGGCCCCTGCGCGGGCGGCGCTGTCTACAGCCCGGCGATGACCGATTTCATCTTCATGGTAAAGGATTCCTCCTACATGTTCGTGACCGGACCCGATGTGGTCAAAACGGTGACGAACGAACACGTCACGGCCGAGGAACTGGGCGGCGCCACCACCCATACACGGAAGTCATCGGTCGCGGACCTTGCCTTCGAGAACGACATCGAGGCGCTGACCGAAGTGCGCCGCCTTGTGGATTTCCTGCCGCAATCCAACCGAGATATCCCGCCTGTGCGGCCCTTCTTCGATGACCCGGAACGGGTCGAGGAGAGCCTTGATACACTGATCCCCACCAATCCGAACATGCCCTATGACATGAAGGAACTGATCCTGAAGGTGGCAGACGAGGGTGATTTCTTCGAGATCCAGGAAGACTTCGCGGGCAACATCCTGACGGGTTTCATCCGGCTCGAGGGTTCTACCGTCGGCGTGGTGGCGAACCAGCCCATGGTGCTGGCCGGCGTTCTGGATATCGACAGCGCGCGCAAGGCCGCGCGGTTCGTCCGGTTCTGCGATGCATTCGGCATTCCAATTCTGACCTTCGTCGATGTGCCCGGCTTCCTGCCAGGCACCAGCCAGGAATATGGCGGGGTGATCAAGCACGGGGCGAAGCTTCTCTTTGCCTATGGCGAGGCGACGGTGCCGAAAGTCACGGTGATCACGCGCAAGGCCTATGGCGGGGCGTATGTGGTCATGGCGTCCAAGCATCTTCGGGCCGATGTGAACTATGCTTGGCCCACGGCGGAAATCGCGGTGATGGGGGCAAAGGGGGCGACCGAGATTCTCTATCGCTCCGAGCTTGACGACCCCGAGAGAATTGCAAGCCGTACGAAGGAGTACGAAGATAATTTTGCCAACCCTTTCAAGGCCGCCGAACGCGGTTTTGTCGACGAGGTGATTCAACCGCGCTCGACGCGCAAGAGAGTGGCCCGCGCCTTTGCCGCGCTGAAGCGCAAGAAACGGCAGATGCCATGGAAAAAGCACGACAATATCCCGCTATGAGCCGCGGGGTCCGATACCCGGAAGAACCGGGCGAATCGACCGGATTCCGGCCGGGAGAGGAGTCCGGGCGGAAGGCTTTTGGCGCTAACCGTGGCATTCTGGCTTCATTTGGGCTGCAATTCGCGCATATGAAACTCTTCGGTTGGCGCTCGGATCACAAATTGTCTAGGGTCCTTCGTGGGTTGACACGAACCCATACCTCGATCGAGGGACAGTCTACCGCACACACGCGGGTCGCTGTCCGACAATTGAACAGGAGACTGAGATGTCGAAGAGCATCAAAGCGATCCTTGCCGTTGGCCTGTTTGCCGTTGTGGCAGCGTGCGCTCAGCAAGAAGAAGTTGTTGTCATCGAAGAGCCGGTTATGGCCGAACCGATGTCGAGCAAGTTCTAAAGCCTACCCCGGACGGGCGCTCGCGCCCGTCCGGACCTCACTTCACTTCTGCATTGCATTGGCCCCCTGCATCGTCGGGGTGTGGCCATGATAAAGCACCGCGGCTTTCCCGGCCGTCTTCCCGGAACAGACTTTCAATTCACAATCCGCCGCGCCAATCCGCGCGGGGTGACACCCATCGTGCGCCGCGAACGCCATGCCGATCGCAAGGCAGCCGACCGGCGGGCGGACGCGGGCTTCGTCGCCGCGCTCTGGCAGATTTTCGGCGAGGACCCTTTTGAACGCGGAAATCTGGATGCGGGTCGGCTGTCATGGTTGTTCGGGCGCGAAGTCGTTCCGGCCGAGGATCCGTTCGATCCCGAAAGCTATGACGCGCTTCTGCGGTTGGATATTGACGTGGCGCGCCGGTCTTTTCCTGACGCATTTGGCGAGGGATGATCGGCATGTTTTCGCTTAGGTTGTATTGGTATCGGCAGAAATCGGCGCAGCTTCGGGCGCGCGGCCCAAGCGGCTTGGCAGAGAGCGGCGCGTCGGGGATAAGAGACCTGCGGCTTGAATCCCCCAGAAATTCAAACGGCCGCTTTTTTACTAACCGTTACCCTTCCCCTACAGTGTGGTCTGACCTCCCCCAGGTCAGACCACACGAATTCCGCTCTTACTGGCGCGGTTTCGCCAACGTGACCACGGGTTACGATTTTGGTTCTGGGTCTTGTGTGAAAAGCATTGTAATCTTTGCACATAAAGACCCAATCGGAGGCAAACGGGCATGCGGAAATCACTTTCGATCGTCACGATCATTGCAGTGCTGGGGCTTGCGGCCTGCGGCGATACCGAGCTTGAGCGCGGTATCAGCGGCGCGGCCATCGGCGCAGGTGCGGCGACCGTCACGGGCGGCAATGCCGTTACCGGGGCTGTCATCGGGGGCGCTGCCGGCGTCTTCTGCGACGATCTTACACCAGAGCTTTGCAACTGATCCTCTGACCGGACGCCCGAGCGCCCGGACCGGAAGACATCAACGACAACATGCAGCGTCGCGGGGCAGGACCCCTGCGGCGCTGCCTTGCGTTTGGGCCCAGTTCGAGGCCCGGGAATGGAGACGAGGGACATGTTCAAGAAAATCCTGATCGCGAATCGTGGTGAAATCGCCTGTCGAGTGATCAAGACCGCGCGCCGTATGGGGATTGCCACCGTCGCCGTCTATTCCGATGCCGATGCCAATGCGCTTCACGTACGGATGGCGGACGAGGCGGTGAATATCGGCCCGCCGCCTGCGAACCAATCCTATATCGTGATCGACAGGATCATGGAGGCAATCCGAAAGACCGGGGCAGAGGCGGTGCATCCCGGCTATGGCTTTCTGTCCGAGAACCCGAAATTTGCCGCGGCGCTGGAGGCAGAGGGTGTTGCCTTCATCGGCCCGCCCAAGGGCGCGATCGAGGCGATGGGCGACAAGATCACGTCGAAGAAGCTTGCCGCAGAGGCCGGTGTCTCGACCGTCCCCGGGTATATGGGGATCATTGCGGATGCCGACGAGGCGGTAAAAATCTCGGGCGAAATCGGCTATCCGGTGATGATCAAGGCCAGCGCCGGGGGCGGCGGCAAAGGCATGCGTATCGCGTGGACCGACGAAGAGGCGCGCGAGGGTTTTCAATCCTCCAAGAACGAGGCCGCGAACTCTTTTGGCGACGACCGGATCTTCATCGAGAAATTCGTGACCCAGCCCCGCCATATCGAGATTCAGGTTCTGGCGGATGCGCATGGCAATTGCATCTATCTGAACGAGCGCGAATGTTCGATCCAGCGGCGGAACCAGAAGGTGATCGAAGAGGCCCCGTCACCCTTTCTGGACGAAGCCACACGGCGGGCGATGGGGGAGCAGTCCTGCGCCCTCGCAGCGGCGGTGGGATATACCAGCGCCGGGACGGTGGAATTCATCGTCGATGGCGACCGGAACTTCTACTTTCTCGAGATGAACACGCGGCTTCAGGTCGAGCATCCGGTTACCGAACTGATCACCGGCGTCGATCTCGTGGAACAGATGATCCGGGTGGCGGCGGGCGAGAAACTTTCGCTTGCTCAGAAGGATATCGGGATCAACGGCTGGGCAATGGAAAGCCGGCTTTATGCCGAGGATCCCTATCGCAACTTCCTGCCCTCGATCGGGCGGCTGACGCGCTATCGCCCGCCCGAGGAACGCGCCGATGATGCCCATGCCGTGCGGAACGATACCGGCGTTTATGAGGGCGGCGAGATCAGTATGTATTACGATCCGATGATCGCGAAACTCTGTACCTGGGCACCGACGCGGGGTGCGGCGATAGAGGCGATGCGGGACGCGCTGGACGGGTTCGAGGTTGAAGGGATCGGGCATAACCTGCCGTTCCTGTCGGCGGTGATGGATCATCCGCGTTTTGTCTCTGGCGAGATCACGACGGCCTTCATCGAAGAGGAATATCCCGACGGATTTCAGGGGGTTTCGCCCGATGACGCAACCTTGCGGCGGCTTGCCGCGGTGGCCGGTCACATGAGGTTGGTGATCGACGCGCGCGAGGTGGCGATTTCGGGGGCGATGACCCACCACACCCGCGAAGCGGTGCGGGACTGGGTCGTTTCGGTGGGCAAGACCACGTTCGAGGTTCATCTCGATATCACGGATTTCGGGACCGAGGTGAGTTTCGGCGACGATGGTATCCTTCGTGTTCTGTCGGATTGGCGGCCGGGGCAAAGCCTGTTCCGGGGCACGGTGGACGGCACCGAGATGATCGTGAAGACCGATCTGACCCGGGCCGGGTTCCGGTTGCGCTATCGCGGCGCCGAGGCGCGCGCGGTGGTGCGCACGCCCCGCCATGCCGAACTGGCCGCGCGGATGCCCGAGAAACTTCCCCCAGATACGTCCAAAATGCTCTTGTGCCCGATGCCCGGCCTGATCGTCCGGATCGACGTGGAAGTCGGGCAGGAGGTGCAGGATGGTCAGACGCTCTGCACCGTCGAGGCGATGAAGATGGAAAATATCCTGCGGGCAGAGCGCAGGGGCGTGGTGCTCAAGATCAATGCCGTGGCCGGAGACAGCATGGGCGTCGATGATGTGATCATGGAGTTCGAATAGGGACCACGATGATCACCGTGCTTCGCTCCCCCTATTCGCTGATTTCGCGGATCTCGCGTTGCCGCAGCGGCATCTTGTCGATGGAGCGCGAGAATTCTCGCACGCTCCACGGCAGGGGTTTGCGCAGCTTGACGCCGCCATCCTTGCCGATCACCGCAACCATGTATCCCCGTGGGCGCAGCTTCTTGCGTACCGCCGTGCGGGCCGATGGATCGGTATCGGTGATGATCACGACGTCACGTTCGACGAGGTCTTCGATGCCTTCCGCCAGCAACTCCATCTGCTCGACAAAACGCGGGTCGGCGGGGGTGTCGGCAAAGACGACGATGGGGCGGGCGAGCCAGCGAAACGCGTCAAGATCGACCTCGGCACCGTCGAAGATGCGGGCGGGATCTTCCTGCCACAGTTCCACCGCCGTAGGCTCCGCAACCGTCGCGGCACCATCGGCGGCAAGAAGGGGCGAAGTGCCCAGAAACAATGCCGTTATCACTACGGCGGGTAAGCGTGACGTCATGTGGCCTCCTATCACCTGAGATATAGGGTGCCGCCTGAAGAAAACGAAGGATGAAACGACCGGAAGTCACAGCTCTGTGTGAAAGAGATGGTCGGAGGAGCGGGATATGAGCGACTGGAAGGCATTGGCCGAAAAGGAATTGCGCGGGCGCAGCCTGAGCGATCTGGACTGGGAGACCCTCGAAGGCATCACCGTCAAGCCGCTTTACACCGAGGACGACACCGAAGGTTTGGCCCATCTGGGTAACACGCCGGGCTTCGCCCCCTTTACCCGGGGCGTGAAGGCCACAATGTATGCGGGCCGGCCCTGGACGATCCGGCAATATGCCGGCTTCTCGACGGCCGAGGAATTGAACGCTTTCTACCGCAAGGCCCTTGCCGCCGGGCAGCAGGGTGTGTCGGTCGCCTTCGACCTGGCGACCCATCGGGGGTATGACAGCGATCACCCCCGCGTTCTGGGCGATGTCGGCAAGGCGGGTGTGGCGATCGACAGCATCGAGGACATGAAGATTCTCTTCGATGGCATCCCGCTGGAAAAAGTCAGCGTTTCCATGACGATGAACGGCGCGGTTATTCCGGTTCTCGCGGGCTTCATCGTCGCCGGCGAAGAGCAGGGCGTGGACCGCGCGGCCCTGTCGGGCACGATCCAGAACGACATCCTGAAAGAGTTCATGGTGCGGAACACCTATATCTACCCGCCCGAGGCCAGCATGAGGATCGTCTCGGATATTATTGAATACACGTCGAAAGAGATGCCCCGGTTCAACTCGATCAGCATCTCGGGCTATCACATGCAGGAAGCCGGGGCGAACCTTGTGCAGGAGCTTGCCTTCACCCTTGCCGATGGTCGGGAATATGTGCGCGCGGCCATCGCGCGGGGCATGGATGTCGACAAGTTCGCGCCGCGCCTGTCCTTCTTCTTTGCGATCGGAATGAACTTTCTTCATGGAGGCGGCGAAACTGCGCGCGGCGCGGTTCCTGTGGCACCGGATCATGTCGGAATTCGAGCCGAAGGATCCGAAATCCTCGATGTTGCGGACCCATTGCCAGACCTCGGGCGTGTCGCTGCAGGAGCAGGATCCCTATAACAACGTGATCCGCACCGCCTATGAGGCGATGAGCGCGGTTCTGGGCGGCACGCAGTCGCTTCACACCAATGCGCTGGACGAGGCGATTGCCCTGCCCACCGAATTCGCCGCGCGAATTGCGCGCAATACACAGTTGATCTTGCAGGAAGAAACCGGCGTCACCAATGTCGTCGACCCGCTTGCGGGGTCCTATTATGTCGAAAGCCTGACGGCGGAGCTGGCGAACAAGGCCTGGGAACTGATCGAGGAAGTCGAGGCGATGGGCGGCATGACCAAGGCCGTGGCCAGCGGCATGCCCAAGCTGCGGATCGAGGAAAGTGCGGCGCGGCGTCAGGCGCTGATCGACCGGGGAACCGAGGTGATCGTTGGCGTGAACAAGTACCGCAAGGATCACGAGGATCCGATCGACATTCTGGATATCGACAATGATGCGGTGCGGGCCAGCCAGATCGCGCGGATCGAGCGGGTGCGGGCAGGACGCGACGAGGCGGCCTGTCAGGCTGCGCTGGACGAGGTGGAGCGCCGCGCGGGCGAGGGTGGCAATCTTTTGGAGGCGGCGGTCGCAGCGACGCGGGCGCGGGCCACGGTAGGAGAGATTTCGATGGCGATGGAAAAGGTGTTCGGGCGTCATCGCGCCGAGATCAAGACGCTCGCCGGCGTCTATGGCGCGGCCTATGAGGGCGACGAAGGGTTCGCCGCGATCCAGAAGGATGTCGAGGCATTCGCCGAGGCCGAGGGCCGGCGCCCCCGCATGCTGGTGGTCAAGATGGGGCAGGACGGCCATGACCGCGGGGCCAAGGTCATCGCCACGGCCTTCGCTGATATCGGGTTCGACGTGGACGTGGGCCCCTTGTTCCAGACGCCCGAGGAAGCGGCGCAGGATGCGATCGACAACGATGTGCATATCGTCGGCATTTCCAGCCAGGCAGCAGGGCACAAGACCCTTGCGCCGAAGCTTATCGAGGCGCTCAAGGCACAGGGCGCGGGTGATATCCTTGTGATCTGTGGCGGGGTGATTCCGCAGCAGGACTACGCGTTTCTGAAGAATGCCGGGGTGGCCGCGATCTTTGGCCCCGGGACCGAATATCCCCGACGCGGCGCGCGAAATCCTCGGGCTGATCCGGACGGGTGCAGGGGGTGCGAGATGAAATTCGGGATTGTCGGTGCAGGGGGGATCGGTGGCTATCTTGCGGCCAAGCTGATCAATGCCGGGCATGATGTGGCCGTGCTGGCGCGCGGCCGCCAACTTGAGGCGATCCGCGCCGACGGTCTGCGGCTGGTCGATCCCGATGGCGACCTGACCGTCACGCTAAAGGCAATCTCGGACGATCCCGCGGTCTTGGGCGCGCCAGACCTCATCATCTTCGCGGTCAAGGCACATCAACTCCCCGACGCAATCGCGCAGATCGCAGCACAGGTCGGCCCGGGGACTCGCCTGCTGCCGATCCAGAACGGCGTGGATGCCCCCGACATGCTGGCAAAGGCCTTTGGACCGGACCGCGCATTGATCGGGTCGGCACGGATCTTTACCAATATCACCGGGCCGGGGGTCATTACCCGATATGGCGACCCCAAGTCCTTTACCATTGGGACCATGGCGGGCGATCAGACCGGGAACGGCGTGCCAGAGATCCTTGCCGCCTTCCGAGATGCCGGGATCGATGCGCCGACCCATGCCGATGCGCGGATCGAGCTCTGGACGAAACTCATGATCTTCAACGCGATGAGCAGCGTTACGACGGCCACCCGTTTGCGGTTTGGCGAGTTTCGGTGCCATGGCGAAACGAATGCCCTTGTGCGGCGTCTGATGCAGGAAACTTTTGATGTCGCGCGCGCCAGCGGTGTGCCGCTGCCCGATGGGCTTACCGATCAGACCTATCATTTCTATCTGAATGTCTTGCCGGACGAAGGGCGCACTTCGATGGCGCAGGACCTTGAGGAGGGCCGCGCATTGGAGATCGATCACGTCTGCGGTGCAGTCGCGCGGCGCGGGCGGGCCCTTGGCGTCGACGTCACTGCGTCCGAGACGATCCACGCGATTTTGACGCCGTGGAAGGCCGGGCGCTGAGTTCTTGGCGCTTGCGTTCGAGGGGCGGACTTTAGGATTCGGGACACTGACGAAGGGGAGGACAGGTGGGGTACAGCGATTTCCGCGAGCGCATGCTGGCAGGCGACAGTCTCGCCGGGACGTTTCTCAAGACACCGGCCTATGAGCTGATCGAGATTCTTGCCGGGACTACGCTTGATTTCGTCTGTCTCGATGCCGAGCATGCGCCGTTCGACCGCGGGCGGATGGATGCCTGCCTTGCCATGGCACGGGCGCTGGATTTCCCGACATTGGTCCGGGTCGGATCGGGATCGCCCGAGAATATTCTTCAGGCGCTGGATTCCGGGGCGGTGGGCATTGTCTGCCCGCATGTGGACAGCGCGGCGAAAGCCCGCGAGATCGCGCGCGCCGGCCGGTTCGGCCATGGCGGGCGCGGCTATGCGGGTTCGACCCGCTGGGCGGGATACACGCGCAACGCGATGCCCGATATCCTGCGGAAATCGCGGGAGGAGACGCCTGATCATCGCCCAGATCGAAGAACCCGAGGGCGTCGCGGCCGCGGCCGAGATCGCGGGAACCGAGGGGATCGACGGGCTGTTCATCGGCCCGGCGGACCTGTCGGTGGCCTATGGCAAGACCGATACGAATGTCGCCGAATTGCATGAGGCCTATCGGTCGGTGGGACAGGCCGCGAAAGCGGCGGGCAAAGCTTATATGACCTTTACCGCGACGGCGGAGGCGACCCAGCCGCTGCGCGATTACGGGTTCACCGCATTCTTCGTCGGATCCGAACATGGCTGGGTGATGCAGGGGGCCAATGCCGTGGCAAAGGCCGTTCACGACGCGGGCTAGACGCGGGCCTCCGCCTTGGCTTCCGCAGTCTCGAACAGGTCACAGACCGATTGCAGGAACGCCTCTCGGACCTCGGGCCGTTCCATCAGAAGCTCGTGTTCCGCACCCGCATAGGTCTCGACCCGGCCCTGTGTCCAGGTTTCCATGATCGGCGCGATAGCCGAGGGATCGACGATCTTTTCCTCTGTCCCGATACCCACCAGCGCCGGCAGGTCGGGCCGCGGCATGGCGGCGAGCGTACGCGTCTCCGACAGTGCCTCGGCCAGCCAGACAAGGCTGGGCCCTCCCAGACGAAACCGGCTGTCGGCGCTTGCCTGCCGCACCATGTGGTCCCACATCTCGCGATCGGTGGTCAGAAAGTTTTCTTCGAAGGGCGTGTCCAGAAAGAAGGTCGCGGTCGAGGTGGTGGGCGTCTTCTGCGCCCCAAGCCCGATGGATTTCGCGAGCGTCGGCAGGGTGCGGGCCAACTGACGCAATTTCGGTGCAATCAGGATGCCCCACATCGGAGCGCTGAAGGCCACGGCACGGAAGGGATGGGGCTCCATTAGCGTCCGCAGACCGATGCATCCGCCCATGGAATGGGCCAGAAGGAAGTAGGGCTTTGGAAGTTCCAACTCCTCCAGAAGGTCAAGCATCACCCGCGCATCCATCTGATAATCGGTGAAATGCCGCACATGGCCGATTTCGGGGTTCTTCTGGAGCCGGTCGGCCATGCCCTGACCGCGCCAGTCGATTGCGGCCGAGGCATAGCCCCGGGCCGCAAGCGCCGTCGCGGTGCGGCCGTATTTCTCGACGTATTCGCAGCGCCCCGGGAAAGAGGACAACCGTTCCCTTGGTCCCGGCGGGCCAGACGGCGACACGAAGCCCCACGCCATCCGTGGCCTTGACCCAGAAGGCACCCGCCTCGGCAGGGCCGTCGGCCAGTTCCGCCAGGTATGGCGCGGGTTTCATCAGGTCACGCAAGTGCGGTTCCCAGACGCATGGCCGCTGCCAGATCGCCCTCGACCGTCAGCTTGCCGGACATGTAGGCAGAGGTCGGGTTCATCTCGCCGTCAAGGATCGAGCGGAACGTATCCTTGTCGGCGATCAGCGTGACTTCGGCCGGCTCGTCGCCCGCGCGCACGCCCGTGCTGTCGATCATGATCGCGCCTTCGCCTTCGATTACGAACTTGGCAGACCCGTCGAATCCACCGCTTATCTTGTCACTCAGGGCCGCCACGGCGCCGTCGATCAACTCGCTCATCTCTGTCTCTCCGTAATTTGAACATTCCGGGCTGGTGCTTTTTCCGAAACACGCCCTATCATCTGCCGTTATGACGACGATGCGACAAAGGATCAAATCTGCCGTTGGGGCAGTTCTGCTCTCTGGGCTTCTGGCGGGGCCCGCGGCTGCGCAGGAAGACGGTCTTGAGGACCTTTTCACTGCACTGCGCTCGGCAGAGGGGCCCGCGGCGATGGCAATCGAGGAGCGGATCTGGACGGAATGGTCGAAATCCGGCTCGCCCGCCATGGATCTTCTGCTGGAACGGGGCCGCCGCGCGCTTGAGGAAGAGGATGTTCCCCGCGCGATCGAGCATTTCTCGGCCCTGATCGACCATGCGCCGGAGTTTGCCGAGGCCTATAACGGGCGTGCCACGGCCTATTTCCAGGCAGGCCTTTACGGCCCCTCGCTGGAGGACATCCGTCAGGTCCTTGCCCGCAACCCACGCCATTTCGGCGCGATTGGCGGGCTGGCGCTGATTCTGCAGGAGATCGGCGAGGAGGAGGCGGCGCTCGAAGCCTATCGGACACTTCATGAGATCTATCCCGCGCGGGAGGGCCTTGAGGAGGCGATAACGCAACTGGAACGCATGGTCGCGGGTCAGGACATCTGACACCCCCGGCGCCTCTTGGCCCGATCCCGGTTTCCGGAGATCGGTGCGGCAATCCCGCCCGGGGTCGCTTGTGGGGCTGCGTCGTGTCCTGTAAGGCCTGTGGCTCAAGCAATCTGGCCTGACAGACATGATGCAAGATGCTGGTCGCACCGTCGCGGTGCTGGGCCCCACGAATACCGGAAAGACGCATTACGCGATCGAACGGATGCTGGCGCACCGGACGGGCGTCATCGGCCTGCCGCTGCGGCTTCTGGCGCGCGAGGTCTATGACCGGATCGTCGCAGTCCGTGGCCCGTCCATCGTGGCACTGGTTACCGGAGAAGAGCGGATCGTTCCGCCGCGCGCGCAATACTGGGTCTGCACGGTCGAGGCGATGCCGGAGGGCATGGGCTGTGATTTTCTTGCGGTGGACGAGATCCAGCTTTGCGCCGATCCCGAGCGGGGGCATGTCTTTACCGACCGGCTGATGCGGGCGCGGGGCCTGCACGAAACGCTGTTTCTCGGGGCCGAGACGATGCGCAGCGTCATCGCCGCCCTTGTGCCCGGCGTCGAATTCATGCGGCGCGAGCGGTTTTCCGATCTGGCCTGGGCAGGTTCGAAAAAGATAAGCCGGATGCCGGTCCGCTCGGCCATCGTCGGGTTTTCGGTCGAGAACGTCTATGCCATCGCCGAGGTGATCCGCCGCCAAAAGGGCGGTGCGGCCGTGGTCATGGGGGCGCTTAGTCCGCGCACGCGCAACGCCCAGGTGGAAATGTACCAGTCGGGCGAGGTGGACTACATGGTTGCGACCGATGCCATCGGCATGGGGCTCAACCTTGATATCGACCATGTGGCCTTTTCCTCGCTGTCGAAATTCGACGGGCGACGGATGCGGCAACTTGCCCCGAACGAACTCGCGCAGATCGCGGGCCGGGCTGGGCGCTATCAGAAGATGGGAACCTTTGGGGTTACCGGTGAGGCGCCGCCTTTGGCCGACGAGGTGATCACCGCGATCACCGAGCATCGCTTTACCCCGATCCGCAAGCTGCAGTGGCGCAACCCGGCGCTGGAATTCGGCACGGTCGATCGTCTCGTCGCCTCGCTCGAGGCCCCGTCCGACAATGAATTGCTGTTCCGTGCGCGCGAGGCGGACGACCTGATCGCACTCAAATCCCTTGCGGGCATGGCCGAGGTCAGTGCGCGGGCGACATCGCCTTCCGCGGTCCGGCTCCTGTGGGACGTGTGCCGGATTCCCGATTTTCGGGGCATCAGCCATCAGGAACATGCCAACCTGTTGCAGGCAATTTTCGGGTTTCTTCACGAAAGCGGGCAGGTCCCCGATGACTGGCTCGCGCGTCAGATCCACCGTATCGACAGGCCCGAGGGCGGTATCGACGCGCTGTCGAAACGGCTGGCCTATATCCGCACATGGACCTATGTGGCGCAACGCAAAGGCTGGACCGGCGACGAATTTCGTTGGCGCGAGGCGACGCGCGCTGTAGAAGATCGCCTGTCCGACGCGCTGCATGGCGCATTGACCCAAAGATTTGTCGACCGGCGCACTTCCGTGTTGTTGCGCCGATTGAAGCAGAAGGAGAGCCTTGTGGCCGAGGTGAACGATAAGGGCGAAGTGACAGTCGAGGGCCAGTTCGTTGGCCGACTGGAGGGTTTCCGGTTCAGGCAGGACGCCTCGGCGTCCGGAGAAGAAGCCAAGACGATCCGGCAGGCCGGTCTTCAGGCCCTTGCGCCGCAGTTCCATTTGCGGGCCGACAGGTTCTACAACGCACCCGATACCGAGATCGACTTTACCGAACAGGGCGGTTTGATGTGGGGCACAGCCGCCGTGGGCAAGCTTGTGGCCGGCGCCGATCCCCTGCGCCCCGAGGTCGTCGCCTTCGTCGATGACGAGGCCGGCGTCGACGTGGCCCAGAAGGTGCAGCGCCGCCTGCAGCATTTCATCGACCGCAAGATCGCGACACTGTTCGAACCGCTGCTGAGCCTGCAGCGCGACGAGACCCTTCAGGGGCTGGTCCGTGGATTCGCCTTTCAGCTTGTGGAAAACATGGGGATCGTGCCTCGGGCCCGCGTCGCCAATGACGTGAAGGGGCTGGATCAGGACGCCCGCGCCGCTCTGCGCAAACATGGCATCCGCTTCGGGCAGTTCACTATCTTCATGCCTGCGCTGCTGAAACCCGCGCCGACCCGGCTCCGTCTGGTACTCTGGTCGCTGGCGCGGAAGCTTGATGAATTCCCCGAAAGCCCGCCGCCGGGGCTGGTCACGGTGCCAACGGTCAGCAACGTTCCCGAAGGCTATCACGAGATGGCCGGCTACCGCGCCGCCGGCGAACGGGCGATCCGGATCGATATGTTGGAACGTCTGGCCGATATGCTTCGCGCCGAGGATAGCCGTGGCGGCTTCGAGGCCAAGGCGGACATGCTGTCGATCACGGGCATGACGCTGGAGCAATTCTCCGGGCTGATGCAGGGCCTTGGCTATCAGGCAGAGCGGGGCGAGCGACCCAAAGTCCGCGCCGCCGCGCCCAATGCGGCCGAAGCCGCCGCCAAGGACGCATCGAAAAGCGAAGTGACCGCGCCCGAAAGCGAGACGCAAGAGGCGGATGCGCCTTTGGCGGAAGCTTCTGCGACCGAGGCCACAGAAGCCGATGCCACAGAAGCCGAGGCAACGGAGACCGAGGCCACAAGCACCGATGCAGCCGAGACCGAGGCAACAACGACCGAACCCTCGGAAACCGAAGCTTCCGAACCGCAGGAGGCCGCGCCCGCCGCACACGCCGCCGAAGAGCAGGAGGTATTCTTTACCTTCCGCTGGGGTGGCAACCGGACAGCGCGCGAGGGTGGCGACGACCGCCGTCGCTCGGGTGGCAAGCCACGCGGAAAACCGGGTGGTAAACCCGATGCCAAGCCGCGCGGCAAACGGCCTCCGAAGAAGGATGGTCCCAAAAGCTTCAGCGCAAGGCCTGAGAAAAAGGACCGGATCGATCCGGACAACCCTTTCGCCGCGGCGCTCATGGGGCTGAAGAAGGACTGAGCGCCTGGACAGCGCCGACACACTCCGTCTCGACAAGTGGCTTTGGCAGGCGCGGTTCTACCGGACCCGCACCCTCGCGACCGAGATGGTGACGCGGGGCAAGGTCCGGATGAACGCGCGGATCACCAAGAAACCCGCCAGCGCGGTCCGGGTGGGCGACGTTCTGACACTCGTGCAGGGCCATCACGTGCGCGTCGTGCGCGTTCTGGGTCTTCCCGAGCGGCGGGGATCGGCCTCAGATGCCGCGGTTCTCTACGAAGATGTCAATCAGGATTGACACATTTTGCCGCGTCTCATCCCTTGTGACAGGCCAACGGCTTGCAGCGACCTGCGGCGTGAACTAACTCGGTCGGAAGTGAGATTGACGGGATTCGCCCATGACTTACGTGGTTACAGACAACTGCATCGCCTGCAAATATACCGACTGCGTCGAGGTCTGTCCGGTGGACTGCTTCTATGAAGGCGAGAATATGCTGGTCATCCACCCGGATGAATGCATCGATTGCGGTGTCTGCGAGCCAGAATGCCCGGCGGATGCGATCCGTCCGGATACCGAGCCCGACATGGAAAAATGGGTCGAGTTCAATCGCAAGTTTTCGGAAGCCTGGCCGGTGATCATCACCAAGAAGGACCCGCTGCCCGATGCCGATGACCGCGACGGCGAATCGGGCAAGATGGAGAAATACTTCTCCGAGGCGCCGGGCGAAGGCGGCTAGGCCAAAAACCCTCTGCAAGTCGTTGCGGCCTTGTGATTCAGGGCCTGTGGAGTATCGCGACAGACTGTTTTTCGTCTTCTTTCGGGCGGTTAGCGAGGCCGCACTGGAAAAGGCCGCTTTTTTTTGCTATATTGATAGGACAAGCAGCAACGCTTTGGGCCTCTCGTTCGCGAAGACGGAAACAGGACGGGACAAGGTGCCGGACAGAAAAACGAAAACGACGGGGAGATATACGTGTGTCCCTGCCGTGTTTTTTGTCGGCCTCACCCAATGCGACATAAGGATTGACGCCCGCGATGAGCAAGACCAGTAAATCGGAATTTCGCCCCAACGACTATGTTGTGTATCCGGCCCATGGGGTCGGCCAGATCGTCTCGATCGAAAAACAGGAAGTTGCGGGGATGGTCCTCGAGCTTTTCGTGATTTCGTTCGAGAAGGACAAGATGACCCTTCGGGTGCCGACCAACAAGGCAGAGTATGTGGGTATGCGCTCGCTGTCCTCGCCCGATGTCGTCTCGAAGGCGATGACGACGCTCAAGGGCAAGGCCCGTGTGAAGCGGGCGATGTGGTCGCGCCGTGCGCAGGAATACGAGCAAAAGATCAACTCGGGCGATCTCATCGCTATCGCGGAAGTGGTGCGCGACCTGCACCGCACCGACGATCAGCGCGAGCAGAGCTATTCCGAGCGCCAGCTTTACGAAGCGGCACTCGAACGGCTGACGCGGGAAGTGGCCGCGGTTCAGGGCTTTGACGAGGGCGACGCCCAGCGCAAGGTCGATGACATGCTGACGAACCGCGCCGCGGCCTGAGTCAACGCACCAGGGAATACCGAAACGCCGCCCGAAGCAGGGCGGCGTTTTGTTTTGGCGCGACTCTCCCTGAGACGGGCTGCCCCCTAGTTGATCACCGCGAATTCGATGCGTCGGTTGCGGCGCTTGCCATCGGCGGTATCGTTGGATGCCGCGGGCCGCGCCTCGCCATAACCCGCCGCCACCATCCGCTCTGCCGGAATTCCGATCTCCGCAAGGCGCGCGGCCACTGCCCCTGCGCGCGCCTCACTCAGCCGCTGGTTGGCGCTGGCGGTTCCGTCCGCATCTGTATGCCC
Organism: uncultured Alphaproteobacteria bacterium; assembly: GCA_963698645.1. GTDB lineage: Bacteria > Pseudomonadota > Alphaproteobacteria > Rhodobacterales > Rhodobacteraceae > Ovoidimarina. The sequence goes on from CAVORP010000003.1 coordinate 311,448, forward strand.
GGACACTTCGATCCGCAGGCCGGGGCAGCGCCGAACGATCTCGGCGATACTGTTCAGGATCGGCTCCGAGCGCGCGTCGAGCGCGGCGCTCCCGCTTCGGAAATAGATGTTGTCGGTGCGCGACAGGATCTCGAACCGACCAAGACAGGCTTCCTTGCTGAAATCCCCCTCCGCCTCAAGCGCCGCCGATGCCGGGGCCTGAACCGCCGCGGTCGCAACCGGCGCGGCACCGGAGTTGCGGGCGAACAGGAAATCGAAGGTCACGGTCGCCGAGGGCACGATCCGGACACCGGCGGCTTCCTCCAGTTTCTGGATCCCCCCCTCCAGCCCGAAATCCGCGACGGAGATGGAAACCGGCGCGGCGGACGAGACCGAGACAAGCCCATCGGCAAGCTGCGTGACCGTCAGTTCCGCCTGAAGGCTCCGCGTGACGCCATGCAGGGCAAGATCGAAGGGAACGGTCACGGACTTGCGCCGCTGCGTGGCCAGGTCGGCGAACTCTGCCGGGTCGAGCGACAGGGTGATCTTCGCCTCGGGGTGTTCGAAGGTCTCAAAGAACAGGAACCGCATCCGGACATTCCGCAGATCGATCTGGGTATCGACGGAATCCAGAAGCACGGTGATGCCTGCGGTGCCATCCGCTTCGATGCCGCCCGAGAATGTCGCGAAGGAACTGGATTCGACTTTTGTGTCGTTCTTGATCGACTGAAAGCGAAGCGCCGATGCCTCCGGCTGAAGGGTCCAGCCGGGCGCGAAATCCTGTGCCGATACGCCCGCCGGGGCATGGACGCCAAGGATCGCGGCAAGGACGACGCCACGAAATTTCATATTCATATCAATGCTCTCCCGAGGTCTGGGTGGGTGCAATTACCTTCTCGAAATCAACCACAAGTGTTGCATCCCGGCTGTGGGGGTGCAACATGTATGTGATTGCAGAGGCCCGGGGGCACCAACAAGGGATGCCGATCTTGATGATCAGACGCGCGTTGCGGCTTACCGGTTTTCTGATGGCGTTCCTTATCCTCGCTCTTGCCGGGACGGCGCGGGCGGAAGAGCGCATCGCGCTTGTACTGGGGAATGCCGGCTACACGGCGGTCTCGCCGCTTCGGAACCCCCTGTCGGACGCGGCCCTTGTCGCCAGAACGCTGGAAGGTCTGGGATTTCGCGTCACGCTGCTGACCGATGCCTCCCGCGATGACATGATCCGTGGCGTCTCGCAGTTCGGTCGCGATCTGCGGGCGGCGGGTGCGGATGCGACGGGCCTGTTCTACTATGCCGGTCACGGCGTCCAGTCCTTTGGGTCGAACTACCTCCTCCCCGTGGACGCGGCCCTGAACGACGCGGCGGATCTTGATCTTGTGGCGCTCGAGGCCAGCGCGATCCTGCGCCAGATGCATTCGGCGCGAAACCGCACCAACATCTTCATTCTGGACGCATGCCGTAACAACCCGTTCGAAACCGTCCCCGGATTCAATGAAAACGGGCTGGCCGAAATGGATGCGCCCACGGGCACCTTCCTGTCCTATGCGACGGCGCCGGGCGATGTGGCCTATGACGGTGAAGGCGGCAACAGCCCCTATTCGGCGGCGATCGCGCGGCAGATGTCGGTCGAGGGCCAATCGATCGAGCATATGTTCCGCAATGTCCGCGTCGAGGTCTTGACCGAGACCGGCGGGCTTCAGACACCGTGGGATACATCTTCGCTCACCGTGGAATTCACCTTTCGACCGGCGGTCGCGCCCGATCCGGAACTGGCCGACGAACAGCGGCTCTGGGACGATGTGCGGGAGACCGAAGACCCGCTCCAGGTCATGCTCTTTCTCAGGGCCTATCCCGAGGGGCCTTTCGCCGCCGAGGCGCAGGACCTTCTGGCGGCGCTGGTGAATGGCCGGGCGCAACCTGCCGCAGAAGCCGCACCTGCACCGACCGCGCCCGCGCCCGCAGCGACACCCGACGCCGATGAGGAAGCACTATATGCATCGGCGCAATCGGCGGGTACCGCAGAGGGCTATCAGGCCTATCTCAACGTCTTTCCCGATGGGGTTTTTGCCGAATTCGCGCAGATGGAACTGGCGGCGCTTCAGCCCAAGCCTGCCGATGCGCCACCCTTGCCGACCGCCGCGCAGGACGCGATCAATTTTGACACGGTCCTTGCCACGGGGATGGCCGAAATCGACGGGCGGTCGATCAAGGAGCTTCTTGCCGGATCGCCCCTTTTCCCGCCCATCGAAGGGCTGCCCGAGGCGGTCTGGAAAGACAAAAGCTGCTCCGGCTGCCACCAATGGACGCGCGAGGCGATCTGTGATCAGGCGAATGTCTACATGGCTGAGAACGGGGCCCGGGGCCTCGACAAACAGCATCCCTATGGCGGAACCTTCAAAGAGACCCTGAGGCGCTGGGCTGCGGGTGGCTGCGGCTAGCCCTCGACGTTTCAGGCGCTTTTCTGGCGGCCCTCGTCCAACTGGCTGACCAGTTCGGTTTCAAGTTCCTTGTCCAGTTCGCGGGCGCGCGCCACGTATTCGGGGTTCTCCGAAACCGGCTTGTTCGGATCCCAGAGAGCGGCGAGATCCCGCAGGGCCTCGCGATCCCTGTGGAAAAAGAATTGCTCCATCTCGGCTGCTTCGTATTCCGAAAGCCCCATGTTTTCGAGGACATAGCGCCCTGCGCGGAGCGAGCTGTCGAACATTTCGCGGACGATGTCATCGGCCCCGGCACGGTAAAGCTCATAGGTATGAACCCGGTCATGGGCGCGGGCCACGATATGAATGTCGGGCCGTTCGCGCCGTGCAAAGCGCACAAGCTTGACCGAGGCATTCTTGTCATCAAGCGCCACCACAAGCACCTTTGCCGTCTGAAGCCCTGCCGCGTGGAGAAGCTCGGGCCGGGTCGGATCCCCGAAGAAGCCCTTGAAGCCGAACCGCCGCATAAGCTGGATCGTCTTGAGATCGTGGTCCAGAACCGTCGTCTTGAACCCCGCGGCTTGCACCAGCCGGTTCACCACCTGTCCGAACCGTCCGATCCCGGCAATGATCACCGGCTGCTGTTCGTCGATCTCGTCATGTTCGATGTCCTCGTCCTGATCCTCCATCCGCTTCGACAAGCGCTCATAAGCAATGAAGAAAAGTGGCGTCAGCAACATCGACAGGCTGATCACCAGAAGAATCGTCTGTCCCAGTGCATAGGGCAAGACGGCCTGCTGCAACGAGAACGACACCAGGACGAAGCCGAATTCACCGGCCTGGGCCAAGCCCAGCGTGAACAGCCAGCGGTCGCGCCCGCGGATCTTGAACATCAGGGCAAGACCGTAAAGTACCAGCCCCTTGGCGAGCATCACCGCGAATGTCAGCCCGATGATCGACAGGGGATCGCCGAACAGGATCCCGAAATTCGTGCCGGCCCCGACCGTGATAAAGAACAAACCCAGCAACAGCCCCTTGAACGGCTCGAGATCGCTTTCCAACTCGTGCCGGAACTCCGAGTTGGCAAGCACGACCCCTGCAAGGAAGGTGCCGAGGGCGGGCGACAGCCCCACAAGCGTCATCAGAAAGGCAATCCCGACCACGATCAGCAGGGCAAAGGCGGTATACATCTCGCGCAGTTTCGCGGCATGGATGAACCGGAACAGCGGCCGGGTCGCAAAGATGCCGAACAGGACGACAAGTCCCACCGCGGCGAACGTCACCAGCGTGACCCCCCATCCCGGAAGCCCCTCGACCAGCGACATCGCATGGTGCGCCTCATCGTCCACGAGGACCCGCGCGATGGAGCCGTCGCTGTTGAAGGTCAGAGGCGTGGCGACCGCAAGAAGGGGCAGCAACGCCAGCATCGGGATCACCGCGATATCCTGCGTCAGCAGGACCGAAAAGGACGAGCGCCCGCCATTGGTCTGCATCAGCCCCTTTTCCGACAGGGTCTGAAGCACGATGGCCGTGGACGAAAGCGCAAAGATCATCCCGACCGCGATCGCCGTCAGCAGCGGCAGACCAAGAAACATGGCGCCCAGCGTGATCACCGAGATCGTCACCGCGACCTGCAGCCCGCCAAGGCCCAGCAGCCTGTGCCGCATGTCCCAAAGCGCCCGTGGCTCGAGTTCCAGCCCGATCAGGAACAGCATCATTACGACACCAAACTCTGCAAAATGCTGAAGATCTTTGGTTTCCGAACCGACGATGCCCAAAATCGGGCCGATCACGATCCCGGCAAGAAGGTATCCCAGCACCGATCCCAGCCCAAGCCGCGAGGCGAGCGGAACCGCGATGACAGCCGCTGCCAGATAGATCGTCGCCTGAGTGAGAAAACCTTCCATTTCGGTCTTTCGGTCAGAGTGTTGCGTTGCATGCGGTCGAACAGATTCGGAATAGGCTCAGGGTCTTCATATTCGGTATGCAACGTAACCCTGATATGATCCGTTCGCATGAAAAAGCTAGTCCCTTGACGCCCCAGCGGCTCGTGCCGCGGCTTTTGCACCGAAATGATGCAAAGTCAGCTGGACGGGACCCGAAGTACGACGTTTCTGCCACCTTTGACATAGCGAAGTTCGTTGTCGCTGATGGCGTCGATCCGGCCGCCGTCGATGCGGTCGCCGATCTCGACCTTCTGATAACGGCCCGAAGGAAGCCGGATCAGCGCGCGCCGGTTTCCTTCGGATCCGTAGACGCCGATTAGGTTCAGACGTTTGAGGTTGATCGCGTTCTCGATCGTCGCCTGTCGGGCGACCGACGCGGAGCTCGGGATCGACGGCTGCAATGGCACCAGCGCCGCGACTGCGGCGGCGGGTGTGGTTCCGGGGGTTTCGGTCGTCTGCTGTCGGCGAACGGCTTCGACGATCGCGGCGAAATCGTTCGGACGGTAGGACGGGGCGCGCGACACTTCCACTGCAAGCGGGCTTGGGCTGCTGCCGGGATCTGCGTCGGCAATTGCCGCTTCCTGCTCCGATTCCGGGCGCTCGCGGGCACGGATCGTAGCCATTTCCGCGATCGTGCGACCGCCAAGCTGTGCCCGCTCCATCCGCTGGATCAGGTCCGTCGGGCGGGCGCGGGCCTTCTTTCCGGCAAGGGCCAACGCGATTTCCGGATCGGCCATGGCCACGGCTGTTACCGGGCGGTCCGGCGGTGTGACGGGCGGGCGGCCAAGGGTCACGATGGCCCCATCCGGCGTCAGCGCCCCTTCCGGGGTCGCGATCACCAGTCCGCGCTCGTCGAGGTCGAAGACCACAGTGGCATCAGGGGGCGATGAGGGGGCTTGCGGCGTATCATGATCCGGCAGGGCGGTGAACAGCGCGAACGCGTCATCGGGCTGGATCAGGGGATCGATCGAGGCAAGGTAAAGGTCGTCCAGTGTCTCGCCCACAGGGTCGGGCGGGGCCGGAGGCGGCGTCTGCCAGAAATTTGCCGAGACCAGCGCCGACGGGTCGGCCATTTCGCGGGCATCGGCAAGGCTGTTCGGGCCGGGCAGAACAAGGGCCGCGCGGCCGCGCATCTGTGCGGGCGTGGCCGTTGCCATTTCCGGGTCGGCATCGGTCGTTCGGGTTGCCATGCTGTCGTCGCCCGGCCCGGGGCCCGGCGCGAGGGCGGCGATTTCCGATAGGGCCGTCGCGTCTTCGGGCGCGTCGGGGGTATAGGCGATCGGGACGCCGCCGCCGGGGGCGATCACGGTTACCGCGACCCACAGAAGCCCCGCAAGTGCGACCGCCCCGCCACCCGCCACCGCCGCCAGAACCGGCCAGCGCCGGGACGGGGCGCCGCGCATGGGCCGCCGCACCGCTGGTCTGGCGGGGCCGGGTGCCGGCATGGCGATTGGTGTCTTCGCCGGAATGCGCTCTGGAACCGGGACGGGATCGGGCGCAGTTTCGCGTTCGAAATCCTCGGCAAAGATATTCCCGGCCTGTTCAGGTTCCGGCGCGGACTGGCTTTCATCCTGCGGTGTGCTGGGCCTGGCGCTGGCGAAGACCGGGCTCGCGCTGGCCGAGGCCGCGTGCCGCGCCGCTTCGGTCGGGCCGAAATCGGGCATATCGGGAAACATGTCCCGGGCCGGACGCGCGCTGAACCGGACCGGGTTGAAATCATAGGTCGTGGCAAAGCCTTCGGCTTCGTCCAGCGTATTGATCTCAAGCGCGGCCACCGCGATGCCACCGGGCACGCGCCGCCAGTCGAACACCAGATCCTCGATCGGGCAGGGTGTCAGCCGGGCAAGAGCCTCGGCGATGAATCCGTCGGTCTGGGCCCGGTCCGCAGGCGGATCGGTCAGGACGGTATAGAGGATCTGCGAGGGCGGGATGATCAGGACGGTTTCAAGCGTCCCATCGGCGTGCCTTTCGGCCAGTTTGCACAGGGCCCTCATCCGCCCCGGCAGGTCGCCATCATCCAGCGCGACCCTGTCGAGTTCTGCCCACTCTCCATCCTGCCGCTGAAGCAGCCGGATACCGTCGTGGTCAAGATCAAGCGCTATGGCCGACATCGTCCCTCGGGGGTTCGGGCAGTCACGATCGCCCTCCATGATCGCCGGCTGATCGTACCGCAGCCTGACGCAGAGGAAAAGGTGACGCGGTCGTAAATATCGGGCAGTTTGGATGAAAGAGATCACTTTTCGGGAGGCCGCCCTATGCTTCGCAAAGTCCTATTCCTGACAGTCCTGATGCTTGCAGCGCAGATCGGTCTTGCCGATGCGCAGGAGCGCACCATCACCGTGATCGGCGAAGGCCGGGCCGATGTGCAACCGGACATGGCGACGGTGCAACTGGGCGTCGTCACCGAAGCCCCGGGGGCGCGCGAAGCAATCGACACCAACAGTCGCGCCATGGCCGCCGTGCTTGACCGCCTGAAGGCGGCGGGAATCGAAGACCGCGATCTTCAGACCTCGAATTTCTCGGTTGATCCGCGCTGGGGCCGCCAGGTTGACAACACGCCGCCCAAGGTGACCGGCTTCGTCGCGCAGAACATGCTGAGCGTTCGGGTGCGCGATCTGGACCGCCTTGGTGCGGTTCTTGACGAGGTCGCCCGCGACGGAGCCAACAGTTTCAACGGCTTGTCCTTCGGGCTTCAGGACCCGTCCGAGGCGCAGAATGCGGCCCGTCGCGATGCGGTGGCCAAGGCCCGGGCGCTTGCCGCGCTCTATGCCGAGGCCGCAGGCGTTACCCTTGGCCCCTTGCTCAGCCTGAGCGAATCCGGCGGCGGGGGATATCCGATGCCCATGGCACGGGCCGAAATGGCGATGGCATCCGATGCGGTGCCGGTGGCCGCGGGCGAAGTCTCACTCTCCGCCCGCGTAACCCTTGTCTACGCGATCGCTGACTAGCTGGTTGCCTTGGTCAGCGCCTGATCGAGATCGGCGATGATGTCGTCGGCATCTTCGATCCCGATCGACACACGCACCACGTTGGGTGCGGCACCCGCCGCTTCCTGCTGTTCCGGCGACAACTGCCGGTGCGTGGTGGAGGCCGAATGGATGATCAGCGAACGCGCATCGCCCAGATTCGCCACATGGCTGAACAGTTCGACCGAGTCGATCAGCTTCACACAGGCGTCATAGCCGCCCTTCACCGCAAAGGTGAACAACGCGCCGGCACCCTTCGGACAGATCCGCGCGATCCTGTCGTAATAGGGCGAGCTTTCCAGCCCGGCATAGGTGACCTTCTCGATCCGGTCATCGGCCTCCAGCCATTTCGAAACCTTCTGTGCGTTGGCCACATGCCTTTCCATGCGAAGCGACAGGGTCTCGATGCCCATCAGCGTGTAATGCGCGCCTTGCGGGTTCATCGTCATGCCCAGATCGCGCAGGCCCACGGCGATCGAATGGAACGTGAACGCCATCGGCCCCAGTGCCGGGCCAAATGCCAGCCCGTGATAGGCAGGCTCCGGCTGGCTGAGCGACGGGAACTTGTCGCTCGCGGTCCAGTCGAACTTGCCCGAATCCGTGACAGCGCCGCCCGTGACCGTGCCATTGCCGGTCAGGTATTTGGTGGTCGAGTTCACGACCAGCGTCGCGCCATGCTCGATCGGGCGGCAGAGATAGGCGGTGGCCGAGGTGTTGTCGACGATGAGCGGTACGCCCACCTTGTCGGCGACCTTGGCGATTGCGTCGAGATCGGTGATATAACCGCCCGGGTTTGCGATGGATTCACAGAAGATCGCCCTCGTCTTGTCGTCACAGGCCGCTTCCACAGCCGCCACATCGTCGAAATCGACGAAGGTGCAGGACCAGCCGAACCGTTTGATGGTCTGGCCGAACTGGGTGATCGTGCCACCATAGAGACGGGTCGAGGCCACGATGTTACAGCCCGGACCCATCAGCGGGAACAGCGCCATGATCTGCGCTGCATGTCCGGACGAACAGCAGATCGTGCCCGCGCCACCCTCAAGCGCGTTGATCCGGTCGGCCAGCGCGCTGACCGTCGGGTTGGTCAGGCGCGAATAGATGTATCCGATTTCCTGGAGGTTGAAGAGGGCCGCGGCATGATCGGCATCGCGGAACACGAAGGCCGTCGATTGATAGATCGGAACCTGCCGGGCGCCGGTTGCCGGATCGGGTGCGGCGCCTGCGTGGATCTGAAGGGTGTCGAACCCCAGTGGCTTATCGGTCATCTGGACCTCCCATGGTTTTGCTTGCGCTTGGTGTAGGCAAATCCCGCAGGGGCGGCAATGGGTCAGGTGCTATCGCATCCAGAACCCTTTGGACTTGATCTGGTTGCGGATCGCCTGTTCTCGCACCGGAAGGTTGTCCCGATCGAACATCGCCCGCACCTTTGCACCGCGTCCCTGATAGATCATCCGCAGGAACGGCTCGTGGCCCTTCAGGACCTTCTTGATGCGGTTTGGTGCGGTGACTTCCTCGAGGGTCGCGATCACCGCATCGGGCGCGCGGGCATAAAGAAGCGGCATCACCCGCCAGTGACAGGTGGCGCTGCTGTCGAGCGGGGCCAGTTCAGGACCGGGCCGCCCGCCGCCCATCCCGTGGATCACGAGCGGCAGGGCGATCTGGTCAAGCCATGGGAACAGTTCCTGACAGACCAGTTCGGGCGGCGGCGCGTCGCGGATCGCCACCATCGTCTTCGTCAGCGCCGCGCCAAAGTCATGAGGGCAGGGGCCGAAGAACCAGCCCGCGTTGAAGTAAAGGTAGCGTTGCCAGTATTCGTCGGGATGATCGCGGTCGAGCGAACTTTCGAAATCCAGCCCGAACTTGCGGTAGAGCGCGCCCCATGTCTCGGCGTATCCAGGCCCGTAGAGTTCGATCACCGGCCATGTGCCCTCGCGCTGCATCGACGCCGCGGGCCGCGCGAAATCGAAGGGCAGGGCACTGACTTCTCCGGTCACAAGCGTATCGGTGTCGAAAAAGACAAAAGGTTCGCCCTTGGGCAGGGCCGAAAGACCCTCGGCCTTGTTGCCGTTGGGATAGTCCTGACCGAAGGCCCGGCTCTCGAAAGGAACGATCTCGGCGCCCAGCTCCGTCAGAAGATCGCGAATGCCCGGGTCCTGAATGGTCGGGTCGAATTTCCACAAGGGACCGGGTTGTGGCTCGGCCACAAAGAGCCGCCCCGTGAACCCAGGATCCATGGCGCGCAGGCTGGCCGCGAACAGCACCGCCTCATAGGCCAGCCGCCCCCGTTGTCCCACGATCATTATGTTGAAATCGCCCGCCATCGCGCGCGGACTATAGAAGGCGTCGGGCGGGCCCGAAAGCCCGCCCGCACACTATTCGCGACCCTAGTTCCCGTAGGCCACCGATGGCAGCCATGTGGTCAGCGCCGGGAACTCGAACACGATGAAGAGGCCCAGAAGCTGAAGCATCACGAAGGGAATGATCCCCTTGTAGATATGGCCCAACGTCACTCCCGGCGGACAGACGCCCTTGAGATAGAACAGCGCAAATCCCACGGGTGGTGTCAGGAAGGACGTTTGCAACGTCACCGCCACGAGGATCGCGAACCACACAACCGACGGATCGCGTACCGAGCCGAAGCCGGGAACGTCCAGATTGAGGCCTATGATGATCGGAAGCATCAGCGGCATGATGATGATCGTGATCTCGATCCAGTCCAGCAGGAAGCCAAGGAGGAATACGATGAACAGGATGAAGACGACGGTCAGATAGGGGTCCTCAAAGGCCGACAGGACAAGCCCCTCGACGATCTCGTCACCACCATAGCGCCGCAGCACGAAGGCAAAGAAGTTCGCCGCAAGGAAGATCCCCACGATGTAACCGGTGGTGTTCATCGTCGAACGGCTGACTTCTTTCAGGACCTTGTAATCCAGCTTCCGGTTCAGGATCGCCAGGATCGTGGCACCCAGAGCGCCCAGACCCGAGGCTTCGGTCGGCGTGGCAAAGCCCGCAAAGATCGACCCCAGCACCAAGAGGATCAGGAACATCGGTGGGATGACCGCAAGCGACACTTCCTTGATCGCGTCCCAGCCGACCTGTTCGGTCTTTTCGGGCGCGGGCATGGATTTCGGGCTGATCAGTCCGAAAATGACGATGAAGATGATGTAGAGCGCGCCGAGGATAAGCCCCGGGAACAGCGCCCCCATGAACAGGTCGCCCAGCGAGATCGCAAGCTGGTCGGACATGATCACGAGCATGATCGACGGAGGGATCAGGATGCCAAGCGTACCGGCGCTGGCAATGGTGCCGGTGGCGATGGGCTTGGAATAGTTCTGTGCCATCATCGCCGGAAGCGCCATCACGCCGAGCAGCGTCACCGAAGCGCCGATCACGCCGGTCGAGGCGGCAAGGATGATCCCGATCAGCAGCACGGTCAGCGACAGCCCGCCGCGCAACCCGCCGAACAGGCGCTGCATCGCATGCATCATCCGCTGCGCAACGCCGGATTGGTCCAGCATAAGGCCCATGAAGATGAACATCGGCAGCGCCACCAGAACCGGGTTCTTGACGATATTGCCGAACAGCCGCCCCGACAGGGCCGACAGGCGCTGATAATCGATGCCGGTGCGGTCGAACTCGATGATGTCGCGGAAACTGCCCCGGAACGGATCAAGAAAGATTTCGGCGATGAGCGCGAAGACAAGACTGACACCCACCAGCGAGAACGCGACCGGGATGCCCCGGAAGAGCATGAAGATGAAGGTCAGGAACATCGCCAGAACGGCGAATTCGTTCAGTGTCAGAAATCGCCCGATGAATTCGAGGATGAACATGTCTTATCCCTCTGCCCGATCGCCGCGATCGAACAGCCGCGCGATGACAATAAGTGCGACCGTGCCGACGAAGCCGATGATCACGGTCCACTTTATTTCTTCCGCTCCCACTTCGAGATAACCGAAGACCGGGAAGCGGCCGATATCACGGTCGCTTACATCCGCGGGCGTCGTGAGCCGCAGATACCACCAGATCGCGTAGTAGGAGAAGAGATTGACGAGAAAGAAGGTGGACGGAAAGGCCCAGAACAGTTGCTTCCAAAGCACCGGGCGGGTCATCCGCGACAGGAACCGGACATAGGCCGACCAGATCGCGACGCCGATGAACGCGAAAGCCACATTCATGAAGACCTTGAGAATCCACAGGTTATGAAGCCCGTTGGGGCTGTCGGAGCCTTCGTCGATCGTGACCGATGAAATCGCATAGGCCAGCGTGAAGTCCCAGCAAAGAATGATGAAGGGCATGAACAGCCAGACCAGCGCGAAGATCTCGATCCGGTTCTTGCGGGTCTCGCTGAAATGCTCGTGCAGGATGTCGACGCGCACATGGCTGTCCGTCGTCACCGCATAGGCGATCGCCATCAGCGCCGATGCGCCGTAAAGCCACCACTGAAGATCGTCCAGCCATGCCTGGTTGACGCCGGATGTCCGCAACACGACCTGCGCGCAGATCGCGATCATCAGGATCGGAAACAGCCAGGCAAATATGTTCGAGACATGGACGACGAACCGGTCGCCGCGATTGTGTTCTTCTTTTCCGACCTCACCGGGATCGGAAACGGAAATCAGTTCTTCTGTGGTTTGCATTGCTCGCCCCAAAACCGTCTATCGCCACGCGCTTCACGCAGCCTGAAAGAGGACCGGGGCGACGCAATGCCGCCCCGGAACGTCAAGTCTCAGATGCGCCCTCAGTTCCAGGGACGCGGCAGATAGATGTTGTTGCCCCAGGTCTTGTAGCCTTCGCGGAATTCCTGAAGGTCGTCCCAGGACTTCTTGAAGTGGGCGTCTTCGGCAGCCAGTTCGCCGGCCACTTCGAGCCATGCGGCTTCGAAGGCCTTGAGCTGTTCCGTCGACCACTGCTTGATCGTCACGCCATGCTCTTCGACGTTCGTCGACCATTGCGGGGAAGTTCTTGGCTTCACCCTCGGCGAAGTTGTCGGTCACGTTGGCCATGCAGGCGATCTCGATCTGCTTCTGCGACCGCTCGTCCAGACCTTCCCAGACGTCCTTGTTGACCAGGAGTTCGAACAGGGTCGAAGGCTGGTGCCAGCCGGGGAAGTAGTTGAACTTCGCGATGTTGTAGAAGCCGAGGTTGGCGTCCACGATCGGCATCGAGAATTCGGTCGCGTCGATCGCGCCACGCTCGAGCGCCGGGAAGATGTCGCCACCGGCCAGAAGCGATGTCGAAACGCCCAGCTTCTGCATGACTTCGGCGCCAAGGCCGAAGAAGCGCATGTTCAGACCCTGAAGGTCTTCCATCGAGTTGATTTCGTTCTTGAACCAGCCCGAAGTTTCGGGGGCGTAGATGCCGCAGGGCAGGACGTGAACGTTGTAGTTGTTGATCTCGTACATCTCGCGCATCAGGTCGAGACCGTCGTCATAGAGCATCCATGCCAGCATTTCGCCGGGCTCGGGGCCAAAGGGGACGGCTGCGAACAGACCGGCCGCGGCCATCTTGCCCTGCCAGTAGCCCGAGGTGGTATAGGCCGCGTCGACCGAACCGTTCGACACTGCGTCAAGCGCTTCGAGCGTCGGCACAAGTTCACCGGGATCGAAATGTTCGAATTCGACGCCTTCGGAAATGGCGTTGATCTTGTCTACGAACGAGACAGCCGCGGTGCCGAGGATCGGCAGGTTCTTTCCGAAGGCCGAGGTCATCTCGAGCACTTCCTGAGACTGCGCCGACCCTGCCGACGCAACGATGAGGCTGGCCGCTGCCAGTGCCTTGATCTTCATTGGTATCCTCCCTGTCCACCAAATTGGTGAACTTTCTTTACCAGTTTCGTTTCTTTTTGGCCAGTGGCCGATGATTGTCTGCTCCGGCTGTCCAGAAAACTGTCATCCGCAGCAGTTGGTGCGACAGCTTGTGACGTAAATCGTGCTGCAAACGCAAGTTTATTCTGAATTTCTGGCGTCCACTGGGATCTTTCGACGTCCGATCGCCCGACCGCGCCCGAAAGCACCTGCCGCACGGCGTCATTCGCGGCACGTCAACCGGACCCGGTGTGATTGATTCGGGCGTCCTCAGGCCGCGCGATGCTCGGCCACGTGACGCTGGATCAATTCCTTGTAGAGCTGCTGGATGCGCCGCATCACCGGCCGGTCGCCGGTGCCGATGGGCTTGCCGTCGATCGAGGCCACCGGCGTTTGCGCCCCGAAGGTCCCGGTCAGAAACGCCTCCTCCGCCCCGAAGGTCTCGTAGAGCGAATAGTTCCGCTCATGCACCGGAATCCCGTTGTCGCGGCACAGGTCGATCACCTTCTGTCGCGTCACCCCGTTCATGCAGTAATCTCCGGTCGAGGTCCAAACCTCGCCCTTGCGGACGATGAAGAAGTTGCAGGCATTGGTGGTGTTCACGAAGCCATGCGGGTCGAGCATCAGCCCCTCGTCGGCGCCCGCCTGTTCGGCCTGAAGGCAGGCAAGCACGCAATTCAGCTTGGAATGGCTGTTGTACTTGGCGTCCTGCGACATGGGCAGACCCGCGCACCTGCGGCACCGTGGCCAGCCGGATGCCGCGCGATTGCAGCGCCTCCACCGGTTTCGAATGCTCGATGATGATCACCAGGGTCGGGCCCCACCGGCTGAGTGACGGGTGCTGAAACGGTTTCGCTTTCACGACCGCGGGTCAGCATCAGGCGGCAATGGGCATCGGTCACCATGCCATTGGCGGCGGCGGTCTGGGTCAGCGCCTCCATGATCCCGGCGCGGTCCCGCCCCACGTCCAGCGAGACCGCTTTGCAGGAGGCGAAGAACCGGTCCATATGCTCATCGAAAAAGGCCCAGACGCCATCATAAAGGCGCATCCCTTCCCACATCCCGTCGCCCAGCATGAAGCCCGAAGTCATAGACCGACACCTTCGCCTCGTCCCGGTGGACGATCTCGCCGTTCACATAGATCTTGATGTCCCGATTGCGCGGATCGTCCGCGGCGTCATGGGTGGTTTGGCCCTTCGTTTTCTGGTCTTGATCCATCGGTCCCTCGCAAGATGTGGCGGCGGCCGGGATACCCCGCCGAACCGTCCTGCGGCATCATCGACGACCCTAAGGGAATTGCCAAGCGGATGCCATGCATCTTCCCGGCTTCCGTTTCGCGGATCAGTAACGCTCGAGAGGGATCCGCAGGCCCAGGGTCGCGACCTGGCTGCGGACATCGAATGTGAGGGGTTCGCGCGGTACTCCGCCGGCCGTCAGCGCGGTGGGGCTACCCGAGGCTGTGCCGAAATCGTAGTAGCGCCAAGAGGCCTCCAGGATCACCGGCCATCGCCCGGGGCGGGTCAGTTGCACCGAGGCGCCAAAGCCCACCGACCAGGCCAGATCGGTCGTGGTGTCTCCGGCGAAGGAGCGAACGGTATTGGTGCCTACCGTCGGATTGGCGGGGTTCTTGGTGCGTGTCCATGGCCCGGTTTCGTTCCGGGCGATACCAAGGCCCACCACGACGAAGGGCTGAAAGATCGCCGTCGACCCGCGCGCTTCCAACGGCGCGTAAAAGAAGTTTCCCATCACCCCCGACGTCGAAACCGACGCCGACGTTATGTCGGCATGGGTATCGCAGGGAGTGCTGTTCGACGCGGCCGTGCATGGCGCCACGAAATCCGCTGTACCGGTCTGGAACAGCGCGATATCCGCGCGCATCCCGTTCTGCCAGTCGTAGCCAAGGGCAACCGCCCCGAACCCTTCCCGGTCATCCAGAAGACTGGGGGCGAAACTGATCCGGGGGTCCGCCGCGCCGGGCGGAAGCCAATAGGCTTCGTCGAGCGAAGGAAAGCTTATGCCGGCCTCGACGCGGGCATAGGGCCCGAACGTGACGCTCGCGACCCGCTCCCCGAACAGGGTGTCACCATCCTGCGCCGACCCTGCGGCGGGCGTTAGGGTACCTGCGGCAAGTATGAAAAGTAGTCCTGCAAATGATCTCACGCTTGGATCCCTTCGTTTGCTATTGCCGCTCCTCAACCATGACCGGCAAGGATCGCAGCCCGAATGCGTTCGGCTTTTTCCGCGATCGCTTCCGCTTCGCTTTCGCTCAGCGGAAATCCAAGAATGGTGGAAACGGCAATGGCCGTTTTCGTGCTCACCGGCACTGTCTTGTCCGATGCCGTGCCGAGAAACGCGGCGAGCAAGGTGTCGTTATCGGTGCGGATTCCTGCCTTCTCCAACACCGAATGCCCGTCCAGCGCGTCCCGAAACAGCGCCAGATTCTGCAAGGGGGAATTGATCAGGGCGACGTTCTGCCAGTCGCTGCGCAGCCGTGCCTCCATCTCTTCCAGGTCGAGACGATAGAAGGCGGCGACCTCGTCGGTGAAGCTTCCAATGGCCTCGGCCATGGCGCGGTCGATGACCTTGGCGGGGGATCGCACGACGTTCAGACGGCCCAGTTCCACTTCTGGAATACCCTCTTGCGCCCAGACGGGCCGGGACTGTGCGGCATCGTTCTGTCCGCTCCGCTTTCCAAGGCCGCCCGCACCGCCCTGCGGCCCGGCGCCGCCTGCGCCCTTGCCACCGTTATCATGTCCGCCAGTGTCGTGCCCGCCGTCGTCATGACCGCCATTGTCGTGACCACCGCCGCCTGGGCCTTTCGGCCCGCCGCCTGCGCCGTCCTCGTGCCCGTCACCGCCTTCATGTGTGCCGCCGTCATGGGACTGCGCAAACGCGGGGGTGGCCAGGGCTAGGCCCAATGCAACGCCCAGCGCCAGTATGCCGCGCCCGCACCTCAAATGGAAATCTTGTGAAATCTGCATCTCGATACTCCCGTTCACTGGTTGCATCATCGCGGAAGAATGCCCGCCACGGTCTTGCGTGGCGGGCACCCGATCTGAGATCAGCCGTGACCTTCGAGCACCGCCGTCCGGATCATCTCGGCAGCGACGGCAAGATCGATCATGTCCTGATCGCTCCAGTCCTTGTCGAAGATCACCGTAAGCGCGACGACCGTCTCGGTCGTGATCGGAACGGTCTTGTCCGATGCGACGCCAAGAAACACCGCCATCAGCGTATCTAGCGAGGTTCCGTCGACGCCCTTGTCATAGAGGGAGGAATTGCCATCCATTGCCTCTTCCAGAAGCGCGAGGTTCTGAAGGGGCGAGTTGATCAGCGTGATCGTGTCCCATTCGGTCCGGAGCGCCTCGTAGATCTCGTTCAGCGTCTTGTCGCTGTAGAAGTCGATCATCTCCGGGCTGAGGTTGGCGAGCGCCTCGTCGAAGGCACGGTCAAGTACCTGATCGGGGGCGCGGGCAACGCTCAGACGGCCCAATTCGACATCCTCGGGAATGCCCTCCTGCGCCCATGCAGGCTTGCCGCCGCTCGACCCGGTGGCGGCGGGACCGCCTGCCTGCGGACCTTTCGAATCCGAATCCGGATCCGGCCCGCCTTGACCTGCGCCCGAACCGCCCCGGTTGTCTTGTCCGGACTGACTGCCTTTGTTCCCTTGTCCCTGGCCGCCCTGGTTGCCTTGACCCGCATTCTCCTGGGCGAAAGCCGGGCCGCCCAGGACGCTGAAGCTGTCGGTAAGCGCCAGCCCCCCGACCATGCCGCAAAGCGCCAGAGCCGAAACGGCCGTTGCAAGACTTCTCTTCTGAATGGATCGCATGTCTTCCTCCATGAGTAGTGGTTATGGAGCGGAGTTGACCAAACTGGACGCGGTCCCGTATTGATGCATGTCAATATATATGCAAATATCGGAATATATTTATCGCATTGTGAAACGGAGTTTGAAATTGCCGGGGTAGGTCCACTGCGCAAAGAACGACAGAACCCGAGAAACGGGTGAGCCCGGCGGGCTACCTTCACCGTATCGATTTTGAGAGTGCCAAGCTGTGCGTTCAGATGAACCTTGCGTCCCTGCTCGGCCAAGCGGAAGTGACCGAGATGCTGGCGCCGCCTTTTGAGGTGCCGATTGCTCTACGACGTTCCGGGCGTAATCGCCCATTCGTCTTGCGCCCTGAGATGGGTGGGCCGCAGCGTGATCCGGACCTCATCGCCCTCATTGCCGATGCCCGTCGCTGGATGGAAGATCTGATCAATGGTCGGGCAGCATCGGTGGCAGAGATCACCGAGCGCGAGCAGCTGCGCCCGGGCAATGTCAGTCGCGTCTTGCCGCTAGCCTGGCTCGCACCGGATATTGCCGCAGCCATCCTCGAAGGGCGCCAGCCAGTCGATCTGACAACCCAAAAGCTGCGTGAACTTCCCCGTCTTCCACTCGAGTGGGGGCAACAGCGTCGCATTCTCGGCTTTCCTTCCGCCTGAATCGCCTGACTTCCCTCTAGAGATATCACTCGAAACTCATCTGCAGAGACTTCTGGCGAAACGGCCCTGATATCGCCGCCTGCAGAGACCAGATGGGCGCGTCCGCTTCGAATAATGCCCCACAAGCGACGGAAAACACGTCACTATCTGTAAGCCGCAAATATCCGGTTGTTCGGAGAAAGGTTAATGGTGGGCGACCCTGGAATCGAACCAGGCGTGCGTCTCCGCGAGGGAGTTACAGTCCCCTGCCACACCTTGCGGCCTGTCGCCCACGAGGGCGGTGGATAGCTTCGCCCCCCCAGACCGTCAACTGGAAAAATCGCGGGCCATTGCCCTCCATCCCGGGAACCTTCGGCGGGTTGCCTCTTGTCTGCCAGCCCGCCTTCACCGACACGGGGGCCGGGAAACAGCTTGCAGACGCGTGCGCCGCGCGCGAAAGCTGGGGGCCAAGAAAATTCGGGGAGAGCTGCGGTGAAGAAACCCAAATGGGTGGTCGAAAAGGAACGCGGGAAACGGGCGGCGGCGGCCGAGACGATCTGGCTGTTCGGGCTGCACGCGGTGCGCGACGCGCTCGAGAACCCCGACCGGGTCAAGCTGCGCCTTGTCCTGACACAGAACGCCGTCGACCGGCTGGGCGATGCGGTGGCGGCAGGCGGGATCGAGCCCGAGATCGCCGATCCGCGCAAGTTTCCGCCCCACTTGCCCCGGATTCCGTCCATCAGGGTGCCGCGCTCGAGGTCAAGCCGCTGAACTGGGGTGGCGTCGATGGTGTGCTCTCGCGCGGGGTGGGAGAGCCGCTGGTGCTGTGTCTCGATCGGGTCACCGACCCACATAACGTGGGCGCGATCCTGCGCTCGGCCGAGGTGTTCGGCGCCGCCGCCGTCATCGCCCCCGCCCGCAATGCCGCCCCCGAAACCGGCGCGCTCGCCAAGACCGCGTCGGGCGCGCTGGAACGCCAGCCCTATCTGCGCGTCACCAACCTTGCCCAGGCCATGGAACAGCTGCGCGAGATGGGTTTCGTCCTTCTGGGGCTTGATGGCGAGGCCGAAACGACACTCGAAACGGCGCTGGCCGACACGAAGGGACGCCCTGTCGCCCTTGTCCTTGGGCGCCGAGGGTCCGGGACTGCGCGAGAAGACACGAGAGACCTGCGACAGGCTGGTGCGGATCGACGCAGCGGGCAGTTTCGGTTCGCTCAACGTCTCCAATGCCGCCGCGGTCGCCCTATATGCCACAAGACGACGCTGACCGGACGGACCATGAGCTACCAGAAAATCGCCACCTGCTGCTATTGTGGCACCCGCGCCGCGCTTGTCCTGAGGGGCAAGGACAGGCACGAGCTTTCCTGTTCGAATTGCGGTGCGCCGCTGCATGACCTGAAGATGCTGCGCCGGGACCATGACGGGCAGGCGGGGCTGGTCAAACCCTCGCGCCTGCGCGGCATGCCCCAGGTTTCCGGCCGACCGCCACGGCCTCGGAAGCAGAAGCGGCGCAAGAGTTTCAAGCGCCGGATCCTTGAAGAGGCGTGGGACCTGATCGAAGACATCTTTGATTGAAACAAACCTCACGAAGCGCAGCGCCACGATCACGGCTGCGCCAAGGGGGGTGACAGCGCCACCGCCACGGCCCCAGATGGATCGGGACAGACACAACGACGAGACCAGTCCGATGAACCGCAGAACCCTGATCCTCTCCGGCCTTGCCGCCCTTCCCGCAACCCTTCTGGCCCGCGCTGCTCTTGCCGCAAGCCCGCCAGTCTATGCCGAGGGCTCGGTGGCCATCGACGGCACCGATACCGTTGCCTATTTCACCGAAGGCAAGCCGCGTGCCGGGATCGCCCGAATTCGCCACCTTCTGGAACGGCGCGACCTGGCAATTCTCCAGCGCCGCGAACCGGGACCTGTTCGAAGCCGACCCCACGGCCTATGCGCCGCAATTTGGCGGCTATTGCGCATGGGCCGCCGCCGAAGGCTATGTCGCGCCGACCGTGCCCGAGGCCTGGACGATCCATGACGGCAGGCTCTATCTCAATTTCTCGCGCCGCATCCAGCGGCGGTGGGAGCGTGACATTCCCGGGAACATCGCCCGGGGCAATGCCAACTGGCCTGCGATCCTGACCGCCTGACCCTGTTCCAGACCGCTGTTCACATTTTCGACAGTCCCTCTTCTCGCCGACGAATCGTTGCCTAGATGTAACACAGAGGGCGCGACCGGAACTCGCGTTCTCATCTTCACTGTCCCTCGTTCCGTGACTTGCGCCCGGGCTTTTGCCTCGGGCGCATTTTTATGGGAAATGGCTTTCTCATGAGTGATCAGACGACCGATATCGAGCTGCGCGCGATCTTCTCGGAAACCCGTACCATCGCGGTGGTGGGTTTTTCCGCCAACCCCGCGCGCCCCTCGCATTACGTGGCCGAATTCCTGGCCCGACGCGGTTACCGCGTGATCCCCGTCAATCCCGGGCTCGCGGGGCAGGAGTTTCTAGGCACGACCGTGCGCGCCAGTTTTTCGGAGATCACCGAACCGGTCGACATGGTGGATATCTTCCGCCGCTCCGAAGACATCCCGCCCGTCGTCGACGAGGCCCTGCGCGCCTTGCCGGGCTTGTCCACCGTCTGGATGCAACTGGGCATTCGCAACGCCCTTGCCGCTGATGCGGCGCGCGCGGCGGGTGTCCGCGTCGTCGAGGACCGCTGCCCCAAGATCGAAATCCCGCGCCTGTTTGCACCGGGGTGGCAGGTCGAACCTTAGCGTCCGGCCTTTTCGGCAATCCCCGAGGTCCCTTCGCGCCGCTCCAGTTCCGCCAGAACATCCGCCAGCGTCACGTCGCGCGCCGCCAGCATGACCAGCAGGTGATAGATCACATCCGCGGCCTCGGCGGTAAGCCGGTCCTTGTCGCCCCGCACAGCCTCGATCACCGCCTCGACGGCCTCCTCGCCGAACTTCTCGGCGGCCTTTTCGGGGCCCATCGACAGCAGTTTCGCCGTCCAAGACGTCTCAGGGTCGGCCCCCTTCCGCTCCGCGATGGTCGCGGCCAGCCGGTCCAGTGCGTTCATGCCATCCTCATAGGTATGCCCGCCGCCGCCATATGCTCCTTGGCCTCGCGGATCGTGTAATCGCCAAAGTGAAAGATCGACGCGGCAAGAACGGCGCTTGCATGACCCTCGGTCACCCCTTCCACAAGGTGATCCAGCGTGCCCACGCCGCCCGAGGCGATCACCGGGACCGGCACCGCATCGGCGATGGCGCGGGTCAGCGGGATGTTGAAGCCCGCCCGCGTCCCGTCCCGGTCCATCGAGGTCAGAAGGATCTCGCCCGCGCCCTTTGCCGCGACCGTCCGGGCAAACGCCACCGCATCGATCCCGGTGGATTTGCGCCCGCCATGGGTAAAGATCTCCCAGCGGCCCGGTGCCACCGTCTTGGCGTCGATCGCCACCACGATGCATTGGCTGCCAAATCGGTCTGCCGCCCGGGCAACCACATCGGGGTCGGCCACGGCGGCGGAATTGAACGACACCTTGTCGGCCCCGGCCAGAAGGAGCGCGCGCACGTCCTCCACCGTGCGAACGCCGCCACCGATGGTAAGCGGCATGAAACATTGCTCGGCGGTGCGGGTGGCAAGATCGTACATCGTGCCCCGGTTCTCATGCGTCGCGTGGATGTCGAGGAAACACAACTCGTCCGCCCCCGCCGCGTCATAGGCACGCGCGCTTTCCACCGGGTCGCCGGCATCCACCAGATCGACGAAATTCACGCCTTTTACGACGCGGCCATCGGCCACGTCCAGACAGGGGATGATGCGGGTCTTCAACATGCGCCCGGGTTTAGGCGATTGCGGGGCAGGGGGCCAGTGCGGAAAACCGCCCGCTCGCCGGACTGTGATGTGCAGGATCGGCGCGCTGCGGCTAGGCTTGAACCCAAACCGCCCTCAGATGAAGGACTGCCCAATGACCCTCAACAACATCCTTTTCGCAGGCGCGCTTGCCCTCGCGACTGCGTCCACCACGACATTCGCCGCCGCCTCTGACGATTTCGTGCGCGTTCCGGCACAGGGATCGGTGAGCGAGGTTGCCGACCGGCTCGAGGCCGCCGTGACCGGGGCGGGGGCCACGGTCTTTGCCCGCGTCGACCATGCCAAGGGCGCTGCCTCGATCGACATGGCGCTTCCCGAGGCACAGCTTCTGATTTTCGGCAATCCAAAGATCGGCACACCTGTGATGCAGGACGATCTCCGTGCCGGTCTGGTTCTGCCGCTTCGGGTTCTGGTCTATGACGATGGCGGCCAGACGACGATGCTTTACGAAGCCCCCTCCGAGATGCTCGACGATCTCAATATCCCCGCCGATGCCCCCTATCTCGCCGCGATTGCTGGGGCACTGACCAAGCTCACGGGTGCCGCGGCGCAATAGGCCGCGCCGCCGCGACCCGCGACAGGGCATCGCGGGCGATCAGAATGTGAAACGGCAGGATCAGCCGCAGATAGATGCGGCCCCCCAGATTGTGCGGGTTCACCCAGGTTGCCAGGTGAACACGGTCGCCCGCGGTGTGGACGCAGACGCGGAACTCCAGATGCTTGTCGTCGAACCCGGCGATCAGCTCGCGATCAGTCTCGCTCTCGACCGGAAATATCCCGACACGGTCCGCCGCATCGGGCCCATCGTTGTCCAGCCCGAAGGGCGCTGTCACGATCCTGCGCACGAGCAGAAGAAATTGCGCCCATCCCGGGAAATCGGTGATGATCCGGGCCGCATCGCGCGGGGCCGCGGCTGCCGACACAGCATAGCAGTCCAGGAAATCACCGGGCGTCCGCCGTGCATGCAGCGCACTTTCGGGGGGCAGCGCGGTGGAGGCGACCGCACTCAATGCTCGGCCCTCAACGCCGCCAGCGCCGCGGCAAGGTCGATCGCCCCGTCATAAAGCGCCCGCCCCGAGATCGCGCCCGCGATCACGCCGGTGTCGCGCAGCCGGATCAGGTCGTCGAGCGAGGACACGCCGCCCGAGGCGATCACGGGCACTGTGACAGCCCGCGCCAGTGCCTCGGTCGCCGCGATATTGGGCCCTCCCATCGCCCCGTCACGGTCGATATCGGTATAGATGATCGCGGCGATGCCCGCGTCCTCGAAGGCGCGGGCAAGTCCGGTCACCATCATGTCGGTCTCCTCCGCCCAGCCGCGTGTCGCTACCCGACCGCCGCGTGCATCCAGCCCTACCGCCACCTGCCCGGGGAATGCGCGCGCGGCCTGCCGCACCAGAGCGGGATCTTCCACCGCCACGGTTCCCAGAATGACACGGGACAACCCCTTGGACAGCCACGCCTCGATGGTGGCCATGTCGCGGATCCCGCCGCCCAGTTGCGCGGGCACGTCAATCGCCGCCAATATCGCCTCGACCGCCGCGCCGTTCACTGGCTCCCCCGCGAAGGCGCCGTTCAGGTCCACCAGATGCACCCAGTCACAGCCCGCATCCTGAAACGCCCGCGCCTGTGCCGCGGGATCGTCGTTGAACACCGTGGCCTCGGTCATCTCTCCGCGCAAGAGCCGCACGCATTGGCCGTCCTTCAGGTCGATCGCGGGATACAGGATCATGGGACTCTCCGTTCTCTTCCGCGCCCTTCTGCCCTTACGTCGCGCGCTTGCCAAGGGGGGCGCGACCCGACGTCATGCTTGATCGGTACATGCGCCGGGACAAGATGAGCCGCGATCAAACGGGAGGAAACATATGAAACCCATCGCTCTGGCCATCGCCGCGATTTTCGTGGCCGGGACTGCCCTTGCCGACCCTGTCGAGGGTCTGTGGAAGACGCAGCCCGACGACAACGGCAATTTCGGCCATGTGGAAATCGGCACCTGCGGCGAGACGATCTGTGGCGTGATCCGCAAGGCTTTCGACGCTTCTGGGGCAGAGCGCCCGTCGGACAATATCGGCAAGCGGATGATCTGGGACATGAAGGCGCAGGGCGGCGGGGCCTATCGCGGCGGTAAGATCTGGGCTCCGGACCGTGACAAGACCTATAACAGCCGCATGTCGCTCTCGGGCAACGAGCTCGAGGTTTCGGGCTGCGTGCTTGGGATCTGCCGTGGCCAGACATGGAGCCGGGTGCAGTAACGCCCGCTTGGTGCCGGCATGGCCGCATGATAGGATGTAGCCATGAACAGCAAGCTGTCATCACTCGTTCTTGCCGCGGCGCTCCTGCTGCCGGGGGCGGTCAGTGCCGCCGACCCGGCGCTGGGCATCTGGCAGACCGAGCCCGACCGCAAGGAGCTGATCTCCCATATCGAGATCCGGGCCTGCGGCGCGGCGCTCTGCGGTCGCGTCCTGCGGATCTTCGATCTGAACGGCAAACCTGTGACCACGGCCAATCTGGGGCGCGAACTGTTCTGGGACGTCAAGCCCAGGGGCGGCGGGGCCTATGACGACGGCACCGTCTACGTGCCGCTTCTGAACGTCACAGCGCGGGCCAGGATGCAGCTTTCGGGCGACAGGCTTCAGGTGACCGGCTGCAAGGGTCCGGTCTGCGACGGCCAGAACTGGCGCCGCGTCCGCTAGGCTAGGGCGCCCAGCGCAGGAAATTCGCGATCAGGCGCAGCCCGGCCGACTGGCTCTTTTCCGGATGGAACTGCGTGCCGATCCGGTTTCCCGCACCCACGATCGCGGTGACCTCGCCGCCATAGTCGCAATGGGCCAGACGTTGCGACGGTGTCGCCACTTCCATCTGGTAGGAATGCACGAAATAGGCGTGATCGCCGGTCTTTATCCCGTCCAGCACCGGGTGAGCCGCATCGATCACCAGATCGTTCCAGCCCATATGCGGCACTTTCAGGCGCGGGTCGGTGGGTACGATCCGCCGAACCTCGCCGTCGATCCAGCCAAGCCCGGGCGTCTCTTCGTATTCATGGCCGATCCGCGCCATAAGCTGCATGCCCACGCAGATCCCCAGGAAGGGACGCCCCTTCTGCTCCACAGCCTCGACCATCGCGTCGTAAAGCCCCGACCGGTCGGCAAGTGCCGCGCGACAGGCCGGGAACGCTCCGTCGCCCGGAAGGACGATCCGGTCGGCGCGGGCCACGTCCTCGGGCCTGTCGGTCACGATCACCCGGCCCGCATCACCCTCGCGGGCCATGCGCTGAAACGCCTTTTCGGCGGAATGAAGGTTTCCGCTTTCATAGTCGATCAGGACGGTCAGCATGGGGCTAGAGCATGCCCTTGGTGGACGGCACCGCATCGGCCTTGCGCGGATCGGTCTCTACCGCCATGCGCAATGCCCGCGCCACGGCCTTGAACGCCGCCTCGGCGATGTGATGGCTGTTGATCCCGTGGATCTGATCGACATGCAGCGTGATCCCGCCATGGGTGCTCAACGCCTGAAAGAACTCGCGGACAAGCTCGGTGTCGAAGGTCCCGATCTTGGCCGTGGGCATCTCGACCGTCCACACAAGATAGGGCCGCCCCGACAGGTCGAGCGCGGCGCGCACCTGCGCATCGTCCATCGGCAGATGACACTCGCCATAGCGGCGGATCCCGCGCTTGTCGCCCAGCGCCTGCGTCAGCGCCTGACCCAGCGCGATGCCGGTATCCTCCACCGTGTGGTGGTCGTCGATATGAAGGTCGCCGGTGGCGCGCACGGTCATGTCGATCAGCGCATGACGCGACAACTGGTCCAGCATGTGGTCGAAGAACCCAACGCCGGTCTGGTTGTCATAGATCCCGGTCCCGTCAAGATTGATCTCGACCGTGATATCGGTTTCGGCCGTCTTGCGGCTGATCTGCGCCTTGCGCATGGGTCACCCCGTCTGATTGCGCGCTGCTTATAGGCCGTCGCCGCCACCCATCCAAGCAGCGAATATCATGGGGCGTCAGGGTGTTACCGAATTGCTCTAGAAGCGCGAGCTGATCCCGAGCGCCCCCTGCACATCGAGGTTCGTGAACCGAGAGACGTTCGAACTCGGTCTGGATCACCGAAACCGACAGGCTGGGCGAGAAGCCCAGGTAGGAGAACTCCCGAAAGACTGCGGTCGCGCCGGCAGACACATAAGTGTCGCGCCGCCCGTCCAGCGAGAGGGAGAATTCGTCAAAGCTTTTGTGCCCGGCCCCAAGTGAAAGCGTCAGGTCGGTGCCCAGTACCGGATCATCGAAATCGTATTCGATCGCGCCACGATATTCGTCGAAGGTAAAGGTTTCCTCCTCGGCGTCGTTCAGCCTGTAACCCAGCGAGAACCGCATCACATCAGAATTGGTGAGCTTTCGCGCAAGCGTTCCCTGAAGATCATAGACCACCGTATCGGGCTGAAGATCGCTCTCGCTTCTCTGATCCTCGACCAGCGCGCGAACCGTTGCGGCGGCGGTCTCGTTGATCGCGATATCCTGCGCAACCACCAGCCGGTTGAAACGGCGCAGCGGATCGCCGCCATACCAGATCCGGCCCGTATGGACCGACACCGCCGTCGGCCCCAGCCCCTCGAACACAAGCCGGCGATGGGTCAGCGAGACTTCGGCGACCCCGAGCGCATAGTCGCTTCCCGAAACATCCGGTACCGTGGCCTGCGAGGCCGAGGACAGGGTATATGTCCGCCCGAACAGGTACAGCCCAAGGAAACTCGCGTGATCCGCGCCCTGAGCGAAGCGGTAGGAAAGCTCCGCCTCGCCGGAATACTCGGTGCCGGTCAGGGCACGGCTTGCGGGGCCGAGGATAAACAGGAAATCGTCCAGGAAAAAGAACGCATCCTCCGCACCGCCGTTGATGTTGTTGGACCGGGAGATGGAGAAGTTCAGCCGGGCCGAGAGCGGATTGTTCTGTCGGACCACCTGGAATTCGTCGCGAAGCTGCGCGGTCTCTTCCTCCGAACGGGTGTGGTTCGAAGCGCGCCGCAGCCACCATTCCGCCTGCGTGTACTGCCCGGCATTGAACCGTGCGGCGGCCGCGATCCGGGCGGCCTGCAACTTCTGGTCATCGGCGGGTCCCGCCCGAAACGCCCGGCCTGCGGCCTCTGCCGCCTCGATCTGCTGGCCCAGTTCGATCTGCGCAAGCGCCAGCAGGACAAGGGCCTGATAATCCTCCGGGTCGCGTTGCAGCAACTGCTCGGCAAGGGCGATGGTCGTGGCCGGATCGCCGCCTGTCAGCGATTGCTCGGCCTGCTGGCGCAGCGCCGCATCGGGCGGTGCGGCCACTTGTGCAGACGCCGGAAATACCCCGGACAGAACCCAAAGGGCAAAGAGGGTGACACGCAACACGGATGTCATGGCGCAAAGGTATCGCCGCTTTGGTCAAGGCCGTCCAGTTTTATCCACATCGCACCCGCCGTTTGCCTTTCGTCCGCCCGCCGGGACGCTGCGCACTGTTGCGCGACCCACGGGGCGCGATCAACATGAACCCTCCGGAACACAGTGGATAAGCGACTCTGCGCCCGCTGAAATCAAGGGCTTGGCGTATTGCCGCTTTCGATGCTAGCTTTTCCCGCGTGGCTGTTTACTCAAACCTTGGTTTGAACTTCGGTGGGACCAGAATGTGAATGAAAGAGCCAAGATGAAGAAAACCCTGTCCCTTGTCATGATATGCGCCCTGTCCGCCTGTGGCGGTGGATCCGGCGGAGGCTCGAGCTTTGGCAGTGCCGCGGGCCCCGCAGTCTCCATTGCCGCCCCCACCGGCTCGTCAGCACCCACCACGCCGCCGCCGTGGGTTTCGGGTTCGACGATCCCGACATCCGTCAACAACAATTCCTTCGCCGGGCTGCTCAACGATGTCCGCCTCGCAAACGGTGCAGGTCCCGTGGCCTTCGACGCGCGTCTTGGCTCTGCCGCCCAGAAACACGCGAATGACATGCTGGCGAACAACTATTTCAGCCATACCGGGCTGAACGGATCCTCGCCGGGTCAGCGTATCTCGGCCGAAGGCTATAACTGGCAGACCTATGGCGAGAATATCGCGAAGGGTCAGACCTCGGAAAGCCAGGTGCTGAATGCATGGGTCAATTCCCCCGGTCACCAGGCCAATAACGTCAATCCGAATTTCGAGGATTTCGGGCTGGGCAAGGCCGGATCGGGAAGTTCGTCCCACTGGGTGCTGGTTCTGGCCAAGGAACAATAGGCTTTTCGAGTCGCCGCACCCCCAGTCTGCGCGCGAAACCGGACATTTCGCGCGCAGTTCTCGTCGGAAAATTAACCTCAGACCCGCGCCGCCGCCGCTTTTTCGTGCAGATGGGCGATCCGCGCGATCTGCGGTGCGTTGTCATTGGAACATCGACTGACCGCCATCCTAGGCTGGAAGGGCAGGGTACTTAGGGTTCCGCTTCAGCAATGAAGGCAAGGTCCGAGAAGTGCCGCCCTTCCGGCAAAATCCGGCACGGGTACACGGCGGGCCAAAATCCCGGGAGGAACACTGCGCAGGTCTCAACCGCGCCCCTTCTTCTGTGTTCCGCCCGGCGGTTGATCACCCTTTTTCATGGCGGAACTCATCTGGACGGGGGAACCCATGAAGAAACGTCAATTTCTCAAGACCGCAGCCTTGGCGAGCACCGTTCTGGCAACCGGGATCTCGCCCGCGCCGGCGCAGGAAAGGACCGAATTCCGCGTGGCGTGGTCGATCTATGTCGGCTGGATGCCCTGGGGCTATCTCGAAGACAGCGGCATCATGGACAAATGGGCCGAAAAATACGGGATCGATGTCGAGATCGTGCAGATCAACGATTACGTGGAATCGATCAACCAATATACCGCTGGCGCCTTTGACGGGGTCTCGGCCACGAACATGGACACGCTCTCGATCCCCTCGGGCGGCGGCGTGGATACCACGGCGCTGATCGTGGGCGACTTCTCGAACGGCAACGACGCGGTGATCCTGAAGGGCGAGGGAGATCTGTCGTCGCTGGCCGGGAAGCCCGTCAATCTGGTGGAGCTCTCGGTCTCGCACTACCTGCTGGCCCGCGCGCTCGACAGCGCGGGGCTGAGCGAGGCCGACCTTGCGGGCGTCATCAACACCTCCGACGCCGATATGATCGCGGCCTTCGCAACCGACGATGTCGAGGCGGTGGTCACATGGAACCCGCTGGTTTCGGCGATCATGGAGGAACCGGGCGCGAACAAGCTCTTCGACAGCTCCGATATCCCCGGCGAAATCATCGACCTGATGGTGGTGAACACCGAGACGCTGGCCGCCAACCCCGATTTCGGCAAGGCGCTGGTGGGCGCCTGGTACGAGGTGATGGGCCTGATGGCCGCCGGGGACGAAGAGGTGCTGACCGCCATGGCCGAAGCCTCGGGGACCGATCTTGCGGGCTACAAGGCACAGCTTGCCTCGACCGAGATGTTCTATGATCCGGCCGCTGCGGTCGCTTTCACCAAGGGTGCCGATCTGCCCGCGACGATGACCAACGTGGCTGAATTCCTGTTCGACAAGGGCATCCTCGGCGAAGGCGCGCCGTCGGCCGATTTCGTGGGCGTGGCCTATCCCGATGGCAGCGTCACGGGTGACGTGAACAACGTGACCTTCCGCTACGACACGACCTTCATGCAGATGGCCGCCGACGGCGCGCTGTAACAGGCAAGGCACCGCGCGGGTCCTTCGGGGCCTGCGCGGGCGGGGCATCTCATGCGGTTGATCAATCAAAGACCCGGTCCGGCGCTTGGCAGTCTTCCTCGCGGTTCTGCCCTTTGCCGTGGCGTTCGTGGCCTATGCGGTCGCGTCCCATTACCGTTTGCTGGAGAACCCCGCCGACAAGCTTCTGCCCGCGCCCTCGACGATCTGGGAAACCGCGCAGCGGCTGTTCACCGAGGGCGACAGGCGCACCGGCCGTATTCTTCTGTGGCACGACACGGCCTCAAGCCTGCGCCGTCTCGCCATCGGCGTGGGCCTTGCGGCGCTGTTCGGCACCGTCTTCGGCCTGCTGATCGGCCTTCTGCCCTATGCGCGCAAGACGCTCGCGGGCTTCGTGGCGGTGGTCTCGATGATCCCGCCGCTGGCGCTCCTGCCGATCCTCTTCATCGTCTTCGGACTGGGGGAATTGTCAAAGGTCGTCCTGATCGTCGTCGGCATCCTGCCCTTCATGATCCGCGATCTCAGCGGCCGGGTGCTCGAGATCCCGCGCGAACAGATCGTCAAGGCCGAGACGCTGGGCGCCTCCACTTGGGTCATCGTCCTGAGGGTCGGCCTGCCGCAACTCCTGCCGCGCCTGATCCAGTCGGTGCGCCTGTCTCTTGGCCCGGCATGGCTGTTCCTGATCGCGGCCGAGGCCATCGCAAGCGATCAGGGGCTGGGCTACCGCATCTTCCTGGTGCGCCGCTACCTCGCGATGGACGTGATCCTGACCTACGTGATCTGGATCACGCTTCTCGCCTTCCTCATCGACTGGCTGCTCAAGACCCTGTCGCGCCGGGCCTTCCCATGGGCGGAGGCGGGGCTGTGAGTTTCGTCGTGGCCGAGAACATCTTTCAAAACTACGGCCAGCGCCCGATCCTCGAGCGGGTGAACGTGATCGTCGAAGAGGGCGAGTTCATCTCGATCGTCGGCGCGTCGGGCTGTGGCAAATCCACCTTCCTGCGGCTTCTTCTCGCGCAGGAACAGCCGACCCGCGGAACGATCCGCATCGACGGCAACCCGCCTGCGACCGAACCGGGGCTGGAGCGTGGCGTGGTGTTCCAGCGCTATTCCGTCTTTCCCCATCTGACCGTCCGCGACAACATCGTTGCGGGCGAGGCGTTCCGCAGGCCTTGGGGCCGCTTCTTCGGGGCCGGGGCGAAGGCCGCGCGCGCACGGGCCGAGGCGACCCTTGCCCGCTGCGGTCTCGACCATGTGGCGGATGAATATCCCGCGACGCTGTCGGGCGGCATGCAGCAGCGTCTTGCCATCGGACAGGCCCTTACCGCGAAACCGCGCATCCTGCTTCTGGACGAACCCTTCGGCGCGCTCGATCCCGGCACGCGCCTCTCGATGCATGACTTCCTGATGGAATTGCGGGCCGAGACCGGCATGACCGTCTTCATGGTCACCCATGATCTCGAGGAAGGGTTCAAGCTCGGTGACCGCGTTCTGGTGTTCGACAAGCCGCGCTGGGATCCGAACCAGCCCGAAGCCTACGGCGCCACCATCACCTACGATTTCGACGCCCGCAACGGCGGCATCCCGTTCCAGACAATCAAGGAGGAAACCCATGTTCTTCGGCCCGCCTGAGCGATCGCGGTCACACCACCCGCGCGACCTGCACCATGACGAGACGCGCCAGCACCACCCCGACCTCACCAAGCTGCGCGGCTGGAAGGCCATGCAGGCCGAGGCCGATATTCCCGAAGGCCGCTGGGACGAGGAACGCCGCTGGGCGCTGCGCATGGGGCTGACGGGTGCGGACATCGATCGAGGACAAGTCGATCCCGACCTTCGCGCGCGGCGAGCTGCCCCATTACGCGGGCATCAACACCTTTCTCAAGGCGCCCTATGCCGAGGATGTGACCGAGGTGAAGGATTACGACGCCACGGTTCTGGGCATTCCCTTCGACGGCGGCACCACCTATCGCCCCGGCACCCGCTTCGGGCCGCAGGGGCTGCGCAAGATCTCGGCGCTCTACACGCCCTACAACTACGAGATGGGCGTCGACCTGCGCGAACAGATGACACTTTGCGACGCGGGCGACGTGTTCACGATCCCGGCCAATATCGAAAAGAGCTTCGACCAGATCAGCCGCGCGGTCAGCCACGTCTTCTCGTCCGGCAGCCTGCCGATCATGATCGGCGGCGACCATTCCATCGGGTTTCCCTGCGTGCGCGGCATCGCCCAATGCACCTCCAAGAAGATCGGCATCGTCCATTTCGACCGCCACGCGGACATCCAGGAAAAGGATCTCGACGAACGGATGCACACCACGCCGTGGTTCCACTCCACCAACCTGCCCAACGTGCCCGCCAAGAACCTCGTGCAGGTGGGCATCGGCGGCTGGCAGGTCCCGCGCGAGGCGGTCAAGGTCGCCCGCGAGCGCGAGACCAACATCATCACCATGGGCGACATGGAGAAGATGGGCATCGACAAGACCGCCGAAATGGCGCTGGAGATGGCGTGGGACGGGGTGGACATGGTCTATATGTCCTTCGATATCGACATCATCGATTGCGGCTTCGTCCCCGGCACGGGTTGGCCCGAACCGGGCGGCTTCCTGCCGCGCGAGGCGCTGGCACTGGCCTCCAAGGTCGCGGCCGAGGGCATATGCGGTATGGAACTGGTCGAGGTCTCTCCGCCCTATGACACCTCCGACATCACCGCCCTGATGGGCACGCGGGTGATCGTCGACGTGCTGGGCTCGCTCGTCGCAGGCGGCAAGCTCGGCGCGCATAAGACGCCATATCGACAAGCCGGTGACGATCCCCCATGGCGAATTCGAGGGAAAGAGGTGGTCCAATGCCACATGATCACGCGGACCCGCATCACCACCACCATCACCACGACGACCACCACCATCACCCGCATGGTGCGGGCCATAACCACGCGCATGCGGATCACCTCCACAGCCACATGACCGAGGCCGACGAGGCCGCCGCACTTCAGGTTCTCGCCACCCAGTTCATCGACGGCTTCGTGCAGGCCCGCGACAAGACCGCCTATCTGCGCCTGGCGGGCGTCCCGTTCGAACGCACCGGCAAGGACGGGCGCAGGTCGCAGAAGCTGGTGGATGTGCATCTGAACACCGAATGGCAGGTCGGCACCGCCTCACCCTCCTTCGGCTCCCGCGAACTGAGCTATCTGCCCTATCCCGGCGAGATGGTGTCGGAACGCACCAACATGTCGCTGATCTATGTCTCGCTCGATGAAAAGACGACCCTCGATATCCGCGACTTCCTTTTGTCCAGAAAACCGGAGTTAGACCGATGACCAGATATGCCACCGTTGCCCTCTGCCTTGCCGCAAGCCCGGCGCTCGCCCATCACGAAGAGGTACAAACGCACCTGTTCGCCCCGTCCCTCGGCATTGTCCTCATGGGCCTCGCGGCGGCTGTCCTGATCGGGTTCGGGGCGGTCCGGGCAAGGGCCAAGGCGAAATAGACCGGGCTGCCCGGCTTCAGGGTTTGAAGCCAGTCATTCCCGTCGGGGCACCCTTGGGGGTATTGTTCGTCGTCGGCGGCTTCTCTCCCTTGCTGGTGCCAGAGGTCTTCACGTTGATCGCATCACGCGCGTTGTGAAAATGCTCGGTCAGCTTGCCCTTGTTCGCGGCATAGCCCGCGACGTTCTTGCCATCGGCCGCGCTGGCGCTGGAGGTCGACTTGGCGGCCGAGCCCGTCGTCGCGGTCTTCTTAACAGTTTGCGCCTGCGCCTTCTTCTGGGCAAGGCCGGCCTTCACATTTGCCTTCTGCGCCACAGGTTTGGTGGCCGCCTTCGCAGGCTTCGCGGCCCGTTTCGCCGCCAGTGCCTTGGTTGCACTCGCCTTCATCGCCGCGCCTGCACCCCTGGCCATCCGGATCCCCGACGCCGCCCCGCGTTTCACGGCAGCGGTTGCGCGTTGCGCCGCGCGTCCCGCCGATCGCACCGCCGGCAGGATCTTCGACGCAGCCCGCGCGCCCGATTTCGCAAGCCCCCGAAAGGGCTGTGCCTTGGGCTTTGCCGCGGATTTGAACTGCTTCTGGATCTTCGGCGCCGCCGCCCTCCGGGGCGCGACCCGCGGTCCGCCCTTGGCCTCGCGGTAGGCCGCGCTGTCATCGAAGGATGGAAGCGTCTGGTAGACCGTCACGCGCTTGGCTGGAAAACCGCCGTCGGGCAGGGCACCGGCCCCTTGCGGCACCGAAAACGCCACCATGACCACCGCTGCCAGCAGACACCGAACCCCATTCCACATGACCAGCCCCCCAGACTAGACGAATCCCACAACCCTAGGTTAGCATGAAAGTCTGGGTTGTGGGGGCTGCCATGCGGTTTTATGGGTTTCATCTCGCTTTGGCGGCGGGGCTTTTGCACGCACATGTTGCAATTTCAGAGCCTTACGAGGATGTGCATGAGTGCGATACCTACGCCGCACATCCCAACGATCCCAACCGCTGGGCGAAAGGCGTGGCGGATGAAGAGATCATTCCCGGACCTGCGGTGAAATACTGCCGCGACGCGGTCGCGGCCCATCCCGACACGCCCCGCTTCCAGTTTCAGCTCGGCCGCGCGCTCTGGGCCGCGAACCGACTGGAAGAGGGAACGGATGTCTTTCTCGCTCTCGAAGAGACCTTCGACTATGGCCCGGTATATGCCTATCTGGGTGATGCCTTTTTCTTCGGCATCGGCGGTGTCGAGCCCGACGCGGAACTGAGCGTCCAGCTCTACGAAGTGGCAGCCGCCGAAGGGTTCGCCCCGGCGCAAGACGCGCTCAACGCGCTGGCCGGGGTTGCAGATACCGCCCCTGTTGCCTCCACTGTCCCCATCCCCGCACCGGAGGCCCAGGCCGCACAATTCATTCCCATCCCTCCCGAACAGGCGGCACCCCAGCCAGAGGCCCAGCCGGTCGAGATCGACTTCTCCACCTTCACCCAGCCCAAGGCGCTCAGCGCGCTGGCCAAGGGCGACCTCAGGGGCGTCAAGTCTGCGGGTCTGGGGAATGCGCAACTGATGGGGCTGTCTTATTCCAAGCTCGATCTCTACCTCGTGGGCTTCAACGATCAGTTCTCGGGCACCTACAACTTCAAGGATCCAAGCTGTATCCAGATCTACAACCCCCGCGTCGCCAAGAAGCTCGAGCGCGAGGTGCTGAGCAAGATCACCGGGGGCGGCACGATCGAAGGGTCGGCTGCGGCCTCGATCAACATGCTGCTGGGCACGATGCAGCAACTGCAATCGGGCAACATGATGGGCATGGTCGATCAGCAGCAGCAGGTCGACCTGATCAAGGAAGAAGGCGCCAAGGACGCGGCGAAGCTGATCCTTGGCTATGGATGCCAGAACCCGTCGGTGCAGAGGATCTATCTGAACGTGGCCGCCTATGTCCTGGGGACCTCACCGGTCGTTTCGGCCGAAGAGAAACAGCGGCAGGCTGAAGAGGCCGCGCGCAAGGCCGAGGCCGACCGAAAGCGCCGCGAGCAGGAGGCGAAACAGGCCGAGATCAACCGGCAGGCCGCGCTGCGCACCGATGCCCGCAAAAGCTGCGAGGCGCAGTTCAAGCAGGCTGCGTTCTGCGTCTGCCTTGTGCAGGAACTGGACAATGCCGGGATCGGTGAAGCCGACTGGAAGTTGCTGCAGGGCGAATTCAAGGCGGTGATCGGCCTCAAGGACACCTATCCGACGGTGCCCGCGGTCCTCAAAAGCTGCCGTGTGTCCGCATCCGGCAACTGACACCCGAACGACAGCGACCGAAGCGGAGATCTCCTTGCGCCCTTCCAACCGAATGACCGCCCGACAGACCCTGAACGCGCTCGCCTGCGCCATGGCCATCATCTCCGCTGGCGTTGCGGCCGAGGCCCAGAGCGCATGGCAGGTTCAGTCCGATCCGCAGCAGTATCAGATCGCGGCCGCCCTTCCCGGGCAAGACGGCAATGCGCTCTCCTTCAACTGCACACGGCCCGGCGCGCCCTCCGCCTATCCCGACGGACGTCCGATCCGGCCGCATGCCCCGGGCAATCTGCTGTTTCTCCTGAACCCCAACACGTTCGGCGGCGGTTATGGGGCAGGGGTGCAGGCCCTGTTTTCCCTTTCGGTCGACGGAAGACCGGTGGGCGAGGCACCGATGATCCTCGCGATGCCGGAGGCCCAGCTTGCCACCAACGTGACCTACGATCACGCCCTGTTGGGCATCTTGCGCGCGGGCAATCTGCTCGAGATCACCGAAACGGCCCGTGGCCAGAAGCTGCAGGTCTCGCTGGCCGGTATCTCGGCCGCCCTTGATCAGGCCATCGCTCTCTGCCAGTCCCCGGTCGGTCAGGCCCCTGCGGCCGTTGCGGCAGCGCCCGGACAGGCGGTCAGCCCCAGCTTCGATTGCCGCCGTGCCTCGGCCCCGGCGGAACTGTCAATCTGCGCCAACCCCGGTTTGGCCGCGAAAGACAATCGGCTCGATCAGGCCTACAAGGCGGCGATGGCCGCAACCACCGGCCAGCAATCGACCCAGATCAGATTGACGCAGCGCGAATGGCTCCGTGCGCGGGACAATTGCCGTGCTGATGTGGCCTGCATCGACCAGCAGATGAATACCCGCCTCGCCTTTCTCCAGTCCATAGCCCCGCCTGCCGCTGCCGCGCCCGTCGGAGCCTCCCAAGGTGCTGCGCCGCAGCAGGCCGCCGCAGGCGCCACCGCGATCCCTGTCCCGCAGGCCATGTGGTACGGCAGCCTGTCCTGCCGGCGGATCAAGGATGTCGAGGCGGAATTCACAATCACCGGCCGCAACCCGCAAGGCCAGTATCAGGCGGTGCTCAAGACCGGGACCCCGGCAAGCCTGTCGCAGGGCACATCCGAGATCAATTATCTGGGTGAGGATTCGGGCCCAAACGCGATCCGCTTCGTCGTCGAACGCCAGGTGCGCGGCGGAATGGGCATGGCGCGGGCGGCGGGTTTCGTCTTCGACACCGCGGCGGGGACGGGACGTTTCGACGGTGGCGATTGCCAAAGTCTTGCGCTTGAGCGCGTGACGGCCGCCTCGCCGCGGATGCGTTCGATCGTGCCGCGGCCCGCGAGCGGAGGATCCTTCTATGCCGCCACGACCGACCGCGCCAAGTGCGAGGCGCTCATCGCCTGGGCAGGACGGCTCGAGGCCGAATTCCCGGATATCGATTTCTACCGCACGCCCAATGGCCCTGAATTCTCGCGCACCAAGATCAAGATCTTCGGCGACGAGGATTTCGTTCCGGTCTTCGGCGCGCCCTTCGATGTGCTGGACTACGACACGCGGGTCGCGGTGCGGACCTTCGCCGATCGGACCTGTGCGCAGGATCCCTTCGTTCGCGACAGGATGGAGACCTACCGGGCCGCGGCACAGCGCCCCATCGCCGGTGGCGGCCGGTCCAACGAACTGACCTCGGATGGCTATACCTCAACCGTCTTCGCCGTCCGCAAGCTGCGCGAGATCCGGCAGGCGGCGCAGGAACTGGCCCAGACCGGCGCCCGTCCGGGCAAATCCTTCTCGGGCACCGTCGCGCGGCTCGAACAGACCCGCGCCTCGATCAATGATCGCTCGGGTCTCTTGTGGCCCAGCGAACGCAAGGCACTGGCCGACAGGATCGACGCCGCGATTGCGGGACTCGCAGCAGCAGAAGCGGGGAAACAGGTGGCAGAG
Organism: uncultured Alphaproteobacteria bacterium; assembly: GCA_963698645.1. Taxonomy (GTDB): domain Bacteria; phylum Pseudomonadota; class Alphaproteobacteria; order Rhodobacterales; family Rhodobacteraceae; genus Ovoidimarina. The sequence goes on from CAVORP010000003.1 coordinate 348,262, forward strand.
GTGCTGAGCATTCGCGAGGCAGGGAGCGCGGTCCAACGCTCCGACGCGGCCCTGCGCCAGATCCGCAACCAGTTCGGAAAATACCTGCCCGCCGCAGAGCGCGCAGCGTTCGAGAAACAAGTCACCGAGTTTCGTAATCTGGCCGCCGAGGCCATTCTCGCCCCGCTGATCCAGGCCGCCGAGACCGCCCCGAAAGACCTTGCTGCAACGCGGGACCTGGCCCAGCAGGCCAAGACGCCACCCAACCGGCTGAGTGTGCTGTCCACGACAGAGAAGGACCGGTTTGCGAAAGCCTATGACGCCGCGGTCGCAAGCCGCCTGTCGGCGCTCGTGGAGGACCGTATCGCAAAACTCGCGGCCCTTCCCGCCAGCAAGGACGGGCTTTTCGCCTCCTCCGAATGGGCAAGGGCGTTCGAGGCCGATTTCACCCCCTTTGAGGCGCGCGCTGCGGTGCGCGAGGCATGGTCCTCCTTCGTGGAAAAGCGCGCGCTGTTTCTGGAAGCGGCCCTGCCCACTTTCGAAGAGGAGCTTGCGACGGCCGCGACGGCGCAGGAGGTGGAGGAGGTCTTTGCCACATATCTCGACTGGCCGGGCGACGAATCCCTTCCCGTCTATCTGGAATACGAGCTTCTCAAGGCGCTTGCCGAATAGCCGGGCAGCGGTTCAGCGGGTTCCGCCTCTGGTCAACCGTAGAAGGATCGGCGGCACCAGCATGTTGGTCATGAAGGATCGCACGAACTGGAACCCCGCGACCACGGCGGTGGCGCCACCGATGGCCTTCGAGGTGGCGATCATTTCGCCCAAACCACCGGGGGCAAGGCCCAGCACCAGCGAGGCGCGGTCGGCCGCGACCCAACCCGACAAGAGCGGGGCGGCGACATAGGTCATCGTCGCGATCAGCGCCAGACCGGTCAGAACCGCCACCCCCGCGATCACCGGCACCCGCGCAAGATCTGCCACCCTGAGGCGCGTGCCCAGCCCGAAACCGATCCCGATCTGCGCCGCGACAAGGAGGGGCGGGGGCAGGGGGCGAAGCGCATATCCCGCCGCGACCAGAACAATGCCCACGATCATCGGCATCAGGATCCACGGGTTCAAAAGCCCCATTCGGCTGAAGAGATATGCAAGCCCGGCCCCCCCGGCGAGACAGGCCAGCAACGCGGCATAGCTCGCCCCCTCGGCGATCTGAACCGGTGGCGGTGCCATCGCGGAAAGGTGCAGGATGATGGGGATCGAGATCACGACCAGAACCACCCGCAGCGTATGCACCACCACCACAACCTCGGTCCGCGCGCCGATGTCATGAGCCAGCGAGGCCATCTCGGCCATCCCGGCGGGCAGCACCGACAGCGCGGCGGTGGTCCGGTCCACGCCGGTGAGCCGCGCGAAGGGCCAGATCAACGCGGCCCCCGCCAGATTGGCCAGAACCGCCGCGACGATCATCGCGGGCAGCAGACCCAGCATCGTCTCAAGGATATCGGGTGTCAGCACCGCCGCCGCCGCCGTTCCGATCAGCACCTGACCCGCGCGCCGGACGGTTGTGGCTTGCGCCGCGGGGCCCAGAAGGTTCGTGGCGATCGCGCCGCCCGCCATCGCGCCAAGGATCCAGCCCAGCGGTACCTGCAACAGGGTCAGAAACCCTCCAAGGGCCGAGGCCAGTAGCAGTCCTGCACACAGGGCCAGACGCGGCCGCGCCGTCACGACAGATAGGCCCCGCCATTCACATGCAGGGTTTCCCCGGTGACATAGCGCGCGCCGGGGCCCGCCAGATAGGCCACCGCCTCGGCCACTTCCTCGGGCCGCCCGCGGCGCCCCACAAGGTTCTTGCGCGACCCGCGATGCTTCGGCTCCGCCCCCCCGGCGGCTGCATGGCGCTCGGTGTCGATCATCCCCGGCACGACGCAATTCACCGTGATTCCGTGGAGGGCAAGGTCGTGGGCCATGGCTTTGGTCAACCCCACCACGCCCGCCTTCGCCGCGACCACATGGGCGCGATGCTCTGCCCCCATATGCGCGGTCATGCCGCCGATGTTCACGATTGCAGCCTGATCGCTGGCCTTCAGGGCCTCGAGCACTGCCTGCGAAACCAGAAACACGCTGTCGAGGCACGTCGCCATAACCTGCCGCCAGGTTTCATACGTGATTTCTTCGAAGGCGTCTTCGGGCCGGATCGCGGCATTGTTGACAACGATATCCAACCGCCCAAAGGCAAGCGGCTGCCTCGGTCACTACCCGCTTCGCCGTCTCCGGGTCGCCCAGATCGCCGGAGACAAGTGCTGCCCGTGCGCCCGCTGCCTTGACCGCCGCCACGCTCTCGGCCCCGGCCGCCGCGTCGCGGGCGACGTGGATCACCACATCCGCCCCGCGCTCCGCCATGGCCACCGCGATTGCCCGCCCGATATTGCGCGAGGCACCTGTCACAAAGCACACCCGCCCCTTCAAATCGCCGGTCACGCGCGCAATCCTCGGATCAGGGAAAAGTCGCCCTCCATCGCGCCGATCCGGTTGCAGATATCAAGGATCGCGTCGGCGGTGTCCAATTTCCCGAAGGCCACGTTCGCCCGGAATTTTGCATCGATTTCTTCGCGCGTCAGCGGCTCTTCGATCCCGCCGCGCATATGGCCCTGGTTGATCTCCTCGACGCTGCCATCGGCATAGTCGATCCGGATATGCCCGGTAAAGGCAGCGGGATAGGGGTTCTCTGGGTCGATTTCGAAGCCAACCTTGCCCGCGATCTCCAGAAGCGCCGGGTCGGCGATTCCTTCGGGTGTGAAATCGGCCAGATCGGCATGCCCCCGCACAAGGCCCAGGGCAACCCCGTAAGGGACCGAGAATTTCGCGGCATAATCCGTGGGCGGGCGGCGCTTGAGCGCAAGTGGCTCCCACAGTCGGTGCACGATCCCTTCGGCGGTCTTGCAGGTGATACTCTTGATCCCGTCCAGCCGGACGCCCCGCGCCTTCAGGCCGATGGCGCAATCGATATAGGGCTGGATCATGGTCCCGCAGGGATATGGCTTGAAGGTAATCGTGTCGCAGACCCACCGCTGCCCAAGATCGTCAAACAGCATCTGCGGCTGCGGTTCGACCGGGTGGGCGAAGCCCGAGAATGCGCCATGTTTGCCCTCGAACACCCATTTCGGCCCGACGAACCCTGCCGCGGCAAGCGCGTGCGCCCGCAGCCCCGATTGCGCGGCCCAGCCGGGATGCATTCGCTTGGTCCAGCTTCCGTCGCCCAGATATTCGATGATCCCCGAGGCCATGCTGCCCGCGATGCCCAGCGCATGGGCCGTGGTTTTCGCATCGGCCCGGCAGGCCACGCAGATCCCGAAGGTCGCGGCAAAGGCACCCAGAACGGCGGTGGGGTGAAAGCCCGCCTTGTGCACGCCCTTGGGCAGTGTCAGGGCAAGCCTGCACAAAAGCTCGGTGCCCGCCGCCATGCCAAGGATCACCCGGTCATTGGTGAGCTTGTGGGTCTCGGCCGCGGCCAGAAGCGCCGGCACGATCACAACGCCCGAATGCACCGGACCGCCCTCGAACGTATCGTCGAAATCCTCGCCATGGGACGCGGTCCCGTTAATCAGGGCAGCACTTGACGCCGCCGCGCCGCCGGGCTGGGCGATCACAGTGAAGTCCCCGGGCTCCGAGGCGGCGATGACCGAGCCCACGTAATCCGTGGCTCGCGCCGCGAGGCACAGCCCGACGATATCCACAAGGATGTCGCGCATCTTGGCCCGCGTGGCCTCCGGTAGGTCGCCTGGAGCAAGCGACGCGCCCCATGCGGCAAGCTGTTCCGAAATGCTGTGATCTGGCGACATGCTGTTCATGGCTTACCCGTCCGTCCCTTCCGAGAATGTCTTGCGCTCCTGCTTGCGCAGTCCGTCCCAAAGACGCTTGCCGATGGAGCCGAAGATGAACAGCGCCGAAACCGACAGAAGCGCCAGCGAGATGCGATCGTCGAAGAAAATCGAATAATCGTCACCCGAGATCACCAGCGACCGGCGGAAACTGCTCTCGACCAGATACCCCAGCACAAGCCCCAGAACCGTCGGCAGGAAGGGGAATTTCAGCATCCGCATCAGAAAGCCCACGACGCCCGCCGCCAGCATGATCGACAGATCGAACAGGCTGTTATGGATCGAATAGATGCCCGACAGGATCAGCGCAAAGATGAAGGCGTTCAGATAGGGCCGGGGGCGGTTCACGATCCAGATACAGACCGGCAACAGCGCCATGCCGATAAACAGAAGGCCAACTGCCGCCGTGAACAGACCGGCATAAAGACCATAGACGATCTCGCCCGAACGCTGGAACAGCATCGGACCCGGCACGATCCCGTGGATCAGAAAACCGCCCAGAAGGATCGCGGTGGAGTTCGAGCCGGGAATGCCGAAGGACAAAAGCGGCACCAGTGCGGTCTCCGCCACCGCGTTATTCGCCGTCTCCGGCGCGGCGATCCCTTCGGGCGAGCCCTTGCCGAATTCGTCCGGGTACTTCGACCAGCGCCGCGCCTCGTTATAGGACATGAAAGACGCGATGGTGCCACCCGCGCCCGGCATCACGCCTTCGAAGGTGCCGATTACCCCGCCAATGCTCTGCGGGCGGATCAGCCGTTTTTTCAGCGCCCGCGACGGAAACTCGATCCGGGGCCGGGTGGTGACCCGCGCGCTCTCGCCGCGCTTCGAGACCTGCGCAAGAAGTTCGCTCATGGCGAAGAGACCGACCATGACCATCACCGGCGCGATGCCACCCAGAAGGTCGGAGGATCCAAAGGTAAAGCGCGTGCCGCCAGTTACCGGGTCGGTGCCGATCGTTGCCACCATCAGGCCCAGAACCGCCGCGATCAGACCCTTGATCAGAGAATCCCCCGAAAGCGTGGCGATCACGCTCAGGCCCAGAATGCCCAACGCGAAATAGGCGGGCGGTGTGAACGACAGGGCCACCGCCGCCAAGGGCTTCGACAGAAGCATCAGCATGGCCAGGCCAAAGAGACTGCCCAGAACGCCGGAGTAGAGCGAAATTCCAAGCGCCAGGCCGGCCTTGCCCTGCTTGTTCATCTCGTAGCCGTCAAGCACGGTGGCGGCTGCGGCATTTGTGCCCGGTGTGCGGATCAGGATCGCCGGAACCGACCCCCCGTATTCCGCCCCCACATAGGTCGCGGCCAGAAGTACGATCGCCGCCGTCGGCTCCATCGTGTAGGTGAACGGCAGCAGCAGCGCCATCGTGATCGATGGCGAAATCCCCGGAAGCGCGCCACCGATGATGCCCCATGTGACACCGATCAGCGCCGCGATGACGATATGATAATCAAGCAGATAGGCCGCTGAGGTCAGTATTGTGTCCACGGGACGCGCTCCGGTTCAGGGAAAGGTCGGTGAGTGACGGTTCAAAGTCCGAGATAGGTCAGAAGACCGGGTGGCATCGACACGCCGAGGACGAACACGAACAGCGCCCAGAGAACCACCCCGCCAAAGGCCGAGACGGCCAGAACCTTGGCTGAGGGCCGTTCGCCGTGATAGATCATCGTTGCCGCGATCAGCAGCATCATCGATAGAAGATAACCCAGCGATTTGACGATCAGCAGGTAAAGGATGCCGATCCCCAGAAGCCCCGCGGCCCATGCGATGCGGCGGCCCTGGTCGTTCCACTCGCCTGCCATCTCGCTGCGCCACCGCGTCACCAGTGTGACAAGGCACAGCGCGATCCCCAGACCGACAAGGACCCAGCCATAGGCCTTGGGCATGCCTCCGGGCCCCACCAGATCGTCAAGCGCACTCGACCGAAGGTCATAGGCGAAACTCAGATAGAAGACGCCGATCAGGACGGCGACGACGCCGCCTACGAAGTCACGGCTCAGGATGGACTGCATGCTGGGACCCCCTTGAATGAAAACGCCCGCGCCCGATCAGGGGCGCGGGCGCGGCACTTCGGCTTATTCGATCACGCCTGTTTCACGTAGGAACGTCTCGGTCTCGCTGGCGAAATTGGCGATGAACTCGCCATATGCGTCATGCGGCATGAATTCGGCCCGCAGGTTGTTCGGCTCATAGACCGCACGGTACTCGGGCGAGGCCAGAACCGTCTGCACGGCGGCTTCCCAGGCGGCAATCACGTCCGCGGGCAGGCCCTTTGGGCCGGCAAGTCCGCGGAATTTCCGCACCACCACGTCATAGCCCAACTCCTGAACCGTCGGAAGATCCGGCAGCAGCTCAAGCCGCGCGTTCGAGAAGGTCGCGAGAAGGCGGATTTCTCCGGCCTCGAGCTGGCCCTGAAGCTCCTGAACCTCGCCCACGCCGATATCCAGCGTGCCGTTCAGAACGTTGATCATCAGATCGCCGCCACCCTCGTGCGACACGATCCCGGCCTCGACGCCCGCGGCGGTCTTGAGCTGCTCAAGCGCCTGACGCTCCAGCGATGCGGGGTTCGCGGCGCCCCAGACACCGCGCCCCTCGCGCGCCTTGGTGATCACGTCGTCCAGCGACTGGAACTCGCTGTTGGAGGCGGTATAGATCACCTCCGGGTCGATGAAGAAATTCACCAGCGGCTCAAGGTCCTTGTAGGTGTATTCCGGGTTAGACAGCAGCGACGTATAGATGAAGGTCGGCGTCGTGGCATAGAAACGCGATCCGTCCGCAGGGGCCTGCGCCATGTCGGCCATGGCCGCCGCGCCCGAACCGCCGCGCACGTTCTCGACCACCACGTTCACGCCAAGGACCGGTGCAAGAAAGCCCGACAGTTCACGCAGGAACACGTCGCTGCCACCGCCGGGGCTGGAATGGGTGATCAGGGTCACGGTATCGACCGGATATTCCTGTGCGACCACTGTCGCAGGTACGGCCGCGGAGAGCAGAATCGCCACGCCCGTCATCTTCAGAACTGAATTGATCATAGATCTCTCCCCCGACCGACTGTTCCTCCCGAAGTGGAGCTTGCTCACGACTCGCGGTCGGCCTCGCGTCGCCCAGTCATTTACGTGTCGGGCGGTCAGATTGTCAACATTTTGTTAAATCCAGATCAGCCCGGAAATGCAAATATTGGCATGGATCAACGTGCTGAATAGCGGGGGAAGTTGCGATGCACCAGAATAAATATTGCAAATTCAAATAGGTAAATGCATCAGAGAAATGAAATTCAACCTCATATGCCTCGGGCGCTTCAATTTTCCACTGTCCTTCGCCCCACGGGTCGAAATTCAGATTGCCCGAAAGAGTTCATTATTGTAGACAATCTGGAGCCGCTATTGGGGTGGACGACCAGATGCGCTGACAATGCGGGAGGCGGGAGTGCCGTGAACCGGTGCCGCCCCCGCGCTCTGTCGGATGGGCTGGATCCCGCACCATCGATGCGCCGACGCAAGTCTGTCCGAAACGGGGCAGGGACCCATAACACCGCCCGGACAGCTCCGGGACTACGCAGGAGACACGCAATGAGTGGACATCAGCCAACCCCAGAGGGCACGCCGAAGGTCACAGAAATTCTGGCTGACTGGGTCGTGGCAACGGGCGCCGGCGACATCCCCGCCGATGTTCGTGCCGAGGGCCTGCGCACCTTCGTCAACTGGGTCGGATGTGCCGTGGGCGGTGCAAGCCACGAGACCACCGATGCGGCCCTGCGCGCCGTCATGCCCTTTTCCGGTCCCCGCGACGCGACGGTTCTGGGCCGGCCCGAAAAGCTCGATATCTTCCACGCCGCGCTTGTGAACGGCATCACCTCCCACGTGCTCGACTATGACGACACGCATCTGAAGACGATCATCCATCCGGCGGGTCCCGTGGCCTCCGCTTTGCTCGCGCTTGCCGAAACCCGGCCGATGAGCGGCGAGGATTTCCTAACCGCGCTGATCCTCGGGATCGAGGTGGAATGCCGGATCGGAAATTCCGTCTATCCGAACCACTACGACCGTGGATGGCACATCACCGGCACCGCCGGTGTGTTCGGCGCCGCCGCGGCGGTGGGCAAGGCCATCGGCCTGTCGCCACAGCAGATGCGCTGGGCCTTCGGCATCGCCGCCTCGCAATCCTCGGGCTTCCGCGAGATGTTCGGCACCATGACCAAAAGCTTCCACCCCGGCAGCGCCGCCAAGAACGGCCTTCTGGCCGCGATCATGGCAGAGGCCGGGTTCGACAGTTCCGAACGTGCGCTTGAGGCGCCGCGCGGCTGGGCCTGCACCACGTCGGACAAGCAGGACTGGTCCGAAATCGTCGACGGCCTAGGCGCCACATGGGAATCCGCGCTCAACAGCTACAAACCCTTTGCCTGCGGGATCGTCATCCACCCGGCGATCGACGGCTGCATCCAGATCCGCGACGAGATCGGCGACAAGGTGAAGGAGATCGCCAGCGTCGCCCTCACCACCCACCCGCTAGTCCTCGAGCTGACCGGCAAGCGCGATCCAAAAACCGGGCTCGAGGGCAAGTTCTCTGTCTTCCATTCCGCCGCCTGTGCGCTTCTGCGTGGCGATGGCGCACCCACGGCCTTTACCGACGAGATCGTGACCGCCCCCGATATCGTCGCGCTGCGTGATACGATCACCGCGACACCGGATCCCACCTGCCACGAGGCTTCGGTGGATATCGTCGTGACCTTCAAGGATGGCTCGACCCTGCACAAGCACGTGGAACGCACCATCGGCAGCAGCGATGTGCCGCTGACCAATGAACAGATCGACACCAAGTTCACCGTCCAGTCCGCCCTCGTGATCGGTGACGAGGCGACAAAGGCCCTGCTCGACATTGCATGGAAAACCCCGACACTCGCGGATGTGGCCGAGGTGGCCCGCGTCTCGGCCAGCCATCTGGCCAAGGGGCGGACTGCGGCAGAGTGAGGCATGGCCATGCACGCAAAGACATGGTGCGAACGGGGGTTGTCGCGGCAGGGAAGACCTGCCGCGCTGCGGGGCGATCAACCGGGAACCAAGAGGCAAAGAGTGCTTTGAACGCGTCAGGTCAACCAGCCGCAGGCCCGGCCGGGCACGGCAAGTCGCTCACCGGCTCTGTCGAGCATCAGCTCGAACACCTGATCCTCGGCGGCGAGTTGCGGCCCGGCGAGCGGCTCCACGAGATCCAGCTGTCCACCCGTTTCGGCATCTCCCGCGGGCCATTGCGCGAAGCGACCCGCAGCCTTCAGGCCAAGGGGCTGGTGGAGGTCATCCCCAATCGCGGCGTCTTCGTCCGTTCGGTATCGCCGGAAGAAGCGGTCGAGATCTATGACGTGCGCGCGGCGATCTTCGGCCTCGCGGGCCGCCTTCTGACCGATCTCGTCAATGACGAGATGCTGGCCACCATGTACGCGTTTCTGGAAAAGATGGACGCCGCTGCGGCCGACGGCGATTTCGAGGAATACTATCGCCTCAACCTCGCCTTTCATGACTTCCTGATCCTCGGCACGGGGAACGCGACCTTGGCCGAGGAATACCACACCCTCGTCAACAAGCTGCACCTTTGCCGGGCACAAAGCCTCGTGAATGCGGGCGGGCTGTCGGTGTCGAATCATGAACATCGGGAAATGGTGGATGCCGTCGCCTCGGGCGACAGGGAACGGGCGCAGGCCGCGTTCTTCCGGCATGTGGAACGGTCGCGCAACCGGTTCAAATCGACGATAGCGGAAACCGCCTGATACCGCCCATTCTGGGGCGGCGAGGGTGGCCCGGGGCGAACGAAATCCGCCCCGGACCGTTGTCTTACTTCGCGAACTTGCGAATTTCACCCGATTGCATGCGTGCGCTGTATGAAACCAGTTCCTTGCGCACCAACTTCATCAGGAAGTAGAGCGCAAAGATGTTCACGACCGCCATTGCAAAGATCGCCGCGTCCGAGAAGTCGATCACCGGACCAAGGCTTGCCGCCGCGCCAATCACGATGAAGACGCAGAAGATCAACTTGAACACCAGCTCCGAAGTCTTGCCTTCGCCGAACAGGTAGGTCCAGGCCTTCAGCCCGTAATACGACCACGAGATCATGGTCGAGAAGGCGAAGAGGATCACCGCAACGGCCAGCACATATGGGAACCAGCTGATCCCCGAGGCAAAGGCCGCCGATGTCAGCGCAACGCCCGACACATCGCCAATCGTCGCGATGCTGGTGCCGGATTCGTTCAGCACGTAGTTGCCGGTCGCGGGGTCGATGATCAATTGCTGCGAGATCACGATTACAAGCGCCGTCATCGTACAGATCACCACCGTGTCGATCAGCGGCTCGAGGAGCGACACGAAGCCCTCGGTGATCGGTTCCTTCGTCCGCACGGCAGAGTGTGCGATGGCCGCAGAGCCGACACCGGCTTCGTTCGAGAACGCCGCCCGCTTGAAGCCCTGGATCAGCGCACCGACAAAGCCGCCGGCGACACCCAGACCGGTAAAGGCCCCGGCAAAGATCTGGCCAAACGCCCAGCCGATCTTGTCGTAGTTGACCAGAAGGATGATCAGCGCCGCGCCGACATAGAGGATGCCCATGAACGGCACCACCTTTTCGGTCACGTTGGCGATGGACTTGATCCCGCCGATGATCACCGCGAACACGACACCGGCAAAGATGATCCCCGTGATCCAGCCCGGGTAATCGCCAAGAATGCCCGAGATCTGCGCATGCGCCTGGTTGGCCTGGAACATGTTGCCGCCGCCCAGGGCGCCGAGGATACAGAAGATCGAGAACATCACGGCAAGGATCTTGCCTCCCGGCAGGCCCAGCTCGTTGAACCCTTTCGAAATGTAATACATCGGGCCGCCCGAAACGGTGCCATCGGGATACTCGTTGCGGTATTTCACACCCAGCGTGCATTCGGTGAATTTCGACGCCATCCCCAGAAGACCCGCAAGGATCATCCAGAACGTGGCCCCCGGTCCGCCGATACCGACGGCAACCGCGACCCCGGCGATGTTCCCAAGGCCCACTGTTCCCGACAGGGCCGTGGCAAGGGCCTGGAAGTGGCTGACCTCACCGGCGTCGTTGGGATCGGAATAGTCGCCTTTCACAAGCTGGATCGAATGCTTGAAGAAACGGAACTGAACAAATCCGAAGTAGAAGGTGAAAACCGTGGCGGCGACCACCAGCCACATCACGATCCATGGAAACGCGGTTCCCGGGAACGGAGCGAAGATAAGGTTGACGAAAGGGCCGGTGAAGTTGGCGAAGACCTCGTTCACCTTCTGGTCGATGCTCATGGCCTCCTGAGCGACGGCCGGTCCGGCCGCTGCCGCTGCCGCAAGGACGGAAAGACCGCATGTCTTGAGTGTGGGTTTGATGTTCATGGCTGGGCTCCTCATCCGACGACCGTGACGGGCACGCTGGCATGCATGACCAGATTTCCCGTGACGCTGCCGAAGATACGGCGTGCAAGGCTGCCTTCCGATTGCCGTCCCACAACGATCTGGCCGGCACCGACTTCACTGGCCAATGCGTCCAGCGTATCGGCCACGTGCCCGTGGCGCACGATGCCGGAGGCGGCAAACCCGTCCTTTTTCAACTGGGTCACTGCCGGATTGACGACGCGATCGGTCGCGATGCTGATCTCCTCTTCCCGCCGCTTGTGCCGCTGGGCGTTCTCTTCCGGGGTCTGGAAGGTGAAGGGCGACCATTCGATCACATAGGCAACCACGATCTCGCAGTCGCCGATCAGCGTCGCAAGACGCTTTCCATAGGCCAATGCACGGTCACCGGTTCCGGCGCCATCCAGACCCACAAGGATCTTTTCCGTCATGTTATTCTCCTCTGTCCACAAGCCCTCAAACAGGCCGACTGTCGTTTCTTCTTCAAGAGGCGCCCGGGGCTCTTTGTCTCAGAGTCCGCCATTACGCTTCCGCCAGTATCAGGGAAAATCACTGGGAATTGGGCATTTAATTGGGTATCATTAGAGTGATTTTGCCGGAATACTGGTAAATTTTAGGGAAAATGACTGGATGAGCAGGGAATTGGACAGAATCGACCGGGGCATTCTGAACGAGCTCCAGCGCGACGGTCGCCTGTCGATCGTCGAGCTTGCGTCGCGGGTCAACCTGACCCACACGCCCTGCTCCGAGAGGGTTCGGCGGCTGGAGAAATCGGGATTGATAAAGCGCTACACCGCCGTCATCGACCCGACGCAACTGGGCTACGGGCATCTCTCGGTCGTGCAGGTTTCGCTCGAATTCGACCTCGGGTGGTGCGCTCGACGACTTCAACCGCGCCGTGCACCATATCAAGGAGATCGAATCCTGCCTCATGGTCGCAGGGTCGTTCGACTATGTGCTTGTGGTCAGAACCCGGGACATCGCGCATTTCCGCGAGGTTCTGGGCGAACAGATCAGCAAACTGCCGGGCATCCGACAATCTAACTCATTCGCTGTGATGGAAGTGGTCAAGGAAAGCGCGGGCTTTCCTGTCGATCTCTAGGGGATGCGGTCGCCCGGTGTACCACCCGGTGCCCGCCCGTTACCCGGCGAGTGTGGTTCAGGCTGCGACCGCCTGGGGACCCTCAGAAAAATCACTGATCCGCTTCGACATATCCAGCAGTCTGTTCAGGCGGGACGAGGCAAATTCGCGCAGCGTGAAGACCGAAATATCCTGCTCCAGCGCCGCAAGGTCGTCATCGGAGAACATTTCGAGCGCCTTCCGAAGCACGAATTGCGTGGGGTCGTTCTTGGAGTAAACGGCATTCGGTGCGCGGGCGATGGTATGCATGACAGTGTTCATCTTGCTGGTACTCACTCTTTAGGACGTTACGCTCCGGACAACTCGAACCTGACTGGTTCCTGCATTCCGAAACTCGTTAACAACACCTAAAGATTAGCAAGAATAATGCGACATTAGTATGTGTGATTTTGCGTGCCACGGGGTATTTTCAAGGCATTTTCGGGGCAGCCTTCCTTGCCCGGCCCCCGCTACGCACCACGCCCTCCGGATCTCCTCCATCCGCTGCGAAAGACCCCGGCGCATGGCTCCCTTTTGCCCTGAAGCTGGCAGAGGCAGAAATATTAAGGGTTAGGTCCTAAGACCTGCGCCTGTGCCGGCTCGTTATTGATCATGGGGCAAGGGTGACATCTGGTGAGTGAGAGGGAACCGACGACCATTTCGCTCCGTCATGCGGGGGTCCGGCACTTGGTGGGCATCGTCTTTCTTTTCAGCGTCTTCACCAATCTTCTGATGCTGACCGGCCCACTCTTCATGCTGCAGGTCTACGATCGCGTCTTGGCGGCCCGCTCCGAAGAAACACTGGTTGCGCTCTTCGGATTGGTGGCGGGGCTATATGCCCTCTACGGCCTTCTCGAGTTTTCGCGCAGTCGTGTTATGTCGCGCGTTGCCGCCCGGTTTCAGGCCGAACTGAACGGGCGTGTCTTCGGGGCCATGCTGGAACAATCGGCCAGACGGTCCGGATCCGGAATCGGGACGCCTTCATGATCTCGACGCGATCCGTGCTTTCTTCGTCTCACCGGTCTTCCTGGCAATCGTCGATATCCCCTGGACTTCCGGTTTTCATCGTCGCGATCTTCGTCTTCCACCCGCTTCTCGGATGGCTCGCCCTGACGGGCGGCGCGATCCTGATTGCAGCGGCCCTGGCGAACCAAATCCTGACCGCGCGTCGGGCGCAGGAAAGCGCGGGGCTGCAGGCCGCGGCAGGGCGGTTCTCCGGTGCTGCGGAAGAAGTGAGCGGGTATCTCTGGGCGCAAGGGATGCAAGGAACGATCACGGCGCGCTGGCAGGATATGCAAAACGCCGCTGTCGCTGAACTCACCCGGGTCACGGACCGGACCGGAGGCTTCTCGGCATTCACCCGTGCGTTCCGGTTGTTTCTGCAGTCGGCAATGCTGGCCGTTGGCGCCTATCTCGTGCTTCGGAACGAGCTTACGGCGGGCGCGATGATTGCCGCATCGATCCTGCTGGGCCGCGCCCTCGCGCCCGTCGAAGTGGCCGTGTCGCAATGGCCGGTGGCGCAGCGCGCCCGAATCGGATGGCGCAATCTGTCGGATCTTATCGCCACGATACCTGCGCGTGCGGAACCGACCGACCTACCGCCCCCGAATGCGTCCCTCTCGGTCAGGAACATCACGACGGTGGCCCGACCGGGCGATCCACCGGTGCTGCAGGGCATCTCGTTCGACGTTCGCCCGGGCGAAGCCATCGGCATCATCGGCAGGTCGGGATCCGGCAAGACGACCTTGGCGCGCGTGATGACCGGCCTGCTGCGCCCGGCAATGGGCGAGGTAAGGCTGGATGGCGCAACCCTGGATCAATATGGCCCCGAACGTCTCGGGAAATATCTCGGCTATCTCCCGCAGGACGTGTCGTTCCTCGAAGGAACCATCGCCGAGAATATCGCGCAGATGGCACTCGTGCCCGACGCGGCACGGGTGGTCGCCGCAGCGAAAGAGGCCCGCGTCCATGACGTCATTCTGAACCTCCCGGACGGGTATGACACCCGGATCGGTGCTCAGGATGCACAACTCTCCGGGGGGCAAAAGCAGCGTCTCGCACTGGCGCGGGCGCTCTATGGGAAGCCGGTGTTGCTCGTTCTGGATGAACCCAATTCTGCATTGGACGCTGATGGCCTGGAGGCATTGAACGCTGCGGTCACGGCCATGAAAGCCGCGGGGAAAGCGGTGCTGATCATGACCCACCGCCCGACGGCGATCTCGACCTGCGACAAGCTTCTGGTGCTTGATGGCGGCAAGGTCGCCGGATTTGGCCCGCGCGACGAGGTTGTCCGCACGATGATCGCGAACGCAACCGACATTCGGCGTCTGGTGGGGGCGAAACGCTGATGGCTGCTGCTCCGGATTGGAGTGTCCGAATGCCCCTCGCTGTGGGGTTCGTGTCGATCGCGTTGCTTCTCGGGGGCGGCGGCTTCTGGGCGATCGGCACCCGGATCGTCGGTGCGGTGGTGGCACAAGGGACGGTAAGGCTGGAAAACCGGCAGCAGATTGTCGAGCATCCCGATGGCGGTGTCGTCGGCGAGATCCTTGCCCGAGACGGCGACAGCGTTTCCGCAGGCGACGTGCTGGTCCGTCTGGACGGCACCTTTCTGCGGTCGGAGCTTGCCATCGTCGAGCGCCAGCTGGCCGAGATCTTCGCCCGGCGCGAGCGCCTGAAAGCAGAGCGCGACGGGACGGAAACACTCACCTATGGCGATTCACCGGACTTCCTGACTGTCGACGCGGACGCGGTGCGCGAACAGATCGAGGGGCAACGAAACCTCTTTTCCGCCCGCCGGACCTCGCTCGCGCAAGAAAAACGCATCCTGTCGGAGCAGACCGTGCAAGTGGAACAACAGATCGACGGGACAGAGGCGCAACTGGCCGCCCTTCGGACCCAGCTCGACCTCGTTGCGACCGAGATCGGCGATGTTCAGACCCTCTTTGACAAGGGGCTGGTCCAGGTGACCCGTCTGACCGAATTGAAGCGCGACAAAGCGCGCCTGCAGGGCGAAATCGGGCGACTGACGTCTCAGATCGCCGAAGCACGGACACGCATATCAGAGATCAGCATCGGAATTCTCCGCCTGACTGACACGCGGCGGGAAGAGGCGATCACGCGCATAGGTGATCTGCAATATGCTGAAATCGAACTGCTGGAGCGCCGCCTGAGCCTTGCAGAGCGCCTCGGCCGCCTCGATGTGCGCGCGCCCGTCGCGGGGACCATCTTCGGCTCGACCGTGTTTGCGGTCCGATCGGTCGTCCAGCCTGCCGAGGCGATGATGTATATCGTTCCCGGCGACCAACCGCTCCAGGTCGCGGCACGGATCGATCCGGTCGATATCGACCAGGTCTATCCGGGGCAGGATGTCTCGCTCTTGTTCACGACGTTCAACCGCCGGACGACACCGGAAGTAAGCGGCACGGTCATCCGGGTCTCGGCCGACGCTGCCACTGATCCCGCCACTGGCCGCACCTATTACGAGGCGATCCTCGCCCCCGACGAGCCGGCGCTTTCCGCGCTCGACGGTGTCGCACTTTTGCCAGGAATGCCGGTCGAAGTCTTCATGCGCACCGAGGAACGCACGCCGCTCTCCTATCTCACGCAGCCGCTCACCGGCTATTTCAAGAGAGCGTTTCGCGAGGAGTAATGGATCTTCCGGTCATGCAGGGCGGCGCGGCCTTCTCAGTGTGGTCAGCCCTTGGCAATTGCCTACTGTCCGTCCTTTCGGGCGCACCCGAAACAAACGCCACTCACTTGCCGTTCAAACGGAAGCCGAGACGATAGGGAGGCCTGAGACGGGATCAACCCATCGCCTTTCAAATCTCGGCGTGCCGCAGCGCTTCCATCTGGATCAGGACTCTCAAGGCCATAATCCCTGCCCGAGGGCTCCCGGGCGCCGGTCAGGGCAAGAGCATCCCACGGATCATGAAGAAGAACATCGCCGCAAGAAGCGCCGCGATCGGAACCGTGATGATCCAGGCCGCCGCGATGCGCAGCAGCAGGTTGCGCTTGACCAGTTCGACCCGGTGCACGCGCCCAAGGCCCCTTCGTTCCTGCTTTCCGAGCAGCCGGTCGCTGGACGCCTGCGCCTTCATGTTCGCGCAGCATCTCTCCCTTCGTGGCCACATCCGCGGCCTCGAACTGCGCCAGGAATTCCTCGACCGCTCTCGGGATCGCTGGTCGGCGTGGTGCGTCGCGGATCTCGTCGAGCATGCGCGCGTAGCTCGACTTGATGTATTCGCGCAGGAAACCGACGCCGAAGACGCCGCCGACGGCGATATGGGTCGAACTGACCGGAAGGCCCAGTTGCGAGGCGATGATGACGGTGATCGCTGCGGCCATGGCGATGCAGAAGGCGCGCATCTTGTCGAGTTCGGTGATCTCGCTGCCGACAGTGCGGATCAGCTTCGGCCCGTAGAGCGCCAGCCCAAGCGAAATGCCGATGGCGCCGACCGCCATGACCCAGATCGGAATCGCCGCCTTGGTCGAGACGCCGCCCCCGACGATCGCCTCGTTGATCCCGGCAAGCGGCCCGACGGCGTTGGCCACGTCGTTGGCGCCATGGGCAAAGCTCAGAAGCGCCGCGGCAAAGATCAGCGGGATGGTGAACAGGTCGTTGACGCTGGACTTGTGGTTCTCGAGCCTGGCGGTCATGCGCGCGATGTAGGGCCGCATGACCAGATAGACGACAGACGGCCGCCACCGGCCCCGATCAGCAGGGCGACCGGAAACGACACCGCGACGATCTTCTTGACGCCCTTCAGCATCAGGTAGGTGGCAAAGGCCCAGGCCATGAGCGCGACCAGCACCGGCACCATGCGATTGGCGGCGCCGAGCACGTCGTGTTTGTAGGTGATCGTGCGCTTGATGAGGTACAGAGAAAGCCCGCCGCGATCAGCCCGCCCATCACCGGCGAGATCACCCAGCTCGCCGCGATCTGGCCCACGACGGACCAGTCCGCGATGTTCCAGCCCGCTGCCGCGATCCCCGCGCCAAGAACGCCGCCGACGATGGAATGCGTGGTCGACACCGGCGCACCGATGGCGGTCGCGAAGTTCAGCCAGACCGCGGCGGCCAGCAGCGCCGCGATCATCAGCCAGATGAACGTGTCGCGGTCGGCCACGAGGTCGGGGTCGATGATCCCGCTCTTGATGGTGCCGACGACGTCGCCACCGGCGATCAGCGCGCCGCCGGCCTCGAAGAAGGCCGCGATGAGGATCGCACCGGTCAGCGTGATGGCATGTGAGCCGACAGCCGGCCCGACATTGTTGGCCACATCGTTGGCGCCGATGTTCATCGCCATGTAGCCGCCGATCATCGCGGCGGCGACCATGAGCGATGCCGTCGATGCCTCCATCCGTCCGCACGATGGTGAACAGCATGATGCCGACGATGAAGATCAGGGCCGTTCCGAAGCGGAACAGCTCGTCCCGGTTTCGTTGAACGGCGGTCTCGATATTTTCGGTTTTCAGCATGGCACAGTCCCCCCTTAGGTGTGCGATTGGCTGGCGGGATCATCCGGTGTTGTGCAAAACGTCATATGAGCGAGATCAAGGACAGCCCCTGCGAGGGCCGATATGTCTCCGAAGTGCAACGCTATCGGTGGAGACCATCGCGCGATGGGGGAAAGAATCGACACGCCACATCGGCCGCGGGCGCGACGCATCCCTGCCACCCGTGGCAGGCAAATCCCCGCTGCGGCGGTTCGGACGGGACGGCCTGAATGACCCGCTACTACCTTCCCGTCGCGATTGCGGCCGCTTCTTCTGGCCTTCTGGTTCAGCCCGGACGCGCAGGAAATCGCTGCCGGGCGTCGCGATCTTCCTGTTCGGCATGCTGATGCTCGAGGACGGCTTCAAGCTGTTCGGCGGTGGCACACTGGAACGGGTTCTGGAGCGGGCCACCGGGTCGACACCGCGCGCGATGTCCTTCGGAATCGTTTCGACGACGCTTTTGCAGTCCAGTTCGCTGGTCTCGGTCATCACCATATCGTTCCTGAGCGCCGGGCTGATCTCGCTGATCGGCGGCGTCGGCATCATCTTCGGCGCGAATATCGGAACGACGACCGGCGCCTGGCTGGTCGCCGGACTTGGGCTCAAGGTCGAATATCGCGGCCTACGCAATGCCGATGATCGCGCTCAGCATCATCCTGGTGTTTCAGAAGTCGAAGCGTGCTGCGCGGCATCGGCTATGCGCTTGCCGGTCTCGGCTTTCTGTTCCTCGGCATTCATCACATGAAAGAGGGCTTCGACGCCTTCAAGGACCAGATCGACCTGACGCGTTTTGCGCTGTCCGGTCTCTTGGGCTTGTTCGTCTATTCCCTGATCGGCACCGCCGCGACGGTCGTCATGCAGTCGAGCCACGCGACGATGGTGCTGATCCTCACGGCCCTTGCCGCCGGGCAGATCAGCTACGAGAACGCGCTGGCACTGGCGATCGGCGCGAATATCGGCACCACGATCACCGCGATCATCGGCTCGCTCGGCGCGAACTTCCAGGGCAAGCGACTGGCGCTCGCGCATCTCATCTTCAACGTGGCGACGGCGGCTGTCGCGCTGGTCTTCATCGCACCGCTGCGCGACGCGGTGGATTGGATCAGCGCAATGGTCGGGATCGCAGACGGATGACTACGCGATGAAGCTTGCCGTCTTTCACACGATCTTCAACGTGCTGGGCGTCGCACTCATGCTGCCGCTGCTGAAACGGCTCATCGCCTTCCTCGAGCACCGCATCGTCGAACCCGTACCCGACGTCAGCCGCCCGCGTTACCTGAACGAGGCGGTCGACGAATTCCCGCAAACGCTTGAGATCGCGCTGCGCAAGGAGGTGCTTCATCTCTACGAGAACGCGGTCGAGCTGATCCTGCATGGCCTGAACCTGCACCGGGACCAGATCTTCGCGACCGACGACATCGTTTCGACGGTCCGAAAAAGCCGAACCACCCTCGAGCTCGATATCGACGAGGGCTATGAACGCCGGGTCAAGACGCTCTATTCCGCAATCGTGGAATTCACGACGCGGGCCGGCGACAAGCGGCTCGAACCGGAGATCGCCGACCGGGTCTATGCGCTGCGCGACGTGGCGAGCGATATCGTGCAGGCGGTGAAATCGGTCAAGCACCTGCGCAAGAACATCCTTCGCTATACGACACGGCCCCAGGGCGCCGTCACCGAGCTTTACGACGGACTCCGCACCGAGATTGCACGGATCGCGGTCGAGATCAGGAAACTGGGTCTTGCCGCGCCCGAGGATCGCAGCGCGCTCTGGCTCGATCAGGAGCGCGCCGCAGATCGAGGAGGCGGCGCGCTCGACCACGGGGCGTGTCGACGCACTGATCCGGAGCGGGGAGCTGAGCGCGACCGCCGCCACGTCGTTCATGAACGATTCCGGCTATGCCTACAGCGCCATGCGCGACCTGATCGAAGCGGCGCGCAGCTATTACATCGAACGCGACAGCGCGATGGCCGAGGTGGAACGCCTTCTGTCGCTCGACGACGAGGAACTCGGCGAGACCACGACCGGCTTGCGACCCTCGCCGGGGTCACGATCGGCGAAAGGGACCGTCACGCGTGCGTCATGAAATGCGCCCATGATTGGACGCGAGAACAAAGATCGGAGAGTCCCGGATGGGTCTGAAAAAGCTTGCCGCGAAAGTGGTGGAATACAACGAACGTCTCGAAAACGGCAAGGCGAGCAAGATCAAGCCCGGCGACGTCACGAAGGTTCTCGGAAAGCTTCGGAAGAAGTCGGACGAACTCGAGGCCGAGATCGCGGCAGCGCGGTCTCCGGAAAAGCAGGATCGACTGAAGCAGAAGCTGCGCGTCGCCCGTGCGCATGTGGAGCGTGCCGAATGGCTGCTGAAGGAACTCAGCTAGGGTTCAGGGGGCTGCTCATCTGGAATACTGCCTGACCCGCGAGTGCGAGAAACACGCCTTCTTGCCCAGGTCCGGGAACCCGCAGAGCCTCAGCCAAACTTCAGAAACAGCTTTGAATATGGCACCTTCAGTGCCCCGATCGCCGCCAAGAGCGCTGCGTCGTCGCCGGAACGGGCCGCCGCCAGAAAATCGTCAACGGATGTCTGCAGGGCCGCTGCAAGAGGAGCAAAGTCCGGGTTCCCGGCCGCCGTGGCGGGTGGAGCGGAAAGGACGTCGGTGGCCAGGTATGCCAGAACGGCCGCACGCTCCAGCAGGCTTTGCCTGACCGACGCGTTCATGTTCGCGGTATCAACGCCGATGATCGCTTCCATCTCGGCATGATACGCATTCATGCGGTCGGAAAAGGTCTCAACATCGTTGCGCGCATGCAATGATCCAAGCACTTCGCGAATGCCTTCCAATGTTTCATGCGCCAAAGCCAGATCGCCTTCAGCGGCCTGCGTCTTGGCCTCGTCGAGAAGACTTCTGACCTCTCCGGTCGTCTCATCCCACAAGGGATCGTCCTCGAACTGCGGTGGCGGGCTGGCCCGGTACTGCGCCATCAGCCCGGTCCAGTTGCGGTCCAGTTGCTGAAGCGCCCCGATGGATTTGGCGGCATCGCCAGTGTTCGTGGCGAAGAGGGCGGTGCGATAGCTTGCATAGGCGGTATCATAGGCCGCTTCGAAATCCGCCACCGGTCCGGCGGCGACTGAAGCCGCGTTGAGCGAAAGGACGAATGCGGTGGCAAGTAGACGGCTCATGGATGCTTACCTTGCTGGGTTTTTTGGCTGTTGCTGCTTCATAGGTCGCCGGATCGATGACGCACTGACATGGATCAACCCCCAAGAACAACTCGTCCAAGGCGCCCGGTCCTGCGTTGCGTCTCTGCGAGGCGCGGAGCGATGATTTGACGCTTCGGCCATTGCATGTCCTACTGTCCCAAACAGCTTGAACAGGCGATCACGGCCCGCCTCACGATATCCCGGGGAACGCGTTTCCCCTCGACAAGCCGGTACGGGCGTCGCAGGCCAACCTGTGTCAGCCAGCATTTCAGCATCGAAGGAAAGCCCCATGCGCTACAAATCACTTGGTCACTCAGGCCTGAAGGTCTCCGAACTCTGCCTGGGAACAATGACATTCCACGGCGGCGAAGGCATGTGGAAGGCAATCGGACAGGTCGGTCAGGACGGTGCGGATGCGCTTGTAAAGACCGCAATCGATGCCGGCATCAATTTCATCGACACTGCGGATGTCTATTCCGAGGGCGCGTCCGAAACCATGCTGGGGCATTCGCTCAGGAACCTCGGGATTCCCCGAAACGAAGTGGTGATCGCCACGAAGGCATTCGGAAGAACAGCTCCCGGACCAAATGGCCGGGGCGCGTCGCGCTACCATCTGATGGAGGCGTGCAAGGCCAGTCTTCAGAGGCTGGGCGTGGACCACATCGATCTCTATCAGCTCCATGGCTTCGATCCCGAGACGCCGCTCGAAGAACAGATGGAGGCGCTGCATACGCTCGTTCAGCACGGCCATGTCAGATATGTCGGGGTCTCCAACTGGGCGGCCTGGCAACTGTCCAAGGCTCTTGGCATCGCCGAACGGAAGAACCTCACGCCGATCCGTTCGATCCAGTCCTATTACACCCTGGCAGGGCGAGATCTGGAACGAGAGATCGTGCCGGCGCTGAAAGCGGAAGGTGTCGGCCTGATGGTCTGGAGTCCACTGGCGGGTGGATATCTGTCGGGCAAATACACCGGCGAAGAGGGAGGCGAGGGTCGCAGGGCCGCCTTCGATTTTCCGCCGATCGATCGCGAAAAGGCGGATCGCATCGTCGAGGTGATGCGCGGTATCGCGGCAGACAAGGGGGTATCCGTCGCGCAGATCGCGCTCGCGTGGCTTTTGCATCAGGACGTTGTGACCAGCGTGATCATCGGCGCAAAGCGCGTCGATCAGCTCGAGGACAACATCGCTGCGACAGAGGTGACCCTCACCGGTGCACAGATCGCCCTGCTCGACGATGTCAGCGCCCTGTCGAAAGAGTATCCCGGATGGATGTTCGAAATGCAGCAGGCACGCCACAACTAGGATTGATCTGTCGCCAGTGCCGCGGTTCTCGGAATCCTCTCACCGACCGCTCCCGCGGACGCGGCGGTGGGTAAGCCTCGATGTTCTGTGCCATGGTGCGGGTCTCGAAAGATTTCCCGGCCGACATGCACGCGCGATGTCAGCGGTCTTCAAGGAACCGACGCGCCTGTTCGGCGGTCTCATAGATATGGGTCCGCGCGTCCGGGAACGCATTCCGAAGCTTCATGCGCATGAACGCGGACCCGGAATACCGGGACACCTTGCCGTAAAAGCGGTCGGCAAGGCTCGCGACCATCGATTCCCATTCCGTCTCTAGCGCTTCGTCGATCCGGCAGCCGTCGTAATTGACAAGGACGTCGACCCGCTTGCCCAGCGGAGCACAGACCCTTTCCACCTGCTCGGCCACGGCGTGCACATCTTCGATCCTGCGCACCCGCATCTTCTCGAAGTTCAGGAACAGGACCCCGTTCGAACTCTGGAACGCGACCCGGTCCGGCAGGTCCAGATGCAGGAGATCCACGCGCAAATCCATCGGATCGGTCCGAAAGATCCGCGGGTCCATCATCATCGTTTCTTCGACGATGGGCGGTTCGTCCATATGCGCAAGGATGTCACGCTCGATATCGATCCCCGGCGCAATCTCGATCAGCTTGAGCCCGCTCTGCCCAAGTTCGAAAACGCAGCGCTCCGTCACGTAAAGGACAGGCTGACCCAAACGCGCGGCCCGACGTCCGGAGAAGGTGATCTGCTCGACGGCCCGCAGGAATTTCCTGGCCTCGCCCTCGCGCCTTATTTCGATGCCGTCGCCCGATACGGCAACATCAAGGCCTTTGGCGGTGAACGTCCCTGCAAAGACGAGGCTCCGCGCATTCTGTGAGATATTGATGAACCCGCCCGCCCCGGCCAATCGGGGACCAAAGCGAGAGACGTTGACGTTGCCCTCGGCATCCGCCTGGGCCAACCCAAGACAGGCCATGTCGAGCCCGCCGCCATCGTAGAAGTCGAACTGGCTGTTCTGGGGGATCACTGCATCGGTATTGACCGCGGCGCCGAAATCGAGCCCCGAGGCGGGTTGCCCCCCGATCACACCGGGTTCCGCGGTCAGCGTGAGATGATCGAGCAGCCCTTCTTCCGCCGCGACCGAGGCGACCCCCTCGGGCATGCCGATCCCGAGATTCGACGACACCGTTGATGGGGAGTTCGAATGCACAGCGCCTTGCGATGACTTTCCGGGCATCAAGCGCCATGACGGGAATTTCGCCTTCCGGCGGACGGATCCGGTTCGTGAAGGCATGGCTGAAAACGGTCGCATAGGTCTGTGGATGGTGCTCGGGCCGGGCCACGACGACAGCGTCCACCAGAATGCCGGGGATATGAACATCGCGGGCGGGTAATGTCCCCCGACGGGCGACCCGTTCGACCTGAACGATAACGGTTCCACCCGCGTTCTTGACCGCCATCGCCTGCGCGAGATTGTCGATGATCAGCGCCTCGCGTTCCATCGTCGTGTTGCCGGCCTCGTCCGCCGTTGTGCCGCGCAGAAGCGCAACCGTCAGACGCTGGGACGGATAGAACAGATACTCTTCACCGTCGATCTCCATCAGCCTGACCTGGGCTTCGGTGCTGATGTCGTTGATCGCGCCGCCTCCCTGTCGCGGATCGACAAAGGTCTCCAGCCCGACCTTTGACAGCATCCCCGGCTTTCCCGCGGCGATATCCCGATAGAGCTGGCTGATGCATCCCTGCGGCAGGTTCCATCCCTTTATCTTGCCCGCGACCGCAAGCGCGGCCACTTTCGGGATAAGGCCCCAATGCCCGCCGATCACGGAGCGAAGCAGACCCTCATGGGCCAGGTGGTTCAGCCCGCGTTCCTTTCCATCACCCTGACCTGCTGCAAATACCAGCGACAGGTTGTTCGGATGCCCGGTCTCCAGGAAACGCTTTTCGACCGCGACCAGCAACTCATCGGGAACGCCAATCCCGACAAAGCCAGACGTCGTCACGGTGTCGCCGTCATGGATCAGGGCTGCAGCGTCTGCGGCGGAGATGATCTTTCTTTGCATTCTCTCAGTCTAGAACGCCCATCGGAAACCGTCGACGGTCTTGAACCGAGATTTGACGGCATTGAAGCATGATGAAGAGTTGCGACAAGGATACAGATTGAGCGGGCGCAGGAATGTTTCAGACACCGCAGTCTCTGCCCTGATGCCCTATGCCGGGTCAGATTTGGTGGACCCTGGCTCCCCCCGGCACTATCAGATTCCAGACACAGAACGCATCTTGGTCCCGGAGGACGTTTCAAATGCTTAGAAAGTTCAAGTTCCGGGGAGAGAGCGTCGAGGACGACATCGCTGAAAAATATGGCTTCCGGGGCGATCTGCTCAGGATTTTCTCGGAGAATTCCGAGGCACAGGTTCACAAGTGGCACCACTACATTCCGATCTATGACCGGTATTTCTCGCAGTTTCGGGCGAGACCGATCCGATTTCTCGAGATCGGCGTTTCCAAGGGCGGATCGCTAAGGGTGTGGCGAAACTACTTCGGCGAAAATGCTACGATCTACGGCATCGACAACGATCCGGCCTGCGCAAGTCACGATGGAAGATTCGGGCAAGTGCGAATTGGTTCCCAGGCGGACCCGGACTTTCTGCGGGAAGTCGTCCAAGAGATGGGCGGTATTGATATCGTTCTCGATGATGGCAGCCATATGATGAGCCATATCAGAACCAGCCTCGAGGCTCTCTTTCCGCTTCTCAGTGAAGGCGGCATCTACATGATGGAGGATCTGCATGCCGCCTATCTCCCGAAATACGAGGGCGGCATCACATCACGTATGAGTATCTTCAATACATTGCGGGAAATCATTGATGACCTCCATCAGTGGTATCATGATTCCGGCGTGACGCATGAATTCGCCGACCGCCTTGTATCCGGTATCCACATCCACGATTTCGATTGCCGTACTTGAAAAGGGCAGGGCCTTTCCGCCAGTGCATTCCAGACTGGGCGACGAAGTCGAGGCGAAGCCGGCGCCAAGCCGTAGATCCGAATTTCACCCTGGGAAATCGATCCGGAACGAACATGTGGTCGTCCCCGATGCCCACATCTTCTTTTCGAACCCACCTCGCTCATCGAGGAACCATGGATCTGTTTTTGATAAAAAATTCAGGAAGATAGACCTTTCAGACTATTCAGATGGCGACATGGTCTGGTCGCATGGCGGCAACGATGACCAACGCCGGGGTGCGTATGAGGTCCTGAATGGAACCTTTGTCTATGGCGGTGATCTGTCCGGTCACTTCGGCCATCAGGTCCTGGAGAATACCGGACGCGCTTGGATTGCCGATCACCTCGACGCACCAATCGACGGAACGTTGTTCTTTCCCCGAAAGACGTCGCTGTCTTCTGCTGCAACGAGCCGCGCGTTAAAGGTGCTTGAAGCGATCGGCGTCACGAATCCGATCTGCATCGACAAACCGACACAGGTCGGCAGACTGGTTGTTGCGCGGCAGGGCTGGGGCATGGGGTCGATGATGGCCGGATCGCCCGAGATGCGCGAGTTTCTGAGGGTCAGACATGCGGCAGCCCCGCTTCGTGGAACGGGACGCAGATTGTATCTGACACGCCGACGCCAGCCAACGCGCCGTGGTCACATCATTGCCGAGGACATGTTCGAAGAACTGTTCGAACGCGAAGGGTTCGAGATTATCGAACCGGAGGGACTTCACCTTCCGGATCAGCTCGCGCTGTATCGCGAGGCAAGTTGCATCGTCGGTGTGGAAGGGTCCCTTTTTCACGTGGCCGCGATGGCCGCCCCGGCCGATTGCGTGGTCGCGATCATGAAACGGCGAACCTCCGAGGTTTTCGACCAGATTTGCAACAGCGTCGGCGCCTTTCTGGGGCGGGACGTGCTGAAGATCGACCTGGTTCGTTCCGGCTGGATTGCAGAGTGGGGAAGGAACCGTGTGGAATTTCTCGAGGTGTCGATGGCCGAGGTTTGGCAGCAGCTGAACGATGCTGGAATAGCCCTTGGAACGCCACGCTGGACAGAGCTGTCGAAGGATCAGCTTCAGCAACATCTTGATCGGCTTTGCACAGGCCTGAATATCCGGGAATTGCGTCGGTTGCCGGATTTCTGAGTTTCGTCGAGCGCTCGTCCTGTCTAGGGCGACACGAATTCCGGATTGACGACCTCGTTGTCAGACAGGCAAACCTCGGCGTAAGTGGCTTTCGATCGCCGAAGAAACTCGGCAGCGGGCGTATACTCGAAAGACGCATAGAACTCTTCGACCACGCGCCCAGAGAAATCAATATCGGCAAATTCCGCAACTATCTCGTCATAGTTATCGGAAAGAACGGTGTTTGAGCGAGCAACGTTCGACACGATAACCAGGCCGGTTGGACGACATCCTATGACTTCCAACTTCAGGTCCGGTCGGTATTTCTGCAGGATTGGAATGATCTTCCAGACATCGCCTGTCCAGTTCATGCCTCCGATATCGGCATGATCCCGAGTCGTCATTTCGGTCGAGTAGGGACAGCAATCATGCAGCGCGATTGCGCCTCCCGGCGCGGTATTCCTTTCGGTATTGATGAAATCTCTCAAGAGAAATTCAAAGAGATGCATTCCATCCAGAAAACTGAAAGAGATTGAAATCTCATTGCGTTCCAGAAACCGCGACTCAAAGAACGCGTCGCTCGTCATCTGAAAGAAATACGCCATTCGCTTTGTTCCGATAACGTCCCGGTCGATCCTGAAATAGGGATCAATCGCGATAGCATTCCCCCGAACAGGTGCGACTGATTTCCCCGTGCGGCTCCCGATTTCAAGATACCAATCAAATGCATTTCTCTTGTGCAGATTTCGCAAGAACTGGTGGTATCTGATGTCTTGCGCAGGTCTGAACATATGGCATTGCTCCCGGTCTTCGGCGCTCGATCGACATCGAACTTCGCTGCGCAGTGCAGATTGGCAAAGATCACCTTGTTTGCAAGTACAATCCAGACCTCTGGGGTGAGGTCGCACGTGCGTTGGAGATTGAGCCTTGGAATGCGATCTGATGTGCCGGGACGGGCCATGATGAACGCACCGCTGCGGGTCTGCACGTGGGCATGTAGCGAACGGAACTGCACCGTATCTGCAGGTGCAGCTCAGCGCCTGAACAGAGCGACAAGCCCGCCCTTCGACGCAAGGGCGAAACAGAGCACATTGCCATGCTGAAAGACTGATCAAGATGAACCAGCACCCACGCACCAGACACCGCAGGGCGAGGTCATGGGTGATCTATCTGGGACACATACTGAAAATTCAGCCATCAGGTGGCTGTTTAATTGGAGCGGGCGATGAGATTCGAACTCACGACCCTAACCTTGGCAAGGTTATGCTCTACCCCTGAGCTACGCCCGCATCCATTGGGTGAGAGGTCATTTATTGAACCGTGGCGCAGGCTGCAAGGGGGAAAATCACTCTCCGTGCGCATTCCTGCAACTTAGCCCGATGCCGGGTCGCGCATGACCGGGGTATCCCGGTCCGTCACATCCTCGCTGTGAACGATCACCCCACCACGTCCGAGGAGAACCACGCCATACGCGCCGACTTCGTCGATCGACAGGCTGGAATCGCGATCCTCGAGGTCAAGCGGGGCCTGATGGCAGGGGCTTTTCAGCATGCTCCACGGTACGCCGCCGCTGCTGCCCGAGATCGTCCGATGGACGTGCCCGCACAACAGATGCGCCCTGCCCGTGGCCCGCAACCGGTCCAGAAGCACCGCCCCATCCGCCAGCGGGATTGCGTCCATCCCCGGAAGGCCCACGGCAAAGGGCGGATGATGGGCACAGACCAGAAGCCGCGACGCGCCCGCCGTCTCGATCTGGCGATCGAGCCACGCAAGTCGCTGGTCGCAAAGCCGCCCCGCATGATGACCAGCGGGGTAGGGTGGCCCGTCCAGCGTGTCCAGCGTCAGAACCCGCCACCCGTCCAGGTCAAAGGCGTTTTGCACGAATTCCCCGGGGCTTTCGGGGGCATCGGTGAATACGCCGCGAAAGGCGTCGCGCCGGTCGTGGTTTCCCAGCATCGGGATCACCGGCATCGGGGTCGCACGCAGCATGTCCCGCAGCGCCGCATAGGCCTCGGGATGACCATGGTGGGCAAGATCCCCCATCAGGATCAGCGCCTCCGCGTCGCCATGCCGGGCCAATGCGTGGTCCAGCACCGCCTTTGCCCGCGCGAGAGGGTCAAGCCCGATGATCTTCTGTCCGCCCGCGGTCAGGTGGATATCCGTCATCACCAGAAGCTTGTGGTCCCAGACGCGGCTCATCGACTCAGATCAGCGCATGGGCAAGTAGGCCAAGGGCGGTCAGCGCGATCATCACCAATGTGAGGCCCATCCCGGCGACGCGCAGACCCATCACCGGCGGGCTGGCGGAAAACCCGTAGCCATGCATGACCCGCCCCGCCAGCAAGGCAAGCCCCAACACGTGCAGCGCCAGCGCCGGCGCACCGTTCAGTTCGGCAATCGCCAGAAGGATCAGGCCGATCGGTGCGTATTCGGCACAATTCGCCTGCGCCCGCATCCGTTTCAGAAGACTTCTGTCGCCCTCGTCGCCCAACCCCTTCCGGTGGAGGCGGCGATACCGGATCACGCGCAGGCTCAGGGCGATGAAGACAAGCGCGACCAGGCTCGCATAGATCGACGTGACGGGCATTACGTCTCGAACTCGATCAGAAGATCCTTCGCGTCGATCTGCGATCCGGCCTGTACATGCACCGCCTTCACGACGCCGTCCCGTTCGGCATGAAGGCCGGTTTCCATCTTCATCGCCTCGATCGTCAGCAACAGGTCGCCCTCCTTCACCGCCTTGCCCGCCACCGCGGCAACCGTCGCCACGACGCCCGGCATCGGCGCGCCAAGATGGGCGGGGTTTGCCGGATCGGCCTTGGGCCGCGCTGCGGCAACGCCGGTGGCGCGGCGGTCGCGGATCCGGATCACCCGGGGCTGGCCGTTGAGCTCAAAGAACACCTTGGCCTCGCCCTCGGCATTGGTGTCCGACACCGCCTGACATCGGATTTCCAATGTGACGCCGGGGTCGATCTCGGCCGATATCTCTTCGCCCGGTTTCATCCCGTAAAAGAAAGTCTTGGTCGACAGGGTCCGCACCGGGCCATAGATCCGGTGACGCCCCATGTAATCCAGATAGACCTTGGGATACATCAGGTACCCGTTAAGGTCCTCGTCATCCACCTTGAACCCCTCAAGCTCGGCTGACAAATCGGCGCGGGTCTTCTCAAGGTCCACCGGGGGGAGCGATTTGCCCGGACGCTCGGTCAGGGGCTTCTCGCCCTTCAGGATTTTCTTCTGAATGGCCTTGGGCCATCCGCCCGGGGGCTGGCCCAGATAGCCCCGCATCATGTCGATCACGCTTTCGGGGAAGGACACATCCTTCTCGGGATCCTCCACATCGGCCCGCGTCAGGCCCTGGCTCACCATCATCAGCGCCATGTCGCCCACCACTTTCGACGACGGCGTCACCTTCACGATATCGCCAAACATCGCGTTCACATCCGAATAGGCCTGCGCCACCTCGTGCCAGCGCTCCTCAAGCCCCAGTGACCGCGCCTGTGCCTTGAGGTTGGTGAACTGCCCGCCCGGCATCTCGTGCAGGTAGACCTCCGAGGCCGGCGCCTGAAGCCCGCTTTCGAACGCCGCGTAATGCGCCCGCACGGCCTCCCAGTAATTCGACAATTCGCGCACCCGCGCGATATCAAGCCCCGTTGCCCGCTCGGTCTGGTCCATCATCGCGACGACCGTTCCCATGGTGGCCTGGCTCGTATTGCCCGACAGCGCGTCCATCGCACAGTCCACCGCATCCACGCCCGCCTCCGATGCCGCAAGGATCGTGGCACAGGCCACGCCCGCCGTATCATGGGTATGGAAATGGATCGGTATCCCGATCTCCTCCTTCAGCGCCTTGAACAGCACCGAGGCCGCGCGCGGTTTCAGTACGCCCGCCATATCCTTGATGCACAGGATATGGCTGCCGGCCTGTTCCAACTCCCGCGCCATCCCGACATAGTATTTCAGGTCATACTTGGCCCGGTCCGGGTCCAGAAGATCGCCGGTATAACAGATCGACGCCTCAAGCACCTTCCCGCTTTCCAGCACCGCATCCATCGCCACGCGCATCTGTTCGGTCCAGTTCAGCGCGTCGAAGATACGAAAAATATCGACGCCGGATTCGGCGGCCTGCTTGACGAAGAAGGCTACAACATTGTCGGGATAGCGGCTGTATCCCACGCCATTGGACGACCGGAACAGCATCTGGGTCAGCACGTTGGGCATGGCGGCCCGCAGATCGCGCAACCGCTGCCACGGACATTCCTGCAGGAACCGATAGGCCACGTCGAACGTGGCCCCGCCCCAGCACTCGACGCTGAACAGTTCCGGCAGGTTTGCTGCATAGGCGGGGGCGGCCCGGATCATGTCGATCGACCGCATCCGCGTCGCTAGAAGCGACTGGTGGCCGTCGCGCATGGTAGTGTCGGTGATCAACAGGCGCTTCTGGTCGCTCATCCATTTCGCAAGGCCCGCCGCCCCCTCGCGTTCAAGGATCTGGCGTGTACCTTCGGACGGCGTCTCCACCGCAAGCGTGGGCGCGCGCGGTTCGCGCACATCCGCCGGAGGGCGCGGGCGCCCCTCGGTCTCGGGATGCCCGTTCACCGTGATATCCGCGATATAGGTCAGGATCTTCGTCGCCCGGTCGCGCCGCTTGCGGAACTGGAACAGTTCCGGCGTCTGGTCGATGAACTTGGTGTGGTACTCGTTGTTCAGGAAGGTCGGGTGCTTCAGCAGGTTCTCGACAAAGGCGATATTGGTGCTGACACCGCGAATACGGAACTCCCGCAACGCCCGGTCCATCCGCGCGATCGCGGCCTCGGGCGTGGGCGCCCACGCCGTGACCTTTTCCAGCAGGCTGTCGTAATAGCGGGTGATGACCGCGCCCGAATAGGCCGTGCCACCATCCAGCCGGATGCCCATGCCCGTGGCGCCGCGATAGGCGGTGATCCGGCCATAGTCGGGGATGAAGTTGTTCTGCGGGTCCTCGGTCGTGATCCGGCACTGGATCGCATGGCCGTCAAGCTGCACGTCATACTGGCTGGCGGTACCGGTGGCCTCGACGAGGCTCTTGCCCTCGGCGATCAGGATCTGCGCGCGGACGATGTCGATGCCCGTAACCTCTTCGGTCACCGTATGTTCGACCTGGATACGGGGGTTCACCTCGATGAAGTAGAACTCACCGGTCTCCATATCCATCAGGAATTCAATGGTCCCCGCGCATTCGTAATCCACCGCCTCGGCGATCTTCTTGCCAAGTCCACAGATCTTTTCGCGTTGGGCACTGGACAGATAGGGGGCGGGGGCGCGTTCCACGACCTTCTGGTTGCGCCGCTGCACCGAACAGTCCCGCTCCCAGAGGTGATAGATATTGCCCTGCTTGTCGCCAAGGATCTGCACCTCCACATGGCGCGCGCGCAGGATCATCTTCTCCAGATAGCCCTCGCCGTTGCCAAAGGCCGCTTCCGCCTCGCGCCGCCCCTCGCGCACCTTGTCGGCCAGATCGTCCGGCCCGTCGATCGGCCGCATGCCCCGGCCGCCGCCGCCCCAGGACGCTTTGAGCATCAGCGGATAGCCGATCTCGGCGGCCTCCCGCGCGATCTGGTCCATGTCGTCGCCCAGAACCTCGGTCGCCGGGATCACCGGCACACCGGCCTTGATCGCCACCTTCCGCGCGCTGGCCTTGTCGCCCAGAGCCCGCATCGTCTCGGCGCGCGGCCCGATGAAGGCAATGCCCGCCGCCTCGCAGGCATCCACGAAAGCGGGGTTCTCCGACAAGAGCCCATAACCCGGATGGATCGCATCCGCGCCGCACATCTTCGCCACCCGGATGATCTCTTCGATCGACAGATAGGCCGCCACGGGCCCAAGCCCCTCGCCAATCTTATAGGCCTCGTCCGCCTTGAACCGGTGCAGGCACAGCTTGTCCTCTTCCGCATAGACCGCGACGGTCCGCTTTCCCAATTCGTTGGCCGCGCGCATCACGCGGATCGCGATCTCTCCGCGATTGGCAATCAGGATCTTCTTGAATTCGGTCATCGGACGGCTCGCCTTCTTTGCAGGTGCAGAAAAAGTCTAGGACGCTGCCGGTGCAAGGTAAACCGCTTTCAGGGTAGCCGCGTTTTCGCGGCATGGGGGCTCACGAGCCCCATCTGTCCCAGATCGCAGGCAATGCTGTCCGACAGGATCCGGACCACATGCGCCGCGCCCTTCGCGCCGAACGCCGCCACCCCATAGTGAAACGCCCGCCCGAGCATCACGAAATTCGCCCCAAGGGCCAGCGCCCGCAGGATATCCGTCCCCGACCGCACCCCGCTATCGAAGATCAAAGGCACATCCGGCCCCACGGCCGCGCGCACCGCGGGCAGGGCGCTGATCGCCGCCGGGGCCGCATCGAACTGCCGCCCGCCATGGTTCGACACCCAAAGCGCATCGACCCCCAAATCCACCATCCGCCGCGCCGGCGCGGGGTCGAGAACCCCCTTGACCACCAAGGGCCCGTCCCACTCGTCGCGCAACGCCTTGAGATAGTCCCAGTCGGGCCGTGTCCGCAGGACATAGCCGATGTGATCGGTGCCGGGACGGGGGCTTTTCACATCCGCATATTTTGCAAGCGAGGCCAGCGTCGGCATCCCCATCCGCAGCCGCAACAGGCTCCAATGCGGGCGCAGCGCGCATTGCAGCGCGATCTTCGGCGTGATCGCGGGGGGCTGGCGGATATCGGCGCGGCGCTGGCGTTCCCTGCGGCTGGCGGCGGGCACATCGACGGTGACCACCAGCACCCTGAACCCCGCATCCCGAACCCGCGCCACCATGTCCTTCCGGATCTCCAGGTCGCCCGGCGTGTAAAGCTGGTACCAGCCGTTCTCGCCCATATGGCCCGCCATGTCCTCGGGCGCCTGCGTCGCCATCGACGACAGGCAGAAGGGAATATTCGCCTCCACCGCCGCACGGGCCAGCATATGCTCGGCCCCCGGCCACATCAGCCCTGACATTCCCACCGGCGCAATCCCGAAGGGCAGGGCATAGTCCCGCCCCAGAAGCGGCGAGGTCATGTCCGCTGTCATCTCGCCGCCCAGGACATCGGGCAGCAACTCCACCCGGTCCAGCGCCTGCTGGTTGCGCAGATGAGCAAGGTCATCACCGGTCCCGCTGTCGAGGTATTCCCAGACGAAATGCGGAATGCGCCGCTTCGCGCGCCGCCTCAGGTCCTCGATCGACGGGTGGCTCATCTCGATATCCATGGGGCATTTGTAGATTGCCCCGCGAAGGGCGCAAGCGCGTTCGAACCGCTATCAAATGACCCCGGACCGGCGTCCCGTCGCGCACGCGGAACATTTGGCGAACAACACTTTATCTTCCCGCCCGGTCCCGCTAGATTACCCGCAATGAGCAGTTTTGACGAAAGCGACGCGTTCGAAGCGGCGGTGCCGCTCAGCCAGCGGGCCATGGCGACCCGCGCGGGCCCCTATCTCGACGGCCTGAACCCGGCACAGCGCGCGGCGGTCGAAACGCTCGACGGCCCGGTCCTGATGCTGGCAGGCGCGGGAACGGGCAAGACCCGCGCACTCACCGCCCGCATCGCGCATCTGCTCGCCACCCATACCGCGCGCCCCAACGAAATCCTTGCGGTGACCTTCACCAACAAGGCCGCGCGCGAGATGAAGACCCGCGTGGCCCGGCTACTGGGGGCCGAGGTCGAGGGCATGCCATGGCTCGGCACCTTCCACGCGATCTGCGTGAAGCTTCTGCGCCGCCATGCCGAACTGGTGGGGCTCAAGACCAACTTCACGATCCTCGACACCGACGACCAGATCCGGCTTCTGAAACAGTTGATCCTCGCCGCCGATATCGACGAAAAGCGCTGGCCCGCCCGGCAGCTGGCCTCGATCATCGACGGCTGGAAGAACCGCGCCATCACGCCCGACCGCATCCCGGCTGCGGACGCGGGCGCTTTCAACCACGAAGGCCCGGCCCTCTATGCCGACTATCAGGACCGACTGAAGGCATTGAACGCCGTCGATTTCGGCGACCTCCTGCTGCACATGGTCTGGATCTTCCAGAACCACACGGACGTCCTAGAACAATACCAGCGCTGGTTCCGCTTCATCCTCGTCGACGAGTACCAGGATACGAACGTCGCCCAATATCTCTGGCTCCGGCTTCTGGCGGGCGGGCACAAGAATATCTGCTGCGTTGGCGACGACGATCAGTCGATCTATGGCTGGCGCGGGGCCGAGGTGGGCAACATCCTGCGGTTCGAAAAGGACTTTCCGGGCGCCCATGTCGTCCGCCTCGAACAGAATTACCGCTCCACCCCGCACATTCTTGCCGCGGCCTCGGGGGTGATTGAAGCCAATCAGGGGCGACTCGGGTAAGACGCTATGGACGGATGCAATAGATGGTTGGAAAGGTAAAGCTGATCGGCCACTGGGATGGTGAGGAAGAAGCTCGATGGATCGGCGAGAAGATTGAAGATCACGCTGCAGGGAACTCGGAAGAAGCGAGGAACCGGCATAATCCGCGGTCAACGAGCGCCCAACAAGAAAGCGAACGGCTGGCTAAGGGTGGGCGCGTGTCCGGCAATGCTGAGGGCGATATTCACCAAGTCAACCTGAGAAGATCCGAGAGCTTGACTCCAGAAGGGCAGGGAAATCATCCCCTACCGAAGAAATTCGGACTAGATGAGATCGCGATCCTCGTCCGCGCCTCGCATCAGATGCGCGCCTTCGAGGACCGGTTCCTCACCATCGGCTTGCCCTACCGGGTGATCGGCGGCCCGCGCTTCTACGAGCGGATGGAGATCCGCGACGCCATGGCCTATTTCCGCCTTGCCGTCAGCCCGGCCGACGATCTTGCCTTCGAGCGGATCGTGAACACGCCCAAGCGCGGCCTTGGCGACAAGGCCCAGCAGAAGATCCAGATGACGGCACGGGCGAACGGCCTCAGCCTTGTCGAAGGCGCGCGGCTACTGGTCGTGTCTGGCGGACTCTCGGGCAAGGCCGCGACGGAACTGCGGGCGCTGGTCGAAGGAATCGACCGCTGGGGCGCTGCCATACGGAATACACATGAAATACATACGGAAACCGCACAACATATATTGGACGAATCCGGCTACACCGCGATGTGGCAGAACGACAAGACGCCCGAGGCTCCGGGGCGTTTGGAAAATCTCAAGGAACTTGTGAAGGCGCTCGAGGAATTCGAGAATATCCAGGGGTTTCTGGAGCATGTCTCGCTGATCATGGACAACGAGAATGAGGATGCGGTCGAGAAGGTTTCGATCATGACGCTCCATGCCGCCAAGGGCCTCGAATTCCCTGCCGTGTTCCTGCCGGGATGGGAGGATGGGCTGTTCCCCTCGCAACGCTCGATGGACGAAAGCGGCCTCAAGGGGCTCGAGGAAGAGCGCCGTCTGGCCTATGTGGGCATCACCCGCGCCGAAGAGGTCTGCACCATATCTTTTGCAGCAAACAGAAGGGTTTACGGCCAGTGGCAATCGGCCATGCCGTCGCGGTTCATTGATGAATTGCCCCCCGATCATGTCGAGGTTCTGACCCCGCCGGGCCTCTATGGCGGCGGTCAGGTGGCGTCCATGTCCTCGGGTCTGGAAGAGGCCGCGAGACAGGCCAATGTCTATAACTCGCCGGGCTGGCGACGGCTTCAGGCGCGCAGCGCCGAACGCGGCATGAGCCAGCCGCGCGAGGGCCGGAACACCGTGATCGACCTTGATGCGGTCTCGACCTTCACCCAGGGCGACCGGGTGTTTCACACGAAATTCGGCTACGGCTATGTCATGGGCATCGAGGGCGACAAGCTCGATATCGAGTTCGAAAAGGCCGGTTCGAAAAAGGTTGTCGCCAAATTCATCCACCCCGCCGACCGCGCAGATGACGTTCCGTTCTAATTCCCTAATGTGAACAATGGCTTCGC
The DNA here is from genome assembly GCA_963698645.1 of uncultured Alphaproteobacteria bacterium. GTDB lineage: Bacteria > Pseudomonadota > Alphaproteobacteria > Rhodobacterales > Rhodobacteraceae > Ovoidimarina. The sequence continues at coordinate 384,685 of CAVORP010000003.1, forward strand.
GATTCCCTGACCGTAGCATTTCGGGCAACGGGATTGCGCCTAAACAACGCGTCGTTTCCGATTTCGCAAACGGTCGTCTGTCTCGAATTGGTGAATCATGCTAGAGTTGTCATGGAAACTCTTGCTGTATAGATTTTATTAACCATTTCAAAGTCTTCTAGGGGTTGTGAGCGTGGGGCGCAATTTCCCGAATTTCGTTACGGCAACGTTTATTGCCGCATGATCCGTGTTGTTGGGCCCACAAAATGAGAGAATTCGCAAAATTCCGCCTGCATGAGCAGCTTCAACCAACCCAAGTTGACGTATAATGATCCCGTCTTTGGCGTGTCGTCGAGCGGCACTGTTCGCCGGGAACACGGCACGCGTATCTTAAAGAGTTTAGCCCCCTTGGCGGGCGGGAGTATGTGACGTGGAAACGACGACACAATCAGGGAAGGCCGCGGCGGCGTCCGTCGGCAAAGCGGCGCGACAGCGCCAGGATGCTCTCAAGTGGAGTCTTCCGGGCTTTGGCCCGATGACCCGTATTTCGACATCCTTTGGTGAAATGCACGCGCAGACGCTGCGCGAACGCGACGTTATCCGGTCCGGGACTGGCAAGCTTGTGCCGATCCAGTGGGTTGACCGGATGCTGCTGGATATGGATTTCCTCTCGGTGGTGACCGACGCGCACGCGATCCTGATCCGCGCCGGATCGCTGGGAAACGGATTGCCCAAGGCCGACGTTGTCGTTTCGCCCTGCCAGAAGATTGCCACTGGTCGCAATCCGGTCGACTCGCAGTACATCGAGGCCGGCAAACTGGTGGGTCGCCCCGGCGTGCTGCGCAAGCCCGAAGACATGATGACCTATACCCTGTTCCATTGCGGAGAGCCGGTTTCGGTCCGGATGGAAGGCATATGGGCGCTGGTCGAGCCGTGATCGGCCCCACAAGCTGACACGAAAAAGGGCGCCCGGTTCGATCGGGCGCCCTTTTTCGTAAAAAAAGCGGTGACACCAGGGAGGAGGAGAGGTGCCACCGCCTATATCAGATAACCCAGGGAGGAGGAGGGGCCATCTGAATACACTGGTATCAAGCCTGATACCGTTAACAGGAAGATAGGCCATTGCTGCAGGTGCACAATGATTTCCGGTGCAATGCTGCTATGCAGAAAATGCATATGAAAACGCCTCTCTTTCCTTAGGCAAGACGGACTGAATCTTGTTTATTCATTGTGCATCTCTCGCTCGCGGCAGTTCCGACGCAATGGAAATCGGCGGTGCTGCTGCAAAGATGAGCGTTTGCGATTCGCGCCCGCGCAAACCCGGTTTTCGATCCTGGGTCGTGACCGCGGCAATACGTCGGAGATCGGTGAATCACTCCCATGGGAATAGTTGGGACGGAGGGGAGTAGCCTCCTGGAATTAGGTTCAGTCGCTCATAATCGGCGGATACTCGGAAAAATCGATGGCCGGATCAAGTCAAATTCGAGAAATTCGTGGTACTTTATGGGAATAACGCGATCCGGGAACTTCCAGAATCATTGCTTATATTGTATGCCGACTTTCTCTTGATCTATATGTTGTGTATCTGGCGTCGACTCCATCAGCGCCTCTCCGAACTCGGTCATTTACAGTGAAAAAATGAGATATGAAGCGAAATTTTTTGTTGTTTCCCATCAGGTCCCATGCCATACAGTTCCTGCGATGAACGGGACAAAGAGGCGTTAGACCTCAAACCCCCCAAGCAGGTTTCATACAGGCACCCCGATCATCGAACGACGAGATCCGGCGCGCGAGCGAGCAGACATCCCCCCAGGTGGCGCGCGCTGTCGGACACACCCGGCAACGGGACGAGGGCGGCGGGTTGAGCAGTGGCAGCAGCTCAACCCGCCGTTTTCGGTTCACGGGACCGGTATGGGACATATGAAGGAGCGGCCGGACAGTGCTGCGAAGGTTCAGAGGCGAATTCCACCAGAAGGTGGATGGAAAGGGTCGGGTATCCATCCCGGCTGATTTCCGTCGCGTGCTGGAATCCGGCGACCCGTCCTGGACCGAAGGGCTGCACCCCGAATTCGTCATCGTCTTCGGGGGCCCCAAGCGGGATTACCTTGAATGCTACACGATCGATGCGGCGGCAGAGGTCGACGCGCAGATCGCCGAACTTCCCCGCGGATCGACCGAACGGCGGCCTCTTGAGCGGTTGTTCAACGGTCAGTCGCTCAAGACATCGGTGGACGAGACCGGGCGGATCGTCCTCCCCGCAAAGCTGCGCGCCAAGATCGATCTGGATGAAGCGGCCTATTTCATCGCCACCGGCGACACCTTTCAGATCTGGAAACCCGAAACCTTCGAGGCCGACGAGGCCAAGTTCGAGGCGCTGTTGGATCAGTATCCCGAGGATTTTGATCCGCTGGTGCTGCTCGACAAGAACCGGGACGGTTGACCATGGTGGCGGCGGCAGGGGCAATCTCGTCCGATCCTCCGCACATCCCCGTCTTGCTGGGGCCGCTTCTTGACGCGGTCGCGCCGGTGACCGGGACATGGGTCGACGGAACCTTCGGGGCGGGCGGATATGCCCGTGGTCTTCTGGCGGCCGGGGCCGAGCGGGTGATCGGCATCGACCGGGACCCCGATGTCTTTGAAATGGCCGAAGGCTGGGCCGCCGATTTTGGCAACCGGCTGGTGCTACGGCAGGGTACGTTCAGCAAGCTCGATGAATTGGCCGGGGGGCCGGTGGATGGGGTCGTTCTCGATCTCGGCGTCTCCTCGATGCAGCTCGACCGCCCGGAACGCGGATTTTCCTTCGGATCCGACGGGCCGCTCGACATGCGGATGAGCCGCTCGGGGCCCACTGCGGCGGACCTTGTGAACAGCGCCGACGAGACCGAGTTGGCGGACATCCTCTATCACTATGGCGAAGAACGGGCCTCGCGCCGGATCGCGCGCGCCATCGTCGCGGCACGCGCAACCGTTCCGCTGGTCACCACTGCGCAGTTGGCGCAGATCGTCGAAAGCTGCCTTCCGTCCGCGCAAGCCCGGGCAAAGCCATCCTGCGACACGGACATTTCAGGCGATCCGCATTGCGGTGAACGACGAATTTGGAGAACTGATCGACGGGCTCGAGGCCGCCGAACGGGCGCTGCGCCCCGGCGGCCAACTGGCGGTCGTCAGCTTTCATTCGCTGGAAGATCGGGTGGTCAAACGGTTCTTTCAGCACGGGTCGGGCGGGGCCGGGCGGGCCAACCGCTACGCGCCCGAATCCGCCGAGGAGACCCCGCGCTGGGAGGCCCGGAACAAGGGCATCACGGCGGATGCAGAGGAGTTGCGGGCAAATCCGCGCGCCCGGTCCGCCACGCTGCGCCTGGGGGTCAGAACATCGGCGCCGGCGCGCCGGGCCGACCGCACCGCACTGGGCCTGCCGAAACCTGTAGTTGATAGGGGATGAAGATCATGAAATCAGTCATTTACGGGATGATCGCCCTTGGCGGTTCTTGGGCTTGGTTTCTGGGCTTATCAGCAGAATTACACGACCCAGGCCGTGCTCAAGGAAAACGCTCGCCTGCAAGGCGATATCGCCGGTCTGCGGGAACGCCTTGCGGTGCTGCGCGCCGAATGGGCCTACCTGAACCGGCCCGACCGGCTGCGCGATCTGGCAGACCTGAATTTCGACCGGCTGCAGCTATTCGCCCTGTCTCCCGAACAGTTCGGGACGGTAGATCTGGTCGCCTATCCGCGTCCCGCCGAGGTGGTCGATAACAGGGGTCTATGACGTGCGCGGCGCGATCGAAGAGGTGACGGAATGACCCGCACGCCGCTTCGCCCCCTTGCGCGTATCCTCGAAGCTCGCGCGCGCGGGTTGAACCCCGATGCGATCGAGCGCGAAAATCTGCGCCAGCGCCACGAGGAAACCCGCGACGGCGAGCGTCAGCGCGCGGAGGGCCGGCTTCTTGTGCTGGGTATCGTTTTTCTCTGCGCCATCGTTCTGGTCAGCGGGCGGATGGGGCTTCTTGCCGCCGCCCAGCCCGAAGAGCCGCGCGTCGCCTCCGCCAGCAATTCGATCCTTGCCCAACGAGCCGATATCGTCGACCGGAATGGGCGCATCCTTGCAACCAACCTGACGACACACTCGCTCTATGCCCAACCGCAGATCATGATCGACCCCCGGGGCGCCGCGCGCGAACTGGCCATGATCTTTCCGGACCTCGACCAGGATCAGTTGCTCAAGGACTTCACGGGAAAGCGCAAGTTCCTGTGGATAAAGAAGAAAATCACACCTTCGGAGAAGCAGGCGGTGCATGATCTGGGTGAGCCCGGGCTGATGTTCGGGCCGCGCGAGATGCGCCTTTATCCCAATGGCAGCCTCGCAAGCCATGTCCTTGGCGGTGCCGGTTTCGGTCGCGAGGGCGTGCATTCGGCCGAAGTGATTGGGGTCGCCGGGGTCGAAAAGACATTCGACGACTGGCTGCGCGACCCCGCCCATGATGGCGCGCCGCTGCAATTGTCACTGGACCTCTCGGTGCAGGCGGCGACCGAACGGGTGCTTCTGGGCGGCATGCGACTGATGAATGCCAAGGGCGCGGCCGCTGTCCTGATGGACGTGCATACCGGTGAAATCCTCAGCCTTGTGAGCCTGCCCGATTTCGATCCCAACAATCGCCCGGTCCCCCTGACCGAAGGGGATGCAGGCGACAGCCCTCTGTTCAACCGCGCGGTCCAGGGTGTCTATGAACTGGGTTCGACGTTCAAGATCTTCACCGCCGCGCAGGCAATCGAAACCGGACTTGTGAACCGGAACACCATCATCGAGACGAAGGGCCCGCTGCGCTGGGGGAAACACCGGATAACCGATTTCCGCAATTACGGCGATGCGCTCACGGTAGAGCAGGTGATCGTCAAATCCTCGAATATCGGCACCGCGCGGATGGCGATGGAGATCGGCGCAGACCGTCAGCGCGGATTCCTCGAGGCGCTGGGCTTTCTCAAGCCAACGCCCGTCGAGCTTGTGGAAGCAGCCGGCGCCCGGCCACTCTATCCCTCGCGCTGGTCCGAGATTTCCACCATGACCATCTCTTACGGCCATGGCCTTTCGGCCAGCCCGCTGCATCTGGCCACCGGCTATGCCTCTCTCCTGAATGGCGGCACGCTGGTGACGCCCACATTGCTCAAGCGGAGCGCGCCCGTGACCGGCCCCCGGGTCGTAAGCGAACAGACCTCGGCCATCGCGCGCGATCTGTTGCGCAAGGTCGTCACCGAAGGCACGGCGTCCTTCGGCGAGGTTGCGGGCTATCAGGTCGCGGGCAAGACCGGGACCGCCGACAAGCCGAAGCCCGGTGGCGGGTATTACGAGGACAAGGTGATCGCCGTCTTTTCGGCGGTCTTCCCGGCTTCGGAGCCGCGCTATGTTCTTGTCGTGGCGCTGGACGAGGCGGTCGAGACTTCGGGCGAAGAGCCCCGCCGTACCGCGGGCTGGACGGCCGTCCCTGTCGCCGCCGAAGTGATCCGTCGCACCGCGCCGCTTCTGGGACTGCCGCCGATCATTGAAACCGATGTCAAAAGCGCGGTAACACTGGCGTCAAACTAGAACTGGGTTGGGGCGAGCATGAGAACCCGGGACGATGCGCGATCCTTAAGTGAACTGGGCCTGACGGTACCTGGCGGCGGCGAGGTGCGGATAACCGGCCTTGCCGTTGACAGTCGCGAGGTGTCCAAGGGCAATCTCTTTGCGGCCCTTCCGGGCAGCACGGTGCATGGCGGCGAGTTCATTTCCTACGCGATCCGCATGGGGGCGGGGGCGATCCTGACCGATCGCGAGGGCGCGCGCATCGCCAGAGACGAGATCGCGAAGGCGGCGATACCCATGATCGTGGCCGAGGATCCTCGTCAGGCTCTGTCCTATGCCGCGGCGCTCTGGTTCGGGAAACAGCCCGATGTGGTCTGTGCAGTGACCGGCACCAATGGCAAGACCTCGGTCGCGACTTTTACCCGACAGATCTGGATGGCGCTGGGCATCGAAGCGGTGAACATCGGCACGACGGGCGTCGAGGGCTGCTATACGACGCCGCTTCAGCATACGACGCCGGAACCGGTCACGCTGCACCGCATTCTTGCCGATGTGGCCGACGAGGGGATCGAACACGCGGTGATGGAGGCCTCCTCCCACGGACTTGAACAGCGCCGGCTTGACGGTGTCAGGCTGACCGCGGCGGGCTTCACCAATTTCAGCCAGGATCATCTGGATTATCACGAAAGCTTCGAGGCGTATTTCGCGGCAAAGGCGGGTCTCTTCAACCGCGTCCTGCCCGAAGACGGGACCGCGGTCGTCAACACCGACGATCCGATGGGACCCGAGGTCGTGGCGATCGCCGAGGCGCGCGGATGCGATGTCCTCACCGTCGGGCGTGACGGTGAGGCTGCCCTCCGTCTCGTTGGCCAACGGTTCGATGCGACAGGTCAGGAAATGCGGTTCGAATGGAACGGCCAGGCGCGGCAGGTCCGCCTGTCCCTGATCGGCGGATTTCAGGCGGAGAACGCGCTGGTTGCTGCGGGTCTGGTGATCGCCTCGGGCTGTGCACCCTCGGAAGTGTTCGAGGCGCTTCCGATGCTCACCACCGTCCGGGGCCGGATGCAGCTTGTCGCGACCCGCGACAACGGCGCGGCGGTTTTCGTCGATTACGCCCATACGCCTGCTGCGCTCGAAACCGCGCTGCGGGCCCTGCGCCCCCATGTGATGGGTCGGCTGATCGTCGTCTTCGGTGCCGGCGGCGACCGGGACCGGGGCAAGCGCCCGCTGATGGGCGCGGCCGTCGCCAGATATGCCGACGTCGCCATCGTCACCGATGACAATCCGCGCTCGGAAGATCCGGCGGCCATCCGCGCCGCCATCCTCGAGGCCTGTCCCGAAGCCAATGAATATGGCGACCGGGCCGAGGCGATCCTGCGCGGGCATCGACATGCTGGAGCCGGGTGATGCGCTTCTGATCGCCGGCAAGGGCCATGAAACGGGCCAGACCGTGGGCGACACGGTCTATCCGTTCGACGACGCCGAACAGGCAAGCGTGGCGGTGGCCGCGCTCGATGGGCGGATCGCATGACCGCGCTCTGGACCGCAGAAGAGGCGGCGCGCGCCACGGGGGGCACGGTCACGGGGGGCACGGGCGACTGGCGCGCCATGGGCGTTTCGATCGACACCCGCACGATCGAACCGGGCGATTTGTTCGTGGCCTTGAAGGACGTGCGCGACGGACATGACTTCGTCGCGTCCGCGCTGGAAAAGGGGGCGGCGGCAGCAATGGTCTCCCACCGGCCCGAAGGCGTGGCGCCCGATGCGCCGCTTTTGCTCGTGGACGATGTGCTGACGGCGCTGGCCGATCTCGGGCGCGCGGCCCGGGCGCGCACGAAGGCACAGGTCATTGCCGTCACCGGTTCAGCGGGCAAGACTTCGACCAAGGAAATGCTGCGTGACGTGCTGGTTGTCCAGGGCCGCGTTCATGCCGCGGAAGCCAGCTACAACAACCATTGGGGGGTCCCGCTGACGCTGGCGCGGATGCCCGCGAATACCGAATTCGCGGTGATCGAGATCGGGATGAACGCGCCGGGTGAAATCGCACCGCTCGCTCGTCTGGCACGCCCGCACGTGGCGCTGGTGACGACGGTCGCCGCCGCGCATCTGGCGGCTTTCGACGACCTGTCGGGGATCGCGCGTGAAAAGGCGTCGATCTTCGAGGGGCTGGAGCCCGGCGGCACCGCGATCTTCAACGGAGATGTCGAAACGACTGGGATCCTGCGCGAAACGGCGGCGCATCATGCCGAAACAGCTCATCGCCTTCGGGGCGTCGGAGGGGGCGGATTATCGGCTGATCTCGGTCGACCTCGCGCCAGAGGCAACGGTGGTGCAGGCCGAGAAGAGCACCGGCCCGGTGCTGTTCAAGATCGGTGCACCGGGCCGGCATTTCGCCATGAACGCGCTGGCGGTGCTCGCCGCGGTCGATGCGGTGGGCGCCGATGCGGCGGTCGCGGCTTGCGATCTGGGTCGCTGGTCGCCGCCCGCGGGCCGCGGGGTCCGCGAGACGTTGGCGCTCGATCCGGTCGAAGATCACATGACTGTCGAGATGATCGACGATGCATTCAACGCGAACCCGGCCTCGCTGGCGGCGGCGCTCGAGGTTCTGGACGCGACCCGACCGGTGGACGGGATCGGCCGCGTCTCGCGTGGGCGCAGGATCGCGGTTCTGGGCGATATGCTGGAACTCGGGCCCGAGGCGGCACGGATGCATCGCGACATCGCGCGGTCACCCGGCGATGCGCAACATCGACGTTGTGCATTGCGTGGGTCCCTTGATGGCCGAGCTTTGGGACGTGTTGCCGGAACCGCTGCGCGGCGCGAAGGTCGAGAAGGCCGAGGACCTTGCCGCCCGCGCCCACACTCTTGTGGATGCCGGTGACGTTATCCTGATCAAGGGGTCGAAGGGCAGCCGGGTCAGTCTTGTGGTTGACGCGCTGCGCAAGCTGGGCCATCCGCGTCTGGCCGCGAATTGAAGGGGGCGGACCGATGCTGTTCGAACTGACACGATTTTCCGATGGCGGCGACGTCTTCAACCTGTTCCGCTACATCACGTTCCGGGCCGGGGGCGCGTTCTTCACCGCGCTCGATCTTCGGTTTCATCTTCGGACGGCCCCTGATCAACCTCCTGCGCCGCCGGCAGAAACATGGCCAGCCGATCCGCACCGACGGGCCTGAAAGCCACATCACCACGAAGGCGGGAACGCCCACCATGGGCGGGCTGCTGATCCTCTCGGCGCTTCTGTTCTCGACCCTGCTCTGGGCGCGGCTCGACAATGGCTATATCTGGATCGTGCTGTTCGTGACCGCGGGCTTCGGTTTGATCGGCTTTGCCGACGATTATGCCAAGGTGACGAAGAACACGAACAAGGGCGTCTCAGGCAAGGTCCGCTTTGCCATCGGTCTCGCCATCGCCGGGATCGCGGCCTACTGGGCCTCGATGTTGCACCCTGATGCGCTCAGCTACCGGCTTGCGGTGCCGGTATTCAAGGACGTGCTCCTGAACCTGGGGCTGATCTTCATTCCCTTCGCGATGATCGTGATCGTGGGAGCGGCCAATTCGGTGAACCTCACCGACGGTCTCGATGGGCTTGCAATCATGCCGGTGATGATCGCCGCCGGAACGCTTGGCGTCATCGCCTATGCGGTGGGCCGGGTCGACTTCACCGAATATCTGGATGTGCATTACGTCCCCGGAACCGGCGAGATCCTGATCTTCACTGCCGGGCTGATCGGCGGGGGGCTTGGGTTCCTGTGGTATAACGCGCCCCCCGCGGCAGTGTTCATGGGCGATACCGGAAGCCTTGCCCTCGGCGGCGCGCTGGGGGCGATCGCGGTGGCCACGAAGCACGAGATCGTGCTGGCGATCGTGGGCGGGCTGTTCGTGGTGGAGGCGCTGAGCGTCATCATTCAGGTCGCCTATTTCAAACGGACCGGCAAGCGGGTGTTCCTGATGGCGCCGATCCACCATCATTTCGAGAAACAGGGCTGGGCCGAGCCGCAGATCGTGATCCGCTTCTGGATCATCAGCCTGATCCTTGCGCTGATCGGGCTGGCAACGCTGAAGCTGCGCTAGCGGCAGACGTCTTGACGTGGGGGTTTTCCACCCCCACACCCCCGGAGGATATTTGGAAAGAGAAGAAGGGCGGTCAGGGTGAGACGGGAGGCGCGAGGATGATCCCGGTACGGGGTGTCGAGGGTCAGACCATCGGGGTTCTCGGTCTTGGCCGGTCAGGGCTTTCCGCCTCTCACGCGCTTCGTGCGGGTGGGGCTCGGGTCGTTGCCTGGGATGATGGCGAGATCGCACGGAACGCGGCCGAGGCCGCCGGGATCGAACTCGCCGATCTGTCTCGTCCCCAGGCCTTGGCGGATCTGTCGATGCTGGTCGTCTCGCCGGGCATCCCACATCTGTATCCTGCACCCCATCCCGCCATCTCCGCCGCACTGGCAGCAGGGATTCCGGTGGACAACGATATCGGGTTGTTCTTCCGGTCTCTGGCGCTGGGCGACTGGGATCAGCATCACACCCCGCCGCGGGTGATCGCGGTCACCGGATCGAACGGGAAATCCACCACTTCGGCGTTGATCCACCATGTGTTGACCGTGGCCGGGCATGACGCGCAGCTGGCCGGGAATATCGGGCGCGGGGTTCTGGACATCGATCCCCCGGGCGATGGCGGCGTGGTCGTACTGGAGCTGTCGTCCTACCAGACAGAGCTCGCCCGCGCCCTGACCCCGGATATCGCGGTCTTTACCAACCTGTCGCCCGATCACCTGGATCGTCACGGCGGCATGGGCGGATATTTCGCCGCCAAGCGCCGGCTTTTCGCCGAGGGTGGCCCGGACCGGGCAGTGATCGGAGTGGACGAGGTCGAGGGTCGGTTTCTGGCCGGGCAGCTTGCCGAAGGGTCCGCCGATGCCCGTGTGATCCGGATCTCGTCGGGGACCAAACTTTCCGGTCCGGGCTGGAACGTCTTCGCGCGCAAGGGGTTTCTGGCGGAGACCCGCAACGGGCGGCAGGTCGGCGCGATCGACCTGCGCGGGATACGGGGGCTTCCGGGCGCTCATAATCATCAGAACGCCTGTGCCGCCTATGCCGCGACGCGCGCGCTCGGACTTGCGCCGCGGATGATCGAGGATGCTTTCGCCAGTTTCGAAGGCCTGCCCCATCGCAGCCAGGTGATCGCGGTCCATGGCGGGGTGGTTTTCGTCAATGACAGCAAGGCCACCAATCCCGACAGCGCGCTACAGGCGCTTCGTGCCTTTGACCGGGTCCGCTGGATCGTGGGTGGCCAGATGAAGGAGGGCGGTCTTGGCGCGCTGCCCGGGGCCTTTGATCATGTGACGAAAGCCTATGTCATCGGTCGCCATGCGGCGGAGACGGCGTTGTTCGCTGGGCGATTTGCCGCACGAGGTCTGCACGACCATGGCGGGAGCCGTGGCACGCGCCGCAGCCGAGGCCGAGGCGGGAGAGACCGTGCTTCTGGCGCCAGCCGCGGCAAGTTTCGATCAATACGACAATTTCGAACGTCGCGGCGAGGATTTTATGGCCGAAGTCGCGAAGATCACGGGCTGAAAGCGGGCAATTGCCCGCCGGATGGCGCAGCTTTTGCTGGCACTTCGCGGGGTGATTCGCTAAACTCGGCCCCAGACCCGGCAAACGGGCGTTTCGAGGCAGTTATCTGGCGGTACTTCCATGACTGAGATGGTCCATGGCAGGCTTCCCTTGGGGGATGGCGAACCGATCCTTCCGCGTTGGTGGCGGACTGTGGATCGGTGGTCCTTGGCCTGCGTATTGATGCTTTTTGCGGTGGGCATGCTGTTGGGTCTTGCTGCCTCGCCGCCGCTTGCCGCGCGCAATGGTCTTGCCGCATTCCATTACGTCGAGCGGCAGGCGATGTTCGGCGGGATCGCGCTGTTCACCATGGTGGTGATCTCGATGCTGCCGCCGATGCAGGTGCGCAGGCTCGCAGTGATCGGCTTCGTCATTTCATTCGTGGCGCTGGCCTTCCTTCCGATCTTTGGCACGGATTTCGGCAAAGGCGCCACGCGCTGGTTTTCGATCGGCTTCGGATCGGTCCAGCCTTCTGAGTTTCTCAAACCCGGTTTCATCGTCGTCGCGGGCTGGCTGATCGCTGCGGGGCAAGATCTTCAGGGCCCGCCGGGCAAGCGTTTGTCGCTGCTGCTGGCGGTGGTGATCTGTCTTTTGCTGGCCTTGCAGCCCGATTTCGGGCAGGCCGCGCTGATCCTGTTTTCCTGGGGCGTCATGTATTTCGTGGCGGGGGCGCCTTTCATGGTGCTGGGCGGTCTTGCCGTTCTGACGGTGTTTGCGGGCTCCATCGCCTACAATAACTCCGATCACTTCGCCCGCCGCATCGACGGGTTCCTGTCGCCCGAGGTCGATCCGACGACGCAGCTTGGCTATGCCACCGGCGCAATACAGGAAGGCGGTTTCTTTGGTGTGGGCGTGGGCGAAGGCCGCGTGAAATGGTCCCTGCCGGACGCGCATACGGATTTCATCATCGCCGTCGCGGCCGAGGAATATGGCCTGATCCTTGTCCTGTTCATCATTGGCCTCTTCGGGACCATCGTGCTGCGCTCGCTGATCCGGCTGATGCGCGAGCGCGATCCGTTCATCCGTCTGGCGGGGGCGGGGCTCGCCTGTGCCTTTGGCATTCAGGCGATGATCAATATCTCGGTCGCGGTGCGGCTCCTTCCGGCAAAGGGCATGACCCTACCCTTTGTCAGCTATGGCGGCTCTTCGCTCGTGGCGACCGGGATCGCGATGGGCATTCTCCTCGCTTTCACACGCTCACGGCCGCAGGGCGAGATCAGCGATATCCTCAATGGGCGGGGGCGCGGATGACCAAGGCGCCGCTCTGCGTCATCGCCGCGGGCGGCACCGGTGGGCACATGTTCCCGGCCCAGGCCCTGGCCGAGGCGTTGATCGCCCAAGGCTGGCGGGTCAAGCTGTCCACCGATACGCGCGGCGCGCGTTACGCGGGCGGGTTCCCTGACGCGGTCGAGCGCAGTCAAGTCGCCTCCGCCACCTTCGCGCGCGGCGGGATCGGCGCGAAACTCGCGGCCCCGTTCGTGATCGCGGGCGGGATCGCCATGGCATTCGGCCGGATGATCGCGGATCGTCCGGCCGTGGTCGTGGGCTTTGGCGGTTATCCGACGATCCCCGCGCTGACCGCGGCCTATCTTCTGCGCATTCCCTGCATGATCCATGAACAGAACGGTGTTCTGGGCAAGGTGAACCGGCTTTTCGCCCGGCGGGTGAACGCTGTGGCCTGTGGCGCCTGGCCCACTGCCTTGCCCTCGGGCGTTCTGGGGCACCATACCGGGAACCCGGTGCGCCGGGCGGTGCGGGAACGGGCGGGCGCGGGCTATATCGCGCCGGGCGACTACCCGATGGAACTTCTGGTGATCGGGGGCAGTCAGGGCGCGCGCATTCTCTCCGATGTGGTGCCCGAAGCCATCGCACTTCTGCCCTCGAACCTGACCGCGAATATTCGTGTGGCCCATCAGGCCCGGGCCGAGGATGTGGAGCGGGTGACCGGCTACTATGCCGGGATCGGGATCCAGGCCGATGTGCAACCCTTCTTCCAGGATGTCCCCCGCCGGATCGCCGAAGCGCAGCTGGTGATCAGCCGGGCAGGGGCCTCGTCGGTCGCCGACCTCAGCGTCATCGGCCGCCCCTCGATCCTCGTCCCCTTCGCGGCCGCGACCGCCGATCACCAGACCGCCAATGCCCGCGGGCTGGTGGAGGCCGAGGCCGCCATCCTGATCCCCGAACGAAAGCTTGCGCCCGCGACGCTGGCAAGCGAAATAGAGCGCATTCTCACGAATCCGCAGGCCGCCGATGCCATGGCCCGCAATGCGCTGACCGCAGGACGCCCGGATGCAACCGAGCGGCTGCTTGAAATGGTCGATGGACTAAGAGGGACCGAGCACAGATGAACGCCGCAGCAGCAACCAAGCTTCCGACCGAAATGGGTCCAATCCACTTTGTGGGGATCGGTGGGATCGGGATGTCTGGGATCGCCGAGGTTCTGTTGAACCACGGCTATATCGTGCAGGGCTCCGACTTGAAGGCGTCGAAGATCACTGACCGCCTCCGCGGCCTAGGGGCCAAGATCTTTCTGGGCCAGCGCGCCGAGAACCTGACTGATGCGGAGGTCGTAGTGATCTCTTCCGCGATCAAGCGCGGCAATCCCGAACTGGACGCAGCCCGCGCTATGGGCCTGCCTGTCGTGCGCCGGGCCGAGATGCTGGCGGAACTGATGCGGCTCAAATCGAACGTCGCAGTCGCCGGTACCCACGGCAAGACGACGACCACCACCATGGTGGCCACGTTGCTGGATGCAGGCGGTGTGGACCCGACCGTGATCAATGGCGGCGTGATCCATGCCTATGGCTCGAACGCCCGGATGGGGCAGGGCGAATGGATGGTGGTCGAGGCCGACGAAAGCGACGGCACCTTCAATCGCCTGCCCGCCACCATCGCCATCGTCACCAATATCGACCCCGAGCATATGGAGCATTGGGGAACGATCGAGAACCTGCGTCAGGGCTTTACCGATTTCGTCTCGAACATTCCGTTTTATGGCCTCGCGGTTCTCTGCACCGATCACCCCGAGGTTCAGGCGCTTCTGGGCCGCGTCACCGACCGCCGGGTCGTGACCTTTGGCTTCAATGCCCAGGCCGATGTGCGCGCCGTCAACCTCACCTACAAGAAGGGGGTGGCGCATTTTGATATTGCACTCTCGACCGAGGGTATGGTGATCGAGGGCTGCACCCTTCCTATGCCCGGCGATCATAACGTCTCGAATGCACTGGCGGCCGTCGCCGTTGCCCGACACCTTGGCATGAAGGCCTCTGAGATCCGCGATGCGCTGGCCAATTTCGGCGGCGTGAACCGTCGTTTCACGCGGGTGGGCGTCGTCGACGGCGTCACGATCATCGACGATTACGGCCACCACCCGGTGGAAATCGCGGCGGTGCTGCGCGCCGCGCGCCAGTCGGTGGAACCGGGCGCGCGCGTCATCGCGGTCCATCAACCGCACCGCTATTCGCGACTGTCCAGCCTGTTCGACGATTTCTGCGCCTGTTTCAACGACGCCGATGTCGTGGGCATCGCAGAAGTCTTCGCCGCGGGCGAAGAGCCGATCCCGGGCGCCAGCCGCGATGATCTCGTAGCCGGCCTGATCCGTCACGGGCATCGCCATGCCATCGCCGTGGAAAGCGAGGCCGATCTCGAACGGCTGGTGCGCGCCGAAGCGCGGCCCGGGGATATGGTCGTCTGCCTCGGAGCAGGCACGATCTCGGCCTGGGCCCATGAACTGCCCGCGCGGCTCACGAAAGGGGCTGCATGAATGGTCTGATCGTCGCAGGTTGTCTCTGGGTCGTGCTCTCGGCAATCGTGGCGCTTCTGCCCATGCGCCTGCAATATGCTCCGGGGATCGTTCTGCTTCTGGCCGCGCCCGTCCTGATTGTCTGGATGGGAATCGAACTGGGCTGGATCGCAGCGGCGATTGCCCTTGCGGCCTTTGTTTCGATGTTTCGCAATCCCCTGATCTATCTTTATAAAAAGGCGCGCGGTTTGCCTGTCTCTCGCCCCGAGGAACGCCCGTGAACCTCTCGATCACCCTTGCCTGCATCTGGGTCGTGGTGGCCTGTATCGGCGCGATGTTTCCTTCGAAGAAGAGCCATTGGCCCTTTGCCTACGGATTGATCGCCATCGGCATCCCGGTCTTGGGTTTCGTTACCTACCAGAACGGCCCCTGGGTCGGACTGGCGGCGATGCTGGCAGGGGCCTCGATCCTGCGCTGGCCGGTCCGATACCTGTGGCGGTGGATGCGCCAGCGCCTTCCGGGTCGTGACGAGGTCTAGGGGATGAGGATCGAGATGCCCGAAACCCGCGGTGTGTTGACGCCTGACCGGTCCTTGGCCGATCTCACCTGGATGCGCGTTGGCGGTCCGGCGGACTGGCTGTTCCAGCCTGCCGATGCCGAAGACCTCGCGGCATTCCTTGCCGCGTTGGATCCGTCCATTGCGGTTTTTCCCATGGGCGTCGGTTCGAACCTGATCGTCCGCGACGGAGGCATCCGGGGCGTGGTGATCCGGCTTGGCCGTGGGTTCAACGAGATCCGGATCGAGGGTGATCGGGTGATCGCGGGGGCCGCTGCGCTGGATGCTCATGTGGCACGCAAGGCGGCGGATGCCGGGCTTGACCTGACATTCCTGCGCACGATCCCCGGCGCGATCGGCGGTGCCGTGCGGATGAACGCGGGCTGCTATGGAAGCTATGTGGCCGATCACCTGCTGGAGGTGCGTGCGGTGGATCATGCGCATGGAATACACATGATTTCCGCATCCGATCTGCATCTGCAATATCGTCGCTCCGACCTGCCCGAAAGGACCATCATCACCGAGGCCGTCTTTCGCGCCCAACCCGGCGATCCGGCGGCTCTTCATGCCAAGATGGAAGAGCAGTTGCGCCGCCGCGACGAGAGCCAGCCAACGAAAGACCGGACCGCCGGATCCACCTTTCGCAACCCCGTGGGGTACTCCTCGACCGGGCAGCCAGACGATACCCACGAGCTCAAGGCATGGAAGGTGATCGAGGATGCGGGGCTGCGCGGTGCCCGGCTGGGTGGCGCGGTCATGAACGAGAAACATCCCAACTTCCTGACCAATGCCGGTGGCGCAACTGCCGCAGAACTTGAAGAATTGGGCGAAAAGGTCCGCGAAAAGGTATTCCAAATCAGCGGAATACGGTTAGAGTGGGAAATCATGCGGGTCGGAGAGCCCGAGCGGGGCTGACCGGCCCCGAACCAACGAAAAATGGGGCCGATAACGGCCTCGGCGGAAAGAGTGGCGGGCATGTCGAGCAGGGCATACCCCAAGGTTGCGGTTCTGATGGGCGGACCCTCGGCAGAGCGCGAGGTGTCCTTGTCGTCGGGGCGCGAATGTGCAGCGGCCTTGCGGGCGACGGGCTATGAAGTTGTGGAACTGGACGCGGGCGCCGATCTGGCGCAGCGTCTTTCTGCGCTTGCCCCCGATGTGGCCTTCAACGCGCTCCATGGCCGCTGGGGCGAAGACGGCTGTGTCCAGGGCCTCCTCGAATGGCTTCGCATCCCCTATACTCATTCCGGCGTCCTCGCTTCTGCCCTCGCCATGGACAAGGCCCGCGCAAAGAATATCTTTCGCAGCGTTGGACTTCCGGTTGTCGACAGCCTGCTGGCCCCACGCGAGGCGATTGCCGCCGCGCATCTGATGGCGCCGCCCTATGTCGTCAAGCCCAATAACGAGGGCTCGTTCGGTGGGGATCTACATCGTGCATGAAAGCGCGAACGGTCCGCCGAAACTGTCCGAGAACCTGCCAGCGACGCTGATGGTCGAGACCTATGCCCCGGGTCGCGAGCTTACCACGACGGTGATGGGCGACCGCGCGCTCGGAGTTACCGATATCATCACCGAGGGCTGGTACGACTACGACGCAAAGTATCGCCCGGGCGGATCGCGCCATGAGGTTCCTGCCGATATTCCCGAAGAGATCGCGGCCCTGTGCAATGACTATGCCCTGAAGGCGCATACGGCGCTGGGATGTCGCGGTGTCAGCCGCACCGATTTCCGCTGGGACGAGACCCGCGGTGCCGCTGGCCTGATCCTGCTCGAAACCAATACGCAGCCGGGGATGACGCCGACCTCGCTTGTGCCTGAACAGGCCGCGTATCACGGGATTGATTTCCCCGCGCTGTGCCGTTGGATCGTGGAGGACGCGTCATGCGACCGATAGGCCGGTTCCGCGATCCCGCGCCGTCGCGTTGGGCCTATCGTTTGCACCGGCTGATGCTGACGCCGGGATTCCGGCTTTTCCTTCGGGCCGGGATTCCGATGCTTTGCGTCTTTGGCCTGACCTCGTGGTATCTCGCCGATCAGGACCGGCGGGCGATGCTGATGAACTATGCTGCGGATCTTCGGCTGCAGATCGAGCAACGGCCCGAGTTCATGGTCAAACTCATGGCAATCGAAGGCGCATCGGAAGAAGTCGCTGAAGACCTGCGCGAGATCATCCCGATCGATTTTCCAATCTCGTCCTTCGATCTGGAGCTTGAGCACATCCGTGCGCGTGCGGAGGAAATCGACGCCGTTGCCAGCGCCGCCGTGAGGATCAAGCCCGGGGGTGTTCTGGCGGTGACGGTGATCGAACGCGAACCTTCGGTTGTCTGGCGGGGCCGCGACGGGCTTGAGCTTCTGGATGCCGAAGGACATCGGGTATCGTCGCTGGAGAGCCGGGCGGAACGTCCGGATCTGCCGCTACTGGCCGGTGACGGGGCGGAGGCGGCCGTTCCGGAAGCCTTGGCACTACTCGAGGTTGCCGATCTGATCAGCCCCAGGATCCGCGGGCTTCTTCGTGTGGGAGAGCGGCGCTGGGATGTGGTCCTCGACCGTGATCAGCGGATCCTTCTGCCAGAAGGAAACGCTGTCTCTGCACTTGAGCGCGTGATCGGTCTGGATCAGGTCAGGGACCTTCTGGCCCGCGATATCGCGGTAATCGATATGCGAAACCCCGATCGCCCGACCCTGCGGATGACGGCGGATGCCGCCGAGACCTTCCGAGACATCAGCAAGACTATGTGGGAGCCCGCGTCACGATGACCGATCTTTATCAAAGCCAACGAACCATGCGGGCGATGCGGCGCGCGGCCCTGCAACGCGGCGTGGTGGCCGTTCTGGATATCGGCACATCGAAGATCGCTTGCCTGATCCTGCGTTTTGATGGTCCGGACCGCCTGCTTCTGACCGAGGGTGTTGGGTCGCTTGCCGGGCAATCTTCGTTCCGGGTGATCGGTGCGGCGACGACCCGAGCCCGCGGGATCCGGATCGGCGAAATCGACACGATGCCCGAGACCGAGCGCGCGATCCGCACCGCCGTCCAGGCCGCACAGAAGATGGCCATGGTTCGGGTCGATCATGCCATCGTCTGCATGTCTGGCGGTCAGCCGCGTTCCTACGGACTTGCTGGCGAGACCGAGATCGAGGCCGACCACGTGACCGAGGCAGATGTGGCCCGTGTGCTTGCGGCCTGCGATGTGCCGGATTACGGGCATGGGCGCGAGGTCCTGCATGCGCAGCCAGTGAACTTTGCGCTCGATCACCGGACCGGCATGGCGGATCCTCGAGGCCAGATCGGCAACAAACTCGCCTGCGACATGCATATGCTGACCGTCGACACGGCGCTTATCCAGAACCTGCTCTATTGTATCAAGCGCTGCGATCTGGAACTCGCCGGGCTTGCCTCATCTGCCTATGTCTCGGGAATTTCCAGCCTCGTCGAGGACGAGCAGGAACTGGGCGCGGCCTGCATCGACATGGGCGGCGGAACGACCGGCATTTCGATCTTCATGAAAAAGCACATGATCTTTGCCGATGCCGTGCGCCTGGGCGGGGATCATGTGACACTGGATATCTCGAAAGGGTTGCAGATTCCCCTTTCCGTCGCCGAACGGATCAAGACCTTTCATGGCGGGGTTGTCGCGACGGGTATGGATGACCGCGACATGATCGAACTGGGCGGCGATACCGGCGATTGGGATCATGATCGGCGCACGGTCAGCCGGGCCGAGCTTATCGGGATCATCCGTCCGCGGATGGAGGAGTTGTTGGAAGACGCCCGCGAACGGCTTGATGCGGCCGGGTTCGACCACCTTCCCAGCCAGCAGATCGTTCTGACCGGCGGCGCAAGCCAGATGCCGGGCCTGGATGTGCTGGCACCCAAGATCCTTGGCCAGCAGGTTCGGATCGGCCGCCCCATGCGGGTTCATGGATTGCCGCAGGCGGCGACGGGGGCCGCATTCTCGTCAGCCGTGGGCCTTTGCCTTTTTGCCGCGAACCCTCAGGACGAATGGTGGGATTTCGAAATTCCGGCCGACCGCTATCCGACGCGCTCGCTGAAGCGCGCTGTGAAGTGGTTCAAGGACAATTGGTAGCACCCGCTTGCCGCGCCGGCAGGTCCCTGCCCGGCGACCAGATTTCGGGCGACGGATGAAAGCAAATCTGCTAAGTTATCCACAAGGTCCGGAACAGGACATAGGCAGGCAGAGCAGTCGCCTTAAAATTGTATCGAACACCGGCGTTCGCGGGTCATTCCCTGCGATTCAGCTGATCCGTACGTGAAGTCCTTGTGCTATGTCATTGGTCATGCGCAATATCTTGCCATGAATTCAAGATAAGGGTGATTTCGACAAAAAAATGCCATATTTTGTGGTTCTAGCGCGATTTTCGAGTGACCTCAGGGCCGGTTAACAGTAGTGTGGCGACCAAATAACGACATTCGCCCGGGACAGGGCGCAACGAGTTCCAGCCCGCCGGGGGTGGAGCGGAAAACGGACAGGCGGATTGATCCATGACTTTGAATTTGATGATGCCCCAGAGTAACGACCTGAAGCCGCGGATTACTGTATTCGGGGTTGGTGGGGCAGGCGGCAACGCCGTGAACAACATGATCGAGAAGGAACTCGACGGGGTCGAGTTCGTCGTTGCAAACACCGACGCGCAGGCGCTTGCCCAATCCGCCGCAAGCAGTCGCATCCAGATGGGCGTGAAGGTCACCGAGGGTCTCGGAGCCGGAGCGCGCCCGTCGGTTGGCGCCGCCGCCGCGGAAGAGACGATCGAGGAGATCGTCGATCACCTTGCCGGTGCGCATATGTGCTTCATCACCGCGGGCATGGGCGGCGGAACAGGCACGGGAGCCGCTCCGATCATCGCCCAGGCGGCCCGCGAACTTGGCGTCCTGACCGTGGGTGTCGTGACCAAGCCATTCCAGTTCGAAGGCGCAAAACGCATGCGCCAGGCCGAAGAAGGTGTTGAAATCCTTCAGAAGATGGTCGACACGCTGATCATCATTCCGAACCAGAACCTGTTCCGCCTTGCCAATGAAAAGACGACCTTCACCGAGGCCTTTTCGATGGCGGACGATGTTCTTTACCAGGGCGTGAAGGGCGTGACGGACCTTATGGTGCGCCCCGGTCTGATCAACCTCGACTTTGCCGATGTCCGCGCCGTCATGGACGAAATGGGCAAGGCGATGATGGGGACGGGTGAGGCCGAAGGCGAGGATCGCGCGATCCAGGCTGCGGAAAAGGCAATCGCCAACCCGCTGCTGGACGAGATCAGCCTGAAGGGCGCGAAGGGCGTCCTGATCAATATCACCGGTGGCACCGATCTGACCCTCTTCGAACTGGACGAAGCCGCGAACCGCATCCGCGAGGAAGTGGATCCCGATGCGAACATCATCGTCGGATCGACGCTCGACACGGCCATGGGCGGCGCGATGCGTGTCAGCGTCGTGGCCACCGGGATCGACGCTTCGGTATCGGCGCATGATAACCCAGTGCCGCGCCGCTCGATGGCTGAGCCGCTGACCCAGACGCCTGCTATCGAGGTTTCCGAGGAACCTGAGCAGGTTGCCTACGAAGAGGTACAAGAAGTCGTCGCAGAGGCACCGGAAGAGCCGTCGTTCTTTGACACGCCGGCTCAGCAGCCGAGACAGGAGGCAGAGCCGGAATCCACCTTCTTCCGGTCGCGGCGTCCGATGGACGAGGATGAACTTCCTGAACCCGCCTACAACGCCGCCGCTCAGCGCGGCATGCCGTCACCCGAGGCCATGGCCCGTTTGCAGGCGGCGGTCCGAAAGTCGCCGACGACAGAAACCACGCAGCGCGTCGCCGCCGATCCGCGCCCGCAGCACGCTGCGGCACCGGTCGCCGATCGCCCGCGGTTTGGCATCAATTCGCTGATCAACCGCATGACCGGACACAATGGCGAAGGCGCAGAACGACCGGTGCAACAGGTTCGTAGGCAGCCTCCGGTTCAGGCCGAACCGGATGAGCCGGAGCTGTCGGCAGACGATGAGAGAATCGAGATTCCGGCGTTCCTGCGGCGTCAGGCCAACTGAACCACCTCACAATTCTGTTTCAAGGGGCTGGCGAAAGCTGGCCCTTTTCCTTTGTTTTCAGGGCCTTCAAGCCCTGCCTGTGGATAAGTGGCAGTTTTCTGCCGATCGCCGTTTACGATGTTTCAGCACGTTACAAAGATTGAGTTGAGGTTTTTGACCCTGCCTCCTACTTCACATCTAGCTTCATCACGCCGAATGCGTGAACCAAAAGAGAGCGGGGCAATTCGTGCAGTCGACCTTGAAATCAGCGATCCGTTTCGACGGCATCGGCCTTCATACCGGGCAAAAGGTGCGTATGGTTTTGCGTCCCGCATCGGCGGAGTATGGAATCTGGTTCCGCCGGACTGATATTCACGACCGTGACCCGATGATACCGGCCCGCTGGGACGCGGTGTCTTCGGCCACCCTATGCACGAAGGTCACGAATGCCGACGGTGTTTCGGTTTCCACCATTGAACATGTGATGGCGGCGATTGCCGGCACCGGTCTGTCAAATGTCGTGGTCGAGATCGACGGGCCCGAGCTTCCCATCGTGGATGGAAGCGCCGCGCCGTTTGTTTCGGCGATCCTTTCGCGCGGCCTGGTCCGTTTGTCGTCGCCGATCCGCGCTCTGGAAGTTCTGGACCGGATCGAGGTGCGCAACGGCCCGGCCTATGCCCGTCTCGATCCATCAGACACGCTTGAAATCGACTTCAAGATCGAATTCGACGATATGGCCATCGGCCGCCAGGAAAAGCACCTGAACATGGCGAACGGCGCCTTCGTGCACGAGTTGTGCGACAGCCGCACCTTCTGCCGCAACGAGGACGTGGCGGACATGCGCGCCCGAGGTCTCGCGAGGGGCGGTAATTTCGACAATGCGGTGGTCGTCGAGGGCGGCAAGGTACTGACCCCCGGCGGTTTCCGCCACTCGGATGAAGCTGTACGGCACAAGATGCTTGATGCGCTTGGCGATCTTGCCCTTGCGGGCTGTCCGCTTCTGGCCCGGTATTCCGGCTTCCGCGCCGGTCATGCGATGACCAACGCAGTTCTGCGGGCCTTGTTCGCGCGGCCCGAGGCGTTTCGGATGGTCGAGTGTGACGCGGCGCAGCTTGCCCGTCTGCCTGGTGCAGGCGTGACGCTGAGTGATGCACCAGCGATTGCAGCCTGACACACAATCCAGTAACTCTCGGGAAGATCGTTTTGCACGGGAATTTTCTGTGCTAGGGCTGATCCGTGGGTCTGGGAACTGTTGAAAGAGCGGTGTGGTGACGGGATTTCGACCATCGGCAATCTTGGTCTTTGCGCTCGTGGCGCTGTCTGCCTGTGGCGGCCGATTTGCCACGCGCGAACAACCGCTTGAGACGTTCTCGGCGGAGGAAATCTATCGGCGAGGCGAATTCGAACTGAACGATCAGGAATATGAGGACGCCGCCCGCTATTTCGGTGAGGTCGAGCGTCTTTACCCATATTCCGAGTGGGCAAAGCGTGCCCTTATCATGCAGGCCTTTGCCTATCACCGCGACCGGGACTATGAGAACAGCCGCGCCGCTGCGCAGCGCTATATCGATTTCTTTCCGGCGGATGAGGATGCGGCCTATGCGCAGTATCTCATGGCGCTCAGCTACTACGACCAGATCGACGATGTGGGCCGCGACCAGGGACTGACTTTCCAGGCTCTGCAATCGCTACGCACCGTGATTGAACGCTATCCCGACAGCGAATATGCGCGCTCGTCGATCCTGAAGTTCGATCTGGCCTTCGACCATCTCGCGGCGAAAGAGATGGAAGTCGGTCGGTATTACCTCAAGCGCGGTAACTACGTGGCGGCGATCAACCGGTTCCGTGTCGTGGTCGAAGACTTCCAGACCACGACCCAGACTCCCGAGGCGCTCCACCGGCTTGTCGAAAGCTATCTGTCGCTTGGCCTGACTGGCGAGGCCCAGACTGCTGCAGCTATTCTGGGGTACAACTTCCGGTCCAGCGAATGGTATCAGGACAGCTATGCGCTTCTCTCTGCTCAGGGGCTTCAGCCGGAAGCAGGAAGAGAGGGTTGGCTGGCGCGGATCTATCGGCAGACCGTTAAAGGCGAGTGGCTCTGATCAGGGAGCGGGCACGTCGGTGCTGACACATCTCGAAATCCACGATCTGTTGATCATCGACCAATTGGAACTGGCTTTTCAGCCGGGATTGAACGTGCTGACAGGTGAGACGGGCGCGGGAAAATCCATTCTCCTCGATTCCCTTGGTTTCGTGCTCGGCTGGCGCGGGCGGGCGGAACTGGTTCGCGTCGGGGCGGCGCAGGGCGAGGTGACCGCCGTGTTCGATCTGGCGGGCGATCATCCGGCCCAAGCGGTTCTCGAAGATGCCGGTTTGCCGGCGTCCGAAGAGCTGATACTGCGCCGTGTGAACACCGCCGACGGGCGCAAGACCGCATGGGTCAATGATCGTCGCGTTTCGGGGGAGGTGTTGCGGGCGCTGTCGGATACGCTGGTCGAGCTTCATGGCCAGCATGATGACAAGGGTCTGCTCAATGCCTCGGGCCACCGCGCGCTTCTGGATGATTTTGGCGGCTATTCCAATCTGTTATCTGCCGTGCGCGCGGCTTGGACGGCCTGTGCAAGAGCCCGGAAATCGCTGGTCGCGGCCGAGGCACGGGTGGCGGATCTCCGGGCAGAGGAGGATTTCCTTCGTCACGCGGTCAAGGAACTCGACGATCTTGCGCCCGAACCCGGGGAGGAGGCCGCGCTGGATGCCCGCCGCCGACTCATGCAGAGCGCGGAGCGCATTCGCGAAGATGTGGCAAAGGCATATGAGGCCTTGGGCCTGAACGGCGCCGAGGGGCTATTGGGCGATGCTTGTCGCTGGCTCGAAGGTGTGGCGGACCGTGCCGAGGGCGCGCTTGACGGTGCAATCGACGCAATCGGACGCGCACAGGTGGAATTGGGTGAGGCGCAGGATGGCGTCATGCGCGCGATCGAGGCGATGGCCTTTGACGAGTCCGATCTCGAGCGGACGGAGGAGCGGCTTTTCGCGATCCGGGCGCTGGCGCGCAAGCATGGCGTTCTTGCCGACGATCTGAGCGGCTTTGCCGAGCAGTTGCGGGCGCGTCTGCAGGCGCTTGACGCGGGCGATGCAGACCTGTCCCGGCTTGGTGTGGAGTTGAAAGAGGCGCAGGCCGGCTACGACGCGGCGGCGCAGGTACTGAGCGATGCCCGCAATGCGGCGGCGGCCCGTCTTGATACGGCGATGGCAAAGGAGCTGGCCCCACTGAAAATGGAGCGCGCCCTGTTCAACACCGAGATCGGCCGCGCCGACCCAGGTCCGGAGGGCGTCGATGCGGTGACCTTTACCGTAGCCACCAATCCCGGAGCACCTGCAGGCCCCCTGTCGAAGATCGCCTCGGGTGGTGAGTTGAGCCGCTTTCTGCTGGCTCTCAAGGTCTGTCTGACGGCGGGGACGCAGGGGCTGACCATGATTTTTGACGAAATCGACCGGGGAGTTGGCGGTGCAACCGCCGATGCCGTGGGCCGCCGACTGTCATCGCTTTCGGATGGAACTCAGGTCCTTGTCGTCACTCATTCCCCGCAAGTTGCGGCACTCGGAGCACATCATTGGCGGGTCGAGAAGTCTATTTCGAATGATATCACGACGAGCCGTGTCGTTCGGCTTGATTCCAAGGAGCGTGTGGACGAGATCGCCCGAATGCTCGCGGGCGATACTGTGACCGAAGAGGCGCGGGGCGCAGCGCGCGCGCTTCTCTCGGCTGTTTGAGACCGAGGGCCTAATCGCCCAGTTTCCCTTGCCGTCCCAGCAGATGCACGAGCCGGATGAAATTCTGTGCCGAGATATCCATCTGACCATCGATTTCCGCGCCGATCCGTCCCCCGCCGATATCGCGAAAGCCGCCGCCGGTGATCCTAGCGTCGAACGCCTGGAATTCGTCGGGCATGTCTATGCAATTGTCATCGTCCCGAAGTGCCGCATCAAGCCGGGTTTCAAGATCGCCGTTCAGGCGGCCGGTGAATCCGGTGAGGTTCATCAGCGCCCCAGTAAGCCCGTCGGGCTGCAGGTCGGTCGAAACGACGCGCATCACGAGGCAGCCGTCTTCGATCTGGCCACCCAGAACAGTCTCGACCCGCGCCGTCTGGCGCAGCATCTCGGCCCCGCGTTCGCCATCGGTGCAGAGCCAGCGATAAGCCTGGAGCTGGCCCACAAGCTTGATACGTGTCTCCTCGGCGCTCACATCGGTTACGGCAATCGACGTTCGCTTGTCGCACTCGTTCTCGATATGTCGGGACAGGATCGCGGGCAGCACATCCTGAATGCGGCCCAGATCCCCGGTGATCTTGATCCGAAGGTCGGTTTCACTGACCGCAGCCATGGACACTTCCATGGGAATGCGTACCCGCACTCCTTCGATCTCTGTTTCTTCAACAAAGCGTACCGGGTCAGCGGTGGCCGATCCCGCAAGAAGGACGGCAAAAAGCAGCACGCGTATCATGGGTTTCACTTAAGCCGCCCACAGGCCGCATTCAACGCTTCTCGTCCCGAAACCGGCTGAGCAATCGCCCGATCGTGAACGTTGTCCGGGGCGCATAGACATAGGGCGTGCGTTCTTCCTGCGCGGCAGGGCGTGCCCGCATCCGTATGACGCCGAAAACAATCAGAACGACATGAGCAACGGACATGAAGACAAGCATCGCCATCGGGCCATATGCGCCGATCAGAAGGGACGCAAAGAAGGGCGAGCCGATCGCGCCAAGCGCATAGAGGAACATGAGCGCGGCAGAGAGATCGATCCTTTGCTCCGACGTGGCGAAATCATGGGCATGGGCCGCCGATACCGAATAGATCGGGAAGGTGGCAAAGCCGAAAATGCCCGAGGCCAGGATCACCGCGCCGGCTCCGCTTCCGGAAAGCGCCGCCGTCAATCCGCAGGCAAGGATCGCGCCCGCGGACAGCCAGATCAGTACCCAACGTCGGTCGTACCGGTCGGCGAACCAGCCCGCCGGATACTGACACAGCGCTCCACCCAAGACGAAAGCAGCCAAGAACCACGCGATCTGATCGATGTTCAGTCCAACCTCGGCCCCAAAGACAGGCCCGATCATTCGGTAGGCTGAGGTGGTGAGACCTGCCACCAGAACGCCCGCTGCCGCCAAGGGCGACATCGCGAAAGCAAGCCCAGGCCGAAGCCGCGGGGATTCCGGGATTTCGGGTTCCGCCACGCGGGTCAGGGCCATCGGCAGAAGTGCGGCGCAACACAGGATCGCCAGAATGTTGTACGCTAGATATGAGGCCGGTTCGAGTATCCCGATGATCAGCTGGGCGCCCAGTGACCCGCCGATGTCGACGACGCGATAGATACCCATTGTCCGGCCGCGCGTCTCGTTCGCCACCTTGGCCTGAAGCCAGCTCTCGACGATCGTGTAGCACCCCGCAAGGCAGATCCCGGAAAGAATTCTCAATCCCGCCCATGCAAACGGATGGACCAGCATCATATGGGCCAGGATGCCGATGGTTCCGGCTGCGACGAAGGCGGCAAACGCGCGGGAATGGCCGACCGTGCCCACCAGCCGCGGCGCCCACCAGCAGCCAATGAAGAAGCCGCCGAAATGCGCCGATCCGAGAAGGCCGATTTCCGCGGTCGAGAACGAAAGCGCAAGACCCGAGATCGCGTCAAGTGGCGCAACACCACCCGATCCCAGCTGCAACAGGACAACGGCGGTAAACAAGGCGGCAAATGATACCAGTGTTCGCATAGGCTCCGACCGCCGGGGGATCCGTCCAACATCGCGGTCCCCGGGCACCGGTCTGCAAGGTATTCGACCCTTCGGGGTCGTTTTCAGCGATTTGCACCAATCCTCGGATCAGCAGCTTACGATCGGGCCCTTATCCAATCGCCACACGAAACCGCTGGTTCCCTCGGTCGGAAAACGTTCCGTGACAAGCGGATCATGGCCGGGGATCACGCGTGCATCGGTTCCGGCAAGGCGCCGGATCGTCGCGAACCCGGCGAGCATGTCTTCAAGATCGACGACGATAGGAAAAGGCTTCCCCGCCTCGAAGTTTTCGTAGTAATGCGCCGCGTCGGAGGCGAGGCAAAGCGGACCGTCTGCAGTTTCGACCTCGACAACCTGAAGCCCGCGCGAATGCCCGCCTGTCCGGTGGACCCGAACGCCCGGAGCGACCGTGCCGCTGCCGCGGTGAAAGACCACCCGCCCCGAATAGACATGCCGCACCATTTCGCAAACATGATCAGCGGTGAAGGGCATCTGCAGTACCGGGTGGCACATGCAGGGCCCCGTGGCAAAAGCCATCTCGGCCTCCTGCAAATGGAACTGCGCATTGGAATAGCGATCAAGTCCACCGGCATGGTCATAGTGCAGATGGGTGATGATCACTGTGTCGATCGTGGAGGCATCGACGCCCAAGGCCTCGATCGCGCGCGCCGGATCCCGGAGGATCGGACGGTTACGCCGTGCGGCTTCGATCATGTCATAGCCGGTATCCACAAGGATCCGGCGTCTGCCATTGGTCAGAAGCCACACGAAATAGTCCATTCCGTGGGGCTCGGCGGGATGATCGTCAAAGAGGAAGCTGTCGGCGCGGGTCCGGGTGTTGCGATCGGCGTATTTTATCGCGTAGACCTGCCATAGATCAGACATCGTTCGTCCTTTCGTTCCTCGAGCCAACACCATCGCCGCAGGTCGGTGGCAACGTCAACGTTGAAGACGAGGGCGTGACCCCGGGCGACTGGGATACCTTGCGGATGCGCGGTTCAGGAAAATTGTGTGTGCCCGAAAAGCGGTCGGCGCTCGTCAGTTCGCGTCCGGGTCCAGACCTTGCGCTGTCCATTGACGGAAGGTCCCGCGAAGCAGCGGTTCTTGCGTGACGGCAGGATGGCGGGGTGCAAACCGGTGATTGACCTTCATAGGGTGCTGAATGACAGTCATGGGGCGAACTGAAACGAGAGCCTGACCTGAATGGCCGATCTTCCGATCCCCACGGCGATCCAATCGATCTGCTCGCGTCTTTGTCGAACCGCCGCCCCGATCCATTACTTCCCCGGTGTCGGATTGTCCCAGTGACGGCACAAGGACGCGCGATCTGGCTCGCCTTTCTCGCGGCGGTCTTGTGGGGGTTGTGGTGGATTCCCTTGCGCGGGCTTGGCGCGATTGGCCTGCCGGGGCTTTGGGCGACGCTGGTGATGAATACCGGCGCATTGGCTGTCGCTGCGATCTTGATGGTTTGGCAGGGCGCGGCCCTGCGCCTGCCTTTGCGCCCTGCGCTGGGAGCGGCACTTCTTGGACTGGCAGTCACGTCCTTTTCTCTTGGCCTGCTTCTTTCGGACGTGGTTCGGGCGATCTTGCTCTTCTATCTGGCACCTGCCTGGAGCAAGATCATCGAGACCGTTTTTCTGCGTCATCGCTGGGGTTGGGGGACGACGGTTGCCCTGTTCCTTTCATTCACTGGCGCATTCCTGATCCTCGGCGGCGGATTTTCCACCGACGGGGTCCGTTCAGGCGATGCTCTGGCGCTTCTTGCCGGTATTGCGTGGTCGGCGGGTGCGGCGCTTATCTTTGTCGATGGGCGCGGCGATGCCTTGCCGCTCAGCGCAGTGACAGCGGGCGCGGCCCTTGTCGTCTCGCTGGTGGCCGCGCTTTGGCTTGATCCGGTATCATCCGCTCCCTTTGGTGCTGTCGCGTTGGGACTTCTGGCCGGGGGCGGCTACGTTCTGCCGATCTTGTACATGACGATCTGGAGTGCACGGCGTCTAGCCCCGGCGACTTTGAGCTTTCTGCTCACAGCAGAAATCGTCACCGGCGTCGGCACAGGCGTTCTTTTCCTGAACGAGCCATTCGGCCTGATGCAGGCTCTTGGCGCAGCCCTCATTATTCTGGGGGCCACCTTTGAAATCGTGCAGGCTCTCGCGCGGCCTTACCATAGCCCCTAGTAGGGGTTCCTCGGGCTGCGATCGGTGGAAAGCGACTGCTGCCCCCGTTCCACGAGCATTTCGATCGCATCGGCCAGGTGTTCCTCGGTGATGTTGTAGTCGCCCGCCGCCACGCGCAGCCTGTGCGCCTCGATCATCACATCAGCATGGCGAAACCCCTCGGGCGGCTCGAACCGGTAGCAGGCGAGTTCGATCAACAGGCCCATGGGATCGGTGAAATAGATCGAATCCATAAATCCGCGATCCTTGGGGCCTGTATTCTCGATCCCCCGTGCGGCAAGCCGTTTGACCACCTGGCTGAAGGTCGCCTTGCTGACATTGAACGCCAGATGATGCACGCATCCCGGCTCGGTCGGCGTCCGTGCGGGATTGGGCGTGCGATCCTCGTTTGTGAAGACCGTGATCAGGCGGCCATCGCCGGGATCGAAGTAAAGATGCCCCTCGCGCGGATTATCGAGATTGGGCTGATCGAAGATGAATGGCATCCCCAACAGACCCTCCCAGAAGTCGATGGAGGTCTGACGGTCGGCACCGGTCAGGGTGATATGATGTACGCCTTGGGTCTGAATCTTGCGGATCGCGTTTTTCACACTCATGGCCTCCCCCATTCGGATGCAATATCTTGCGCCGGGTTCGGCGCATAGATCAAGGGGGCGGCATCAACTGCGCCCGACGGCCACGTAATCCTTGAAACCGGCGGCTCGCGCGACGGCCGGGTCATAGATGTTCCGCAAGTCGGCCATGCGCGGGGTCGTCATGCCATCGGCAAGAAGTTCGAGGTCGAGGGCCCGGAATTCGTTCCACTCGGTCAGGATTACCAACACATCGGCGCCTTTTGCGGCCTCATATGGATCATCGAACCAAGTCACGCCAGGCAAGAGCGCGGCCCCTTCGGACTTACCCTCGGGATCGACCACATGCACCTGTGCACCACCGCCGACAAGGGCTGGGACGATGGTCAGGCTAGGCGCCTCGCGCATGTCATCGGTGTTGGGTTTGAAGGTTACGCCCAGCACAGTGACACGCTTGCCGTTCACCGAGCCACCGGAAAGATCAATGACCTTTTCAATCATGCGCCGCTTGACCAGGTCATTGACCGAAATTACCGCCTCGGTGATGCGCATGGGCACCCCGTGCTCCTGCCCGATCCGAGCCAGGGCTCCGGTATCCTTGGGCAGACACGACCCGCCATAGCCCGGACCCGAGTGCAGGAACTTGGCGCCGATCCGGCCGTCGAGCCCCATTCCACGCGCCACTTCCTTGATATCAGCCCCAACTCTTTCGCACAGTATCGCGATCTCGTTGATGAAGGTGATCTTTGTCGCAAGAAAGGCGTTCGACGCGTATTTGATCATCTCTGCCAATTCCATATCGGTGATAACCACCGGGAAATCGCGGAGATAGAGCGGACGGTAGATGTCCTTGACCACCTGCGCCGCGCGTTCGCTGGAGACACCGACCACGACACGGTCAGGTTTCATGAAATCCTCGATTGCCGAGCCTTCGCGGAGAAATTCGGGGTTCGAGGCAACATCGAATTCAGCCTTTGGATTGGTCTGGGCAAGAATTTCGGCAACTTTGGCGTTGGTTCCCAGCGGCACCGTGGATTTGGTCACCACGACAGTATAGCCATCAAGTGCTTCGCCGATTTGGCGGGCGGCCTCGTAGACATAGGTCAGGTCTGCATGCCCGTCGCCGCGCCGAGTGGGCGTTCCCACTGCGATGAACACCGCATCCGACGCTGCGACTGCCGCGGCCAGATCGCCGGAAAACGACAACCGTCCCGCCGAAACGTTGCGTGCAAGAAGCGCTTCCAGCCCCGGCTCGTAGATCGGAACCTGGCCTCGGCGCAGCATCTCGATCTTTTCGGCATTGGTGTCGATGCAGACAACCTCATGCCCGAAATCCGAGAAACACACGCCCGAAACCAGGCCGACATAGCCTGTTCCGATCATAGCAATCTTCATGGTGACCAAGGCCTTTTTGATACGCGATCGGACCTTGTGCTGAGGGAGCCAGGAATATTTGTCAACGTTTCATGGAGCGGCGGCAGAAGCTTGGTCAGTACTGCGAACTCTCTCTGGTCTGCTGGCTTCTGACCAAATGGTGGCATCAAACGCTCTTGATGGCGGTCCCATCCGTCGGCGTAATCGATGCCCCGGCGCTCATTCATCACGTTGCGAAAGCGGATGCGATCTGATCCGCTGACTTAGGAGTGCGCGGTACGGTGCGAGAGATGAATTATCGCTTGCGGCAAAGCCTTCACTTAGCGTTCTGGACCAGCGAGCCGGTGCAAAACTGTCGCGCATTGGGTGCTCGACGTTAGTCGATTTGGGTACCCGTCGCCTGTCTCGTCAAGGTTTGCTATCGGGCTGTGGTGCTCATCGCTAGTCTCCGGGGGCGGGGAGATCCGCCCCCGGAAGACTCCGAGTCGTGGTGCCTATTCGGCCGCCTTCGCCACCGTGCTGTCATAGCCGAAGGCACTGTTGTAGCCGAACAGCGCTGTCGAGCCACCGGTATGGAGGAAGACGATATTCTCGTCGCCCGAGAAGGTGCCCTTGCGGGTCAGGTCGATCAGGCCGGCCGCGCCCTTGCCGGAATAGACAGGATCAAGAAGGATGCCTTCGAGCCGGGCGAACAATTCGATCGCAGCGATGCCGTCATCTGTCGGGATTCCATAGCCTTCGCCCACGTAATCGGTGTTGGCGACGACATCTTCGCGCTGGACCACGCCGGGGCAGCCCAGTTTTTCGGCCGTGGCAACGGCCAGGTTATAGACGTTCTCTTCCTGCTTCGGTTTCGGGGCGCGGACACCAATACCAAGAAGCGGAATTTGCGCGTTGATCGCCTTGAGGCCGACGATCAGCCCGGCCTGTGTGCCGGCGCTGCCCGTGGCATGGATCAGCCGGTCGATGCGCAGACCCATATTGTCGGCCTGTGTGACCAGTTCCATGGCGCAATTGGCATAGCCAAGGGCACCCGTGGGGTTCGATCCGCCGCCGGGGATTGTATAGACCTTGCGTCCCTTGGCGCGGAACTGATCCGCGACAACTCTCCATCTCGGCATTCATGTCGCCGCCTGCCGGACGGCGTTCGGTGGTGGCCCCGTGCAGCATGTCGAGGAACACGTTGCCATTGTAGTTATAGGCGGGATCCTTGGAGCCGGTGCGGTCTTCCAGAAGGATATGGCAATCCATCCCCAGCTTGGCGGCACAGGCCGCGGTCTGGCGTGCGTGGTTCGATTGCGTGGCCCCTTGGGTGATCACCAGATCGGCGCCCTGTTCCAGCGCTTCCGCCATCAGGAATTCGAGCTTGCGGGTCTTGTTGCCGCCGGTGGACATGCCGGTGCAGTCATCGCGCTTGATCCAGATCCGCGGTCCGCCCAGTTCCGCTGAAAGGCGGTCCATCGGTTCGAGGGCGGTGGGAAGATGAGCGACACGCCAGCGGGGAAAGCGGGAAAAGTGCATGGGACCTCCATTGTTCTAGGGTTGGCGCAAAGTGACCGCGGGACGCCGAACTTTCAAATGCAAAATTCCGGGACTATTATGCGTAAGGTGCATAAAGAGGTGTGGCATGCGCATTGATTGGCTTGACGACGTTATCGCGTTGATCGATGCGGGAAGCGTCAGCGATGCCGCTGCCCTAAGGCATGTGACGCAACCCGCATTCTCCCGCAGAATAAGGGCGCTGGAAGACATTTTGGGGTTCGAGCTTCTTGATCGCTCGTCCAAGCCAAGCCGGCCTTCGGCGGTCTTGCGAAGTCATGAGGGCAGTCTGCGAAAGGCAACATACGACATAAAGCATATCATCTTGCAGATGCGCCAGCAAAGCCGAACGGGTGCGCGGAAAGTGGTGATCGCGAGCCAGCACGCGATTTCCACCTCGCTGGGCCCGAAGATCGTCAAGGCGGTTGCCGACCAGAGCCGGACACAGATCCGGCTCCGATCGGCCAATCTTGACGAATGCCTTTCGATGGTCATGAGCGGCGAAGCGGATCTGGCTCTGACATACCGATTGCCAGGGGCGGCGGCGCCGTTCGACCACGGGTTGATCGAGGAAAGCCATGTTGCCGACGAAGTGCTGGTCCCGGTTTTTGCCCGCGATCAGGTCGAGGCGCTGCTGGCGCGGTTCCGGGCGGGCGACCTGCCCATGGTGGGCTATCCGTCGGATGTGTTTCTGGGCATGGTCTTTGGCACGCATATCCTGCCGGTACTGGAACAGAAATGCACGATCACGGTTGTCGCGGAAACCGCCCTGACCCTTGCCGCTCTGCAGATGAGCCGTGCGGGCGCGGGTGTGGCATGGGTCCCCGAGGCGCTGGCGGCGCATGACATCGCAACGGGCGTTTTGTCCGATCTGCGCGATGAAATGGGGATGGTGCCGATGCAGTTGATTGCCAGCCGCATACTTGGCGCGCAAAACCTCCTGGCCGAGACGATCTGGCCGGACCTGCAGGATCTGTCGGGCGCGCTTGTGGCATGAGGGAACGCGCGGGGATGGGCAGGGCGCCTGATCCGGCGCCCTGCTTTTCTGTGGCCCGCGCTATTCCCAGCCGACCTCGTTGAAGATCCTCTGTGCTGCAGAGATGTTTGCGGCGATTGCCGAGGCTTCGATGTCGTCCGGCTTGAAGAATCCGAGCTGTGCTACCGAGGGGCTGAGCGCCACGCCGGGCACGGCCGGATATTCGTCATTGCCCGCCGAGAAATATTCCTGCGCCTGAACAGATGAGAGGTACTCGAGAAACGCGATCGCGTTCTCTCGGTTCGGGGCATGGGCCGCCACGCCGCCTCCTGAAAGGTTCATATGTGCACCGATCGAGTTCTGGTTGGGAAACACCCAGCCGAACATATCGAGGCTGTCGGAGACACCTTCGACCGGCGTGCGGATCGCGCGGGCGAAGTAATAGGTGTTCGATATCGAGATATCGCATTCGCCCGAGACGATACCGCGCAGCTGGTCGGTGTCACCGCCCTGGGGATCGCGGGCAAAGTTGTTCTTTACCGCAGCCGCCCAGTCACGGGCCGCATCCTCGCCCAAATGCGCGATCAGCGCGGCAAGGATCGTCTGGCTGTATTCGTTGCTGGACGAACGGCTGCAGACCATGCCCTTGTATTTCGGATCGGCAAGATCCTGATAGGTTTGAGGTGGGTCGGTGACTTCGTTCTTATCATAGAACAGGATTCTGGCCCGCTGTGAGAAGCCGAACCACTGATTGTCCGCATCCTGAAGATAGGCGGGGATGCGCCTTTCCAGCGTCTCGCTTTCAATTGATTGCAGGATGCCTGCCGCTTTCGCGCGTTCCAGTCGCGACGTATCGACCGTCAACAGGATATCGGCGGGGCTGTTCGCACCTTCGGCCTGCATTCGCGCGATAAGTTCGTCGGCATTGCCTTCGATCCGGTTGATCGTGATGCCGGTCATCTCTTCGAAGTCGGAATAGAGCCGCTCGTCAGTGTCATAGTGGCGCGACGAATAGAGGTTCAATTCGCTATTGGCCAACGCAAGCGTGCTGGTCGACAGGAATGCGCCGCAGGCAATGGCAAGAACGGGTGCGACCGTTGGTCTGGTCATTTGATTTCTCCAGATTCAAAATCCTTACTATTTCACTCGGATACAACTTCCAGCGATGCCGTCAAGTATTTCCGAGTCAATTAGTAAGAAAAAATTTGGCCCCGAAGCTCCATGCCAGGAAAGCCTGACGGATGACGCGCGGACCAGGTGCTGGATTGCGGCGGTGAACTGTGGTCTCAAGTACCGACGGTGGTTAAGGATGGCGACTATGGAAAAACGGCAGGTTGGACGCACGGGGTTGATGATCGGCACTCTCGGACTTGGTGGCGCGCCGCTGGGCGGGAACTTTGCTGATCTGGACTATGGGCAGGCGGCGGATCTGATCCGCGCGGCGCGGGAGGCCGGTATCGGCTATTTTGATACGGCGCCGTGGTATGGCTTCGGTCGGTCCGAGCGGGTGATGGGCGATCTGCTGCGCGGAACCGACTATGTCCTGTCGGACAAGGTCGGGCGGCTACTGAAGCCGGGCGCGGTCGAGAACCCCATGGACTTTGGCATGATCGAGCCGCTGCCGTTCCACGTGGTCTATGACTATGGCTATGACGGGGTAATGCGGGCCTTCGAGGACAACCTTCAGCGGCTCGGCCTCGACCGGATCGATATCCTTCTGGCCCATGACATCGGCACGTTCCAGCATGGAACGGAAAATGCACGGCATTTCAGGGATCTGGCCGAAGGTGGATACCGCGCGATGGAGGAGTTGCGCCGGTCGGGACTGGTGAAAGCGATCGGGCTGGGCGTGAACGAGAATCAGGTCTGCATGGATGCGCTGGGCATCGGCGACTGGGATGTGTTCCTGCTGGCGGGGCGGTATACTCTTTTAGAGCAGACGCCGCTCGACACCCTGTTTCCGGCCTGCCGTGCGGCGGGAACGACGATCATCTGCGGAGGGCCGTTCAATTCCGGCATCCTTGTCGGACGCGAGATGTGGAACTATGCGAAGGCTCCGGCGGAGGTCGTCGACAAGGTACGGGCAATCGGGGCGGTGGCCGATGAATTCGCGGTTCCGCTGCCCGCTGCGGCCCTGCAATTCCCGCTTGCCAACGACCTTGTGACATCTGTCATTCCCGGTCCGCGCGACAAGGGAGAAATGGCGCAGATCCTGCAGTGGTTTGAGACCTCTGTCCCTGCCGCCTTCTGGGCGGCGCTGAAGGAAAGAGGGCTTTTGGAGCAAGCTGCACCTGTTCCCGCCTGATCCTTGCGTGACCGAGAGCTCACGAGGTGCCTTTGAGACAGGGTGCGAACGTCCTGAATTGCCCCGATATCTCGCCGCGCCTAATCGAACATATCCGGCTGGTCGATAACAAGCTGGTTCCAGATCGTCTGGAAATGCAGCCAGCCGATATATTCGCTTCCCACATGTTCTCGACTGTAACGGGCGCGGTCGGCGGGAATGCGAATGGGCTCGACCCCAGAGGTGGCAATAGCCAATTGCTGCTGGCAGCACCGCTCGAGCGCGATGAACCAGAAGGCGGCGGATTCGATGCTGTGGCGGCTGGCGGTCAGAAGCCCGTGGTTCTGGTGCAGCGCGGCCTTGACGCCCTTGAAGGCCTTGGCGACGTCGGAACCTGCATGGTTTTCTACCGCGACCTGACCGCCCTGTTCGCCGATCACCACGTGATCTTCGAAAAAGGCACAGGCATCCTGCGTGATCGGATCGATCGGGCGGCCCGTCGCGCACCATGCAGTGCCATAGGTGGTGTGCGCATGGCACATGGCGATGATGTCGGGATGCTCTTCGTGGACATTCGCGTGGAGCACGAAGCCTGCGCGGTTCACGGCGTAGCTGCCTTCTATGACGGTGCCTGCGTGATCGACCAAGATCAGGTTTGACATCGAGACCTTCGCGAAATGCACGCACATCGGGTTGGTCCAGTAGAGTTCGGTCCGCTCTGGGTCACGCACCGTAAGGTGGCCCGCAAAACCATAGTCGAAACCCTGTTGCGCAAAGGCGCGGCAGGCAGCGACAAGCCGTTCCTTACGATGGCGGCGTTCTTCTTCGACCGTGTCGAATTCAGGCAATTCCGGAAAGATCAGGCCGTCTTGTTCAGGCTGATAGATTGAAACGCGGTTTCCAAGATCCAGCACGGGACATCCTCTCTGAGCGGGGGCGGCAATGGGATCCAGCCGCGCGGTCCGCACAGTGTGGCGAGGTAAGAGGAGACAGGTCAACTAAATCATTGCAATAATAGTTATTGCAAAAGAGTATAAATGGACGGGCTTCGGAAAGGTATTTGCCGATGAAGGATGAACGTCTTCTCGAAATGAGGGTTTTCGAGGCGGTGGTCGAGGCCGGAGGGTTCACGTCCGCCGCCCATGGTCTCGGGGCCAGTCAGCCATTTGTAAGCCAGACGATTCAGCGGCTTGAAAAGCGTCTTGGTTGCAAGCTTCTGCACCGGACGACCCGGGGGCATCGGCTTACGCCCGAAGGCGAGGCCTTCCTGCAAGGGGCGCGGCGCGCGATCCTGACGGTGGAGGCTGCGGAGGCAGAACTTCTGCAGAGCGAAGCGCACGCCTTTGGACATATGCGGGTTTCGGCGCCGATTGCCTTTGGTTTGGACCGGATTACTCCCCTCATGCCCGATTTCCTGGCACGGTTTCCCCGGATATCTCTCGACCTTCGGCTCACCGATGACATGGAAAACCTGATCGAGGATCGCATCGATGTAGCCATTCGCATGGGGCGGCTTCCGGATTCGGGGTTGATGCACCGGCGGCTGTGCAGCCTAAGGCGGATCGTAGTCGCCGCGCCGGAGCTGATCGCGAAACACGGCATGCCGGCCAGCCCCGCCGATCTTGACGGGATGCCCTGTCTTGCCTGGGATGGCAGCCGCGACCACCTTAACCGCTGGGAGTTTCTTGTGGACGGCGCGCAGGTGATGGTTCGCGCCGAAAGCCGGTTCAAAAGCAATCAGGGAATGTCGCTCTATCAAATGTGCCTTGCAGGGGCAGGTGTGATGCGGATGGCAGAGCATCTTGCTCGGCCTGCGATCCGGGAGGGGCGGCTTGTCCAGGTTTTGGACCGCTATGCGCCCGCCGACGATGGTTCGATCAATGCGGTCTTTCTACCTGACCGGCAGCTGGTCCCGCGTATCCGGTGTTTCGTCGATTTCATGGTGGAGGCGTTCCGTTCTCCGGGCTGGCTGAACGATGTCGACATGGCCTGAGGCAGCATCAAGGGGCTGCTTGACGGGGCCGACGAGGTTCACAAGATGCATTTGAACCAGCATATCGAAGAGCAGGTGCGCGCGTTCTGAATGTGGGAGAAAGGTCCATGACCGTGCCCGAGGTGTCGAGCGAACTGGATTTCGACGAAAGGCGCCTGGGTGCGCTTTTTAAGGCACGGTTTCGGCCGGGCAGGGACATTTCCCGGCTCAGCCGGATCGTGGGCGGGCAGTCGAACCCCGCCAATTTTCTTGATTGGGCGGATCGCAGGCTTGTGCTTCGCAAGCAACCTGTCGGGCCTATCCTGAAGGGCGCCCATGCGATTGATCGCGAATACCGAGTATTGACGGCGCTGCATCCTACGACTGTGCCCGTGCCTGCGCCGATCCTCTTCGATGCCGAGGCCGACCCTTTTGGGGCGCCGTCCTGCCTGATGCAACGGGTCGTAGCTCGGGTCTTTACCGACACATCCTTGCGCGATCTGCCGCCCGATGAACGGTAGCCCATCTGGATGGCGGTAGCCGATACGATGACCGCGATGCATGTCCTCGGTCCCGAGATCGAGGGCTTGCCGATTTCGGCGGCCCGGGCAATTATTTCGAATGGAAGATCGCGCGGCGGGAGCGGCAATACCGTGCATCGCCCTCCGGCCCGATCGGCCCTATCGAGCGGCTGCAAAGTTGGCCTAAAGGCAATCTTCCGGTCGATGGCGATTTTGGGGTTCTGCTGGATGACCCGGCACATGGGGCCGCAGGAATATGGCGGAATTCTGAGAGTCGACTTGGAGGCGAAGCGGCTTCCGGGCGAAGATGATTTCGTCGATCGCGACCGCGCCGCCTTTCCCGACGCCCCACCTCCTATGCCTTTTCACGAGGCCTTTGCGCTGTATCCTTTCGCAGTATTTTTTGTGGGCATCGCCAGCCGCGCGCTTGCTGGGAACGCTGCAAATTCCAATGCCGCTGCTCTGGTGCCGTTGGAAGAACGCTTTGCGATCCGCGCACTTGAGATCGCCGAAGGAAGACGGCATGGAATCTGACCCTAGGAGATTGTCAATGAGAGTAATTCGCGCCCATTCCTTTGGGGGTCCGGAGGTTCTGCAACTTGAATCTCTGCCTCGGCCCGTACCAGGCTCTGGCGAGGTGCTGATCGATATTCACGCCGCGGGCGTCAACCCGGCGGATACCTATATGCTGACCGGGAACTACGCGAAAGTGCCGGACTTACCCTACATTCCCGGCGGTGATTGTGCCGGGGTGGTGGCGGCGGTGGGACCGAATGTGACGGCATTCGCGCGCGGTGACCGGGTCTTTGTCAGCGCGGCATTGGGGGGTGATCTTTCGGGCTGTTATGCCGAGGCGGTCGTGCGTTCGGCCAAGAACGTGCTTTCGCTGCCCGAGACCACCAGTTTCGATCAGGGTGCCGCACTTGGCGTGCCGTATGCCACGGCCCATATCGCGTTGTTCGCGAGAGGCCGCGCCAAGCCGGGCGAGACCGTGTTCATCCATGGCGCCAGCGGCGCGGTGGGCTCGGCAGCGATCCAGCTCGGCCGCAGAGCGGGTTTGCGGATGATCGGAAGCGCTGGGACGCCAGAGGGATTGGATCGCGTGCGGGCGCAGGGAGCCGAATTGGCCGTGAACCACGCGCAGCCGGGCTATCTCGAGGTGGTGCGTGCCGCCACCGGGGGCGAGGGGCCGGCCTTGATCGTTGAAATGCTCGCCGACGCCAATCTGGCCGCCGATATGACCCTCGCCGCGCGATACGGGCGCGTCGTAATTGTCGGCTGCCGTGGCGAGGTGAGTATTGCACCGCGCATCGCGATGATGAAAGAGCTCGACATCATGGGCATGGCCATCTGGAACGCGCCGCGCGAACTGGTGACATCGGCATTTTGTGAGATCACCGAAGGCCTTCACGAAGGCGTCCTGCAGCCCGAGATCGGCATAATCTTCCCACTTGCGCAATCCGCCGAAGCGCATCGGGCGGTGTTGCGTCCAGGAACGCGTGGGAAGACGATCCTGTCCATAGGTCCGACTTCCTAGGTTGCCCTGAATTCTTGAGCCACACACCGGCCCGAGATGGGGCTGGACCATGATTGCAGGATTGCAGCATGGTGGTACCATGCTGAATGGAGGTTGCATGCGTGGTTTCTTATTTCTAGGCCTGTCTCACGTCATTGCTCTCGCTGTGGGGTTCGCCCTCGGCATTTACCTCTTACCGATCCTCACCGCACCCGCGTCACCCGATCAGGCCATGCTGGAGGCTGAAGCCCGGGATGCGATGTTCGTCGCCGAACTGACGCGGGAGTTGCCGGGCAGTGACTTCCTGCATTGGGGGGAGGGAAAGATCAGCATTTCCGCGTCACGCATCGTGCATGAGGGCAATCTTGCGCCCGGGCCGGACTACAAGCTTTACCTTGTCCCGCAATTTGCCGCGCACGAGGACGAATTCCTGCCGCTGAAAGCGGAGGCACAATTGATCGGAGATGTGAAAAGCTTCAACGGGTTCGTTCTTACAGTGCCTGAGGGCGTTGATGTCACGCAATACACGACGGTGCTGATCTGGTGCGAGGCGTTCGGCGAATTCATTACTGCCGCGCAATACCGCTAGCGGAAAAGTTGCCGATCGCGGAAGCGCTCTGGGGATCCTCCCTAGTCATTTGAGCTGATGCAATGCCTCGATTTCGCGCGTCTGACCATTCACCCGATGGGCGACAAAAGCGGCAGTCGGACCCATAGGAATGTTCCCTCGCGCAGCTGTATATCGCATACATATCTGCCCGGATAAGGCTGTTGAGAAGTGGGGGGTCCGAGAACATGGCATTGGCCGTTCGAAGAAGCGTGTAAGCATCCTGTAAGCAACCGTCTCCATCAAGCCGCCACGACGAAATCAGACTGATGGAGACCTTCATGCGAATTCTGGGACTGGCCGTTGGCCTTGCCTTGGCACTTGCCGCGCCTGCTCACGCGCTTTCTTTGCCCTCGGATGGCACATTGAAATTCGATGTGATCCGCAAGGGCAAGGATATCGGCGATCACAGCTACAGGTTTTCCGGTTCGAAGAACGCTTTCTCGGTGAATGTCGCCACCGACATCTCGGTCAAGGTCCCCTTGATCCGGATTAACGCGTATAGCTTCAAACACGACAGCGTCGAGCAGTGGGAGAGTGGCAGTCTGAAGGCCCTGAGTTCGGAAACCAACGATGACGGAACGCCACACCAATTGCGCACCCAGGCCAAAGGCGCGCTTCCCGCCAGCTTGTGGAATGACGATATCGTGCGCAGCAGCAAGCTCATGAACACGATCGATGGCAAGATCATGTCGGTCCGCGTTGTCGATCTGGGCTTGGAAAGCGTTGGCACCAAGCAGGGCAAGGTAAATGCGCATCACTACCGCCTGTCCGGCGATCTGGCGCGCGATCTCTGGTACGACGGAGATGGCAATCTTGCGCGGGTGGCGTTTAAGGCAGATGATGGCTCGACCGTGACCTACATCCGGAAATAGGGCGGAGGGCCGATGAGGCTCCTTTACGTTGAAGACAACGAAAAGCTGGCGCGCAACACAAGTGCCAGTTTGCGTGAAAACGGTTTTGCCGTGGACGTGGTCCATACCGGCGAGGACGCGGTTCATTCGGCGAAAAGCTTTGACTATGATGCCGTGATCCTTGATCGCGGTCTGCCTGATGTCGATGGATTGGCCGTTCTGGATCTTATCAAGGGCGTCAAACCAGGAACTC
Organism: uncultured Alphaproteobacteria bacterium; assembly: GCA_963698645.1. GTDB lineage: Bacteria > Pseudomonadota > Alphaproteobacteria > Rhodobacterales > Rhodobacteraceae > Ovoidimarina. The sequence goes on from CAVORP010000003.1 coordinate 426,592, forward strand.
CGGTGATCATCTGCACGGCCCGGGACGCTTTGGAAGACCGGGTCGCAGGGCTGAATGCAGGCTCCGACGACTACCTGGTCAAACCCTTCGCCGCCGCGGAACTTGTCGCGCGCATCAATGCCTTGATGCGCAGACCCGGCGGCGCTTTGGGAGCGTCGCTCTGCTGCGGCAACATCCGCTTTGACACCGCGGACAGGTCTGTTGCCATAGACGACAAGCCTGCGAAATTTACCAAACGCGAACTGGCGCTGCTCGAACTGTTCATGCGGCGCGCAGACAGGGTCTTGTCGAAGGACGCAATCGAAAACGCGCTTTACAGCTTCGACGACCCACCCACCATGAACGCGATCGAAGTTCTGACCCATCGGTTGCGCAGAAAGCTGATGGGCTATGGCGCAAGCAGCTCCATTCATAACCTGCGCGGGATCGGCTACGTGCTGCAAGACGCCGTGCCATGACATTGACAGAGCGCCTGTTCGGCACCAGGCGATCGTTGCGCCGGAGACTCATTGTCAATATCAGCCTCGCGCTTTCATTTTGCGTTGCTCTCGCAGGTTCAATTCTCGTCTATGAATTCTATGAGCACCTCGAAGAGAACTCCGAAGACGCATTGTTGCAGGAGGCACAGGAGGTCTTGGGCGAGATCGATCCGAGCGCGTCTGAATTTGGTCTGAATCCGAACGCGCTTCGGTTTCGAGGTGTCGAGGGCACTTATCGCTATACCGTCTTTGACGCCTCGGGCCGGCCTGTTGTCGGCGGCGAAGCATCTGCGGGCATCTGGGCGCAGCTGTCGCAAATCGGACTGGGCGAGCACGCCCGGGTGAGGTTGCCCGGCGATAGGATCGCAGTCGGAATTCGCGGCAGAATTCGGAACAGCGACGTGTTCGTATTGGCATCTACCTTTCCGAAGCGCACGGACCAGACGCAACTTCAAACGCTTTTGTCCGAAATTCGAGAGGGGATCTGGTGGGTAGTGCTTGGTTTGGCGACAATTCTGGCATCGGCGCTTCTGGCGACACGTCGCGCCCTCGCATCGCTGGAGATGGTGTCCCGTCAGGCGCATCAGGTGGGGCCATTCGACATCGACAAACGACTTTCGGTGGAACAAGTCCCCTCGGAAATCCATCCTCTGATTCAAGCTGTGAACGGCGCCTTTGACAGGCTTGAACAAGGTTATCAGGCACAGCGCGACTTTTCGTCTAACGTTGCCCATGAGATCCGGACGCCGCTGGCCGTCTTGCACTCGAGCGTCGAACGCATCGAGAACGCTGAATTGCGCGGCAGTCTCGCGGATGACCTGTCCCATCTGGACCAGATATTCGAACAACTCATCGACCTGTCACGGGCCGATGCCGCGGGCGGTGGTGCGTTCGCACCTGTGGATTTGCGTGCTTTGGTTCTGGAGCAGGCCAGTGAGTTGGCCGGCGAAGCCTTGCGCGCCGGGCGCACATTGGCAGTGAATGGTTCGGCAGACGTGAATGTCGAGGGCCATGCAGGACTTCTGGGGATCGCTCTGAAGAACATGGTTCGTAACGCACTGCGCTATACCCCCAAAGGATCCGAGGTCGAGCTTGAAGTGACAGAGAGCCCTGTGGGGTTCCGCGTGCTTGATTCCGGTCCGGGCGTACCCGATGCCTTGAAAGAAACGCTGTTCGAGCGGTTTAACCGTGGCAAGGCCGCTCAGGATGTCGACGGATCGGGAATTGGTCTGGCCATCGTTCAATCCGTGGCGCGCGCGCACGGAGCGTGCGCAACCGTGTCCGACCGTCCCGGCGGCGGCAGCACTTTTGCAGTGACTTGGCCAGACAGGGTCGGGATCTGACAGGAAATCGATCCGCACTGTAAGTCTGGTGTAAGGCTTGCCCTGCCATCTGCCCCTCTAACAGCAGCAAGTGCGTTCCGAGGTCGACAATGAAGATCGAGCTATTGAGGCAGGCCTGTCCCGGCAGGCAGGCGGCAGAGAACCATATCCGCCGCGTTTACAAGGACGTCTATGGTGCGGAGATCACCGAATTCGCGCCGCTCTTGGTCAGCGCTTCCCAAGTGGACGGCGAAGTGATGTGCGCGGCGGGGATCAGAACGGCCGTGGATGGGTTCTTTTCAGGCACGTATATGGATGGCGACTTCGGTGACGCCTTGTTTGCACAGGCGGGTCACAAGGTACCTGAAGTGGCTATCATGGAAGTGGTGTCGCTCGCATCGAGAACCCCGTTTCCGGTCCTCCCTATGCTTGACTGGATGATCGGCTGGGGCCGCCGGAACGGGATGACATGCGGCGTCTTCACGGCCACGGCGCCGTTGCGCAAGCTCCTGCACCGAACCGGCCTCACCTATCTGACCCTCTGCCCGGCCGATCCTTCACGGCTGAAGAACGCTTCCAGCTGGGGCCGTTACTACGAAACAGACCCATGGGTGTGCGCGGTCAGCGAAATGTCGACTCAACAGCCCGCTTTGTCCCCTCGGATCCAGTCCGCCCTGGTTTCGTACTGAGGAGGGCATATAATGAAAGCCGTCTTCGAAGCTCTCGCCCGGAATGCACGCTCATGTCCCGATGCAATTGCCTTTCGCGACGATCAAGGTTCTGTCTCGTGGAAAGATCTGACTGCTCGGGTGGCCGACCTTGCGCATCGATTGCAGAACGCGCCCGCCACCATCGGAATCGGGTTGGCAGGTGGGATTGATTACGTCGTAGCCGACCTTGCGATTGCGCTGACTGGCCGCAGGCAGGTGCCACTGCCCTTCTTCTTTAGTGCAGAACAGAATGCCCATATTCTGATGGATGCCGATATCGGTGCTATTGTTTCCCGTGATCCTGCGGTGTTTGCCACCGTCCCGCAGGTCAGGGTCATCGATCCCGATTTCTCTGGTGGCACGCGCATGATCCAGACATATCGCGGCGGGGCAGAACGTGTAATCTACACCTCCGGTTCGACCGGGCACCCGAAGGGCGTGATCATCGGCGACAGGCAACTCGATGCATCTCTGCGGGCGCTTTCACGCGTCATAGGAGCCGGGCCGGCCGACCGCCATCTATCAATCCTGCCGCTGGCACAGTTGCTCGAGCAGATCTGCGGGATTTTCCTCCCGATCCTTGCCGGGGCCGAGACGGTGTTCCGTTCCAAGGCCACCAAGGCGCTTTTTGGTGAGCCGATTGACGCTTTGAGCGCCGCCTTCGACGAGGTCCGGCCCACAACGAGCCTTCTCGCTCCGTCGCTTCTGGGACGTTGGGTCGCGGACCTGTCAGCCAGAGGGGAAAGAGCGCCCCCAAGCCTGCGGTTCGTCGCGGTGGGCGGGGCTTCCGCGGCGCCGGCACTGGTGGAGAATGCCACTTCACTGGGTATCCCGATCCACGAAGGTTATGGCCTGTCCGAATGCTGTGCCGTCGTTGCGATGAACCGGCCCGGCGACAGTGTTGCAGGAACGGTGGGGCGCGTACTTGACGAGTTGGATGTGCAACTCGTGAACGGGGAGATCACGGTGGCGGGGCCGACGGTCATGATGGGTTACCTGAACGGCGAGGCCGCGCCCGCACGGTGGCATACCGGTGATCTGGGCCATTTCGTCGGAGCGAGACTTGTCATCGAGGGCCGAAAGGACGCACTCTTGGTCACGGGAGCAGGCCGCAACATTTCGCCCGAATGGGTCGAGCAACGCGTCCTTGCCGATCCCCGCGTCGTCAGTGCGGCCCTGGGTTTGCGCAAGGCAGACGGCGCGTTGGTCTTGATCGTGGTAACGTCGGCGCCGATCTCACGGGACGATATCGCAGAGGCCGTGGCCGATCTTCCATCTTTCGCAAGACCCGCAGAGCTTATCCTGACCGACCCGACCGAGCCCGATCTCCTCTACCCCGCGGGCACACCGAACCGTGCGGTTGCACAGGCGCTGATCGACACGCGCAAGGCCGTTCCCCTGAAAGCACCCATGGATTTGGAAAGCATCGCGTCATGAACCCTAGAAAAACAGCCCTCATTACCGGCGCAGGTTCGGGAATAGGACGGGCCCTTGCCGTTCAAGCTGCACATCTGGGTTTTGACTTGATCCTAGTGGGCAGGACGCAGGCGAGCCTCGCGGAGACCCGGATGCTTATCGGGGCTGGCGTCGTAGAACTGGTCGTTGCCGATGTCACGACCTGCGAAGGGCGTGCCGCAATCGCTGCCGCGGCGGTAGGTGGGCTGGATGTCCTGATCAACAATGCCGGCATCTTGAACGTTGGCCGGCTTGCCTGTGCGAAAGACGAAGACGTGGCCAGAATGGTCAATACCAACCTGACCGCGCCCATTCTCCTGACCCGCGACCTCCTGCCTGCCGTGACGGCGCGCGGTGGCCGGATCGTCAATATCGGCTCTGTCTTCGGAGACATCGCCTTTCCGTTCTTTGCCGCCTATTCCGCGACCAAATTCGGCTTGCGTGGCTTTTCCGATGCCATGCGGCGCGAAGTGTCGGGGACGGGGGTGGGCGTCACTTATATCGCGCCTCGCGCCACGAAAACGGCCGCAGAACTGGAATTCGCCAGCCTGATCGAACCGTTGGACATGACGCTGGACAGCGCTGAAACGGTCGCACGCGAGGCATGGTCGGCCATTCTTTCGGGAAAGCGAGAGAGCTTTCCCAAGGGCAAGGAGCGGATCTTCGTCAAGGTGCAGCGTCTCTTCCCCTCGCTCGTCGATAGATCCCTTGGCGCACAGGCCCGCAGTCCGAAAGCGCTCGCGGCGCTGAAGACTGTAAGCAAGGCGTAAGGCAGCGCCTCCAGAGCGGGCAAAACGAACAACCAGGACACATTCCATGAGCTACAACGTGATCCGCGGCGCCGGGGCAGATACATCCGTCACAGACCCCTCGGTCATTGCCGCCCTGCAATCCCACCTCACGCAGGATGGTTGGTCCCTGCTGCGCGGTTTCGACGCCGACATGACCGCCTTCAGTGGCCTGACAACCAAGTTGTGCAAATCCGTGACCTTCGATCCCGCAAGGGAGAATACCGACAAGACGACGCAAAGGGTCGATGCGGGTCTTGGTCCGATCGGTCTTCATATCGAGAACGGAAACACGCCGATCTGCCCTGATATCGTGGCGTTTTTCTGTAGCAAGGCGGCTTTCGAAGGCTCGCAAACAACTATTTGCGACGGGCGGCGCGTGTTCGAGGCCTTCGATAGCAGGCTCAAGGCCCGCTGGGCTCAGACCATGACCGTCACGCGCACTCTACCCGAAACGCTCTGGAAGCGTTACCTCGCGAACGAACATCCCGCTCTGTCCGACCCGTCAGAGGTGACAATGGACCATGTCCTGCAGTTCAAGGCGGCCATTCCGAACCAGGACTTCACGCTCAACGACGACGGATCGATGGAATATCGGATTACCCTGACCCCGGTTCGCGGGTCATCGATCTCGAATGGTCAGGCGTTTGCCAACGCGATACTGGGGCCGTCCCACAACTACGAGAAGCCGAGCTATACGCTTGAGGATGGCTCGCTGGTCACTGACGAGGAAATCGAGGCCCTTCGAGACATAGCCGAAACATGTACCGTCGAAATCAACTGGCAAGACGGTGATATCGCAGTGATCGACAATACCCGGGTCATGCACGGCCGTCGGGCGATCAAGGATCCTGACAGGCAGCTCTTTATCGGTATGGGCCGGATATAAAACCGTAGATCGGTTCGGACGGTGGCCGTCGAAAACCCCGGTCAGACGGCCTCTGCGTCCGTTTCCGTTGAATGCCGACAGGTCGGAGAGACAGCTGCGCATCCGGAAACCATGCCGTTTGCAAGATCGACGAGGGTTCTTCGCAACGTTCGATGCCACCCACGCGGCGAAGTGCATTCCGCAGTGACCCGCGAATTTCGACGATGTTGGCTTTTCTCAATGCCTTGGCGGGGCGGCTAAAGCATATCCTGCGGCGTTATTTGTATGAGATCTGGGTTGGTCCTATCGACTTATGTGCCCTCCCGGTGGTGGGTAAGGTCCTTGACCGCACAGGAGGTGCGCTGCCTTCTCAGATGCTTCGTGCCTTGTCTTTGTTCTGGGAGTGCCCGCCTGTGTAGGCCGTCCCGATCGGGTCGATCTTGGGGCCGGGCTCCCTGATACTCTGTGAAAGATTAGGGAAGTTCTTAGGATCAGAGGCATGAAATTACCATTTTACATCGCTGAACCGAATGATTTCATGATCGTATGAATAGATTTCGTGAGCAAAATGACAGGGAGTTCAAGATGGGGTTTCAGGGATCTGCAGCACAGGAAAAGAGCATCGTTCTTGTGGTTTGGTGATTGGGCTCGACCAACGGAATGACAGAAATTGATCATGTGGCGCCACCGTTGACATTCACCGACGAGCAGTTGGATGGTTTTGCAAAGTCGAACTACGGTTGGGTGGATGAAAATCCGAAGCCGAACAGCCCTGAAAGGGATACAGTTTCGTTTCAACTCAACGATCGAAGTGGAAAAGTGGGAAATTTCGAGGTCCCTCCATCACAGAGTTGCGTTGCGCACCTTCACACAAGTTCAATTTCCAAATTCAGTAGTCCGGAAGAGATGTAATCAATGGGACATGAATATCAGGATGATGCGACCTTCCTGGCGCAGCAGGTTGCCTCAGGCGCAGTGTCACCAAACGAATTGCTCGACGAAGCCATGGCACGGCTGGCGGCATTCAACCCGGATTTGAACGCGGTTGTCTTGGTGCAGGAAAAGGCAGCGCGCGCTGCCATCAAAGCCGGTTTGCCTGACGGTCCGTTTAAAGGCGTCCCCTTTCTTGATAAAAGATTTGGGGGCAGAAGCAGTGGATTTTCCATCACACAGCGGCTCGCATCTCATGCGGAACACCCGCTATGCCTATGACAGCGAAATTTACCGCAGAATCCGTGCAACCGGCGTCGTGACGTTTGGTCGGACAGACCTCGCCGGAGGGCGGTGTTGGTCCCGTAACAGAGGCGGCCGTTTATGATGGCCCCACACGAAACCCATGGAAGTTGTCGCGTACATCTGGTGGGTCTTCGGGAGGATCAGGTGCAGCTGTCGCGGCGGGTATCGTCCCCATGGCACATGGATCTGACGGGGGCGGATCGGTGCGAATTCCGGCCTCAAATTGCGGCCTCTTCGGGTTCAAAGCGACGCGGGCCCGTTTCCCCGATGGGCCGATGGCCGGCGAAGGCTGGGCCGGGATGGCCATTGACGGATTTCTGTCGCGTTCCGTCCGCGACAACGCAACGATGATGGATGCCTGCGCAGGCCCGGATGCGGGCGCGCCATACGTCGCACCGGCCATGGACGTGAGTTATTCCAATGCCATCACCCGTCCTCCGCGCCGGCTGCGGATTTTGCTCTGTGACACAACGTTTACCGGAACGCCAATTGACAGCGCCTGTCAAACAGCCGTGCTCGAGACCGCGAAGGTCCTCGAAGGGCTGGGGCATCATGTCAGCCCCGGCCACCCGAAGGCCGATCACGAAGGCATGATGCGGGCCTGGACCCGGATCGTTGCCTGCGGGACGGCGCTTTGGGTACAAAACGCGACGAACGTCAAAGGGGCGGGACCTAAGGCAAGGCGATATTCAAGGTGTCGCGCTTGGGGCATTGAGATTTGCGAATGAGATCTCTGGCGCGACCTATCTGAGTGCGGTGAACAAGATCCATGCCTATGGACGCGAGATGGCGGCGGTCTTCGACGACTTCGATGTCATTCTGTCGGCGACACTGGCCGAACCGCCTGCGCAGGTGGGTCGCTTTTCCCATGACCGCGAGGACTATGAGAATTACCGTATCGGTCCGGGCGGCGTTTTCGAATACTCGCCGTTCTGCGCCGCATTCAACGCCAGCGGCCAACCCGCCGCATCTGTCCCGATGCATTGGACCGAGGACGGCCTCCCCATCGGCATCCAACTGGCGGCAGCCTTCGGGGAGGATGCCGATCTGATCGCTCTTTGCGCAGAACTTGAGCGTGCCGCTCCCTGGGCGCATCGAAGGCCTGCACTGCTGGCGGATTACCTTGCAATACCCCGGAACCCATTGCAGCTTAACGCCAAGGGGGACACGCGATTGAGTACAGATATCGCGGTCGACGCGCGCAATGTCGGCAAGATCTACGGATCGGGCAAAGGAGAGGTTCAGGCTCTTGCCGATGTCTCAATTTCCATTGAGAAGGGCGAATTCTTTACGCTCCTTGGTCCCTCTGGATGCGGAAAGACGACATTGCTACGCTGTATTGCCGGGTTTGAAACACCTACGTCCGGCACGATCCACCTGTCGGGAAAGGATATCACCCACACGCCGCCCAACCAGCGCCCGGTCAATACAGTCTTCCAGTCCTATGCCCTGTTTCCGCATCTGACCGTCGCGCAGAACGTGGGCTTCGGACTGAAAATGCAGGGCAAACCCGCGGCTGAGGTGGCGCGCGCGGTCGAGCGTGTTCTGGCGCTGGTGAAGCTCGAAGAATTTGCTGACCGGCTGCCGCAACAATTGTCCGGCGGCCAGCAGCAACGTGTGGCATTGGCCCGCGCTTTGGCGCCCGAACCTGAGGTGCTGCTGCTGGATGAGCCGCTCTCGGCGCTGGATCTCAAGCTGCGCAAGGAAATGCAAAGCGAATTGAAGCGGCTTCAGACGGAAACGGGAATCACCTTTATCTTCGTGACTCACGATCAGGAAGAGGCGTTGACCATGTCGAACCGGATCGGCGTGATGTCACGGGGCGAACTGCTTCAGGTGGGAACGCCGCACGACATCTACGATCGCCCTGTCAACCGCTTTGTCGCCGATTTCATCGGCGAGACGAATTTTCTGGAGGCCCGTGTCGACGGAACCGAGGTCCGGATCGGGACGGGAGACATTCTGAACGTGCCGCTGAACGGGCAGGAAGGCACAGTTACCTTGGCCCTGAGACCGGAGCAGATTCGCCTGATGCCGCACTGGCACCGGCATTGCAGCCAGGATCGTCGAGGCGACCTATCTGGGCACCGACACCCATTATACCTTGGTCCTGAACGACAGCAGCCAGATCATCGCCCGCGTACAATCCAACTCGGCCGGAACGTTCGAAGTCGGCGACGACGTGGGGCTGCAGATCGACGCAGCAGGCCATTCAAGTGCTGAAATCATGAGCAACGGCGCCGGACAACGCAGCAAGGGCGTCAATGGCTGGCTTCTGTCCGCGCCCGCGCTGGTTTTGCTGATCGTCGCGGCCAGCGGTCCTCTGATCATCGTGGCGGTCTATTCGGTCCTCGAAAAGGGCGACTATTCCGGGGTCCGCTGGATCCTGTCCGGCGAAGGCTGGTTCCGCGTCCTGTTCGAGCGCGATATCTTCGACCAGACCGATTAGCCTTGCGGATGCGAACCTGTCGATCTTCTGGCGATCGGTAAAACTGTCGGTCGCGACCACGTTGATCACCTTCGCGTTTGGCCTGCCGACCGCATGGTTTATCGCCACAAGACCGGCAAAGGCGCGGGCGTTCTGGCTTTTCCTGATCACGATTCCGTTCTGGACGAACCTGCTGATCCGAACCTTTGCAATCATGGAGGTGATCCGCAATCAGGGTATCCTGAACACCTTTCTGCTCAATGCTGGTCTGATCTCGGAACCGATCCAGATCCTCTACACCGATACGGCCGTTCTGATCGGCATGACTTATGTCTATCTGCCGCTGATGGTGCTGCCGCTATATGCGGCGATTGACAGGTTCGATTTCCGGCTGATTGAGGCGGGATACGATCTTTATGCCTCGCGCTGGCAGGTGTTGCGTGGGGTCATCCTTCCGATAATCAAACCCGGCATAATCGCCGGCTGCATTCTGGTCTTCATTCCCAGCCTCGGTGCCTATGTCACCCCTCGCGTCCTCGGCGGCGGCAAGAACATGATGATCGGCAATTTCATCGAATTGCAGTTCGGACAAGGGCAGAACTGGCCGCTGGGCGCGGCATTGTCCACCATGCTGCTGCTGATCGTTCTGGTATCGTTGGTGGTCTACACCCGTGTCTCCGACACGGGAGGGTCCCAATGGCTAAACAGCGGGCCTTTGATGTCACGACCTTGCCCGGGTTCACCTTTGTGGCGATCCTGTCCTTCGTGCTGCTTTACGCGCCCATCGTGACGCTGGTGATCTATTCGTTCAACGGCGGCAATTCGGTCAATCAATGGGGCGGATTTTCCCTGCAGTGGTACGTCGTCGCCGCCAATAACGAGGCCGTGCAGGATGCGACGGCGCGATCGCTGATCATCGCGCTCTGGGCTTCCGTCATCTCGACGACGGTTGCGACGATGGCCGCCCTTGGCACGACACGGCGGGGCAAGTTCAAAGGGCAGACGGTGATCTATATCATCATCAACCAGCCTCTGATGGTGCCCGAGATCGTGACCGCCGTTGCATTGCTGATCTTCTTTTCATCGGTCAAGGTCGCCACGGGATACAGCGGGCTTGGCTATCTGATCCTTGCGCATTCGGCCTTCTGCGTGCCCTTCGCCTATCTGCCGATCAAGGCCCGGCTTGAGGGAATGGACACGAGCATGGAAACTGCCGCTGCGGATCTTTATGCGACGCCTTGGCAGACGTTTCGCTATGTCACACTGCCGCTTTTGCTGCCGGGTGTGATTGCAGGTGCGATGCTTGCGTTCATCATCTCTCTTGATAACGTGATCATTACGGAATTTGTGAAGTCCGCCGGACAGGATACCCTGCCCACCTATATGCTGGGCCAGCTGCGCCGGGCCCTGACGCCAGAGGTCAACGCCATCTCGACAGCTTTGTTGGCCTTGACGGTGGTCATCCTGACCATCTTCGTTTTCGTCACCAAGAAGCGGGACTAACCCGCGCAACACCACAAGGGGAGACCTATGAAGACTTATCTTATTGCAACCACAGCCCTGTTCAGCAGCGCCATCGGCGCCATGGCTGAAGGGCAGCTCAACCTCTTCAACTGGGGCAATTACACCAGTCCCGAACTGATTGAGAAGTTCACGGCCGAAACCGGCATCGCCGTGACCATCACCGACTATGACAGCAACACAACCGCCCTGACCAAGGTCGAGGCAGGTGCGTCTGGTTTTGATCTTGTTGTACCATCGGCCAACTATATCCCGGTCTATGTCCGTAAGGGCCTGATTGCGGAGCTGGACCATTCGAAAATCCCCAACATCGGCAATATCGCGGCTGAATGGAAAGATGTTCCCTGGGATCCGGGTCGCCGGCATTCGGTTCCGTGGCAGTGGGGATCAGTCGGGATTGCGGTGAACACGACAGTCTATAGCGGTGATGTGAACACATCGGAGTTGTTCATGGATCCGCCCCCCGAATTGGAGGGCAAGATCAACGTTGTGCCGGAAATGACGGACGTCATCAACATGGCAATCTTCAATGTGGGTGGTGAAGCCTGTACCGAAGACCTCGATCTCCTGAAGCAGGTCCGCGACAAGATGATGGCAGCCAAGCCGAAATGGCTGTCGATGGATTACGGTACTACGGACAAGCTATCCTCCGGAGACTACGCAGCCTCGGTGAACTGGAACGGATCGACCATGCGGGCGCGCATCAACAATCCCGATGTTGTCTATGGCTATCCGAAGGAAGGGTATCCCCTGTTCATGGACTCTGTCGCTTTGTTGTCGGATGCCCAGAACGTGGAAGAAGCCTATCAGTTCATCAACTTTATCCTTGAGCCTGAAAACGCCGCCATGATCTCCAGCTTTGCGCGCTATGCCAACGGAGTCGCTGGATCCGAAGAATTCATGCCCGAGGACATGAAGACAGCGCCCGAGATCGTGACGCCGGCGGAGTTCGCTTCAGCGGGCCAGTTTCTGCCCACCTGTCCCCAGTCGGCGGTTGATCTTTATACCGCGATCTGGACCGAACTTCTGAAGTAAGCCGCGACATACGGGGCTGTGGTGCAGCCCCGTATGCTCCTTTCCTGGTCACAACCGACCCAAAGCTATGTGTCCTTGAACCCCTCAAGCACATTGACGGTATTGATCCCAACAGCCTCGATGGCATAGCCGCCTTCCATGCAGAAGACGGTAGGGCGTCTCATCCGCCCGATCCGCCGGCCTGCATCCCAGAAGTCATCGCTCTCCAGCCGGAAAAAGCTGATCGGATCTTCCTTGTAGGCATCGACCCCCAATGACACCACCACCGCTTCGGCGCCCCAGTCTCCGATTCTGGCAATGGCATCATCCAGTGCTTCAGACCATTGACCATAGTTGGTACCTGAGGTCATCGGATAGTTAAGGTTGGCTCCCTCTCCAGCACCCCTTCCGGTCTCGTCCGCGTAGCCAAGATAGTAGGGGTAAGCCTCCTGTGGTGCCCCATGTAGCGACGCGAACAACACGTCAGCACGGTCGTAAAACAGCGATTGAGTTCCATTTCCGTGATGAAAATCGATATCGAGAATGGCCACTCTCGCCGCACCTGATGCGCGAAACATGTCTGCAACAACGGCAGCGTTGTTGATGAAGCAGTAGCCACCGAATTGATCCGCAGTCGCATGATGACCGGGCGGACGGCAGAGCGCAAAGGCACTGTCGGCCCCAGCCGCCACGTGCCGCTGTGCGGTCTGCGCACAGGCGACAGATGACAGGGCAGCCGCCCATGTCCCTCGCGTGATCGCCGTCTCTGAGGCATGGCAGTAGTATCCGACCTTTCCATCGATGTTTTCGGGTATCCGGTCCATATGCATGCCACGCGCAGGCACATTGGCGGCAATGATCTCGCCCGCCATACCGGCGGCTTTCCAGTCGTCCCAGGCCGTTTCCAGAAATTTCAGATAACCCGGATCAAGCAAGGCATGCAAAGGTGCCATGTCCACCGGATCCGGCGCAACTATGTCCTTCATCTTCTGCTCGCGCAGCCGGTTGAGCACGTATTCGACGCGCGAGGGGCGTTCAAAAGGAGTGACAAACTGCCCCCCCGAAAGCTCTGCCTGCGGAAAATGAAGACGATGATCTTCGCTGTAAACCACTCGCATTTTCGTGACCTGATCTGGGAATTCTATAGCCCTTGCTGCATTCTGAAGTGTCCCGATATCTGGGAAATCGTCAATGTTTTTTGATATTTGCACACAGCTGGTTCGGGCAGGTCAAAGCAGGCAAGACCTTTGCCGAGATCGCGGCGCCAGAGCGCACGTCAATGCGGTGCATGGAGCAGGTGATCGATCTTGCTTTCCTGACTTTCGACATCGTGCGCGGTATTCTGGATCGCAAGAAGCTCCTCGGCTCAAATCCGACTTGCGTCTGCATCACGATCTTCCATCTGACTGGGATAAACAGCGCCACCTTCTCGCTACGCCCTGTTCGCGTCCGACTATAGCTCATATCGCAATAATGCGAACGCAGACTTCTGCGGCTTTGTGCGACCTCGATCCAGGGTCTGCACTCTCCCGCACACGCCACAATGCTTTGAACTTGCTCCATAACGAGCCAGGCGCAGCGAATGGCGGCTTCGAGTCCCTTAGCGGAACTTTCATAAGTCCTTGGCTTCACGTCAGCTCGGAACCCTATGCGGACAAGCAATGGTCTAACTGCGCTGTTCGCCCATCCATCGCCAGAGCCAGCTCGCAGCACGTAGCAGCCGGCCGTCCCCATTGACCGGACCGACCAGCTGGACGCCCATTGGAAGGCCGTTTGGTGCACTGAGCAACGGAAGCGTTACCGCAGGCGTTCCTGCCATGGTCCACAGGCCGTTGAAAATCGCGTCGCCGGTTGAGCTCAGTCCCTCGGGGGCTGGACCAAGTGCAGCAGGGCATAGGATCGCGTCGAACCGCGCAAACAGTGGCTCGAGCGCGGGTGAAAGCGCGTCCCGGCAAGCAATTGCGGCGAGATACTCATGGGCTGGGATCGCCATCCCTTCCTTGATCGCCTCGCGCGTCTCGATCCCAAGCAGATTCTCGTCAGCCTCAATATATCTTCTGTAGTGGTGCGCCATCTCTGCCAAATTGATACATGCTCTCTGTTCGGCCACATCTCTGAAAATATCGGGCAGCGTGGCAGCCACCGCCTGATCTCCCAACCTGTCCATGACCTCACCAAATGCGATGCTAAGCGCGGCGTCGGCCTTGTCCCAGCCCGGCGGATGAACAAACGCAAAAACAGGCGGGATGATGCAGTCCGCCCGTGCCGCCGCGAACAGCCCGGAGGAAGTTCCGGGTCTGTTGGCGCCTCTTTTCATGAGCACATCTGCCAGCAGTGCGGCCCCGTCTGGATCTCTGGCAAAGACTCCCGGAGTGTCGAGGCTGTGAGACTGCATCAGAACTCCGCGCCGCGAAATCGCTCCGAAACTCGGCTTGAAACCAGTGATCCCGCAGAATGAGGCAGGGCGGATCACGGAACCACCGGTCTGGGTTCCGACAGCGAGCGGAATCATCCCGTCGGCCACCGCAGCAGCGGAACCGGAAGATGACCCGCCGGGTGTGTGCCCCGGATCCCTTCGATTCCTCGTCTCATTGGGATGGAGAAAGGCCAACTCGGTGGTTACTGTCTTCCCGATTACGAGCGCCCCCGCGGCCTTAAGGCTCTCCACGATGGCTGCATCCTTCTCTGGCACCCTTCCTGCATCAAGCGGGCAACCGTTTTCGCTCGGTATTCCTGCTGTGTCGACAATGTCCTTCAATCCGACCGGCAGCCCGTGGAGTGGTCCCATTGGCCCGTCGGCTTTGCGCTTTGCGTCAAGCCATTCTGCCTCCCGAAGAGCTCGATCCGCGTCAAACCAAGCCCAGGCGCGGATCTCTGCCTCGCGAGCCTCGATACGCGAAATGCAGGCCCGGGCGAGGTCAGTGGCCGACAGGGCGCCTGACGCAAGTTGATCGCGAAGCTCGACGGCACCGATCATCGAAAGAGGGCCTTGTGATGTCATGTTGTGCTCCTGGATTTTCTACCGTCAATCAAGCGCTGTAATACATCGGGAGCGACAGCACGACACCTTGAAGGCGTTCCAGAGGTCTCCTCGACCACTGCTCGGATTTCGTCCCCCAAAGTGGCCATTTGACCCAAACCGTGAGATGGCCTGGCAGTACGGAAGCATACGTCGTGCCACTATGGAATCGGGACTGCGATGCCCAGCGCATCGCAAGAGCTTGCATTGTCCGGTCAGAAATTGAAAAGTTGTCGCTATTCTTGAGACAGAAGCGACTTGGTCAATGACAAACCTTGTTCTTGGATGGCAATTCTGGGCATTTCTCGCTGCTGTTTTCGCTGCGCTGACAGCCATTTTTGTGAAGGCGGGAGTCGACGATATCAATCCCGATCTTGCCACGCTGCTTCGAACCATTGTGGTGGTAATTGCCTTGGGAGCGTTGGTCTGGGTGACGGGCAGGTTGGAAGACCTTTCAGAGATCAAACTGCGTACGTTGTTCTTTCTGGTTATGTCGGGCTTGGCTACCGGCGCTTCTTGGCTGTGTTATTTCCGCGCGATGCAGCTTGGCGACGCATCTCGGGTTGCACCGGTCGACAAGTTAAGCGTTGTTTTCGTTGCCGTGATCGCGGCTCTTTTCTTGGGGGAAAAGCTTTCCATATTCGGTTGGTGCGGCGTAGGGTTGATTGCAGTTGGCGCAATCATTCTCGCTCTAGCACCCTAGGCCGTTCAACATCAGCTAGTGTAAAGTTTATCCGTTCGGCTCACAGGGTTTCTAGCGATAGCGAGAGGCTGTTCTGTGCAAAACGGATTGCCGGGTAGCAGAGAACCAGTCTCCTTGAGATTGAAGTCAGACGCCAATTGTTTGGTCTGCTGTGGCGCTATGAGAAGCCCGCGGGCCACGTTATGAGCAGCCATTATCGATGCCAGGTAAATGATCCGTTCTCTGTTCGGGGCACGCCTGTTTTCCTGCCCTTCAGTGCGATCTAAGTGGCTATTCCTCAAGCGCCTGGTAATGCGCCTCGCAAGCCTTTTCCTGCCCGCGAAGGACGCGACGTCCGTCAAGTGGGCCGCCATGCTCGGTCACAACGGTGACTTGTCCTTCAGGCTGATCGGCGCGTTCAAAGTAGATCACCACCCAGTCGCGGTGTTTTCCAAAACGATGCGCTGCCGGGCTGTTGGAAAACAGCGCGGTGAATTCCCATCCGTTCCGCTCGGTATGCAGAATCGGCAGACGGGTCTCGCCAGTCGGATTGAACCGGCGCGGTCTGATTTCGGGCAGTTTGTCGACATTGCCGCGATAGTGCGCATCAATTGCAAGAATGTCGGCAATCGAGGGTTGTTGTCGATCAATCGCGGCCTTCCGCGGACGTCTGCGTGCCAGCATGTCGCCCAGGGAATGGCGCAGACTTTCGATACGGCGCGGTCCGATGCCCTTGATGCCGGCCAATCGCCCGTCATAAGCCGCGGCCTCAAGCGCCTCCAATGTTTCGATGCCCAGTTCGTCATGAATCTGGTGTGCCAAGGTAGGGCCAATCATTGGAACGGTCTGAAGCACTTGTTCCGGATCGGCCGATCCGCGCAGCCTGTCCAGAAGGCTCGACGCGCCGGTGTCGAGAATTTCGGCGATCATGGCCGCGATTGAGGGTCCGATAGTGGGCAAATCGTCGAGGCCACGTTTGCCGCCGCGTTGATAATCGAGCCGGATGGGATGTGGCAGACCACGCAGGTAGCTTGCCGCATCGCGGTAGGCCCTTACCCGAAACAGGGATGCATTCTGTTGGTCCAGAAGGCGCGCCACATCATCGAGCTTGTCGGCGACAAAACGGTTTTCGGACAGAGCGTCGTCACGAGCATCTCGAAGGGTCATCATTTCCTCCGATCCATATCTTTCGTCAAATCTACCTGTCGGCGGAAGGTGCCCTTTGATCCTGATCAACAGAGACCGGTTGCGGAAATGTCGGATCGCCAAGGTACTTCGGTCTGGCACCGATATCGAAGAACTTGTGCGAGATGACCTGTTGCATCATCCGGTGCCAAAGACGGCGGCGTCGTCGCGATGGCTGACCAGCGCACGGCATGGCGTTTTCTTGGCGCAGCGATTGGCTGGATTGGGAGGTGGAAGAGGGCGCTGCTACTAGCCTGGATCGGCACCATCTTAGGTGTTTGCAGCGCGACTTTGGCCAGAGCGACCGTTTCCGCAATCGATCCGGTGGCGGAAATTTTGGTCCAGTCCTTTGGCCGAGTGCCGCCATCAGACTGTGCCCGAACCACATCCGCATCTGCGTCAGAGGCATCGCCGTGCCGTGCCGTTACGCGGTCAATCAAGATGTTCAGTGGCGCATCCAGCCATAGCCGGTGCATCGCTACCCCGGAAGTCGCGGCGACTTCTGCCGCCTTTTTCCTGTAGGCAGCTTCGAGGAATGTCGCATCGATCAAGACACTGTGTCCGGTCTTCAGGATGACGCACGCCCTCTGACATATCCGGTCATAGATTGCGGCACGTGCGTCAGCAGTGTATGCGGGCGCTGCAAGATGTGTCGCGGGGTCCACCCTGCGCAACGCTTTGCGCTCGGTATCACTGCGCAGAAGAACCGCTCCGGGGACCGCCCCGATTTCTGGTGCCAGCTCTTGCGCCACGGTTGTCTTGCCACTGCCTGAGAGCCCGCCAATGAGAACAAGTACAGGGTCGGGCGGTGCCAGGACGGCCAGCGCTTCTTTCGGATAGAGGGCTGCGTCAGCGCCTATGGGGGATGCGGTTGCGCGGGCCGTTTGTGCAAGCACCATCGCGCGGATCGCCGCACGCACGGCAATGAACAGCGGCAGTGTCGCCAACCCGTCATCCTCGCGCCCCATGGCCGCCAGGAGATAGGCGCCGAGCACTAGATTGGCTGCGCGACCCAGGCCGCGATGTCGCAGATCCATGATCAGGAACGCCAGGTCGTAGAGGACATCGCATGTCCCAAGCACTTCATCGAATTCCAGCGCATCAAACGGGACCGGCTTGCCGCCCAGCATCACGAGATTGCGCAGATGCAGATCGCCATGGCACCGGCGAATATGACCGGCGAAACCGCGTTTCCGCAGCAGCGGCGCGGTACGGTCCAAAGCGGCGCGGCTTTGCGCATGAAACCGGGCGATTAGACTTGCGTCCAGCAGGTCCTCCAGTTCGGCAAAGACACGGTCCAATTCATCCAAAATCTCGGTGATGAGCGCGCGCCGTCTGCGGTGCGTTGCGGCGTCTGGGCGTGGTAGTCAAACACGCTCTGCCCAAGGTCGCAGGCCAATGCGTCGTCTAGTCGGCCCTCATCTGCGATCACCGACAGTTCATCCGATGCCGGGAACCGCCACATCCGCAGAACCCACTCGACAGGCGATCCGTCACCACCCAACGCAAAGCATCCGTCCGCCTCGCGCGTGACCGGTATGACATCAACGTAGATCTCGGGCGCGACCGGCTGGTTCAGTGCCAGTTCGCGCCGGAGCATTTCTCTCGCAACTCGAGTGTCGAGAGGTCCATGTAGTCGTACTTGATCGCGCGCTTGATCTTGAGTGCGACATCGCCCGACAGAAAGACCATGGCGCCATGGGTTTGCACGATCTCGACAGGCTTACCGCCGGGATGGAAATCGGCGGACGAGAGAGCGGCGATCACGTCGCTCTGCGTTTCGGAGTTGCGTGAAATCATGGACATGGGGTCAGTGGGACTCCTGTGGGGCGCGGCACGCGGCGGGGTGCCGATCTGCGATGCGCGCGGGTCACTGGCGCGATTTTGGGCCCAGGGGCTGCCATGGTCGCATCATGCCTGACCAGGACCGCGGGATGTCCTCTTGGTCCGGAAATAAAGGCATTCCCATCTCCGTGATGTGCTGTTCTCATGCGGTCGGACACCATCCGGATTTGCGCCGGCCCCACGGCAAACGTTACGCGCGCGACCAACCAGACCAATCTATCCATCCCAATGCGATAGGCAAAGTGTCGCGATGTGATCTGATACACCCTGACGAAGACCGGCGTGATTAGGACCAGACCAACCAAGGCCGGCATCAAAATCAACAGCCACAGGACGATCGCGACCAGCGGCGCCATGGCATGTCAGGTTTTGTATGATTGAGTTGTTGAGACCATCATCTTGTCGATGACCGCCGCCGCAGCATCGGTGGCAATCTCGGTTATGCTCGCCAATGCACCCCTGACGGATGCAACCCGCGCGCGTTCTCGTACAAAGATGGTCGCGCCGCGTGGTTCGATCCCGCCCCCCGATCCTGTTCGCGCTGATGCCCCCGGTTTCTGCGCAGCGTCACCTCCCAAGCGAAGACCAATGCCATGACTGTCGGATGGGAAAGCCGACACCCCGTCGCGCCTAATCGGATCTCCAAGGAGGGTCTTCGCATCCAGCAACCGATCCGATTCCCCTGCCGGCCTTTCAGCAGCGTCTCGACATCTGCCATCGGTCGCTCTTCAGCTTTCGGAATATGATCATGGTGACTAGTCGACGTCGGTCTGGGCCAATTGACACTGATCAATCCTCACCGGTGAAATCCGCCCATGCGATTGTCAGGCTGACTCACAGCCTGAGAACCACTTGGATCTCGATCACGGCCCTACCGAACATTTGGGCATCTCAGTGCCCGCTTCACGATCAGTATTGATAAGCATCAAGCCAAGCGGATCGCTACACTCCAATGTCGGACGAGAAAGGATCATGTGGCGATGTGCTGGAGCGTGGAGGCATCGGTTGGGATGATCGCAATTGGCACGATTGCGGCGGCTGTCACCTATCGGCGTGGCGACCCGCCTGCAATCTGGCTGACGCTGGGGTTCTTTACCATCATGGAGGCGCTGCAAGTCGCCGGATACGGTGTTGTCGACCAATGCGGGACGGCTGAAAACGAGACGGTGACTGTGCTGTCCTATCTGCATATCGTGATTCAACCGTTTTTCATCAACGCGTTCGCGATGGAACTTGTCCCCGATGCCGTCAAACGCCGCGCGCGGGTCGGGGTATTCGCGGCCTGTGCGGTTTCTTCCCTTGTGATGATGGCCCAGATCATCCCGGCAGCCCAACTTGGCGATTGCCTGCCGGGCAGCCCGTTATGTGCTGATCGTTGGTGCACTGTTTCGGGGGATTGGCACATCGCGTGGGATGTCCCCTATAACGGCCTGCTAGTCGGTATCGAGCGGATATTTGGCTTCTATTCGGGCTTTCCAACCTACATGGCCGCGGCGTTCATCTTGCCACTGTTCTACGGGGCATGGCGGTTTGTCGCCGTGCATTTGGTCAGCGGGCCGATTCTGGCCGCCTACCTGACAACTGATCCGAACGAGATGCCCGCAATATGGTGCCTTTTCTCGATCGCGATCCTGCTTATCGGCTTGAGTCCCTTGGTGAGACAACAGGTTTCAACCACGCGCTGGTGGGGAAGGTCTGTCGAGTCGCGTTAGGCGCCGGGTTGCTCAATGGACCGACCGCCCTGTCGGGCCGTGGCGGCGCGCTTGCGGGCGTCCTCGGCCTTTGCAAGCGCGCGCTTCGATCGGTCCGAGCGTGCATTCAGTTCTGCGGCCAGATCCCGGGTACCACGTCCGCTTCATTCGGCGCGCGGCCATCGATGTGGTCAGGATTGATCCCGAACGGAAGTTCGATCGATCGCAGGAATGTTCCTTCAGGACGCTCGCGGCGATGCCAGACAATGTCGTCGCCGCCTTTGGGTTCCGGATGGTTGCCGCGAATGGACAGCATCGTATCCTTGACCGTCAGCTCGACGTTTTCCTCTTTCAGTCCGGGCTGTTCGGTAGTCATCACGATGCCATCCTGACCGGCCCAGAAGTTGACCGGCGGATAGGTTGCGGATTGACCAGGGGCTCTGGCACCATCAAAGAGCCGTTTCATTGCGCTTTGTATTCGGCGCATATCCGCAAAGGGATCGTTGTTGGTGAGCGGGGAGAAGACTGTTTGCAGTATTGCAGTACTCCTTTCCATTTCGGGGCAGATCACAGTCCAAACGGATAAGTTTCGTCCTCGGTCGTATTTGTCAAGGTGGGCAGTGCGGTGACCGCCCGCGTTTGGTCGAACCAAACGAAGGCGTCATATTGCTCGGGTAAGTTGGCATAGCCGTAGTGGCTCGCCCGTTCGGTCTCGGGCCGGTAAATCACGCCGATATATCGCTGCAATCTGGGCTGGCTCAGAACCCGTCGAAATGCCTCCGGCTGGTCCTTTCTGAAATCCCAAAGAAAGCGTTCAAGATCGACATCGTGGCACAATGCCTCGTAGCTCTCGGGGTGAGGCGGGCGGATGTCTTTGGTCTCCATCGGTGCGTCCCATTCTGAAGCAGCAGCAACGGTGCCCGATGCGGTTCCAAACCCGATCAGGGCGGCGGCATCACCGAATTCTTCGCGGCAGAGTTGCCCGATGTTCAACTCGCCACGGATGCGGCCCATGTCAGTGTAACGCGCATCGCCGATATGGGAATTATGCGCCCAGACGACCGCTTTCTTGTCCGGCCCGGCATGGTCCAGGATCTGGCCCAATGTCTGGAACATGTGCTGATCTCGGAGGTTCCACGACAGTTGCGAGCCGTAATACATCACGCGGTAATACCGCTCAGCATTGGCGACCAGTCGCGCGTTTTGCGCGGCGTCAAAGAACTGATCCCCATCTTGCGCGCTATAGTCCAGTTGCTTCTTGAACAGGTCGATCAGGATCTGGGTGACCGGCTTTCTCGCATTCAGAAAACCCGCGTGTCAGCGCAGCGCGCCCATAGGCTGCGGGGTCATGCGACCATGCCGACAAACACGCATAGCGCGAGCGGGCAACGTTGGCCGCCGCTTCGTCGACCCGGTCGAGATACGCCAGAGACCGCGGCAATCGATGCATTCATATTGTAGAGATCAAGACCATAGAACGCGACGCGATCGTTCATCGTTCTCGCCCGGTTATATTGCTCCAGATAGCGGGTGAACGCATCGAACTCGACATTGCGCCACATCCATGTGGGAAAGCGCGAAAAGGGCGATGGCTTCATCGTTCTGCGGCCCTTGTTCCGGATATAGCGGTCAACCATTGCGGCGTCGGGCCAATCGGCTTCGACGGCAACAATCGAAAACCCGTGCTCTTCGATCAGCCGTCGGGTGATCGCGGCGCGCGCACGATAGAATTCCGACGTACCGTGGGACGCTTCTCCCAAAAGCACGACACGCTTTGAGCCGAACCGGTCGAACGCCTTGGCAAAATCGGGATTATTGATCGGGGGCAGGGGTTCTGCGGCTGCGCGCAGAACCGAACCGGCCGTATCTGTTTTCGGTGCCGGCGCGGGCTGGATCGCTGGTGTCACATGGGCGTCGAGATGGGCCTTGAACCAATTCGCGGCATGATCACGGCAATGTCCAACGTGCCCGGCTCTTCGAACAGATGACCGGCACCTTGGACGATTTCCAGCTTCTTTGAGCAGGTCAGCGCAGCAAGGGCCTGTTCGTTCAGTCGGATGACATCATGGTCCAGACTGCCGACGACCAGCAATGTCGGGCTGGCGACCTGGGGCAGATAAATCCATCGCCAAATCCGGCCGACCGCCACGCGACACGACTGCGGCCACCCGGCCTTTGAGTTCAGCCGCCGCAACAAGCGCCGCTCCGGCACCCGTGCTTGCCCCGAACAGGCCGAGTGGTAAATCTTCAAGGTCAGGCTCGGAGGTGATCCAGATCGAGGCTTCGACCACGCGGTCAGCCAGTAGCGGAATGTCAAAAACGTTGCGGCGGTCTTGTCCTTCCTGCTGGTGTCAGCAGATCGAACAGAAGCGTCGCAAATCCTTGCGTATTGAGTTTCTCGGCCACGTATCTGTTGCGCGGGCTGCGTCGGCTGGACCCGCTGCCATGCGCAAACAGGACGATGCCGCGCGGGTCCGGCGGGACCGTCAGATCGCCGGGCAGCCCGAGGGGTGGAATGGCCACCTGCCGTTTGTGTCTGCGTGACTTGTCAGCCTTCGCGGTATTTGCCGCATCTGCCGAGGCACTGGGCCAGCAGCGCCACGGTTTCGTCGTCCGTCAATTGATGAAAGTCGCGGTAAAAGCCGCCGACGCCGCGGAATGCCATCCGCGGGATGCAGGCAAATGATGTCGTCGGCCTGATCGGAGATTTCGTCCAAGGCCTCTTTCGGGGCGACCGGAAGGGCAACGATGATCCGCTTTGGATTGCTGCGTTTCAGCCCGATCAGCGCCGCCTTCATTGTGGCACCGGTGGCGAGCCCGTCGTCTACGCACAACAACGGTTCGTCCCCTCGGGTCCAGCCGTGGCCGATCGCCGAGATACAGCTTCTTGCGACGTTCGAGCTCGGCTCTTTGGCTGGCCACAGCCGCCGAGATATAGGCCTCATCGGCACCAGACAGGCGTTTCACGTTTTCGTTGATGACAATTTCCTGTCTCGCGCCCTCGACAATTGCGCCAAGGGCGACCTCCGGATTTCGCGGCGCGCCGATCTTGCGCACCAGAATCAGATCAAGCGGTGCATGAAGCGACTTTGGCGATTTCGACAGCCACGGGGACGCCGCCGCGGGGCAGGGCATAGATCAGCGGCTGATCAAGCTCCAGTGCCGCCAGAACTTCGGCCAACTTTCGGCCCGCGTCAGCCCGATCAGCGAATTTTTGAGGCACCTGTTCCATGGTCGCGAAACTATGACATCGGCGGTCCTTCAGGATTGAGCGCGATCAATCGTGCCGCGAGAACTCCCACAGGCTTTGGTGAGCCTCCCCATTTGGATCGGTCCACCATTATGTTTAGGAAGCGGAGGACAGAGAATGGCGAACAAGCGACACAAGCCAGAGGAAATAGTTCAGACGTTGCGGGATGTTACAAATACGAGGCTGCCGAAGTCGTACGGCCGGCATGCTATCGCAAGAACAGTGAGCTGCTTCACGTTGAAGGCTGGAAGATCAATCACAAGAAGGACGAGCGGCTCAGGCACTGGTGCAGCCAGAACTCAAAAGTGGACAGGTAGGGATCAAACCGAACGGTAGCCTCTTCCTGCGAAGCGGACATCTGACGAAATCGGCGAAGTGTCCGCTCTGAGCTAAAGCCAGACGCAACCGGCCAGTTTTCTAATCGCTTCCTGGTGCCAGTGACTACGGTGAACCTGCTTTGCATTGAAACCGATTGGAAAAACCGATGACTCCCTATCACCCCTTGCTCGTCGCTCTGCACTGGCTCACCTCTCTGCTGATAATTGTGGCATTGGTTTTTGGCAGCTTGCGTTTGTCCGAGATGCCAAATGATGACCCTGGAAAGCTCTTTGCCCTGCGTGCACATATGAGGAGCGGCATGGCAAACCGAGACTGACGTCTCAAATCGGCCTGAAGAATGTCCCGTCCCGCGTCTCTTCTGGAATCCCCATAACCCAAAAGCCCGAAAAGGTCACACTATCGGGCGGCACATTCTCGGCACGTTATCCTACGGGAGTGCCTGGCTGTGTTCGCAGTCTCGAGCGATACAGTCTCCGCATGAAATTCCCTGATAAGAGGGAAAATACAGGGAAAATAATTGGATTTTCCAGCCTTCCCGATGCTGCGGGTCAAATTTCCAAAAGAAAACAGCATTTTATGTAAGAACTCCCTGAGGCCGGGAACAGGGAAATTCGGTTGAGGTATCAGCGAAAAAGCAGAAACGAATAGGGTAGCGAATACCCACGGGTGTCGAAGCCCCTATTGATCGAAAGGTAATCGATGCCCTCCGCGCGCCATGGATCCAGCAGCGGAAAAAGATCCTGACCGGGCAGAACGGAAAAGCCGCCATGGTCGTCCCAGACCAGCGCCTCTCAGTAGAGCGCAATGGTATCCAAGGCCTAAACCAGATCCCTTGGCACGTCTTCCGACCATGACTTCTCCACCACAATGCCCTTACCATCTTGCGCGGTGAGTGAGGCGGTCACGCGCCACGCGTCCTTCAGCGCCGCGACGCTGACCTCCGCCACAAGCTCCGTGTGCCAGTCGTCGCGCGAGAAACTCTTTTCCCAGCGGCAGGTCCCGGTCGCCGAGTTCGGGTTGTCGGGGTGGATGTGGAAGGTCTCGCGCGACATCGCCCGCAAGGTGATGCCGGTGTGGAGATGCGTTACGAGGCCGGTGTCATCGAAGCGTTCGTAGGTTTCCTCTCCCGTGGCGTAGTCGATCGAACGGGTTCGTTGTCCGCCACCCGGTTCTATCGTCTCGGTTTCCAGCGCTGCGGCGCCTTCGGGCGGCGCGAAATCCGGCAATGGTGCTTCTGTTTCGGGTCTGGGGCGCAGCGGGAGATCAAGCCGGGCATGTTCGAGCGTCAGACGTGCCTTGTCGGCGGATGGCCAAATGATTGGCCAATAGGCCTGAGACAAGGCAAGCCGAAGGCGATAGCCTGATGGCAGTCGCTGGCCGATGACATTGAGCTGTATCGTGGCTTCGACCATCTCTCCGACCGGGAGCTGCGCGGGATCGGAGTGGCTCGCCCGGTGAGCCAGGTTGAGGACGCCATGGGTGACGAACGTGGCGCTCCCGTCCGGCGCCACCAGTGACAGGACGGCGGCGAGGTTCGCTTGTGGGGCGTCCGCGGCGACGCGAATGTGGAGGTGCGGAAAACCGAGGATTTCCATATCGGCCTGCAACGGCTCTGTCTCGAAGAAGCGCATGAAACCCGCTTCGGCATTCTGGTCCAGCGGCCCGTCGGAACCGGCACCATACATGCACCAGGACTGCGCCGCGTGGCCTGCGGTCTCGGGGCAGTCGATCACCAAGGTCTTGTCGCCGGGTTCGTCTGCAAGGCCTTGCGGCGTCACATGAAACGACCGAAGCGTCGTCCTGTCCGAGGGCCAGGCGCGTTCGGCCACCCAGCGTCCCGGCCGCTCGACGGGCGCTGGTGCCGGTGGGGTCGCGTCCTGCATCCAAGCGCGGATCATCGGCTCGTTCATGATTCCGGTCTCAATGCCCTTCAGGTGTTGATCCCACCAGCGCAGGCATTCCTGCAGGAAACCGATCCGCGGGCCGGGTGAGGCGAAATGTGGATACTTGTGCGCCCACGGCCCGACCAGCGCCTTTCTGGGGCAACTCAAGTGCTCCATCATCCGGAAGATCGGATTGGTGTAGCCGTCAGCATAGCCGCCGACTGCATATACCGGCACCTTTACTGCGCTGTAATCCTCGCAGATTGATCCGTGCTGGTAGAAATCGTCGCGCCGCTGGTGTCGGAACCAGTCCAGCATCCACAGACCGTTGTTTTCCAAGCGCTCGCGCCACATGTCGCGCCAACGGTCCACGCCGACGATGGCGGGGTCGGGCGGCGTATTTGCGATCGCGAATGCGGTGGCACCCCAGGCAAGCTTGTCGGTCAGCATCGCGCCGCCCATGAAGTGGATATCATCGGCATAGCGATCATCGGTGGAACACAAGGTGATGACGGCGCCAAGCGCCTTGGGCTGCAACGCTGCGACCTGCAGGCCATTGAACCCGCCCCAGGAAATTCCGATCATGCCGACCTTGCCCGAACACCATGGTTGAGCGGCGAGCCAGTCGATGACCGCCAGTGCGTCGTCCTGTTCCTGTTGCAAGTATTCGCCGAGACAGACACCTTCACTGTCGCCGGTGCCGCGCATGTCGACCCGCACCCCGGCATAGCCATGGCCCGCGAAGTAGGGATGCGTCAGGTGATCGCGCGCGACCGTGCCATCGCGCTTGCGATAGGGCAGGTATTCGAGGATCGCGGGCACCGGATCGGCCTCGGCATCCACGGGAAGCCAAATCCGCGCGGCCAGCTTCGTGCCATCGGGCATGGGGATCCATGTATTCTCGATCTCGCGGACTGGGCGGGGGAAGTCCGTACGGGTTGTCAGGTCTTTCATATCAGTCTCACATGCCGTTGCGGGGAATCGTGAAGGTCTCATCGTTCTCGAAGAAAAGCGCATCTCCGTTCCAGCACCGGATGCGCGCGGTCAGGTGGAACTCCGTCGCAGTCGCGGTCTGCTCCGCGAAACAATGGATCTTCACCTGCCAGTTGTCGCGGGTGAACCCCGCTGTCTGCTCCATTGTCGCGTGGGCGGTCAGCGGATCGTCAGCCTGGATCGAATAGCGGCGCTCGGAGACGTCGGTCAGCACCGTGCCGATCTCGTCGAGACGCATGTCGCCGACGGGGCCGAAAACGCCGCCATCGATGAAAAAGCGGTGTGTCATCTCTCCGGTGGTCAGATCGGTGTGGACCGAGCGCTCCATCGAGCCGTCGCGTACCCGGGTGACGGGCTGTTTGCGATCCCGCGCAGGCGGCTCGGGCAAGAAACGGGGATCGGGGGCGTCAGGAGTTGCGGAACGGACGGGCAGGCGCAGGGCCGAGCTGCCGGGGCGGACGCTCAACGTCACCGGTTCGGGCGCGGGCCAGAGGATCGGCCAATAGGTCGATGCGATTTGCACGACAAGGCGATGGCCCTCCAGAACCCTGTAGCCGATGCCATGAAGCGGCACGGTGACAGCCATCTCTTCGCCCGGCACGACGGATGATGGCTCAGTGTCGTTATGCCGGAGCATCAGGTTGCAAAAACCCCGAGCGATCAGCATTTGCGCGCCGTCCGGTGCCTCGTCCACCAGAAGTGCCGCGACGAAACCCTGCGCCCGATCAGCAGTGACCGCCAGGTCGAGGCGCGGCTGGCCGAGGATATCCAGCGGCGCGTCCAAGATGTCACCCCGGAACTGCAACGCCCCGCCGGCATCGATCCTACAATCGGTCGGCATGTCGCCCGGGATCGCGAAGGAGCACATGTCCCCGCCCGCCGCGCCGAACGTCTGGGGCGAGCATATGGTCAGCGGCGTGCCGTCCTGTGCCGCATCGCCCAGTGTTCCGGCATTCAGCCAATGCACAGACTCCGAGACATTCGGTGAGGGCCATTCGGCCTCCTCGATCCAGCGGCCCGGCCGGTGTTTCTGCGCGCCTTTCGGCGGCACGCTCTCCTGCAGCCAGAACCGCAACGGCGGCTCATCCATCAGCCCGTTATCCTTGCCCTTGAGCCAGTGATCCCAGAACCGAATGACCTCGGCCACGAAATCGGCCTTTGGCGTGGGCGAGCCTTCGTGCGGGAAAAGATGCGCCCATGGGCCCATCATTACCTTGACCGGACCCTTCAAGTGCTTGGCGATGCGGAATGGCGTGTCGCGAAACAGGTCCGCCCAACCACCGAAGAAATAGACTGGAACCTCCACGCCGTCGTAATCCTCGCAGATCGAGCCGCGCCGCCACATCTCGTCATGTGTCTGATGCTCCAGCCACATCGCGGGCCAGAACCGCGCACCCTCCAGACGTTCGCGCCACATGTCCTGCCAGCGATCCCCGACGATTTCCGGATCGGGCGGCATCGCGTTGTAAAGCTGCATGATCGAGCCCCACCAGAAATTGTCGTTGGCAAGGCAGCCACCGTAGAAATGGATATCCTCGCGCCAGCGGTCGTCGGTCCCCATGACCGGGGCGATGGCCTTCAGCGCGGGCGGCCGTGTTGCGGCTACCTGGAAGGCGTTGTATGCGCCCCAGCTCTTTCCGAACATGCCGACACTGCCGTCGCACCAGTCCTGCGCCGCGATCCACTGTACGACGTCGTGACCGTCCTGGATTTCCTGGTGGGAGTACTCGTCCTTGGCCAGGCCGTCGCTGTCGCCGTAGCCTCGAATGTCAACCCGGATCGAGGCGTAACCGGCTTCCGCGAACAGGGGGTGCATGCTCTCGTCGCGCATCCGCGTTCGGTCGCGGCGGCGATAGGGGATGTATTCGAGGATGCAGGGCAGGGGGCCCACGTCCCGCGGCAGCCAAAGACGGGCCGCAAGCTGCGTGCCGTCCGGCAATGTGATCCAGATGGTTTCCTGCACATCGATTGCGGCTTTGGTCATGCCTGTTCCTTGTGCTTTGACGGGACGCGTGCGCCGGGGGTAAGGGGAAAGTGACAGGCGATGCGGCGCGATCCGGTCTCGACCACCGGCGGCGGGACGCTGTGGCAGATCTCCTGCACCCAGGGGCAGCGGGTGTGGAACTCGCATCCCGACGGCCGATTCAGAAGCGAGGGAACCTCGGCCGGCAATGCGATCCTGTCATGGAGCTTGTCGGGGTCCGGTTCCGGATTGGCCGAAAGAAGTGCTGACGTATAGGGATGGGCCGGCGTGTCGAAGACATCTTCGGTGGTTCCTGTTTCCACGAACCGCCCCAGATACATCACCGCCACACGGTCGGCGATGTGATGCACCACATGCAGGTTGTGGGTGATGATGAGCATGGCGAGACCCAGCCTTTCGCGCAGGTCGTTGAGGAGGTTCAGCACCTCTCCCTGCACTGATACGTCGAGCCCCGCCGTCGGCTCGTCCGCGATAATCAGCGAGGGATCAAGCGCGATGGCGCGGGCCACACCCACCCGGCGCGCCTGTCCGCCTGAAAGCTGGTGTGGAAAGCGCGACGCGAAATCCTGTGTAAGACCGACCAGTGAAAGAAGCCGTGCGGTCTCCTCCTTCAGATCGCGCCCGCCGAGGCCGTGAATTCGGAACGGTTCAGTCACCAGATCGCCGACCGTCATACGCGGCGAAAGCGATCCGACCGGGTCCTGAAACATCATCGCCATGCTGCGGCGGAGCGGTTTCATCGCCGACCGCGACAGTGTGTCGATGCGCGTGCCGTTGAAGGCAATCGTACCCGCCGAGATCGGCTGCAGCCCGTTGACGGCGCGCGCAAGGGTCGTCTTTCCTGAGCCGGACTCACCCACTAGGGCGAAAGTCTCGCCGCGCCGAATATCGAGGCTGACCCCGGCCACACCCAGGATCGAGGAACGGGTCATCAGGCCGCCCGTCGGAAACGAAACCTGCACGTCGCGGACCGAGAGGATCGGATCGTCGGTCACGTCGTTACCTCCGTCCCGTGAAGATGCGGCGCCTTGTGGCAGCGCACCCGGTGCCGGTCGCCAAGCTCCAACTCGGATTGCGGTTCATTACAGGCAGGGCCGGCCAGGTGGCAACGGGGTCGGAAGACGCAGCCGCGAGGACGCGCGCGAAGATCGGGGACCTCTCCCGGAATCGTCGGCAGGTTCCGCGTCCGCGCCGTCTGACGGGCCGGGTCGCATTCCAGAAGGCGCATCGTGTAGGGGTGGCGTGCGTCGTTGAACACCTGCCGCACGTCGCCGCGTTCGACCACTTCGCCCGCATACATCACGACGACATCGTCGCAAAGTTCGGCGATTACGCCCAGATGGTGCGAAATGAACAGGACTGAACAACCGATCTTGTCCTGCAAGTTTTTCAGAAGCTCGATTGTTGCGACTTCGAGCGTGGCGTCGAGCGCCGTTGTCGGCTCGTCCGCGATCAGCAACGCGGGTTCCATCATCAGTGCCATGGCGATGGCGATGCGCTGCTTCATACCGCCCGAGAACTGGTGCGGATAGCGCGTCAGCGCGGATTTCGCGTCGGGGATGCGGACGAGCTCCAGCATCTCGGTGGCGCGGGCCAGCTTTGCGGCTTGGGACAGACCCGAACGGTACTGGATGTTTACCATCTGCCACCCGATCGAGAAAACCGGGTTGAGCGCGCCCATGGGATCCTGAAAAACCGTGGAAATGCGTAACCCTCGCAGGGCGCGCATCTTCTTGGGGGACAGGCCCACGAGGTTGGTCCGGCCTTCGAAATCGATCTGGCCTCCAGTGACGCTGCCGTTGTCGGCCAGCAGCCCGAGTATCGCGTTGATCAGAGTGGACTTGCCGCAACCCGATTTCGCCCACGATGCCGACGATGCGCCGTTCGGGCACATCGAAACTCACATCCTTTAGCGCATGGAGCGGACCGGCCTCGGTAGCGAAAACCACGTTCAGGTTTTGGATAGAGAGGACCGTCATCTATCGCCCTTTCAGCCGGGGGTCGAAGACGTCGCGCAACGTCTCGCCCAGAAAAGTAAAGCCAAGCGTGGTGATTATGATCGGCAGGCCGCCGGCAATGGCGATCCACGGCGTTTCCCGGATGTTGGCGAACCCGTCGTTCAGAATGGATCCCCAGGATGGTGTCGGGGGTCGCACGCCAAGGCCGAGGAAACTCATGCCCGCTTCAATTGCGATGACGACCGGAATGTCCATCGAGGCCAGGATCACCAGCGGTCCAATGACGTTGGGCAGGATGTGGACGCGCAGGATGCGCGCGGTCGACGCGCCCATGCTCTGCGCCGCGGTGACAAATTCAGATGTCTTCAGCGAGATGGTTTGGGTGCGGACGATCCTTGCATATCCCGGCACGTTCACGAGGATCACCACGATCATCACGGCGGTCAGCGACGGGCCGGTCAGCGTCACGAGCGCCAGCGCCAGCATCACCGTGGGAAAGCTCTTGAGGGCATCGAAGATCAAGATCATGACGTTGTCGAGCCAGCGCGGTCCGTAACCTGCGATCAGGCCCAATACGATGCCCAGGGCGAGCGATATCGCCGTGGAGACAAGCGCGACGTAAAGCGCGATGCGCCCGCCATGCAGCACACGGGAAAACAGGTCCCGGCCAAGTTGATCAGTTCCCAACAGGTGCGCCGACGACGGATCAAGAAACCGGTCGCGCGGACTGATTGCCGACGGCTCGTACTGCGTCAGCAGGGTCGCCAGGGCAGCCCCCAGCACGACGACCATCACCAGCACGACGCCGAACACGCCAAGCGGTTCTCGCAAGACCTTGCGGACCTGCGGCCAAAGGCCTGCCGGTGCTTCCGGGGCGGGTGGGTCAGAAACTGCTTCGGACACGGGGGTCGAGCACTCCGATGATGAGGTCCGCGATCAGATTGACGAGGACGAAAAAGACCGTTGTCAGCAGGACGGCGCCGGTCACCACCGGAAAGTTGCGGGTCAGGATCGCGTCGTAGACAAGCCGCCCGATGCCCGGACGGGCAAACACGATCTCGGCGAAGACTGCCGAGGACAGCATCTGTCCGACGCCGATGCCCAGCAGAGTGACGGTGGGAAGGATGGCGATTGTCAACGCATAGCGGAACGTGATCAGATTCTCCGGAAGTCCAAAGGCACGCGCGGTCCGGATATGGGAGGTTTCCAGCACTTCGAGCATCGAGGCGCGCACCATGCGCGCGATATAGCCGACCCAGCCCAGACCGACGGCAAGCGATGGCAGGATGAGGTGCACGAGCTGATCTCCGAGATCGCCGGGTTCGCCCGCTCCGATGGCGGGCAGCCATCGCAGGCCCACCGCGAAGATCAACAGCGCGTAGATCGCGACAACGAAGGACGGGATTGCGATCACGGCGACCGACAGCACGCCGACTAGCCTGTCTGCGAGGCTACCGCGCTTGACCGCCGCCCAACAGCCGAGCGGGATTCCGAGACCTACCGACCAGGTCAGGCCACCGACGATCAGCGCCAGTGTATAGGGCAACTGCTCAAGCACCACGTCGATGACCGGACGGCCCGAGAGGACCTCGTTTCCGAAATCGCCACGCCAGGCGGAACTGTAGAAGTTCCAGAATTGCACCCACACCGGTTGGTCGAGGCCCATGCGGATGCGCAAAGCCTCCTTCATCGCCTCGCTGGCGCGGGGCCCGAGGGCGACGGAGGCAGGATCGCCCGGGATCAGATAGATCATGCAAAACAGGAGCGCCATGGCCACCGAGACGATGACGATGGACAGACCGAGGCGCTTGGTCGCGTAGCTCAGCATGACGGGCTCCGGGGAAAGGGGGAGAGCGGCGGCAGGGGTCTGACCCGCGCCGCAGTCCCTTGGATTACGACGAGGTGAACTTGCCCAGAAGCGGCTCGCCGTTCGGCTTCAGGCCGGGATCGATGGTGTCACGATGCAGCACGCCCGTCACCTCATGTGTGAGGAAGACATACTGGCCGGATTCGTCCATCAGGTCCTGCATCCGCTTGTAGATCACATCCCGTTCCGCCGGGTCGAGCGTGACGAGGCCGCGGGCATGAAGCTCGGCGTATTCCGCATCATCGAAGCGTTCCCAGTTCCAGACACCGACCTGTTCAGGCGTGAACCAGACCGTCGCCCATGACGGATCGGGCTCCATCGAGAAGCGGCCGAGGACAAGTTGGAGTTCCTGCCAGTAGTCGCCTGAATTCTCATCGCCGAGTGTCCAGAATGTTCCGCTGTCGTTTTGCTTGATTTCGCAGTTGATTCCGACATCCGCCAGGTTTGCCTGGATGACCTGCGCTGCTGTCAAACGCTCGGACTGGTTGAGGATGTCGAGCGTCACGAATAGATCGCTGATACCTTCTTGTGCCAGAAGCTCACGCGCGCGGTCGGGATTGTAGTCGTAGAGCACCGCGTCGCGGTGGCCCGGCAGGCCCGGTGCGATGATGCCGGTCGAAACCGCCGCCGCTCCGAAGTAGGCCGCATCCACAACCGTTTCCCGGTCGATGGCGTGCTGGATTGCCCGGCGGACGTTTGGATTATCGAGCGGCGGGGCAACCTTGTTCATCCCCATCCAAACATAGGCGAGCGATGGCTTCTCGACCACGACGCCACCCTCCGGGGTGTTTTCGCGAAGGCGCTGGATCGAGCTGACGGCCGTCCAGGTGTAATCGAGATCGCCCGCTTCGAACCCGAGCTCTGCGGTCGAGGGGTCTTCGATGGGGATGATGTGGATTTCCTCGAAACCGCCCGGCTCACCCGGCCAGTCGGGGTTGCGCACCAGTGTCGTGCGTTGCCGTGGCACCCAGTCGGTCAGAAGATAGCGGCCCGATTGTGCGACCGGTTCAGTTGTCATTTCACCGCCCAGATCTTCCATCGCGCGGCGCGAAAGGATTGAACAGGTCGACGTCGGCAGGGTAGAGGTCCAAAGCGGCGCAAATGCTTCTCTGAGGTGAATCCGACCCGACAGATCGTCGATGACCTCGACCTCGCGTAGCGAAGCCCAGTCTCCGGCATAAGGACTGTCGAGGTCAGGGTTGGCGACACGCTCGATCGAGAATTTCACGTCGTCCGCGGTCATCTGGCCGTAGCCATCGGTGAACATGATCCCGTCACGCAGGCGGAAGAACACTGTCAACTCGTCCTCCTGGGTCATCTCCTCGGCCGCGTAGAGCTGCCAGGACCACTCGTCGCCGGGCGTGTTCGTGACGAGACCGGCGAAGATCTCGCGGATGATGTCACCCTCGGGCGCAGAAAGGCGAAACGCCGGGTCGAGAACCTGCAGGTCGCTGTAAGAGCGTACGGTCAGCACGCGCCCATCCTGGCTGATGGCCATATTGGGCCAGACGAGGCCGGCGGCGCCAAGCGCGCCTGCTCCGGCCATCAGGCCGCGGCGGGAGATATTGAACGTGGATTTGGTCATGTCGTTGTTCCCTAATGGATTACTGTGGAGCGATCTCGCGCCGCTTTTCCGTTTCAAGATGGAGGGCAATTGCCCCGCTTGCTTCTCTTTCGTTCGGCGTTCCTCCCACACGGGTTCTATGGCCGCCCTGTGCCTTGCCTACCCGATGCGTCGCTTCTTTGGGCAGAATGACCGGCGCGTTTACCCAGATGGCCCGCGTCGTCGCCCCGCCGCAGCTATAGGTGCGATGCGGCACGTCACCGGGGATCGAAAAACTGTCACTGGCCCGAAGCGTAATCTCTTCGTCCTCGAAACGAAGCATCGGATCGCCCTCAGCCCCGACGCCGCCGTTCCCCTAGGCGGTCACCGCCACATATTTTTCTTGGTTGCTCAAGTGAGCGCCCCGATCCTGCAATGTTATTTAGGTTACGTGGCGTCAATATTCTCGTAAAGGAATTTCTGAGAGGGGTTCCTTCCTCGCGATCCCGATAGGGCGGGCGAAGCGCCAAGGCCGCCGCGCACCCTCTCGGGCGACCCGTCTGCCAAGCTCTGACGGCCGGTCGGCCCGCCCGGTTACCTACCCGCGTCGACCTCCACCCTCTTGTCGGCGACCGCAAGGATCGCATCGCACATGACGTCCATGATCGTGTCGATCGCATCATGTGTTGCGATGTAGGGCGGAGCGATGGCCAGGACGTCGCCAATGACGCGGAAGAAGACCCCGCGCCTTTCAGCTTCGGTGCCCACAGCTTGGCCCGGGTTCTCGCCAAGTCGCCCCGGTTCGAACTCGACTGCCGCCAGCATCCCTTTGCAGCGGGTATCGAACACGCCGGGAAGGCCCGCGATCTCCGCAAGCCGCGCCTCGATTCGCGCGCCCAGATCGCCCACGTGGCGCGGCAGGTCCATCTCCTCGTAGATGTCCAGGCATTCGAGCGCGACCGCAGCACCCACCGGATGCCCACCATAGGTCATACCGTGCCCGAAGGTCCCATAGCCGTGGGCAAGATCGGCCACCCGGTCGCGCACCTTGTCCGTCATCGCAACAGCCGACATCGGGAACACGGAGGCCGTCATCTGTTTGGCCATTGTCATGAGGTCGGGTCGAATCCCCCATGTTTCGCAGGCGAACCATTCCCCGGTTCGGCCGAAGCCGGTGATGATCTCGTCGGCGATTAGAAGTATGTCATGGCGCGCCAACACATCCTGGATTTCGTCCCAGTAGCCTTCGGGTGGCAAGATCACTCCGCCCGCGCCCATGGCGGGCTCGCCGATGAAGGCCGAGATCGTGGCGGGATCGGCATCTCGGATGAGTTGGTCGAGTTCTCGCGCCCGACGCCTGGAGAACGCGATCTCGCTCTCGCCTGGCTCCGCATCGCGGACATAATGTGGCCGCCCGGTGCGCAGAACGTCCGCTAGGGGCAGGCCGAACCCATCATGACAGTAGCCGAACCCGGTCATCGCCGCGCTCACTTGCCCGGAGCCATGATAAGAGCCCTCGCGCGCAATGAATCGTGTTCTGTCCGGCTTGCCCTGTGCCGAATGGTAGAACCGCGCAAGTTTCGCCGCGCTCTCGACCGCCTCGGAGCCCGAGGTGGCGAAAAGGACATGGTTCAAATCGCCGGGCATACGGGCAGCCAGCCTTGCGGCAAGCGTCTCCGTCACGTCTGGGGTGCGGCCCATGAAGCTGTGGTAGTAGGCGAGCTGCTCCATTTGCGCCGACATCGCGCGGGTCAACCGGTCCGGCGAGAAGCCCAGCGACGCACACCAGAGCGCCGATACTGCGTCGATGAAGACCCGGCCGTCGCTATCCGTCACGCGGATGCCATCCCCGGACACGATGCGACGCGGTGGTTCCCGACAGGCAGCGATCGGATCTGTGAAGGGGTAGAGTTGCGACATGGATGCCTCCGGGAGCAGGTCGGATCATCCTCTCAAGGTGATGCCTTCGTCAAATTCATATTTCATGACGGTCGGGGTCTGTTTGCCAATTTAGATTGCGGCTTCCGATCTTGACCGGCACCGCGCCCTTGCTCCGCGTAATTGGCGGTTTGGTATCGGGCGAAGCGGGAGTTTCGTTCGCATTTAGGTCATTGGTGCCAAGCGCAGCGAATGGCGGCTCTGAGCCCGTAGCGGCCGCTGGTATTCCGCGCTGCTTTCGCGCCGATTGCCAGGAAGATCACTCCGGTTGCGGCGCCGGGGTTTCCCCCTGTGCTATCTGAACCTCAGGTGCGGGCGGCGAGGTAGAGGTCGATCAGATCGTCCACCGCCTCGTGGAGGCTGCGTTCATGACTCAGCCGGCCTGCGACGGCGAGGGCGAAGACCCCGTAGAGCCCGTTCCAGAGGAGGCGGGCGTCGCGCAGCCGGCGATCCGCCTGATCGGGACCGTAGAGTTCGGAAATCGCCTCGCAGAGAAGATCGAGCAGCCTCTGGATTTCGGAAAGATAGGCGGGCGTTGCCTCGTGTTCGGGGGCGAAGGGATAGTTGATGATTGTGTCCCATTCCCGGGGATGGGCGCTGGCGAAGGTGACGAATCCGTCGGCGAGAGAGCGCAGGCGGTTCTGGAGGGAGCCGTCTGCGGCATTGGCGCGGCAATGGGCGTAGAGCATCCTGAGCGTTTCGGTGTTCATCTGTTCCACGAGGTCGTCGCGATTCCGGAATACCTGGTAGATCGTGCCGCTGGTGTAGCCGATTCGGTCGGCAAGTTTGCGGGTGGTAAGGGCGGAAACGCCCTCTTCGCGAACGATCGATCGCGCCGCTTCGAGGGCCAGATCCTTGAGTTCGGCGCGTGTATGATCTGACCTTCTTGCCATATTTCAGAGACTTACAGGAAAGTTGACGTGAAGGTCAAGAAAAATATTGACCAGTGATTAATTTTGGGGCTGATATATTGACCAATGATTAATTTCAAGGAGCGATCCGATGACTGCACTCCCAGACCGCGTCATCCCGATGCCGCAGATGACGGCGACGGCTGTGCCTGCACACCGGGTTTCGCCCGGGGCGCGGCAAGCCGCCTATCTCGGCGCCCGGGCCCAGGCAATTGCGTGGTGCTCGATCCTGTGCGGGGCGCTGACCGGGATGCTGATGGGGCTCTGGTCCTTCGATGGCCCGATTCCGGTGCCAGGCTGGATCGGTAGCTATGACGAACTGCCGCGCCGATTCCTGCGGCTGGCCCATGTGGCGATGTTCGCGCTCGGGATGCTGCATGTGATGGTGGGGAAGTGGCTATCAATCTCCGAGATGCCGTCCAGGCACAAGACTTCGGCCTATGTCATGATGGCCGCGGGGAACGTGCTGATGCCGGCCGTGCTGATCGGAGCGGCAA
Source organism: uncultured Alphaproteobacteria bacterium (assembly GCA_963698645.1). Taxonomy (GTDB): domain Bacteria; phylum Pseudomonadota; class Alphaproteobacteria; order Rhodobacterales; family Rhodobacteraceae; genus Ovoidimarina. Next base: position 463,998 of record CAVORP010000003.1, read on the forward strand.
TCTGGGCTCCGCTCAAGTACCTGACCGCCGTGCCGACGCTGGCGTTGACCATTGCGTTTACGATCGTCGCGCAGGATGCGGTGCGTGCAGTGCGGAGGGTGCGAGCATGACCGCGCAGGGCATCGAACAGGCCGTCCGGGCCGCGCTTGCGGACCTGACGGGTGAGGACATCTCGGCGATTGGACCGGATGAGGAACTGGGGGCGGCGATCGGACTCGACAGCCTCGGACGGCTGGAACTACTGGCAGAAGTGGAGGACCGGTTCGACCTTTTCTTCGCCGATGCCGACAGCGAGAGCGCCGGGACCATCCGAGGCATGATCGATATGGTTACGCGGGAACTGGCCCGCGCAGAGGAGGCCGCGTAATGCGTATCGGATTGATTGCGATGAGCGGGGTGCGGGTGCGCACCAGGGAACTGGCGGAACTGGGCGTGACGCTTCCAGGCTTCGTGAACCGGGGCAAGGTGATCGCCTCGCTGCCGAGCCTCGGCCTTCTGACCGTCGCGGCGCTGACGCCGCCCAATGTCGAGGTCGAATACGTCGAGTTTGATGAGGTTCCGGAGGCGGATGCGGATCTGCCGATGTTCGACCTTGTGGGGTTGTCGTCCTTCACCGCGCGGATCGATGCGACCTATGCGCTGGCCGACCGGTATCGCGCCATGGGCGTGCCGGTGGTGCTGGGCGGCCTGCACGTGACGCTGATGCCCGACGAGGCGCAGGCCCATGCCGACGCCATCGTGCTGGACGGGGCGGAGGGCGCATGGCCCGAGTTGGTCCGGGATTTCCAGGCTGGGTGCATGAAGCCTCGCTACCGGGGCCTCAAGAAGGATGTCTTCAAGCCCGAGAACTATGTGGAACCGCGGTTCGACCTGCTGAAGGGCCGGCCTTACAACCGGGTGACGGTGCAGACCTCGCGGGGCTGCCCGATCAACTGTGAGTTCTGCGCGGCGAGCATCCGCATCACGTCGAGCTTTCAGCAAAAGCCGGTGGAGCGGGTGATCTCGGAGCTCAGGGCGGTGACGGAAGTGGTGGACCTGCCGTTTGTCGAGTTCGCCGATGACAACACCTTCGTGAACAAGAAGTGGGGCAAGGCGCTATTGCGCGAGATGGCAGCCATGAACTTAAAGTGGTTCACGGAGACTGATATCACCGTGGCCGACGACCCAGAGCTTCTGGACCTGATGGCGAAGGCGGGGTGCCGGCAGGTCCTGATCGGGTTTGAGAGCCCGAGCGCGGCGGGGTTGCGCGGCCTTGACCCACATGATTGGAAGGCGCGTCGGTTCGACACCTATCTGGACGCGATTGCGCGCATTCAGGGCGCCGGGATCTCCGTGAACGGCACCTTCGTGCTGGGCCTCGATTCCCATACACCGGAGATATTTGCCGAGCTTCGGGATTTCGTGCGCACCTCGAACCTTCTGGAGGTCCAGCTGACAGTGCAGACGCCGTTTCCCGGCACACCGCTTTATGCGCGGCTGAAGCAGGCGGGGCGGCTCCTGACCGACCGGTTCTGGGATCGCTGCACGCTGTTCGACGTGAACTACCGGCCGCTTCGGATGAGCGTGGACGAGCTTGAGGGCGGATTCCGGTGGCTGGCGGGCGAAGTTTACAACGAGTGCGAGTTCAGCCGGCGTAAACGGCATTACATGGATCTGACGCGGGCGCGCACTGCCGGTCTCGGCCCGCCGCGTCCCATGCAGCTGTCGGCCTGACACGATGGGAGCGATGCCAATGGCGCTGGCCGATGAGGCGGGGATTGCCCTGTCCGTTCCCCTAGAACTGGGCCAATAATCTGTTTGCATGAGGGGAACTTGGCTTATCTAGGAAACCATACTTAAGCGAAGATGTGTTGAGGTTGCTGCTTAGGATCGAGTTAAATCTCTCTGCTGGTGACTACGTGGTATCAGCTTTCCGAGTGAATGTCCGAATTGTCCGCACAGGAGACGTTGGCGCAGATCGCAGCGAACGGCCGCTTGGAGCCCAACTAAACCTTGTCTATCAAGTGCGCTGAATCAGAATAGCCGACTTTCCAGTCAACGACGCTTCCCAGAACACCGCAGTTCGTGCAGCGCTCTCCAATAGATACCCATCTAACGTCCTGCTGTTCTCCGGATGACTCTGGATAAAGTGAAAAGCCGACCCCGAGATTGCAAACACCGCTGCCACATTCGGTGCAAATCCATTTCTCCGGCTCGGCTTCATCCCAGTAATCTTCGCTATCGCAAATCCATTGAGATTCCTGGCACTTGGAGCAAGTTCGCCTAGCCACTCCTTCGTCCTGGTCAGCTTCGTATTCGAAGCTTTCGGACCCACAATTGCACTTGCATATGCGCGTGACATCAACGGCGTAGCCTTCCGCTTCATATGCTATTAGGTACTCAGAGATGTCGCTTGCATCGGTTCCAACCCACCACTTACCTGAAGTGTCTATCGTCATGTTATCTCATCGCAATCTAAACGCTTTCTTACTTAATCCATCAACAAAAAGCCGGTAGCAATCTAATTCAGTGAACGTCCGCTTGGTCCCGCAGAGCCGACGTTCATGCCGCCTGCAGCGAATGTCTGTTTTGAGCCCCAAGCAGACTTGGCAAAACTTCGGCCAAAGCGAGGAAAGTAGGGCCTGCGGTGGCTAGGCTTCTCGACCTAATCGTATAGAGGATCACCCCTACACTCCACCGGCAAGAAGGATGGCAACTTCTGAAGCATTCGGACCAGTTATTCCGGCCATCTTCAGGATCGGCGAAATGCGCCTGTCGTGATTTGCCAACACTACTTAATTCGGTACGCACGAGGACTTGCTCCTCGATTACCTGAAAAATTGGGTTCCAATTTCCGGCGGACAGAGAATCATGCAACTGCTCAAGAAAATAGCTGTAAAAATCACCCCTCCGCTGGTGGGACGGCGCGCTGATAGAGATGCCATGTGGTGTGGCCTAGGATCGGCAGGGTGAAGATCAGGCCCAGAAACACTGGCGCCAGCGACAGCAGCATGGTGACCGAGATGATCGCCGCCCAGGTAAGCATAACCACCGGGTTTTCCCGGACGACAGCAATGGAGGTCAGCATGGCGGACACGAAATCGATCTCCCGGTCAAGCAGCATGGGCATGGCGACGACTGTCAACGCGAACAATGCCGCCGACAGGAACGCGCCCACGCAGGTGCCGATTGCAAGGAAGGTCCAGCCCTCGGGCGTGAAGAAGACGATGTTCAAAAACCCGTCCAAATCCGAGAAGGATGAATCCTGCAGCACGATCACCAGCACAATCCGAAACTGGTAAAACCAGACCCACAAAACGAACAGGGTGACAAAGGCCATCCAGCCCATTTCACGCTTGCGTTGATTGGCCATGACGGCGAGGATTTCAGACCAGCCGAAACTCTCTCCCTTCTGCAACTGGCGGGACATTTCATAAAGACCGGCGCAGGCAAAAGGCGCGACCAGCGGAAAGGCGATCGCTGCGGGAATGATCATCCAGATCTTGCCGAGCCAGACGAGGCACCAGACAAACAGGATGCCGAAAACTGCAAAAAACAGGCCGAAGGAGCCGCTCATGAAAGGGCGCGCCAGAAAGTCGGAAAACCCGGCCCTCAGCGACGCGGCGATATCATCCGCGGTCACCTTGTTGACCGTGGGCATGGCCTGCTTCTGCGGCTTCAGATCGTCCGGCGGTGTGGACCCTGCGGTCTTGGATGCCATGACATACTCCTCCCAAAGCAGGGCGCAGCGATGGTCCGTTTGTCAACCATCCCGAGCGGTGAGCCAGACATCCCTCCTCCGTATCAGAGTTTGGATCAGGCGAGGTATTTGGGCAAGGGAGGAGTTTGGCAGCTTAGTCCGCAAAGCGGACCTTGGCGAGGAGCGCACTGAGCGGCCGCTTCGAGTCCGAAGCGGAAGCATCGGATGCGAAAGAGTTAATCGCCGGTGCTTTGAGCGTTGGCATCCTTGGATTGCGGTCACACGAAAATCTGATCCCTGCCTATCAATCTGACTTCGCCTGGGCATGGGGGCCTGTAGTCTACCCATTTCATTTGACCAAAGAAGAGGTTGAGGCTTACCTTACGTCATTGTATTTTTCGAGCTATTCAAAATGTTTCAATCCGTCGCGTTACTTGCGCTGATTTCTGCCTTCTTCTACTGCGTGGCAATGGTCGCGATGAAGTTCTTGGCAGAGCTACCAAGCATTGGTCTGGTTCTCATTATCGGCGCTGCACTGCTTACGGCAGCTACGTTCGAGGTCTTTGCGCTCAGGCATGAACGCCTGGGTCTTATCTACGTCGGCATCCTGGGGGCCGAGGTGGTCATCCTTGGCACGATCTCCCTGTTTCACTTTGACGAAACCTATTCCGTTCGAGAGCTGGCAGGGATGGGCCTGGTTCTGGTCGGGACCGCACTTGCCTGGACCTGATGTGAGGCAGCCGACGGTTTTCAGGGCAGGACCGGCGCATGTGCGCACTGCATAATTCGATCCCATTCGGTAGCTTTGTCCGCTCAGTGGACCTATGTCATTAGATGGCCGATGTCCGGACCGATCCCTTCTTGCTGGATTTCTGCAACAAGATGAAATTCAGCTTCGTCGGTATGGTCCTTAGCGACCGGTTAGGGTGGACGTCTTTGGCAAGGCAATATTTCCAATGGGAAACGCTAATGTCTTAATCGTCGTTATTACACCACGAACCTAACCGCGTACGCGACGCCATAAGAGCTTAATTTTCCTCATTTTCATCCTCCTAAGCTGCTATAGTTTGGCCTCGTGCAAAGGCCTTCTTGATCAGGAGAACCACCATGACCCGAGCGTCTAGTAATCTTAAACTTGACCAAGTGATACTGCCTTCTGTCAGAGACCTTGGTGGTGGATTTGAAGTTCGGCGCGCGTTGCCCTCTGCACAGCGACAGATGGTCGGTCCATTCATTTTTTTTGACAGCTTTGGCCCTGCGGTTTTTCGCGGGGACGAGGATATCGACATCAGGCCGCACCCACATATTGGCCTCGCAACTGTCACCTATCTGATTGAGGGGAACAGCATACATCGCGACAGTGAAGGATATGTGCAGTCAATCGAGCCTGGCGAAGTCAATATGATGACGGCAGGCCGTGGCATCGTGCATTCAGAGCGCGTAGGTGCGGAATTTCGTCAAAACGGTGGGAGCGTGTTCGGGTTTCAGACTTGGCTCGCTATGCCCAAAGAGTTGGAAGAGACCGACCCGGGCTTTCAACATGTTGCGGCATCGGAAATCCCAATGGATCAGGGGGATGGGGTCAGTATGTCCCTCTTGGCCGGGACATTGAACGGGCACAAATCCCCAACCAAGGTGTTCGCTGAGACGCTTTATGCGGACCTAAGTCTATTGGATGGCGCCCGGTACAAGGTCGACTCCGCACACATTGAGCGAGCGATGTATGTGGTCAGTGGGTCAGTAGAAATAGTTGGACAGGAAGGATCTTTTGGCAAAGATCAGCTTGTGGTTTTCCAACCGCAGGCGGAAATCGTCATCAAAGCGAGTGAGGCATCGCGTTTGATGTTATTGGGCGGCGAGCCTTTCCCGGAGGAGCGCCACATTTTTTGGAATTTTGTATCCAGCAGTCGCGAACGCATTGAACAGGCTGCTGAAGATTGGAGCGAACGCCGCTTTCCCGGCATAGTTGGGGAAGACGAATTTATGCCGTTGCCTGACGAGATTAAATTCTGACGATGTTCATTGAAGGCGGCCATTTGACTTGCTGATGTCCACAGCAGCTTTGTCCGCATTTGAGATATCTGACACTTACGCGGCGAACGACCGGTTCGGATCTTGTCGTATAAACCCGCATTGAACGACCGCGTTGGGTGATGTGTGCTGCACCGCCGCAAGTCGGTTGCCGTCTTGACCCAGGTATCTGGGAGATCGACGCGGCAGGCACATGAGGCCGGTTCGTCCCGCAGAGCAGACCTTGGTTCAGAGTGCAGTGAACGTCAGCTTTTGGGTCTCTTCTGCTGAAGTGACTGGACTTACTGGCTGGGGGAAGCGGTACTGGCCGTGTCGAAACATTGCTCGGACCTGCCGGGCTCCACGCAGTACAGGGTGCAGAATGATCCTGCTCCCGCAGAGTGGAGAAGACGATGTCAGAAGAAACCCAATCAGCGCCGGCTGAGCCGCGTTCGAAACCTGGAAAGCTGAAACCGACCCGCGGGTCGCAACTGCGCAAGCTGCTTAGCCGGAGATCCGGCGCGACGGTCGCGCAGATTCAGAAGGCTTTTGGCTGGCAGCCGCATACAGCGCGGGCCGCGATCTCCGGGCAGCGCAAAGCAGGATGGAAGATCGAGCGAAGCGACACTGGGAAAGGGTCTGTCTATCGGATTATCGGCGAGGGGTGCGACCATTGAATGCGGATCGGGCTGGCAGCCTCCAAATGCTGATAGGTGAGATTGATGGTCTGGATCGGTCTGGGTGCCTGGACCGCTGGCGGGAGGTCTTCGGACGCCCGTCGCCCAAATATCTCTCGCCGCAGTTCATGAAGCGGGTGCTGATCTGGGAGACTACAAAACCGGCTTCTGAGTGGCGTCTCGGTGAAGACCACCCGCCGTTTGCAGGAGATCGCTTCGGGCAAATCAGTCCCGGCAAGAGCGAAGCCGGGATCCCACCTGATCCGTGAATGGAACGGGCGCACCTATCAGATCGAGGTGACCGATGGCGGCTATGTCATGGATGGCAAAACCTGGCGGTCGCTCTCAGCCGTCGCAAGGCATATCACCGGGCGCACTGGTCCGGGCCGCGCTTCTTCGGTGTGAGCTGATGCGTCAGATCCGCTGTGCCATCTACACCCTTAAGAGTTCGGAGGAGGGGCCTGAGCAGCACTTCAATTCTCTCGATGCCCAGCGGGAGGCCTGCGAAGCCTATGTCGCCAGCCAGAAGCATGAAGGCTGGGAGCTGCTGCCGGATCACTATGATGATGGTGGCATCTCGGGTGGTCATTTGGATCGCCCGGCATTGCAGCGGTTGATGCAGGCGGTGGATGAGAAACGCGTCGATCAGATCGTGGTCTAAAAGATCGATCCGTTGACCCGGTCTCTTGCTGACTTCGCAAAGCTGGTGGACCGGCAGGATGCGGCCGGTGCGAGCTTTGTCTCAGTCACTCAGGCTTTCAATACTGCAACAAGTATGGGGCGCCTGACCCTCAATATGCTCCTCTCCTTTGCACAATTCGAACGTGAGGTCACTGCAGAGCGGATACGGGACAAGATCGCGGCCTCGAAGCGCAAGGGGCTCTGGATGGGAGGCAATGTGCCTCTCGGCTACCAGTCAGACGGGCGGGCCTAGAAGATCGACGAGAACGAGGCCGCCACGATCAGGGCGCTCTACAATCTCTATCTGGAACAAGGACTCATCCGGACCGTGAAGGACCGAGCAGAGGATCTGGGCCTCAGGTCACGTCGGCGGGTCCGCGGGGCAGGGCGGATCTCCGGCGGCACGTCCCTCGATCGCGGACACATCCATCATTTCCTGACAAACCTGATCTATGCAGGGCGGATCCGGCACAAGGGGCCGGTGTACGAGGGGCAGCATCCGGCGATCATCGAACTGACTGCGTGGGAAACTGTTCAGCGTTTGCTCGCTCAGGGGTCGGCAAGGACACTGGGCACAAGCCAAAAGGCCAGGCGATCGCCACTCGCGGGCATGCTCTTCGATGAAACCGGTGACCGGCTGCCCCCCCCCAGCCACAGCAAGAAGAATGGCAAGCGCCTTTGTTACTACATCTCCCGACGGCTGGTCACCGACCGCAGCCGGAAACATCCCGGTGCCTGGCGGCTGCCGGCCGAGCAGTTGGAGAGGCTACTGGTCTATCTGGTCAGGACACATTTGGCCCGCCCGGATGCTGCGACCAGAATGATCGGGGATCTGCCGGCTTCGGAAGTTACAACCACTGCCAGGAAACTGGGAAACCTGAAGAACGCGTTGGACTGTCTGGCGCTGATTGAACGTGTCGATCTGCGACCCGGGTCTCTTGCTCTTCGGCTCAGCCATCAGGCGATCGCCGGGCTTGCTGGTTTTGCGCCTGATCGGATCCATCCGGATGAACTGACATTGGACCTACCGTTCCGCATGCGCCGACGCGGCGTGGAGCTGAAACTCTATCTGGGCGATGCGCCTCCGGAAGTTGATCGCATCCTCGTGCAGAACATTGTCAAAGCACGGCGCTGGCTTGCATTGATCATAGACGGCAAGACATTCGCAGAGATCGCCGAAACCGAAGGCACTTCCAGACGCCGGGTTCACGATGTCATCGATCTGGCTTTGCTGGCGCCGGACATCCTCGACGGGATCGCATCGGGTGAGCAGCCCGTTGGCCTCACGACGGATTACCTGATCAAATCTGGCTTCCCGGCGATCTGGTCAGAGCAGCGCGAACAGTTCGCTGCTCTGTGAGCAAACACCCACGCACGCTCCCGAAACGCGTACCGCCGGAATGGCAAACCGAGACTGTGGCCTGAAATCGGGCTGGAAATTGCTCCGCCCCGCTTCTCTTCTGGAAACCCCATAACCCAAGCGCCCGAAAACGCCGCACAATCGCGCGGCGCATTCTCAATACGTCAATTTAAGGAAGTGCCTGGCTGTGGGCGCAGTTCCGAGCTATCCGGTCTGGCCCAGAATTCCCTGATAACAGGGAAAATACAGGGAATTTGGGAAATTTTCGCACAACAAGTCCCGAAATTCTCAAAATTTGCTCTGATTATATTTATGAAAACAATGATTTAGGCGCAATTTCCCTGCTCGTTTTTAACAGGGAATTTTATTCTCCTGATCAGGGAAATTAAAAGCCAAAACAGCGAATTGTGTCACGTTTGCAGGGAAAGAGCAGCTTACTGGGGAAAACTTTTCGTACAATTGAACGTAGACGAGCGGCAAGGAGAGCCGCTCGCCGTCTTCTCTGGTCAGGGCTGAGCCCACGCCAGCATATTTCCAATACCATCGAGGCGTTCGGTATCCGGCCCCGATCGGTCAGGGGACCAACTCCGGTCTGTTCCGAGCCAAGAGTGCCCGTCGAGCTCCAGCAGCCCAATGATTGTCTCGGTCACCAAGGTTGCGCCAGCCGGGCCGAGACCCTCGGAGGGCTCAAGCGATCCGTTGGCAGCCTCTCGGCCAATGACCTCGGCCTCGGTCAGAAAATACAGCCATATTGGCGTGCCCGCGTGCAAAACTCCACCGGTGGCGGTCGCAACGGCCGCGTGGACCGCGTTGATCTCAGCCTCTGGTCGTCCTACGGCACGTGCAAAATTTTCACCGGAGGGTAGCAGGAAACTTTGGCCACGTAGCAGATTGCGGGTCGCCAGCGACGTTTCTCCAGAGGAGATGAATGGAAGATCTAGTAGCGTGCGCGCAAGCTTTGTATCCATCCGCTGCGCGCGCTCGACAGAGCGTCCAAGATGCGTAAAGAAGATTTCATGCATGTCCACTACGGCGTTCGGACCCGGGACGGGGCTAAAGCCTGCACCAAGCGCCGAGCCGAAGAGTGCGAGGGGTGACTGCCCCTGTTGAGTCTGAACCCGTTGAGGTACCATAGAGTGCCCGAACCGAAATCCTGCGACAGAGAACTCTACCGGAATGAAGGGTTCGTTCGGGCGATAGTACTTCCGCCCTTCTGACAGGACACGATCAACCGTGCCTTGGCCACACATCGCGACGAGAAAATCGTGGACGACATTCCACTGGTAGTGCCAGGTCGTCTCACGCCGTGCCGCCTCGTAAAGATCGTGACCAGACGGTGGGTTTGTTCCGCTGGCAATGCGATCTACCATTTTGTTGTGAACCCGGATCATTGCCAAATGAACCTGACTGATGATCCGGTTCTCGTCATTTCTGGGATCGCCAATGAGGGCAACGTTTTCGACTCGCGGCAAGTCGGACGCAGATTGGGGATGCCCGCCAGTATCTGCGCCAGTGAGGAGCTTCGCCCCAGCGAAGGCGCCCGAGCTATGATAAAGGAAAGGGGTCGCTTCCGGGCCACCTCCATAAAGTGAATCGAGATCGAGTGTTGGCGTGCGGGCATTGCCAATGCCTTCCGCATCGTTGATCTGATCGAAGCTCGAACTCACGTCGAGAGTGATATCGTGGTCAATGAACTGTCCGAAAAAGACCATGCCCACCGACACGCTGTCGGTTCGGTCGCTTCCAGTGCCGCCGTCCATCGGGCCGTTTTTCGCGCCAACACTTCGTAGCGTGTCTGGATCGGTGTAGAGCGGGGCTAAATCCCCACATAGTCGTCCGAAGCGGTCGCCGCGGTGATGTGTGTGGCTAGGGCGACAATAGGCATTTAGACCGCCAAAGTTATTCAATCCGTGATGAGATGGCATTGTCGGGACTCCCTGTTGCGCAACGGTCAAACCATTGCGAAGCCCCCACACAGACACTCTGCCTTACCATAAGGAGGTTTTCAACTGTTGCGGCACTCAGTCTTGGGATCGAAGCCCCGGTGGCGCAGAACGAAAAGTGGCCTAAACGAGCACTTGCGGCGGCACTAACGCGCTACAGGTCCACTAAGAGCCCTGGCGAGAAGATCGTCAAAGAAAACAAATGCCCGCAAACGCCCGTAGCATGCGTAATTGGGCTGACCCTGATCTGAGGTCGAGCTCCCGATATGGTCACAGGATGTCTGTGAACAAGGGAGAAAGACGATGGAGTATTTTGCCGGACTGGATGTGTCGCTGCGATCGTGTGCGCTGTGCATAGTGGATGCCAGAGGTGGCGTTGCCTTTGAACGGGAACTGGCCTGTGATGTCGTTGAGATTGTCCATTGCCTGGAAAGCTTCTCCCACCCCATTGCGCGGATCGGGTTTGAAGCTGGCACGATGAGCCAGCATTTGTTCTACGGGCTTACAAGCAATGGTTTCGACGTCGTCTGCATGGAAGCTCGCCAGGTCAGCGCCGCCTTGTCGGCAATGCGGAATAAGACCGATAAGAACGACGCCCGCGGCATTGCTCATATCCTGAGAACAGGCTGGTTCAGCCCAGTTCACATGAAGAGCCGAGAAGCGCATGGAGTTCGCGCACTGCTGAGTTGCCGTAGAGCCTTGCTCAACAAGACAATCGATCTGGCGAACGAGGTTCGCGGCCTCTTGAAGATCTTTGGACTGCGCCTGCCCAAGACGGTCCAGCATGGCAGTTTCGACGACCTGGTGCGCCCTCTCGTCGAAGCCGACGAGGTCTTGGCGCACGCTATGTTGCCGCTGTTGGATGCCCGTCTTGAGATTTACCGGCAATTCCTCGATCTGGATCGACGGGTCAAACATGCGGCCAGGAGTGACGAAGTCTGTTTGCGGATGATGACGGTGCCGGGTGTTGGTCCGATAGCAGCGCTTACCTTCAAGGCCGCCATCGATGACCCCGCCCGCTTCAAAAGATCCCGTACCGTTGCCGCGCACTTTGGCCTGACACCACGAAGATATCAGTCGGGCGAGCATGACAACCCGGGGCGCATATCCAGAGCCGGCGATCGAGATGTTCGCGCAACTCTATACGCGGCTGCAAATGCACTGCTGATGCGCACGATGGCGGGATCGCAGATCAAATCCTGGGGAATGCGCCTGATGCGTACTAAAGGGCGACGTCGCGCTGTCGTCGCTGTCGCGCGCAAACTGGCCGTTCTGCTCCACCGCATGTGGACAGATGGCACCGAGTTCCGTCCAGAAAAGGTGGAGAGTGTAGCATGATGTAACCACCCAACGCCCAGCCTGAACGGGGTCGTCCCTCACCGGACGAGGTCTGTGGAAGAAGCCGAATATGGCTGCTGCGCAACGAGAAGCGCGTCCCAAAGCGAGGCTCTCCACTGCCAATCCGACACATGCATGCAGCGATGACATCACGTCATCAATCAGACTGCGAAGAGAAGCGTGACCCGGATGAGTGACAACGATCCACGAGAAAGAAGGAAAACGAGCTTGACCCAAATGCCCAATTAGAGAAGCGGTCATTCATGCAACCCGCAGCGAAGGTCGGCTTTGAGCCCTGAGCAGACTTTCGCCAAGGAAATCAACACGATCAGCCAAAAGACAACGTTCGCTATCTTCTCAAACGAAGCTTCTCGACCCGCCAAGAAACCGACAGTTAAAGCGCAGCTCCCCCCTCGTTCGAGAGAAGTGATCGCCTAAGAAGGCCAACTGAACAGTTCCCAATAAATGAAGTAGGCGGAGAACAATCCGCCTACACCAATATCTATTCGAACGCTGTCACGTTACATCGCGCTTGTGCCACAGCCCATTTCTGCCGCGCGATCCACATAGGTGAAATCGACGAAACCGCTCGCATCCAACGGCTCTTCAAGCTCACCTCCGGCATGCATGAGGTCTGCAAGTGCCTGATAACCCGAGACGTCCAGCAACTCGCGCGGCTTCGTGGGGAACATGTTGATATCCATCGCCACATCATAGAAGGCCGCAACCGCGTTCTCGTTGGCCCCGCGGACGTTGTCCATGGCATAGGCCACGAACTCTTCCTTGCTCGAATTGATCCATGCGTTCACCTCGAGATTGGCACAGGCGATGGCTGTCACAAGATCCTCATTCGCTGCAAGGTATTCACGCGGCGCGAACACGGCGCGCGATGACAGGCCCGGCACCAAATCCGCCACATAGCCCAGAAGCTGAACATTCGCTCCCTGCTCTTTCAAGGCCAGCCAGTTGTCGATAAAAACGACGGTGGCCTGAACCTGACCTGCCATGATCGCGGCAGCGCGTTCGCTGGAGCCACCGACAGGAACGATCGCCACATCGACCTCGGGCTCAAGACCCGCCCTGTTCAACATGTAGCGGAATAGCATGCCGTTGAACCCGCCAGGACCGCTGGTCGCGATGGCCTGACCACGCAGGTCTTCCAAAGAGTTCCGTGCCTGGTGTCGAAATGACAGCATAATGCATCGTCGAAATCGGCGCAGCGAAGGCCACGACATCCACACCGCGTGACTGACCCGAAAGGATCTCGTCAGAGCTGCGCGAGGCAATGTCGATGCGTTCCGCAACGATCGCCTCTAGGCCAGAAATATTCGGAAGCTCGACCCGGGTGACATCGGCGCCCCATTCCTGGAGCATTTCGATCATCCGCAGCGTGCCAAGATTCAGAACCTGGGCCTGCGCCGTGCCGATCGTCACCTCGGTGCCGCTCAGATCGAAATCCTTTGCGGATGCGCTGCCTGCAAAAAGGGCAGCCATGCCTACGCTGGCCAGAAGTCCTTTGGTCATCATTTGAAAAGTCATAGTTTGGTCTCCTCCTTGATTTTCATTTTCTTCGATCGTGTATCCCGGCTTGTGTCTGACTGCCGCAGCGTTCCGGGTTTCTTGGTAATGCCTTGGAGCATCAGGCGGGGCCTTTCCACACCTGAAACCGTTTTTCGAATGTGTCGAGCGCGGTCACGATAAGCGTACCGAGGATGGCGATCACGGCCACCGCGCAAAGCATCTTGGCGGGCAAAAGCTCCTGACTGCCCTTCGTGATGACCCCGCCAAGCCCGACGATCTGAAGGAACATCTCGCCGATGATGACGCCGACGATGGCCCGTTCCGCACCGATCCGAAGGCCGGAAACCACGAAAGGGATGGCCCCGGGGATCAGCACGTGGCGCGCCATCTGCAGGCGACTGGCCTGAAACGAATGGGCCACTTCCAGAAGGTCGGGTCGCGCATGGCGCACACCTTGTGCCGTGTTCACGCTGATCGCGATCATCGACCAGAAGAAGACGAGGAACAGCCGCGCCTCGAAACCAATTCCGAACCAAACGACGATCAATGGCACCACGACAACGCGCGGGGTCGAAAAGATCGCGTAGAGATACGGCTGCAATATGTCGCCAAGCCGCGTCCACGCCCCCATCAGGATGCCAAATGGAATGCCCACGATCACGGCAAGGAAATAGCCCAGGAACAACGCCTGAACCGTGATCTTCGCGGCGGCCAGCAACTCGCCACTCTGCAACAGCTCACCGAATTGACGGACCACCTCCGATGGCGGGGCGAACAGCAGCGGATTGATGCTGCGCCCCACCATCTCCCAACCGCCGAAAACGACGAAAAGGCTGACAAGTGGCAGGAAAACGCTGGGTCTGGCCAGTTTACCAATCATGATCTTTCCCTCCTCAAGTCCAGTGAAGCCGCCGCTCGACCCGGCCGATAAGCGAGACGATGGCGATGCCCAGAAGGGACAGTGGCAGGATCGAGGCGAAGACATAGTCGGTCTGGAACATTGCCCCGTAAGACTTGATCAGCCCGCCGATCCCCCCCAGTCGCAGATAGGTTTCCGCCACGGCCATTCCCACGACGCCGCGCCCGGCCGCCAGTCGCAAACCCGCCAGAAGCACCGGCAGGGCCGCGCGGATGCGCACCTTGAACAGAAGCGCTATCTCACCCTTCACGCCGAAGGACCGCGCCACATCGATCAAATCCCCCGGAGAGTCCCGCAAACCGGAGGCGACACTGAACAGGATCGGTACGACCGCGGCAAGAACGACCACGATCACCCGGCCCGGAAAGCCGAAGCCGAACCAGACGAGGACCAAGGGAACAAGGGCAATGGTCGGGGTCACGAACAGGGCGCTCAGATAGGGATTGAGCATCCAGTAGGCGGTTTTTGACCGCGCAATCAGCGCGCCCAGGACAAACCCGATTACGGTCGCCACGAACAGCCCCACGATCAGCAGAAAGATGCTTTGACTCAGGGCAAGGATCAGCTCACCGCTGATGATCAACTCCCACAAGGCCGCAAGAATCTTGGTCACTGGAGGCAAGACAAGCGCTTTGTCGATCATTCGCGCAGTGATTTCCCATGCAACGAGGAAAATTGCGACGCCGACTAGCTGATCGCGCCGGACGTCCTTGCGACTGCGCATCTTCACGACAGTTCCTCCGCGCGCTGTTCGACAAGGTCGTTGCGCAACTCATGCCAGAGATGGCCGCGCACCTTTGCGAAATTCGCGTGACCACGCACGTCGTAGTCAAGCCGCGGACGCGGAAGGTCGACATCGATGACCTCGCGCACACGTCCCGGCCCCCGGGACATCAGAAGCACGCGGTCCGCCAGCAGGACTGCTTCGTCTAGATCATGCGTGATGAATACGACGGTCTTCTGCTCTTGCTGGCAGATCCTCATAAGCTCTTCCTGCATCAGCTCGCGGGTCTGCGCGTCGATGGCGCCGAAAGGTTCGTCCATCAGCAGGATATCAGCACCAGTAGACAGGGCTCGGGCCAACCCGACACGCTGCTGCATTCCACCGGACAACTGGTGCGGGTAGGCCTCCACGAACTTTTCAAGCCCGACCTGCCGGATGTGTTTCATTGCGATCTCTCGCGCCTCAGACACATCGAATTTCCGGACCATCAGCGGAAAGGTCACGTTGTCGATCACGGATTTCCATGGGAACAGCCCGAAGGTCTGAAACACCATCGCACGCTTGATATCGGGTTCGCGTACTGCCTTTCCCTCGACGATGACCTCGCCCTCGTCCTGCGTGATGAGCGAGGCGATGATGCGCAAAAGGGTGGTCTTGCCACAGCCGGATGGGCCGATGATCGTCAGGAACTCACCCTTCCGGATCGTCAAGTCCACGCCATCAAGCGCAAGCACTTTTTTGGCGTTCCGATCCTCGGACAGGATGAAGGTCTTTCTTATTCCCTTCAACTCTATCGCGGCACTAGCCTGAGATGCGTCCTTCATCATTACAATCTCCCTTGCTGGCCTGCGTAGCTCGAACGCTGTGCCAAAATCCCGTTTTCACCCCCGCCCGTCGAAAACCATTCGGCCGACGGCGGACGCATTTGCATCAGTGTTGTCGCGAGTGCTTTTGTGATAAGCCGCTGAGGCTCTGCTCCATCACCCCTCGAATGGCCCGGCGAGGGACTGGGGTCCGTGATCTCAAGACTTCGACCATTTCGCCCCATCACGCGTCCTCGAAAAGGCGCGCGGCCACCGATTGAAGATGCCCGCGCATGGTGCGGTAGGCCGCTTCGGAATCATGCGCCTCGATGGCATCACAGATGGCGTCATGCTCAAGAAAGCTCGAATGGTCACGTGGCGGGCGTGTATTGGATCTTGTCACCGAACCCCAGGCCACTTCGCGCCGCACACGGTTCAAACTGTCGAACAGCGCCAGAAGGAGCGCATTGTCGGCCGCCTCGGCGATCGCGCGATGGAAACGGTCGTCCTGCCGCTCATACTCGGCCCAGCTTGAGGCCGACCGGGCCCGATCCGCCGTCGCTGTGATCTGTGTCAAATGCTCTCGCGAAGCATTCATCGCCGCTTCGCGCGCGATGGCTGGCTCGATACAGATCCGTGCACGCATCATCCGGTAGGCGCTCAGATGATTCCCGACACCTGCGAAGGCATCCTCTCGCACTTCATCGGACGCGCCATAGGACACGAACGTTCCTTTCCCGACGTGCCGCCAGATGAACCCTTCCCGCTCCAAAATATCAAGCGCTCGCCGCAGGCATGCGCGACTGATGCCAAGCATTTCAATCAATTGCCGTTCCGATGGGATCCTGTCCCCGGGCGCGTAATCGCCGTCGGAGATGAACGCCCGAAGGCGTTCGGCAGACTCATCTCGTTCAGGCTGGTCAGTACGTGTCAACACGAAACGTCGGGCTCCTTTCGGCGACTGCCCACAAGCAAGTCATTGCAGATTGGTCTCAACTTATCGCAAAAAACCAGATTGGTTGCAATTGATTTCATCTCTGACCCACTCTAGAAGTACCTAAGACTGGATCAGAAACGGAGCCTGAGATGCCGGACCACGTGATCGAAACGCCTCCTATAACAACGTTGCCCGTAATCGGAGAGACCGCGACCTTTCCGGTGCGTCGCGTCTATTGCATCGGGAGAAACTACGCCGCCCATGCCATCGAAATGGGGCATGATCCAGATCGCGAACCGCCCTTCTTCTTCCAGAAGAACCCGAACAATCTCGACCCATCCGGGGTGTTCCCCTATCCGCCACATACCTCGGATGTTCATCACGAGGCCGAGGTCGCCGTTTATCTGAAATCGGGCGGATCCAATATTCCGCTGAGCCAGGCGCTTGATCATGTTTACGGCTACGGGCTTTCGCTCGACATGACCCGACGCGACCTACAGGGTGAGATGAAGAAGATGGGTCGCCCTTGGGAAATTGGAAAGGCATTCGAGCGGTCAGCGCCCGTCGGTCCCATTCACAAGGTATCCGAGGTGGGGCATCTTTCCGAGGGCCGCCTCACACTCTCCATCAATGGAACGACCAAACAGCAAGGCGATCTGAACCAGATGATCTGGAAGGTACCCGAGATGATCTCCTACTTGTCTGAATATTTCGAACTTGCCGCGGGTGACGTGATCCTGTCCGGAACACCCTCCGGCGTTGGGCCGGTCTCGCTCGGCGATGTGATGGAGTTGACCGTCGACGGCCTCGGAACGTTGCAGGTGAAGGTGGAATAGTTCGGAGTAGAGCTCGGGTCTCTCAAGAATTGACGAAGACGGCTTTCACGATCTCTGAGTTGGACGCAATGAACAGGCTGTAGCGGAATATGTCCCCTGGTGATCGACACTTACGCGATCGGCCGAGGAGCTAATCATTCATTTGAAAGATGGAGAGAACCGAGTGACAGGAAGTACTCTGATCGATCCTTAGTTTTCTTGCTGGTTCCCAACACCGGCGAAAACGCATGCATCGTACGTCTGCTTCGTCCGCACAGCGGTCATCGAAGCCGGATTTGGCGAAGGTCCACTATCGGCAGAAGCTGTCGTTCCCGCCGAAAACCGCATCTCGATGGCCCCGGACGACCGGTAAGCGCGGGATAGCAGTCACCTGACAAAATGGCTCAGATGACTGCGTTGAGCCCAAAGCGGCCGGATCGAAATCTCGACCCTCGCTTGTGCAGCGAACTGATTGCCGTCACCGGTCCGAAATAGGACTTGTACTAATGCTCTTTCTCGATGTTTGGCTTGGTTAGAATTGGTCCGTCGGAAAAATGACCGATCAGATCAATCGGCCCGAAACGGACCAAGTTTACGAGGTCAATCCATCAACGGCCCGAGTCCCATGAGCCGATCGAGCGGAGCGAAGTCGTCGGTCAATACGCGGACACCAGCGCGCGCGATAAGAGCGTCGAGGTACCCTCTGTCGAGTGGGGCGAAGCTCTTAGGATATGGTGTTCGGGCGACAATCTCTGAAACCGGGCTATCGGAGTCACCCGCAAGCAACACGAAGACCCGGCGCTCACCAGCATCTGGGCCGCGCGCTTCCGTCCAAACTTCGACGCTTTCGAATACTTCTCGAAGCGTGGTGACGAGGGCGGTCAGTGCTGCGAGGCGGTCAACATTATCAATCAGATTCATCGCAAAGACCCCGCCAGGTTCCAAGCGATCCGACACGAGCTGGAAAAACTCCTTGGTGACCAGATGCGCTGGGACCGCGATGTCGGTGAAAGCATCTCCGACGATAACGTCATAAGCTTCGTCAGTCTCGCGCAACGCGACTCGACCATCTTTGTGCACCACCGTGACTGTCTCGGGCGCGAACCAGAAATTCTGAGCGGCAATATGGGTAACGGACGGATCAATCTCGGCTACCGTGATCTTGGACGCACCCCGGTCAGCCCACGCTCTTGGAACCGAATAGGAGCCTCCTCCGATATGAAAGGAGGAGAAGTCAGACCTGCCCATGCGCATCCTCGGAAGGGCATCGAGCATGGCTGTGTGTTCGGTAAACATTACCCTGGGGATTTCGCGCGCGTTGATGCCGTGTGCTAGATGATCAATCACCATCAGGTTCACCGGAGCATCCGGCTCGTCGGACAAGTGAACGGTTCGTATGCAGTAGTAGCTGCTTTCCAGATCGCAGACGGAAGGAAGCGCCAGAGCGCGAAGTCCGGCAAACAGCGCAACGACGGCAAGCGCCGCTGCAAGTAATTGACTGCGCCCCGCTAACCTGCCGAGTCTGAAACATACGGCTGCGGCGACGGCGTAGAACAGGGCAATGATCGCAAGCGTTCCAACCGAGCCAAGCCAAGAGACAAACAAGAATCCCGCGAGAAGCGTTCCGGCAATCGCGCCTGCGGCACCAGCGGCGAACATCGCCCCGAGCGCTCGCTCTGACTGTTTCGCGCGCCGCATCGCAACAACCGCCAGAACAGGTGCCGGAACCCCGGCGAACAGTGATGGGAGAAAAAACGCAAGTGTGGCGATCGCAGTGATGGCCGCGAGAGGATTGGTGATGGACTCTAGAACCGGCTCCGCCGCAACCCGGAGCACCAGCGACGCACCTGCCGTGGCGACCGACGCGGCGGCCATGACCCAGCCGATACTCCTGAGCGCCGGTCCATTCTCACCTGCAGCAATTCGACCGCCCCACCAGTGACCAATAGAGAATCCCGCTAAAACGACGGCAATTATTGAAGTCCAGGTGTAGAGGCTCATGCCGACATATGGCGCGATCATCCTGCCCGCGACGATCTCGACCACGAGACCAGCCGCGGAAATCCCGGCCTGAAGAGACAGCAAGAGCCAGGGCGGCGCGGCGCCTGATATTTCTCGTTGTGATGTCATCGCGCCATTAGTTCACCTAAAGGCACTACGTCAATCCTTCCGAAGGCGACGTCCTTCGCGCTTGCACTGCTTGAGCTAGCACGGCGGGTTGGTCCGCAACTGAGAAATCGAACACGCTTGCGGCGAACGACCTGTGTGGATGGCCCTGCATAGCAAGTCCTTTTTGATCTGATTTGTGCGTTTGTCAGAAGCAGTCATGTGTCCGGCCTGTTTGCGCGGTTTTGACCGCTGGCCCTGATGGGTTCCGCAGACCAGGTCCCTAACAGCTTTGCGGGCTATGATGCCCGGGCCGTTCGGCGGGGTGTCCTGGTTTTGGCGGCTGACTTGTGCACCATCATCTCGCGGGTCTTGCTAACTCGTTGATCCTTTCGTCTCAGGTTGCAGCACGGGTGCTGTATGGTTCGTCGCGGGTCAAAACAGCCCAGACGATCCTGGCGGTTTTGTTTGCCATGGCGACTGTCGCGACACGGGCAGGTTTGCGTTCGAGCAACGACGTCAGCCATTGGCTGGCGCGCTCAGGGTGCGATCGTGTTTGCCGAACCAGCGACGTCATCCCAACGACCAGAAGTTGCCGGAGATACTGGTCGCCCATCTTGGTGATCCTCCCCAACTTCTCTTTGCCTCCGCTGGATTTGTTCGCTGGCGTCAGGCCCAGCCAGGCGGCGAACTCGCGACCGTTCCTGAACTGATGGCCATCTCCGATACTTGCGATGATCGCTGAGGCTGTGACAGCGCCGACACCGGGGATCGTGCGCAGAAGTCGCACACGTGCATCTTCTTTGGCCACTTGCTTGAGGCGCTCTTCATACCAGCGGACCCTCTTATGCAAAGCCATGAGCTGTTCGGACAGATTGCGGATCACTTCATTGGCGATGTCGGGCAGATCAAGAACTTCACCCAGCGTGATGTCTTCGGCGAAGCCAATTACCCGGGCCAGCCCTCTTGGGATGTAGATGCCGAACTCGGCAACCAGACCACGCAGATTGTTGATGAGTTGCGTTCTCTGGCGTACCAGAAGATCACGCGCCCGATGTAGGGACAGCAATGATTGCTGCTCGACTGTCTTGATCGCAACAAAGCGCATGGTCGGACGGGTCACAGCCTCGCAGATCGCCTGGGCATCAATGGCGTCTGACTTCCCGCGTTTGACGTATGGCTTCACGTACATCGGCGGGATCAATCGCACATCATGGCCCAAGGCTGTGAGTTCGCGGGCCCAATGGTGTGCACTGCTGCAGGATTCCATGCCAATTAGGCAAGGCTCCAACTTCGCAAAGAAAGGCAGAAACTGCGCCCGCCGCAGCTGCTTGTTGAAAACAACTTCCTCGTTGCAGAGATTCCGTGAACTTGAAAAACGTTCTTGGCGAGATCAACGCCGATTGTGGTAACTTGCATTGGGTGGCTCCTCTCATAAGCAGATATGGACATCTGCACTATGGCGCATTGCGACGCCGGTTGAAGCAGGAGCCATCCACCCCATCAGGTTTGGATTTCTGCCCTTCAGTTCATTACGAACGGCCGCTTTGGGGAAATCCTGCCGCAGTGCCGCGAAATTGTCCCGCTCTTGATCAAGCTGGTCCGGCGAATTGTGCGGCACTAGCGTGAGGCCGGTTTGTCCGCTTCTCGGTCATAGAGCCCAATCCGATGAATGGCCGCTATCGGCATCACCTGTCGTTCCCGCCGAAAACCGCGTTTCGACGGTCGTGGATGACCGGTGAGAGCGAGATAGCCGTCAACTTACTGAAACGCTCAGATGGAGGCTTCGAGTTCCGAAGCGGACTGATATACACAACTTGCACAACCTCGCTAGAAATAGGGTTGGTTTGGGAAATAAATCGGAAGGTAGTTGATTGGGATTTATTGGCGTATCTTTGCTCCTCGTTGCGCTCGCCGCGTGGGTCCTTTCTGGTTACCTGACACGTGGCGAAAAGCGTAAATCGTTTCGTATTCTTCTTTTTTTCTTTATTTGGTTTATGTCCGCTGTCCTAGCTTTTGCAGTATTGATGATTGTGTTTTCGGTTTCATATACGATCGCCACATAGAGGCGCTGCAAGTCCAATAGTAGCGTGTCGCTACCAAACACGGCTGTCTGCTTAGTCCGCAGAGCAGACCTTGGAGTGCAACGCAGCGAACGGCGGCTTCGAGTTCCGAGCAATCTCGGCTCAATGGGAAAAGGACATGAGTATTTTGGCATTTTGACAGTAGAGTTTTTGGCTTCTAATTTCAGACAATGGCAAAGGACTACTCACTTACAGGGCCGTCTGGCCGCGTCGCCGTTGAAAGCGGTCTTGCGGAGCCATCCTGGTTTCGCCCCAAAGTCGATCCTTCGAAGATCCGTGCGCTCATGGAAAAATCAGATGCGATTGCGCTGCGGGATACGATTTTCTGGCTTGGCGCCATGGTCCTTTTTGCGGGAATAGGAATAGCTCTTTGGCCGTCTTGGTGGTCAGCGCCGTTCTGGATAGTCTACGGCGTTCTATACGGCTCCGGCTCTGATTCCCGTTGGCATGAATGTGGTCACAAGACCGCGTTCAAGACACCATGGATGAACAACGTAGTTTATCAAATCGCTAGTTTCATGATCCTGCGCAACCCCACGGTTTGGCGGGCGAGCCATGTGCGACATCATACGGATTCCATCATCGTGGGACGTGATCCGGAAATTGTTGCGATGCGACCGCCCGATCTTGCAGAGCTGGCGCTTAAATTCTTTGGAGTGAACGACGTTTTCGAGGCCGTTTGGCGCATGTTCTTGCACGCGATCGGCCGCCTGAGTGACGAAGAGGCCACCTTCGTCCGAGATGTGGATCGTCACAAAGTATTCCGGACGGCCCGTATATGGCTCGCCATCTATGCCGGAACGATCGGCCTTGCAGTCTGGATCGGATCCTTGCTTCCGCTGATGGTGATTGGACTGCCACGGCTATATGGGGCGTGGCATCATGTAATGACTGGGCTTCTGCAACATCTAGGCCTTGCCGAAAACGTCTCTGATCATCGCCTGAACACGCGAACGGTGCTTATGAACCCAGTGAGCCGTTTCATCTATCTCAACATGAACTACCATACCGAACATCACATGTTTACGATGGTGCCCTATTATCATCTGCCTCGGCTTCATGATCTAATAGAGCATGAACTCCCGGCGCCTGACCCATCCATCTTTGCGGCATATCGCCGGTTGTTGCCTGTCCTTGTGAAACAGCTTGGTAACGAAGATGCAGTGATTATTCCTGAGCTGCCTAAGACAGCGTCGCCGTATCGACCGGAAGTGGAGCGACTTAGGCCCTTTGCCGCATGAGTTCCCCAATGCAATGGCCTGTGCAACGGGTGTCTGTCTTGTCCGTTTCGTCCGCACAGCTGACATTGGTACTCACAGAAGCGAATGGTGCTCAAGGCAGTCGTTCCGCCTTGGTTTGACTAATGGCCGCTTGCAATCACCGAATGACAGGACTTCGTCTCAGCCAAATGAAATGTTTGAAGTATGTGCGCCTGAGGAATGGCCGTTTCCGGAGCGCAGTTTGTACTCGAGCCGACCGAGCGGGCACGGGCGTTAGGCAGTCCTGCAAGCACATTCGAGGACTGAAAAGGCCCGCAAACAATGGTCTGCGGGCCGCCTGATAGATGCCGTCGCGTGAAGGCCGGTTACATCATTCCCCCCATGCCGCCCATACTCTCCATATCAGGCATGCTGTTGCCACCCGACTTTGAGGGTTTGTCAGCCACCATCGCCTCGGTTGTCACGAGCAGGCCTGCGACCGATGCTGCATATTCTAACGCGATGCGCACGACCTTAGTCGGGTCGATCACACCGGCAGTCAGCATATCGACATAT
Organism: uncultured Alphaproteobacteria bacterium; assembly: GCA_963698645.1. Classification (GTDB taxonomy): domain Bacteria; phylum Pseudomonadota; class Alphaproteobacteria; order Rhodobacterales; family Rhodobacteraceae; genus Ovoidimarina. The sequence continues at coordinate 487,370 of CAVORP010000003.1, forward strand.
TCCTCAGACTGGGCGTCAAAGCCGAAGGTCTTGCTGTTGCTTTCCTTGATCTTTCCAGCAACGACAGACCCATCGATACCCGCGTTCTCGGCGATCTGGCGCAAAGGTGCCTCAATGGCCTTGCGGATGATCTTGATCCCGGCATCCTGATCGGCATTGTCGCCTTTCAGCTTGGCCAGAACCTTGCTGGCATGAACGAGTGCTGTGCCCCCACCAGGAACGACGCCTTCCTGAACAGCCGCGCGCGTGGCGTTCAAGGCATCTTCAACCCTGTCCTTGCGCTCTTTCACTTCGGTCTCAGTCGCTCCGCCGACCTTGATCACCGCGATGCCGCCCGCGAGTTTTGCCAGACGTTCCTGGAGTTTTTCCTTGTCGTAGTCGGATGTGGTATCTTCGATCTGTGCGCGGATTTGGGTGACCCGTGCGGCGATGGCCGTCTTCTCACCCGCGCCGTCAATCACGGTGGTGGCGTCTTTGGTGATGGTGATTTTCTTGGCATTCCCGAGCATGTCCATCGTGACGTTTTCAAGCTTGATCCCCAACTCGGCGGAAATCACCTGGCCACCGGTCAGGATGGCAAGGTCTTCGAGCATCGCTTTGCGACGATCGCCAAAGCCGGGGGCCTTAACAGCAGCCACCTTCAGGCCGCCGCGCAGTTTGTTGACCACCAGCGTGGCGAGCGCTTCGCCATCGATGTCTTCGGCGACGATCAGGAGTTGCTTGTTCGATTGAATGACAGCTTCCAGCAACGGCACCATCGGGGCGAGGGAAGACAGCTTTTTTTCGTGCAGCAAGATGACGCAATCCTCGAGGCTCACGGTCATCTTGTTGGTATCCGTTATGAAATAGGGGCTGAGGTAGCCGCGGTCGAACTGCATGCCCTCGACCACTTCGGTTTCCGTGTCGAGGCCTTTGTTCTCTTCAACGGTGATGACGCCTTCATTGCCGACGCGCGCCATCGCGTCCGCGATCTGGCGTCCAATGGCGACTTCGCCATTGGCGGAGATGGTGCCGACTTTCGCGATTTCGTCGGTGTCGCCCACCGGGCGTGACATCGCCTTGACCTCGGCCACGACGGCGGCAACCGCCCTGTCGATCCCGCGTTTGAGATCCATCGGGTTCATGCCCGCTGCAACGGCCTTCATGCCTTCCTTGACGATGGACTGGGCCAGAACCGTGGCCGTGGTTGTGCCGTCTCCGGCCTCATCATTGGTACGTTGGGCAACCTCGCGCACCATCTGGGCACCCATGTTCTCGAAATGATCCGAAAGCTCGATTTCCTTGGCGACCGTGACGCCGTCCTTCGTGATGCGAGGCGCACCGTAGGATCTATCAAGGATTACGTTGCGACCCTTGGGCCCCAGCGTGACCTTGACGGCATTGGCGAGTGTGTTGATGCCCTTGAGCATGCGGTCACGTGAGTCGGTGCCGAATTTGACGTCTTTTGCAGACATGTCGGTATTCCTAAATGAAAAATGGGAAGGGGCGGCAGAGCTCAGGCCATGATGCCGAGAATGTCGCTCTCCTTCATGATCATCAGCTCTTCGCCGTCGATCTTGATTTCCGATCCGGACCACTTGCCGAATAGGATTCTGTCGCCGCTCTTGACGTCCATCGCAACAAGTGTGCCGGCCTCGTTTCGCGCTCCGGCGCCGGCCGCGACAACTTCGCCTTCCTGGGGCTTTTCCTTGGCGTTGTCGGGGATGATCAGGCCGCCCGTGGTTTTCTCATCGCCTTCAATGCGGCGCACGAGCACACGGTCATGCAGGGGGGTAAATTTCATGGAAATGCTCCTTTCCGAAGATTTCCGATTAAGAATGGCTGGATTGAAAAACGACTGGCACTCGCCATACCTGAGTGCCAGGTCCTCGAGAGATGGCGATCGTGAGACAAAGCTGCAATAGGTCGCGAAGGGTTTATCTCGTTCTTGTCTGAGGAACTCCGCTTGAGGGTGGCGAGATCCGCCAACCGGTCGCTCACGTGCCTTGCAAAGAACGGCAGCTTCGTCCGCAGAGCCGTCGTCCCTGCCTTGAGAAGCGAACGACAGCTTTCAGCCCGAAGCGGACAAGCGTCTTGTCGTCCTCTGGCGACACGGCAAGTCACGTCTCCCGATGCTCAGGTTCTGTCAGGATATTTATCAGGATAGCCGGTGATCTAGTAGACGGCTGCAATCTCGTACATCACGGGCTCAAACCGAGAGCACAACTTGGCTATCTCTCGATTTCGACGTTTCATGTTCTCTGACCGAAGCATGGCTTTGAAATCGTCTCGGTTCTCCCACTGCGAGTAGTTGGCGACCCGCGTCTCGGCATCGTTTACATGAAGACCTGCACCGATAAACCGGGGCTGTTGGCAAATGAACTCCGAGTAGGCTGACTTGAGTAAGTCCACGAGATCGGAGCAAGTTCCCGGAGAGCACTCGAAGGTGGTAATGATAGTCTGGTAAGCGATTTCAGGTTTGATTTCCAACATCACGTTGTCCTCCTAAGGCACCCTACCACGAATTTGAAACCCCATCATTGAACGGTCTTTCCATTACACCGGGTTCACCCTGTCGTCCAAGTCGGCTTGAAGCGAATTTTGGGATGCACTCGCATCAGGCTGCTTTGTCCGCTAAGCGGACCTTGGCGATGACCGCAGCGAACGACCGCTTTGAGCCCGAAGCGGACATGGGCGGTGTCGGGAGTCGTCATGCCTACCACGCAATGCTAGCCTGGTAGTCAGACCCGCGCGAGCCCAACCGTTCACTTCTGGTGCGGGAGCTCAGGAAGACAGTGTTGGAAAGGCGACTACTGCCATGGCGATCTCCGAACCCTTCGATACCGCAACTCATCTGGAGCTTGGTCTTATGCAGGGGTTTCCGCCGCCTGCCGGTAAGCGGGTGGATCGCTTCAATGGTATGTGGGAGCCGCCATTCAATCGGTGGGCCTACCAGAATATGCGGCGGATCTGGCCGACAGCACCTGTGCGGCCCAGCGATGCCGGTACCGCGCTGAGGCGCGAGATCGACGCTGACATCGGCAGCCTGTCGGTTCGACGCAAGGATGGCTCTCTCGCTGATTTCGAGTGCTTCCTGCGGCAGACATTCACCGACAGCCTGATCGTGGTTCACAAGGACAGGGTCGTCTACGAGCGTTACCTCAATGGCATGACGCCGGACACGCCGCACATCATGTTCAGCTGCACCAAGTCCTTCGTCGGCCTCTTCGCATTGATGGCGATCGAAGAGGGGTTGGTCACGCGGGACACCCCGATCGTGGACATCATACCGGAACTCGACAACGGATCGGGTTTTTCCGATGCCACCTTCGGTCAGGTCCTCGACATGACGGCATCGCTGAAATTCAGTGAGTACTATGCCGACCCCGACGCAGAGTTCCACGATTACGTCGCGGTTCTTGGGGCCGGCATCAAGGCGGTCGATTGGGACGGACCACAGAGCCTCTATGACTATGCCAGCACACTGACCAAGCTCGAGGGGCGCGCGCATGGGTCGGTGTTCGAGTACCAGACGCCGCAGGCCGATGTCCTGAACTGGGCGGTCAGTCGACTGTTCGGTCAGAATTTCGTGACCCTGCTGGAAAACCGCCTGTGGTCAAGGCTCGGCATGACCGGCGAGGCCTATGTCCTTCTGGATGCCACGGGCAACCTCTTCGCCGGGGGTGGGCTAAACGCCACGGCAGAGGACATGGCGCGCTTTGCCGCGGCAATGCTCCGGAATGGCCGTGTGGGCGGTGACCAGATCATCCCCGAAGCGGTGATCGACACGCTTTCGCAAGGGGGGTCCACCGAAGCCTTCCTGAGGGGCCCGAGTGCGGAAGAAGACATGGCGAATGGCCATTGGAGCTATTGCGCACAATGGTGGATCAGAAACACGCCCGGGTCGGAAGCGATCATCGCGCTCGGGGTGAACGGCCAATGGATCTACATTGACCGAAACAGGGAGGTTGCGGTCATCAAGCAATCAAGCCAGCCGGAAGCGGACAGTTGGTACTTCCACGACTATACTTGCAACGCGATGGACGCTCTGGTCCGGCATGTTGCAGGCGAGAACGTGACATAGTGAGCAGGAGGACGTTGGATGCGAGCTTCGGCTCCGTCCGCTGAGCGGTCGATGACATCAGCCTCAGCCAATGTCCGCTTTCTGCCGCCGCGCCCGAACGATAAGGGCCGTTACGCTAGATCCACCGTGCTGCCACCGGCCTCTTCGCCAAGCCACATAGTTAATTATAGCGTTGAAGAATATTGCGATGCCTGGTTCGACGGTAAGGTAGTAGCCCTCTGCGGGCGGTTATCGAGCACACCATGCCTCTATCTATGAATTGTACGATGCCGGCTGGGTCGAGTTGCACTTCACAAATTGCAATGAACGCTCGGTTACTTCATTCAGGTCCGACGTATCAGGACTCAAGTTTGATCATTTATCTCGAGGTGACGGTTGGACGTTGTTGTCATCGGCGCTGGATTGTCAGGCCTTACCGCTGCAGCCGTACTTCGGGAGTTGGGTGCCGACGTTCTGGTAATCGAGGCCGAGGCGCAGATCGGAGGCCGCATTCGGGCTCTGCTTGACCCGGACAACTCTCAGTATCTGGCCGATCTGGGCCCCACATGGGTCTGGCCGAAGTATCAGCCAGTTGTTGCGAAATGGGTTACAAGAGCTGGATCTAAAGACCTTTGAGCAGTTCAACGATGGCGATGCAGTCATTCTCGGCTACGGGCCCGTACCGCTTCGTCAGCCGTTGCCCGGACAGGATGGCATGGTTCGCATAGTCGGTGGGCCCTCGGCTTTCATTGACACCCTGTCCAAACGAATTGACGCTGCGAGCATTCGCACGTCGATACCAGTGACAGGCGTTCGCGAAGACGGCTCCGAGCGGGTCAGCGTTCACCTTGGATCAGGCGAAATTATCACTGCGGAACGTATTCTTATTTCCATTCCACTTCGAGTTGCAGCTGCGAACCTTGAAATGCCCTGGGCACCACAGGCGTTACTCGACGCGATGCGGCGCACGCCAACCTGGATGAGCACCCATGCCAAAGCGGTCGCGCTGTACGATCGGCCCTTCTGGCGGGACGCCCGCCTGGCCGGGCGCATCGCAAGCCGGACGGGCCCGCTCGTAGAAGCTCATGACCATTCCGGCGCAAATGGCAGCCCCGCTGCGATTTTTGGCTTTATTGGCTGGCCGCCAGATATTCGGCAGCAGGACCCGTTGAGGCTCAGACAGGCAATCCTGAGACAGCTCGCCGAGTGCTTTGGGCCATCTGCAGCGGATCCGATTGACTTAGTTTTGCAGGACTGGGCAACGAACCGGAACATCGTCACGGACATCGATCTCTCGCAACCGGCAACCCACCCGGAAGTTGGGCCAGATATTCTGAGACAGGCGCATCTCGGCGGCCGTGTCCGATTTGCTGTGTCAGAGGTATCGGAGGTCAGCCCGGGACTTATTGAGGGCGCTCTCGCAACAGGGGAGCAGGTAGCAAGAGAAGTCCAGGCCTCCGTTAGTGCCTGATTGAGCGCAACAGCCGAGCACTGCAGGCCCTATGACTCCATGGCTGCCACGAGCCTTTCGATCAGCGGGCGATATCCGGCTCCAAACAAGCGGAGATGAATAAGCGCTGGCAAGAGCTGGTAAGCGTGCCGACGGCGTTCTCTGCCCTCATCTGGCGGGCCCCGGCCATACTCTTCGCCCCAGACATAACGATCCCCTCGGGCGGCATGGACGGCGTGCAGATTTATGCGGAGCGCACATGCCACGACTGGACGGGTGGGCTGGCAGCGACCACGAGGTCGAGCGACATACGCGAAGTGGGGTTCTGCCAGGTCAGGGAAGTCGGCTGGCCGCCTTATCGCTGCGGTCAGTGTTTGCGCGGATCCTTACGGCTGAATAAGGATACTGCCCAGCACCTCGACGTCATCACCAGTGACGCGGATTACGAGGACTTCTCCGGACCGCGTACTCTGGCCAGTGAGCGCGGAGATGTTCACCTGGTGGGTCACGAGCATCAGACGTCCCTCTGTTTCGGCGATGAGATCGCGGGTCGCGATTGTCTGCAGATCTCTCGTCGAGAAGTCCCGGAAGAACGAGTTGAGCGGCGAGGCCTCTGTAACAGGTCCTAATCCAAGGAGCTCGGCCGTTTTGCGAGTTCGGCACCATTGACTACTGAGCACAGCATCGAAGGTGATGCCCCGCTCGCGCAAGGCGGCTCCGATGGCTCGGGCCTGGGCCCGGCCGCGCTCATCGAGGTTCCGCTGGGTCGAACAGTCGCCAATAGTCAGGTTGGCGGGATCGCCCTTGCCAGGTGCCAGAGCGTGGCGCATGATCGCGATTGCGCCCGGCTCAGAGAAGGCGTCCCAGCTGTTCGCCTGGGCGACACCGGGCAGGAATAGAAGAAGAACTGCTAACCAACGCATGGGCGGAAGGTATGACGAATTGTTGGGGCGTCGAGTCCTATCTGCCGCTTGGGCTGAGCTTATGCGATCTGCCGTTAGTTGGGCCGCTTTGGAAAGGAGCTCTCACCAGCCAACCTGACTTTGGACGCTTCCCATGGAGTGAAGATACGCTACCATTTCGGGCATGCGCATTTTAGCCGTCCTGATTTTCTTACTCGCTCTGCCTGCCCTCGCTGAAGAGGTGGAGCTTGAACTTGTTCTCCTCGCAGACGCCTCCGGTTCGATTACAGAGGCCGAAATCGAATTCCAGCGCCAGGGCTACGCTGACGCGATAACCGATCCTCGCGTGCTGTCGGCCATCCAGAACTCAGCCTACGGCGCCATTGCGGTCACGTATGTCGAGTGGGCTGCAAATACGGCGGTTGTTGTAGGCTGGACCAGGATCGATGGGCTGGAAAGCGCACGGTCTTTTGGCGACGCGTTGATCGTACCACCCAGGCAAGCCTATGGGCGCAACGCGATCGGCGCAGCCCTCCTTGATGGGAAGAGGCTCATCGAGCGCAACGAGTTCGAAGGCTGGCGCAAGGTCATAGATTTTTCAGGCGACAGCCCGAACAGTTACTCCGGGCCATCAATTTCGTCAGCGAGAGACGAAGTGGTTTCAGCCGGTATCACGATCAATGGTCTCCCGATCCTTTGCCGCTTCTGCGACACCCCCGCTCGGTTTCCGAACCTCGCCGAGGTGTACGAGGAACGGATCATCGGTGGGATCGGCGCCTTCGTCGTAACAGCCACAAGCGAGGACGATCTTGCAGAAGCAATCCGGCGCAAACTGATCCTGGAAATCTCAGGTCTCCAGCCTTCTGAAAAAGTCGCGTCCAGGTGAGCCCTGGTGCGAAAGAGATGGTTGGGCATGTTCTGACTGTGCGCCTGCGGGTTTAGAAGCTCGCGTGAGACAGGCCATAGTAAGCACAGAAACAGCTCGGTTATATTTGGGGCTGAGCTAACCGCAGGAGGATAACAAGATGGCTACATATCTCGTCACAGGTGCCAACAAGGGCATCGGTCTTCAGATCTGCGATCAGCTTGCCGCACGAGGTGACGAGGTGATCGCTGTGTGTCGCAGTTCCAGCGCTGACCTTCGCGATCTTGGCCTCAGTATCATCGAGGAAATCGACGTAAGCGAGCCTGAGGCAGTGTTGCGCCTGAAATCCGAGCTCGGGGATAAGAAGATAGACGTGTTGCTAAACAATGCCGGCATTCTCCATGGCGACAGCTTTGGCAACCTGAACTACGAAGATATGCTCCTGCAATTTCGGGTTAATTCCCTTGGGCCATTGCGGGTGACCGAAGCGCTGGCAGACAACATTGTCGACGGCGGAAAAGTAGGAATTGTTTCCAGCCGGGTTGGCTCGATCGCGGATAACGGCTCGGGCGGGTACTACGGTTATCGCGCCTCCAAGGCTGCTGTTAACCAGATTGGCATGAACCTGACGCATGAGCTTAAGCCCAGAGGCATCGCAGTGGCGCTTCTGCATCCCGGGATGGTGGCGACCACAATGACCGGCGGCCAGGGTATCGATCCGGCCAAGGCCGCAGGCGGGCTTATCGACCGCATGGACGCACTGACGCTCGAGACAAGCGGTCACTTCTGGCATGCTGAGGGCTATGAGCTTCCCTGGTAGGACGCGAACCCTTTGAGGATGGTTGGACGATGGCACCCACTCGATGGACGCGTCCGGGCCGATACGCCGTGCCCCCTTCAGTCCGGGCCTGATTGCGAGCAATTTTGTTTCCTGTAAGCGGCGTGCTTGCGCCCCGAAAGCACGCCACGTAGGAAGTCTCAGCCGGCACCACTTCTAAGAAATACTGGGAGATCACCGACAATGTGGGAAGCTCGTTACGCCGACGCGGACGGCTATCTTTTCGGGGAAGCACCGGCGCAAATGCTCATCGAAAACCCTTGGATAACAGATGGAGCGGACACCTGTCTTTGCGTCGCCGACGGCGAGGGGCGAAACGGCAATTGGCTCGCGGGGCAGGGCCTCTCGGTAACCAGCTTTGACCTCTCACCAACGGCAGTGGAGCGCGCGCACCTGCTTGCCACAAAGGCAGGTGTCAGCATTGACGCTCATGTCAGCGACTGGGAAGGCTGGGACTGGTCACAGTCGTTTGATCTTGTCGTTGCGGTCTTCGTTCAATTCATGGGGCCAGAAGCGCGGGTGCGTCAGTTCGAGACACTGCGCGAAGCCGTGCGACCGAGCGGGCGGTTGGTTCTCCACGGATATACGCCAGAGCAAGTGAAACTCGGCACCGGCGGTCCACCCTATCCGGAGAACATGTACACCCCCGAGTTGCTCCATGACGCCTTCGGCGACTGGCGCGTACTTCGGCTGGCAGCCTACGAGCGTGAAGTGCAGGAGGGTCGTGGCCATTCCGGCCATTCCGCTCTGATCGATCTGGTGGCAGAAAGACCGGTCGCCTGAGTTGGGGCAGGCCCGTCCCGAAATGAGCGTCCGCCAACGGTAATTGCGGTTCGCGTAGGGGCCGTTTTGTTAGCTGTGAGCCGCGTTGCTGCATTCGGGCCATGCTGCCAACCTATCCTGATCCCTTGAATGGCTTCATCGGCCGTATGTGCCGCGGCAAGATCGTGATGACGAAGCGCAAGCCCAGTTCTTTTGCTATGGTATTTCTGCCATCCATGTAGAGGCATAGCTTCCGAAAATGAGTGATAGTGCTTACAACCAGCTGGCTGTTGCGATCGACTGAACCTGCGTGGACAGCGGATGCGAGAAAGCAAATTGCAGAGGTGCATAGGGGTGGTTCTAAGCAGACGGGACATTACGTTTGGTTTGGTGGCCTTCGGGTTGGTTGGCTGTTCCAACTCAGAGCCGCTGAGGCGGGCCGGAACGGTGTCGTCCTCTGAACTTCCGGACGACCTGCGACCGGTCGCCAACCCGGGGTACGATGCGTGGGTCGCCAGCTTCCGGTCCCGCGCTTCCAGTCAAGGGTTCTCCGGGGAGTTGATTTCGTCGGCCTTCAGGGGCACCGGATATCTGCCGGGCGTGGTTAAGCGGGATCGCAATCAGGTGGAGCAGCGGCGAACCCTCGAGGATTATCTGTCGATCGCCGCCTCTGAAGAGCGCCTCAAGAAGGGGCGCATGGCATACGCCCGCAACAGGGCAACGCTGGCAGCCATAGAACGCACCTACGGTGTCGATGCGCATATTGTTACCGCCATCTGGGGCCTCGAGAGCTTTTTCGGTGAAAGGCGTGGACTTGTTCCGGTCGTCTCATCGACCTCCACACTCGCTTATGATGGGCGGAGGGGGCGATTCTTCGAACGGCAACTTGTCGCAGCGCTTCAGATTCTGAGAGACGGCCACGTTGCACCGCGGAATCTGGTCGGCAGCTGGGCTGGCGCGATGGGACATACGCAGTTCATCCCGACTTCTTATCTCTCGTACGCGGTGGACTTCACAGGTGATGGTCGCAGCGACATCTGGTCAGAGGACCCAAGCGACGCCCTTGCGTCTACGGCGAAGTATCTGTCCGGAAACGGCTGGAGACATGGTCTCCGGTGGGGGGGCGAGGTCGGCACAGCTACACCTCGTGGAAACGTAATTCAGCCGCAGGCGGGCGGTCCGTCGTTTTCCGTCACTCAGAATTTCCGCGCCATCAAGCGGTACAACAATTCAGATTTGTACGCGATCGGCGTGGGTCACCTCGCCGATCGTATTGCGGGCGGACCGCCGCTTCGGGGAAGATTTCCACCAGATGCGAAGGGAATGACAAAAGAGGACCGGGTCGAGCTCCAGCGGCGTCTGACCTTGAAAGGCTTCGACACCGGGGGCAGCGACGGGGTCATAGGCCCGAAAACTCTTGATGCCATCAGGGCCTATCAGACAAATCAGGGACTGGCTGTGACAGGAGAACCGTCGCTGGAGCTGCTGCAACGGTTGAAGTAGCAAGAAACGCAAAGGACGAGGCTATGCGGGTCTTTGTGGCAATCGATCTCCTGGATCTTGTGCGCGACGAGGTTGAGGTCTTGCAGCACGCGCTCTCTGCCGGTCGGCTGCTCCCGCCGGAGAACTTTCACCTGACATTGAGCTTTCTGGGGGACCAGCCTGACGAAGCGCTCGAGGACGCGCACGAAGCTCTGTCATCCATGCGCCTCCCGGCATTTGACCTGCAGCTGGCCGGTGTCGGCGCTTTCGGCGAACGGTCGCCGAATTTGATCTTCGCGGACGTATTGCGCTGCGATCCGCTCAGAGACCTGGAGCAGCGAATAATCCGAAAGCTGAGGAACGCCGGGCTGGACTTTCAGAAGCAGCGATTTCGTCCGCACGTAACGATCGCACGCCTGCCGAAGGCTTTGTCGGCCTTCGAACTGGCCCGGGTTCGCGAGTACCTTGCCGACCACGCGGCATTTCGCAGCTCATGCTTCCGAGTGGGGAGCTTTGTGATGTATCAGTCAACCCTGATGCCCGGTTCGGCACGGCATGAGGTCCTTGCAAGATACGAACTGCTGGACGCCCAGGACAACGTTCCAGGCTTTTCGACCTAGATACGCGCGAACGCGATTGACATTTCTCATCGCAGACTCTTTTCGAGCTGAGAGCGTGTTATGCGATTTTTCGCATTGTCGGTTCAGGCACTGGTGCAGCCCAAACTCAAAAGTGGACAGGTAGGGATCAAACCGAACGGAAGCCTCTTCCTGCGACGCGGACATCAGATAAAATCGGCGAAGTGTCCGCGCTGAGCTCAAGCCAGGCGCAACCGGCCAGTTTTCTCTTCGTTTCCTGGCGCCAGTGACTACGGTGAACCTGCTTTGCATCGAAACCGATTGGAAAAACCGATGACTCGCTATCACCCCTTGCTCGTCGCTCTGCACTGGCTCATCGCTCTGCTGATAATTGTGGCATTGGTTTTTGGCAGCTTACGTTTGTCCGAGATGCCAAATGATGATCCGGGAAAGCTCTTTGCCCTGCATGCACATATGAGTATCGGCATTGCGGTGCTTTTTCTTATGCTGGTCCGTCTCGCTCTACGCACCTTTTCAGAGAGGCCGCCACATGCCAGCACCGGCAACCTTCTGGCCGACAGGCTAGGTGTCATAACGCACTGGCTTTTCTACCTGCTTATCTTCGCTATGGCGGGCTCCGGTCTGGCGACTGCAATTTTGGCAGGCCTGCCATCCATAGTATTCGGCGGATCCGGTGACCCTTTGCCTGAAGACTTCAGTATCTACCCGCCGCGGATTGCTCACGGGATAATCGCGACGTTGATCGGACTGCTTCTGCTGCTGCATGTCGCTGCGGCGCTATATCATCAATTTGTCCGCAAAGATGCTCTGTTCAGCCGAATGTGGTTCGGAAACCGACACAGATAACTGTGCGGCGCCCTGAATATGAGAGTGCCAAGATGGAGCGTCGTTTCAGGTGTCTCGTATTGCTTTTGACGTCTTGGAAGCTCGCTGAAGCGGCTGTTAGTTGAACCCGTGAAGCTGCCAGTTGGAGCTCATTGCAACCACTCACGAGTGCAGAGGCTGGCGCCGGCGTTTGGAGCGACGACAACGGGATCTGACTCTAGATCTCAGAGCGCGCTGGGCGGATTTGCCGCTGGATAAGCGAGCTCTTGGGCGAAGTATGGCCGGTACAGAAGGCAGCGAAGGAGGCAGCATGCACGCCCGTTGATCTGAAAGCCGCGATCATTCGTAGATAGTGTATGGGGGTTCCGGAAATGCTTCGATCATTCATCCTTCTAATTGCTCTGGCTTTCGGCAATCAGGCCTCCGCGCTTGATCTCGAAGCGCCCTTTGGGTCAATCGATGGCGGAGAATTTTCCCTATCGGATTGGCAAGGTAAACCCATCCTGATTGTAAACACGGCGTCGCGATGCGCTTTCACCCGGCAGTACCGGGGTCTTCAGGATCTCTATGACAGGTATCGAGAGTTCGGTCTGATTGTGATTGCGGTACCGTCAAATGACTTCCGACAGGAACTCGGAAGCGACGAGGAAGTGAAAGACTTCTGCGAACTCCAATACGGCATCGACATGCCGATGACAACAATCACACAGGTGAGGGGGTCGTCGGCTCACCCGTTCTACCGATCCCTTCGCGAGGAAGTCGGGTTCGTGCCAGTCTGGAACTTCAACAAGGTCCTGATCGGCCCAGATGGCGAGCTCGTCCAGACCTTCGGATCAGGTGTCCAACCACTCTCCCCCGTACTCACCGCTGAAATCGACGCTCTGCTGAAGTGATTGCCGATCCGCTTCCTCGTCGCAGCAAGATACAAGAGACACTGCCGTTTTGTCCTGCGAAGCAGCCATACGCGATTGCACCTGTCGTGAGCATCGGATCAACGGGCAGGTCAGAAGCTGATCAGACTGCTCCGGAGTGCTCGAGCCCAGCCCCTCGGCTTCACATCCGACTGGTGTCTGCGTCACCACCTTCCGACGGGCTGGGCGGAACAACGCCAGCTTCTTGCGACTCTCTGATCGCACCCGCCTCAACCTCGTATCGCAAAACTGCCGAACGCAGACTTCTGCGGATCTGAAGACTTGTACGGCGCTTGTTCGGGGTCTGCGCTCTGCTGGATATGCCACAAGGCTTTGAAGTTGCGCCACTATGTGCGGCGCACCTCGTCGTGTCTCGATTCGGGGGAGTGCCTGGCTGGGGTGGTAGGATTCGAACCTACGGTACACGGTACCAAAAACCGCTGCCTTACCACTTGGCTACACCCCAACGGCTGCGGTGTAATACTCGGGCGCGCCGAGGCTCGCAAGATGTAAGGGAAGAAAAATCCACGTGATTTGAATGTCCCGTTTCCGGGCACGCGCAGGCGGGTCCATAACGGCCCCCCTGCGCCGGGAGGCTTGTTGTAGATCAACCGATCGCGGCAGCCCGAACGTCGTCGTCGATCACGTTGATATACTGTTCGAAATTTTCGGCGAACATGCCCACGAGCTTTTGGGCCTGCTTGTCATAGGCGGCACCATCATCCCATGTCCGGCGCGGGTCTAGAAGAATATCCGGAACGCCCTTGATTGAAACCGGCACTTCGAAGCCGAAATTCGGGTCCTTGCGGAACCGCACTTCGGCGAGCGATCCGTCCAGAGCTGCGCTCAGAAGCGTGCGCGTCGCCTTGATCGGCATGCGGCTACCGGTGCCATAGGCGCCACCGGTCCAGCCGGTATTAACCAGCCAGCAGGTTGCGCCGTGGCGGGCGATCTTTTCGCGCAGGAGCTGTCCATAGACTTCGGGCCGGCGGGGCATGAAGGGTGCGCCGAAGCAGGTCGAGAAAGTGGGTTCCGGTTCGGTCACGCCGCGCTCGGTTCCGGCAACCTTCGAGGTGAAGCCCGAAAGGAAGTGATACATCGCCTGTGCCGGCGTCAGTCGCGCGATGGGTGGCAGCACGCCGAACGCATCGCAGGTCAGCATGATGATATTCTTCGGATGGCCCCCCAGCCCCGTCGGTGAGGAGTTCGAGATATAGTCCATCGGGTAGGCACAGCGCATGTTCGCGGTGAGGCTGTCATCCTCGAAATCCAGCTCGAAGGTATCGGGATCGAAGACCATGTTCTCGATTACGGTACCGAATTTCTCGGTCGTCGCAAAGATCTCCGGCTCCGCTTCGGGATTGAGGCTGATCGTCTTCGCGTAGCAGCCGCCTTCGAAGTTGAACGTTCCTCGGTCGGACCAGCCATGCTCATCATCGCCCAGAAGGACCCGGTTGGGATCAGCCGATAGGGTCGTCTTGCCGGTGCCCGACAGACCGAAGAAGACCGCCGCATCCACCGGGTTGCCCTTTGCATGGTTGGCCGAGCAATGCATCGACATGACGCCCTTGGCGGGCAGAAGGTAGTTGAGCAGTGTAAATACCGATTTCTTGTTTTCGCCCGCGTATTCGGTGCCACCAATCAGGATCAGCTTGCGGTCGAAGTTGATCGCGATCACGGTTTCCGAACGGCAGTTGTGCTTTTTCGGGTTCGCCTGGAAAGTGGGACTGTTGATGATCGTGAACTCGGGAACGAAGGTATCAAGCTCGTCCCGATCCGGGCGCCGCAACATGTGCCGGATGAACAGCGAATGCCAGGCAAGCTCGGTCACGAGGCGAACGCGAATCTGATGGGCGGGGTCGGCGCCTCCGTGCAGGTCCTGCACGAAATATTCCCGGCCCTGCATATGGGCTAGCATGTCCTTGTAAAGCGCGTCGAAGCCCTCTGGCGTCATCGCGGCATTGTTTTCCCACCAGATGCTGTCTTCGATGGACGGAGTGCGCACCACGTGCTTGTCTTTGGGCGAGCGGCCGGTGAATTTGCCGGTGGTGACCAGAATTGTGCCACCTTTGCCCAATGTTCCTTCGCCGCGCTTCAACGAAGCTTCGATCAGGGCTGGCGGGAGAAGATTGTAATGCGCTGCTCCGAGCCCGGTAATGCCCTGATCTTCAAGCCGCATCTTCGGGTTAACCCGTCCGGTTGTCATTTGTATGATGCTCCTTTGACGCCCCGATCAATCAAGGCGGAATAAAGACACATCCCGAGGGACCGGGACTGTTAGGCGTAACATACCACGCCTGATTGTCCGCGAAACCGGCATAAAGCGGGTCGTTAGCGCAACCATGTCCCGGTTAGCGCAATCATGACATCGGTTTGCCGCAGTTTAGCCATTCGTTGAGTGTTTTCACGACACATGAGCCGTGCGGACGATGGTGATTCGCACATTGATGTTGATTCTGCGGGGCTAGACGTTGAAGATGCCACAAAACGATAAAGTACGCAGAGCAGAACAAGGAACCTCCACATGTCGAGGATCGCTTTGGTTGATGATGACAGGAATATCCTGACGTCAGTATCGATGACGCTAGAAGCCGAAGGCTTCGAAGTGGAAACGTATAACGACGGACAGGCCGCGTTGGATGCCTTCAACAAGAAGCTTCCGGACATGGCCGTGTTCGATATCAAGATGCCGCGCATGGATGGGATGGACCTGTTGCAGCGTGTGCGCCAGAAGACGGCAATGCCGGTTATCTTTCTCACATCCAAGGATGACGAGATCGACGAGGTTTTGGGTCTGCGTATGGGCGCCGACGACTATGTGAAAAAGCCGTTTTCACAGCGTCTTCTGGTCGAACGGATCCGCGCTTTGCTGCGGCGCCAGGAAGTCATGGAAGCCGACAGTCTGGGCGAGGGCGAAACAGGTCAGGTTCTGACCCGTGGCCAACTTACCATGGACCCGCTGCGTCACTCGGTGTCGTGGAAGGGGATGGACGTTTCGCTCACGGTGACCGAATTCCTTCTGTTGCAGGCGCTGGCGCAACGGCCCGGATTCGTGAAATCCCGCGATCAGCTGATGGATGTCGCATATGACGATCAGGTCTATGTCGATGACCGGACGATCGACAGCCACATCAAGCGGCTCCGCAAAAAAATGCGTATGGTCGATTCCGAATTCGGCGCGATCGAAACGCTGTACGGCATCGGGTATCGCTACAACGAAGAGTAGATGAACAAAGCGTCGGGGATAGACGTGGTGGGCGCCAGACCGACAAACCAGACAGACGTAGTACTGGGTGAGGACTGGGTCGGACCGGACGCACAGGTTGAGAGCGAGCTTCGGGCCAAGCGTGAAAAGCGTGGCCTGATCTCGATCAACCGGTCTCCGCTTGCGCGAAAGATCATCACCTTCAATCTGCTCGCCATGCTCATGCTTGTGGCGGGCGTACTGTTTCTGAACCCGTTCCGCGACAGTCTCGTCTTTCAGCGTGAGCGGGGCCTCGTGTTCGAGGCTGAGTTGATTTCGGAAGTGTTCGAGGCCCGGCTGACCGATCGCAGCAATGCCTCGAACGGGGTTGCTGGCGGGTTCGATGCGCGGGAAACGCTGCGCAATCTCGATATCAGCAGTGCCGTGGAAGTCTTTGTTTTCACGCCAGATGAAACGATTGTTGCCACGACTTTCGGTCAGGAAAGGCGGCCCATGCCACCGGTGGCCGGCCTGACGCGTGACGACCGAACTACGCTGATCATCGATTTTCTCAATTCCGCCTGGGAGACTTTTTCCGGCGTCATTTCCCCGGAAAGTCAGGAAGCGCCATCATTCGCCGGCGAAGCACAAGCGCGGGCCTTGGTGGCGGCGGCCCTGCGCGGGCGCACTCAGGTCAAGACCGGCATTGATGCCTCTGGAAATACGATCTTTTCGGTCGCCACCCCCATCGTCATCGGCGGCGAGGCCGTGGGCGTGGTGGCGCTCACATCGGCGGCAGGCGAGATAGATCAGCTTGTCCGCAACGAACGCGAGCAGGTCTTGCAGATGTTTGTCATCGCGATCCTCGTATCGATCGGTTTGAGTCTCGTTTTGGCCTCCACCATCGCCAACCCCCTGTCCGATCTTGCCGCAGCCGCCGAAATCGGACGTGACAAGAACTCGCGGAAGATCAGTCCCAGCCGCGTGCGCATCCCCGACCTGACCGCGCGCCCTGACGAGATCGGACGCCTTTCAGGCGCGCTGCGTGGCATGGTCGAAGCGCTCTATGATCGGATCGATGCGAACGAACAATTCGCGGCTGACGTGGCCCATGAAATTAAGAACCCGCTTGCGTCGCTGCGCTCTGCCGTGGGCACCTTGCGCGTCATCAAGAAAGACGAGCAGCGCGCCAAGCTTCTAGATGTGATCGAACATGATGTACGGCGGCTTGACCGGCTTGTGTCGGATATTTCCAACGCCTCGCGGCTGGATTCCGAACTGGTCAAGGAGGAAGAAGAAACTTTCAACCTTCTCAAGATGATCCGCGGTCTTTCGGAACATCTTGGGCATCGAGGCGCGCGGCAAGGGGATCGAATTCATCACCGATCTGCCATCGGACCCGATCGTCATCGACGGCCTCGAAAGCCGGCTCGCGCAGGTCTTCGTGAACCTCATCACCAATGCAATCAGTTTCTGCGAAGACGGAGATGCGATCCGGGTCTGGGCCCGGAAGCGGGATAACCGGGTGCTGGTGGTTGTGGAAGATACCGGCCCCGGTATCCCCGATCAGGCTCTGACAAAGGTCTTCAACCGCTTCTATTCCGAACGCCCTGCGAACCATTTCGGCAACAATTCCGGACTCGGCCTTGCGATTTCGAAGCAGATCGTCGAGGCGCATGGCGGCGTGATCTGGGCCGAGAACATTCGCCCCACGGATGCGGATATCACCTCGGAACCACTGGGTGCGCGCTTTGTCGTAGGTTTGCCGGTCTAGGTCGATGCCGGATGCGCCCCGCTCCTTTCTCATCCACGCGACCACCGTGTCGGATCGGGGGCGGGCACTGATCATTCGCGGGGCGTCGGGGTCTGGCAAGTCGTCACTTGCGCTCAGGCTTCTCGCACTCGGGGCGGATCTGGTGAGCGACGACCAGACCCTCGTTTCGCCGCAACCTGACGGACCGCCCCTGGTCTTTGCGCCACCGGCTATTTCGGGCCTGATCGAGGCGCGGGGTCTGGGCCTTCTGGCGGTCGATCCCGTCCGGGCACGCGCGGCGGCGATCCTTGACCTCGATCTTGCCGCCACCGCACGCATGCCGACCGACCAGACCGAAACGCTTGCCGGTTACGATCTTCCGCTTCTGCACAATGCCGAGAGCCCTCATTTCACTTCGGCGCTTTTGCTGTATCTGCGGGGAGGAAAGGCCGACCGATGAGTGAGACCAAAGACCCTTCCAGCGTTCGCATCGTGCTTGTCACCGGGCCCTCAGGCGCCGGCAGGTCGACGGCGATCAACGCGCTTGAGGATCTGGGTTTTGAATCGATCGACAATATGCCTCTCTCTCTTCTGCCGCGGCTTCTCGAGGGGCGACCTCTGGACCGTCCACTTGCGCTTGGTATCGATATCCGCAATCGCGATTTCTCGGTCCCGGCGCTGATGGAGATTGCTCGGGACGTGTCCGGCGACCCGGAGGGAGGTACTGCGCTTCTGTATCTCGATGCCCGAGCCGAAGTCCTCCTGCGCCGCTTCTCGGAAACCCGCCGGCGCCATCCGGTTTCCGGAAACGATGCGCCCTCTGTCGGCGTCGAGCATGAGCTTGCCCTGCTTGCACCGTTGCGCGAACGGGCAGATGTGCTGATTGACACGTCGGATATGAGCCCTCACGACCTTCGCCGGGCCCTGACCCATTGGTTCAGTACAGAAGACAGTGGGGGTCCACTGATCTCACTGCACTCGTTTTCCTATCGCAGAGGGCTGCCGCAGGAATTGGACATGGCTTTTGACGTAAGGTTTCTTGCAAACCCGCACTGGGAAACGGAGCTTCGTGCCCTGGATGGGCGCGACGCGCGGGTGTCGGACTATGTTCAACAGGATCCGCGCTTTGCCCCCTTCTTTGAAAGGGTCACCGAACTGGTCCTTTCACTTCTCCCGGCCTATATCGACGAGGGCAAGGCGCATCTGGCGATCGGATTTGGCTGTACTGGCGGGAAACACCGGTCCGTCGCTATGGTCGAGAAGGTTGCGAATACGCTTGCAGAGGCCGGATGGCAGGTGTCAATTCGACACCGGGAACTGGAGCGCCGGGGATAATGACGCTGTACGGGACAGCACTGGGGTGGCTGGGGTGATTGGTATCGTGATCGTGGCCCATGGCGGTCTGGCGCGGGAATATCTTGCGGCCGTGGAACATGTCGTGGGCCATCAGGACGGGGTAGAGGCGATTTCGATCGCCCCCGATGACGACCGGCGTGCCAAGGAGGCCGAGATCTGCCGCGCCGCCGACGCGGTGGATACGGGGCAGGGCGTCGTTGTGGTCACCGACATGTTCGGAGGCTCTCCGTCGAATCTGTCGCTGCTGGCTTGCAGCCCGGCCGATCGCAAGATCCTGTACGGGGCGAACCTGCCAATGCTCATCAAACTGGCGAAATCCCGCAACCGCACGGTGCCCGAAGCGGTGTCGGCTGCACTGGCCGCCGGTCGCAAGTATATCGACAGTTTCGATGGGGCCGAGAGTTAGTCCATGACCGATACAGTTCACCGTACCTTGCGGATCGTAAACGAAAAAGGTCTTCACGCCCGGGCATCGGCAAAGCTTGTGGAAGTGGTCGAGGAACATGACGCTCAGGCGCTGGTCTCACGCGACGGACTTCAGGCCTCCGGCGACAGCATCATGGGCCTTTTGATGCTTGCGGCTTCCAAGGGGACGTCAATCGAGATAGAAACAAAGGGCCCAGAGGCGGAAAAGCTGGCTGATGCCCTATCCGCCCTGGTCGCCGATAAGTTCGGCGAAGGATTCTGACGTGCCGGACGGGGCAGGTCACGCGGGAGAAAAACGCTTGGTCGAAAGCTATACGCAGACGACAGTGCATGGGCGCTCGGACTACGTGCCCTATGACAAGCGCCGCCTGACTTATGCCAACACGTTTCGCAATCCGGTTCAATCGACGATCATCCGGATCATGGAATGGACCACCGGCAAGATCCGCCTCCTCCGCCTGATCCGCAAATTCGAGCGTCAGGGCGTCGTTGCAGGGCAGGGGTTCTGGCCACGTGCCCTGAAGATGATGGGAATCGAGCTTCTGACCCCGGACGAGGAAATCCGGCGCATACCGGTTACCGGCCCGGTGATCATCGTGGCCAATCATCCACACGGTCTGGTCGATGGTATGGTGCTTGCCGAACTCGTCGGGCGGGTGCGCGAAGACTACAAGATCCTGACCCGCTCGATCCTGACCGGCGTCGACGAGATCGCGCAGTTCATGATCCCGGTGGCCTTTCCCCATGAAGAAGACGCGGTCAATCAGCATCTCGAAATGCGTCGCCGGGCGATGGCCCAACTGGCCGATGGCGGTGTCGTGATCGTATTCCCGTCAGGGGTTGTCGCCGGCTCGGACTCGCTATTTGGCCCGGCGGTCGAGGCGGAATGGAATCCGTTCACCGCCAAGATGATCCAGCGCTCGGGAGCAACTGTCGTTCCGATCCGGTTTTCCGGGCAGAATTCGCGCGCCTATCTGATGGCGAACCGGATTTCTGCGACGATCCGGCAAGGGCTCTTGCTGCACGAGGTTGTCC
>CAVORP010000004.1:0-149618 GCA_963698645.1 uncultured Alphaproteobacteria bacterium
GTCGCCCGCGAGCGCCATCACGCGCTCTGCCGATGCTTCCGGCCACTGGGCCAGAATGCGATCCACGAGATCGTGCCAAGCCGTTTCGACTTCTTTCCAGGACATAGCCAGCCTCCATTACCCCGGCAGGGTAAGGCAGACCGGTAAACAAGCCGCTAAGAAGGATCAGGGGCCGTCAGAACGTGTTCTTCACGGCACGGGCGCCGGACGAGATGTCCTGACCCACGCCTTCGACGGTGTTGCACCCTGCGATCAGCAGGCAAAGGGCCGCAATGGCTATCGCTTTGACTTTCATTCCCTAGTCCTCATACCACCAGACATCCGGTTGGAACCCGATCCAGTCGCCGTAGATCGGCAGGGTTTCGGGATATTTCAGTTCGCGCGCATGGGCAATACGGGCGACGGGATTATGCCAGACCGGGATCACGTAGCGGCCCGTCGTCAGCACGCGGTCGAGCGCGCGGGTGGCGGCAAGGAACTCTTCGCGCCCGGTGCCGGTCAGAAGCTTGTCGATCATCGCCTCGGCGGCGGGGCTTTTCATGCCCATCAGGTTCCGCGACCCCGGCGTGTCGGCGGCCTCGCTGCCCCAGTAGAGGTTCTGTTCGTTGCCGGGGCTGAGCGACAGGCCGCGTTCGAACCATGTCATGCCGAAGTCGAACGCGGTCGTGCGTTCCTTGTATTGCGCGCTGTCGACGGTGGTGACGGTTGGCGTGATCCCCATGCGCGTCAGGGCGGCGGAGAAGAGGTCGACCACCTGCTGGGTTTCGCTGGCGCCCTGCGACAGGAGGATTTCGAAGGTGAAGGGCTGGCCATCGGGACCGGTCATCACGCCGTTCTGAACGGTGTATCCGGCCTGTTCCATGAGGTCGATGGCGGCGCGGATGCCGGCGCGGTTGCGTTCGGATCCGTCCGAGACGGGCAGGGCATAGCCGTCAAGCGCGCCGGGCAGGAGGCTGTCGGCGAAGGGCTCGAGATAGGTCCGCACAAGGCCCTCGGCCGGCCCGTCGGCGCATCCCCAGGACGGAATTCGAGAAATACGAGGTGATCCGGGGCGCGTTGCCGCCGTTCAGGGTCTGGTTGATGAACTCGAAATTGAACGCCTGTATCATCGCCTCGCGGACGCGCCAGTCGGCGAAGGCGGGCTTGCGGGTGTTCATCACGAGGCCGGTCATGCCCGAGGGGCGCTGATGGGGAATGATGGATTTCACCACCGCGCCCGACTGGATCGCGGGGAAGTCGTATTGGGTATCCCATTTCTGGACGTTGGTTTCGCGCATCGTGTTCAGGATGCCGCCCTTGAAGGCCTCGAACATCACGCCGCCGTCGCCGAAGAACTCCATCCGGATCTCGTCGAGATTGGCCTGACCGCGCATGTAGGGGACGTCCTTGCCCCAGTAGTCGGGGTTGCGCTTGAGCGAGACGAAGCGTCCGGCCTCGTAATCGTCGATGATGTAGGGGGCGGTGGTGATCGGGCACGATGTCGATGCCGGATTCGGCGAAATCGCGGCCCTCCCATTGCGCCTTTTTCAGGATCGGGCGCATGCCCATGATCAGGGCCAGTTCGCGGTCGGGTTCGGTGAAGGTGAAGCGGACGGTGCGGGGGCCGGTCTGTTCGGCGGCTGCGACCTTGGCCCATGTGCCGTGGTAGCGGGGGTGGCCGGCGGTGCCGAGCGTCTCGTAGGACCAGATCACATCCTCGACCGTGACCGGGCTGCCGTCGGAGAAGCGCGCCTCGGGGCGGAGGGTGAAGGCGACCCAGGAGCGGTCCGGGTCGGTCTCGACCAATTCGGCCAGAAGACCGTAGAGGGTGAAGGGTTCGTCCCAGTTCCGGCCCATCAGGCTCTCATAGGCGAGGAAGCGAAGCTGCCAGGGCACCCGTCCCTTGAGGATGTGCGGATTGAGCGAATCGAAGCTTCCGACCTCGCCCTGAACGATCCGGCCGCCCTTGGGCGCGTCCGGATTTGCGTAGGGCAGTGACACAAAATCCGGTGGGAGGGCGGGGTCGCCATACATAGCTATGCCATGCGACGGTTCGGCTGTGGCGGTTGCGGCGAGCCACCCAAGGGTTAACGCGGCCAGCCCTGAGAAAAACATTGTTCGCATTCGATCATCAATCCCTGTGGTCCCCGGACCGTTGGCGATCAATCTAGACGGGGACTTGAGCCATTTCAAACTTTTAGCTTGGACGTGCGCGACAGGTTGCGTATAAAGAGGGCACTGCTCGATAGGTTTCTTGCCTGTATGAAACCTGCCTCAATAACTTAACGCCCGCCTTGTGCGGGCGTTTTTTTTGGTCCGGTCCGGAGCGGTTCATGCGCGCATGACAGGCCTGCGCAGCGACGTCCAGAGCAACATTCCGACGATGCCGATATTCAGCAGGTTCCAGCCGATTCCATTCAGGAAGGCGAGATCATAGGCGCCGCTTGCGTCATAGATCCAGCCCGAGACCCAGCCGCCGACCGCCATGCCCACGATCGTCGCGGTGGTGACGTAGCCCACGCGGGCGCCGGCTTCGCGCGCCGGCATGTATTCGCGCACGATGATCGAATAGGACGGCACGATACCGCCCTGGCTGAGACCGAAGATCAGCGAGATCACGTAGAGCGAGGTGATGCCGCCTGCGTTGAAAAACAGGACAAGGCCGATGCATTGCAGGACCGAGCCGATCAGGAGCGTGCGGACGCCGCCCAGCCGGTCGGCCAGAAGCCCAGAGATCAGGCGCGAGGCGACCCCGCCCAAGAGCATCAGCGAGAGCATCTGTGCCCCCACCGCCGGGCCATAGCCACGGTCGGCGCAGAGCGCCACGATATGGACCTGTGGCATGGCCATGGCCATGCAGCAGGCAAAGCCCGCGAGAATCAGAAAGACCTGAAGCGCGCGTGGCGAGAGGCCCGAAGCGGTGCGGCGCAGGGCGGCGGCGCTGTCGGCCCTGTTGCTGGCCTCTTCGGAGACGCGGCGGCGCAGCGCGAAGGACAGGGGAATGACCGCGAGCGGCACGATCAGCGCCAGTGCGAGATAGGCGCCGCGCCAGCCCTGTTCGGTCTGGATATCGGCCAGGATCAGCGGCCAGATCACGCCCGCGATGTAGTTCCCGCTGGCGGTGATCGCGACGGCGATGCCCCGCCGACGCAGGAACCAATGCGAGATATCGGCGATGAGGGGTCCGAAATTCGCCGCCGAGCCGAAGCCGATGGCGAGGTGGAACAGGGTGGCGGCGATGGCGGAGCCGCTGAGTGCCGAGAGGGTGAAGCCCGCCGACATCAGAAGCGCGGTGCAGATCAGGACCGGGGTGATCCCGTGCCGGTCCACCCAGCGCCCGATCAGCAGGCTGCCAAAGGCAAAGCCCACCATGCAGGCGGTATAGGGCAGGGAGGCCGCGCCCCGGTCGATGCCGAATTCCGCCTGCATCGTGGGCATGATCACGATCACCGCCCACATGCCGACATTGCCGACGCAGGCGATGGCCAGCGTCAGCGCAAGCCGGGTCCAGGAATACGCGGTATCGTGAAGCGCGGGTTCGGTCATGGCGCGACGCTATTGAGTTTGTGCGGCGCTGTGCAAGGCCGTTCTGCGCGGGGGATGGAATAGGGGGTGACGCCCCAAGCCGCCCCGGCTATTTTGCACCCGCAGCATGAACCATGGGAGCCGTCAGAATGACCCTTGCAGGAAAAACCGCCGTCATCACCGGATCGAACTCGGGCATCGGGCTTGGGGTCGCGCGCGCCCTGGCCGCAAAGGGTGTGAATGTCGTGCTGAACTCCTTCACCGACCGGGACGAGGATCACGCGCTGGCCGAAGAGATCTCGAAACAGACCGGCACCCGCGCGCGCTATATCAAGGCGGACATGTCGAAGGGCGACGAATGCCGGGCACTGATCGAGATGGCCGGGGCCTGTGATATCCTCGTGAACAATGCCGGCATCCAGCATGTGGCCCCGATCGACGAGTTTCCGGTCGAGAAATGGGACGCGATCATCGCGATCAACCTGAGCTCGGCCTTTCACACCACCGCCGTGGCGCTTCCGATGATGCGCAAGGCGGGCTGGGGGCGGGTGATCAACATCGCCTCGGCCCATGGATTGCGGGCCTCGCCGTTCAAATCGGCCTATGTCTCGGCCAAGCACGGGATCCTCGGCATGACCAAGACCGTGGGGCTTGAGACCGCGAAAGAGCCGATCACGGTGAATGCGATCTGTCCGGGATATGTCCTGACGCCGCTGGTGGAGAGCCAGATTCCCGACACCGCCAAGGAATATGACATGTCCGAGGATGAGGTGATCGAGAAGGTTATCCTGTTGAAGCAGCCGTCGAAGGAATTCGTGACGGTCGAGCAATTGGGCCAGATCGCGCTGTTCCTGTGTTCGGACGCCGCCGCGCAGATCACGGGAACCTCGATCAGCGCCGATGGCGGCTGGACAGCCGCGTGACCGGGGCGCGCGTCGTCGAGGACAGGGCCTTTCCAGAGATGAAGGTCCGGCGCGTCGATCTGAGCGATGTGGACGTGGAGGACGCATCCCTTGCGCGGGCGCGTCTGTCGAATGTGACCCTTGCCGGTGCGGTGATCGAGAATGCCGATATGTCCGGCGCAACTTTGCGGGACGTGAACCTCGCGGGCGCGTCGATTTCACAGGTCAGCCTGAGGGATGTGGCGATCACCGCGGCGGATGTGACCGGCATGACCATCGACGGGGTCCTGGTGAGTGACCTCCTGAAACGTGGGGACCAGACGTGACGCCGCTGCGGATCAATCTGGCATTGCAGGGCGGGGGCGCCCACGGGGCATTCACCTGGGGCGTGCTGGACAGGCTTCTGGACGAGCCCGAGATCGAGATCGCGGCGATCAGCGGAACCTCGGCCGGCGCGCTGAACGGGGCCGCTTTCAAGGCGGGGCTTCTGGATGGCGGGCGTGAGGGCGCGCGGGACAATCTTGACTGGCTGTGGGAGCAGGTGGCGGCGCAGGGCGATCTGCGCCTGACCACGTGGATGAGCGCGCTGTCGCCCGGGCCCGCCATGATCTCGCAGGCGCTGGAAAATTCGCTGCCGTTTTCGATGATCGATACGGCGAGCAGGCTGACCTCTCCCTATGCGCTGGGGCTGTTCTACCGCAATCCGCTGGCGCGGATCGTCGAGCGGTTCCGGTTCGACCGGGTTTGTGCCCATCAGGGCCCGGCGCTGTTCGTCTGTGCCACCAATGTGCGGACCGGGAAGGTGCGGGTGTTCGAATACGAAGAAATCTCGACCGATGCGATCCTTGCCTCGGCCTGTCTGCCGACGATGTTTCAGGCGATCGAGATGGACGATCCGAAGACCGGGCGGCGCGAGGCGTTCTGGGATGGTGGGTATACCGGCAACCCGGCGCTGTTCCCGCTCTTCGATCCGGCCTTGCCCGATGACATCGTGGTGGTGAACATCAACCCGCTGGAGCGCGATGAAGTGCCGAAGACGCCGCAGGACATCCTGAACCGGATCAACGAGGTCAGTTTCAACTCGTCCCTTCTGCGGGAGTTGCGCGCCATAGGCTTTGTCCGCGACCTGATCACGGAGGGGCGCATCCCGGACGGCGCGATGAAGAACGTGCTGATCCACATGATCGCCGATGACGACCTGATGCGGGATCTGAGCGTGGCGACCAAGATGCTGCCTACGGCCCCGGTTCTGGGTGCGCTGAAGACGGCCGGGCGCGCGGCAGCGGGCGCGTTTCTGGACGCCCATCGCGGCGATATCGGGGTACGGCCCAGCGTCGATCTGGAAGCTCTGTTCAGCTGATCCGCCTATTCGGCGGCGGGACGGTCGACATTGGCCAGGGCGGGCTTTGTCGGATCCTTGGGATTGGGATAGACCAGCCCGGCCGAGATGATGAGTTTCGCCGCGTCTTCCACCGACATTTCGAGTTCCATGATCTCGGACCGATGGAGGAACAACAGAAAACCCGAAGTGGGGTTTGGCGTCGTGGGCAGGAAGACCGAGACTTTCTCTTCACCGCCGGGCAGTTTGCTGTCGATTTCGTGTTTCGCGGTGGAAGAAACGAAGGCGATGGCCCAGATACCCGGGCGCGGATATTCCACGAGGCAGGCCTTGTCGAAGCTGGTATCGGCCTGGGCGAAGACGGTTTCGGCGATCTGTTTGAGACCGGAATAGACCGACCGGACCACCGGCAGGTTTTCCACCACGCTTTCGCCCCAGGACAGAAGCGACCGCCCGATCAGGCCCTTGGCGACCCAGCCGACGGTGACGGTGAAAAGTAGGAAGAAGATCACGCCCACGCCGCGCAGGTTGATCCCGATATATTGCTCGGGACGGAACTGGTGCGGGACGAAGGGCAGGACCCAGCCGTCGATCCAGCCGACGACCGTCCAGATCAGCCATGCGGTCAGGCCGATCGGCGCGATCACGATCAGGCCGGTGAGAAAGCTCGCTCTCAGGCCACCGAGGATCGGATGGCGGCGTTTCTTCTTGGGTTCGAGATCGTCAAATGGGGTCGTCATGGCTCGCGTCCAACGGAACGATCTGAAACTATGTGCAATCGACCCGGCTTACAATGGACAAGCGGCCCCAAGCGAAGATCGAGGCTCACGCCGGGGCCTTGCTGTGGATTTCGCGGGCAATTCGGGCCGCGAGGCGGGCATTGTTGAGCACAAGCGCGATGTTTGTGTGCAGACTGGCGCCGTGCGTCAGCTCGAGGATGCGCGAGAGGATGAAGGGTGTGACCGCCTTGCCGGTGATGCCTGCCTCCGCGGCGTCGCGATTGGCCCGGGCGATCAGGGGAGCAAGGGTGTCGGCGGGGATCTCATCGGTCTCGGGCACCGGATTCGCCACCAGTTGCCCGCCGGGCAAACCAAGCGCCGCGCGCATCAGGTGCGCTTTCGCGATCAGGGCCGGGTCATCCATCCGCAAGGGGGCGGGCAGGCCGGAATCGCGCGACCAGAAGGCGGGGAACGCATCCTGCCCCACCGCGATTACCGGGACGCCGAGGGTTTCCAGCACCTCGAGCGTCTTGGGCAGGTCGAGAATGGCCTTGGCCCCTGCGGCGACCACCGTGACGGGGGTGCGGGCCAGTTCCTGAAGGTCGGCGGAGATATCGAAGGTTTCGGCCGCGCCCCGGTGGACGCCGCCGATGCCGCCGGTGGCAAAGACGGAGATCCCCGCCAGATGCGCCGCGATCATCGTGGCGGCGACGGTGGTGGCGCCGGTGCCGCCCTGCGCGATGCAGGCGGCGAGATCGGCGCGCGAGAGTTTCGAAACGTCCTTTGCGTGGGCCAGCGCATCGAGTTGCGCGGGCTCCAGCCCGGCATGAAGCTGGCCCTCCAGCACCGCCATGATCGCGGGCGTGGCGCCGTGGGCGCGAATCTCGGCCTCGGCGGCGCGGGCGGTGTCGACATTCTGGGGAAAGGGCATGCCATGGGTGATGATCGTCGACTTCAAGGGCGACGATGGGGGTTCCCGCGGATTGCGCCGCGGCGACTTCGGCGGAGGGGATCGGTCGAAGGGTCATGTCTGCACGTCTCCCGAGACATAGACGGCGGCGGCGTTCAGGGCGCGGGTCAGCGCCTCTTCGGGCCCTGCGCCGTGAAGTTCCGCCGCGATATGGGCGGCCATGAAGGTATCGCCCGCGCCGGTGACACGGGTCACGAGCACTTCGGGCGGACGCGCGATGCAGAGGCCATGCGGCCCGCAATCGGCCGCGTCGCGCCCGCCATCGGTGACCAGAACGCGGGCTGCGCCCCTGTCGCGGAGCGCGCGGGCGGCGGTGGCGGCATCGTCGAAGCGGTCCTGCGCCAGCAGGCCCGCCTCCTCGAGATTGACGTAGAGCGTGGCCCGGGGGGCCTCCATCAGCGGGCGCAGGCGCTCGGCCTTGCCGGGCGAGGCGGGCGCGACGCGCAGGTCGGCAGCCGCCAGTTCGGGGCTCTGGGCGATGGTGGTGAGAAGCGCCGTGGTAAGATTGCCGTCAAGCGCGATGAGGCCGGAATAGGGGGTCTCGGACCGGCCCAGAGCGCCGTCGAAAAGCGGGCGCAGGATCTTGTCGCCGGCCGCCTCGAGCGAATGGGCGTCGGCGATGGCGGCGATCAGGCCGTTCGCACCCTCGACCGCCATGTAGACATCCGTGGGCAGGTCGTCGGAGCGGTAGACATGGCGGGTATCCATGCCCATCCGGTCGGCGATGGCCAGAAGTTCGTGGCCTTCGGGATCGCGTCCGATCGCGGTCAGAAGGACCGGCGTCAGGTCGAAGCGGCGCAGCGTCATGGCGATGTTCATCGCGACGCCGCCGGGCAGGCGGGTGATCCGGCCCGGCACGTCGGAGCCTTCGCGCATCACCGCGCCGGCGCGTCCGATGACGTCCCAGAGGACCGAGCCGATGCAGAGGATTCTCGTTGTGGGTTTCATGGATGTCTTGTTACCCGAAGGCCGGGGCAGGGCAAGCCGGAGCCACGGAGGGGGCGCATCGCGTTTCTGACGAGTGTCGTCCTTATCCATGTTACCCGACATAATTAGGTCGCCCAACACTCAGCGGTTGCGGGCTTTACGTGTTGTTAAGCCTAGATATGTCAGACGTCATGGATGAGCTCGCGCAAGGCACGCCACAATGAAAAGATCCGGGGCCGCATCATCGCAGCGGCGGCGACGGCGTTTCGCGATCACGGCTATGCAGGGACCAACCTGGACCGGATCATGGAAGGGGCCGATCTGACGCGGGGCGCGTTCTATGCCCATTTCGGATCGAAAGCGGAACTTTTTGCCGCGACGGTACGCAGCGACCAGCCGCTTCTGGCATGGCTCTCCCGGCGGAGCGAGGCGGCGTCCGATGCGCTTTGGCTGGGGCTCAGGCATGTGTTTCGCGCCTATCTTGCCCCCGGAAACCTGTCTGCGATCGCGCGGACCTGTACGCTGGCCAGCCTGTCGCGGGATGCGGCACTGGGCGATGCCGAGGCCCGCCAGGCCTATGAAAGGGCCCTGTCGGAGACGATCGCGGAGATGGCGCGGGGGCTGGAGCCTGCGCCGGAGGCAGGCGCGCTCACCGCCATCCTGCTTCTTGCAACGGGCAGCGTGACCCTTGCCGCGGCCTGTGACAGCGACGCGATGCGGCGGCAGATCCTGGAGGCCGGATCGGCGGAGGTCGGGCGGATGCTGGATCGGCTGGAGCCCGCGCGGGAGCATGTCCGGCCCTCCGCACGGCGCGACGCCGAAGCGAGTGGCGCTCAATACTCCTGAAGATCAGTCCCGCAGAGGATACCGGTTCGGTTCCTCGAAGGCGTCGAGCACGAGCCCGCCCGCCTTGCCCCAGACCTCGTGCACCGTGCCCGCCGGAATATCGTAACTCTCGCCCGGACCGTAGACCCGGGTTTCGCCGTTCATCGCGATCTTGAGTTCGCCCTTGATCACGGTGCCCCACTGGCCGAGATGACTGTGCGGCGGAAGATGCACATCCTGCAGGAAGCGGAAGAACACGACGAGGCCCTTGTCGGACTGTACCGCATGGGTTTCGACGACCTCGGCGGGAAATGGAATGTCGAGCGCCGGCCATGCCGTGATGAAGTCGGGAAAGTTCATCGGGTCCTCCTGTCTGGTCGAGCCGGAGGATGCGTGGAACGGCGGCCTGCCGCAAGCGGGGAAGGGGGCTTGCCAAGGTCGCACGGACTGGTCTATACGCGCGCTCACTTCACAGGCGGGGCTTGGGCCCTTGGGGGAGACATCCCCAATGGTCCGCCGGTTGGGAGAGATCCCTGACGTCCCGCCGAGGCATGAAACCGGAAAGGAAATGCGACATGGCGCTGCCTGAATTCTCGCTGCGTCAGCTTTTGGAAGCTGGCGTTCACTTTGGCCACCAGACCCAGCGATGGAACCCGCGTATGCAGGAGTTCATCTATGGCGACCGGAATGGCATTCACATTCTCGACCTGACACAGACCGTGCCGATGCTGGACGCGGCGCTGAACGTGATCCGCGAAACCGTGGCCAAGGGTGGCCGCATCCTGTTCGTGGGCACGAAGCGTCAGGCCCAGCGTCCCGTCGCCGAGGCGGCAGAGCGTTGTGCGCAGTATTACATGAACCACCGCTGGCTGGGTGGCACGCTGACCAACTGGCAGACCGTGTCGCAGTCGATCAAGCGTCTGAACGAGATCGACGCGAAGATGGCCGAAGGCGCCGAGGGCCTGACGAAGAAAGAGCGTCTGGGCATGGAGCGTGACCAGGCCAAGCTTCAGGCCTCGCTGGGCGGGATCCGCGAAATGGGCGGTGTGCCCGACCTTCTGTTCGTGATCGACGTGGGCAAGGAAGATCTTGCGATCCTCGAGGCCAAGAAGCTGGGCATCCCGGTCGTGGCCGTGGTCGACACCAACTGCTCGCCCGATGGCGTGGATTACATCATTCCGGGCAATGACGACGCTGCTCGCGCGATTGCGCTTTACTGCGATCTGGCCAGCCGTGCCGCCCTTGACGGGATGAGCGCGCAGCTGGGTGCCGCTGGCGTCGATATCGGTGCGATGGAAGAAGCCGCCGTCGAAGAGGCCGTGGAGAAGGCCGCAGAGAAGGCCGCGGCCGAAGCGCCGGCAGAAGAAGCCGCAGCAGAGCCCGTCGCCGCAGAGGCAGACGCGAAAGAATAAGCCGGATCGGCACCCGAGGGTGTCGTCCGACTGATACCCGGTGCGCCGAACATGGCGCCCGGGTTTGATTCAAATCTTGAACCAAGGAGACGAGAGATGGCCATTACTGCCGCACTCGTAAAGGAACTTCGCGACAAGACCGGCGCAGGCATGATGGATGCCAAGAAGGCGCTGACCGAGACCGATGGCGACATGGAGGCCGCGGTTGACTGGCTGCGGACCAAGGGCCTTGCCAAGGCCGCCAAGAAATCGGGCCGGACGGCCGCCGAGGGTCTCGTGGCCGTCAAGGTGGATGGCGGACGCGGTGTCGCCGTCGAGGTGAACTCGGAAACCGATTTCGTCGCCAAGAATGCGGAGTTCCAGCAGATGGTCGCCGGGTTCGCGGATCTGGCCACCGGTGTGGACAGCGTCGAGGCGCTTCTGGCCGCGAATATGGGTGGCAAGAGCGTACAGGACACGCTGACCGACAAGATCGCGAAGATCGGCGAGAACATGTCGATCCGCCGGATTGCCGCGATCGAAGGCGAGAATGTCGTGTCTTATGTTCACAATGCAGCCGCCGATGGCATGGGCCAGATCGGCGTCCTTGTGGCCTATACCGGCGATGACGCGGCAACGGCCCGTCAGGTCGCAATGCATGTGGCTGCGGTGAACCCGGCCTCGCTGTCGGACGCAGATCTTGATCCCGTCCTATGTCGAGCGCGAAAAGCAGATCCTGACGGATCAGGCACGCGAAAGCGGCAAGCCCGAAGCCGTGATCGAGAAGATGATCGAAGGCCGGATGAAGAAGTTCTTTTCGGAAGTGACGCTCCTGAGCCAGCAATTCGTCGTCAACCCGGACGTCACGGTCGGCGCTGCCGCGAAGGATGCCGGGATCGAGATCACGGGCTTCCTGCGGATCGAAGTCGGCGAAGGCATCGAGAAGGTGGAAGAGGACTTCGCGGCCGAGGTCGCCAAGGTCGCGCAAAGCTGAAGCTATGCGACGGAACAGGAAAGGCGCGCCAGGGGTGGCGCGCCTTTTTTAGTTCAAGATCGCAATGTAAGTAATTGTTACTTTGTGCTTACGGCGGATCAGCGTATCTGATGTGATATGCACTTTAGTTACATAATACTGATTATGCGACTTATGGATACTGGCCCATGGGTCCAGATCCGCTACTCCACGCCGATCAGCGGCGACCAGAGCCCCTCTCCTAAATCGTAATACTGCTTGAGCCGCTGCAAGGCGATCCGCAGAACGATCTTGCCGGACCGCGCGGACCAACCCATCTTGCGTTCCGCGGTCTCGAGACCTTCGAGGTGACAGCAGCAGCGCAACGCCACATCGCCAAGTCCGGGCCCAAGTTCGGACAGCGCGGCGGAGACGCGGGACTGGGCGCTCACGGCAGCAGGTGCGCCGGCCCCCTGCCCGTGCTCGTTGATCGGACCGGTCAGGAACCGCTCCCAGTTCTGCGCCCGGTCCGTTCCCATCTGCGCCAGTTCGAAATCCTCGCGCAGACGCTCGCCCGCAGCCACGAGATCCCGTGACAGAAACGGCCTTCCATCCGCGTCGCGCCGCCGCGCAAGGGTCAAAAGCGGGCTTTCGGCAAGGTTGTAGCGGACCCCGCGACGGCCCGATGCGGGTATGTCTTCGAGATCGTCATCATCCTCGTTCGCGGTCCCCATGGTCCGGGCACGCTGGCTTTCCTCCTGGGCCATCAGGCGCTTGAGTTCGGCGCGCCCGAGGGCTGTGATCCGGTAGCGCAGGATCCGGCCTTCTCCACTGCTTTCGATCCATTCGCGCAGCGCCATCGCCTCGGCCACAGGCCGCTGGACCACCGCCGTCCGCAAGGCGGCACCGTCGCCCACTTCGCGCACGACGACGGCGGTTTCCATCGCTGGCGCAAGTGCGAGAACCGCGCCCTGTTCGGACAATCTGCGAAGGACCCGGTGGGCCTCGGCTTCGAACTTGCGGTCGTCGACGGAAGGAATCTTGGAAAACTGGTTCATGGCAGAGCTCTCTGTTGTGCCGCGTTCTGCGGGGTGTGAGGCGCCCGTTCCCTGCTCCAGCCGGTTCAACGCAAGGTCAATCAGCATGTCGTCCCGCCGCCCCTCCAGACGCCGGACCCGGCGCAGGATTGTCGACGGTTGGCATCCGTAATCACGCGCAATCGCGCGGATCGACCGCCCGCACAGCGTGTGGTCGAGATAAGCCAGGACATCGCACGGAACCCAGTCGGGCCAGCACATGTCTTTTCTGATTTTGCCCCCATGGCGCATCTTACCCTCCAGCAGCAGAGAGGTCGCAATAGCATCGCGCATTAACAACCTAGAGTTGTATTTCTTACCGGAACGTTAACGCAGGACGCAATAGAAAGCTTTGTATTAAAATAATAACTTTGAATTTCCCCGGCGTTCGCAGAAATCGCCGAAACGCAACACACGCTATGGTTGTGTTAGCCAGCGGCAGGATCTGCCCACTGGAGACAAGAAATGACCGACCTGAGACAACTCGTTACATCGATGCGCCGCCCGCAACTTCTGATCCGCGCTGCACGGATCGGGATGCAGGATTACAATCGTGACCGCGATCTGCGCCGGCTGACCGGGCAAAGCAGGACGCCGAGCCCGGTGAACGCGATCAAGGCGCTGCTCGAAGCCGAGGGCGCGGTGGAAAGCACCCGTCAGGCGGGCGATGCGTCCTATTCGGTCATGCGCCACGTCGATCTTCTGATCGCGCTGATGGCCGAGACGAACGGCCTGCCGCGCACGCCGTGACGGTCAGGTGAAGCTGTCGGGCATCGACGCCTTCTTGCGCGCGACATAATCGTTGAGTGCTGCATGGATCGCCGGGTCGAGGGGCGGCTGCTGGTAGTCGCCCAACAGCTTCCTGACCCGGGCCTCGGCAAGGATCGCGGTATCGCGCGCGCCCTCGTCGTCCCAGGTTTCGAACGGCTTGTAGTCGAACAGCATGCTGCGCCAGAAGGACGTCTTGAAATTCGCCTGGGTATGGGCGCAGCCAAGGTAGTGACCGCCCGGCCCCACTTCCCGGATCGCATCCATGGCGAGCGTTTCGGGTGTGATTTCGATCCCTTCGGCCAGTTTGTGCAGCACGCCAAGCTGATCGGCATCCATCACGAATTTCTCGTAGGAGGCGACAAGCCCGCCTTCGAGCCAGCCACAGGCATGCAGCATGAAGTTCACCCCGGACATGAGCCCCATGTTGAGCGAATTCGCGGTCTCGTAGGCGGCCTGGGCATCGGGCAGTTTCGAGCCGCAGAACGAGCCTGCGGAGCGGTAGGGCAGCCCCAGCCGGCGCACGAGCTGGCCCACGCCATAGGTGATCTGCGCGGCTTCCGGCGTGCCGAAGGTCGGCGCGCCGGAATTCATGTCGATCGAGGTCACGAAGGCACCGGCGATCACCGGAGAGCCGGCGCGGACGAGTTGCGAATAGGCGACGCCTGCAAGGATCTCGGCCAGAACCTGAACCAGAGTTCCCGCGACCGACACCGGCGCCATCGCGCCGCCGACGATGAAGGGCGACACGATCGAGGCCTGGTTGTTGGCGGCATAGATCTCGAGCGCCCCCATCATCGTCCCGTCGAAGGTGAGCGGCGAGTTGATGTTGATGAGCGAGGTCATCACAGTGTTCTCGGCGACGAAGTCCTTGCCGAACAGGATTTCGCACATCTCGACCGAATCCTGCGCCCGGACCGGTTCGGTCACCGACCCCATGAAGGGTTTGTCCGACAGCGTCATATGCGCCAGAAGCATGTCGAGGTGACGCTTGTTCACGGCCACATCCGTGGGTTCGCAGACCGTGCCGCCGGAATGATGCAGCCATTTCGACATGAAGCCCAGTTTCACGAAATTCCGGAAGTCCGCGATCGTCGCGTAGCGGCGGCCGCCCGCGTTGTCGCGGACGAAGGGCGGGCCATAGACCGGGGCGAGCACCAGTGTCTTGCCGCCGATCTCGACATTGCGGTCGGGGTTGCGGGCGTGCTGGGTGAAGGTTGCGGGGGCCGTGGCGCAGAGTTTGCGGGCCAGACCGCGGGGGATGCGGACCCGGGTGCCCTCGACCTGTGCCCCTGCCGCGCGCCAGCGGTCGAGCGCGGGTTCGTTATCGGTGAATTCGACGCCGATTTCCTCGAGCACCTGTTCGGCATGATCCTCGATCAGCTCCAGCGCGGCGGTGTCGAGCATCTCGAGATTGGGAATCTTCCGCTCGATATATCGGGCGGCCTCGATCCGGACGGCGGTCCGTTCGGCCCGGCGCGCGGCCCCGCCCCCTGCCCCGCGGCCACGGCGTCCACCGGATGTTTGCTCGGATACGGCGTCAGTCATGGTGAGTCCCCTGTCCAATCCGCGTCGCGCGGTGCTGCGCCTTGAAATAGACCAGTGCCTCCCGCCCCGGTGCGGGAATTGCGTCTCTTGCGGTGCGAAAGCGACATGGACCCCCCGGGCGCGCGGTCTTTGAGGCGCCATGGTGATCCTGAGGGCGTGGCGGCGACCGGGGCGCCGCCGGATCTGGGTCCGGCTGCCCCTCCGTCTGCCCGGCGGGCCCCAAGGCGACGCACCCGCTTGCACCGGCGCGCGGTCCGATTTACGAGGCATCATGGAAAATGCACAGCACGACCGCCTTCTGATCATCGACTTCGGCTCTCAGGTCACGCAGCTTATCGCGCGCCGCCTGCGGGAACTGAACGTCTATTGCGAAATCCACCCGTTTCAGAAGGTCACCGATGCGTTCCTGGCCGATTTCGCGCCCAAGGCGGTGATCCTGTCGGGCGGTCCGGCTTCGGTGATCGACGAGGGATCCCCCCGCCCACCGATCGTCGGTGTTCTCGCTGGGCGTGCCGGTGCTTGGCATTTGTTACGGCCAGCAGGTGATGATGCAGATGCTGGGCGGCCGCGTTGAGCGGGGTCACGGGACCGCGGAATTCGGGCGCGCCTATGTCACGCCCACCGCCGAACGGATCGATCTTTTGACCGGCTGGTTCCTTGAGGAGCGCGAGCAGGTCTGGATGAGCCACGGCGACCATGTCTCTGAAATCGCGGATGGTTTCAAGGTTTATGGCACTTCTCCGAATGCCCCCTATGCGATCACCGCTGACCTTGAGCGGAACTTCTATGCCGTCCAGTTCCACCCCGAGGTGCATCACACGCCGAACGGCAAGACGCTTTACGAGAATTTCATCCGTCTTGCGGGTTTTACCGGCGATTGGACGATGGGACTATACCGGGAGCAGGCGATTGCCGCGATCCGCGAGCAGGTGGGCGACAAGAAGGTGATCTGCGCCCTGTCCGGCGGCGTCGATTCCTCGGTGGCGGCAGTGCTTTTGAACGAAGCGATCGGGGAGCAGTTGACCTGTGTCTTCGTCGATCATGGCCTTTTGCGCCAGAACGAAGCGCATGAAGTCGTCACCATGTTCCGCGATCACTATAATCTCAAGCTGATCCATGCCGACGAAAGCGAACTGTTTCTGGGTGAACTTGAGGGCGTAAGCGACCCTGAGACAAAGAGAAAGATCATTGGCCGCCTGTTCATCGACGTGTTCCAGAGATATGCCAGCGAGATCGAGGGCGCCGAGTTTCTGGCGCAGGGAACGCTGTACCCCGACGTGATCGAAAGCGTCAGTTTCAGCGGCGGACCGTCGGTGACGATCAAGAGCCATCACAATGTGGGCGGGCTTCCCGAGAAAATGGGGCTCAAGCTGGTGGAGCCGCTGCGCGAATTGTTCAAGGACGAGGTGCGGGTGCTGGGGCACGAATTGGGCCTGCCCGCCAGCTTCATCGGCCGCCACCCCTTTCCCGGACCCGGGCTTGCGATCCGCTGTCCGGGCGAGATCACCCGCGAAAAGCTCGAGATCCTGCGCAAGGCGGACGCGGTCTATATCGACCAGATCCGCAAGCACGGGCTGTATGACGAGATCTGGCAGGCCTTCGTCGCGATCCTGCCGGTGCGGACGGTGGGCGTGATGGGCGACGGGCGCACCTATGACTTTGCCTGTGCCTTGCGGGCGGTGACCAGCGTCGACGGGATGACCGCGGATTACTATCCGTTCAGCCACGAGTTTCTGGGCGAAACCGCGACGCGGATCATCAACGAGGTGAAGGGCATCAACAGGGTGACCTACGACATCACCTCGAAACCGCCGGGAACCATCGAGTGGGAATGACCGCCATGCAGGCGGATTGATCACACTGTGGCAACGGTTGCGGCGCGGATTTTGCCTGTGGCGCTCCTTGCGCCTAGTGCTGTGGTCAGGTTCCGGCGGCGGAAGGCTTGAATCGGAAACCGGCGCGCCCCACTTTCCGCGAGGTCGCGCCACATGACCGGAAACGTGGAGTAACAAGTAGATGTTTCGCAAGATCCTTGCAGCGATTGTCATGGCGGGCGGCGCCTCCCTTCTGGGAACGGCCTATTACATCTATTCCTACGCCGACCCCGATCCGATGCCACAGGTGGCGGCGATCGTGGTTCTGTCGGGACCGGGGGCCAATGATGCAGCCCTGTCGGGCGAGACGCTCGATCGCGTCAACCGGGGCATCGCGCTTTGGGAAGCGGGCCTTGCGCCGGTGATCGTGATGACCGGCGGCGGTACGGAGGGCGAGAATATCCCGCGCCATGCCGATAACATGATCGCCTATGCGGTGGCGCGCGGCGTTCCCGCCGAGGTGCT
The DNA here is from genome assembly GCA_963698645.1 of uncultured Alphaproteobacteria bacterium. GTDB lineage: Bacteria > Pseudomonadota > Alphaproteobacteria > Rhodobacterales > Rhodobacteraceae > Ovoidimarina. The sequence goes on from CAVORP010000004.1 coordinate 17,261, forward strand.
CTTGAGCGAGCGTGGATCGGGCTCGACCCTCCAGAACGCGTGGTTCACCAGGGAGCTTACCCAGATCGACCCCGCAGAACCGGTGATCGTGGTCACGAACCGCTACCACCTCCCCCGTGCGTGGGCGAGTTTCCGGTGGGCGGGCTTTGACCGGATCACACTGGTGGCCGCGGATTCCGGCAGTGTCGCGCTTACGCCAGGCATTCTGGCCGAAGGCGTGAAATGGCCGATGAACGTGGCGCGGGCTGCGGGTGCGCGGTTGGCGCTGGCGGCAGGTGCCGAGGAATCCGACGTTCTTCCCTGGCTGCGATAGGCGCTCCCGAGGCCGGGCGGCGGCGGCACCTCACGCCATGAGTGCCGCGCCATGATTCCCGATGTGAATTTCGATTGAAGTCGTATCCGCAAACTGCATTGTCGGGCGCATGACAATCGCCACCCCGTCCCTGCCTGCGGCCCAGCCCGTGAAAGCCGCCATCTGGATGCTGGGGGCGATCTCGGCCTTCTCGTCCATGGCAATCGCCGGGCGCGCGCTGGGGCCGCTTCACGATACCTTCGAGATCATGATGTACCGGTCGCTGATCGGGCTTGTACTGGTGGTCATGGTGGGGGGGCTTCTTGGCACGCTGCGCGAGGTCAATACGCGCCTGTTTCACATCCACCTGGCGCGGAACATCTTTCATTTCACCGGACAGAACCTGTGGTTCTACGCGGTGACGGTGATCCCCCTGGCACAGGTCTTTGCGCTGGAATTCACCTCGCCGCTCTGGGTGACGCTGTTCGCGCCCCTGATCCTGGGGGAGCGGCTTACGCGGGTGCGGACGCTGGCCGCCCTGCTGGGCTTTATCGGCATCCTGATCGTGGCGCGTCCCGGTGCGGGCGAATTGAACATGGGCGTCATCACCGGCGCGACCGCGGCGCTTGGATTTGCCGGGGCGATCCTGTTCACCAAGCTTCTGACCCGGACCGCGACGATCACCTGCATCCTGTTCTGGCTGACCGCACAGCAGGTGGTGTTCGGCGTGGTTTGCGCCGGATGGGACGGTGATATCGCCCTGCCCTCGGCGGCGTCGGCGCCGTGGCTGCTGGTTGTGGGCTGTGCGGGGCTGATCGCGCATCTCTGCATGACCAACGCTCTGAAAATCGCGCCCGCGACCGTGGTGGTGCCGTTCGACTTCCTGCGCCTGCCGCTAATCGCGGTGGTGGGTATGGTGTTCTACGGCGAAGCGCTTGATCTGTTTATCATTCTCGGCGCGCTTCTGATTTTCGCGGCGAATTTCATGAATGTCTGGAACGAAACACGGCCTGTTACCGTTTCGTGACGCTACGGCACAAGATGTTGGGTGACGTTTCGTCAATCCTTGAAAAATCTACGTCCCGTGATTGAAGGGGGGTGCCGAGGAGGCGGGTGATGGTCTTGGGAGGATTCATGTCACGTAAATTCATTTCTTCGCTGCTGGCGATGGCGACCCTTGCGACGCCCGCCTTTGCGGCAGGTATCGAGCGCAATGCGCCAACGACGCGAATTCTGTTCGAGGAAGGCCGAGTTCTCGAGTTTTCTTTCAGCAGTGTCAGCCCCGATCTGAGCGGGTCCGGCGGCACCGTGCCCCCCGCGCTTGGCGGTCCTACGCCCGCCGCACCGAACGGGACGGGTGACCTGTTCAGCAGCTACGCGACCTGGGGCTTCGCCTATAAGGCCGACATCAACGAACGTTTGTCTTACGCCGTCATTCTCAGTGATCCATGGGGCGTGGACACCAGCTATCCCACTGTTGCGGGAAGCGTATATTCGGGGGTGGTTGCGGAACTGGACTCGCGCGAACTGACCGGCATTCTGGCCTATGATGTGAACGACCGGGTCAAGGTCTATGGCGGCCTTCGCATCCAGCAGATCCAGGCGCAGGCGTCGATCCCTTTCGTCGCCGGTTACACGATCGCCACCGACAAGCAGACCGACCTTGGCTATATGTTCGGTGCGGCCTACCAGATTCCGGATATCGCGCTGCGTGTGGCCCTGACCTATTACTCGGCCATCGAGCATGACCTGAACTCTCTCGAGTTCGGCGCATTCAATACGATCACCACCGTCGAAACGCCCCAAGCCGTGAACCTCGAATTTCAGACCGGGATCGCCGAGGATACGCTTCTCTTCGGGTCGGTCCGCTGGGTCGACTGGTCGGAATTCGCGATCCGTCCGCCCAACTATCCCCTGGTCACGCTCGTCGACTATGAAAAAGACTGGACGACCTACACGCTTGGTGTCGGCCGCCGCTTTTCCGAAACATGGTCGGGTGCCGTTCAGATCAGCTATGAGCCACCGACCGGCTCCCTTCCGCTCACAACGCTTGGCCCGGTGGACGGACGCACCTCGATCGGCCTTGGCGCCACATACACGATGGACAACGTCAAGATCACGGGCGGCGTCACCTATGTCGACCTTGGAAACACGGCGAACCTTGTGAACACGGCCTATGACGGTGGCGACGCGATCGGGTTCGGATTGCGCATCGGATACTCGTTCTAGGGACGACCCCTACGGAACTGAAGGACCCCGCCCCTCACCGGGCGGGGTTTTTCGTTTCTGTCCCTGCGTTCACCATCGCAACAGCGGGCGCCGAATTTCCGGCCAGCGGAATTTCGTCTGGAACCCCGCGCACGGGCGCAGTAGCAAGTTCAAATGATCTATGAGACCCCAGAGGACTGGGCCCGCGCGCCCGCGAAACGCATCGGCCTGTTCGGCATGTCCGGACTGGGCAAGACACATGTGTCGAACATGCTGCGCGCCGCGGGGGGCTGGTTCCACTACTCGGTCGATTACCGGATCGGCACGCGCTACATGGGCGAGCATATCGCCGACAGCTTCAAGGCCGAGGCGATGAACGTGCCTTATCTGGCCAACCTGTTGCGGTCGGATTCGATCTATATCGCGTCGAACATCACCTTCAACAATCTGGCGCCCCTGTCGGTCTATCTGGGCAAGCCCGGCGATCCGGCCAAGGGTGGCCTGCCTTTCGAGGAATACCTTCGGCGGCAGGAATTGCACCGGCAGGCCGAGATCAATGCGATGCTGGACACCGCGCATTTTATCGACCGGGCCAAGCGGCTTTACAATTACGACCATTTCGTCTGCGACACCTCCGGATCGCTTTGCGAGGTCGTGGACCCCGCCGATGCGAGTGATCCGGTGCTGACGGCCCTGTCGGAGAACCTTCTGCTGGTGTGGATCGAAGGCTCGGAGGCGCATACGCAGGAGCTTGTCCGCCGCTTCGATCGTGCGCCGAAGCCGATGTACTATCAGCCGGAATTCCTTGAGGCTGCATGGTCGGAATATCTGAGCAAGAACAATCTGCAAGAAGGCGAGGTTGATCCGGATGCCTTTGTCCGCTGGACCTATGCCCGCGCGCTTGCGCATCGTCAGCCCCGCTATCGCGCCATGGCCGAGAACTGGGGCATTACGCTGAAGGCCGGTGACGTGGCCGGGGTCGCCACGCCCGAGGACTTTGACCGGTTGGTGGCGACGGCCCTTGAGATGCGGGGCTGAACCGCCTATCTCAGCCGCTCTCGAAGGAACCTGACCCATGCCCATCAAACTGCCCGAAGACCTTCCCGCCTATTCCGTCCTGTCGGAAGAAGGCGTCATGGTCATGTCGGAGACGCAGGCGGCGCGGCAGGATATCCGGCCCTTGCGGATCGGGCTTCTGAACCTGATGCCCAAGAAGATCCAGACCGAGAACCAGTTCGCGCGGCTGATCGGGGCGACGCCCCTGCAGATCGACCTGTCGCTGATCCGGATGAGCGAGCACCAGACCAAGAATACCGCCGCCGCGCATATGGAGGAATTCTATCGTCCGTTCCAGGAGGTGAAGGGCGAGAAGTTCGACGGGCTGATCATCACCGGCGCGCCGATCGAGCATCTGGCCTTCGACGAGGTCACCTATTGGGACGAACTCTGCGAAGTGATGGACTGGACCCAGACCAACGTGCAGTCGACCTTTGGCGTCTGCTGGGGCGGAATGGCGATGATCAACCATTTCCACGGGGTGGCCAAGCACATGCTGCCGGCCAAGGCGTTCGGCTGTTTCCGTCACATGAACCTTGACCCGCAAAGCCCTTACCTGCGTGGATTTTCCGACGATTGCGTCATTCCCGTCAGCCGCTGGACCGAGATGCGGCAGGCCGAGATCGACGCGGCGCGGAACCTGCGCACCCTTCTCGGGTCGCGCGAGGTCGGCCCCTGCCTCGTGGAAGATCCCGATCACCGCGCGCTCTATATCTTCAACCATTTCGAATATGACCGCGATACGCTGAAGCAGGAATATGACCGGGATGTCGCCAACGGGACGCCGATCAACGTGCCCTTGAACTACTATCCCGATGACGATCCGTCGCGAACGCCACTGAACAGGTGGAGAAGTCACGCGCATCTTCTATATGGCAACTGGATCAACCAGATATATCAGACAACGCCATATGAGATCGACGAGATTGGCCGCCATTAGCCTTGCCATAGCCGGAACCCTCATCGCAGGGGGGGTCCTGACCAACCGTGTCGCCGCGGCGCGCGAGGCGCAGGTGGAGGAAATGCATCCTCCGGCGGGGCAATTCGTGGATGTGGACGGGGTCCGCATCCATGCGGTCGTGGAGGGCTCCGGCCCCGATCTTGTGCTGATCCATGGGGCGCATGGTTCTGCCCGTGACTTCACCTTTGATTTCGTCGAGCGGTTGTCCGACCGATACCGGGTGATCGTGTTCGACCGGCCCGGGCTGGGTTGGAGCGGCAGGACCGATCCGGCCTATGCCGGGGCCTTTGCACGGAGCGCCGAAAGCCCGCACGAGCAGGCCCGCGTCTTGTCCCGCGCCGCGGCCCTGCTGGGGGCGGACAGGCCGATCGTGGTGGGCCATTCATATGGCGGGATCGTCGCCCTGGCCTGGGCACTGGATTTCGATCCCGCGGCAGTCGTGTCTTTTGCCGGCGTGGCCCTGCCCTGGCCCGGTGATCTGGGCTGGATCTACACGGTGAACGGAACCGCGCTGGGAGGTGCACTGGTGCCGCCGGTGATCACCGCCTATGCCAGTGAAACGCGCCTTCGCCAGGCCGTTGAAGCGACATTCGACCCGCAGAGCCCGCCCGAGGGATATGCCGATCACATCGGCCCCCGGATGCCGGTCCGGCGCGACGTGTTCCGCGCCAATGCGCGGCAGGTCAACAGCCTGCGCCCCCATGTGGTGGAAATGGCCAAGCGGTATGGCGCGCTGTCGCTGCCGGTCGAGATCCTGCACGGCACCCGGGATGAGACGGTGCCGATCCCGATTCATTCGGGGCCCGTCTCGAAGATGATCCCGGGCGCGAATTTCGTGACGCTCGAGGGCGTGGGCCACATGCCACACCATGCCGACCCGGCCGCGGCCGTGGCCGCGATCGACCGCGCCGCCGCCCGCGCCGGATTGCGCTGATCCCCCCCAGCCACTAGGCTTTACCGACCAGAGGAAAGGTCCGTCTCATGTCTTTGCCCTTCGACGGCGCGATCACTGACTATTACCGGAACGAGGCCCCCGAGGCGGTGCGCGAGGCGATTTCGGGAGCAGGCAAGAAAGACATCCTCGACCCCGACTATCCCTATGACGAATGGATGGACAAGGACGCGTACGAAGATCAGTTGCAGGCATTGCAGCTGGAGCTTGCAAAGCTTCAGGCCGATGTGAAGGAGACCGGCAAGCGGATCGTCGTCGTCTTCGAGGGTCGCGATGCCGCGGGCAAGGGCGGGACGATCAAGCGCTTCACCGAGAACATGAACCCCCGCCACGCAAAGGTCGTGGCGCTGTCGAAACCATCGGATCGCGAGCGCAGCCAATGGTATTTCCAACGCTATATCGACCATCTTCCGGCTGCTGGCGAAATCACCTTCTTTGACCGGTCGTGGTATAACCGGGCGGTCGTGGAACAGGTGTTCAGCTTTTCCACCAGCCAGGAACGCGCGGTTTTCTTTCGCCAGTTACCCCGGTTCGAGACGCTGGTGATCGACGAGGGCATTCATTTCGTCAAACTCTGGCTGAATGTCAGCCGGGCCGAGCAGCTGCGCCGGTTCCTGGCGCGCGAGAAGGACCCGCTGAAACAGTGGAAGCTGTCCTCGATCGACGTTCAGGGACTGGGCAAGTGGGACGAATACACCCGCGCCATCGAAGAAACCTTCGAGTTGAGCCATACGCCCGCCGCTCCGTGGACGGTGCTGCGAACCGATGACAAGCGACGGGCGCGGCTGTCGGCCATTCGCGCGGTGATCAGCGGCATCGAATATGCCGGCAAGGATCATGGCGTGGTGGGAGCGCCCGATCCGCTGATCTGTGGTGATCCGAGCATCTGGAATGTCTAAACGCGGCTACCATCACGGCAATCTGCGCGAGGCGCTGGTCGATGCCGCCCTTGTCCTGATCGAGGAGAAGGGGCCGAACGGGTTCACCCTGTCGGAGGCCGCGAAGCAGGCGGGCGTGACCCCGGCGGCGGTCTATCGGCATTTCGCGGGGCGCGACGACCTTATCGCCGAGATCGCGCAGCAGGGATACGGGATCTTCGCCGATCTGATGGAATATGCGTTTCAGACCGGCCAGCCCTCGGCGCTGGCCTCGTTCGAGGCGACGGGGCGCGCCTATCTGGCCTTTGCGCGCAAATATCCCGGCCATTACGTGGCGATGTTCGAAAGCGGGATCTCGATCAACCGGACGCCGGAACTGGCCCATGCGGCAAATCGGGCGGCCGATGTTCTGGAGCGGGCCGCAAAGCAACTCTCCGAGCATATCCCCGAAGGCAATCGCCCGCCGCCGCAGATGTTTTCCGCCCATATCTGGGCGATGAGCCATGGCGTCGTCGAGCTTTTCGCGCGCGGCAGCCCGGGCAGGAAGAGTCCGTTTCCGCCCGAGGACCTGCTGGAAACCGGAATCGGCATTTATCTTCGAGGTCTTGGCCTGATACCGCCTGATAAATAGTCGGGATCCGAGAGACCTTCGCTCGCTCTGCAACCGCCCCTTTAATCTGCCTCGAAAATCTGTTTTGAGAGACATCATGTCCAATTACTTCAACGAGATGTTCTCAGGTTCCTCGGTCCGCCCACCCTATGAGGGGCTGGAAGGCTGGGCCGCCGACATGCCCGAGGAATTGCGCAGCCTCAAGCAATCCGAGGCCGAGGCGCTGTTCCGCAGGATCGGGATCACATTCGCGGTCTATGGCGAGGGCGGCGACCCCGACCGGCTGATCCCGTTCGACATGTTTCCGCGGGTCTTTTCCGGGGCGGAATGGCGCAAGCTCGAACTTGGGGTGAAACAGCGCGCCCGGGCGCTCAACGCGTTCCTCGCCGATGTCTATCACCGGGGAGAGATCATCCGGGCGGGCCGCGTTCCCGCCAACCTGGTCTATTGCAACGAGGCGTTCGAACGCGCGGTGATGGGCATCAAGCCCGCCCGGGGCGTGTTCAGCCATATCGTGGGCGTCGATCTGGTGCGGACCGGTCCGGACGAATTCTTTGTCCTCGAGGACAATTGCCGCACGCCGTCGGGCGTGTCCTATATGCTTGAAAACCGCGAGATCATGATGCGGATGTTCCCGCAACTGTTCCGCGAGAACCGGATCGCACCGGTCGATCAGTATCCCCAGATGCTGCGCCGCACGCTGGCCTCGGTCGCACCCGAACGCTGTGACGGCGCGCCCTGCATCGTGATCCTGACACCGGGGCACTTCAACTCGGCCTATTACGAGCATTCGTTCCTCGCCGACATGATGGGCGTCGAACTGGTGGAGGCGTCGGACCTGTTCGTCGAGGGCGACTATGTCTGGATGCGCACCACCGAGGGGCCGCGCCGGGTCGATGTGATCTATCGCAGGATCGACGATGCATTCCTGGATCCGCTGTGTTTCCGTCCGGACTCCATGCTGGGCGTACCGGGGCTGATGAACTGCTACCGCTCGGGCGGCGTGACCATCGCAAGCGCGCCCGGCGCAGGTGTGGCCGATGACAAGGCGATCTATACCTATGTCCCCGAGATGATCCGGTTCTACCTTGGCGAAGAGCCGATCCTGAACAATGTTCCGACCTGGCAATGCGCGAAATCGGACGATTGCAAATATGTTCTCGACAATCTTGGCGATCTTGTCGTGAAGGAAGTGCATGGGTCGGGCGGTTACGGGATGCTCGTGGGCCCCAGATCCAGCAAGGAGCAGATCGCGGCCTTTGCTGACAAGATCCGCGAGCGTCCGGGCAATTACATCGCGCAGCCTACGCTGTCGCTGTCCACCTGCCCCACCTTCGTGGAAGAGGGTATCGCGCCGCGGCATGTGGACCTCAGGCCCTATTGCCTTGTGGGCGAGACCATCGAGCTGGTGCCCGGCGGCCTGACCCGCGTGGCCCTGACCGAAGGCTCTCTGGTGGTGAACTCGTCCCAAGGTGGCGGGGTCAAGGACACATGGGTGATGGCGGAATGACATGCTGAGCCGGACCGCCTCGAACCTGTTCTGGATCGGCCGCTACATGGAGCGGGCCGAAACCGGTGCGCGCCTGTTGAACGTGGGCGCGCGCAACGCGCTGATCCCCAATACCAGCGGCGGCTATCGCAACGAATGGGAATCGGTTCTTGCCGCCAGCGGTCAGGCCGCGAATTTCGCAGAGAAATACGGCGAGCCGAACCAGCGCAACATCGAGAGCTTCATGTTCTTCGATCAGGACAACCCCTCCTCCATCGCGTCCTGTATCGAGGCGGCGCGGGAGAACGGGCGGATCGTGCGCACGGCGCTGACAAGCCAAGTGTGGGATGCACTGAACTCCGGGTTTCAGGAGATGCGCGAGTTGCGCCGGACGGAGCGCTCGAAGCTGTCTACCTCGGACCTGATCGACTGGACCTTGCGGCAGTCGGCACTGGTGCGCGGCTCGATCGACGATACGCAATTGCGGGTCGATGGTTATGATTTCATGCATCTGGGCTATGCGCTGGAACGGGCGGATTCGACGGCGCGGGTGCTTGATATCAAGTATTACGTGCTGCTGCCGCAGATCGACTATGTCGGCTCGGGTTTCGACAATTACCAGTGGTCCACCCTGTTGCGCGCCATGTCGGCGCAGCGGTCGTTCTACTGGGCCTATGGCGGCGAGATCACGCCGGCGAAGATCGCCGATTTCCTGATCCTGAACCGCAAGAGCCCGCGGTCTCTGATCACCTCCGCCGAAGATGTGATGGAGCATCTCGACCGTCTGGCCCGTGCCTATGGCCGTTCGACCGAGGCGCAGACGCGTATCCGCGCCATCGTCGGCGAACTTGCCGAGACCACGGTGGAAGAGATCTTTGACGAAGGACTGCACGAATTCCTGACCCGGGTGATCGTCGAGGTCCAGGCGATGTCGGCATTGATCCAGGAAATCTATCTCTCGGGGGACGCACGGTGAGACTGTCTGTCGATCACCGCACGGTGTATCATTTCGAGCCGCCCATGCGCGGCGTTGTCCAGAGCCTTCGGATGACACCCTCGCTGTTCGAGGGACAGCAGGTGATCGAGTGGGATATCACCGTTGATGGGGCCGCCCGTGGTGCCGCCTTCCGCGATGGCGCGGGCGACTGGGTCGAGACCGCCATGCTATTGGGACCGGTGTCAGAGGTCGTGATCCATGTCTCAGGCACGGTCGAAACCGTCGATCTGGGCGGTGTCCTGCGCGGGCACCGCGAGCGCATGCCGCCCGAGGCCTATCTGCGGCCCTCGGCGGCCACGACGCCCGATCGCGGATTGTGCGATCTGGCCGAGGCGGCGGTTGCGGGAATTGCCGAGAGCGATCACCTTGCCCGCGCCCATGCGTTGGCGGCCGCGGTCGGAACGGCGATCCAGTATACGCCGGGCGAGACCGATCACGGGACCACGGCGGCAGAGGCGCTGGCCCTTGGCCATGGTGTTTGTCAGGACCACAGCCACGCCCTGATCGCCGCGGCGCTGAGCCTGGGCATCCCGGCGCGTTATGTGACGGGTTATCTCTTTGCCTCGGACGAAGAAGGCGGGCACGAGGCCAGCCACGCGTGGGCCGAGGTCTTTGTCACCGGTCTTGGCTGGGTCGGGTTCGATGCGTCGAACGGCGTCTGTCCCGACGACCGCTATATTCGTCTCGGATCGGGCGGCGACGCGCTTGAAGCCTCGCCGATCCGCGGCGTGTCCCGTGGCGCCGGGTCGGAGCGCCTTGACGTCGAGGTGACGGTAAATCAGGTCCAGCAATAGCGCGGCCCACGAAAAACGCCGCCCCTTTCGGAGCGGCGTTCGATTGTCCCTCGCGTCGGGTTGGTCTTAGAAACCAAGCCCTTCGTATTTCTTCTTGAACTTTGTCACACGTCCGCCGGTATCCATCAGGCGGGTGCCGCCACCGGTCCAGGCCGGATGCACGGAGGGGTCGATATCAAGCGACATCACGTCGCCTTCCTTGCCCCATGTGGATTTCATCTGAACGATGTCGCCATTGGTCATTTTGACATCGATGAGGTGATAATCGGGATGCGTATCTTTTTTCATCTCGCCGCTCCTTACGCGTCAGCGCCCGAGAGGGGCTTGTAGTGGCTGTCCTCGGCGATCCGGGCCGATTTACCGCGACGGGTGCGCAGGTAGTAGAGCTTTGCCCGCCGGACACGACCGCGGCGCACCACGGTGATATTGTCGATATTCGTCGAATGCAGCGGGAACACACGCTCCACGCCCTCGCCGAACGAAATCTTGCGCACGGTGAACGATCCGGCGATGCCCGCGCCGTTCTTGCGCGCGATGCAGACGCCTTCGTAGTTCTGCACCCGGGTACGGGTGCCTTCGGTCACCTTGTAACCGACGCGGATGGTGTCACCCGCCTTGAAATCCGGAATTTCCTTGCCAAGTTCGGCGACTTGCTCGGCTTCCAGCTGTGCGATCAGGTCCATCTGATCCACTCCTTTTCTGCCCCCGGTTATGTCCGGAGAGGTTGCTTGCGCCTCAGAGCTCCTGGTCTTCTATCGGGTCCGCAGATGCGCCCGCCGGAGGTTCAGGTCGTCTTTCTTGGTTCAGTCCGCCGTGATCCGGTATCGGCCGGGAAGAACCGGCACAGGGAACAAAGGACGGGTCCGCAGACCAATTCAGCCGCGAACCTGCGCCGTATAAGGTGCGACACCGGTTCGATCAAGCCGAAACTCGGGCCATTGGCGTCATTCAGTGCCGTCGCCCGCGTCCCGGTAGCGTTTCCAGAGATCGGGGCGGCGGTCGCGGGTCAGGCGTTCGGCCTCCTGCCGCCGCCAGCGGTCCACTGCGCCATGGTCGCCCGAGGTCAGAACGGCCGGAATCTCGCGCCCCTGCCAGACCGCCGGGCGGGTATATTGGGGATGTTCGAGAAGCCCGCTCGAAAAGCTTTCCTCTTCGGTGGAGGCGGCGTTGCCGAGAACCCCGGGGCGCAGACGCACCACGGCGTCGATCACGACCTGTGCCGCGATTTCGCCGCCCGTCAGGACGTAGTCGCCGATCGACAGTTCGGTGATGCCGTAAGCCTCGATCACGCGCTCGTCGATGCCTTCGAAACGGCCGCAGAGAAGCGTCATGCCATCGGTCGCGGCCAGGGCACGGGCGGTGGCCTGGGTCAGCGGTTTGCCCCGTGGCGAAAGGTAGATCAGCGGCCAGCGCGACCGGTCGGCGGGGGTGCCTTGCATCGCGTGGTCGATCGCCCGGCCCAGAATGTCGGGGCGCAGCACCATCCCTGCCCCGCCGCCCGCAGGCGTATCATCGACATTGCGGTGACGGCCCTCGCCGAACTGCCGGAGATCGGTCGTGCTGAGCCGCCAGAGGCCCTCGTCCAGCGCCTTGCCGGTGAGAGACAGCCCGAGCGTGCCGGGGAAGGCCTCGGGGAACAGGGTGATGATCCGGGCCTCCCAAGCGCCCTTGAGCGCGGGGCGGTCGGCCATGAGCTCGCGCGGTCGCGCCGTTGCCTGGATCGAAAGCCGTCCGTGGGATTTGCCGGGTTCTGTCATGGCCGGGGTTTAGGCCGTTCCGGCGGGCATTTGAAGTCCCTTCGTCATTCGGGAAAGATCCGCCCGAGCCGTGCCAAGATCTTTCTGAGCCGCCGGCGGCGGTGCCCGTGCAGGTACCATTCGCGCCGCGTGATCCTGAACCCGACGATCGCGAGCCGCGACAGAAGGGCAGCCTCGAGAACCGCAGGCGCGAGGCCCGTGCCATAGCCCTCGAGAAACCCATGCAGCAAGGGTCCGTCCGCCCGTCCCTCGTCGGACCAAAGGCCGTGATCCGGACCGCCGAGGTCGAGATTGGTCAGCAGATCGGCGATATCGTAGACCGCAAGTTTCGGCCCCCCGTCGCGGTATCGAGACCGGTGATCCGGCCCTCGGACAGGATCAGGTTCCCGCCGGTGAAATCGCCATGGGACGGAACCCGCGGACAGGGCATGTGCCGCACGAGCTGCAGCCGGTTCGACAGCTCAAAGATCAGATCGGCGCAGCGCATGATATCGATGGCCGGCGCATCGCCGCCCTTTGCCTCGGCCAGCTCGAACAGCCGCCGGATTGCCCAGTCAGGCTCGTAGCTCGCCATCACCGGCGCGGAAGAACCGTGCAGAACCGCCAACCAGCGCCCCGCATGCCGGGCGATTTCCGCCAGCTCGGCCGTGGTCCGGGCCTCCTGGACAAGGGCGTAGACCGTTTGGCCGGGCACGTATTCGGTGACCAGACAGCCGCCCCCGTCGTCCAGATAGACCGGCGCGAGGATCGCGCAATCAGGCAGATCCGCAAAGACCGGAGCGAGTCCGGTCAGCTGGTCGAATTCGCGCCGAAGCCGGTCCGATGGCGGATCGCGCGGATCGAGTTTCATCACCAGTTCACGGTCCGGTGCGGAGAGGCGGAACAGGCGCGGCCGGTCCGCTGCCGATGACGCGCGCATCGGCGCGATCCGATAGGGGCGCGTATCGCCGGTGACGCCTTGGTACCGGTCGAGCGCCACACCCGCCGCCCGGCGCAGTGCGGCATCGCGGAAGCGGCCTAATCAAAGAGACCGTCGGGCGGATCCGCAACCAGACGGCCGCCCGCAAGATCTACCGTGGGCACTGCCGCCCGGGTAAAGGGCAGCAGCACCGACGCACCGCCACCCGCGCGGTCGATTTCAAGGATGTCGCCCGCGCCGTGATTGAGCACCGCCTTCACCCGTCCAAGAAGCTGTGCCGCCGGTATCGGCGACGGAAAGGCCGATAAGATCTGCATGGTAGAACTCATCGTCCCCGACACCCGGAAGCATGTCCCGCGCAACGAAGAGCGTCACGCCGCGCAGCGCATCCGCCGCCTCTTTCGACGAGACGCCCGACAGGCGCGCGGAAAAGCCGTTCTTGATGACGCCGGTCAGCTCCACGTCGAACTTGCGGGAGCCATCCTCGGTCACCAGCGGACCATAGTCGGCGATCGCCTCGGGTTCGGCGCAGAAGCTTTTGAGCCGCACCTCTCCCTTGACGCCGAAGGAGCCCGCAATCGCCCCGACACAGACCTGATCGACGCTCATGGCAACCCCCGGCACAGGCCACGCACATCAAGGGTCCCGCCTGCATCGACGCAGCGGTCCTTGAGGCGCGCATGTTCAAGTTCCGTCCCGGCCCAGAACGCGATCGTGCAAAGCCCGATCGTGATCCAGCGCCGGAACAGACCCAATCCAAGAAAACCAAGGAATGGCAAGGGATTGTCCCTTGGTCTTTATTCCGCGGTCTGCTCTTCGGTCGCCTCTTCGGCAGGCGCTTCCGCGGCAGCTTCCTCGACAACTTCCTCGGCAGGTGCGGCAGCGGCCTCGGCGGCAGCGGCGGCCTTCGCGGCCTTCTCTTCGGCGCGTTCCTTGGCTTTCTTGCCGGGCTCGGCTTTTTCCATGTTGGCGCGCTCTTTCTTGTCGAGCTTGCCTGCGGCTTCCAGCATGCGGGCGACGCGGTCGGTCGGCAATGCGCCGTGACCCAGCCAGTACTCGACACGCTCCATGTTCATCTTGACGCGGTCTTCGCTGTCTTTCGGCAGGAGCGGGTTATAGGTGCCCAGCTTCTCGATGAAACGGCCGTCGCGCGGCATGCGGCTGTCGGCCGCGACGATGGAATAGAACGGGCGCTTCTTCGAGCCGCCGCGGGACAGGCGAATTTTCATGGCCATGGGTGTAGTCTCCTAGGTTTTCTGATGTTTTTCATGGTGTTGGATCACTTCCTGGATAATGAAAGCCAGGAATTTCTTGGCGAAATCCGGGTCGAGATCGGCCTGGTTCGCAAGGTCTTCGAGCCGCGCGATCTGCTGGGCTTCGCGCGCGGGGTCAGAGGGGGGAAGGTCATGGGCGGCCTTGAGCCGGCCCACGGCCTGGGTGTGCTTGAACCGCTCGCCCAGCGTGTAGACGAGGATCGCATCGAGCCGGTCAATGGACTGGCGATGCTCGGCCAGAATTTCGGCAGCGCGGGTCACGGCGTCGGTCATTCGGGGCTCCGTTCGGTGCATGCGGAAACCATGCGCATACCATGCGCATCGCATGCGCATGATTTGCGGAACGGATCGGGCGCGTGGGACGACATCATGCGTTCTCCGGGCTGGGGTGGCGGTAGACGAGAATATCCACCGGATGGGCGGCCTCGGCGTCGCGGTCGCGGACCGCGCCCAGACGCCGGGCAAGATCACGGGACCGGTGGTTTTCGGGATCGACGGTGCTGACCAGCGTGGACCAGCCAAGGGCGTCGAAGGCATGGCCGCGCGCCGCGATCGCGGCCTCGGTGGCGAACCCCTGCCCCTGCGCCGATGCGCGGAACAGGTATCCCAGTTCCGGCTCGTGATCGCCCGGCTCGAATCCCAGAAGGACAAAGCCGATCGGCTCGCCGCCCGCGCGACGTTCCACGGTCCAGAGACCATGGCCGCGCAGCATCCATGTGGCGACCATCTGGGTGAAATCGAACCACGCGCCGTCGCGCGACGGATCGTCGGTGACAAAGCGGCCCGACGGGCCTTCGACGATCTCGGCATAGGCCGGAAAATCCTCGATCCGGGGTGCGCGGAGGCGCAGACGCTCGGTCTCGATCTCGGGCAGCATCGCCTGAAGCCGGCCCGCGAAGCGCGCGGCCGGGCCGGTGGCGGGCAATTCATGCGGCCGGATCATCGCACGGCCTCCCGGCTGATGCTGAACCGCAGGACGCCATCGGCGCCGCTGCCCGAAGCAGGGACGCCGCCCAGACGGTTCACAAGGGCGATGGAGCGGTCGTTGTCATTGGCGACGCTGCAGTCCACGGACGCCCAGTCCAGCGTGTCGAAGGCGAAGCGGCAGAGCGCGCGGGCCGCTTCGGTCGCATAGCCCCTGCCCTCGTAGCCGTCGAACAGACCCCAGCCCAGTTCCGGCCCGTTCCAGTTTGCATGGTGATAGAAACCGGCAAGCCCGATGGGAGCGTCGTCGGTCGCGTCGGCAACGATCAGTCCCACCATAGCCCCGCAAGGCCCAGAGGCCGGTCTCGTATCCAAGGCGGATATAGGCCTCGCGCGGCGTATTCGGACCGCCGATGAAGCGGGCGCGCGCGCCGCCGCGATAGGCGGCATAGGCATCGAAATCGGATTGCCGCGCGGCGCGGAGCGCCAGACGCTCGGTCCGGATCGTGGGGATGGCGAAGGTCATGCTCATGCCTGCGCACCCGCGTCGAAATGGCGGCGCCCACGCCCGGTTTCGGGCATCGCGATATCGCGGTCGGGAGAGATCATTTCTTCTTTCCGAACCCCGAAAGACCGGGGGGCAGGCCCATGCCGCCGCCAAGACCCGGAAGACCGCCGGGCATCTTGCCAAGCTGCGCCTTCGCGGCCTCGATCTCGGCCTCGGACGGCATCGCGCCGCCGGCGGGCATGCCGGGCATGCCGCCCTTGCCGCCGAACAGGCCGCCCAACTGGCGCATCATGCCCTTTTTGCCCATCTTTCCCATCTTCTTCATCATGTCCGCCATCTGGCGGTGCATCTTGAGAAGCTTGTTCAGTTCCGCGACTTCCATGCCCGCGCCCTGTGCGATGCGTTTCTTGCGGCTGGCCTGAAGCAGTGCGGGGTTCGCGCGTTCCTTCTTGGTCATCGACTGGATCAGCGCGATCTGCTGGCGCAGGATCTTGTCATCGAAGCCCGCCTGATCCAGCTGGGACTTCATCTTGCCCATGCCCGGCATCATGCCCATGATGCCTTCCATCCCGCCCATCTTGAGCATCTGTTCAAGCTGCCCCCGAAGGTCGTTCATGTTGAACTGACCCTTCTGGAAGCGCTTCATCATGCGCTCGGCCTGTTCGGCCTCGATGGTTTCCTGTGCCTTTTCGACGAGGGCCACGATGTCGCCCATGCCGAGGATACGGCCGGCGACGCGCGCGGGTTCGAAGGTTTCCAGCGCCTCCATCTTTTCGCCAAGGCCCACGAATTTGATGGGTTTGCCCGTGACGGCGCGCATCGACAGCGCCGCACCGCCGCGCCCGTCGCCATCCATCCGGGTAAGCACCACGCCGGAGATGCCGATCTTGTCGTCGAATTCGGTGGCGACGTTGACCGCGTCCTGACCGGTGAGGCCGTCGACGACGAGGAGCGTTTCGCGGGGGCGGGCCACGTCGCGCACCTCGGCGGCCTGTGCGATCAGGTCGGCGTCGATATGGAGCCGGCCCGCGGTATCGAGCATGTAGACGTCATAGCCGCCCAGCGTCGCCTGTTGCTTGGCGCGTTTGGCGATCTGGACGGGGGTTTCGCCCTTGACGATGGGAAGCGTGTCGACGCCGATCTGGACCCCGAGGATGGCAAGCTGTTCCATCGCCGCCGGGCGATTGGTGTCGAGCGAGGCCATGAGCACGCGCTTGCCGTTCTTTTCGGTGAGCCGCTTGGCCAGCTTCGCGGTGGTCGTCGTCTTGCCCGAGCCCTGCAGACCCACCATGAGGATCGGCGCGGGCGGGTTGTCGATCTTGAGTTCGCCCGGCTCGTCGGTATCGCCCTGAAGCACGTGGACCAGCTCGTCATGCACGATCTTGACGACCTGCTGACCCGGGGTGACGGAACGGGTGACGGCCTGACCGGTGGCCTTTTCCTGCACCGCGTTGACGAAATCGCGCGCGACGGGAAGCGAAACGTCGGCCTCGAGCAGCGCAACGCGCACTTCGCGCAGCGCGGTCTTGACGTCATCCTCGGACAGCGCGCCCTGTTTCGTCAGCCGGTCGAAGACGCCGGAAAGACGTTCGGACAGGTTTTCAAACATCTGCGGCTCCTTTCGCCGGTTTCGATTTGTCCGACATGGGGTCGGACGCGACTAACGCCAAACGCCCCCACGGGCGAAACCTCGCTGGTGGGGGGCGATCCCGGGCCGATGCCGGGACCGGAAGCCTTGTCACTTCCGGATTTGAGGTCGTTTAGTGGTCCGGGGCCGGGTGTGTCAAGGGGCCGCGCCCAGGGAGGGATCGCGGCGGGTTTGTTTCCGGCGCGTCCCGCGCTAGATCCCAACGCTTGGGTTGACGGGAGTATGCGACCGGATGGCACGGAATGTTCTGATCCTCGGAAGCGCACCCGATGCGCTCAGGTGCCAGTCATGGGACCTTGCACCGTTCGACGAGATCGTCGCGGTCAACAACGCCTGGCGGGTGCGGGCGGACTGGACCGTCTGCATCCATCCCGACGACTTTCCCGAGGATCGGAGGCCGGTGGCCGGGCCGGGCCAGCGCTGCGTGGGATCGGACGGCTCTATGTGCCTGCCCATGCGCCCTATGGCGGGGTGGTCTATGGCGGCGGGACCATGGCCTTTTCGGCCTCCTACTGGGTGCTGGATGCCTTGCGACCCCGGCTGATCGCCTATCTGGGCTGCGACATGGTCTATCCGCCGCAGGGGCGGACGCATTTCTATGGCACCGGGACGGCGGACCCGCTGCGTGACGATCCGACATTGCAGTCGATCGAGGCCAAGGCCACGCGGCTTCAGGCACTGGCCGCGCGGCAGGGTTGTGCGTTGGTGAACCTGTCGCGGCGGGTCCTCGCGCCTGCCCTTTCCGCGCAGCACGCTGGCGCAGGTCGCGCAGGGGGCGATTGCGCCCCTGCCGTTCGATGGGGACCGGATCGACGCGATTCGGGCGCAGGAGGAGGCTTTGGGCATGGATGTGCCTTCGGGACGGTATTGGGAGGCGGCGCGGAGGCTTGACCCCGGCGCGCTGTCCGAGATCGACGACCGGTGGCTGGCACTGGCCGCGATACCGGAGCCGGCCGCGATCCGCACGCGCCAGCGGCGCTAGCCGTTGACGCCCACGGTCCGGGCCCATGCGTTGATCCGTTCGACGACCGTTTCATGGCTGCGCGAGCTGCTGAGATATCGCGTCAGCGGTACGCGTTCGAGACCGTCCGGCGTCTCGACCAGAAGGATCGCGCGATAGGTCTCTCCGTCATGGGTCTGCGTCGCAAGGCCCGCCCGAAGCGTACCGGACGGGAAACTGCGCTCTTTCAGCCCCGTCGCGTCGCGAATTGTCAGGGCAGCCGTGCCATCCGGCAACAGCGTGAGCCGGGTGCGGCGAACCCCGAGTTTGAAGCAGAACCAGACACCGACGGAGAAGAGTAACCCGATCACAACCTGAAACAGATCGCGTTCGGCGATGCCCTGAAGGCCCGTGGCGATGGCAGCCAGACCGAAAAAGACAAGTGAGAGCCCCAGTATCCAGGGCTTGTCTTCGATCACGATGTGATCGTGGCTATCGGTGACGATCTTTGGCACGAAAACACCCTTGCCATGGGATCATGGCAAGGGTGTGGCGGCGATCATGCCGCGAGTTGCAACGCGTCGAGTTGTTCGTTCGCGGCTTTCATCGTCGCATCGGCGTCGATCATAAGCTGGTCGGCGGCCACGATGGTCACATCGGTGATGCCCATGAAGCCCAGAACGTGACGGATATAGCCGGTGGCGAAATCCATCTCGGACCCGGATTTGGTGCCGCCGGAGGCCACCGCGAGGATCGCCCGCTTGCCTGTCAGGAGACCTTCCGGGCCTGCCTCGGAATAGCGGAAGGTGACGCCGGCCCGCGCGACCATGTCGATCCAGGCCTTGAGGGCCGAGGGCACGCCGAAATTGTAGATCGGCAGGCCGATCACGATCGTGTCGGCGTCCATGAGCTCTGCCACCAATGTGTCGGAGAGCGCGAGCGTCTCGGTCTGCGCGTCCGTCCGGGTGTCGGCGGGAGTGAAGTTCGCGCCGATCCAGTCTTCGTTGATCTGGGGTACGGGGGTGTCCGCCAGATCGCGGGTGATCACCCGGGCAGTGCTGGCCTTGGCGACGATACGGTCAACGAGATCGCGGGAGATCGAGCCCGTTTTGCGGGCGGAGGCGTCGATGCGGAGGATGGTCTGGGTCATGGGTCTGGTCCTGTTCGCTGAATTTCGCTTCTCAGCCGTATATCGGGGTTGCTGAATCAAACGACAGAGCGATAATCGGACAGGTAGTGTTCACAAATGCACAGGTTGGCATGGAAAACTGGGACGAGATCAAAACCGCCTTTCACGTCGCCCGCGTCGGCACCGTCAGCGGCGCCGCCGACGCATTGGGCGTTCATCATGCGACGGTGATCCGGCATATCGACGCGCTTGAAGGCCGGCTGGGCGTGAAACTCTTCCAGCGCCATGCGCGGGGCTATACCCCCACCGAGGCGGGCGCCGACCTTATGCTGGTGGCACAGGCCACCGATGACCAGATCACCCAGCTCGTGGGTCGGATCAAGGGCCGGGGCGACGATGTTTCGGGCGAGTTGGTGGTGACGTCACTTGCCTCGATCTCGCCCCTGCTCACGCCCACTCTGGTGGCGTTTCAACAGCAATATCCGGGGCTGATCGTGCGCTACCGGACCGGCGACCGGGTGCTTCGGCTTGAATATGGCGAGGCCCATGTGGCGATCCGCGCCGGAAGCGTTCCCGATCAGCCGGACAATGTCGTTCAGCCCTTCGGCGTGTTGAAAATCGGGCTTTATGCCAGCGAAAGCTATGTGCGGCGCAAGGGAAAACCCAAGGACGAGACCGATCTGGCGGGCCACGAGTTCATCGGCAGCGACAACGACAACTCGCGGGCGCCATTCAATATCTGGCTGCGCAACACGGTGCCGAAGGATCAGATCGTGTTCCGGCTGGCCGATAACATCACATCGCGCGATGCGATTCTGGCCGGAGCCGGGATCGGGTACATGTCGCAATGGGATGCGGAGCGGTGCGACGGTCTTGTCGAGATCTTCCCGCCGCGCGAAGAATGGTCGGCGCCGTTCTGGCTTGTCACCCATGTGGACCTGCACCGGACGACCAAGGTCCAGACCTTTCTCCGGTTCCTGAAGGAAGAGGCCAAAAGCTGGCAGATCGGGGTCTGAGCCGCGGTCGGGCGGAGTGTCAGAGGGGCGGCCGATAGGTTGCCAGCTTGAGCCCGAAGCCCACGAAGACGATCCCGGTGAGGCCCTTGAGCCAGCGCTGGAAGCCCGGATTGCGCGTGGCCCGCGCAAGCCGCGAGAACAGAAGCACCATGGGAATGAACCACAGCGCGTTCAGCATCGAATGGATGAAGACCAGCAGGAAGGCCGCCGCCGGCGACGTCTCGCCCAGCGTGATGAACTGCGGAAAAGCCGCGAGATAGAACATCGAGACCTTCGGGTTCAGCGCATTGGTCAGGAACCCCTCGACATAGGCCTTGAACAGGGTCCGCTGGCGTTTGGCGGGGGTGATCCGCACCGGTACCTGGATGCCCCGGATCGCCGCAAGCAGAGCCTTGACGCCGATCCAGCAGAGATAGGCCGCGCCGAGATATTTGACGATGGCGAAGGCGGTGGCGGACTGCAGGAGAATGATCGAAATTCCGAGGATCGACAGCGCGCCATGGAGGTAGAAGGCCGTGACGAAGCCCGCCACATTGGCGAAGCCCGCCGCCCGCCCGGATGTCGGCACGGTCTTGGCGATGAGAACGCCGTTCGGGCCGGGTGACATCACGAGGAGCGCGGCGACGAAGGCGAAGGCGAGAATATCCGAGAGGGCCATTGACCGGATCTTTCACGAGGACGCGGGCGGGATCTTGGCGAAGGTTATGCGCCCGGTGCGGCGACCCTGTAAACCGGGAGTTAGGGTTCTGGGTTCGCCTCTGTCCCCCGGTCGAGTTCGGCCTCGAGGAAGCGTTCGAACGCGTCGAGATTGACGGCCTCGAACTGGCCGAAGCTCTGCATCCAGATGGAGGCGTCGCGGAGCGCATCCGGTTCGAGCTTGCACCATTTCACGCGGCCGCGCTTTTCCTGGCTGATGAGGCCCGCGCGGGTCAGGATACCCAGATGCTTGGAGATCGCCGCCAGCGACATCGCGAACGGCTCGGCCACATCGGTGACCGCCATGTCATCCTCGAGCAGCATGACGAGGATCGCCCGGCGGGTCGGGTCGGCCAGCGCCGAGAACACGATATCAAGTCGGTCATCCATGCCCTGCCCTACGCGCAGGCGGGCCGGATGGTCAACCGTCCGGTTGACTGTACGGGCGACGCGGTCCTAGCTTCGGCATGAGGGGCCGGGGGAACACATGAGCAAGATCACCAAATCCGACGGCACCGCGGGAACGATCTATGACGCGGCCGCCGATCAGGGGGTCGAGACGGTCTATGACGGTTGGGCCGCGGGGTATGACGGCGACACCGCGCGGCTTGGGTTCCGGCTTCCGGGCCTCGCGGCGGCGTATCTGGCGCGGCACCTTGCGCCGGGTGCCGGGCCGATCCTTGACGCAGCTGCGGGCACCGGGCTTGTGGGCGGGTACCTTCGGGGGCTGGGCCATGACGACCTGCACGGGCTGGATATCAGTGCGGGCATGCTGGAGGTGGCAGAGGCGACGGGGGCCTATCGCACGATCACCCGGCACGATCTGTCAGATCCCCTGCCCTTCGCCGATGACAGCTTTGCCGCAGCGCTGATCATCGGCGCGCTGGGACCGGGCCATGCGCCGCCCGGCTGCCTGCGCGAGTTGGCGCGCGTGGTGCGCCCCGGCGGTATCCTCGTCTTCAACGTGGTGGCGGCCAGCGCCGTGGAACAGGGCTTTCCCGGTCTGATCGGTGATCTGGAGCGCCAGGGCATCTGGCGGAAGCGCGACGAAAGCCCGGTCTGGGATGTCTATTCCAGCCCCGAGGAGAGCGTGAAGGCCATTGTCTATGTCTTCGAGGTGGCCTAGCACGACGCCAGGGGGACCCATGCGATGACGCTGCGCGACTGGCTGCTGATTTCGATCATTGGAATCGGCTGGGGGTCGTCCTTTATGTTCAACGCCATTCTGCTTCAGGATATGGGGCCGCTGAGCATCTCGGCGGGCCGGATCTTCTTTGGCGCACTGGCCTGCTGGACCTATGTCATCGCGACGGGGCGGATGACACCGATCAGCGCGCTGATGTTCGGAAATCTGCTGGTGCTGGGTGTGGTGATGTATGCCGCGCCGTTTTCGCTCTACCCCCTTGCGCAGGCGGATCTGGCGAGCGGTCTGACCGGTATCGTCAATGCCATGACGCCGATCATGGTGGTTATCGTATCGCATCTCTGGCCCGGCGGCGAACGCGCGACGGTTCTGAAATCGCTGGGCGTCCTGTGCGGTTTCGCCGGAATCGTCCTTCTTGCCTGGCCCGCGCTTGGAGAGGGGTCGGAGCTTTGGGCGATCGTCACGGCCTGGACGGCGACGCTGTGTTATGCGGTCGCGCTGAACTGGTCGCGGCGGGTGCGCAGCCTGCATAGTTCCGTGCAGGCCGCCATGGGGCTGAGCCTTGCCTTCGCGGTGCTGGTGCCGTTCGTGATGCGGTTTGAAGGCCTGCCCCATGTGGTGGGTTTGAACCATTGGGCCGCACTGATCTTCATGGGCAGTGTCCTGACCGGTGTGTCGTTCCTGATCATGTGGTCGATGATCCCCCGGATCGGGGCCACCAATGCCTCGACCGTCACGTTCATCGCGCCGGTTTCGGCGGTGATCCTCGGGGCTTTGGTTCTGGGCGAACAGATCCTGCCTGCGCATCTTCTGGGCGGGGTCACGATCTTTCTGGGCCTGTTGCTGGTGGACGGGCGGCTGTTCCGGCGCAGGAAACTCAACTGAACGGTTGAATTTGGTTTTCCGGCGGGTCGGGGCGACGACCCGGAAACCGCCCGGAAAGGGCGCAAATTTATCCTCATTATTTCAATGCTTTACACCCCGATTTATGGCCCCGCCACGCAGCTTGACTTCTGACGCCCCCCATTCCTAGGTTGCGCGCGATTGTCCGAGGGGGCCCAAGCCCATGGAAGATGACCGTGATGCCGCGCTGAAGGCGCTGGACGAGCGGATCGCCGAGGCGAAGAAGCGGCAGGCGCCGCCACCGCCCAAGGACGAGCATTATTCGCAGGCCCAGCAGGGCTGGCGGATGGTGACAGAGCTTGTTGCCGGTCTTCTGATCGGTTTCGGCATCGGATACGGGATCGACGTTCTTCTGGGAACGCTGCCCATCTTTCTGGTGCTGTTCACATTGCTGGGTTTCGCGGCGGGCGTGAAGACGATGGTCCGCACCGCGCAGGAGATCCAGACGAAGCAGATGGCCGACGAGGCCTTGAAGAAGAGGGACTAACGTGGCGGACGAGGCGAAAGAAGGCGGTCTTTCATTCCACCCGATGGATCAGTTTCTGGTCGAACCCCTGTTCGGCGGCGACACCATTCATTGGTACACCCCCACGAACGTGACCGTGTGGATGGCGCTGACGGTTCTGGCAATCGCCGCGCTGTTCGTTCTGGGCACGCGGGGCCGGGCCATCGTGCCGTCGCGCGTCCAGTCGGTGGCCGAGATGCTTTACGGCCTCGTCCACAAGATGGTCGAGGACGTGGCGGGCAAGGATGCGCTCAAGTTCTTCCCCTATATCTTCACGCTTTTCCTGTTCATCTTCTTCGCCAACTTCCTTGGCCTGATCCCCACCAGCTTTTCCACCACATCGCAGATCGCGGTGACGGCGGTGATGGCGATCGGCGTGTTCCTGACCGTGACCATCGTGGGCTTCGTCAAGAACGGCGCGGGATTCCTGAGCCTGTTCTGGGTGTCGTCGGCGCCGATGGCGATCCGGCCCATTCTGGCAGTGATCGAGGTGATTTCCTACTTCGTCCGGCCGCTGAGCCATTCCGTGCGTCTTGCCGGCGCGATGATGGCGGGCCACGCGGTTCTGAAGGTCTTTGCAGGCTTCGCGGCGATCGCGATCCTGTCGCCGCTGGCGATTTTCGGCGTGGTCGCGATCTACGGGCTCGAACTGCTCGTGGCCGCGATCCAGGCCTACGTGTTCACCATTCTGACCTGTGTGTATCTGAAGGATGCGCTGCATCCGCACCACTAGGTCATCCCGAAACAACCACTCAATTCAGCCAATTCCAACGTAAGGAGAAAACGGACAT
The DNA here is from genome assembly GCA_963698645.1 of uncultured Alphaproteobacteria bacterium. GTDB lineage: Bacteria > Pseudomonadota > Alphaproteobacteria > Rhodobacterales > Rhodobacteraceae > Ovoidimarina. Next base: position 41,652 of record CAVORP010000004.1, read on the forward strand.
GGAAGGCGATATCGCACAAATGGGTCAATTCATCGGCGCAGGCCTTGCCGCAATCGGTTCGGGCGCAGCTGCTATCGGTGTGGGCCATGTTGCCGGCAACTTCCTGGCCGGTGCCCTGCGCAACCCGTCGGCAGCCGCTGGCCAGACAGCCACGCTGTTCATCGGCATCGCGTTTGCGGAAGCTCTGGGGATCTTCGCGTTCCTCGTTGCGCTTCTGCTGATGTTCGCCGTCTAAGCTCTTTCTCGATCCTTACGGCCGGGTGCGGTGACGCGCCCGGCGTCCAACGAAGGCACGAGGGGCGCAAGAGATGGCAACCGAGACCCATGGGGCCGAGGAGGCAAGCGTCGGACTTCCGCAGCTTGATTTCTCGACATTCCCGAACCAGATTTTCTGGCTTCTTGTCACGCTGGTGGTGATCTATCTGATCCTGTCCAAGGTGGCGCTGCCCAGAATCGCGAGCGTGCTGGCGGAACGTCAGGACACGATCACGAACGACATCGCGGCAGCCGAAGAGCTGAAGCTGAAGGCCCAGGAGGCCGAAGCCGCCTATGACAAGGCGCTTGCCGACGCACGCGCCGAGGCACAGCGGATCATCGGCGAAGCGAAGGCCGAGATGATGGCCGAACTCGATGTGGCCAGCCAGAAGGCCGATGCGGAAATCGCGGCGCAACTGGCCGAGAGCGAAGGCAAGATCACGGAGATCCGTGATGGCGCCATCGTGGCCATTCGCGAAGTGTCGAAGGATACGGCGGGCGAAATCGTGCAGGCGCTGGGCGCATCGGTGGATGCCAAGGCGATCGAAGCCGCGGTGAACGCACGGATCAAGGGGTAAGCGGAATGACACGACTGACCATTGCGCTGACGCTTCTGGCGACGCCGGCTCTGGCGGCGGACAAGCCGTTCTTTTCGCTGGCCAATACCGATTTCGTCGTTTCGATCGGTTTTGTCCTGTTCATCGGGATCCTTGTCTATTTCAAGGTGCCGCAGATGATCACCGACATGCTGGACAAGCGCGCCGAGGACATCACCAGCAATCTCGATGAAGCCCGCAAACTGCGCGAAGAGGCGCAGACCATCCTCGCCTCCTACGAACGCAAGGCGCGCGAGGTTCAGGGCAAGGCCGACCAGATCGTCGAGCATGCGAAGCTCGAAGCGGAGGAAGCCGCGGAGGCCGCGAAGAAGGATATCGAGGCGTCCATTGCCCGGCGTCTTCAGGCGGCGTTGGACAAGATCGCCTCGGCCGAGACCGCCGCGATCAAGGATGTGCGCGACCGCGCCGCCGAGATTGCCGTGGCTGCCGCAGCGGAAGTGATCGCCAAGCAGATCGGCGCGAAAGAGCGCGACGCGTTGATCGACGACGCGATCCGCACGGTGGATGCGAAGCTGCACTGAGCCATCTTCGGAGATGAGACAGAAAAACCCGGTCAGTGACCGGGTTTTTTCGTTGCGCAGGATGCCGTTCGGCGGGGCGCCCCGGCGCTAGTCGATAAGGCCGTTCTTGCGGAACAGGGCCTTGAGATCGGCCTCGGGGCGCGCGCCGATATGGCTGATGACTTCGGAGGCGGCGAGGTTGCCCATCCGGGCGCAGGTTTCCAGATCGCGCCCCTGGGTCAGCCCCCAGAGGAAGGCGCCCGCGAAAAGGTCCCCTGCCCCGGTCGCATCCACGATCCGGGTCGGCACGGCCGGTACGTGCCAGTGTTTGCCCGCGCTCAGGACATGGGCGCCCTTTTCGCTTTCGGTGCAGGCCAGGATTTCCACGTCATCGGCCCCCGCCGCGAGTGCGGCCTTGAAATCATCGGTGTGGTACATCGACATGATCTCGGCCCGGTTGGCGAAGAGCAGGTCGACGCTGTCCGTGATCATCCGGCGGAACGCATCGCGGTGCCGTTCGACGCAGAACGGATCGGACAGGGTCAGGGCCACGCGCCCGCCCGCTTTCTTGGCCGCGTCGATCGCAACGGCGAACGCCTCGTGGCTTTCGGGCCCGTCGAACCGGTAGCCTTCGAGATAGATCCATTCGGAGGCGGCGATCTGATCGGTGTCGATATCGGCGGGCGTGAGATGTTCGGTCACGCCCAGATAGGTATTCATCGAGCGTTCGCCATCGGGCGTCACGATGACGATGCAGCGCCCGGTTTCGGCCTTGGCCGAGGGCGGCGCCATGCGCGTCTCGTAGACCGCGCCCTGGGCGCGCAGGTCATGGGCGAAGATCGCGCCAAGCTGGTCGTCGCGCACCTTGCCCACATAAGCGGTCTTGCCCCCGAGATGGGCGATGCCCGCGATCGTGTTGGCCGCGGATCCGCCCGAGATTTCCTTGGCCGGGCCCACGGCGGAATAGAGTTCGACCGCCCGGGACATGTCGATCAACTGCATGATCCCCTTCTCGACGCCGTTGCGCTCCAGAAAGCTATCGTCCTCGCGGGCGAGGACATCGACCATGGCATTGCCGATGCCGGTGACGTGGAACTCTTTCATGTGGTCTTCTCCTCATAGGCGCACAGATCGCGGATCGGGCAGACAAGGCAGTTGGGCTTGCGCGCCTTGCAGATGTAGCGCCCGTGCAGGATCAGCCAGTGATGTGCGTGTTGCTGGTACTCGGCCGGGATGTTGTCTTCGATGGCGCGTTCGACCGCGTCCACATCCTTGCCGGGTGCGATGCCGGTGCGGTTGCCGACGCGGAAGATATGGGTATCGACCGCCTGGGCGGGTTGTCCGAACCACATGTTCAGAACCACGTTGGCGGTCTTGCGCCCGACCCCGGGCAGCGATTGAAGTGCGGCGCGCGACGAGGGAACCTCGCCGCCATAGTCGTCGATCAGGATGCGACACAGCTTGATGACGTTCTTGGCCTTGTTGCGGTAAAGCCCGATCGTCTTGATATGTTCGATCAGCCCCTCTTCCCCGAGGGCGAGCATCTTTTCCGGCGTATCCGCGATCTTGAAGAGCTCTTTCGTGGCCTTGTTCACGCCCACATCGGTGGCCTGCGCCGAAAGCGCCACGGCCACCACGAAGCGTGAAGGCGTTGACATGATCCAGCTCTCCCTTCGGCTCGGGTTCAGCGGCATGAAAACGCTCGAAGATCTCGTGGATCACGGTATAGGGCAGTTGTTTCGCCATTGGTCGCCTTATGCCCACAAGACCCGTGCTTCACAAGCAGTCCAATGCGCAGGATTCGGGTCGCGCCGGGTCATTTGCCGGCTTACATCGCTTGGGTTAAGGAGAGATGCCATGTCATTTGCACCCAGAGAAACCGAAGCCAGCTATTACTACCGCCTGATGCGGCGCGCGATCGACCGGATCGATGCAGAGGACGGGCGCAACCTGACGCTGGAGGAAATCGCCGCCGAGATGAACCTGAGCCCCGCGCATTTCCAGCGCGTGTTCAGCCGCTGGGCCGGGGTCAGCCCGAAGCGGTTTCAGCAATGGCTGACGCTGGACCATGCCAAACGGCTTTTGTCCGAGCGGCACACGACGCTTGAGACCGCCGATGCGGTGGGCCTTTCGGGGTCGGGGCGGCTGCACGATCTGTTCGTGCGGTGGGAGGCGATGAGCCCCGGTGACTATGCGCAAGGGGCCGAGGGGCTCACGATCCTGTGGGGCTGGTTCGAAAGCCCCTTCGGCCCGGCCCTTGTGATGGGTACGGAAAAGGGGATTTGCGGCATCGGCTTTGCCGCAGAGACCGGGGCGGAGGCGGCGATGGACGATCTGACCTCGCGCTGGCCGAAGGCGCGGTTCGTCGAGGATGCGGAGGCCCTGCGGCCCTTCGTCGAGACGGCGTTTCCGAAGGCGGGTGAAACCGCATCGGAACAGACGCCCCTGTTCCTGATCGGCGCGCCGTTCCAGATCAAGGTCTGGGAGGCGCTTCTTCAGATTCCCACGGGCCATGTCACGACCTATTCCGACATCGCAAATGCCATCGGTCATCCCCGCGCGGTGCGCGCCGTGGGCACCGCCGTGGGCCGGAACCCGATTTCATGGCTGATCCCGTGCCACCGGGCCTTGCGGAAATCCGGCGGATTGGGCGGTTATCACTGGGGCCTGCCCGTAAAGCGCGCGATGCTGGCGTGGGAGGCCGCGGAGACCGCCTAGCAGCGGCGTGTTATTGCCTAGCAAGACCCTTGATCGCATTGTCGCTCGGAACCGAATACATATATCGGGCATTGAAACCGAGCAGTATGGAATCAAGGACATCAGAACGATGACGATCACAACGAAAATGACCCTTCTCGCCGCGGCAAGCGCCGTGGCTTTGGCCGGGTGTACCGACCCCGCCTATCAGCAGGGCGGCGAACGCCAGCGCACCGGACAGGGCGCCGCGATCGGCGCGGTACTGGGCGGTCTTGCGGGCGCGACCAAGGAAAGCGGCAGCGACCGTGTGGAGAACGCGATTCTGGGTGCGGCCATCGGTGGCGCCATCGGCGCCGGTGTCGGCTCGCTTCTGGACAAGCAGGCCAACGAACTGCGCGGATCGCTCGACAACGATATCGACGTGATCCGGTCGGGCGACGAACTGATCGTGCGGATGCCGCAGGATATTCTGTTCAACGTGGACAGCGCCACGGTGCAGCCTGCGCTGCGGTCCGATCTGGGCACGCTCGCGGCGAGCCTCAACCGCTATCCGAATTCGACGGTCACGATTGTCGGCCACACCAATTCGACCGGGTCGGCCGCCTATAACCAGAACCTGAGCGAGGCGCGCGCCGTCGCGGTTGCCAATGTTCTGATCAACAACAACGTTTCGGGATCGCGTCTGCGGACCTTTGGCGCGGGCGAGGACCAGCCGATCGCGTCGAACCTGACACCGGAAGGCCGGGCCCAGAACCGGCGGGTCGATATCACGATCCGTCCGAACTGAGGCCCTCCGTCCGGAGGGGTGGGGTAACGAGTTCGAGGCCGGGCCAAGCGCCCGGCCTTTTTTCATGGGCCCGGGGACCCTTGCGGCTTTGATCTTGCCAAGGTCCCGGCGCCTGTGTTTCCTGCCGCCATGACCGACCAGCCCCAACGCCCCAGACCCTCCACGCGGATCGGGCAGATCGCCGGAGATTCGGACGGCTGGGAGGTGTTCAACCGCTCGCGCCAGATGATCGCAGAGGGCCGGTCGGTGATCGAACTGACCCAGGGCGAGCATGACATTCCGACCGATCCGTCGATCCTTGACGCGATGGCGGCCTCGGCCCGGGGCGGGGCCACGGGCTATGCCCCCGTGCCCGGCGAAATGCGGCTGCGCGACGTGGTGGCGGCGCGGCTGACCGAGCGGACGGGCGTGCCCACCGAAGCCCGGAACGTGATGATCACGCCGGGGGGCCAGTCGGCGCTTTTCGCGGCCCATATGGCGGTCTGCGACCCCGGCGACCGGGCGCTCTATATCGATCCCTACTACGCCACCTATCCCGGGACGATCCGGGCCGTGGGGGCACAGGCCGTGGCGGTTGTGACGCGTCCCGAAGACGGGTTCGTGCCGCGCAAGGCGGATCTTGCGGCACTGGCGCCGGGGGCCCGGTCGCTCCTGATCAATTCGCCCAACAATCCCACCGGCGGCGTCTATGGGCCCCGCCGTGCTGGAACAGATTGCCGGGATCGTGCAGGAGCATGATCTGTGGCTGATTTCGGACGAGGTCTATGACACGCAGGTCTGGGATGGCGCGCATCTGAGCCCCCGGAGCCTTGCGGGGATGGCGGAGCGGGTGCTGGTGGTGGGGTCGATGTCGAAGAGCCACGCGATGACCGGCAGTCGCGTGGGCTGGATTGCGGGGCCTGCACCGGTGATCGCCCATCTGATCGATCTGGCGACGGTCACCACCTATGGTGTGCCGGGGTTCCTGCAGGAGGCGGCCGTCTTTGCACTGGGCCAGGGGCGGGCGTTCGAAGATCGCATCTCGGCCCCGTTCCGGCGGCGCCGGGACATCGCCGCGCGGGTGCTGGGGCAGCGCCGAGGGCTGCGGCTGCATCGCCCCGAGGCCGCGATGTATGTGATGGTCGATATCCGGGCCACAGGCCTGTCGGGGGCGGCCTTTGCCAACCGTCTTCTTGATGAGCACGCGATTGCGGTGATGCCGGGCGAGAGCTTCGGAGTGGCGACCGCGGGTCATCTTCGGATCGCGCTGACGGTGGAGGACGCGCAACTGGAAGCGGCGCTGACGGTGCTGGGCGATATGGCCGATGCGCTGTCGGAGACCGGTTGAGGGGGCACGGGTGGCGGCCTTGTCCCGAGACCCGGGACGCGCGCGATGCCTAGAAACTCAATCCCGCGCGGAACGATAGCCCCGTCAGGCTGATGCCCCGGCCCGTGGATCCGATTTCGTCGAAATCCTCGTGGGTCAGTTCGAGTCCCAGCGACCGGCCATTGCCAAGGCTGATCTGACCGCCCGCGCCGATCAGGCCACCCTGTGCCTGGCCCCGGTTGCTCTCGAGGATGCTGAGCCCGCCGAGACCGTAGAGCAGCATGTCACCGTTGCGCCCGCCGGCCCGCACCTTGAACCGGGTCAGCCCCTCGACGCGCTGGCCGGGATCGGTGAAGGGACGCGAGCTGCGGTCAAATTCCACTTCGACCCCAAGCACCAGCGGTGCGCCAAGCGTCGCGCCATAGCCCAGGTGAACGCCGCTTGCACCGGCCGAGCGCTCGCCACTCAGAATCCCCGCCTGCCCGCCCAGATAGGGGCCGGCAAACGGGCTTGCATCAGGATCGGCATAGGCGCTGGCGGACAGGGCCAGAAAGGACAGGACAGCAGGAAGACAGCAGCGCATTTTGCACCTTGTGACAGGGTCAAGGGAGGGGCCGTGGGCATGTTCAGTTCGGGGAGGTGCGACCGGGCAGAAACGGCCCCACCATGGGCGCAAGGTGCCACATCATCCCTACCCCAAGGTTAAGATCGCGGGGTATTTGCGGATTCCGACGAAAGTTTGCCGAAATGCCCGGATCTGTCAGGGCCGCGGCGTCAAAGCGCGGCCTTCTCCTCGAGACGGAGCCAGTCCTCTTCGGCGGCGTCCAGCGCCGTCTGTCGTTCGGCCAAGGCCTCGGTCGCCTTGCGAAACTTCGCAGGCTCCCGCGTGTAGAGGTCGGGATCGGCCAGAAGCCCGGAGAGTTTCGCGATCTCGGCCTCGAGCCGTTCGATGCGGGCGGGAAGCTCTTTCAGGCGGTGCTGTTCGGTGAAGCTGAGCCGTGCCGCCGGTGCGGGCGCAGGCCTGCTGTCCGGCTCGCGGCTTCGGTGAGGCCTTGGGCGCGCGCGAAGGGGCTTCGGCACCCGTTGTGGCCTGCCTCTGGGCCATGTAATCGGTCCAGCCGCCCGCATAGGTCGTGACGCGACCATCGCCTTCGAGCGCCACGGTCACATTCGCCACCCGGTCGAGGAAATCCCGGTCGTGGCTGACCACGATGACCGTCCCGTCATAGTCGCCGATCAGTTCCTGCAGAAGATCGAGCGTTTCGACATCGAGATCGTTGGTCGGCTCGTCGAGAATCAGGACATTCGACGGCTGCGCCATCAGGCGCGCCAAGAGAAGCCGGGCCTTCTCGCCGCCCGAAAGCGAGCGCACCGGGGCGCGGGCCTGCGACTCGTGGAACAGGAATTCCTTGAGATAGCCCACCACGTGGCGCGGCTGGCCGCGGACCATGACCTGATCGGCCCGGCCCGAGACGCGCATATCCGGGCTGCCGGTCAGGCTGTCCCAAAGGGTCATGTCGGGGTCGAGGGCGGCGCGGGCCTGATCGAAGACCGCAAGCTCGAGATTCGTACCCAGCCGGACGGTTCCGCTGTCAGGCGCAAGCTCCCCGGTCAGGATCTTGAGAAGCGTCGTCTTGCCCGCCCCGTTCGGCCCCACCAGCGCCAGCCTGTCACCGCGCATGAGCCGCAGCGAGACATCGCGCAGGATCGTCCTTTCGCCAAAACTCTTCGAGACACCGGTGAGTTCGCTCACCAAGCGGCCGCTCTTCTGCCCGCCGTCAAAAGCCATGGCCGCCGTGCCCTGCCGGGCGATCATGTCGCGCCGTTCGGAGCGCAGTGCCTGAAGCGCGCGGACCCGGCCCTGATTGCGCTTGCGCCGGGCGCTGATCCCTTCGACGGCCCATTTCGCCTCGGCCTTGATCTTGCGGTCGAGCTTGTGGCGGGCAAGGTCTTCTTCCTCCCAGACCGTGTCGCGCCATTCCTCGAAGGCGGCAAAGCCCTTGTCCATGCGCCGCATCACGCCCCGGTCGAGCCACAGCGTCGCGCGGGCCAGCGCGCGCAGGAAGGCGCGGTCATGGCTGATCAGCACGAAGGCCTGGCGGGTGGCGGACAGCTCGCGTTCAAGCCAGAGCGTCGCCTCGATGTCGAGATGGTTCGTCGGCTCGTCGAGCAGCATGAGTTCGGGCGCCTCGGCCATCAGGCGGGCCAGCGCGGCGCGGCGGCGCTCGCCACCCGAGGCGGTGGCCGGTGCTCACCGCAGGGTCGAATTTCAGCCCCTCCGCCGCGGCCTCCACCAGATAGCCCTGCCCCGGCTCGAGCCCGGCCAGCGCGAAATCGCCCAAGCGTCGCGAAACCGGCCATGTCCGGGTCCTGTTCCATGTAGCCGACCGAGGTTCCGGGCGGCAGGGTGCGCAGGCCCCGGTCCGGCGCCACGAGCCCCGCCATCAGCTTCATCAGAGTGGATTTCCCCGATCCGTTGCGGCCCACGAGCGCCAGACGGTCGCCCGGCTGCACCACGAGATCCAGCCCGTCGAACACGGGGTCGCCGCCGAATGTCAGCGCAATGTCGGAAAGTTGAAGAAGGGGGGGACGCGCCATGAGCGGCAGGTAATCGCGCGCCCGTGGGAGGTCAAGCGCGCTGTCACGCCGGGGCGCGACTTGGCGTCGTTTTCACGCGTTCGGTCCGGGTCCCGATCGCGCGGCTATGTGCTCCGCGACGCGCTGGGGCAAGAGCGTTAAACTCGCGGTCGATTCGGGCGGGGAGGAAGACCAATGGAATTCAGGAGAGAACTCATTTCGAACGGCAACCCGATGGAGTCGATCGTCGGCTTCAGCCGCGCCGTTCGCGTCGGACCGTATATCGCTGTGGGCGGGACGGCGCCGGTCGATTCCGATGGAAAGACCGTCGGCATCGGCGATGTCTTTGTTCAGACGAAGCAGTGTTTCGAAATCATCAAGGACGCGCTTGAAAAGGCGGGCTCGGGATTGCATGACATCGTTCGCACGCGCGTCATCCTCACCGATATCGATAACTGGAAACAGGCGATCGAAGCACGCAAGCTGTACTGTCGGGATGTCCAGCCAGTGGATACGATCATGGCGATCGAACGTTTTGTGAATCCGGAATGGCTGGTCGAGATCGAGGTTGACGCCATCGTGGCCGGCACGGTGCCGGCTTGATCCGTTCGAGACAGCGGGCAGATCGTTTCAGACGGACACACCACCCCCTGCCACGCCCCGCAGAATTGCGGCGCGTGCGGGCGGAATCGCGGATATCTCGAGCCCGGTGAAGACATGGAGCGTGCCCAGATCGCGGTCGACCACGGCGTGGTCGCTGACCCAGCCGCCCATGGCGAGATAAGAGCGCAGCAGCGGCGGCATCGTCAGCAGTGCCCGGCGGGTATCGGGCCTGCTCCGCAGTCGCCGGGCGTAGCGGAACACATCGGGCGCCTTGACCCGCGGAAGCCAGCGTTTGGGGGCAAGGTGGCGCTCTTTCAGCATGGCGAAGGCATCGGCATAGGCATCGGCGTCGATCCCCCGGAACGACGAGCAGCCGAACAGCATATCGACCGCGTTTTCATCCACATAGCGGGCCATCTCGGACCATGCGAGGCGCAGAATGTCGGGATCGCGCAGGCCCGGCAGGATGCAGAACCGGCCCAGTTCGACCATGCGGCCCGGGTAATCATGGAGCCGGGACAATTCATAATACTGCGCCGCATAGCTGTTGCGGCAGGTCGCGCCCACAGTCCAGCGGCAGAAGCCGGAAGCAGCAGACCAGCCGCCCGGTCCGGATCTCCTCGATCAGGATATGACGGCATTTCCCGTCGAACGCGTCGCAATCGCGGCGATGGAGATCGCCGGCATCGACGAAGGCCTGATACCGCAGGCGCTGGGCGGCCTCGATATCGGCCGGGCCGGTGGCGACGCGGGCGCGGTATTTCGGCTGCCGGAAGCTGCCCATGCCTGAACTCCTGCACAAGGGGATGAAAGACCGAGGCTTTCGCCCTAGATATGGTGGGCCGGAGTGTTGCACAGAATATGTGACAGGGCGATGGTCGAAATACAGGAGGACGGGCGTGGACAAAGTAATGAAATCAGAGGCGGAATGGCGGGCGCAACTGTCCGACGAGGCCTATCGCGTGACGCGCAAGCACGGGACGGAACGGGCCGGAACCCATGACGATTTTCCGAAAGAGCCCGGAACCTTCATGTGCACCTGTTGCGGCGCGCCGCTGTTCGATCAGGCGCACAAGTTCGAATCCGGCACCGGCTGGCCCTCGTTCTACCAGCCACTTGACCCGGAGATGGTGGGCGAGACGGAGGATCGCAGCTTCTTCATGCGGCGCACCGAGGTGCACTGCAATCGCTGCGAGGCGCATCTGGGGCATGTGTTCCCGGACGGACCGCAGCCCACGGGCCTACGCTACTGCATCAACGGCGTGGCGCTGGCGTTCGAGCCGGAGAAGGGCTGAGGACCGGGCGAAGCGACCCTGCGAACGGCGTCGACCTCCCCGACCCTATACCAAAGGAGATCAGACTAGCCTTCTGACTGCCTGTTCAGCCGGGGACATCGCGTGTTTTCTGCTTCCAGTTAACAAGTAGTGAAGAGGAACCGAAAATGGTACAGCGCGATTACATCTATGACCGTCTTGGCCGGCCCGATCAGACGACGTGGCTCGAGATCGACTTTGTCGAGGATTTCATCATCTCCGAAGATGCGCGCGATCCGGGATTTATGATGCAGGCCAAGCCCGCCGTGCTGTCCCATTGGGCACGGTACTGAGCCGCCAGACCGGACGCTCTTGCACAACCCGATCCGGCGGGGTCACGAGCCGCTGGCCGCCGGATCAGTTGCCGTCGAACAGGTCGCCCGGGTTGATCCGGCCAAGGTTGCCGAAGGCCTGACGGAGGAAGCCCACGCCTTGCGTGTTCTCGGTGGTGACGCGCCGCGACAGGCGCACGACCTGACCGCGTTCAAGGCCGAACCGCTCGATATTGGTGACCACGCCCGCGTCGTCGAAGCTGACCGCCAGGACCTGACGGTCGATCTCTTCGGGCGCGCGCCATGCATAATTGCGATAGCGCGAACTCGATGTAGTACCAGCCGCTTTCGCTGAGGATGCCCGGAGACGCCGGGACGTCCGATCGAGCTTGCCACCGTATCGCGCGTGTCGACGCCGACGATCACGTTGGCAAGGTCTTCTTCGGGCGGGATATAGCCGTGATCGCGGAAGGTGGCCGTGCAGCCCGTGATCGACCGCAAAGCACAACGCGAAAAGCAAAACCCGGGTCGCTGCCGAAACATGCACCATCTCTGCCCCTTGCCATTCCATGTGCCTGACGATTATCCGCTTACAGAAGGAATGCAGCCGGTTCAAGAATGGAACAGGATATGAGCCCAGCCGAGACCGCCAAACCCTGAGGATCGGCGACCTGCCGAAGAACCGTCCGACCGCGTTCGAATTGGTGCCCGATGCCGAGGACACGGCTGGCCATCGCCGGGGAACTGGGCATCGACGCCGTTCGGAAACTGCGCCTTGCGGGCGAGATCGCGCCGATCGGCAAGGCCGACTGGCAATTGACCGCGACGCTGGGCGCCACGGTCGTGCAACCCTGTGTCGTGACGCTTGCGCCGGTGACCACGCGGATCGACGAGACGCCTGTCGCGCCTCTACCTTGCCGAAATGCCCGAACCCGAGGTCGAGGCCGGTGCGGAGATCGAAATGCCCGAGGATGACAGCCACGAGCCCCTGCCCGCGGTGCTGGACCTGTCGCGGGTGATGGTCGAGGCGCTTGCGCTTGCGCTTGCCGCTTTATCCGCGCGCCGAGGGGCGGATCTGGAGGATGCGCGCTTTGCCGCGCCGGGGACCGCGCCCATGACCGACGAGGATGCGCGGCCCTTCGCGGTGCTGAAGGGCTTGCGCGACAAGCTTGAAAAAGACGAGTAGAAACAGGCACCCGGCGCGGTCAAGAAAAGGGTTGCGCTTCACCTGAATCGCAGTATGTTCCGCGCCTCGCCGACAAGAGATATTGGACATGGCCCGTTTGGTGAGTTACAGGGCTGTGAAACGATGAAACCGAGGGGCAGATGCCCCGCCAGACCGAGGTTGAGACATGGCTGTCCCTCAGAACAGAGTTACCCGCTCCCGCCGGAACATGCGCCGTTCGCACGACTCGTTGGTCGCAGCGAACCCGGCCGAATGCCCGAACTGTGGCGAGCTGAAGCGCCCGCATCACGTCTGTGGCGCCTGCGGTCATTATGACGATCGCGAGATCGTGGCACAGACCGACGAGATCGATCTGGACGACGAAGACGCGGCGTAAAGCGGGTGATCCGCGCACGGGGCTGAACGATGGCAGATGGCCAGATTTCCGGGACAGCCCCGAACGGACGCATCATCATTTCGGTCGACGCCATGGGCGGCGATCAGGGGCCGGCGGCGGTTGTCGCCGGCATTGCCGATTCTGCCGCACAAGAACCCGAATATCGGTTTCATCCTGCATGGGCCCGCCGATCCGAGCTTGAACCGCTGGTCGCCAAACGGCGTCTGAACGACCGCTGCGAGATCCGGGACACGCCCGGGATCGTGCGGATGGACGACAAGCCCGCGCAGGTGCTGCGCCATGGTCAGGACACGTCGATGTGGTCGGCGATCGAGGCCGTGCGCAACGGCGAGGCCGAGGTCTGTGTCTCCTGCGGCAATACCGGCGCGCTGATGCTTCTGTCGATGATGCGGCTGCGCAAGCTGCCCGGCGTGAACCGCCCCGCCATCGCCTGTCTCTGGCCCTCGCGCAATCCGCAGGGGTTCAACGTGATGCTGGATGTGGGCGCCGATATCCGCGCCGACGAGCACGATCTGCTGCAATATGCGCTGATGGGGATGTCCTATGCCCGCAACGGTCTTGGGATCAGGCGGCCGCGCGTCGGCATGCTCAACCTCGGCACCGAAGAGCACAAGGGCCGGGCCGAGCTGAAGGCCGCCCATGATCTTGTCGCCAAGGCCGCGCCCGAGCGCCGAATTCGATTTCGTCGGCTTCGTCGAAGGCGGCGACATCCCCTCGAACCGCGTCGACGTGATCGTCACCGACGGGTTCACCGGCAATGTCGCGCTGAAAACCGGCGAAGGCACCGCCTCGCTGATCCGGGAATTTCTGGAAGACGCATTCAAGGCCACGCCCCTGTCCCGTATCGCAGCACTTCTGGCGCTGACCTCGCTGCGGCGGCTGGGCAAGCGGATCGACCCGCGCCGGGTGAATGGCGGCGTGTTTCTCGGGCTGAACGGCACGGTCGTGAAATCCCATGGCGGGGCCGATGCCACCGGCGTCTCGGCCGCCATCAAGCTGGCCTTCAGACTGGCCGCAGTCCGGCTTCAACGAACGTCTGGCGGCACGGGTTGCATCCGCCCCGCCCCCGCGCCAAGATGCGGCAGCGGATGGGGCTGAGAGCGGACAATAACAATGACAATACGCGCCGTCGTGCGGGGGGTCGGGCACTATCTGCCCGAGCGGGTCGTCCCGAACTCCGAATTCGAAAGCATCGTCGATACGACGGACGAATGGATCAGGTCGCGATCCGGCATCGAGCGGCGCCATTTCGCCGCCGAGGATGAAACAACCTCGAAAATGGCCTCGAACGCCGCGCGCGCCGCACTTGCCATGGCGGGGATGGAGCCGACCGATATCGACGCGCTGATCGTCGCCACATCGACCGCCGACCTGACATTTCCCTCGGCCGCCACGATGGTGCAGGCCGAACTTGGCATGAACGCCGGCTATGCCTTTGATGTACAAGCGGTTTGTGCGGGTTTCGTCTATGCCCTGGCAAATGCGAATGCGCTGATCGTCTCGGGTCAGGCCAAGCGCGTGATGGTGATCGGGGCCGAGACCTTCAGCCGGATCATGGACTGGACCGACCGCAGCACCTGTGTCCTGTTCGGCGATGGCGCGGGCGCGCTGATCCTCGAGGCGACGCCGGGCGAGGGCACGAACGCCGATCGGGGCATCCTGTCGATCGATCTGAATTCCGACGGCCGCTACCGCGACATCCTTTACGTCGATGGCGGCGTCTCGACCAAGAACACCGGGCCTTCTGCGCATGGAGGGCAAGGAAGTCTTCCGCCACGCGGTGGAAAAACTGGCCCAGACCGCCCACACGGCGCTGGAGAAGATCGGGCTGGACGGCGATGATGTCGACTGGATCGTGCCCCATCAGGCGAACCTGCGGATCATCAAATCGACGGCGCAGCGGATGAACGTGCCCATGGACCGGGTCGTGGTGACGGTTCAGGACCACGGAAACACCTCGGCCGCATCGATCCCGCTGGCGCTTTCGGTGGGTGTCGAACGGGGCCAGATCAAGCCCGGCGACCTGATCGTGACAGAGGCGATCGGGGGCGGTTTGGCATGGGGCGCGGTGGTTCTGCGCTGGTAGGCCGGGCGCCGCTTTTACGCTGTCTTCCAAGTTGTTGATATTGACTCGGAAAATTCCAGTGCCCTATGGTTGGCGCATTGTTCGAGGGGATGATGATGAGCGAAAAGACTTTGACACGGATGGATTTGAGCGAAGCCGTCTTTCGCGAGGTGGGACTGTCGCGGAATGAATCCGCCCAGTTGGTGGAAAGCGTGCTGACCCATATGTCGGATGCGCTGGTGGCCGGAGACTCGGTCAAGATCTCGTCCTTCGGCACGTTCAGCGTGCGCGACAAGGCGGCCCGCATCGGGCGCAATCCGAAGACCGGCGAAGAGGTTCCGATCCATCCCCGCCGGGTTCTGACCTTCCGTCCCTCGCATCTGATGAAAGATCGCGTGGCGGCAGGCAACAAGCGGTAAACACATGAAGAAATCCCCGGACGCCTTCCGGACCATCTCGGAAGTAGCCGAGTGGCTGGATGTGCCGACGCATGTTCTGCGCTTCTGGGAAAGCCGTTTCGCGCAGGTCAAACCGGTCAAGCGCGCCGGCGGCCGGCGCTATTACCGTCCCGCGGACATGCAGCTGATCGGCGGCATCAAGGTGCTTCTGCACGACGAGGGCATGACGATCCGCGGCGTGCAGAAACTGTTGCGCGACGAGGGGATCAAGCATGTCGCGGGCATTCTCGCAACCGCTTGACAGCGAAGAGGCCGAACCGATCGAGATCAGCGCCCGCACCCTGCCGGAAGAGGCCAAGGGCGAAAGCGATGTGATCGCGCTTCTGCGCGAGGCCGACGAGGCCGCGACACCGGAACCGCCCCGATCATGCGCCGAACGCGAAAGAGGAGATCGCCGGAGAAGAGGAGGCTGCGGCCGTCCTGTCCTTTGGCTCGGTCCGCGAAGCGCGCAGCCGAGCGCCGCGCCCGCACCTGCCCGCTCGAGTCCGCCCGCGGAGCGCGAGCAGGCCGCACCCGAGCCGCTTCGCCCGCCCCTGCGTCCCCGAGCCCTGCACCTGCAGCCGCTGCCGTCATGGCGCCTGCCATCCCCGAGACCCCGGAGGTTCCCGCGACCGATCCCGCCGATAGCTCTCCTGCCCATGTGCAGAGCCGCCGGCCCGGTCGCGAAGCTGATCGCGCGAAACCGCACCGTATCGCCGCCCGAAGGCGTCCGGATCGAAGATGTCGTGGCGGCGCTGCGCGCGGTGCGCGACCGCTCGGCGTCCTAATTCCGGTTGCCCCCTTGCCCTGCCCGCAATATTGGGTATGTAAGGCCAGCGTCGGGCTATGGCGCAGCCTGGTAGCGCGTCCGTCTGGGGGACGGAAGGTCGCAGGTTCGAAGTCCTGCTAGCCCGACCAATTTCGAACGCCCGCGCCCCCAAGGTGGCGGGCGTTTCGCTGCCCGGAGACCGTCATGACAGGCGTCCTGCCATCCCAGACCCTGCGCACCATGATCGACGAGGGCGCGATCGCCGCCGATCCCGCGGTCATCCCCGAGCAGATCCAGCCCGCCTCTCTCGACCTGCGGCTGGGCACGATCGCCTACCGGGTCCGGGCCAGTTTCCTTGCCGGTGCGAAGGCGCAGGTGGCCAGCCGGCTGGCCGAGTTCGAGATGCACCGGATCGACCTGACCCATGGCGCGGTTCTCGAGAAGGGCTGCGTCTATGTCGTGCCGCTGATGGAGCATCTCGCCCTGCCGCCGGGAATTCAGGCCGTGGCGAATGCCAAATCCTCCACCGGGCGGCTTGATCTTCTGACCCGCGTCATCACCGATGGCGGCACCGAATTCGACCGGATCCCACCGGGCTATGCCGGGCCGCTTTTCGCCGAGATCTGCCCCCGCTCCTTCTCGGTACTGGTCCGGCCCGGAATGCGATTGAACCAGATCCGGTTTCGCGCGGGCCATGCGGTGCTGGACGATACCGAGCTGGCGGCGCTGCATGAGGAGACGCCGCTTGTCTCGGGCACGGCCGTGATCTCCGAGGGCCTTGGCTTCTCGGTCGATCTGCGCCCCGAAACCGGCGATCTTGTGGGCTACCGCGCCAAGCCCCATACCGGCGTGATCGATCTCGACCGGATCGGCGGCTACGATCCCGCCGAATTCTGGGAAGACCTGCGCACCCGCGAGGGCCGCATCATCCTCGATCCCGGCGCCTTCTACATTCTGGTCAGCCGCGAGGCGGTGACGATCCCGCCGGGCTATGCCGCCGAAATGGCGCCCTACATGGCCATGGTGGGCGAGTTTCGGGTGCATTACGCGGGCTTCTTCGACCCGGGCTTCGGCTGGGCCGAGGCCGGCGGGGCCGGTTCGCGCGGCGTTCTCGAGGTCCGCTGCCACGAGGCGCCCTTCGTCCTCGAACACGGTCAGGTCGTGGGGCGGCTTGTCTATGAACGCATGGCCGCGAGCTCCCCGAGACGCTCTACGGCCGCGAGATCGCGTCGAATTACCAGGGCCAGGGTCTGAAGCTGTCAAAGCATTTCCGCGCGCCCTGATCCCGCTTCTTCTCTTTCCAAATATCCCGGGGGGGCCGCCCCAAGGGCGGCGGGGGCTGGCCCCCGCGCCGGTGCTGCCGGTCAGGACGCCTCGTCCTCCTCCGCGCCCTCGCCATAATCCTCATCGGCCTCGTCCGGCGCCTGCTCCGGCCGATCGCCGCTGTCTTCGAACATGTCCGGCTCGTCCTCGTCCGGAAGCTCCTCGTCCTCGCCCGGCGGCGGACGGTTGTCGAGCAGGCCCGCCGACCGAAGTTCCTTGAGCCCCGGCAGATCGCGTGCCGATTCGAGGCCGAAATGATCGAGGAAGGATTGCGTCACCACGAAGGTCACGGGCCGACCCGGGGTCATCCGTCGCGGCCGAACCGGATCCAGTCGAGTTCGAGCAACTGATCGATCGTCCCGCGCGAGACCGATACGCCGCGAATCTCTTCGATCTCGGCGCGGGTGACGGGCTGATGATAGGCCACGATGGCCAGCGTCTCGATCGCCGCGCGCGACAGCTTGCGGGTCTCGGTGGTTTCCTTCTGCATGAGGAAGCCCAGATCGGGCGCGGTGCGCATCGCCCAGGCCTCGCCCACGCGCACGACGCGGACGCCGCGGCCCTCATAGCGTTTGCGCAGGAGTTCCAGCGCCGCCGCCGCATCCGCGCCATGGGGCATGCGGGCGTTCAGATCCGCCACGCTCACCGGATCGGCAGAGGCGAAGAGCACCGCTTCGACCATCCGTTCCTGTTCGGCCATGGGGGGTGCTTCGAACAGGCTCTCGCTGGTTTCGGGCGCTTCACTCACTCCGCACACTCCGCAATTGAATGGGGGCGAACAGCCCCTGCTGGCGCAATTCGGCCCGGCCCGCCTTCACAAGTTCAAGCGATGCGGCGAATGTCGCCGCCGTGGCCGAGCGCCGCCGCGCCGGGTCGAGTTGCCAGCCTTCGGGGAGATAGCTGGACAGATCGGTCCAGTCGCCCGCGAAGCCGATCATCCCGCGCATCCGCTCGAGCGCCTGTTCCATGGTCAGCACGTTGTCGCGATCCATCACGTAGGGCCGGAATTCGTCGCGGGTCCGGATCCGCGCGTAGCCCTGCATCAGGTCCAGAAGCGTCGAGGTGTATTTGATCCGCCGGACTCGGGTGACATCTTCGGGAATGCCGCGCACGAAGAAATCGCGCCCCTTCTGGTCCCGCGCCATCAGCCGGGCCGCGACGTCGCGCATCGCCTGAAGCCGTTCCAGCTGAAACGCCAGATGCGCCGCCAGATCCTCGCCCGAGGGTCCTTCGTCGCCCGGTTCGGGCGGCAGGAGCAGCCGGGATTTCAGGAAGGTGAGCCAGGCAGCCATGACCAGATAATCCGCTGCAAGTTCGATCCGCAACTCCTTGGCTTTCCTGACGAATTCAAGGTACTGCTGGGCCAGCGCCAGAACCGAGATGCGGCGCAGGTCGACCTTCTGCGTCCGCGATAGCGTGAGCAGCAGATCGAGCGGCCCCTCGAACCCGTCCACATCGACGATCAGCGCCTCGGCGGCCAGCCGGGCGTCCACATGTACCACTGTGCTGTCCGAAGTCTCGTCAGTCGCTGTCATGAACCCTGCCCTGAAGAAGCGCTTCAAATTCGGCTTCTGCGGCAGGGATGTCAATTGCCGTGGGGGATTTCCGCAGGCTCAACGCCGCGTCTGCCCGGGCCCTCGTGTCTCCGTCAAGGACGCCCGCCTCGGCGGCGATCTCCTGCATCTCGGCCAGATCGCCGTTGCAGTGCAGGATCAGGTCGCATCCCGCCGCAAGCGATGCCCGCGTCCGTTCGGTCATGGTGCCGCCGAGCGCCTCCATGGACAGATCGTCGGTCATCAGAAGCCCGCCGAACCCGATTTCGTTGCGGATCAGGTCGATCATCCGGGGCGAGACGGTGGCGGCGCGGGTCGGATCGAAGCTCGAATAGACCATATGCGCGGTCATCGCGAGCGGCAGGTCCGACAGCGCCGCGAAGGGCGCGAAATCCTGTTCGGCGAGGTCATCGGGCGACGCATCGGTTGCGGGCAGGCCCAGATGGCTGTCCACCGCGCCGCGTCCGTGTCCGGGGATATGCTTGACCACCGGCAGGACGCCGCCCGCCAGAAGTCCCGTGGCCACCGCCCGCCCGATCCGGGCGACCACGCCCGGGTCGGTGCCATAGCAGCGGTTCCGGAGAAACGGGTGGGTCGCATCGGTGGCCACGTCCACGAGGGGCGCGCAGTTCACGTCGATGCCGAGGCCGCGCAATTCGTCGGCGATCAGCCGGTACCGCAGGTACATCGACCGCTCGGCCCCCGCGCCCGCGTCGCGCACCTGATCCAGCGGCGGAGGCCAGCCCCGCGCCAGGGGCGGCTGAAGCCGCTGCACCCGCCCGCCTTCCTGATCGATGAGGATAGGCGCATCCCGCCCGACGGCGTCGCGCAAATCGGCGGTCAGCGCCCGGATCTGATCGGCGGTTTCGATATTGCGCGCGAAGAGGATGAAGCCCCAAGGGGCCGCCTCTCGGAAGAAAGCCGCCTCATCGGGGGTCAGATGCGGCCCGGCACATCCCAGGATATGAGCGCCGATTCGCACCCCAACCTAGCGGCGGATCACCGGAATGCAGTTCGCATTCTCGGCCACCAGCACGGCACAGAACCGACGCGCGTCGTTGAGATCCTCGAAGCCGAGCGCGCGCAGCCGGTAGAAGGTCGTACCGCCCGCCGAAGCCTCCTGGATCACCCGGCGCTTGCCGTCGAGAAAGTCGCCGAACCGCGCATCAAGCCCGTTCCAGGCGTCCTGGGCACCCGCGATGCTGGGATAGGCGCCAAGCTGCACAAGCCGCGTACCGGGCGGGATCTGAGCCACGTCGACGTCAAGCCCGTCCGAGGACGACAGCGCCGCGAGATCGGTGCCCGGCGCGTCTTCCGCAGGCGCCTCTTCCGCGATGACAGCGGAGACGCGAACCAGTTCGGCCGGGCGCGCCAGCGGTCGCGGCGACCGGGCGACACCGCCGATGGAGGCCGGAATGATCTGTTCCGAACCGCTTGTGAACACAGCATTGGTCACGGTCACATCTTCTCCCAACGCCTCTGAAATAGCCATTTCTATCAGGGACTTGGGCCGCGTCTCGGCTTCCACCACCTGTTCCGGACTGGCCGAGGGCTCGTCCGGGATCAAGGCTGCGACCGGCTGATCCTCTTCGGTCAGTTGCACCGGGGGCGGCGCCAGAACCACCATCGCGGTCGGATCTTCCTCGGCCCCGGTGGAGGCCACGCGGGTCACCGACAGGTCCTGATATTCGGCCTGCATTCCGCCCGGATCTTCGGGCGCGACGCGCATCGGGCCTTCCAATGCGCGTACCACTGGTACGCCGGTCACGTCCCGCATCAAGAGCTGGTAGCCCCAGATCACGAGCCCGGTCATCAATGCGAAGGACACGATCGCCCCGGCCCAGTTCATGACCGTACCAACCGGCACGCCATCGTCCTGATCGAAGGAGTTGGACTCCCCCTGAGTATAGCTGTATGTCATTCCGCCTCGCTCGCGCAGCCGGTGCGTTGCCAGCTGCTGTCTTGCCTGTTTTGCCTAACCCCGACCGAGACGCTTGTTGTCAGCGCATTTCTTCGACCGGAGTCACCCCCAGAATACCCAATCCTGCTGAAATAACAACGCCAACGGCACGGGCGAGCGCGATTTTGGCTGCCGTCGCCTTGGGATCGGTCTCGTGCACGAAGCGCAGTTCGGGTTTGTCATTGCCCTTGTTCCAGAGCGTGTGGAACTCCGAGGCGAGCTCGTAGAGATAGAAGGCCAGCCGGTGCGGTTCGTGGTGGCGCGCGGCGATCTCGATCAGCCGGGGCCATTCGGCGATCTTCCGGGCGACCGCGAATTCCTGTTCGTCGACGAGGTTGGGGTGGTCCGACATCGGCAGGCCAAGCTCTTCGGCCTTGCGGATCACCGACCGCACGCGGGCATGGGCATACTGGACGTAGAAGACGGGGTTGTCCTTCGACTGTTCGGTCACCCGGGCAAAGTCGAAATCCAGCGGCGCGTCATTCTTGCGCGTGAGCATGTGAAAGCGCACGACGTCCGGGCCCACCTCGTCCACCACGTCGCGCAGGGTGACAAAGGTCCCTGCCCGCTTGGACATCTTGAAAGGCTCGCCGTTCTTGTAGAGCCGGACAAGCTGCGTCAGCTTGACGTCGAGCGGAACGGAACCGTCCGACAGGGCCGAGACCACGGCCTTGATCCGCTTCACATAGCCGCCGTGATCGGCCCCGAAGATGTTGATCAGCTCGTCGAAATCGCGGCGCACCTTGTCGTGGTGATAGGCGATGTCGGGGGCGAAATAGGTCCAGGTCCCGTCCGATTTCTTGACCGGGCGGTCCACGTCGTCGCCATGTTCGGTGGAGCGGAACAGGGTCTGTTCGCGCGGCTCCCAATCCTCGGGCATCTTGCCTTTTGGCGGCTCCAGCATGCCCACATAGATCAGGCCCTTGTCCTCGAGCACCTTCAGCGCCGCTTCGATCCGGCCCGTGCCATAAAGCGACTTTTCGCTGAAATAGACGTCCATCGTCACGCCCAGCGCGGCAAGATCCTCGCGGATCAACGCCATCATCGCCTCGGTCGCGAAGTCGCGGATCTCGCCCAGCCAGTATTCTTCGCCCTTGTCGAGGAGCGTGTCGCCGTATTTCTCTTTCAGCGCCTCGCCCACTGTCACGAGATAATCGCCGGGATAGAGCCCTTCGGCGATTTCCGGATCCAGCCCGTGCGCTTCGCGGTAACGCTCATAGGCAGAGCGCGCCAGCACATCCACCTGCGCGCCGCCGTCGTTGATGTAGTATTCGCGGGTGACGTCATAGCCCGCGGCCTGAAGCAGGCTCGAGAGCGCATCGCCGAAGACCGCGCCCCGTGTATGGCCCACATGGAGCGGTCCGGTGGGATTGGCCGAGACGAACTCGACATTCACCTTCACATGGGCGCCCATGCCGGAATGGCCGAAGGTCGCGCCGGCGTCGATCGCCTCGGTGACGATGTCATGCCAGACCGATCCGTCGAGGATCAGGTTGATGAAGCCGGGACCGGCCACATCGGCCACGGCGATGCGCGGGTCGGCCTTGAGCCGTTCGGTCAGGGCGGTCGCGATCTCGCGCGGGTTCTTCGACGCGGGCTTGGCCAGCACCATGGCGGCGTTGGTCGCCATGTCGCCATGGGCGGCGTCGCGTGGCGGCTCCACCGTGACCGGGCCGTAGTTGAGACCATTGGGCAATTCGCCGTCCGCCACCATGGCATCCAGCGTTTCGACGACAAGCGTGCGGATATCTGAGAATATGTTCATGACATGTGCCTCTTATCACTCGCGGCGCGGCGGTCAATCATGGCGCGCGGATTCGGGGCATTTCGCCGATTGTGGGCGCAGTGCGGACAGTACCGGGACCGGGCGGCAATTGTTCGCTTGTTTTGCCTTCGAAACCCGCTTTTTCCAGTGGAAACTGCAAGGTTTGCCTTATGATGGTCACGGTTGTGGTTATAACTAAGCGAGCCTGGGGGGCACTGAATGAATACGAAAAGAGAGAGATCATGACCCGTGACCTGAAAAATCGGATGACACGCTCGAAACTGGCGCTTGGCGCGGCGACGATCGCCCTTGCGGCAGCTTTCACGATCGCCCCTTCGGTTGTACCGGGTGACATGGACGGCGCGGCCTATGCCAAAGGCAACGACAACGGCAAGGGCGGCGGCAAGGATAACGGGAAAGGCGGCGGCAAGGACAATGGCAAGGGCGGCGGCAAGAGCGCCGACAAGGGCAAATCCTCCAAAAGCGCTGCCAGCAAGAAACCCGCGCCGAAACCGATGAAGGTCGCGCCGGGGCAGGCCAAGAAGGTCGTTCTGGCCAGCACCTCGGCGGATGCGGAACTGACCGAACTGCACCCCAGCCAGAAGGGCAAGTGGAACGCGTCCAACGCCAATCAGGCGGCCCTTGACGCCCATATCCGCAACGGCAACTTCAACGGAACGATCGGCGCGCTGTCCCAGTATCAGCTAGCCGCGAAAGCCGCGGCCGGCGAGGAGCTGAACGAGGCCGAGATGGCCGCGCTCGACAATTTCGTCACGGTCGAGGATCTGACCTTCGCCGACGAGGATCTGGCGGCGGTGCTGAATGGCGACGGCACGGCCACGGATCTTCCGATGTTCGAAGTGACCGATGGCGTCGCAACCTGCGTCGCGAATTGCGATGCCGACGGGTTCGATCCCGCAACGATCGACGCGGATGCCAACAAGGCGCTTTCGGATTATCAGTCGGCCGAACAGCAGGCAGCTGTGGAAGCGGCCTATGACGACTTCTTCACGGCATCCGAACAGCGGATCATCGACGAATCGAACAAGTCGCTGTCCGATGACCTGAACGAGGTTCTGCTGGACGGGATCGCAGCCGATCTGGGCGTGATGCGGCCCGAGGAAGTCATTCCCGGCGAAGGCGAAGAGCTTGGCGAAGTGATCGACGGCACGCCTGACGAAGAAGAACTCGTGCTTGTCGTCGAATAGGCGCAGACGCAGATCACAAGGATCGGGGCGGTTCGAAAGAGCCGCCCCTTTTTCATGCCCCTACCCCAGCACGAACCTTTCGTGGCACTGGATCGCGAAACGATCTGTCATGCCCGCGATGTAATCCGACACGATCCGCGCCAGTTCGGTCTCGCCCGAGACCTCCTCCACGTCCTTGCGCCATTGCTTCGGCAACTGGTCGGGATGGTCCATGAAGAAGGGGAACAGCGCTTCGATGACCTGCGTGACCTCGGCGCGTTTCGCCACGACCGCAGGCGCGCGATACATCCGGTCGAACAGGAATTGCCGCGTCACCTTGAGATCCTGCCAGACCGGTTTCGAGAACCGGATCACGCCCCGGCCCGCATGACGGACCTCATCCACCGAGCGTGGTGCGATCTCGGCGAGGTTTGCCCGCGCCACCGCGATCACGTCCTCGACGAGGATACCGAAGAACCGGCGCAGCGCCTCGTGTCGCCGGCGGTAATAGTTCAGACCGGGATAGAGCCGGTCGACCCGGGCAAAGCAATCGTCAAGGATCGGAAGTTCGGCCAGCTCGTCGGTCGAGAACAGCTCGGCCCGCAGCCCGTCATGCAGATCGTGGTGGTTATAGGCCACGTCGTCCGAGATGGCCGCGACCTGCGCCTCGGCGCTTGCGTGGGTTTCGAGCTCGAGATCGTGCCGGGCCTGATAGGCCGCCAGCGCCCAGGGCAGTTCGCCTGTGACCGGGCCATTATGCTTGGCCAGCCCTTCCAGCGTTTCCCATGTCAGGTTCAGCCCGTCGAACTCTGCGTAGTGGCGTTCGAGGTGGGTCACGATGCGGATCGCCTGGGCATTGTGGTCGAAACCGCCATAGGGCGCCATGAGCACTCCAAGCGCATCCTCGCCGGTATGGCCGAAGGGAGGGTGGCCCAGGTCATGGGCCAGGGCCAGCGCCTCGGTCAATTCGGCGTTGAGCCCGAGCACGCCCGAAATCGTTCGCGCCACCTGCGCCACTTCCAGAGAATGGGTCAGCCGGGTACGGAAATAGTCGCCCTCGTGCTCGATGAAGACCTGCGTCTTGTGCTTCAGCCGCCGAAAGGCGCTGGCATGAATGATCCGGTCCCGGTCCCGCTGATAGCAGGTGCGGAACGTGCTTTCGTCTTCCGCATAAAGCCGTCCGCGGCTTGCGCCCGGATCGGATGCATATGGCTGCATCGCCTGTCCCGCCTGTCCTGTCCCAACGCCGTTATAGCGACATTTCCCGGCAAGGCGAAGGCCGGGTGCCCGGTCACCCCACTTTGTTGCTGCGGAGACTGCTCGAGAGGCCCACGAGACCATGTTCGGCAAGACGATTGACGCCAAGCCAGCGCACTGCCGGACGGATCGCAATTCCGGCCGCAACGCCGAAACCGACCTGAAGCACGATGCTGAGAAGCGTTGGGACCCGGTCACCGAAAACGCCCAAGATCGCGAAAGCTGCGGCATGATGGGTCAGGTAGATCATCAGGGAATGCGACGCGACGATCACAAGAACCACCGCCAGCACCCGCGGAAGCGTGACGTTGGGGACCAGTGCACAAAGGATCAGCGCGGCGGCCCACCAAAGCTCTGCATGCGTGTTGTAGAAGAGATAGCTGACCCCCCAGTGGCACAGCACCAGTGCAAGCGAAAGGGCCAGTCGCCGGGGCGTATCGGCCATGGCGACCAGAGCGCCCACTGCAAGAAACGGCAACATGGTCGTGGGCGATTGCCGGAGCAGGAACGCACTTTCCCACAGATCGCCGTGCCACTGCGCATAGAGCAGGATCGCGAGAACGCCCACGGCCTCGGTCGCGATTAAGAACAGCACCAATCCGCGCCAGACATCCGCCGCGAGAAGCCGCCTGAGCGCCGGAATGCACAGCAGGAGCCCGATCACGAGGAACATCTGCAGGTAGACATGAAGAAACCAGAGCAATTCCAGCCGCAGGGTTACAGTAGCTCCCGGAGACAGCAATGCATCGAAGGGCACGACCAGATTCTTGTAGGGCAGGATCGTGGACAGCTGAACCTCGTCATCGACGATTGCATGCTTGGCGAAATAGATCAGCGATATCGGCAGAAGCGGCACCAGCAACCGCAGGATCAGGGCCCAGACACGTCCCGGATGATCGTCCCTGAGGATCGCGGGCAGTTGCAGGCGGGCAAAGGAATAGCCTGCAAGAACGAAGAGGACGAGCGATGCGCCGATGCCCAGATTGATCCCGGCGTGAAACGCCACGATCGCGAGGATCGCGAGGCTTCTCAACGGGATAAAGGTCTCGATGCGGCTTATGGAAAGAAAGGCCTGTCCGGGGCGGCCCGGCGTTTCCACGCCCGTCTGGCCTTTTGCCAGTTGCGCGACCGACATCCATTCCCAGCCGTCTGGAAGGGTCAGGCCGAGCGCCTCGAGATCGAGGCGTGCCTCGATCGTGGCAAGGCTGTCTGCGCCAAGATCGGCAACCGAGGTATCCCGGCCTGCGCGGCTGCGTCCTGCGTGGCGGGCCAGAAGCGCCGCTATGGCCTGTTCGACAGGCCCTTCGGGCGCACTGTCATCGCGCCGACCGCGCGCCGTTCGTGCCTCTGCCGCCCGCGCCGCGAGCGCATCCTTGTCGGTCTTGCCGTTGGGCGTGGCCGGGAACCGGTCGAGTACCATGATTTGCTCGGGGATCATGTAGGCGGGAAGAGTGCGGGACAGAAGCGCCTTGATCGTCGTCTCGGTCACGCCGGGATCACGTGTCAGGACAAACAGCATCAGGTGGTCATCCTCGAGGATGGCACTGGCCTGCTGCACCCCGTCTGCGCCTTCGGCAACGGCCTCGATCGCGCCCAGCTCGACACGGTAGCCGTTGATCTTGACCTGACCGTCGCGTCGACCCGCGAAATGGATATGGCCATCGGGCATCTGGTATCCAAGGTCGCCGGTGAAATGCCGATGACCCTGCCACCCGTCGGGGGCGGGAAGACGGGCGTTCACACCAAGGACGGGATCGGCGAGTTCGGCAAGGATCTCGCCCACCTCGCCGGTCGAGACGGGATGGCCCTCGTGATCCACCAGTTGCACCCCTTGCCAGGGCAGCGGGCGGCCGATCGGTATCTCGCGGCGGCGCACCGCAGCCGGCTCGATCTCGTGGATCAGGAAGGCCTGCGGCGTCTCCGTCGTCCCGAAGACGTTGAACTGGCGGGCCGTGGGCGCATGGGCGCACCAGGCCTCCATCAGCCGATGCGGCAGCCGCTCGCCGCCCCAGAACACCGCCCGCAGGTGATCGAAGCGGTGATCCGCGGCCGCCCCCAAGGACAGAAGCCGCCCTGTGGCCGGGCTGAAATGCGCGACGTTGCAACGGGCCCGCACCATCAGGCGGCGCAGTGCTTCCGGATCTTCCATTTCCGCCGCGGTCGGAATCGCGACAGAGCCACCGCAGGACAGCGGCAGAAAGACATCCCGCAGGATCGGATCATGGGACAGCCCGGCGATCATCACCGTGCGTGCGGGTTCTGACAGATCAATCATCCGGTCTTGCCAGTGAATGAACCGTTGGAGCGTCCGATCGGGATGGGTGATCAACTTGGGGCGTCCGGTCGTGCCCGAAGTGAAGAGATGGTAGGCCGCATCGCGCGGCGGACCGAACATGACGGGCATATCGTCCTTCGCCGGGTCATCGGTTTCGATCCGGATCAGGACGCCGGAATATTCCTTCGGAAGGTCCGCGCCCGTTTCGATCACGTAGCGCGTTCCAAGCTGGTCGAGCATCCACTTGATCCGTCGCGCCGGATAGGCCGCATCGATCACCGCGAAGGATGCGCCACTGGCCGAGACGCCCAGCATGGCCGCGACGAGGCCCGGATTGCGTTGGCTCAGAATGGCCACACCGTCGCCCGGCCCGACACCGGCCCTGTGCAAGCCGCCCATCACCTTGCGAACGCGTTCGGCAAGCCCGCGATACGATACCACTCCATCCGAAGTCGTGAGGGCGGTTGCCTCCGGGGTCCGGTCAGCCCAGTGAAAGAACCGCTCGTGCAGACGGTGCTGCGGCTCCGGGTCCAGCGAGATGTGCGGAATCACCACTTCGTGGCCGGCCCGGGCGGCGCGGAGGATCTCGCGGCAGGGTCTTTCGGGATCCTCGATCACCGCGTCAAGGAGCCTGCTCTGGAAATCAAGGAACAGACCCGCGCGTTCGGCAGACATCCGGGCGCGATCGTGAAAGGCCCGCGCCTTTGCGATCCCGTCATCTTCGGACCAGACGAGATTGAGCTCGAATTCGGTACGCCGGTCGAGAAATTCGCGCGGCCCGATCACGAGGCGGCCCGCGATGATCGGCTCCGCCGGCGGGAACATGTTGATCGAAACGCTGGGCCCCTTCTGTGCCTCCAGAACCGCAGTCAGAAGCGGCGCGTTCTCGAGCGCGACCATGGCGCGTGTTCGCAGGGTGATCGTCCGGGCGAAGGAGGCAAAGTCACGATCGGGATCCACCGCAAGGTCCAGCGGCAGGGTGTTCGAGAAAGGGCCAACCACGGCATTGGGCGCCCCAAGGGACTTGCGCCCGGCGGCCTGAAAGAAGGTCGAGATATCGGGATCGCCGGAATATCCATAAAGACCAAGCGCATAGACGCCTGACAATATCCCGAACCGGCTGGCCCCGACCGATCCGGTCACCGGCCGCAGGACCTTGAACAGAGGGCCGAAATCACGGTCCACGAATTGACCCAGAGAGGGTGCGGTCCCTTCCTCGGCCCCGTCACCCACAAGGCGAACGGGCTTCGGAAGGGCATGGACATGGGCCGCGACTTCGTCGGAAACACCTGAGACTTCTGCTTCGGGTTTGTAGAACGTGTAATAGGACTGGGCCGGTTCAAGCGCCTCGCCCACGTAGAGTTTGAGCAGTTCCTGCGTCATCACCCCGCGTGAGTAGCCATCGGTGATGGCATGATGCGCCGCGATGGTGAAGCGCCAGCGCGACCCCATATCCGCCGCCAGAACCCGGATCAGCGATCCGGCGCTGCAGGGATCGACATCGTCGAAGACAAGCGGCAGCGCCCAGTCGCGAAAGGCCGAAAGGCCGGGATCCGTCATCTGGCGGATATGATACCGAAAGCGTGGCTCGGGCGAGATCAGGGCGTCAATCCGCCCGCCCTTCAATTCGAACCGGGTCCGGAGCGTGTCGTGGCGCCGCACCAGTTCCTCTGCCGCTGCCCGAAAGGCGGGCTCGTCGAAAGACCCCTCGACCAGATGGCCCATGGTGATCATGTAGGAGCCCGCCCCGGCCAGTTCCGAGGTTACGTAACGAACCTGATTGGCGCTGACCCCGACACGACGGTCCATCATCACCTGCTGTTCGCGTGGATTCGGGTCCCGCCTGACCCCTGGTGAATACCCAAATCTTCAATCATGCGCTTCTGGAAATGCTCGTTGAAATAGGGATCAACTACACCAAAAGCGCCGTCTCGCCAAATACGTTGACGCGACCCCGCGCCGGGGTGCGGCGCGGGTCACCAGAGATCCGGGCGTTTAGTGGGCGATCATCACATGCCGCACCGCGGTATAGTCCTCCAGCGCATACATCGACATGTCCTTGCCATAGCCCGACTGTTTCAATCCGCCATGGGGCATCTCGTTGACCAGCATGAAATGCGTGTTCACCCATGTGCAGCCGTAGCGCATGCGCCCGGACACATCCATCGCGCGGCCCACATCCCGGGTCCAGATCGACGAGGCAAGGCCATAGTCGCTGTCATTTGCCCATGCCACGGCCTGTTCGGTATCGGTGAAGCGGGTGATCGAGACGACCGGACCAAACACCTCGCGCTGGACGATCTCGTCGGTCTGAAGCGCGCCCGCCACCACGGTGGGCTGATAGTAGAAGCCGCTGCCGGCGTGAAGACTGCCGCCGGTGGTGATTTCCATATGCTTGTGTTCGCGCGTCCGCTCGACAAAGCTCGCGACCCGGTCGCGCTGCCGCAGAGAGATCAGCGGCGGGATCTCGTTCAGCGTGTCGTCGGGGTTGTCATAGACGATGCTCGAGACAGCGGAGGACAGGTCTGCCACCAGCTTGTCATAGATCTTGGCGCCCGCGTAGATCCGGCAGGCCGCGGTGCAATCCTGACCGGCGTTGTAGTAGCCGAAGGCCTTGAGGCCATCGACGACCCGGTCCAGATCGGCATCGTCGAAAACGATCACGGGCGCCTTGCCGCCCAGTTCCAGATGGGTCCGCTTGACCGTCTTGGATGCCGCCTGAAGCACCTTCTTGCCGGTTGCGACATCGCCGGTGATCGAGACCATGTCCACATCGGGATGGCTGATCAGCGTGTTGCCCACGCTGGCACCCTGCCCCACCACGACGTTGACCACGCCCTCGGGCAGGATATCGGCCATGAGCCGCGCCAGTTTCAGCGCGGTCAGCGGCGTCTGTTCGGAGGGTTTGAGAACCACCGTGTTGCCCCCCGCAAGCGCCGGCGCCAGTTTCCACGCCATCATCATCAGCGGATAGTTCCACGGCGCGATGGAGGCCACGACCCCGATCGGGTCGCGGCGCAGCATCGAGGTATGTCCCTCCATGTACTCGCCCGCGGCCGAGGTATGCATGTTGCGTACCGCGCCGGCGAAATAGCGATAGCAATCCGCCACGGCGGGAATCTCGTCATTGCGGACCGCATCGATGGGCTTGCCGCAATTGAGCGCCTCGAGCTGGGCCAGCTCTTCGGCATTGGCCTCGATGACGTCGGCAATCGCCAGCAACTTGCCCGAGCGCTCGGCGGGCGTGGTCCGGGACCAGCTGCCGAAGGCCGCCCGCGCGGCGGCAACGGCGCGGTCGATCTGGCCCGCATTCGCTTCGGGCAGGGTCAGGATCACCTCGCCCGTCCGCGGGTTCAGGATCGTTTCTTCGGCATCGGTTCCGGCCTCGAACGAGGCGCCGATCAGCATTTTGGTTTCCATGAGAACTCTCCCTTTTCCTGTTCATTTGCCCTGACCGGCCACCGTGTCGGTGCCGCGGGTGAGGTAATAGGCGCCGAGGATCGGCAGGAACGTGACCAGCACCACCACCATGGCGACCACATTGGTCACCGGGCGTTCGCGCGGGCGGACAAGTTCCTCGAGCATCCAGATCGGCAGTGTCTGTTGCTGCCCCGCCGTGAAGGTGGTCACGATCACCTCGTCGAAGGACAGCGCGAAGGCCAGCATCCCCCCGGCCAGAAGCGCGGTGGAGATATTGGGCAGGATGACATGGCGAAAGGTCTGAAAGCTGTTCGCGCCCAGATCCATCGATGCCTCTATCAGGTTGCCCGAGACCCTCCGGAACCGCGCCACCGCATTGTTGTAGACCACCACGACGCAGAAGGTCGCGTGACCCAGCACGATGGTCCAGAAGCTGAACGGGATGTCGGCAAGGTTGAAGGCCGAGCGCAGCGAGATGCCGGTGATGATCCCCGGCAGGGCAATGGGCAGGATCACCAGAAGCGAGATCGCCTCGCGCCCGAAAAAGCGCGACCGGCTGACGGCGGCGGCGCAGAGCGTGCCCAGAACCAGCGCGATCACCGTGGAAATGCTGGCCACCTGCAAGGACAGATAGAGCGCCTCCCAGACATCGGGGCGTTCCCAGGTGACGGCGAACCATTTCAGCGTGAAGCCGGGGGGCGGCCATTGATAGGATTTGTCCTCGGTCGTGAAGGCATAGACGAAGATCAGCAGGATCGGCAGGTGCATGAAGGCAAGGCCCAGCCCGGCGGCGATCTTGAGACCAAGGGGCGCGCGGTCAGAGTGCATCGAACGCCCCCTGTCGTTTCGCGATCCACAGGTAGACCGCCATCAGCAGGATCGGCACCACCGCAAAGGCCGCGGCCAGTGGAATGTTGCCCGCCGTGCCCTGATAGGCATAGACCGCCTGACCGATGAAGCGGCGCGACGAGCCCACGATCTGCGGAATGATGTAATCGCCCGAGCGTCAGCGAGAAGGTGAAGATCGACCCGGCGATGACCCCCGGCAGCGCCAGCGGCAAAAGGACATGGCGAAAGGTCTGGGCCGGTCGCGCGCCCAGATCGCCCGAGGCCTCGAGCATCGAGACCGGAACCCGCTCCAGCGCCGCCTGGATCGGCAGGATCATGAACGGCAGCCAGACATAGAGAAAGACAAGGAACGTCCCCGTCGCGCTGACCGAAAGGGAATTGCCGCCGATCACCGGGATCGCGAGATAGGCGTTGAGCAGCCAGCCAAGGTGCAGCGTCTCGAACAGCCAGTTCAGGATGCCCTCCTTGGCCAGGATCAGCTTCCACGAATAGACCTTGACCAGATAGCTGGACCAGAGCGGCATCATCACGCCCAGATAGAAGATCGCCTTCCATTTGCCGCGGGCATAGCGGGCGGCGTAATAGGCGACCGGAAAGCCGATGATCGCTGCGCCCAGCGTCACGGCGGCGGCCATCACGACGGTGCGGATGATGATGTCGAAGTTCGAGGGCCGGAACAGCTCTCCATAGGTCTTGAGGGTGAATTCGTACTGGATCAGGCCCGAGAACTCGTCGATCGAAAAGAAGCTCTGCGCCAGAAGCGCAAAGAGCGATCCCAGATAGATGATCCCGAGCCAGAGCGCGGGCGGCAGGATCAGAAGGAAGATCAGCAGCCCCGGCCTGCGCCAGAGCGTGTCGGAGAAACGCTCCATCAGGCCCGAGGGACGCGCCGTGATCGCAGCCTCGCTCATGCCGGGCCCATCACGTGCAGGTCCGCTGCGGCCCAGTCCACGTGAACGGTCTCTCCGGCTTCGGGGATCCGCGCGCCCTTGGGCAGGAGCATGGTCATGGGGATCGCGCCCAGATGCAGGGTGACGCGGGTGGTGGAGCCCAGAAAGCTCACACTCCGGACCTCTGCCGCATGCCCCCCATCGGCCAGAAAGACGGCCTCGGGGCGGAGCGCGGCGGGGGCCGCCCTGCCTGTGAGCCGCGCCACGAAATCCGGCGGCAAGACGTTGGAGGAGCCCACGAAATCGGCCACGAAGGGCACGGAAGGCCGGTAATAGATGTCTTCGGGCGTGCCGATCTGTTCGATCCGGCCCTCGTTGAAGACCGCCACGCGGTCGGCCATCGACAGGGCCTCGCCCTGATCGTGGGTCACGAAGATGAAGGTGATGCCAAGGCTGCGCTGCAGGGATTTCAACTCGTCCTGCATCTGTTCGCGCAGCTTCAGGTCCAGCGCGCCCAGCGGTTCGTCCAGGAGGAGCGCCTTGGGCTCGTTCACCAGCGCCCGGGCCAGCGCCACGCGCTGCCGCTGACCGCCCGAAAGCGCCGAGGGCTTGCGATCGCCGTAGCCGCCAAGGGCAACCATCTCGAGCGCGGCCTCTGCCGCCTTGTACCGGGCCGCCTTGCCCTGCCCCGCGATCATCAGCCCGTAGGCCACGTTGTCGCGCACGTTCAGATGCGGAAACAGCGCATAGTCCTGAAAGACCGTGTTCACGTTGCGCTTGTAGGGCGGGATCCCCTGCGCCACCTGGCCGAAAATCTCGATATCGCCCGCGGTGGGCCGTTCGAACCCCGCGATCAGCCGCAGGCTCGTCGTCTTGCCCGAGCCCGATGGCCCGAGCATGGCAAAGAATTCGCCCTCCGCGATGTCGAGATCGACGTCGTCGACGGCTTTCACGTCACCGTAATGGCGCGAGACGCCGGAAAATCGGATCGCTGACGGCATGGGTTATCCCGAACTTGGCCCGCCACAAGGGGTGTGGCGGGCGAAGGTGTTTGTGTGGCTCAGCGGCCGCCGATGACACCGATATAGTCGGAGACCCAGCGATAATAGGGAACGCATTCCCCCTGGCTTTCGCAGGACGAGACCGGCGTGGTCCAGAACTTGATCCGGTCGAAATCGTCCATCCCGTTCACCGTGCAGCCCTCGGCGGTCTGCATACCGCGTCCGTCGGTGCAGGCGGCAGGCACGGCGGGGTTCGCCCCGAACCAGACCGACAGGTCGGATTGCAGGTTCGACGCCAGCGAATGCTCCATCCACATGTAGCTGCAATTCGGGTTCTCGGCATCGGCATGCATCATCGTGGAATCGGCCCAGCCCGTGGCCCCCTCCTACCGGGATGGTCGAGGCCACCGGCGTGCTGTCACCTTGCAGCAGGTTGACCTGGAACGGCCATGTGCCCGAGGCGGCCATGCCTTCGTTCTTGAAGTCGTCGATCTGGATGAACGCATCATGCCAGTAGCGGCTGACGATCTTGCGCTGACCGCGCAGAAGTTCAAGCGCTGCGGCATACTGATCTTCGTTCAGCTCGTAGGGAGAGGTGATGCCCAGTTCCGGCTGATGATACATCAGGTAGTTGGCGGCATCGGCGATGTGGATCGGCCCGTCATAGGCCTGCACGCGCCCGGCATTGGGCTTTCCATCCGGCAGGTCCATCGGCTTGAACACCACGTCCCAGCTTGTGGGCGCTTCGGGGAACACCTCGGTGGAATACATCAGCACGTTCGGCCCCCACATGTAGGGAACGCCATAATGGGTGCCGTCGACATAGTGCCAGGGCGCTTCCTTCAGCCGCTCGTCCACCGTGGACCAGCTTGGGATCAGGTCGATATTGATCGGCTGCACCCGTTTGCCCGCCACCATCCGCAGCGATGCGTCGCCCGACGCCGTGACGAGGTCGAAGCCACCCTCGTTCATCAGGGCCACCATTTCATCGCTGGTATTCGCGGTCTTGACGTTGACCATGCAGCCGGTGGCCTCTTCGAACTTGGTGATCCAGTCGAAATCCGGCGAGGTCTCGCCCCGCTCCAGATAGCCCGGCCAGGCAACGATATTGACCTGGCCCTCGCCCGCACCGATTTCGGTGACCATGGACTGCGCCGCGGCCTGGCCGACGATCGACACTCCAAACAGCAGCGCCACGCTTGATTTCAAGACGGTCTTCATTCGCAATCTCCCCTGTGGAAACAATGGCAGGTTCTGCCTGTTCTTGTCGAAAGAGTGCGGCAAGGCCTTTGCCTTCGCAAATTCAATTATCAGAATTGTACTATCGGTTTTTCCGATAGCAATGCTTTACGCTTCACCGATCATCCGATGGGCCTGTGCCACCGCCACGAACTCGCGTGCGGCAGCGGAAAGTTTCGACCCTTTGCGCCAGACCAGACCCACCTGCACCACCGGCAGCGACCCCGATACATCCCGCGCTTCGATCCGGTCTCCTTCCAGCGACCATGGCCGGTAGACAAGGTCGGGAAGAAGCGCGACGCCAGCGCCGGTCGCCACCAGCGAGCGCACGGCCTCGACAGACCGGGTGCGGAACGCCACCTTTGGACGGGTGCCCAGAACCGAAAGAAGCTTCACCGTCTCCTGCTCCATCTCGTCGATATTCAGCATGATCAGCGGTTCGTCCCGAAGATCCGAAAGGTTGATGCTGTCCTGATTGGTCAGCCGGTGCCCGAGCGGCATCCACAATCGATAGGGCGAGACATCGAGCGTTTCGGCGTAAAGCGCGTGACGTTCGGCCACGCGCGAGGTCATCATCACCGCCACATCCATTTCGCCGCCGATCAGAAGATGCTCGAGATATTCGCTCGAACTCCTCGATGGCGCTGATTTCGACCTTGGGATTGGCCCGCCGATACTTGGCCAGAAGGTCCGAGATCACGTAGCCCGCGACAAGCGAGGTAAGGCCCAGATGCAGCTTTCCCTGCGCGCTTTGCCCCTCGTCGTCGAAGGCGCGCCGCGCGCCCGACACCTCGGCGAGGATCGTCGTGGCGTGGCGCAGGAACTGGTGACCCCGATGGGTGATCCGCAATCCGCGCGAATGCCGGTCGAACAGCTTGACCCCCAGATCGGCCTCGAGGTCCTTCACCGCTTCGGTCACGGCACTTTGCGAGATCGACAGCGAATGCGCGGCGGCGCTGACCGACCCGTGCTCGGCCACGGCGACGAAATAGGTAAGCTGTCGAAGGGTGAAGGACATGACTGCGGCCCGGCTCCGGTGTTCCGGGCCAAGCCTAGGGGGCCGGACCGGCAGGCTCAATCACAGAGTACCGCGCGGACCCTTCAGTCGCGTTTCACACCCGGCAGGACGCAGAGCATCTCGTAAAGCAGGTTCGCGGCGATCAGCGCGGTGTTGCCCGCCGGATCATAGGGCGGAGAGACCTCCACCAGATCGCATCCGACAAGGTTGAGCCCCGCGCATCCGCGCACGATCTCGAGCGCCTGCCATGTGGTCAACCCGCCCGGCTCGACCGTTCCGGTGCCGGGCGCGAAGGCCGGGTCGAGGCTGTCGATATCGAAGCTCAGATAGACCGGCGCATCGCCGATCGTCGCGCGGACCTGTTCCATCAGCGGCGCCATCGATCGGTACCAGCACTCTTCGGCCTGCACCACGGTCCAGCCCTGTTCGCGGCCCCAGTCGAAATCCTCGGGCGCATAACCGGTTCCGCGCAGACCGATCTGAAAGACCTTGTCGTTCAGAAGGCAGCCATCCTCCCATGCCCGCCGGAACGGACAGCCATGGGCCACCGTCTCGCCGAACATGTGCTCGTTGATATCGGCATGGGCATCGACATGGATCAGCGCGACGGGGCCGTGCCGCTCCTTGACCGCGCGCAGGATCGGCCATGTCAGCGTATGATCGCCCCCCAGCGTCAACGGGATCGTCCCGTGAGACAGGACCTCGCGGTAATGGGCGGTGATGATATCCACCGACTTCTTCAGATCGAAGGTGTTGATCGGAACGTCGCCGATATCGGCCACCTGCAGGCTGTCGAAGGGCGCCGCGCGGGTGGCCATGTTATAGGGGCGCAACATGCGGCTTTCGTCGCGGATCTGGCGGGGACCAAGCCGCGTTCCCGGCCGGTTCGAGGTTCCGATATCCATCGGGATGCCGATGAAACAGGCATCAAGACCCTTGGCCGTGTCCTGCGAAGGAAGGCGCATCATCGTGGCGGGACCGCCGAACCGCGGCATGTCGTTACCGCCCAGCGGCTGGTTGAAACGGCTCATTCCACGTCTCCCGTGGCGATGAGGCCGGCAAGCGGGCGCGTCTGTGCCGCGACCATTTCCCGAAGGCTGTCTAGGGTCATGTCGTCGTCCTTCACGAACTCGATGAACATCTGGTTGAGGTTGTTGAACACGATCTGCCCCAGCGCCCCCGCGTCAAGATGCGCGTGAACCTCGCCCCGCGCCTGCAGCGCCGCGATAAGTTCCGTCACCTGCGCCGAAAGCCGCCGGTCCAACGCGCTGTAGCGCTGCCCGTTGGGTGTGCCCGGCGCCTCGATCGACAGGGCCATGGCCGTGCGCCACATCTCTTTCGAGAGGTATTCCAGCGAATGGTCGTAATACTGAAAGATCAGCGCGAGAAGGGCCGTGTCCACACCCCGGGGCGGATCGGCGACGATGGCCCTGCCCGCCTCCAGCACCTCCTCTACCTCCATCGCAACGGTGGCGATCAGGATGTCACCCTTGGTGCGATAGTAATTGTAGACCGTGCCGACAGAGACCTGCGCCATCTCGGCCAGATCCTCGATTCGGACCGAGCGATAACCTTCTGCCCGAAATTGCGTCACCGCGGCCCTCAGAATGCGGTCTTCTCGGTCAGCTTTCTGTCTTTCGCGCAATCCGGTCATGCGTCTCTGCCGAATGAATTGTGTTTCGTTCGAAAATTAACGTTGACTGCAAATATGAATGACTTCAACTTTTTTCTCAACGCGCCGCGCCGGAGCCGGCCGACAGAACCAACAACCGGGAGAAGCCACATGAAACGTCTGCCAAATCTGCTGCTGTGCACAACGGCGTTCACCGTCACCGCGGGTCTTGCCGCCGCCGAGGGCGAACTGAACGCGCTTGTCTGGTGCGACCATACCGACCCCGCGCTGATCGAACCTTTCGAAGCCGCCCATAACGTCAAGGTGAACCTGCGCGAATACGAAGGCACGGGCGCCGCGCTTGCGCTGCTGGAACAGTCCCGCCCCGGGGATTGGGACGTGCTGGTGATCGACGGCATCGACGTGTTCCGCGCCGTCGAGGCCGGGATGCTTGCGCCCCTGCCCGACGATCAGCTTCCCACCGGGGATTTCTTTCCCGAAGTCGTCATGGCCGAGAACAATACGGTCGACGGCGTGACCTATGCGGTGACCGAGAAGTTCGGCTACAACACGATTTCCTACAATTCGACCAAGGTCGATCCGGCGGATATGGAAAACCTCGCCTCGGTCTGGTCGGAAAAGTATGACGGGCGGATCTCGATCTATGACTATTACCTGCCGGTCATGGGCCTTGCGGCCATCGCCGGGGGCATTTCGACCGCCGAGATCGGTTCGGGCGATCTTGAGGCCATCGGTGGCGTCCTGTCGACGATGCGGTCGCGCGCGGCCTCCGTCGCGGGGGTCGTGGCGGCGCAGACGGCGCTGGCCACGGGCGAGGTCGATATCGTGGTGGGCGGCGGCGAATGGCTTACCGCGGTTCTGGCCAGCGAACAGCCGGAACTGACATGGACCATCCCCGAGGAGGGCGCGGTGCGCTGGGCGCAGTCCATCGGCGTGGTCGAAGGGTCGGAAAACCCCGATCTGGCGCTGGAATTCGTCAAGTACATCGTCAGCCCCGAGGGTCAGGCGCGGCTTGCCACCTCTTCGTGCTTCTGGGGGATGCCCGCGAACGCAAAGGCGGGCGACGGCCCTGACAGACGAGCAGAAGGCCGTCCTGCGTTGGGACCAGCAGCCCGATTACCTTGCCCGGACGCAGCTTTACCCTGCACCCGATGCCGATCTCGATGCCGAGATGCAGGACCTCTGGCTCGAAACCCTGTCCCAGTGAGCGGGTCGCGGTGACCCCCGCGCAGGACCGCAGAAAGGGCTGGGGCTTTGTCGCCCCGGCCCTGCTCTGGACGGTGGCGTTCTTCGTCGTGCC
Organism: uncultured Alphaproteobacteria bacterium; assembly: GCA_963698645.1. Lineage (GTDB taxonomy): Bacteria > Pseudomonadota > Alphaproteobacteria > Rhodobacterales > Rhodobacteraceae > Ovoidimarina. Next base: position 80,103 of record CAVORP010000004.1, read on the forward strand.
TTTCGCCGTCATGGGCGCGATGAGCCTTGCCACGCTTGAGGGCGCACGCTTGTCTGGGGCATCTCGGGCGCGAACTACGCCGAACTGGCCGAAAAGGCCTATCTCTGGCGGGCGGTGCTCGTCTCGCTCGAGATCACGCTGACGGTCACCGTCGTCTCGGTGATCCTCGCCTATCCGCTGGCATGGATCATCGCCTTCCGCGTGCCCGCAGCGCTGGCAGCGGCTGGCGCTTCTGCTGGCGATCCTGCCGTTCTGGACCTCTTATGTCGTGCGCTCCTATGCGTGGCTGCTGGTGCTGGCGCGCGAAGGGGTCGTGAACCAGACGCTGCTGTCGCTCGGCCTGATCGCGGAGCCGGTGACGCTTGGCGAATACGCGCTTTGCGACGGTGACGGGCTTCGTGCATTTCTTCGTCATGCTGCTGACGCTGACGATCTATGCCAATCTGGTGCAGCTTTCGCCCAATTACCGCCGCGCGGCGATGGATCTTGGCGCCAGTGCCTTTCAGACCTTCCGGCACGTGATCCTGCCGCTGACGCTGCCGGGCATCGTGACCGGCGCGTTCCTGACCTTCGTCCTGTGCATCGGCGACTACGTCACGCCGCAGATCCTTGGCGGCAACACCGAACTGACCGTGCCGCAGGTCATCATGGTGCAGCTTGGGCGACGGGCGGATTTCCCGCTGGCCTCGGCCCTGGCGATCGTGCTGATGGGGATCGTGACGCTGGCCTATCTCGCCTGCGCGCGCTGGCTCAGGCTGGACCGGCTGTGATGCGCGCCCTGCCCTGGCTCTATCTTATGTGCCGCCTTCGTCTTCATCTACCTGCCGGTGGTGGCGCTGGTCCTGTTCTCGTTCCAGGATGGCACCCTGCCGGTGCCGCCGTTCAACGGCCCCTCGCTGCGCTGGTATGCCGACATCCTTGGTGATGACGACCTTGTGGGCGCGCTCGGGGCTTCGCTTCTGGTGGCGGTGGGATCGTCGGCCACCGCCGTGATCCTCGGGTTTCTCGCCGCCTATGGGCTGGCGCGCCATGTCCTGCCAGGAGCGGCGCTGATCCGCGGGCTGCTGATCGCGCCGCTGACGGTCAGCTATCTGATCGTGGGCCTTGGCCTTCTGATCGTGATCAACCGGACCGGGCTGGGGCTGTCGCTTGTCACCGCGGCGATCGGGCATGTGGTGATCAACCTGCCGCTGGCATTCGCGATCATCTATGCCTCGATGGGCGCGCAACAGCAGAACGCGGAACGCGCGGCGCGCGATCTGGGCGCGACCGAGGCGCGGGTCGTGCTTCTGATCACCGTCCCGATGCTGGCGCCTGCAATCGCGGCGGCGTTCTTTCTGTCGGTCACGCTCAGCTGGGATGAATTCATCATCGCCTTCCTGCTGACCCGATTCGACGTGACGCTTCCGGTCGAGATCTGGTCGATGCTGCGCTCGGGTCTGTCGCCGCGTCTCAACGCCATCGGCAGCCTCGTGTTCCTCGTGTCGGTCACCGTCGTCCTGATCCTCGAGATCTTTGTCTTCCGGAGGCGCCGCGCATGACCGCACCCGTCACGATCACCGGCCTGAACCATTGGTTCGGTCCGTTTCACGCGCTGAAAGACATCGCGCTCGACATCGAGGCCGGGGAATATGTGACGCTCTTGGGGCCATCGGGTTGTGGCAAGACCACGCTTCTGTCGGTGCTGGGCGGCTTCATCGACCCGACCGAAGGCCAGGTGCTGATCGGCGGGCGCGACATGACCCACATCCCGCCCGCAAGGCGGCCGACCACCACGGTGTTTCAGGACTATGCGCTGTTTCCGCATATGACGCTTCTGGACAATGTGGGGTTCGGCCTGCGCATGGCCGGGGTCGGACGGCGCGACCGCCAGGCCCGCGCCGAAGCGCAGCTGGCGCTGGTCGGACTTGGCGATGCGGCGCGCAAACGCCCGCACGAGCTTTCCGGCGGCCAGCGGCAGCGCGTGGCGCTGGCCCGGGCGCTGGCGGTCAAGCCCGATGTCCTTCTTCTGGATGAACCGCTGGGGGCGCTCGACCTCAAGCTGCGCCGGGCGATGCAGGACGAACTCAAGGCGATCCAGCGGCAGGTGGGAACGACCTTTGTCCACGTCACCCACGATCAGGAAGAGGCGATGGCGATCGCCGACCGGATCGTGGTGATGAACGCGGGCCGGATCGAGGATCAGGGCCCGCCCGCCCGTATCTACCGCCAGCCCGCGACACTGTTCGCGGCGGATTTCATGGGCGAGATGAACCATATCCGCGCCCGGATCACGGCGGCGGGTGCAGACACCCCGTTCGGCCTCTTGCCGCTGCCCCCCGGACCGCCCGGCCCGGCCACGGTGTGCCTGAGGCCCGAGGCGATCCGGACAGGGGACGGCCCGGTCACGATCGGTCCGGCCCGGGTGCGCGACGCGGCCTTCTTTGGCACGCATATTCGCGCCCACCTTGTCCCCGAGGCCGCGCCCGACATGATCCTGATCGCGCACCTGCCGCCCGCATCCTTGCCCGCGCCGGGCGAAACCCTGATCCTGTCGGCCGAAACCGACGCCTTCTGCATCTTTCCGGAGGAGACCTGACCATGGACCGCGCCCGCCCGCAGGACTGGTACCGGATCCGCCCCATGGGCGACGACGTCACATGGATCGACGAGCCTTTCATCCACGAATTCTATCGCTGCAACATCTGGCATGTCCGGGGGCGCGACCGGGACATGCTGGTGGATAGCGGAATGGGCGTCGTGTCGCTGCGCCAGTTGGGTGCCACTGGTGACCGAGCGGGTGCTGGAGGCGGTGGCGAGCCACACCCATTTCGACCATATCGGTTGTCACCACGAGTTCGAGCATCGCGCCGTGCACCGGGCCGAGGCGGATATCCTGGCCGATCCGACGCGGGTCGCGACGCTGGCCGACCCCTATGTCACCGACGAGATCTTCGACCGCCTGCCGCCCCTGCCCTATGCCTCGCAAAGCTATTCCGTGAAAGCCGCGCCCGCGACGCGGATCCTTGAGGACGGCGATATCGTCGATCTGGGCGACCGGCAGTTCGAGGTGATCCATACGCCGGGCCATTCGCCCGGCGGGATCGCGCTGTGGGAGGCGGCGATCGGGGATCCTGTTTTCCGGCGATATCGTCTATGACGGGCCGCTGATCGAGGACACCTATCATTCGGACGCGGCCGACTATTACCGGTCCATGGTGCGGCTTCACGACCTGCCGGTGCGGGTCGTCCATGGCGGACACTTCCCCAGCTATGACAATGCCCGCCACAGGGCGATCATCCGCGGATGGCTCGATGAGAAGGAAAACCCGAAACGGCGCCTGACCGGTCAGCCCGCTGCCCGGGCCGCGATCGCCCGTATCCGCTCGATCATCGCCGTCAGGCCGTTCGAGCGTTGCGCCGAAAGGTGATCGTTCAGGCCAAGCCGGCCCAGTTCGGCCCGGGCATCGACGCGCCCGACCTCGGAGACCGTGAGCCCGTTGTAAAGCGCCAGCAGCACCGCGATCAGCCCGCGCACGATCATCGCATCGCTTTCGCCGCGGAAGCGGAACACCGCATCGGGACCCTCCCCCTCGATCTCGGGGATAAGCCAGACCTGGCTGGCGCATCCATCGACCTTGGTCGCAGGCACCCGCAGCGCCTCTTCGAGGGGCGGCATCGCCTTGCCCAGTTCGATCACGTAGCGATAGCGCTCTTCCCAATCCTCGAGGAATTCGAACGTATCGGCAATCTCTTCAAAGGCTTCGGTCATCGGATGCCCCTCCTTTCAGCCATCAGGTAGAACCGGGAAAGCGAAAGGTCCAGCCCGCACGGCCTTTTCAGACGCCGCGCAATCGGCTATCCGCGTTGTAACGGGCAAGGGAACGGGGATCATGGGCACACGCGCGCTTCTTCTGATCATGGTGCTGGCAACGGTGGCAAGCTGCGGGCGGATCGCCGACAGCCGCTTGAATCCGTTCAATTGGTTCGGGCGCGACCGCGCGATCGAAACCACCGCGCCGACGGTGGTTGTCGCAAGAGACCCCCGCCCGCTGGTGGATCAGGTCGTTTCGGTCACGATCGAACAGGCCCCGGGCGGCGCGATTCTCAAGGCGATCGGCCTGCCGCCGACGCAAGGACATTGGGGGGCGTCACTGGTGCCCGCCGATGCAACACAGCCCGGCGTCCTGGTCTATCAGTTCCGCCTTGTTCCGCCGCGGCAGCAGACCCGGGTCTCGACCCCGCAATCGCGGCAGGTCATCGTGGCCGCGTTCCTGACGGATCAGACCCTTGCAGGGATTCGCGAAATCCAGGTTCTGGGTGCGCGGTCTTCCCGCGCCGTCCGCCGCTAGAGGTCGATCAGCCGGATCGAACTGCCCTTGGCGGTCAGCGCGATCTCGCCGTCACAGAGCCGGATCGCATCGCGCCCGAACACCGTCTTGCGCCAGCCGCGCAAGGCCTGACAGTCCCGCACCCCGGCCGCGATCTCGTCAAGCTCGGACGAGCTTGCGATCAGTTTCTGGGCGACGCCCGCATCCTCGGACTTGGCCTTCAGAAGCACGCGCAAGAGATCCGCGAGGGCGGGATTGACCTGAAGCTTTTCGCGCGACCGGTCGGGTTCGGGAAAGGTCGAGGGATCGGCGGTCAGACCGGCCTCCACCGCGGCGAGAATCCCGTCGGCGATCTCGCCCCTCCGCGCCTCGCGCAGCAAAAGCCGTGACCGCCCAAGATCCTGCGCCGTGCGCGGCTTGGTGGAGGCAAGCTCGAGCAACGCATCATCCTTGTAGACCCGCGACCGGGGCACGTTGCGCGACTGTGCATAGCCTTCGCGAAACCGCGCCAACTCCCGCGCGATCGCAAGGAAGCGGCCGGAATTCGTCCGGGTTTTCAGCCGTTTCCACGCCTCGTCGGGATGCACCACATAGGTCTCCGGATCGGTGAGGACGGAAAGCTCTTCCTCCACCCATTCCCGGCGCCCGGTCTTTTCAAGCTCGGCCTCGAGGTATTCGTAGATCACCCGAAGATGGGTCACATCGGCCAAGGCATAGGTCTTTTGCGCATCGGTCAGCGGACGGCGCGACCAGTCGGTGAAGCGCGAGGTCTTGTCGAGCGCGGCGCGGGCGATTTTGCGCACCAGTGTCTCGTAGCCCACCTGATCGCCGAAACCGGCCACCATCGCCGCGACCTGCGTGTCGAATAGCGGCTTGGGAAAGACCTCCGCCTCGACAAAGAAGATCTCGAGGTCCTGCCGCGCGGCATGGAAGACCTTGACCACGTTCTCGTCACGGAACAGATCGTAGAGCGGCTCCTGCGACAGATCGGGCGAGAGAGGATCGACCAGCACGGCGTCCTCGGGTTCATCCCCCGGGATCGCCAACTGGATCAGGCAGAGCTTTGCCCAATAGGTCCGTTCGCGCAGGAACTCCGTATCGACGGTCACATAGGGTGCTGATTTCGCCCGGTCGCAGAAGGCGGCAAGACCCTCGGTCGTCGTAATCGTGATCATATCGCGGCTGTTCCATGCTCGAATGTTCCGGCCGTGATAGGCGCTTGCCCCGGTCAGGGCAAGTGGAGCGGTGTCCGATCGCCCATGGCAAAGCGCCGAAGCACAGCCGGATAAAGCTGATGCTCTCTGGTCAGCACCCGGGCGGCCAGGGTATCGGGCGTATCCCCGGGCAGGATCGGAACCCGCGCCTGACCCAGAACCGGCCCGCCATCCAGTTCCTCGGTGACTTCGTGCACACTGCATCCCGCCTCGGTATCCCCCGCCGCAATGGCGCGGGCATGGGTGTCGAGGCCGGGATATTTCGGCAGGAGCGAAGGGTGAATGTTGAGCATCCGCCCCGACCAGCGGCGGATGAAGCCGGGCGTCAGGATGCGCATGAACCCGGCAAGGCAGAGGATATCCGGCTCGGCCGCTTCCAGCGTTTCGGTCAACCGCGCCTCGAACGCCGCACGATCCTGACCGAACGGGCGATGATCCACAACCGCCGTGGGAATCCCGAGATCCGCCGCGCGTGCAAGCCCGCCCGCGTCGGGCCGGTTCGACAGGACCAGAACCGGCCGCGCCGGGTGCTCGCCCACCATGCTCTCGGCGAGCGCCACCATGTTCGAGCCGCCGCCCGAGATCAGGATCGCGACACGCCTCACGCGAGCGCGCCGGTGTAGCGAACCCCCTGTCCCGGAGCCACCCGGCCGATCCGCGAGACCCGCTCGCCCGCCCCGGTCAGCACGGCTTCGACCGCGTCCGCCTGTTCGGGGGCGACGACCAGAACCATGCCGATCCCGGAATTGAAGGTCTTGAGCATCTCCGCCGTCTCTATACCGCCCGCCTCCGCCAGCCAGCGAAACACCGGTGGGAGGGACCATGACGACAGGTCGATTTCACAGCCCAGATCCTCGGGCAGGATCCGGGGGATATTCTCGGTCAGCCCACCGCCGGTGATATGCGCCAGCCCATGCACGCCGCCCGCGCCGATCGCCGCGAGGGCCGGGCGAACATAGATCCGCGTGGGCGTCAGCAGCGCCGCCCCAAGCGTGCCGTCGCCAAAGGGGTTGTCCGAGGCCCAGTCCAGCCCCGCCACCTCGACGATCCGGCGCACGAGCGAGTAACCGTTGGAATGCACCCCGTCCGAGGCAAGGCCCAGAAGCACGTCGCCCTCCGCCACATCCCGAGGCAGGGCCGTCCCGCGCTCCATCGCGCCCACGGCAAAGCCCGCAAGATCGAAATCCCCCGGCGGGTACATGCCCGGCATCTCGGCGGTCTCGCCGCCGATCAAGGCGCATCCGGCGGCGGAACAGCCGGCGGCAATGCCTTCGACCACGCGTGCCGCATGATCGACGCTCAACTTGCCGGTGGCAAAATAATCGAGAAAGAACAAGGGCTCGGCCCCTTGGCAGACAAGATCATTGACGCACATCGCCACCAGATCCTGACCAACACCGTCCACATGGCCCGTATCGATGGCGATGCGGAGCTTTGTGCCCACCCCATCGGTCGCCGCCACCAGCACCGGATCGGTAAAGCCCGCGGCCTTGAGATCGAACAGCGCCCCGAAACCGCCCAGCCCGGCCATCACGCCCGGCCTGTTGGTGGCTTTCGCCGCGGGTTTGATCCGCTCCACCAATGCATTGCCCGCATCGATATCGACGCCCGCACCTGCATAGGTCAGCCCGTTCTTGCCTTGCGCCATCCCGCTCCCCGCTTTCTGCCTGACCCGCGATTAGACGATCCGCCCGAGACTGGCAATCGGCTTGACCGGTCCCGCCCGTCTGGTAAGGCAGGAACCGGCGGGCCTGTAGCTCAATTGGTTAGAGCAGAGCGCTCATAACGCTTTGGTTGGGGGTTCGAGTCCCTCCGGGCCTACCAGAAGAACCGCCGCATCGCCGTTTCGGCGGGCCGGGCTATCTCGGTCGGTCAAAGGTGCGAACATCCGGGATGGCAACGCCGTCATGATCAGCCAGACGCGAAGATGGACGGTACTGGTGCTGGCCGTGCTGCTGGCGCTGGGGGCCGCGGCGCAGCTCGAGCGGTTTCGCGCGGATATCACCATGACCCCCTTCACCGCGGGCACCACGCCCGCCACGCTCTATCGCGGGGCCGAGGATGGGCCCTTGGTGATCGTCGCCCACGGTTTCGCCGGGTCGCGCCAATTGATGGAGGCCCTGTCGCTGACGCTGGCGCGCGCGGGCTTTCGCGTCGCTGCCTTCGATTTCGAAGGGCATGGCAGGAACCCCGTGCCGATGTCCGGCGATGTGACCGTGATCGAGGGCACGACCGCCCGGCTGGTGGAGGAAACGGGCCGCGTGATCGCCCGCGCCCGCGAGATCACCGGATATCCGGGCCCGATCGGACTGGTGGGGCATTCCATGGCCTCGGATATCGTGATCCGGGCGGCCCTTTCGGACCCGTCGATCAACGGGATCGTCGCAATCTCGATGTATTCCGAGGCGGTCACGGCAGCGTTCCCCCAAAACCTTCTGATCGTCACCGGCGCGTGGGAGCCCCCCTTGCGCCGCGTGGGTCTCGAGGCCCTGCGCCTTGTCGATCCGATGGCCGAAGAGAACCAGACCGCCCAGGCCGGAGAGATCCGCCGCCGAGCGGTCGTGTCGCCCTTCGTGGAACATGTGGGCGTGCTTTACAGCCGCACCACCCTGACCGAAACGCGCGACTGGCTGCGCGAAACGCTGGACCATCCGGGCGCGTCGGCCCCGGCCACGACCGGGCCATGGGTCCTGTTGCTCATGGGCACACTGGTGCTTCTGGTGCGGCCCGTCTCGCGCCTGATGCCGGTCGTCCGCGACCCGCGCGGCAGGCTGACCAAGGGCCAGTTCGCGCTCGCGCTCGTCGGCCCCGGTCTGGTGGCCGCGGCGGTCACGGCCTTTATTCCCGTCTCCTTTCTTCCGGTTCTGGTGGCCGATGCGCTCGCCCTGCATCTGGCGATCATGGGCGGGCTGCAACTGGCCTGTCTGGGCTGGTTCGGGCGGCGTCCGGTCTGGAATGGCGGGGCGGGTCTGGCGGTGCTGCTGATCCTCGGGCTGGGCGTCTTCGGGCTTGCCATGGACCGCTACGTGGCCAGTTTCCTGCCCACCGCCGAACGCCTGCCGATCATCGCGGTGCTGGCCCTGGGCACCCTGCCCTTCATGCTGGCCGATGCGATGCTGAGCGAGGCGGGCCGCGCCCGGCTCTGGCGGCGGATCGCGCTGCGCGCAACGCTTCTGATCTCTCTGAGCGTCGCGATCGCGGTCGATCCCGAGCGGCTCTTCTTCATCGCGCTGATCTTTCCGGTGCTGATCCTGTTCTATTGCGTCCACGGGCTGATGGGACGCTGGATCGGCCAGCGCACCGGCGCCATGGCGCCCGGACTTGCGCTGGGGCTGATCCTTGCATGGGCGCTGGGGGTCAGCTTTCCGATGTTCGCAGGCTAGCGCGCCAGCAGGATATCCGCCTGCAACCCGCCCAGATCGGCACTTTCGCCAAGCCGGAGCGATCCGCCATGCTGGCGCGCGATATCGCGGACGATGGACAGGCCAAGGCCCACGCTGCCGCCCTTGTCGAGATTGCGCGCGGGATCGAGGCGCGAGAACGGCTTGACCGCATCCTCGCGCTGCTCGGGCGAAATGCCCGGACCGTTATCCTCGACCCGGAACCGCAACGAGTTTTCGAGGATCGACACGCCCACGCGCACCACCGTTCCGTGGCGCAGGGCGTTGTTCACAAGATTGTTCAACGCCCGCTCGACCGCGACCGCGCGCAATTCGACCGTGACCTCGCCCTTGGGCGGCGCATCCAGTGAGATGTTCCAGCCGCCCCGGGCCGCCCGCGCCACGACCTCTTCGGCAAGCTCGACCGGGTCCACCGCCTCGCGCGTCTCGGTGGCGTCGAGCCGCGCGAAGCCAAGGAACGTGTCCAGCATCCGCTCCATTTCGAGAACATCGCGGCCAAGGGCCGTCACCTCCTCGTCCTGCGGCAGCATCGACAGGCCCAGCTTCAGCCGGGTCAGCGGCGTGCGCAGGTCATGGCTCACCCCCGACAGCATCAGGGTGCGCTGTTCGATATGCCGCTCGATCCGGGCGCGCATCTCGAGGAATGCCGCCCCGGCCTGACGCACCTCGGTGGCGCCCGAGGGACGATAGGGCACCATCTGTCCCTTGCCAAAGGCCGCCGCGGCCTGTGCCAGACGCCGGATCGGGCGTACCTGGTTCTTGAGAAACAGGAAGGACACCAGCGTCATCACCGCGGAAACAAAGACCATCAGCACCAGAAGCTGATGCGGGTTCGAGGCAGAGACCCGGTTTCGGGCAAATCCGATGACGACCGGCCCGTGGGTCGTCTCGATCGCGAACCGCACACGACGTTCGTTGGTCACCAGATCGATGGCCCCCGCGCCCGGTATCTCGTTACCCAGAATCCGCGACACGACCCGACCCGAGAGGTCGTAATACAATCGCCGGTCCGTCAGCGGATCGTCGGCCTCGGCCCGCAGGGTCATGCCAAGCGGCGTCGCCAGCGCCTCGCCCCGCGCCACAGCGTCACCCAGATCGACCCCGGTTTCGACCTCCTCCAGCACCAGACGGACCATCGGCACAAGCGACCGCGTCATCTGGTCTGTCACGTTCTCATAGAGCCGCTGGATGAAGACGTAGGAGACCACGAACTGGATCGTCAGGATCGGCACCAGCAGGATCAGCGCTGTCCGTCCGAACAGCGAGCGCGGAGAAAGGGATTTCAGCCAACGGAAAGCCATGGCAGAACCAAAGCACTCCATGGGCGAAAGCGAAAGCAGGAATGACACAGACACGCCCCGATCCCGGCAGGCCCGAGGAACTCTCTGCGGGGATTCGCCGGGTTCTGGCACCGAATCCGTCACCCATGACGCATTGGGGCACGAACACCTATCTTCTGGGCACGCGCGAGATCGTGGTGATCGACCCGGGGCCCGACGATCCGTCCCATCGGGCGGCCTTGCTTGCGGCGATCGGCACGGCGAATGTCACCCATATTCTCGTCACCCATGCGCATGGCGATCACAGCCTTGGCGCGCCAGCCCTTTCGGCCGCGACCGGTGCCCCCGTTCTCGCATATGGCGCGGCGGATGCAGGGCGAAGCCCGGTGATGGCGGCGCTGGCACGGCACGGGGCGCTGGGTGGTGGCGAAGGGGTGGATGCGGGCTTTGCCCCCGATCACCTTCTGTCCGACACGCAAACGATCACGGTCGAGGGCGAGACGCTCACCGCGCTTCATACGCCGGGGCATTTTGCCGGTCATCTGGCATTCGCACTGGGCGACACGGTGTTCACCGGCGATCTGGTCATGGGCTGGGCTTCGACCCTCATTTCGCCCCCCGACGGCGATCTGGGGGCCTTCATGGCCTCCTGCGCGCGGCTCCGGACGCTCGGGGCGGAGAGGTTCCTGCCCGGTCACGGCGCGGTCGTCATCCACCCTTCAGACCGGCTTGACTGGCTTATCGCCCATCGGAGGGACCGCGAGGCGCAGATCCTTGACTGCCTGGCCCTTGGGCCTGCCACGCCCGCGGAACTGGCCGCCCGGATCTATCATGACCAGCCCCCCGCGCTGCGCCCCGCCGCCGCCCGCAACGTGTTCGCGCATCTCATTGATCTGGCGGAAAGAAATCGCGTCAGTCCCGATGGCCCCCTGACCCCGACCGCGCGGTTCACACGCATCTGACGCGGACGCAGAAAGAGCGAATTACCCACTGGACGCGCCCGCGTCCCCTTGTTATATCGCCCCCCGGTATTCCGGCGTAGCTCAGCGGTAGAGCAGTTGACTGTTAATCAATTGGTCGTAGGTTCGATCCCTACCGCCGGAGCCAAAACCCCTCTCAAAAATCAGGGCCGCTCGTGACCGATTTTGGCACGGTTGCCGCGTTGTCGCCGCATCTATCGCCCTGAAAACATGGGGGCGGCCTCTGCCGGCCTGACCCAGCCGCGCCCTGCCTGCACCGCCCGATCTGGTCGCGCATCTCACCCGCACGACACACCAATTTTCCCGCAATTAACCTCAATCGCGCCCTCATTAACCTTACTAATGCCACATTAGAAGGGTTAATTCATCATTAACGTAAGCGGTAAATCTTAACCAGTCGTCCCAGTACGAGTGAATTCAGAGAGTAAGTGACATGTGTGATCGTAACAAGTTCCCCGGATATGGCCTGCGTCTTGCCGGGGTGGCGCTGGGAGTATTACTTGCGCTGCCCTTGGCAACGCCGGCACAAGCCGCACCCGCCGACGCTGTTGTTCTCAAGAACGGAATGCTGCTGAGCGAGTTCCTTGGCGCCTATTTCCCCGACGAACATCAGGGATTCGGAACCCACGACAAGGAAGCGTCGCCCAAGGCCAATACTGAAAGGGAGGCGCTCACGCCGGACGAAAGAGCGAAGATGCTTGCCGATAAGGCCGCGGAAGCATCGAAAGCCGCAAAGCTGGCAGCGCTCGATGCCAAGAAAAAAGCCACCCGCGCAAAGAAAGTTGAAAAGAACCTGAAGAAGGTCAAAAAGCTGCTCGGAAAGCGCACCGCACTGGCGGAAGCCGCGGCGAAGAAGGCGAAGGCCGCCAAGAAAACCGCGCGCAAGACCAAAGATGCGAAGGATCTCAAGAAGGCTGAAAACCTTTCGAAGGTCGCGCAAAAGCGCGAATCCCTGGTGGAAAAGACCAAGGCTGCGGAAAGGAAGCGCAACAAGATCGCAAACAAGGCGGCCCGGGCTGCCGCCACTGCCAAGCAGAAAAGCGTGTCGACCGAAAGCCGGGCTGAAAACCTGAGCGCCCGCGCCGAGCGCGCTGCCAAGAAGGCCGACACCGAAAAAGGTAAGAAGACCCCGGCAAAGTCCGACCCGAAATAGGGCCACTCCTGCCGGACCGGCACGAAATCATCACATCACGGTGCTGTCTTTGCCATCACGCGACCACGGTTGCGTGATGGTCTCTTTCTATCGGGCGGATCGTCACCACCTCCCGCCTTCAGATAGTTTCTTACGAGGACCGTCAGATGACAAAGGATCACCCCACTCCGGCCAATCCGCAGCCCCGGAAGAAAGAGGTCGATACAGCCACGAAAGCGCCCAGCCCCGACCGGGACCGGAAAGACCAGAGCCCCGAGCCTGCCCAAACGATCACCGACTGGGCCGCTCTCTGAGGCTTGCGCTTCACCTGCGGCGCGCAGGTCGCTAGGATCGCGCCATGACACCCGTTTCCGCGATCCGCAACCTTGGCCCCGCGACGGAGGCCGCCTTTGCCCGCGTTGGCATCACAAGCGCCGAGGCCTTGCGCGAACTGGGCACGGATGCCGCCTATGCAAGGTTGCTCGCGGCGGGGCAACGCCCACATTTCATTGGATATTACGTGATCGAGATGGGTCTTCAGGGCCGTCCCTGGAACGATTGCAAGGGCGAAGAGAAGGCCGCGCTGCGCGCCCGTTTCGACGCGCTTGTGGCCGCGCATCACGATACGGGGCAATCAGAGCTGGAACGGATGCTGGACCAGATCGGGGTGGTCCCGGCCGGCGCGAAGGGCTGATCCGACAGGGCTCAATAGCCGCCCATAAGTCCCTTCAGAAGCGGCAGCACAACCGCCGCCACGATGCCCACAACGGCCCCCGTGGCAAGGCGCGGGATCACGCCACCCAGACGCGGGGCCACGAGACCGAGAAGCCCGCAGATGACCGCATAGAAACTGATGGAAATCGGGTCCATGCGCCGGGTTATAGCACAGGCTCCATCGACCGGAATAGCCGTTATCCCCCGCCGCCGGTCCAGCGTGAGAATACCGTGCCCGCACGGTTCAGGACCCGCCGCTCGCCTCGCACGAACCCCAGACGCTCGAACATCTTCTCGGGGTCCACGCCGCCCTGCCCGGTAAAGATCGGAAGCCCCGCCCCGAACCGAACAGGCTCCACCGTCAGATGCACGTGGTCGATCGCCCCATGGGCCAAAAACCAGTCATGCACCAACGTCCCGCCAAGGATCAGACCGCGCCTCAGAGGGTGCACCGCCTCGACGAGCCCGGGCAAATCGGCGGGCGTCAGACCCGCGGGATCCAGCCAAAGCTGCGTCGGTCGCCGCCAGCCATCTCCGCCCGAGGAAAACACGATCCGCCGCCGGTCGGGCCGGTCCGCGGCCTCGTGGGTGTGCCGCCCCATGACGCTCCAATCCGCGGCCTCGACATCGGCAAAGAACAGGTCCTGCTCCTCGGAACTGACCCAGTCCGAAGGCGCATGGTCATGCGTTCGCGCGATATAGCCGTCCAGCGTGGCGGCAACGGTCAGGGTATAGGTGGTCATGTCCGGGGCGGAATGGGGCGCGGGCGCGCGCCTGTCAACCCTCCACCAGCGCCTTGAGATTGGCCAGCCCCGCCTCGTAATCCGCGCCCACCCAGGTATCCATCATCAGGCCCATCCAGCGGCCCATGGGGTTCATCCCCATATCGGTGTCGAGCGACCAGGTAACCGTGGTCGTTCCCGCTGTCTCCGCAAGATCGAAACGGGCCGTGGCCAGTCCCATATCCCCGAAATCAAGCGCGGTCGTGACGCTCTTGCCTGGCTCCGAGGCGACGATTTCCTGGTTGCCGTTGCCCACCTGCGGGTTCTCCGACGCCCATGTCAGCTTGGCCCCCGGCCCCTCATCCGGACCGGTATAGCGTGAGCGCGACATCGGGGTCGCGGTCGAGCCAGGGCGACCATTGGGCCGCGGCCTTGAGGCTGTTCACATGGGGAAAGATCGCTTCCGCCGGGGCGTCGATCTGAACCGAACGCGCCACGGAAACCTCGCGGGGTAGAAGATAGGCGCCGCCGATCAGGACAATCGCAAGAACGACGACGATGCCGACAAACCATTTGAGAATACGCATATGGGTGCCTCCTCCGGGCTGATCCCTGCGCGGTGTAGTCTACCTCATTTCGGGACTTCGCGCCACAATCGGGCGCTCAGCCGAACAAGCGGTCGCCCTGCTCGTCGATCACTTGCTTTGCCTTGCGGATCGAGGCCGCGTCGGCGGCACCCTTGTCGTCAAGCACATCGGCTCGGATCAGGCTGTGGGTCTTGCCGTCCTTTTCGATCACGGCGCCGATGCGAAAGCGTGACCCGTCCCGATGCGGCGTGGGCGTGATGGAAAAGCCCTTGTAATCCTCGGGCTCGGGCTCCGGTGCAGATCCCTTGGTGCCGAACAGCTTGGAGAAAAGAGACATTGTTTTACCCCCGGATTTTCGACAGGTTAGCGGGTGCGGGCGTCGGCGTGAAGGTCACACGGAACAGTAGGCCTTCAAGCCAGCCCTGCGGCTACTGACCAACGCCAGGAAGCAAGACTAGTGAATGATTAAGACCGGACAACTGCTTGTGGATGATCTTCTCGATCACTGACCAATCTCCACCTGCCAACCCGGCGCCGATCATGGGATAACCAATGCGCTGGCTTTGGAATGCGCATGCGATCCGCTTGAAACACGAGAGTCTATTGCATCATAGTCGGCTTTTCGCCCACGACCGCGCCAATGATACTGAGTGTAGGCGTTCACGATCGAAAAACTCTGACCGCCTCGTGAAATCTCTGCGACCGAGATTGTACCCAACTTTGCCTTGTCGCCTTTTGGAGTGCGCTTATCGGCCTCAAGGGCCTCGGGAAACTGCGTCGCTATCGCCTTGGCGATTCCTGCTCCCATTGTGTGAAAGCAATTGCACCCGTGCACTATGACGTCAAAGCGACCCTCTAGCGCCAGTGCAAGAAGGTCGCCTTCTATTCTGCTTCACTGATCCAGGAAACTCCGCAGCTTCCGTGACCGGCTCGGATGCTTCAGCTTCCGCAGCGCCTTTGCCTCGATCTGCCGGATCCGTTCGCGGGTCACGCTGAACTGCTGGCCCACTTCTTCGAGCGTGTGGTCGGTGTTCATCCCGATGCCGAAGCGCATCCGCAGCACCCGCTCCTCGCGCGGGGTCAGCGAGGCCAGAACCCGGGTCGTGGTTTCCTTCAGGTTCTCCTGAATGGCGCAGTCGAGCGGCAGGACCGCGTTCTTGTCCTCGATGAAATCGCCAAGCTGGCTGTCTTCCTCGTCGCCGATGGGCGTTTCGAGGCTGAGATCGGCTCCTTGGCGATCTTCATCACCTTGCGGACCTTCTCCAGCGGCATCTGGAGCTTTTCGGCCAGTTCCTCCGGCGTCGGCTCGCGGCCGATCTCGTGGAGCATCTGGCGGCCGGTGCGCACCAGCTTGTTGATCGTCTCGATCATGTGCACCGGAATACGGATCGTGCGCGCCTGATCGGCGATGGACCGCGTGATCGCCTGACGGATCCACCAGGTCGCATAGGTCGAGAACTTGTAGCCGCGACGGTATTCGAACTTGTCCACGGCCTTCATCAGGCCGATATTGCCTTCCTGAATAAGATCAAGGAATTGCAGGCCACGGTTCGTGTACTTCTTGGCGATCGAGATCACGAGACGCAGGTTCGCCTCGACCATTTCCTTCTTGGCCTGACGCGCCTCTTTCTCGCCCTTCTGGACCTGCTGCACGATCCGGCGGAATTCGGGAATGTCGACGCCCACATACTGACCGACCTGGGCCATCTCTCCGCGCAGATCGACGATCTTGTCGCTCGAGCGTTCGATGAAGGCCTGCCAGCCGCGGCCGGCCTTCTCTCCCATCCGCTCAAGCCATGTCGGGTCAAGCTCGTAGCCGCGATACTCCTCGATGAACTCGCGCCGGTTGATCCGGGCCTGATCGGCCAGTTTCACCATCGACGAATCGATCGACATGATCCGGCGGTTGATCCCGTAAAGCTGGTCGATCAGCGCCTCGATCCGGTTGTTGTGCAGGTGCAGTTCGTTCACCAGTTCAACGATTTCCGAGCGGGTCTTCTGGTACTGGCTTTCGTCCTTGTCGCTGAAGGTGCCGTCCTCGTTCAGCGTGGCCGACATCCGCAGGTCCTGCATCTCGGACAGCTTGGTGTAATCGGCCGCGATCCGGTCAAGCGTTTCCAGAACGCGGGGCTTGAGCGCCGCCTCCATCGCCGCAAGCGACATGTTCGCCTGATCGTCGTCATCGTCGTCATCGTCGTCGGAACTGATCGGGTTGCCGTCGGCATCCAGTTCCGGCTCTGCTTCCGAGCTTGTCTTCTTTTCGCCGCCACCGGCAACCGCAAGACCGCCCACCACCGGAGCATCCGCATCGTCCTCGCCCATCTGGCGGCCAAAGGTCGTTTCGAGGTCGATCACGTCGCGCAGAAGAATGTCTTCGCTCAGAAGTTCGTCGCGCCAGATCGTGATCGCCTGAAAGGTCAGCGGGCTTTCGCACAGCCCGAGGATCATCGTGTTGCGACCGGCCTCGATCCGCTTGGCGATGGCGATCTCGCCCTCGCGGCTCAGAAGCTCGACCGACCCCATCTCGCGCAGGTACATCCGCACCGGATCATCGGTCCGGTCCAGTTTCTCGGTCTCGGTCTGGGCGACCGCCACTTCGCGCGAACTGGACACTTCGACCAGATCGCCGGACTTCTTGTCGTCGCCCTCGTCCTCGACCTCGTCATCCTCGATGACGTTCACGCCCATTTCCGACAGCATCGACATCACGTCTTCGATCTGTTCCGAAGACACCTGTTCGGGCGGCAGGACCTGGTTCAGCTGGTCATAGGTGATGTAGCCCCGCTCGCGGGCCTCGGCGATCATCTTCTTGACCGCCGTCTGGCTCATGTCGAGCAAGCTCATCTCCGTCGGCATCGTCCTGTTTGCGGTCGTCGTTGGTGTCCTTGGCGGCCATGGGCACTCCTGCAGATCGGATTGAGGGTGATTCTACTTCCGAATCATTTAGTGCGAATCACTGATTCGCAACCCGTTTACGTTGAATAGTTTGAAAGAGTGTCACTTATCAGCACGCTCGTCTGCCCCCGAAATTCCGGCATCGCGCAACAATTTGTCCAGCGCATCTCTTTCCTCCCGGTTCAGCCGCACCCCGTTCGGGGCGACTATCGAATTCGGTGCGATCTTCCTGCCCGCTGCGCCCGGCGTTTTCCTGGGCCGCTGCGGCCTGTGCCAGCCGCCATGTCAGACCTTCATCGGCCAGTTCGGCCAGGTCTTCCATCGCCTCGCGGATCTCCCGGTCGGCGCCCCGGCGTGCAGAGAGTTTTGCCAGACCCTCCACGATGCATTGTGCGGCAAGGTCATCACCGTCGCCGTCGCGTGCGCCCGGTGCATTGCGGACATGGCGTGCAGAGAAGAGTTTTTCAAGAACCCCGGGGCCGACGGCCTCTTCAATTTCCGCGCGCGTCCGGCATCGCAACAACGCGTCGCGCAGGGCATTGTGGTCGGGACCCAGCTAGCTCCAGCGTCTCGAGCGCGCTTTCGAACCGTTCGATCAGGGCCCGGATGGGTGACCAGCGCCGCAAGGATCACCGCTTCGCGAAGGCTATCCGCCGCTGCCTCGTCCGCCGCGGCGAGCATGGCTGGCCTTGGTGACCGGCTGCACCGCGGGACCCTTGGGTGGCCAGCCTCGCCCGCGGGTGAAGGTGGGGCGGTTCTGGCCGAACAGACTCGGCCCGCAGCCGCCGGATCTCTTCGCCGTAATGGCCCCGGACCGAAGCGTCGGCGATGGTCTTGAGCGTCTTGCGCAGGCCCGCGTCCAGCGCCGCGCGCCGCTCCGGGCTGTCGAACACCTTGCCCTCGGTCTCGCGCTGCCAGAGAAGCCGCACCATGGGAAGCGACCCCTCCACAAGCTCCTTCATGGCGCCCGCGCCCCGCGCCTTCAGAAGGTCGTCGGGGTCCTGCCCCTCTGGCAAGAGACAGAAGCGGAGCGATTGCCCCGCCTCCAGAAGCGGAAGCGCCACGTCGATCAGCCGCATCGCCGCGCGAAGCCCCGCCGTATCGCCATCAAGCGCGATCACCGGTTCGGGATGGATGCGCCACATCAGGCGCAACTGGTCCTCGGTGATCGCCGTGCCAAGGGGGGCGACGGTGGCGGTGAACCCCGCCTCCGCCAGCGCGATCACGTCCATGTATCCTTCGGCCACGATCAGCGGCTGACCCTTGCCAGCGGCCTCGCGGGCGGGGGCATGATTATACAGGCTGCGGCCCTTGTCGAAGAGCGGGGTTTCCGGCGAATTCAGGTACTTGGCCCGCGCATTGGGGTCCATCGCCCGACCGCCCAGACCGATCGCCCGGCCCCGCCCGTCCCGGATCGGAAAGATGATCCGCCCGCGAAACCGGTCATAGGCCGGACCGCCATCCTCGGGCTTGGCCACAAGTCCCGCCTCGATCATCTGGTCCTCGGCCACGTCCTTCGAGGCAAGGTGCTGATGACAGCCCCTGCCGGTCGTCCGGCGCGAAGCCGATCTCCCAGCGGTCAAGCGCGGCACCCGTCAGCCGCCGCCCCGCCAGATACTCTCGCGCCGCAGCGCCCGCCGATGCGGTCTTGAGTTGCAGGCGGTAATACTGCACCGCCAGTTCCATGACCTCGGCCAGACCGGCCCGTGCCTCGGCCTTTTCCTGCGCCCGCGGGATCGCGCGCGGGCATCGGCATCCCGGCCTCGCGCGCCAGTATCTCCACCGCTTCCATGAAACCCACATTCTCGGTCTCGCGGACGAAACTGATCGCATCGCCCTTGGCGTGGCAGCCGAAGCAGTAGTAGAAGCCCTTTCGGTCATCCACATGAAAAGACGCGGTTTTTTCCTGGTGAAAAGGGCATGGCGCCCACATGTCGCCCTTGCCCTGATTGGATTTCCGCGTGTCCCACAACACCTTGCGCCCGGCCACCTGCGCCATCGACAGGCGGGTGCGCAATTCGTCAAGAAAGCCCGGAGGCAGCGACATCGCGGGGGTCATCCTTTGGCGGTTCGAGAGACTCAGTCAAGGAGAGAACCTTATCAGTCTCCCCTTTGCGCCGCCACCGATCGCATCGCCTCTTGCAGATCATGCACTGCCGTCTTCGCCATCGACCGGAACACCAGGATCTCCCATCGCTCGGGGCCGGTCCGCATCAGCGTCGCCGTCATGTGGAACAAAAGCGTCCGCGCCGCGTGGCCCACTTCGAAAACCCGGTCGCGCAGGTCGACGGGGGTCAGCCGCGCCAGAACCTCGCGCGCGTCGGAGCCTTCCAGCACAAGCCAGGCCCAGGCATCGGATTGATCGGTCAACGCCGCCTGCCCGACCGCGACCTCCGGCCCAAGGACCATGGCCTGTCCGGGCCCGGTCCAGACGACGCGCGCGCCCGCGCTTGCCCGTCATCTCGGTTGTTCGGTGGGGCCGGGAAACCCGGCGCCGATGGCCTTGACCAGCGCGGCCGAGACCGCCTCTTCCTGCCCGCAAAGGGTGCCACCGACGTGATGCGGCCAGACTCGGCCTCGCTCAGCACCACCGTGCCATGGTGCAGCGGCAAAAGCCCCGCCGCCGGTGACGTTGCCACAAGGTCAATCACGCACCCGCCCTCCCTCTGGATCAAAGAACACCGGGTCGCAGACCTCGCAGATCGCGTCCACATCCCGCACCTGATCGCGCACGCGGATCTTCTCGCCGATCCGTGCCGGACCGTTTGCAAGGAACCCCAGCGCAAGATGGGTCCGAAGCGTGGGCGACCAGCAGACAGAAGTCAGATAGCCCTGATCGTTGGCGGGCGTCAGCGCCGCACCGGGCGCAAAAAGATGCGCGCCTGCGGTCAGGCTCGCTCTCGGGTTCCACCGGTTTCAGCCCCACGAGCCGCGCACGCCCCTCGTCCAGAAGGCCCGGGCGCCGCGAGGCGGTATTGCCGATGCAATCCTTCTTCTGCGACACCATCCGGTCCATGCCGACATCGAAGGCGGTAGTCCGCCCGTGGATCTCGGCATGGGTGATGAACCCCTTCTCGATCCGCAGGACGTTGAGCGCTTCCATCCCGTAGGGCCCGCCGCCCAGCGCCTCGGCCTGCCGCGCCAGATGCGACCAGAGCGACGCCCCGAACCGCGACGGCACGGCAAGCTCATAGGCATGCTCCCCCGAGAACGAGATCCGGAACAGCCGCCCCGAAACGCCGCCCAACGCGACCGTCCCGCAGGACATGAAGGGCCAGCGTCTCCCCATCGACAGGCGCGTCCAGAAGCCCGTTCAGCAGGTCCCGCGCCCTTGGCCCCGCGACCGCGAATTGCGCCCATTGCTCGGTCACCGAAATGAAACGAACGTTCAGTTCCGGGCAAAGGCACTGATGCACGAAGTCCAGATGCTGCATCACCTCGCCCGCCGCCGCCGTGGTCGTGGTCATCACGAAATGATCGTCGCCCAGCCGTGCCGTGGTGCCGTCATCCATCACATGCCCGTCCTCGCGCAGCATGAGACCATAGCGGACGCGCCCGACCTTCAGGGTCGAGAAGGTATTCGCATAGACGAAATCCAGAAACCTCGCGGAATCAGGTCCTTGTATGTCGATCTTGCCAAGGGTCGAGACATCCGCGACCCCGACGCTATTGCGGACATAGCCGACCTCGCGGTCGCAGGACTCCCGCCAGGTGCCTTCGCCATCCTTCGGGAAATAGGATGGGCGGTACCACAGGCCCGCCTCGACCATCACCGCGCCTCGGGCAATGCTGTCGGCATGGGAGGTGGTGAACCGCTGCGGCGCGAACCCCGCGCCCCGCGCACCCGCGCCCATCGCCGAAAGTGCCACGGGAACAAAGGGCGGGCGGAACGTGGTGGTCCCGGTCTCCGGGGATCGTGCGGCCGGTCGCATCGGCCAGGATCGCCAACGCCCCCATGTTCGAGCTCTTGCCCTGATCCGTCGCCATCCCTTGCGTGGTGTAGCGCTTCATATGCTCGACCGAGCGGAAGTTCTCCTGCGCGGCCAGCGTGATGTCCTTCACGGTCACATCGTTCTGGAAATCGAGCCAGGCCCGCCCTTTGCCCGGCACATGCCAGAACGGCGTCAGGGCAAACTTCGCATCCGAAGCCTCTGGCACAGCTGACTTTTTCGCCTTCACGCCCAAGCGCAGCCAGCGCCTCCTCCGCCGCGCGCAATCCATCGGCAAGGCATCCGGCCGTCGAAAAGACGCCATTGGCTGCGCCGCAGGCGATCATCCCCGGAACCGCGCCTTCGGCAGGCACGAAGGCGGCGATATCCTCGCGCCAGACCGGGCGGCCATTCATGTGGCAGGTCAGGTGCACAGACGGGTTCCACCCGCCCGAAACCGCAAGACAATCGGTGGCGATGGTCCGCGCGCCGCCGGCATGGCGGATCTTGATATCGGTCAGGCCCAGACGCCCGATGCTACCGGTCACCACACCCTCGGTGAACACCGGGTAATCTTCGGAAAGCGGCGCTTCGGCGCGCGTGTCGATCACGCCGGCGACCGTCACCCCCGCCGCCACCATGTCGCGCGCGGTGCGATGACGCATCGTCGTTATTGGCGAATACCGTGACCCGCTTGCCCGGTGCGACGCCCCATCGGTTCAGATAGGCGCGCACCGCCCCCGCCGTCATGATCCCCGGCCGGTCGTTGTCGCGAAACGCGATGGGGCGCTCCAGCGCGCCCGCCGCCAGCACGGCCCGCCGCGCCACGATCCGCCAGAAGGTCTCGAGCGGCGCGTCCCCCACCGCCGTCAGATGATGCGAGACACGCTCGAGCGCCCCATAGGTCCCGCCGTCATAGGCGCCGGTCACCGTCGTGCGCAGCATCACCCGCACATTGGGCAGGCCCGCCAGTTCGGCCATGATCCCGTCGACCCAGACCGGCCCGGGCATACCGCCCACCTCCTCGACCTCGGCCAGAAGCCGGCCGCCCGCGCGCGCCTCCTCGCAGGCAAGGATCACATCCGCCCCGGCCCGGCCCGCCGCAAGCGCCGCCATCAGCCCCGCGGGACCGGCCCCGATCACCAGCAGGTCGCAATGCGCAAAGGCCCGGTCATAGCGGTCCGCATCGGGCAGGCCCGACAGCGCGCCAAGACCGGCCGCGCGCCGGATCACCGGTTCATAGAGCTTTTCCCAGAAGCTGCGCGGCCACATGAACGTCTTGTAATAGAACCCCGCCGACAGGAACGGCGCCACCAGATCGTTGACCTGCATCGCGTCCCATTCAAGCGAGGGCCACGCGTTCTGGCTCCGCGCCTCCAGCCCGTCAAAGATCTCCTGCACCGTGGCGCGGGTATTGGGCGTCTGCGCGGCGCCCCTCCCGATGGTGACAAGGGCGTTGGGTTCTTCCGACCCCGCCGTCAGGACGCCCCGCGGCCGGTGATACTTGAACGATCGCGCCATCAGCCGCACATCGGCGGCCAGAAGCGCCGAGGCCAGCGTATCGCCCGGGTGGCCGTGATAGCTCTTGCCATCGAAGCGGAAGGACACCGTCCGCGACCGGTCGATCAGCCCCCTGCCCTCGACCCTCATGCGCCGCGCTCCGCCACTGCGCGGGTCGCGCGGAACTCATGGGTGGTCACGTGGCGCTCGGCCACGAGCCAGGTGGCACAGGGAGCATGATACCAAAGCTCTTCGGACCAGCCCGCCGGGTTCTCGCGATTGTGCAGGTAATCGTCCCAAGCGGCCTCTCCCGCATCCGGCGCTGGCCGGTCGCACAGAAGCGCATGCCCGCGATAGCTGAACTCGCGACTGTCACGCGGCCCGCAATGGGGGCATGTCACTTGCATCCGACCGGTCCTTCAACATGTCCCAAATATGCACGCATCCAAGATCCGAAGCCCCCTCAATGCAGATTGTGCTGAGAGCCGGTGCCCTCTTCATCCATCAGCCCCGCCCCGGTCCGGAACCGGTCCAGCCGGAATCGCGCAGCACTCTCATGTGGCCGGTCCTGCGCCAGAAGGTGCGCAAAGGCAAAGCCCGAGCCCGGAACCGCCTTGAACCCGCCATAGCACCAGCCGCAATTCAGATAGAGCCCCTCGATATGGGTCCGGTCGATCACCGGCGAGCCATCGGGCGACATATCCATGATCCCGCCCCATGACCGCAGCATCCGCGCCTTGCCGATGGCCGGCATCAGCGTCATCGCCGCCTCGACCACGTGTTCGGCCATGGGCAGGTTCCCGCGCGCCGCATAGGAGGCATAGAAATCAAGGTCGCCGCCGAAGACCAGCCCGCCCTTGTCCGACTGGCTGATATAGAAATGCCCCATTCCAAAGGTCACCACCGTGTCGATGATGGGCTTCAGCCCCTCGGTCACGAAGGCCTGCAACACATGGCTTTCGATCGGAAGCCGCATCCCGGCCATGGCCGCGACCTGGCTTGACCGTCCGGCGACCACGATCCCCACCTTTTTCGCGCGGATCGCACCCCGGCTGGTCTGAACGCCCGTGACACGGCCATTCTCGATATCGATCCCCGTGACCTCGCAATTCTGGATCAGGTCGACGCCCCGGCTGTCCGCCGCCCGCGCAAAGCCCCATGCCACCGCATCATGGCGCGCGGTGCCGCCGCGCGGATGGTAAAGGCCGCCATAGACCGGGAAGCGCACATTGTCGAAATCGATGATCGGAACCAGCTTGCGCACCCCCTCGCGATCCAGAAGCACCGCATCGTCGCCCTGTGTGATCATCGTGTTCGCCCGGCGATTGGCATAGTCGCGCTGGCCGTCGGAATGGAACAGGTTGATGATCCCGCGCTGGGAATGCATCACGTTGTAATTGAGATCCGCCTCAAGACCTTCCCACAACTTCAGGGAATGGCTGTAGAATTCCGAGTTTCCCGGCATGTTGTAATTGGCGCGCACGATCGTGGTGTTCCGCCCCACATTGCCGCCTCCCAGATAACCCTTTTCGAGCACCGCCACGTTCCGCAGACCGTGCTCCTTCGCAAGGTAATGCGCCGTGGCAAGCCCGTGGCCGCCGCCGCCGATGATGATGATGTCGTACTCGGGCTTGGGGTCGGGATTGCGCCAGACAGGCCGCCAACCCCTGTTGCCGGTCAGCCCCTCGGCAATGACCTTCAGCCCCGAATACCGCATGCGCCGAACTCCACATCCCGCCAAGGCCAAGAGGCCCGGTTCCGCACCAGATTTCAACGTCTTCGGACAAAAACCCCGCCCGGTCCCGACATGCCGTTGTCTGTCAGCGACCGGCCGGGGCGCGCAACGCTCCGAAAGCGGCTAGAGACCCTTCGCGCGGTAGCTTGCCGCAATCCTCTGGATCGCCACCACATAGGCCGCCACCCGCAGGTCGGTCACGTCATCGCGGCCATGCCAGACCTCGCGCATGGATTGGTAGGCCGCGCGCATCGTGTCATCCAGACCCGACCGGACAAGCTCCAGCTCGCCCGCGCCCCGCAGGTACTTGTCCTTGAACCCGGGGCTGAGTGTCCATCCGACGCCACTGTCCTTCGACAGCCGCTCCAGCTCGTCCACCAGAAGCTGGTGCCGCGCCTCTTCCTGCCGCCGCTGCATCCGGCCAAAGCGGATATGGCTGAGGTTCTTGACCCATTCGAAATAGGAGACGGTCACACCGCCGGCATTGGCATACATGTCGGGCACGATCACCGTCCCCTTCTTGCGCAGGATGTCATCCGCCCCGGCGGTCACCGGGCCGTTCGCCGCCTCGATGATCAGCGGCGCCTTGATCCGGGCCGCGTTGCCGAGGTTGATGACCCCTTCCACGGCAGCGGGAATCAGGATGTCGCATTCGGCCTCCAGTACCGACAGCCCGTTCTCGACGAATGTCGCATCCGCATAGCCCTTCACCCCTCCATGGGCGGCGATCCAGTGGCGCACCGCCTCGACATCAAGGCCGTCTTCGTTCACCAGCGCACCGTCCCGTTCGATGATACCGATGATCAGCGCGCCGTCCTCCTCTGACAGGAACTTCGCCGCGTGATACCCCACGTTTCCAAGCCCCTGAACGACGATCCGCTTTCCGTCGAGCGTCCCCGAAAGCTTCGCGGCCGCCACATCCTCCGGATGCCGGAACAATTCCTGCAGCGCGTATTGCACACCACGCCCGGTCGCCTCGACCCGGCCCTGGATACCGCCCGCATGGGCCGGTTTGCCGGTGACGCAGGCATTGGCGTTGATATCGGTCGTGTTCATCCGCTTGTACTGATCGGCGATCCACGCCATCTCGCGCTCGCCCGTGCCCATGTCGGGCGCAGGCACGTTCTGCGAGGGATGGATCAGGTCGCGCTTGGCCAGTTCATAGGTGAAACGCCGGGTGATCAGTTCCAGCTCATGCTCGTCATATTCGCGCGGATCGATGCACAGACCGCCCTTCGAGCCGCCAAAGGGCGTCTCCACCAGCGCGCATTTATAGGTCATCAGCGCCGCAAGCGCCTCGACTTCGTTCTGATTGACCGAGGTGGCATAGCGGATGCCACCCTTGACCGGCTCCATATGTTCGGAATGCACGCTGCGATAGCCGGTAAAGGTGCGGATCCCGCCGCGCAACCGCACCCCGAAACGCACCGTATAGGTCGCGTTGCAGACGCGTATCTTTTCCTCAAGACCCGGCGGAAGATCCAGAAGCGCCACCGCGCGGTTGAACATCAAATCCACGGATTCGCGGAATCCCGGCTCCGTCAGTTTCGAGAGATCAGTCATATCAACCCTTCCATTTTGGACCGTCCGGCGAATCGCAGGCGGGCTCTTTCTTGCCACAAGCCTACCTCTCTGAGGCCGGTTTGCACCCCCATTAGTTTGCGATTGGCCGATTCGCCCGCGCCCGCTCCAGTCGGCGGCGGGCCTTCAAGGGGCGTTCGTGAAGGAGGCGGAAATTGGAAACGATCCGCTGCAAACACCCTCAAGTAGGCTGCGGAACGCGAACAATGAGGCACCTAAATCTCAGAAAACGCCCAATTTCTGCCGCAAGTATTCATCACAATCGATCCCAAATCACCTTTCTGCCCGCGCAGAGAGGCGAGTTCGGGAATGACGTTTGAAAATTGTCGGCCGCAAAAATTGGCTGGGACAGGTCGCGGACTGTTTAAGGAGTACGAAAGTTGGAAAATCGTTTTCTGAGGAATGACGGAACACCGCTCGCCCTGCCGTCCGACACCCCGGCAGACCGCAATGTATCGAAGATAGAACTGTTCCGCCGCGACGAGGACGGGACGCTGATCATCTTCAGCCTCTTCATCTTCGTCATGATCCTGTTCGTGGCCGGCATGGCGGTCGACCTGATGCGGTTCGAAACGAACCGGACCGCGCTTCAGAACACGCTCGATGGCGCGTCTCTGGCCGCCACCAACCTCGACCAGGAGCGGGATCCGGTCGATCTGGTCAAGGATATCATGGAAAAGCGCGGCTATGATCGCGACCTCGTCGTCGTGGTCCCCGAAGAAAGCTATTCCGGCGATATCGAATCCCCCGATCCGGGTACGCTGATGTCGCGTCGGGTCACGGCCTCCTACGGTCTGACCGTCAACACCTTCTTCATGCCGCTTCTGGGCATCGACACGCTCAAGCACCGGCACCTCCGGTCAGGCCTTCGAGCGCGTCCAGAACGTCGAAGTCTCGCTGGTTCTGGATATCTCCGGCTCGATGTCCGGGACCAAACTTGCTGACCTCGAAGACGTCGGCAAAGAAATTCTTCGACGAGGTGATCAACGAAGATGCCGAGGAAGGCGCCGTTTCGGTGTCGCTGGTCCCCTATAACCATACCGTCGTCGTGCCGGACATCATCCTCGACAACCTGACGACCAACGAAGTGGTCCCGGTCGCGACGCCCGAGGTCTATACCGGCGCCCTGCTGGGCACGCCCTTCAACCACCCCGGATCGAAATGCGTCCGCTGGCGTGACGAGCGAAATGACGACGACCGATCTCGACACGAATTACCTCGCATTGCGCGCCGTCACCACGACGCAGCTGCTGGACATGATGGCCTATTATGATCCCGGCTCGAAAAGCGCGGGCCCCGGCGGCTCCTACGATCGCCCCGCCGACGAGAACAATCGTCGTTGCGACCCGACGCGCAGCCCGATCCTGCCGTATCAGACGACGAAACAGCCGCTCAAGGACCATGTGGAAGCCTTCTATGCAGGTGGCAACACGGCCATCGACCACGGCATGAAATGGGGTGTGGCGCTGCTTGACCCGGCCTTCCGGTCTGTCGTCGATGACCTGATCGACAACCACGAATTCCCCGAGAAGCTCCGGGATCGTCCCTATGACTACGATTCCGATGCCTCGCTCAAGGTCGTGATCCTGATGACCGATGGCCAGAACACCGGCCAGTACGACCTGAAGCCGGAATTCAAGCGTGGCCCAAGCCGGTTCTGGTATTCGGAAAAAGCGGCGAAGGACGAGATCGAGGATCCCAACAATCCCGGTGTCATGATCGATGTCTCAGAACGAATACATCGTCGATGTGAACAACAACGGAAGCGCCGACCGCGACAAGGAATGGTATGACGGCTACTACATCCTCATGCCCGATAACGGCGAAGGCACCCGTTTCCTGCGCCCGCACAAGCCGTGGGACTACACCAGCGACGCCCGGCTCTACTCGGTCGCCGAACTGCCCGACGATGCCCGTCAGGTTGACTATACCGAGCTTTACGATCGCTTCTCGGAAAACGCACTGGCCGAATTCTTCCGCGATGACGGTATCGGCGACTGGACTGCCCGGCAGGCCCACCGCGTGGCGGACTACCAGCCGATCAGCGGTACGAAGGGCGATGAACGTCTGAACGGCGATACTGACCTCGGGCTTGCGGGCATCTGCGCCGCCGCCAAGAAGAACGCGGAAATCCTCGTCTACACCATCGCCTTTGGCGCAGGCGCGGATACCGGCGAAATGGCCAAGTGCTCGTCTGGCACCGGTTACGCGTTCACTGCCGATGACGGTGATCAACTCACCGAAGCCTTCGAGTCCATCGCGGCCTCGATCACAAGACTGAGGTTGACACAATGACGATCGGTTTGATCTCCGCGCTGCGCCGTTTCCGGCGCAGCGAAGACGGGCAGGCGACGATTGAATTCTGCATCCTGTTCCCGGCCTTCATCTCCATCATGCTGTGTTCGATCGAAGCGGGCATCATGATGGTCCGCAACGTGATGCTCGAGCGGGGCGTGGACATCGCCGTGCGCGAATTGCGTCTGGGCGATCCGACGCCGCCCACCTACGATGAGTTCAAGCAATCGATCTGTGACAATGCGATCATCTTCAATGATTGCGATGAACTGCTTCAGGTGGCGCTGCAACCTGTCAGCACCGATACCTGGACAGGTCTGCCGAACCAGCTGACCTGCATCAACGAAGAGACCCACCTGGACGAAACCGATCCGATCAATCCGATTGTCGACACCACGTTCATTGGTGGCGGCAACAACGATCTGATGATCGTTCAGGCCTGCGGCCTGTTCGACCCCCTTCTTTGCACCCACGCGTCTCGGGTTGCAGATGCCACGCTATGACGCCGACCCCAACGACGAGTTCGTGTCAGACAAGTTCGCGCTTGTCGTGACCTCGGCCTTCGTCAACGAACCTTCGAGGTAACAGCAATGCGCAGGCTTCTTTCCCCCCTTTCGCGGTTTCGCGCGTCCGAACAAGGCAGCTTGTCGGTCGAAGCGATCCTGATCTTCCCGATCCTGCTTTGGGCCTATGGGGCGATGTTCATCTATTGGGACGCGTTCAAGGCCCAGAACGTGAACCTCAAGGCCACCTACACGGTCGCCGACTTCATCTCGCGAGAGGTCGATCCGATCACGCCCACCGACATCGCGGGTCTGAGCGATGTCTTTGCCTACCTGATCCGCAGCAACGAGGGTAACGACCTGCGCGTCACCGTTGTGGGCTATATCGTCGATCCAGCCGACCCGACCGGCGATCCGATCATGGATTTCCGCTGGTCCCATGCCGTAGGCGCCTACACGGAGCATACCGATCTGACGGAAATCGCCGATGATCTTCCGCTCCTGACGGTCGGCGACGAGCTGATCTACGTTAAATCCCGCATGTGGTGGGATCCGCCCCTGAACTTCGACGTCAACTTCATCGGCCTGACCCGTCGCCAGATGAGCAACACCGTGTTCATGGCCCCGCGCTTTACTCCGCAGGTCACATGGGACGGCAACGAGGATGGCGAAGCCGACGACCTGTCCAGCTAGGACTGGCCTCTTTCGGCCACCAGAAGGGCGATGATCTCGGCCATGGCCTTGGCCTCATTGGCCGAGGTCACGCCTCCCACGCCCACGAAACGACCGACACGCCACCATAGCCCCGGGATCCACGCCCGGGGCGCGCGTGTGGACAGATGCAGCAGGAACCCGTTCGACGGCTTGAAGGCAAAGGTGCCCCGGTCGATCCCGGTGATCTCGTCGATCCGGGCCAGAACCCGCCCCCGGCTGTCGGTCAGCGCCTCGCGCGTCAACTCGATCCGGTCCGCCGTCGCATGGTACATGCGCACCGCCCCCACAAGCGCCAGCGCGCCCACCGCCACCAGCAGGACCCGCAGAAAGACCGGGCCCTCCGGCAGGATCAGGCCAAGCCAGACCAGAATGACGCCAAGCGCCGCCTGAATGATCAGCGCCACCCAGCGCCGCGATGGCCTCGGGTTCAGTGTTGCAAGTATCTCCATCGGCGTCCCGTCCGTGTTGCGCGCCTTCCCCTAGCGGGAAACGCCCGGCTTGGCGAGAGCGCACAGCCCCTCTCCTTCCGCGCACAGTCTGAGCACTGGGAAACCGCCTGTTTGACGCCTATCTTCAAGGCGCACCAAAGGAGCAATTGCCATGTCCATTCGACCGATCCTGTCCCAGACCCCGGCCCAGCCAACGATGGAGGGCGCGGGCGTCAAGCTGCACCGGGCCTTCGGATTTCAGGATCCGACGATGCTGGACCCGTTCCTGCTGTTCGATGATTTCCGCAACGATCATCCCGAGGATTTCCTGCGCGGTTTTCCATGGCACCCCCATCGCGGGATCGAAACGATCACCTATGTGCTGTCGGGCACCGTCGATCATGGCGATTCGCTTGGCAATGTCGGCACCCTTGGCGCGGGCGACGTGCAATGGATGACGGCAGGCTCGGGCATCCTGCATCAGGAAATGCCCAAGGGAAACGCCCAGGGCCAGATGCACGGCTTCCAGCTTTGGGGCAACCTGCCCGGATCGCTCAAGATGACCGCCCCGCGCTATCAGGATGTCAGCGGCACGGAGATCCCCGAAATCATCGACGATGACGGCACCCGGGTAAAGGTCATCATCGGAGAGTTCTGGGGCAAGCGCGGCCCGGTGGACGGAATCGCCGCCGATCCGCAATATCTCGACATCTGGGTTCCGGCCGGTCTGACCAAGACGTTCCGGATCGACACCTACCGTCGCGCATTTGCCTATGTCTTCGAGGGCGCAGGCCGCTTTGCCGATGCCTCCGCCCCCGCAGGGGTGCGGCTCGAGAAGGAAGTGATGGGGTCCGAGGTTAACATTCGTGACCTGTCCGGTAACCGTACTCTGATCCGCTTCGGCACCGGCGACGAGGTGACCGTGACCGCGGGTCCCGAGGGGATTCGTTTCCTGCTGATCTCGGGTGCGCCGATCGAGGAACCGGTGGCCTGGCACGGGCCGATCGTGATGAACACGCAAGAGGAATTGCGGCAGGCGGTCCGGGACCTGCAGAACGGCACCTTCATCCGCCCCCAGCACTAGGGTTTCTCACGAAAATATCAGGTCCAGTGCGTCATCTCGCCCCCGGGCAGGCCCGTGCGGGCCTGCATCGGGGCCTCGTAAGGCAGGCCATTTGCATCGCAAAAGGCGATGACCCAGGCGTCATCCATGGTGAGGAAATCCAGCACCGATCCCAGAAAGACAGGGTCTCCCGCCTGCCGTCGAAGGTCTTCTGCATCCGCCCCCGTCGACCCCAGAAAGACCGGCAGCAACTCCTCGTTCCCCACCAGCCATGCCAGCGCGGTAAGGGCCAGTGTCTCGGCGGATTTTCGCTCCATCGTCGTCATTCCTTAACGCTGGGAAAGGCTTTGTTAAGACTTGTGGCCATATCGTGAGCACATCGTTCTAACCCGTTCTCGGCCCACGAGGTATCCATGGCAGCGCGCATTCTTATAGCAGATGGCATGACCACGAACAGGATCACCTTGTGCTCGGTTCTCAAGGGTGCGCGCCATGAAACGATCACCGTCGATCACGCCGACGGACTGGTCAAGACAGCCGAGATCCGGCAGCCCGCGCTGATCCTTCTGGACCGTGACCTGCCCGGTGGCGGGCTGACCGCACTGGCGCGACTGCGCGCGAAACCGGCCACGCGGTCGATCCCGGTCATCCTGACGCTGACGGAAAACCTGCCCTCCGCCCGGCTCGAGGGCCTGCGGGCAGGCGCCGATGATCTGGTCACGCGCCCGTTCACGCCGATCCTGCTCCTGGCGCGAATCCGAAGCCTCCTGCGCTCGCGCGAAACCGCCGAGGCGTTGCAGGCCCGCGCCCTCACCGTCCGCGAAATGGGCTTTGCCGAGGACGCCCCCATATTCACCCATCCCGGCCGCGCCGCCTTCGTCGCCGCCACCCTGCCCGAAGCCGAACGGGCGCGCCGCGATCTTCAGGACCATACGGCGCATGGCGTGGGCGCGCTCGATGTCGAACAGGCCCTGACAGCGGCCGAAAGCAATCGCACTCCCGATGTCCTTGTGATCGGCGCCGGACGCTGCGGGCCGACCCATGTCCTGCGGCTTCTGGCGGATCTGCGCTCGCACGCCTCGGCGCGCCATTCCGCGATCATCGTCATCCACGACCCCGAGGATACGGATACCGCCGCGATGGCCCTCGATCTTGGGGCAAGCGACCTTCTCGAGACCGGATTCGACCCCAAGGAACTGGCCCATCGCATCGACGTCCAGCTTCGGCGCAAGCGCGAGGCCGACAGTCTGCGCGCCGCCGTCGAGGAACGGCTGCGTCTCGCGGTGGAAGACCCGCTGACCGGCCTCTTCAACCGGCGCTACGCAATGGCCCATCTGCAGCAGATCCTGGAACAGGAAAACGCGGGCGAAAGGGTCTGTGTGCTGCTGGTCGACATCGACCGGTTCAAGACCGTCAACGACCGGTTCGGCCATGCGACGGGCGACGCGGTACTTACCGAAGTGGCCCACCGCCTGCGCGACAACCTCCGCGGGATGGATATGGTCGCCCGGATCGGGGGCGAGGAATTCCTGATCATCATGCGCGACACCAATCCCGAGGCGGCCCTTGCCGCGGCTGAGCGGCTGTGTTCCGTGGTCCGCGAGACCGCGGTGACCTGTCCCGGGCGCGCGATGCGGGTCCCGGTGACCGTCAGCATCGGCATGGCGATGACCGCCCCCAAGGATACCGCCGAGGGCGCGATCGACCGGGCCGATACCGCGCTTTACAATTCAAAGAACGCCGGGCGTGACATGGTCACCGTGTCGCCGCCGCAATTCGCCGCCTGAAATCAGCGCCGGATCGCCCGCCGAAGCGAGGCGTCGAGCCGGTCCGCATAGGCGCGCCGCTCTTCCACGCCCAGACCCTCCAGATGGTCGAGCAACACCTGCTCCCCCAGATCCGCGCGACGTGACGCCGCCGCCCGCTGTTCGGCCAGAAGCGCCTCGACCGCAGCCCGGTCAAAACTTTCGGCCCTAAGCGCATTCAGAAGCGCCTCGAACCGCTGCCGGAGCGCCTGGCGGCTTTCGCGCAGGCTGTCTTCCGACTGGCTGCGCGCCGCGCGCGCAAGGGCGCGCCGCTCCTGCGGCTCCAGCGCCATGAAGAAGGGCGTCCCCGACAAATCGCGCACCGACCGGTCGCGCCCGTCCCGCCGGTCACCAAGGGCCGCACCGACGATCAGCCCGGCGATCAGCAGGTTCAGGGCCAGCGAGACCACCAGCACGATCCGCAACCAGACCGGGATGCCGGCTTTCGGGTTCTGCGCGTCCGCCATCAGCCCTGCTCTTCCTCGAATGCGTCGATGCCATAGCCCGCGCCCAGATCGGACAGGTCGTAATCGTCGCCGGTCACCCCCGGGACATAACCGGTCACGGCAGTTGGCGCGACATAGCCGATCACAAGACCGGTCAGCGCCGCCGCGGCAAGCCCCGCCCCGCCTCGCCATCCGCCCAGAAGCGACAGGATCGTGGGCCGCGCCGGGCGCGCCGTCGGGCGCCAGGTCTCGGCCACCTGATCGGCATCCGCCGCGATCCGTGCCAGAAGCGCATCGGACGGCACCGGCGCATCCTCGCGTGCCGCCGCAAAGAAGTCGTCCATTGGATCCTTGTCAGCCATCTTCATACCCCAACGCGTCGCGCCGCCCCGACAAAGCCGCCGTCAGCGCCCGTTTTCCCCTGGCGGTCAGACTTTCCACCGCCTCGACCCCGATGTCCATCACCTGGGCGATCTCGGGATTCGAAAGCCCTTCGATATGGCGCAGCACCACCGCCTCGCGCTGGCGGTCCGGCAGGGCGTTCAACGCAACCTGCAACGCCTCGGCGCGGTTGGCCGACATCATCCGCGCCTCGCTGCCCGGCGCACCATCGGCGGGATCGCCCGCCGCGTCGAGCGGCGCCACCCTGCGCCCCTTGCGCAACCGGTCTGTGCACAGGTTCGTCACCACGCGGTAAAGCCATGTGGAGACCCGGGCTTCGCCCTGCCGCCAGTCCGGCGCGATCCGCCACAGCCGCAACATCGCCTCCTGCGCCACATCCTCGGCCTCGCTCGCATCGCCCAGAAGCCGCGCCGCATAGGACAGCACCCGCGGCACCAGACGGCGCGTCAGTTCCAGCGACGCCGTCCGGTCGCCATTGGCATAGGCGATCAGCAGCGCGTCGTCCGGCACCCCGGTCATGGCGTCGTCTGGTTCGGTCATCGTCCGCCACGGCTATCCTGTCCGGAACGATCGGGCAATCGGCAGGGGCGCGCACGCACAGACCACGCACGCCCCGTCCGCCAACCTCAGTTACGGTGCTTGCCGAAACAGACTTTCGCCCCGCCGACCATGATCGGCCCTCGTCTCGGCGATCCGGTCGCGCATCGCATCGAATTCGGCCTCGGTCACGACGCCATCGCCATCCGTATCCAGCCGCGCCAGAAGCCCGCGCCCGGGGATCCGCTGTTCCGCCATGTCCCGCGACAGCATCCCGTCGCCATCGGCATCCATCCGGTCGAACATGCCCCCGGCGCGTTCGGCGGCCTGTTTCGCGGAATGGGCAATGAACTCGTCGCGGCTGACCTGATTGTCGCCATCGGTGTCGACCTCGGCAAAGCGCGCCGCGCGCAGCGCGTCGATCTCGGCCTGGGTGATCCGGCCATCGCCATCGGTATCGAAGGTCTCGAACGACATCCGCTCGCGTCCGGGGCCGTCAGGGCCTTGCGCATGAACCGCGCTCGCGGCGGTGGTCAGCACGACAAGGGCAACAAGGGTGGGTCTCATCATGGGTCGTCTCCATTTTCACATATCGGCTTATGGCAATTTGCCCGCCTTCTGATCCTCAAACGCGGCAGCCGCCCAATTCCGTCGCAGCTTTCGAAAAATAATCGCGACATCCCGCCGCAAGGACTTTCTGCGACATTCCCTTCTCCGCGGCATCCGCTACTCAGGGGCCAACGAACGCCAGTCGGGATCCTGCAAGATGTCTCCGCACCTTGAAACGCAGCTCTCCGGAACAGATCCGAATACATCGGAGGATGACGCACGGCCGCTACGCCAGTCGCTTTTCCGTGGCTGGAAGCGCCGCTGCCCGCAATGCGGCACCGGTCATATGCTCAAGGGCTATCTCAAGATCCGCGACACCTGCCCTGTCTGCGGCGAGGACCTGCGCGCTGCCCGCGCCGATGACGGCCCGGCCTATCTGACGATCCTGATCGTGGGTCACCTCATGGCTCCCGCGATGATCTGGAGCTTCACCACCTTCCGCCCCGATCCGATGATCCTCGCCACCACGTTCTCGGTCGGCTGCACCGCGCTGTCGCTCTATCTGCTGCCACGGCTCAAGGGACTGATCGTGGCGTTCCAATGGGCCAAGCGCATGCACGGGTTCGGGGTGGCCTGAGTTCCATGACAGAGGTCCCGATCCGCGACGCCGCCACCGTGATCGCCCTGAGGGACCCGGACCGTAACCCGTCGGTCCTGATGGGCCAGCGCGGGGCAAAGGCCGCGTTCATGCCCATGAAATTCGTCTTTCCCGGCGGCGCCGTCGATCCGGGCGATGCCCATGTGCCGCTCTCGGCCCCGTTGCCCCGCATCTGTGCCAGCCGACTGGCCGAGACCTCCGATGGCCCCGCACCGGATGCGCTTGCCGCCGCCGCCGTGCGCGAATTATGGGAGGAGACCGGCCTGATCCTCGGCCAGCCGGGCCAATGGGACAGCCCGCCGCGCGACTGGTCACGCTTTGCCGCCACGGGTCACCTGCCCTCGGCCTCCGCGCTCCGCTTCGTCTTTCGCGCGATCACGCCGCCCGGCCGCCCCCGCCGCTTCGACGCGCGCTTCTTCATCGTCGATGCCGCGCGGCTTCAGGGCGATATCGACGATTTCAGCCGGGCCACGGATGAGCTTTCGCATCTGCAATGGGTCCCGCTGGACGATATCCGGCGCGTCGACCTGCCCTTCATCACCGAGATCGTGCTGTCCGAGATCGCGGCCCGCCTGCCCGATCTCGATGCCCCGCACGAGGTCCCGTTCTTCGACAGCCACGACGAACGGGTGGCGTTCCTGCGTCTGCGCGGCAATCCCGCCTAGCCCAGCCAGACCACAAGCAGGATCGACAGCGTCAGGACCGCCATGCCGGTGATCTCGCGCCCGGTGATTTTTTCGCGGAACACGAGGACCGAGACGAAGACCGAAAAGATCAGCTCCACCTGCCCAAGCGCAAAGACATAGGCCGCGTTCTGCAGGCTGAAGGCCGCGAACCAGCAGAAGCTGCCGATCATCGACAAAAGCCCCACCATCCCCGCCACGCGCCATGCGCGCAGCGTCGCCATGATCTGACCCGGTTCGCGCAGGGCAAGCCAAGCCCCAAGGGCAAGGGTCTGAAAGGCCGTCACGATCGCCAGCGTAAGCCCCGCGCGAAGCCCCGTGTCACCGCCCTCCAGCGCCAGAACCGCCCCGCGATAACCCACCGCAGAGATGGCAAAGAACACCCCCGACAAAAGGCCCAGCCCCGCCGCCCGGTTCAGAAACCGGGTCCAGCCCGCGCCCGTCCGCTCCGGCGGATCCGACAGCCACAGAACGCCCAACAGCCCGATCAAGAGGGCCACCCCGCCCCAAAGGGAAATCCGGTCACCAAGGATCAGAAAGCCCACCACCGCGGTCAGGATCACCTCGGTCTTCTTGAAGGTGATGCCCACGGCGAAATTTCTGTGCGCGAACAGCGCCACCACGCACATGGTCGCCAGAATCTGCGCCAGTCCCCCGGTCAGCGCATAGGCCCAGAAGCCCGGCCCGATCCCCGGCATGCCCTGGCCCGAGCCGCGCCCGTAAAGCACCACCAGAGCCGCCGCCAAAGGCGCCGAGAACAGGAACCGCGCCAGCGTCGCCCCGCCGGTGGACAGCGCCGTGGATTTCAGATGCTTCTGCGCCATGAAGCGCAGCGTCTGCGCCGCCGCTGCGGCGATGGTTATGGGAATCCATGCGTCCATGCCCCGCTTCTTGGCACGGCGCCCGGTCGCGCGCGAGGGGTCAGATCAGGACTTGTGCCAGAACGGGTGCGGCACCGGGTCCTTGCCGGCGCAGGAAATGCGCCCGGAACACCTCCGCATAGGAACGATAGACATAGCCGCCGTTGCGCCTGTGGTAATGGGCGGCATTCTCGGAATACAGCCGCCAAAGCCGATACCACGGCACCTTCGGATGCATGTGATGGACCACGTGGAGGTTGTTGTTCAGGAACATCCACGCGAGCGGCCCGCGATCCTCGATGATGACGGTCCGTCCGCTCGCGCGCTCATGGGCCTGATGCTCGAGGAATGTGCGGATCTTCAGGATCGACATGGCCAGATAGGCCGCGATGGCGAAGGCCCAGAACGGCATCGCCGCGACCCACAGGAACCAGCCCGCCACCAGCCCAAGCGCCGGAACATGCAGGATCCAGTCCCTCAGAACCTGCCGGTCGCCCGCACGGATCAGCCGGATATCCTGCCGCAGAAAGACGAACACTCCGATCGCCGGGCCAAGGATCATCCGCCCCGCCAACGTGTTGTTGAGCGTCAGAAGCCAGCGCGTGGGCGTGATGCAGGGCGTCCCAGACCTCGGGCGCCAGGTAGTTCGATTCCGGGTCGTCATAGGGATCGGTCAGGATCGAATCGTTGTGATGCGCCAGATGCGTGTCCCGGAACCGGCCATAGGGAATGATCAGCGTCAGGGCCGGCGCCACAAGGGCCGCATTCAACCGCGGATGGCCCGGAAACGGGATGGCCATGGACGACCTCATGGGTCAGCGACGCATGAAAGGCCGTGGCAAGTGCCGCAAGAAGAACCGCCAGACCCGGGGCCAGATCATAGATGGCCGTCGTGGCAAGGGACCAAAGCCCGTAACACAGAACCAACATGGCCAACGTCGGCCATTCCACCTTGAATCTCAGTATCTTCCCCAATGCGGCAACACCTGTCACCTCCTGCCACTCTTGCACTTGTCACGGCGCCGCGCACATTCGGTATGTTCGCAACAATTATTCCCCGTTGCAGAATAAATTCACCAATCATGTCAAAAACGGACAAGAGAGACCGCGCCCTTGCCTTTCGCCGCCGCCTCGCGCGGGCGATGCAGGACATGGGCGCGAGCCAAAGCGGCCTTGCCCGGCAGGTGGGAGTCGACCGCTCGACGATCTCGCAACTCCTGTCGCGGGAAACACCCCGCCTGCCCAATGCACAGGTCGTGGCGGAATGCGCGGCGGCCCTCGGGGTCTCGTCCGACTGGCTTCTGGGCCTGTCCGACCGGCCGGAACGCGCCGCCGATATCCTGGCGGCCTCCATGGAGATGCCCACCGCCGACCGCGCGCTCGCCGACGAACAGCTCTACGCATGGCACCGCGAGGCTGCCGGCTACAAGATCCGCCACGTGCCCGCGCGGCTGCCCGACATGCTCAAGACCCCCGAAATGCTGCGCTGGGAATACGCTCCGCACCTGGCCAAGACCACGGAACAGGCGATCGGCGCTTCGGGCGACAGGCTCGATCTGTTGCGCGACACCCGCTCGGACCACGAGCTCGCGATCCCGCTGTTCGAGGTTGAAAGCCTCGTGCGCGGCGAGGGGTATTACGCCGGACTGCCCGAGGAGGTGCGCAAGGAACAGATCGCCCGGCTCTTCGAACTGCACGAGCAACTCTATCCGACCCTGCGGATCTTCCTGTTCGACGCAAGACGGCTGCATTCCGCGCCGCTCACCGTTTTCGGCCCGCTTCTGGCGGCGCTCTATCTCGGACAGCACTATCTGGTGTTTCGCGACAGCGCCCGGGTCACCGCCTTCAGCCGTCACTTCGATCTTCTGGTGCGCGAGGCGACAGTCTCGGCCCGTGACTTTCCGGAGTACCTGCGCGACCTTCTGGCTTAGGGCGCGGGCGGCTGCGCGGTCCAGCGCAGCTTTCTCGTGTCATATCCATTGAAATCAAGAATTTCCAGCGCGGCTTTCAACCTGTCCGATGGAATCTCGGGCGCCCGGTTCAGGATCCAGCCTGCCCGGCCCGAAGGCACGCCCACCACCGCCGTGCGATAGCCCTCATCGACCCAAAGCACCCAATAGGGCCCCTTGATGAAGGGCACGCCCTGAAAGCCCACCGAAAGACGCCCCGGCCCGACGATTTCCGCGCTGCCCCGGATCTGGCGTTCCGGCCCGTCCACCGCCCCGTCGCGGCAGGTGTTCAATACCCCGACCGTCCCGTCGGAATTGGCCGTATAGCGCGCGGTCACCGCCTCGCAATCGGCCTGAAACGGCACCGGAAAGCGCGCGATCTCGTACCACAGCCCCGCATAGCGCTGCACATCGAATGCCGCCGCCGAAGAGATCGGCACATCGGTGTCGCGATAACCATCCGAGGGCAGCGTTGCGCAACCCGCAAGAAGCGCCGCCAGAAGCGCAAGACGGGCTATTCGGTGCATAGCGTCGTCCGCCCGCCTTCAGAGCCTCAGAACCTCGTGGCACCCCAGAAGCGGCGTCACCGGCGCACAGGTCTGGGACCGGGCAAGGCACTGGCCCGCGCAATCGCCCGACGCCTTGCACATCTTTCCGCCGTCACGGGTCTCGCGGTAACAGACCATCGTCCCCGCGCGTGCCCCGGCCCCCCAGCGGCCCCCATCGGCCACACAGGCCGCCTCGAAATCATCGGCGAAATCCGGGCCGAATTCGTCATCTGCGGTCCGGTCCGGAAGACATGCCGCAAGGGCGAACATGGCAAGGCAGGCCAGGACAACCGGACGTGGGGAAATCCGCTTGATCATGCCCCTACCTGCCGTCATCGCCGCGTGCCGGTCAATAGGGCATGGGGTGGTCGCGATGAATGTGATCGATCTCTTCAAGAACCTCCTCCGACAGCGTGACATCGCCGGACCCAAGCGCCAGTTCAAGCTGCGCGGGGGTCGTCGCGCCGAAGATCGGGATCGTCGGGAACGGCCGCGTCAGACACCACGCGATGGCCATCTGCGACGGGTCCAGCCCGTGCTTTCGCGCAAGGTCCAGATAGGCCGCCACCGCCGGAAACACCCGTGGCCGCGCCCGGTCGCTCAGCGTTTCGTTCAGCGACATGCGCGAGCCTTCGGGCACCGCCCCATCCTGGTACTTGCCGGTCAGAAGCCCCGTCGCCAGCGGCGAAAACGCCAGAAGCGTCACGTCCTCATGCACCGACATCTCGGCCAGATCGGAATCGTAGTGTCGGCACAACAGCGAGTATTCGTTCTGGAGCGACGCGATGCGCGGCCCGCCCGTGGCCGCCCCCGCCGCCAGCCATTGCATCGTGCCCCATGTGCTTTCGTTCGAGAGACCGAAGGACCGGATCTTGCCCTCGGTGACCAGATCCTTCAGCCGCTCCATCACCGCCGCCATGTTCTCGACTTCGGCGGCACCGTCCTGCTTTGACGGATCGAACCGCCAGATCTGCCGGAAATGGAACGACCCGCGATTGGGCCAGTGCAACTGGTACAGGTCCACGTAATCCGTCCGAAGCCGCTTCAGCGACCCCTCGAGCGCCTCTGTCAGCGTCGCGGGCGTCACCGGCTGCCCGGGGCGCACGAACCGTTCGTTCAGCCCCGACACCTTCGTCGCCAGCACGATCTCCTCGCGCCGCCCGCTCTCCGCGATCCAGTTGCCGATGATCGCCTCGGTCCCGCCCACCGTCTCGGCCCGCACCGGGTTCACCGGATACATTTCCGCCGTGTCTATGAAATCCACCCCGTGATCCAGCGCCATCTCGATCTGCGCATGGGCCTCGGCTTCTGTATTCTGCGTGCCCCATGTCATGGACCCGAGGCAGAGCGCGCTGACCTCGATGCCCGTCCGCCCCAGCGTCGTGCGTTTCATCCGTGTCCCCCGTAAGGTTTTGTTCCTAAGGTTTTGATTTGGCCAGACACTAGCCTCCTCGCCTCCGGGGGCAACCGCTCATCACCAAGAAATGACGCGTCCGCCGCGATTTCCGTGATAGCGTCGCGCCATGCGCAGTCTTGTCCTCATTTTTACGCTCCTTCTGACCGGCCTCGCCCATGCCGGGCCAGAGCCCTATCGGCTGGATGTGGCCAATTCCTTCGTCAGTTTCGTGTATACGTTCTCCGGGAATCCGACGCGCGGAAACATGACCGTGTCCAAGGCGCGGATTCTTCTGGATATCGACAACCCGGCGAACAGCGAGGTCGCCGCGACGATCGACGCGGACAAGGCCACCGCGGGGATGTTCCTCGCCACCAGCGCAATGAAGGGGCCACAGGTCCTCGACACGAACCGCTTCCCCACCATCACCTTCGAAAGCTCCCGCGTGATCCCGGATGGCCAGAAGGCGCGGATCGAGGGCCTGATCACGATCCGCGACGTCACCCGCCCGATCACGCTCAACGCCCAGGTTTTCCGCCAGCAGGGTACCCAACCGGGCGACCGCGACCGGATGTCGATCAAGCTTCATGGCGAGATCAGCCGCGCGGCCTTCGGCGCGGGCGGTTTCGCCGATCTGGTGGGCGACACGATCATCCTCGACATCATCGCCCGGGTCGACCGCATCCGCTGAGCCCCCTCGAAGCGCGTCCGCGGCACCGATCCCCGATTTGCCACGCCGCACGATCCGGGCCTTGCTCCTCGCCCCGCCCCTTGCGTAAACCCCGCCCGAACCGACACCATCCGAGGAAAGCACATGTCCGTGCTTGTGATGAAATTCGGCGGCACCTCCGTCGCCACGCTCGACCGGATCCGCCGCGCCGCCAAGCGCGTGGGCCGCGAAGTGGCCAATGGCCATGACGTGATCGTCATCGTCTCGGCCATGGCGGGCAAGACGAACGAACTGGTGGGCTGGGTCGGCGAAACCTCACCCCTGTTCGACGCGCGCGAATACGATGCGGTGGTCTCCTCGGGCGAACAGGTCACCGCCGGCCTGATGGCGCTCACCTTGCAGGAAATGGATATCCCCGCCCGCTCATGGCAGGGCTGGCAGGTGCCGCTCAAGACGACCTCGGCCCATTCCACGGCGCGGATCACCGAGATCCCGACCGACAACATCAACGCGAAATTCGCCCAGGGCATGAAGGTGGCCGTGGTCGCGGGCTTTCAGGGCATCAGCCCCGAAGGCCGCATCACGACGCTGGGCCGGGGCGGTTCCGACACCACCGCCGTGGCCTTTGCCGCCGCCTTCAAGGCCGTCCGCTGCGACATCTACACCGATGTGGACGGCGTCTATACCACCGACCCGCGGATCACGTCCAAGGCGCGCAAGCTCGACCGGATCGCCTTCGAGGAAATGCTGGAACTGGCCTCGCTCGGCGCCAAGGTGCTTCAGACCCGCTCGGTCGAACTGGCCATGCGCTACAAGGTGAAGCTGCGGGTCCTGTCCAGCTTCGAAGACAACAACGAAAGCGCAGGCACCCTTGTCTGCGACGAGGAGGATATCGTGGAATTCAATGTGATCTCAGGCGTCGCCTATAGCCGCGACGAAGCCAAGATGACGCTGACCTCGGTGGCCGACCGCCCCGGCATCGCGGCGGCGATCTTCGGACCCCTGGCCGAGGCCGGCGTGAACGTCGACATGATCGTCCAGAACATCTCGGAAGAGGGCCGGACCGACATGACCTTCTCCTGCCCCACCGATCAGGTGAAGCGCGCCGAAAGGGCGATCAGAAGGCGCGCCAAGGACGCGGGCGAGATCAACTTTCACGACGCTCGTCGCCGATACCGACGTGGCCAAGGTCTCGGTCGTGGGCATCGGCATGCGCAGCCATGCGGGCGTCGCGGCCCAGATGTTCAAGGCGCTCCGCGACGAGGGCATCAACATCAAGGTCATCACCACCTCCGAGATCAAGATCTCGGTGCTGA
Source organism: uncultured Alphaproteobacteria bacterium (assembly GCA_963698645.1). GTDB lineage: Bacteria > Pseudomonadota > Alphaproteobacteria > Rhodobacterales > Rhodobacteraceae > Ovoidimarina. Next base: position 122,905 of record CAVORP010000004.1, read on the forward strand.
TCGACCGGAAGTACATGGAACTGGCGGTGCAGGCGCTGCACGACACGTTCGGATTGGACCGCGTGGCCTGAACCAAGGCCCATGCCGCCCGCCGGACGGGGCGCTGCGTTGTCGGTACTGCGCCGGATCGCCCCGATACCGTATTGTGAACGCCCAGCCGCTTCGAGTCGAATTTGCATGATGCTGCGGAGCCCATGAAGGGCTGCTCTGCTATGCCAGATCCGACGACTTTGGCGTCCCAAGTCTGTGATCTCCCATTGGCCTTCGCAATGCTCCTTCAGACTATGTTCGGGACTTTCCCATCTCCTTTTCGATCATTTCTTCGGTCACGGCGAGCCGGCCCGGAAATACGAAGACCAACACGGCATGGAGGACAATTGCGACCCCCCAGCCCAGCATGGGCCAGTGGAACCAGATGGTGCCGGATGAGGTCGTGAGATTGATGATCGCAAGTAGCAAGATGACAGCCACATAGACCGTCAGATGAGTGTAGAAGCTCATCTTGGCTTCGACGCGTTTCTTTGCTGTTTCATAAGCATCGGAGGTCGACATGGTGCCTCTCCATGATGATTGAATGATCAGGCCGATGTAACCGGTTGAAGGGTTGCCGGCATTGCGCCAGATCATTGTTTCCCGCTCGGTCAGACATATCCTGCGTGCATGAAGCACCAGCGACCAGCGGAGGTACGTCAATGGCCGGCGCAGATAACCCTCTTACTGAAATGGGTAATCTGGACCGCGTGGTTGACCCGGAGAGCGAACGGCCGAACCTGACTTTCGCGAAATCCGCATTGCCTGGATTCAAGAAAGCCGTCGAAGGCCGGCGTGCTATCCGAAATTTCGATGGCGTGCCCATCCCCGAAGATGTCATGCGTGATTGCCTGCGAGACGCGATTCTTGCCCCAAGTTCGTCGAATCTTCAAAGCTATGAGCTTTACTGGGTCCGAGATGACGCGAAGAAGAAGCAGATGGCAGATCTTTGCCTTGGGCAACCGGCGGCGAAGACCGCGGGAGACATTGTTGTTGTCGTGTCGCGGGTCGATCTTTGGCAAACGCATCTGAAGAAACTAACGACCTTATTGACCAAGGACGGCGCGAAACCGCTAAAAGGTCCTGTCCGCGATTATTACGAAAACATCGTCCCGATGTTGATGCGAACCGATCGCTGGGGGTTCCAGAACCTCAAACGCCGGCTCATGTTTTGGTACAGGGGACGCCGCGAGCCAACGCCGGACGGGCCTGTGTCCCGTGCGGACCACCGCATTTACGGGCACGTTCAAGCGAGCCTCGCCGCAGAAAACTTGATGCTTTCGCTGGCCGCTCACGGCTATGAATCCTGCCCGATGGGTGGCATTGACGGGCGCCGCATAGGCAAGCTTTTGGGACTTCCTTCAACGGCAGAGGTGACCATGGTGATTTGCGCCGGAACGGGCACGCCACAAGGCCTTCTCAGCCCGCGGACACGGCTCCCCTTCGCTGATCTGGTGAAGGAGGTATAGGCTTCAGCCCGAAAAGCGGGCTTTCATCTAGCCTAAGCGAAAGCCCGTTTCGTCCCGCAAACCGGACGACCCCATCAGCCCCTAGCCGTCTGACCCCAATCCCTCCAGCACCGCCCGCGCGGCCCGAAGGCCCGGCGCATCGCCGCCCCGGATCGGTCAGAAGCGCCACAAGCGCCACACGGAACGCTGCGCGCTTCTCGGCGTCGGCCTCGGCCAACTTGCGCCCGCACGGGTCCAAGCAAGGAGGTGCGGGAAACCGGCTCTTGTGAAATCGTGCAAGTGGGCGAGATGCCCGATGGCGCCGTCCTGAAAGCCCTTATCACCGGACAGGGCGACCCTCGGGAGGTCATTGAGGTACGTCAAAAGGCGGGACCTCCCAGTTGGTAGCCTGAATGCGAAGGTGCAGTTGCGCGAACGGGCCGCCCGGTAGCGTCGGATTTTTGATTGGCATTTCAGGAGGACGAGACACTTGGTTGAGACGCGAAATGCCTCTGTCGATCCGCCTCTCCGGGCCGATCACCCGATTGCATCGGTTCAGGTTCTGAATTGCGGGCGCGCGGAGCAGCACAGGGAACACCGCTACGGGAGCAGGAAGCCACAGCTTTCATGGGTCTTCTTCGGGACAAGCTGGGTGCCCCTGCCCCTGCAGTGCTTCCTGATCGAACACCGTGATGGCTTGGTACTGTTCGATACCGGGATCGACCCGGCGATCGTCTCCGACAGGCGCTATATCCAGCAGGCGCTCGGACGCTTTCTGCTGCCGCGCATCTTCAGGCTGCACGTGAATGACTCCGATCGCATCGACCATGTCCTGGAAAAGGCAGGCGTGGCTGCCAGTGATATCCGGACGGCGGTCATCTCGCACCTGCATTTCGATCATGTCGGGGGGATCGCGCAGGTCCCGCAGGCCGATCTGCTCGTCAGCGCGCGCGAGTGGGCGATCTTGTCGGAGCCCCATCCGGAGCGCGAATGGATCCTGCGGGAGCACATCGAGATCCCGTCCGCGAAGTGGCGGCAGATCGCTTTCGCACCCACCGACGACCCGCTTTTCGAGGGTTTCGACGGCATCCACGACGTCGCGGGCGACGGGTCGATGATCCTGTTGCCCACGCCGGGGCATACGGCGGGCTCCATGTCCTTGCTGATCCGCAGGGAGGGATGGGACCCGATCCTTCTGGTTGGGGACCTGACCTACGAGGTGGCCCTACTTGAGCGGGACATTGTTCCCGGCACTGGGGACCGGGAGGCGTTGCTGGCGTCGTTCGGAAAAGTGCGCACGCTGAAGGCGCGTCTGCCAGGGTTGGCCATTGTCGCCTCGCATGATTTCGCTGCCGCAGAGGCGGTTTCGCGGGCGTCGGCAACCGCGCTTGAAACGGAGAAGGATACGACATGACCGAAGACCATCCGGCCTTGGCGGTGCTCGGGCAACTCGATCCCGACGACATGGCGGGGTCGGCCCATCTGTTCGCAGAGAACGCCGTCTGGCACTATTCCAACCCCAATCTGCCAGAGCTGCAGGGCGACCATGTAGGGCCCGAAGGCATCCGCCGCTTTTTCGGAGCGCTGGCCGAAAGATCCCGGGGCACGTTCCGGACCCAGCCGGTCACCGCCACACCGGTCGGCCCCGAATTGGTCGTCGTCCAGTCGCGCAACACGCTGACCCTTGGAGACCGTCTGGTGATCACCGACGTCGTGGTCGTGTGGCGCATCGTGGCGGGTCGCATTTCAGAAGTCTGGGACATCGTTCCCGGTCAGCAATACGTGGCGATGTTGTTGTGTACTTCGTTACGACGTATTGTGCAGGTAGTCGGGGTCGGCCGCCCACATAAAATCATGTACCATGGGGGCCTTGAAATGCCAGGTAAGCGTTTTCCCTTTGATTTCTTTTGGCGACCTCGTTCCGGGCGCCTCGTAGCCGTGACCTATTTCCTGTGGGTTCTGTAAATAACCACTACCACCTACCACGTAGTTTTTGTCAAGGGTCAACTTCACGTCGAAATCGCCCCAAACCCCGTGAAACTCACGGGCGATATAAGGATCGGCGTGCCATCCTTCAAAATCGTATTCCGCCAATTAGGGATACCATTGGCTCATTGAAAAGAACGGCAACCCCTTCGGCATTGTCTCTTCCAGATCGCCTGATCTGTACCGGCACCTGCCCGTTGAAGTCCATATCAAAGGTGGTCTTACCGCCAGGCGGAATGGGCTGGGCCAGGTTTACCACCAAAACGGTGCCTTCCTCAACAGCGGAAACGGGCGCGCCATCCTGCTTCAGGGAAGTGGCGTGCAGATATCCGATTTCTGTCTCGGTAAGATCGGCGATACGGCTCTTTTTGTCTTTGGTGGTCATGCGGCTGTCGGGATCGGCAATGGATTGTAGGCGCATATCCCATCTCACTTCCCGGCTGAAAAGCATTGAAGTAAAGATGGTAATAAACCCGCTCCAAGGTATCCAGGGGAGTTGTTGGTATATACCAGCTGGGTACCGTTGTACCGGAAACTTTCAACGTCTATGGCGACCTCCATGGTATAGTCGACATGTTGCTGCCAATAACAGGCATTGTTCTGGGCATGTCCCCGAATTCGATAGGGCCAGAAAAAGCGCATCATGGCGCCGAGACCTTTCAAAATCCGATGTTTCATATCTTCAATTATACTTTGAGCAATACGTGGCGGATGTTATGTTGTGTGTTACTTCGTTCAGTTTCGGTCTTTGTCAGTTCCGGGGATTTGGACAAAGCCACTCGACACAGCTGTTTCCAGCTCAGGAGTGACAACAAAGTGCACAGAAAGCATTTGTGCAATGCAATTTAATGTTTTCTGCATTTTTGCCTTCATGGCAAACACTTCATGTGCATCCCGAGCAGGAAGAAACAGCTGGTCACGGGTGAGTCGATGCAGCTGCGAGTGGACAAAGCCACTCGACACAACTGTTTCCAGCTCAGGAGTGACAACCAAGTGCACAGAAAGCATTTGTGTGATGCAACTCAATGTTTCATGCATTTTTGCCTTCATGGCAAACACTTCATGTGCATCCTGAGCAGGAAGAAACAGCTGGTCACAGGTGAGTCGATGCAGTTGCAAGTGGACAAAGCCACTCGACACAGCTGTTTCCAGCTCAGGAGTGACAACAAAGTGCACAGAAAGCATTTGTGCAATGCAATTTAATGTTTTCTGCATTTTTGCCTTCATGGCAAACACTTCATGTGCATCCCGAGCAGGAAGAAACAGCTGGTCACGGGTGAGTCGATGCAGCTGCGAGTGGACAAAGCCACTCGACACAACTGTTTCCAGCTCAGGAGTGACAACCAAGTGCACAGAAAGCATTTGTGTGATGCAACTCAATGTTTCATGCATTTTTGCCTTCATTCTCCGGGCGGGCCGATGCCGGTCTTTCACTCGACGTCGAGGCCCGGCACCGCCTGCCAGAGGCTCGCCGCCGTCTGGTACGAGCCGACCAGCACCGCCGCCGCCGGCGCGAGGCCCTCCTCGGCGTACGGCACAAAACGCGGGTTCGGCTTGACGGTGTATTCGAGGTCCGACCCGTGGTGCTTCACCGCGTACGGCCGGATCCCGGCCCGGGCAAGTCTCACCGGCGCCATCATCAGGTGGTTGGCGAGCGCGGCGTCCTGCCGCCGATCGCTTCGTCCACGTCGCGGACCGCTTCGACGTTCACTTTATGTAGTGCTCGACCTCTTCCTCGTTCAGACGGGGGTATGCCCTGGCCTCGAATCCCTCGTACGGATCCTCTACGTAGACGGGCAGGACGCCGCCGATCGACGGGCGGTACACGGTCACCGATCCGGCGGCTCGGCTTCGCGCAGCTCTCGCACCCCCAGACTCCCCCGTCTCCCAGAGGCCGATCGAGTCGACCCAGGGCAGATCTTCGGCCTCGAGGTCCTGGCAGAACAGGTGGACTTCGTGGCCGAGGCCGGCCAGCGCCCGGGCGAGGTTGTTGTTGTAGATGTTGCTGCCGGTGCCGCGCAGCAGGTAGCCGTGAAAGATGAGGATCTTCATTTCGGGTTATTCTCCCCGCAATGAGTTCCGAAAGCAGCCAGCAGGTCTACCGTCTCCGCGCGCCCGTCTCCGGACGCGAGTCGATCGCCCCGGTTCAGGAGGGGGTCGTCTACCGCGACGCCGAGACCGGCGAAGAACTCGAACCGGTGGCCGCGGTTCTGCCGCTGGTCGGCTCGGGCTCCAGCCTTCCGCGCACGCCGGAGAACCTGCGTGTCTGCCGCCGCTGCGAGCAGCTCACCGCGCGCGACCTCGCCAGCTGCGAGTTCTGCGGACTGCCCGCCTGATTTTCGTCCGGCCTAGTTGCGGCCGATGAGGGTCGCCGTGTACAGCAGCACGTTGCTGCCGTAGTAGCAGCCGTAGCGCCGCTCCGAGTCGACCTTCTGCTGCGGACGGGTCCTCTGCAGCGCCTCGTTCGGCTCGCCGGTGTCCGGGTCGAGCCGAGCTTGCACTTGTCGGTTGCCCGGCTGCCGCGCCAGGTGTAGTCCTTCTCCGCCTGGGCAGCAGGCGTCGGGATCCTGGACCCCGCTGGTCGGGTTGAAGCTGCAGGAGTACGGCTTCCAGACCGCCGGCGCCCAGGTCGGGATGGTCAGCGCCACCACCTGCTTGCGGATCACGTTCAGCGGGCGCTCCAGGGCGAAAGTGACGGTTCGGCCGAAGTAGGGGTTGAGGATCTGCGCCGGGCTCTGGCGGACCATCTTGTAATGCGGCGGCCGCCCTTCTTCTTGTCGACCTGCTTCAGTACCGCGATCCGGGCCGAGGCCGGCGAGCCGAAGAGGTCGTTGAAGAACGGGAGCTGGGCGGGGTGTCGGTGCCGCCCTTGGAGATCACGCCTTTGGTCGGTCGGCGAGCGAGATCGACCAGGAGACGATCTTGCCCTTGAACGGCACCCTGAAGGCGTTCTTCGGGCCGAACCCTTGCGAAAGACCTGATAGCCGGTGACCTTGCCCTTCGACAGGCAGGTCGCGGGAAAAGTTCGTGCCGCAGTTGGGCTCGAGGTTCTTGTTGGCCTTGCCGAGCACGACCCGCTTGGTGGCGGCGCCGGCGTCGGGAACGGCGGCGGCAACGAAAAAGCGCCGAAGGGCGACAGGGGGCGAGTGCCGCGACCCGGGTCCAGACGGGGGGCGAATGCTTGGAAAGTGTTAGTGAGGGGTTAGGCATCACTTTCAAGAACACGGCGGCGGCGAATGGTTGCGCCCCGCCGGGCCTATTTGTAGCGGTAGGTGATCCGGCCGCGGGTCGAGGTCGTAGGGCGACAGCTCGATCTTGACACGATCCCCAGGCAGGATGCGGATGTAGTGCCGGCGCATCTTGCCGGAGATGTGGCCGAGGACCTCGTGGTCGTTGTCGAGCTTGACGCGGAACATCGTATTCGGGAGGGCTTCGGTGATTTCGCCCTCCATCTCGATCTTTTCTTCTTTAGCCATGCGACGAGGGAGCGTACTACCCAGTCAGCTCGAGGAAGCGACGCGCCAATTCCACAGCTTCGCTTGCAGAATCGATCTCGCCCGCGTATCGGGCCTCGGCCAGCTCATCGATCACCCGGCCCAGATCCGGGCCGGGCTCGATGCCCGAGTTCGCCGGCCAGCTCGTCGCCGGGCAGGAACGGCGCCGGCGGGCCGGTCGCGGCGCCACTCGAGACCGTCCGCGACCATCTCCGCAAGCCAGCTCCAGGTGGCCCGCGACCATCTCGTCGCTGGCGATGCTGCTCGTCCCCCGCGCCGCCAGCCGGTCGGCGACGGTCAGCAGGGTGACGTCGACCGCGACCGGATCGGTGTGGCTTCAGGTACTGGTAGACCTGGCTGCCGGTCGAGCGGCCGCTGCGGGCACCATGAAGCCGAGGATCAGGTGGTGCCGGGTCAGCGCCGCGCACGTAGCTCGGCGAGGCGGTTGCTCGACTTGAGCCGGCCGAAGATCTGCCCGATCGCGTCGGCGCCCTCGACGTCGTGGCCGCGGAAGCTGATGAAACCGTCGCTCGTCGCGTGCGGGTCGCGGCTTGGCGCAGTCGTGAAAGAGGGCGGCCAGGCGCAGCCCGGTCGAGCGGCTGACACGCCGTCGGCCAGCGGCTCGTCGAGCAGCTCGCGCGACCGCCGCCGGCACTCTCGCCGACGAAGCGCTCCAGGTCCGACTCGATCCGCAGGACGCCCTCGAGCACCTCGATCGTGTGGCCGTAGACGTCGAGGTGGTGGTTCGGGCCCTGGACCACGCCCTTCAGCGCCCCGACCTCCGGCAGGAGCGAGTCGAGAGCCCGAGGCGTCCATCGCGGCCAGGCCGCGCGAGCGGATCCGGGCCGCCATCAGCTGGCAGAGCTCGGCGAGGATGCGCTCGCCGGCCGGCTCGGCGGCCCGCGCGCGGTGACGCGCAGCCCGAGCTCGACCGTCTCCGGGTCGACGTCCAGCCGAACTGGGCGACCAGCCGCGCGGCCCGCATCAGCCGCAGCGGATCGTCGGCGAAGGACTCCCGGGCCGACCGCCCGGAGCGCGCCCCGGCTTCGAGGTCGCCGAGGCCGCCGGACGGGTCGAGGCCCTCGCCGTGCGTCCAGACCGACCGCGACCGCGCCGACCGTGAAGTCGCGCAGCGCCGAGGTCGGCCTCGATGCCGCCGCCGCGCAGCGCCGCGACGTCGACCTGCCAGGTGCCGTCGCGGTCGCCGGGCCCGCCAGGTCGGGAACTCCGCCGAGAGCTCGAAGGCGTATCCGCCGAGCGCGCGAGCGACCCGCCGGGCCACCGCGCGCGGGGTCGCCGTCGACCGCCAGGTCGAGGTCGTCCGACCTCCCGTCCGAGCGCGGCGTCGCGCACCGCACCGCCGACCACCCAGGCCGCGGTCCGCGCCCTCGAGCGCCGCCTCGCGACCCGCGACACCAGCCGACCGCCATGGCCGCGCGGGAGCCTCCGCGAGGTTCAACCCGGCTCCCGAGCCCCGGCGCGGCACCCGCGGCGAGATGCCCGCAGGTGACCTCGTAGTTGATCGTGTCGAGCTGTCTCGGCCACCTGCTCGGCGGTGATCGGCTCGGCGCCCTGGCTGCCGATCAGGGTCACTTCGTCGCCGACCGCGACCGTCGTGAAGTCTCCGATGTCGACCGTGAGGTTGTCCATCGAGATCGGTGCCGGCGATCGGATGGCGGCCTGCCGCCGATCAGGACCTCGCCCCGCGTTGGAGAGCGCCGCGCCGGACGCCGTCGCCGTAGCCGACCGGGACGGTCGACCACGGTGGTCGGCTCGCTCGGCCGTCCAGGTGCGGCCGTAGCCGGCGCTCATGCCCGGGCTCGAAGCGCTTCATCGTCGCGACGTAGGAATGGAGCGACAGGACCGGCGCGAGGCCGTGCGCGGCCGGGTCCACGCCGAACGGATCCATGCCGTAGACCGCGACGCCGGGGCGGACCATGTCGAAGTGGGTCGCCGGATCGGAGATCAGCGCGGCGCTGTTGGCGGCGTGGAGCTTCATCTCCGGGAACTCGCCGCGGATCCGCGCCGCCAGCTCCGCCAGCCGGTCGCGCTGGAGATCTCGAAGGAGCGGTCCGGCCTCGTCGGCGGTGGCGAAGTGGGTCCAGACCGCCTCCAGCTCGAGGTGCGGGCTGGACGTCGACCGAGCGGGCGATCGCGATCACCAGCTCCGGGTCGGGGCTGCCGAGCCGCCCCATGCCGGTGTCGTACTTGACGTGGACCTGACCGACTGCGCCGGCGGCTCCGCCCGGCGCTCGACCGACCGGCGACGAAGTCCGGGTCCCAGACCGAAACGTCGGCACCGGCGGAAACGGCGAGGTCGACCTCGGTCGGGGCCAGCGCGCCGAGCACGAGGAGCGGCACGTCCCGGTCGACCGCCCGGATCTGGACCGCCTCGCTGGCAGTGGCGACCGCGATCCGGTCGGCCCCCGCCGCGACGATCGCCGCAGCCGCGCAATGGGCGGCACCGTGGCCGTAGCCGTCGGCCTTCAGGACCGGGCAGAGTTCGACCCCGGGGCCGATTCGGCGACGCAGCTCGCCGCGTTGTGCCGCAGCGCGCCGAGGTCGATCCGGGCCTCGGCCCGCTGCGTACATCAGGTCCCGGTGAGGGCGGCCAGAACGTCGACCCGGGTGACCACGCCGACCAGTCGGCCCTCATCGTCGACTACCGGCAGACGGTTGTGGTGCTTCTCGGAGATCAGCCGGGCGGCGTGCTCGGCCGGCTCGTCGGGGCCGACCGTGAGCGGATCGGCGGTCATCATCTCGGCCGCGGTCGCCGCGAATGCCTTCTGGGCCCGCTCCTCGAAGTGCTTGGTCGATTCGAGGAAGACGATGCCGCCCATGATGTTCACGTAGTGCGGAAGGTGGAAGTCCGACTGCTCGTCGGAGATCACCAGGTCCGAGTCGGTGATGATGCCGACCACCTTGCGGATCTCGTCGACCACCGGGATGCCGGGCAGGTCGTGGGTCTGGAGCTTCGAGATCACCGACTTGACGTCGTCGTCCGGGGAAACGGTGGCGGGCTCACGGTCCATGATGTCGGCTACGGTCGGCATGGCCGCGAGATTATTCCAAGCCCCGGCCGTCGACCGGTCCGGGGGCCAGCGCGGCCGGCATGGCGGCGACCACGTCGCACGCGATCACACCTTCGGCGCGAGCCGACCGGCGGTCGCAGGCTATTCGGCCGGCCCGGGTGTGGGCGTGGACCGCCGCGCAGGCGGCATCGAACGGTTCGAGACCCCGGGCGAGCAGCGCCCGCAAGACCCCGGCGAGCACGTCACCGGTGCCGGCCGTGGCGAGGCCGGGTGCGGAGAGCCGGTTGATCGCGACCCGCTCGCCGTCGGTGACGATCGTGTCGTCGCCCTTGAGCACGACCACGGCGCCGGTCTTCCGGGCGAGCGTCAGGGCCGAGTCGAGCCGGCGGGCGGAGACCTCCTCGGAGTCGCGGCCCGAGCAGCCGGCCCATCTCGCCCGCGTGCGGAGTCAGGATGGTCGTGCCGTCGCGGTCCGCGATCAGCCTCGAGCCGGCCGTCCAGGGCGCCGAGTCCGTCGGCGTCGATCACCGCGCGGCACCTCGAGCGCGGGTGACCAGCGATCGCACGAACTCGCCGACGTCCGGGATCCGCCCCAGCCCGGAACCGAGCACCACCGCCGCCGGCGTTCTCGCAGTGGGCGACGATCTCCTCGAGGGCGGCGGGTCCAGGTGGCCGCTCTCCGAACCGCAACCGAGCGACATCACCTCGGTCAGCTTCGCCTCGAAGATCGGTTCGAGGTCGGCCGGGACGGCGACGGTGGCGTAGCCGGCGCCGGACCGGATCGCGGCCTCGGCGGCACAGGCAGACCGCACCGGTCAGCCCGCGCGAGCCGCCGACGATCGAGACCCGGCCGGAGGTGAACTTGGTCGAGCCGCCCACCCGCCGCGGCGGCAGCTCGAGCACGGCGGCGGAGATCAGGCCCGCCGCCTCGCCGGCGGGGGCGCCGGCCGGAATGCCGATGTCGGCGACCGGGACTTCGCCGCAGAGGTGCTTGGCCGGGGCGATCACGTGGCCGACCTTGAGGCCGTGGAAGGTGACGGTGTCGACCGGCCCGCACCGCGAGGCCGGCCTCGCCGGTGGAGGCGTTCACCCCCGAGGGGATGTCGCAGCCGACCACGGGACGCCCGATCCGTTGATCGCTTCGATCGCCGCCGGAAACGGGCGAGCGCGGCTCCCCTTCGAATCCGGTGCCGAGGACCGCGTCGACGATCGGCGCCGGAGCCGGGCAGCCGGGCCAGCGCACCGTCCCCTTCCAGCACCTCGGCCCCTTCGAGCAGCCGGAAGTTGGCCTGGGCATCGGGGCTGAGGTCTGCGGGTCCAGAGCAGGAGCACCTCGACCTCGTAGCCGCTCTCGACCAGATGCCGCGCCGCGACCAGGCCGTCGCCGCCGTTGTTGCCCTTTCCGCAGACCAACCCGGATCGGCCCGGGACCGGCAACCGCGGCGGTCGCCTCGGCCAGGGCACGACCGGCGGCTCCTCCATCAGCTCCAGCGAAGGCACCGCCTGCTGCTCGATTGCCCAGCGGTCGGCGGCGCCCATGCCGGCGGCGTCGTAGAGCGGATCGAGCCAGGGTTCCATCAGACGGCCTCGGCGATCGCCACGGCGGTCGCCATCTCGCGCTCGTGGCTGAGGCTGACCGTCACCGCGAGCCCACGTTCGTCGGCGAACCGGGCGGCGTCGTCATGCAGCACCCGGACCTCGGGCGGGCTGCCGGCGATTACCTCGATCTCCCGGATCGACGTCCGGGCTCCATGCCCAGCGCCTTCACCACGGCCTCCTTCGCTGCGAAGCGGGCCGCGAGATGCCGGGCGGGCCTCCCTCTGGCGGCCGCGTACTCGATTTCACCCTCGGTGAACAGTCGCCGGGCGAGGCGTGGACGCCGGGCCAGGGCGCGCTCGATCCGGGCGATCTCGACCAGGTCGATCCCGATGCCGTGGGAATCCGTCACCGTTACCTCCCCCAAGGCCGGACTCAAGGCTTCAGTCCTTCAGGGTCAGGTCGATTTCGAAGCTGCCACCGTCCCCCGTGCCTCCGGCGACCGACTCGATACTCCGGATCAGGCGGGTCGGCTCCCCGGCCTTCGCCTTGAAGCCGTCATCGTTGCCGGCCTTGCCGCCGGGGGTTTCGAAGTCGTACCGGCCGATCATCCTGTTGATCAGAGGGGCGAAGGGCCGAAGGCCTTGCGAACAGACCCACACCGTCGCCGGACAGGGTCGAAATCGCGTCCCGTAAAGGTCGCGGTTGCCGAGGGTGCGCTCGCCGGGCAGCAGGGCCTGCCTGACCGCCCTTACTCCGTGGCAATCGGCGAGCCGGTCCCCCTCCGAGGCGACCGCGATCCGGCCGCCCTTGCCGTTGATGCCGGGCAGGGCGCCGGGCAGCAGGGCCTGCCTGAGCGCCCTGACTCCGGTGGCAACGGCGAACCGGTCCCGAGCCGACCACGATCCGGCCGCTCTTTCCGTCCATACCGGGCAGGGCGACGCTGAAACCGTCCAACCCGTCGGGCAGCGGCCTGAAGAAGTCCCCGCCGGCGAAGGCGCCGAGGGTCGAGATAGAGCCGATCGTTTCGGCGACCAGGTCGGGGTCCGAAGTCGTCGCCACGAGCGCGCCGCCCAGCTCGGCCGGCTTCTGCCCGGAGACGAATACACCTGCGGATTCGAGCGACGCGATCAGTGCCGGGATATCCACACCGAAGGCTTCCGCCTGCCCGAAGATACCGTCGAGGCCCTGCACTTCACCGTCCTGCTCCGGAGAGGCTCCATCAGTGTCGGCTTCGGTCTGTTCGGCTGCGCCCAGAAGGCCACCGGGGTTTTCGCCGACGTTGCCGGCGCCGGCCGCGATCAGGCTGTCGGCCGGGAAGCTCTCGATCAACCCGTCGGCCCCGACCGGCTCGCCCTCGCCGGCCAGACCGGTGCTGCCCTCCAGCGAGACGATGTCGCCGTCGATGGTCAGGGTCATAGCCGTGGCCGCACCTTCGAGGTCGACGCCGAGGGTCTCGAGCATTCCGGAAACGGCGGGCTGTTCGGCCTCGACCACGCTCAGCAACCCTTCGTTGGAGAGAAAGAAGTCGGCGATGCCGCCGTCCGGCAGGTCGTCCATCGCCCCGGTGAAGACAGCGTCGTCGGCAAGCGACTCGGACTCACCCTGCCGTGCGCCGGAAATACGGTCGAAGAAGCCCTGTGAACCTGCCACGACCAGAGCGTCACCGACCAACCCGGCGCGAGCACCCTCCGGGAAGCCTTCACGCCCCTGCAGATCCTCGGCGAAGGCACCCGCCGCCTCAGGGTCGTCGGCCTCGGCGACCAGTCCCGAAGTCGGTGCGGTGCATCACCGGCCGAAACTGCGACCGGGCCGGCCAGCCACGGTTCGACCTCTTCGCGATAGTCGAAGCCGGTCTTCTTCGCGCTGCCGAAGGCACGATTCAGCGAGGCGCTGAGGCTGCTTCCGGTAAGGGTGCGAACTGCGGCGTCGACCTCGGCCTCGATCGTGCCGTCCGGCCTGAGGTCGGTCTCGGCGTAGGCGACCGAGTCGGCCGGCATGTACTCCGCGAGGCCGGCGTTGGATGCCCCCTGGCTGCCGCCGCCGTTGAGCAGGACGAAAACGACGACCAGGACGGCCACGGCCGACAGGGCCAGAATCGGCGGTGTGGAGCGGCGCTGGAGGATCTCCGGCATGGCTTCCCATGCTAGCGGCTGGCCCCGGCCGGCCGGGCGGCCTACTCGACGGTGACGGTCTTGGCCAGGTTGCGCGGCTGGTCGACGTTGAGCCCGTTGAAGCGGGCCACGTGGTAGGCCAGCAGCTGTAGCGGGAGGATCGCCAGGATCGGCTGGAGCAGCCAGTCGGTCTTCGGGATGAGGATCGTCTCGTCGGCGACCCGGGTGACCCGGTCGGACCCCTCGGTGCCGACCGCGATGGTCATCGCGCCGCGGGCCTTGACCTCCTCGATGTTGGAGAGCATCTTGTCGAGGATCGGGCTGTCGGTGGCGACGCAGATCACCGGCGTGACTCGTCCAGCAGGGCGATCGGGCCGTGCTTCATCTCGCCGGCCGCGTAGGCGTCGGTCGGGATGTAGGAGACCTCCTTCAGCTTGAGCGCGCCCTCGAGGCAGACCGGCAGGCCGATGTGCCGGCCGAGGAAGAGGAAGAAGGAGTCGTTCGCGTGGCGCTTGGCGATCACCTCGACCTCGTCGGAGACCTTGTCGATGGTCCGCTCCATCATTTCGGGAATGTCCGCAGGCCGGCGACCAGGACCCGGATCCGCTCGATCGAGAGCTTCTTGCGCAGCTCGGCCAGCCGCAGCGCCAGCAGGTACATGGCCGCCACCTGGGCGACGTAAGGTCTTGGTCGCGGCGACGCCGATCTCCAGTCCGGCCCGGGTGTAGAGCACGGCGTCGGCGTCGCGGGTCGCCTGGCTGCCCATGATGTTGGTCACCGCCAGCACGGTCGCGCCGCCGTCCCGGGCCAGCCGCATCGCGGCCAGGGTGTCGGCGGTCTCGCCGGACTGGGTCAGGCCGATCACCAGGTCATCGGGGCCGACCACCGGGTTGCGGTAGCGGTACTCGGAGGCGATGTCCATCTCGACCGGAATCCGGGCCCAGCGCTCGATCGCGTAGCGGCCGATCAGACCGGCGTGGTAGGAGGTGCCGCAGGCGACGATCACGATCCGCTTGATCTTCAGCAGGTATTCGTCGCTGAGGCCCATGTCGGAGAGGTCGACCCCGTCGTCGTGGGGCAGCCGGTCGAGGATCGTCTCGGCGATCGCCTCGGGCTGCTCGTGGATCTCCTTCATCATGAAGGTGTCGTAGCCGCCCTTTTCGGCGGCCTCTTCGTCCCAGGTGACCGTCTCCGGTTCGCGCTCGACCGGAGAGCCGTGCTCGTCGGTGATCGTGACGCCGTCGGCGTCGAGGGTGACGATCTCGCCGTTCTCGATGGTCAGAACCTCGCGGGTGTGGGCCATGAAGGCGGGGATCGCCGAGGCGATGTAGTTCTCGTCTTCGCCGATGCCGACGATCAGCGGCGTCTCCTTGCGGGCTCCGGCGAGCACGCCCGGGGCCTTCGTGTGCATGGCGACGAAGGAGTAGTGACCGCGAAGCTCGGCGTAGGCCGCGCGGACCGCGTCGGTCAGGTCGCCGTCGAAGTGGCGAGCGATCAGGTGGGCGATCACCTCGGCGTCGGTCTCGGAGCTGAACCGGCGGCCTTCGGCTTCCAGTTCGTTGCGCAGGTCGGCGTGGTTTTCGACGATGCCGTTCATCGCGATCTGGACCTCGCCGCTCTCGTCCGAATGCGGGTGGGCGTTGGCCTCGGTGACCCGGCCGTGGGTGGCCCAGCGGGTGTGGGCGATGCCGGTGTAGTCACCGTCGATGTCGGGCTGCTCTTCGAAGCCGAGCACGCCGCGCTCGGTGTCCAGCGCCTCGCGCAGCTTGGCCAGGTTGCCGACCGCACGGACCTTCTCGACTCCGTCCGGGATCAGCATCGCGACCCCGGCCGAGTCATAGCCGCGGTATTCGAGGTGCTCCAGACCGGCGACGAGGATCTCCTCGCAGGGACGGTGGCCGACGTATCCGATGATTCCGCACATGAGATAGGGCCTTAGGCTACCCGCTGCGGGGGTCAGCCCAGCTCGTTCTCGACCAGTGCACCAGTTCGTCGCAGACCGCCTCGGCCTCTTCCTGGGTCGGTGCCTCGACCATGACGCGGACCAGCGGCTCGGTTCCCGACGGGCGGACCAGCACCCGGCCCCTGCCTTCGAGCTCGCGGTTCGCCCGCTCGACCGCCTCCCAGACGGCACCGGCACCGGCGATCGCCTCGCGGTCGGCGACCGTGACGTTGACCAGGGTCTGGGGCAGCTTCTTCCATCACCGCGGCACCGGCCAGATCGCGTCCGTCGAGCGCTTCGAGCAGCATCAGGGCGGCGGCGATGCCGTCGCCGGTCGGCGCGTAGTCGGTCGAGATGATGTGGCCCGACTGCTCGCCGCCGAGCAGCCAGCCCTTTTCGCGCAGCGCCTCGAGCACGTAGCGGTCGCCGACGCTGGTGACCTCGACGTCGATCCGCTCGCGCTCCATCGCCTGGTGGAAGCCGTAGTTGGTCATCACGGTCACCACGACTCCGCCGCCGAGCGTCCCCCTGGCGGCCCGGTCGGTGGCGACGAAGGCGATGATCTCGTCGCCGTCGTGGACCTTGCCCTCGCGGTCGACGGCCAGCACCCGGTCGCCGTCGCCGTCGAAGGAGAAGCCGATATCGGCGCCGGATCCGACGCATCCGCGCGGCCAGGCTCTCGACATGGGTCGAGCCGCAGTCGAGGTTGATGTTGCGACCGTCGGGCTCGTCCGCGATCAGCTCGACCTCGGCCCCCAGCCGGGTGAAGATCTCGCCGGCCACCCGGTAGGTCGAACCGTTGGCGCAGTCGAGCATGACCCGGATGCCGCTCAGGTCGAGCCGGAAATGCGACTCGAAGTGCGCGCAGATAGTCGCGCTCGGCCCCATTGAGGGTTTCGATCCGGCCGGAATGCTCCGACGGCGCCGGCGGGTCGTGGATCAGCTTCTCGATCCGCGACTCGGTCTCGTCGTCGAGCTTGCCTCCGGCTCCGGCGAACAGCTTGATCCCGTTGTCCCAGTAGGGGTTGTGCGAGGCCGAGACGACCGCGGCCAGGTCGAAGCCGTAGGCGCGGGAGAGCAGCAGGGCCGCCGGCGTCGGCAGCACACCGCCGAGGTAGACGTCTCCCCCGGCTTCGGCGACGCCCGCAGCCAGCGCGGCCTCCAGCATCGGGCCGGACTCGCGCGTGTCGCGGATGACCAGGACCCTCGGGCGATCGGCGCCGAGCGCCGCCGTGCCGGCACGGCCGACCGCCATCGCCAGCTCGGCGTTCAGGAACTCGCCTACGCGGCCGCGGACTCCGTCCGTGCCGAAGAGCTTTCCGGGCGGCACCGCCACCGGATCAGCGCTTGGAGAACTGCGGCCGCTTACGGGCCTTCTTCAGACCGGCCTTGCGACGTTCCTTGGCCCGGGCGTCCCGGGTCAGGAAGCCGCGGCGCTTCAGTTCGGGACGAAGCTCGGGGTCGACCTCGATCAGGGCGCGGGCGATGCCGTGGCGGGCAGCGCCGGCCTGGCCGCTGATGCCGCCGCCGTGGACGCGGATCCGGATGTCGAGTTGCGATTCGTAACCGGTGACGACCAGCGGCGAGTTGACCACGGTGCGGTGACGGGCACGCGGGAAGTACTCCTCGATCTCACGATCGTTGATCGTGACCTTGCCGTCGCCGGCCAGGACGATGACCCGGGCGACCGAGCGCTTGCGCTTGCCGGTCGCGATGAAGCGGGCGTCCTTGGCGATCTTGGCGGGAGCGGGATCGGGCGGGAAGGTCTTCGTCGTCGCAGTCGGACTCGGCGGCCTCGCGTTCGGCGCGCTCTTCCTCCTCGGCTTCCAGGCGGGCCCGCTCCTCGGCGCTGAGCTCGACTTCGGGCTCGACCGAGATCGGCTCCAGATCGGCACCGGGCGGAAGGTCGGACTTCGGCTTGCTCCTCGGCTCAGTCCTGCCTCGATCACTCCTTCTTCGACCACGACTTCTTCTTCGACGACTTCGCCGTCTTCGGTGACCGTCTCGGTCTCGACCGCTTCGATCACGGTGTCGCCCTCGGGGGTGACCTCTTCGCTCACCTCGAGTTCGACGTCGACCTCGACTTCGGGCTCGTCCTGGCGCTCTTCTTCGCTCACTTCTTGATCTCCATCGGCTTGGGCTGCTGGGCGTGGTGTGTGTGCTCGGGTCCGGCGATAGACCTTCAGCTTGAGCAGCTGCGCGCGACCGAGCTTGTTGCGCGGCAGCATTCCGCGGACCGCCTTGCGGATCACTTCCTCGGGCTGCTTCTCGAGCATCTCGGCCAGGGTGCGCGACTTGATGCCGCCCGGGGTAACCGCTGTGGCGCCAGTAGGTCTTCTGGTTGAGCTTGTCGCCGGTGACCCGGATCTTCTCGGCGTTGATCGACGACGACGAAGTCGCCGGTGTCGATATGCGGGGTGAAGTCCGGCTTGCGCTTGCCGCGCAGGGCATCGGCGAGCTGGGTGGCGAGCCGGCCCAGGGTCTGGCCCTCGGCGTCGACGACGTACCAGTCTCTCTGGCGTGTGGATGGGGTGGCTGTAAAGGTCTTCATCGGGATTGGGCGCGGCCCAGCGTTTGCTGCGGACGCGGCTTGCGCATGATAGGGAACCCGCTCGCCACACGCCTTTCCGGTCCCTATACTGATCCGAACCGAAAGCCTAACCCGGTCCTAAGACGGCCGGGGCGGAGGAACCATCGGGGAAATTTTTCCCCAAGGGGCGAATCGGAGGCAAGTACTGCTCCGTAGCGCGACTCTTTCAGCGCGAGCCCGCCAGCTAACTCCGCAGGCACCCGAAAGAGCATTGGTCAAAACAGTCACATCCGCAATCTGAGTCGCGATCCTCGTGGCCCTTTTCGTCGTGGCCGGGCCGGCTTCAGCGGCGACCACGGCCGGCGGCGGACTGACCGTTCCCGGCGTTCCGAAGATCAAGGACGTCGTCTGCGTCTCGGGCTGTTCGAAGATCCGCGCCTCCAGCCCCGGCGGAACGGTTCAGGTCACCGGGTCGGGGATGAACCGGGTCAGCGTCGTCAACTTTGCCGGCGAGCCAAAGCGGGTCAAGGCCGAGCCGACGAATACCAGCTCGACCAGCCTGCTCGTGGAGGTCCCGACGGCGCGGTCACCGGCCGCCTCGAGGGTGATCAGCTCGACCGGCTCGGCCTCCTCCCCCTCGGAGACGGTGCTCGAGATCGGCGCCCCACCGGCCGCCGGAAACTCACCGCTGAGGATCAGCGACGCTTCGACCACGCCCTCCATCGCCTACCAGTTCGGCGAGAAGAAGCCCCGCCTGGACTTCGTCGTCACCGGCGGCCGGCCGCAGAACGACCTCCGGATCGACATCGTCGACGCGTCGGGGTCGGTGGTCGCCAGCCGCGTCAGGCGGGCAGTCGAGAGCGGCTCCAGCCAGAGAGTCACCTGGAACGGCAAGTCGGGCCGCAAGGCCGCCCGCAACGGCAAGTACCGGTTCGTCGTGCGTTCGATCGACGGAACCGCGGCGACGCTCTCCAAGCGGCTGACCCGGGCCCGGGCCAGGGCCTCCCTCACACGCTCGGTCGATCCGCTCGGCTTCCGCCTGTTCGGCTACGTCTTCCCGGTCCGGGCGAGCCACTACTACGGTGACGGAATCGGGGCCGGCCGAAACCATCAGGGGATCGACGTCATGGCCAAGTGCGGAACGCCGCTGATCGCGGCCCGCGGCGGCACCGTCTACTACAACGACTACCAGGCGGGTGGGGCAGGCCACTACCTGGTGATCAACCTCGCCGGCACCAAGAATCAGAGCCACGTCTACATGCACCTGACCAGGCCTTCGCCGTTCAAGGTCGGCAGCCGCATCAAGACCGGCCAGAGGATCGGCTTCGTCGGAACGACCGGCCGCAGCACCGCCTGCCACCTCCACTTCGAGCACTGGTCCTCCCCGGGCTGGTACCAGGGCGGCACCTTCCTCGACCCGACCGGCCCGATCAAGCGCTGGGACCGCTACAGCTGAGCTCTGCTGGGCAGCTCGGGTCGCCACTGTGCATGCAGTGCGTAGCCGGAGCAAGCGTCGCGGCAGCCGCCACGGCCACGGGTCTGCGCGCCTGGATCGGCGCCCGGCGACCTTCCTGGCTCACCGCCGGGTCGCATGAAGCTGATGACCGCCGGCCCTGCTGACCGGCGGAGTCCTGGCCGCCGCAACTCCAGCCCTAGGCCTTAGTGGTGGTGACCGCCTTCGGCGGCCTCCTCGCAGCTCCTCTTCGCTGAGCGTATCGGCCAGCAGCACGGCCAGCGCAGTGGTGATCGGAACCGCGGCGATCAGGCCGATCGAACCGACCAGGGTCGCCACGACCTCCTTGGCGACGATCTCCAGGTTCACCGCGTCGACCAGCCCCAAGCTGCCCCGAGCCGAAGATGATCAGGACCGGCAAGGATGAGCCGACGTAGGCCAGGACCAGGGTGTTCACGGTAGCGCTGACGTGGTCGCGACCGACCTCGATCGCCCTGCTGTAGAGGCCGCGGAAGCTCTGGCCCGGGTCGGCGGCCCTCAGAGCCATCACCGTCGACGACTGGCTGATCGTCACGTCGTCGAGCACACCCAGGGCTCCGATGATGATTCCGGCAATCAGGAGTCCGCTGATCGAGATGTCGCTGTTGCCGACCGCGATCAGGGTCGCTTCCTCCGATGAGAAGCCGGTCAGGTTGGTCAGGTTGGTGAAGATGACAGCCAGCACCCCGACCAGGATCAGGCTGAAGGTCGTGCCGAGGATCGCCGCCAGGCTTTTCGGCCCGAGGCCGTGGGCCAGCGAGATCGTGACCAGCATCACCGCCATCGAGCCGACCAGGGCAACCGCCAGCGGAGGCTGGCCGTCGAGGATCGCCGGCACGATGAACAGCAGCACGATGGCCAGGCTGGCCCCGAGTCCGACCAGCGAGAGAGCTCCCCTGAGGCGCCCGAAGAGCGAGGACTAGCAGGACGAAGGCGATCGCCAGCCACAGCATCGGTGCCCGCCGCTCGAAGTCGACCACCGAATAGACCGGCTCCGCGTTGCCGAATCTGACCTCGGCCACCCGGACCGCGTCCCCCACGGAGAAGTCCGGCACAGGGCCACCGGAAGAGAGCTGAACCGGCACCAGCCCGCCATCGTCCTCGCCGGAAAGCAGTCGCACCTCGGCGTCGGTGCAGGTGCCCTGCGCCGGAGGCGGGCACTGGGTCGTCACGATCGACTCGATCTCTCCCTTTTCGGTCTTGCCCGGAGGGCCGACACCGACGTTGAACTCCTCGGTATCGCCCGGCCAGAGCATGATCATCGCGACCAGGGTCACCAGCGAGAGCAGGGCGACTGCGACCAGGAAGGGCTGCTTGCCGGGGGTCACGGTTTTCACGCCCCAAGTCTGGCAGCGGCCCCGGCGGTCACCCGGTCTCAACTTGCCGGCCATAAATGAGAACAGTTCTCATTCTGATATAAGTCTGCCAAGTCCAACGTCCTGATCGCCAAACCCTGACCGGAGCCAAGCCATGTTCGAAGCATTCACCCTGCCCTACGTCCAGGAAGGTCTCGCCGAGATCCTCCTGCTGTCAGTGCCTTGCGGCCTTGTCGGGACATGGATCGTGCTGCGCGGACTTGCCTTCTACTCGCATGCGATCGGCACGGCCTCCTTCCCCGGCCTGGTCCTGGCCGACGGGCTCGGCTTCCCGGCCCCGCTGGGCGCATTCGGCATGGCAGGTGTCTTCACCGCCCTGTCCGCCCTGATCGCACGTTCACGCCGGGCCGCCGCAGACAGCGTCACCGCACTCGCACTGGTCACTTGCCTTGCGGTCGGCGTGATCCTCGCCAGCGACGTCTTCGGCTCGGGGGCCAACGTCGACACCCTGCTGTTCGGCTCGCTGCTCGCCATCGGCACGATGGACCTCGTGCTCGCCGGCTCGGCCGCGGTGCTCGCGATCGTCGCGACCCGGCTGTTCTCCGCCCACTGGCTGGCCAAAGGGATTCGACGAGGATGCGGCCGGCGACCTGAAGTCGAACTCGGCCTGGTTCGACGTCGCCCTGTTCGCGGTCGTCGCCTTCACCGTCACGGCCACGCTGAGTGCCGTCGGGGCGCTCCTGGTGGCTGCGCTGATGGTGATTCCGGCCGCGACCGTCCGGATGTTCACCCGAAGGGTGGCGACGCTCCAGATCGGAACCATCCTCGTGGTCGCCGCACAGGGAACCGTCGGCCTCTGGCTCTCGGTCGAGACGAACGCCCCTCCCGGTGCGACGATCGCGGTCGTCAGCGGGGTCGTCTTCGCCTTGGCGCTGGTCGTGCGCTCGGTGAGGCGCTCCCGCAAGGTCGGCCTCGCGGCCGCGGCGGTCGGAGCCTCGCTGGTGATCGCCGGTTGCGGCGGCGGAGACGGCGGCGATTCCGGCTCGGACAAGGTCCGGGCAGTCGCGACCACCACCCAGGTAGCCGACATCGTCCGTGAAGTCGGCGGCGACACAGTTGAAGTCACCCAGATCATGCAGCCGAACACCGACCCGCACGACTACGAGCCGCGACCGTCGGACGTCGCGGCCTTCGCCGATGCCGAGGTCGTCTTCAAGAGCGGAGGACATCTCGACGAGTGGTCCGAACAGCTCGATCGAGGACAGCGGCAGCAATGCGACGGTGGTCGACCTGAGCAGTGATCTGCCGGTCCAGCTCGAAGGCGGCCACCACGACCACGAGGGCGAAGAGGGCCACTCGGACGAGAAGCACTCGGATGAAGGTCGCTCACATGAGGGCGAGAAGGGCCATTCCGAGGAGAAGCACTCGCATGAAGGCGAGAAGGGCCATTCCGGAGAGAAGCACTCGGACGAGGGTGAAGCCGGTCACTCGGATGAAGGCCACTCCGAGACGAGCGAGGAGACCGATCCCCACTGGTGGCACGACCCGGTCAATGTGAGGGCTGCGACGGGCGAAGTCGAGACGGCCCTGATCGAGGCGGATCCTGCCGGCGAGGCTGACATCACGGCCAACGCCGATGCGTTCCGGGCCGAGATCGACAGCCTGAACGAGGCGATCGCCCGGTGCTTCGATTCCATACCGGCCGAGCAGCGCAAGCTGGTCACCGACCACGACGCCCTCGGCTACTTCGCCAACCGCTACGACATCGAGGTGGTCGGAACGGTGATCCCGGCCCTGACCACCGAGGCGCAGCCGTCGGCCGGCGACCTGGCCGAACTGGAGCGGACGATCAGGGAGGAGAACGTGAAGGCGGTCTTCCCCGAGAACGCCTACTCGCCGAACCTCGCCGAGGCGGTCGCAAGGGACACCGGTGCCACCACCGAATACTCGCTCTATGGCGACACGCTCGGACCCGAGGACTCAGCGCCGCAACCTGGATCGGGATGATGGAGGAGAATGCGAACTCGATGGCACTCGGATTCACCGGTGGCGAGCAGGGCTGCGATTTCAGCTGACCGGCCGCCCGGCCCCGGCTACGTCCCCGAGAGCGAAGCTGCCACCGGATCCGGTGGCAGCTTCGTCTGTTGCTCGGGAACTCTCGGTCGGGTACGACGGGACACCGGCCCTGAGCGGAGTCGACTTCGAGGTCGGTCCCGGCGCGAGGATCGGCCTGCTCGGCCCCAATGGCGGCGGCAAGACGACCCTCTTCCGCGCGCTCACCGGCGAGCTGAAGCCGATGTCGGGCGAGCTTGACGTCAGCGCATCCTGTGCGACGGTGCCCCAGACGGACCGCACCAGACTCGACTATCCGGTCACCTGCCTCGACGTGGCGACCATGGGCGCACTGGCGCGACTGCCCTGGTGGCGGAGGCCCGGAAGGAAGGACCGCGCGATGGCCACTCGAGAGCCTCGGGATGGTCGGTCTGGCCGAGCGCTCGCGGGACAGCTTCGGAGACCTCTCCGGCGGCCAGCGCCAGCGGGTGCTGATCGCGAGGGCCCTGACCGCCGACGCCGAACCTGCTGCTGCTCGACGAGCCCTACACGGGACTCGACTCGGCCAGCGCCGCCCTGCTGGACAGGCTGATCGAGGACCTCGCCGGGCAGGGCCGGACGGTGATGATCGCCACGCACGACGTCGACCAGGCGCGCGCCTGGGACCTGGTCCTCTGCCTCAACCGGACGCAGATCGCCTTCGGCCCTCCGGACCCGACCCTCGACCGCGAGGTGCTCGAAGCCACCTACGGGGGCAGCATCGTCGAGATCCCGGGCGAGCCCGGGCACGGGGTGCTACCACCGCACCACCACGATCACGGCGGCCACTGATGCCGGATTTCCTAGTCGACCCGCTGGCCAGCGGGACCACGATCAGGGCGCTCGTCCGAGATCACGGTCCTGGGCATCGTCAGCGGCGCGATCGGCTGCTGGATCGTCCTGTACCGAGCTTTCCTACAGCGCCGAATCGCTTGCCCACGGACTGTTCCCCGGACTCGTGGTCGCGGCCCTGGTCGGTGCCCCCCTGCTGCTGGGCGGAGCGATCGGCGTTCTGGTGGCGGCGGTTCTGGTCGTGATCGCGACCAGACTCGCCGACGAATCGGCCGACACGGCGATCGCGGTCGTGATCACGGCGCTCTTCGGTACGGGCGTTCTGCTCGCCCTCTCGCCGTCGAGCCCACCGGGCATCCAGGAGCTCCTGTTCGGTGACCTGCTCGGCGTCACCGTTCGCCGATGTCGCGATCGCCGCAGCGGTCGGTGTCGGCGGTCCTGGCTGACGCTGTGGCTGCTCCACGACCGTCTGCTCGCGCTCGGCTTCGACAGCGGCTCCGAGCAGTCGCTCGGCATGTCGGTGACGACCCTCAACCTGATCCTGCTGGCCCTCGTGGCGGTCACCATCCTGGTCGCGGTCCAGGGCCTCGGCAACCTGCTCGTGGCAGCGATCCTGGTCGGCCCGGCCGCCGCCGCCCGTCAGGTGACCCGCAGGATCGGTCCGATGATGGCCGTAGCCGTGGCCGTCGCGGTGGCCTCTGGCGTGGTCGGCATCTACGCCTCCTACCACCTGCGGACCGCAGCCGGCGCATCGGTCGTGGTCGCGATGCTGGGCTTCTACCTGCTCGCCGCGCTCGCCGGCTCCCTTCAGCACCGCCGGATTCCCGCCCGTCAGTAGGATCGGATCGATGAGCACAGCCGCGCAAGCCCGTCAGAAGTCAGGCTCATGGGTCGGCCACGCGCTCGAGCAGCTCAGCGAAGCGGGATACCGCCGCGGCGGCTCCCGGACCCGCGTCGTCGAGATGCTGGGAGAGCAGGACTGCGCGATCACCCCGCTCGAGCTGGACGACCGGCTCGAAGGAGTCGGCCGGGCCACGGTCTACCGCGCGATCGAGCAGCTCGAAGACCTCGGCCTGGTCCAGAGGATCGAGGTCGGCGGCGACTCGGCGGCCTACGAAAAGGTCGACCCGAAGGGCCACCACCATCACCATCTCGTCTGCAACGAATGCGGGCAGGTCATTCCCTTCGAGGACGACGACCTCGAAGACGGCCATCCACTCGATCTCGGCCCGGGACGACTTCCGGATCAAGTCGCACGACATCACGCTCCGCGGAACCTGCCGCGACTGCGCTTGACGGCCGCCGGGCAACAGGTCGGGACGGAGCCCGCCGCCGGAGCGCTCCGACAATACCTGGCGCGGACCACTACTCCGGCCGGAACTCGGTTTTGAGATGGTGTCAGGCAGTTCTGCGAACGACCGAGGGGACGTGGAGAGAGTGACCATCGACAAGCTCAATGGATCCAGACCGACGCGCCCCGGCTGGTCGCGGTGCTCGCGGTCGCCGTTGCGGTCGCGCTGACCGGCATACTGGCCGCCGGAGCCAGCCAGGCCGAGGCGAAGTTCAAGCAGCCCGGTTGTGCCAAGTTCAAGAAGAAAATGAAGAAGGCGAAGGGCAAGACGGCGAAGAAGCGCCTCAAGCAGAAGCTCAAGCAGTGCAGGGCGAACCGCAAGGTCTACAACCAGGTCAAGAACTCGCGCTTCACAGGTGCTCGCTCCGACGGCGAGCCGGTCGACCTGATCTTCTGCGCCAACGGCAAGCTGGCCGACGACCCCGACAGCCAGTTCGGCACCGTCTACAGGAAGGGTTGGCGGATCACCGACGCGAGGGTCAGGGGCAAGAACTTCACCGCCGTCTACGAGGCGCTGATCTCCAAGTCAAAGGTCGGAAGCACCAACCAGGTCCAGATCGCCGCACGCACCGGGTCGCTCGTCCGGAAGAAAGGCAAGTGGCAGTCGGGCAGCGAGAGCTTCGGCAGGCCCGACCTGCTCGGGGACGTGAAGAAGACCAACGCGAAGAAGGAGTGCCGCGGGCTCTGACCCGTACGCAGGACTGCGCCACCTGAGAGTCCCTCCGGATCCCGGTCGAACCGAGGTGCCTCGGCGATGCGGTGGCGGGCAGGGGCCGCTATACGGGTTGGCGGGGTAGGCGTAGCGGCCCCTGCCCGCCGCCGCACGACCACATGCGCCGAGGGGCTACTCCCACTCGATGGTGGCCGGAGGCTTCGAAGAGATGTCGAGCGCGACCCGGTTGACCCCGGTGATCTCGTTGATTATGCGGTTGGATACCCGTTCGAGCAGGTCGTAGGGCAGCCTGGCCCAGTCGGCGGTCATCGCGTCTTCGGAAGTGACCGCGCGGATGATGATCGGGTAGGCGTAGGTGCGGCCGTCACCCTGGACTCCGACCGAGCGGATCGCCGGCAGTACACAGAAGGACTGCCACAGCTCGCGGTAGAGCTCGCCGGCGCGGATCTCTTCCTGGAGGATGGCGTCGGCCGCACGAAGAATGTCGAGACGCTCCCTGTTCACCTCACCGCCGATTATGCGGATGCCCAGGCCCGGTCCGGGGAAAGGCTGGCGCCAGACCATGCTGTCGGGAAGGCCGAGTTCGGTGCCGACCGCGCGGACCTCGTCCTTGAACAGCCATCTGAGCGGCTCGACAAGCTCGAACTCGAGGTCGTCGGGAAGGCCGCCGACGTTGTGATGCGACTTGATCGTCGCCGCGTGATCGCTGCCGCCGGACTCGATCACGTCGGAATAGAGGGTCCCCTGGACCAGGTAGTCGACGTCCTCGAGCTTCAGCGCCTCCTCCTCGAATACCCGGATGAACTCCGAGCCGATGATCTTTCGCTTGGTCTCGGGGTCGGTGACTCCAGCGAGCTTCTCGAGAAAGCGTTGCTTATCCCCTACCC
>CAVORP010000005.1:0-115233 GCA_963698645.1 uncultured Alphaproteobacteria bacterium
CGGCCGGGCTGATGGGGCTGACCGACTGCGCGCCGCCGCGTCCGATCCTGCCGCTGCCGGAGGCGGTGATGGGGCGTGTCGCGGAGGCATTGAAACGGGTCGAGGCGGTGGGTTAGGCGACCGGGTTGGCGAGAGACAAATGCGCAGGATCCGGGTCGCCATGACCCTGCGGATCAGGTGAGACTGGGATCGAAATATGAGGATGATCCCATGGTCCAGACCGTCATTGCCCTTGTCCTGTTCCTGTTTCCCCTGGCCTACAGCCCCGGTCCGGGCAATCTCTTTTTTGCCGCGAATGGTGCGCGTTTCGGCTTTCGGGCGACGATCCCGGCCAATGCGGGCTATCACGTGGCGACATGGGTCGTGACCGCGGCGATAGGACTGGGGTTCATCACGGCTCTCGAGCGTTTTCCGGAGATCTTTTCCCTGTTGAAGACGGCGGGGGCGCTTTATGTCCTGTGGCTGGCGTGGAAGCTGTTCCGGTCGGGAGTGCTGAGAGAGCACGCGACGGCCCGGCCGGCACGTTTTCTGGACGGCGGGCTGTTGCTGGTCTTGAACCCCAAGGCCTATGTCATCATCGCCCTTATGTTCGCCCAGTTCCTTGAGCCGTCCGTGGAGGGCAGGCTGGGTGCGGTTCTTCTGATCGCGACTGTTTTCACGCTGAACAATCTTCTGGCCTTCTCGGTCTGGATCCTGATCGGAGACAGGATTGCGGGGGCGTTCCGGACGCCGGAGCGCGCTGCGGTGCTCAATATGGGCTTCGGCACGCTTCTGGCCGGTGTGGCGGTCTGGATGGTCTTGGCCTAGCCATAGGCCGCCAGCATCGCCTTGAGATCGTCGAGCGTATTGGCCTCCTGCACCGGCTTGTCACGCCGCCAGCGGGACATCCGGGGAAAGCGCAGGGCGATGCCGGATTTGTGGCGGGGGCTGGCCTGAATACCTTCGAAGGCGATTTCGAACACGTGCTCGGGCGTGACCCGGCGCACCGGGCCGAAGCGTTCCAGCGTGTTCTTGCGGACCCAGGCGGTGATGTCGCGGAATTCGGCGTCGGTCAGGCCGGAATAGGCCTTGGTGAAGGGCACGAGATCGTTGCCGGACCAGACCGCGAAGGTGAAATCGGTGAACAGGTTCGCGCGGCGGCCGTGGCCCGACTGGGCATAGATCATCACCGCGTCGATCACGAGCGGGTCGAGTTTCCATTTCCACCAGTCGCCCTTCCGGCGGCCATCGCGATAGGGCGCGTCGCGGCGTTTGAGCATCACGCCTTCGGCCCCCTCGGCGCGGGCGGTGGCGCGGGTCCGGGCGAGGTCCGTCCAGTCGTCGAAGCGCAGGAGCGGCGAGGGGCGGAAGGGTGCGGTGTCGGGAACGTCCGCCAGAAGCGCTTCGAGCCGGGCGCGGCGGTGGGCGAAGGGTTGGGCGCGGATATCGGTGCCTGCGTCTTCGAGCAGGTCATAGGCGTAGAGGATGACCGGGGCTTCGGCGAGGAGTTTCTCGGGGCACGGTCTTGCGCCCGATCCGTTTTTGCAGGGCGGCGAAGGGCAGGGGCGCGTCGTCGGCCCAGGCCAGAACCTCGCCATCGAGAACGGTGCCGTCGGGCAGGAAATCGAGAGCCGCGGCCAGTTCCGGGAAGCGGTCGGTCATCAGGTCCTCGCCGCGCGACCAGAGGTGGTGCGCGCCGCCGCGGCGGATCAGTTGACCGCGGATGCCGTCCCATTTGAACTCGGCGGCCCAGTCGCCGGCGGCGCCCAAGGGCGTCGGGCGCGTCGTCGAGTTGATAGGCGAGGTAGAAGGGATAGGGGCGCGAGAGGTCGGCCGTGGGATCGGCGGTATGGATCAGCGCGTCATAGCTCGTGGTGTCGGGGGTCCAGTCGCCCATGAGGCGGTGGGCGAGGATCGGCTTCGTCGAGGCCGGTGGCGCGGGCCAGCGCGCGCGTCATCAGTTTCGCGCGACACGCCCATGCGGAAACCGCCGGTGATCAGCTTGTTGAAGACGAAGCGTTCCGGGGTGGGCAGGGCGTCCCATGCGGCGAGGATCGCGGCCTTGCGGGCCGGTTCGTCGGCTGTGGCGAGGGCGCGGATTTCGCCGATCCAGTCGGTGAGCGACCGGTCCGAGGCGGTGGCGGGCGGTGGCAGGACGAGGGCGATGGTTTCGGCCAGATCGCCGACGATGGGGTAGCTTTCCTCGAACAGCCAGAGCGGGATGCCCGCGCGTTCCGCCGCCCATTCGCGCAGGGCGGTGGTGGTGACGGTGCGTTTCGGTCGGCGGCCCGAGAGAAGCGCGATGGTCCAGAGCCGGTCGGGTTCGGGGGCTTCGGTGAAGTAGGCGGCGAGCGCCTCGACCTTGGCGGTGGTGCGGGTGGTCTGGTCGAGGGCGGTGAAGAGGGCGGCGAAGCGGTTCATGCGTCTGCCTCCGGGTCCGGACTGGTGTCGGGTCGGTCCAGTTCCTCGCCTTCGAACTCGGTTTCGAGAATATGGGCGTCATAGCCCTGCTCCGCGAGCCAGCGGCGGAAGATCGCGGTATAGCCGTGGGTGACGAAGACGCGGGTCGCGCCGGTCTCGCGGATCGCGGTGTTGAGGCCGGTCCAGTCGGCATGGTCCGACATCACGAAGCCCCGGTCGGCGGCGCGGCGGCGGCGCACCCCGCGCAGGCCCATCCAGCCCGAGGCGAAAGCCGGTGGAGGTCGCCCCGAAACGGCGCATCCACGGGGTGCCGAGGGCCGAGGGCGGCGCGAGGACGAGGGCGCCGGGATGGTCCTTGATCGCGGTCGCCTGTGTCACCGGGATGGTGTCGGGCAGGGAGATGCCCTGGGCGCGCATCACGGCGTTCGTGGCCTCGACCGCGCCATGGGTGAGGATCGGGGCCGATCGCGGGGTCGAGGAGGCTGAGAAGGCGTTGTGCCTTGCCGAGCGCATAGGCCCCGAGGACCGGCACGCGGCCCTGGGCCGCCGAGGCGCGCCACCATGCGTTGATCTGGCCGGCGATTTCGGCCTGCGGCGCCCATGAGAAGACCGGCAGGCCGAAGGTGCATTCGGTGACGAAGGTATGGCAGCGGATCGGCTCGAAGGGTTCGGAAAGCCCGTCGGCCTCGGTCTTGTAGTCGCCGGAGACGACCCAGACCTCGCCGCCCACCTCGACCCGGATCTGGGCGGAGCCGGGGACGTGGCCTGCGGGGTGGAACGAGACCGTCGCGTCGCCGATCCGGCGGGTCTCGCCGAAGGCGATGGCCTCGCTGGTGATCGGGCCGAGGCGGTGGCGGATCACGGGCAGGGCCGCATGGGTGGCCAGATAGGACCCGTGACCCGGGCGCGCGTGATCGGCATGCCCATGGGTGATGAGCGCACGGTCCACGGGACGCCAGGGGTCGATGTGAAAATCGCCGGCGGGGCAGTAGAGCCCGCGGTCGGTATGGATGAGAACGGGGTCGGCCATGGACCGCAAGCTATAGCATGGCGGCGCGGTTCCAAGGGCGGGAAGGGTCAGAAAAGAAACGATCCGCGCCTTTGCGGCGCGGATCGCGGGGCCCGGCGGGCCGTTTTCGCCTTAGATCGCGAGATATTCGGCGCGCAGCGCCTCGTTATCCAGAACTTCTTCGGCGGAGCCGTCGAAGACGATGCTGCCGGTATCGAGGATCACGGCGCGGTCGGCCAGTTGCAGGGCGCGCACCGCGTTCTGTTCGACGATCACGGTGGTGATGCCCTGTTCCTTGATGAGGGTGAGCGTCTTTTCGATCTCGTCCACGATCACCGGGGCCAGACCCTCATAGGGTTCGTCCAGCAGAAGCACCTTGATGTCGCGGGCCAGCGCGCGGGCGATCGACAGCATCTGCTGTTCGCCGCCCGACAAGCGTCGTGCCTTCCTGGTCCGGCGTTCGCCGAGGCGCGGGAAGAGGTCGTAGATCCGTTCGAGCGACCAGCCCACGGGCGGCGCGATCTGGGCGAGTTTCAGGTTCTCTTCGACGGTGAGGCCCTGAATGATCCGGCGGTCTTCGGGCACGAGGCCGAGACCGGCCTGCGCGGCCTCGTAGCTGCTCATCTTGTGCAGCGGCTGGTGGTCCAGCCAGATCTCGCCGTGGGTGACGAGCGGACTTCCGATCCGCGCGATGGAGCGCAGGGTCGAGGTCTTGCCCGCCCCGTTGCGGCCCAGAAGGGCAAGGATCTCGCCCTCGTGGACGGTGAAGCTGACGCCCTGAACGATGTAGCTTTCACCGTAATAGGCATGCACGTCATAGACCGAGAAATAGGCCGGGGCCGTGGCGGCCTTGTTCGCATGGGCCGAGAAATCGGGACGTTCGTTCATGGCTGTATTCTCCTCACCCATGGGACTGGCCAAGATACGCTTCCTGTACCTTTGGATGGCCCTTGATGTTCTCGGGGATGTCTTCGACGAGCGGCGTGCCTTGCGCCAGAACGGTGATCCGGTCGGCGAGCGAGAACACGACGTGCATGTCGTGTTCGATGATCGCCATGGTGATGTCGCGCTTTTCGTTGATCTCCTTGAGAAGATCGATCGTGTTGTTGGTGTCGGCGCGCGCCATGCCTGCGGTCGGTTCGTCGAGGAGCAGAAGCCGTGGTTCCTGGACGAGGCACATGGCCATTTCGAGCCGCCGTTTGTCGCCGCGGGACATCGACGCGGCATGCATGTCGCGTTTGTCGATCATGTTCACGTCAATCAGGATCTGTTCGGCCTGTTCGACCAGAGCCATTTCGTTCATGACCGTCTCGAGCGCGTGCAGGCGGTAGGATCCGTCCCGCTTGGCGAAGCACGGGATCATGATATTTTCCATGACCGAGAGATCGCCGAAGATCTCGGGCGTCTGGAACACGCGGGAGATGCCCATCTGGTTGATCTCGTGCGGGGCGCGGCCCAGCACCGACTGACCGTCGAACATAACCGATCCGGTATCGGGGATCAGTTTGCCCACCAGAACGTTGAGCAGGGTCGATTTGCCCGCGCCATTCGGACCGATGATGGCGTGGACGGTGTTTTCCTGAACGCTGAGGTTCACGTCGCCCAGTGCCTGGAGGCCGCCGAACCGCTTGCCTACCCCTTTGACTTCGAGAATTCCCATGGGTCTCTCTCCTTATTCCGCGGGGGTTTTCTGGCTGTGCTCGGCCGTGGTGTCGCCCGCTTTGGCGCCACGACGGCGGAAAAGCCGTCCGATCCGCTTGCCAGCCTCCACCAGACCGCCGGGGAGGAAGATAATCACGGCCATGAAGATCAGGCCCAATGTGAGATTCCAGCCCTTGCCGACAAAAGGGTGCACGATCGCGACCATTAAGTCCTCAAGGCCGTCGGGCAGGAATGCGAACCACTGGTGCAGAATATTATCGTTGATCTTCGAGAAGATGTTCTCGAAATATTTGATAAGGCCTGCCCCGAGGATCGGGCCGAGTAGCGTGCCTGCCCCGCCGAGGATTGTCATCAGAACGACCGCACCGCTTTCAGTCCAGAACATCCGCTCGGCACCCGCCAGAGGAGTCCATCGAAGCGAGAAGACCGCCCGCGAGGCCGGCATACATGCCCGAGATCACGAAGGCGGCAAGCGTGTAGGGCTTTGGGTTAAGGCCGGTATATCTCATCCGCTGCTGGTTCGATTTCACGGCCCGCAGCATCATGCCGAACGGCGACCGGAAGATCCGGATCGACAGGTAGAACATTGTCAAGAATATCACCGCAGCGAAGTAAAAGCCGAAATTCAGAGTGAACTCCCACCCGCCAGCCTCGATGACGTGGGTCGCCGACATTCGAAACCCGAAAATGTGGGTCACATCCGGTGCGTTTGCTCCCTGAAGAATCTGCGGGTCAGACGCATAGACCTGAAGGCCCGTTTCGCCGTTTGTGATCGGGGTCAGCACTGAATAGGCCAACCGGTAAGACATTTCCGCAAATGCCAGAGTCAAAATCGAGAAGTAGATGCCCGAGCGCCGGAGCGAGATCCAGCCGATGATCAGTGCGAAAATGGCAGCGCAGACCACGCTGAGGATCAGGCCGGGAAGGACGCTCATCCCGAGGAGTTTGTACATCCAAACGCATGCGTAAGATCCAACGCCCAGGAAGGCGGCGTGACCGAAGCTGAGATACCCTGTCAGCCCAAAGAGAATATTGAAGCCTACTGCGAAGATCGCGAATATCACGAATCGCTGCATCAGATCAGGATAGCCTCCGTTGAACTGCGCCATCGTCGAGTTCGACCGGGAAGGGTTGCATGATGAAAGGCATCGCCAGCGTCAAGACTGCCACGATCAAGAGCAACCGAAAGTCTTTGGAATTTAAGCCTAACATTGATTATTCCTCCATCACGCCTTTGCGCCCCATTAGACCGCGCGGACGCGTCAGCAGGACAATGATGGCGATGAGATAGATAACGATCTGGTCGATGCCGGGAACGAGAGCTTTTATTTCGTTCATCGACGCGAAGCTTTGCAGAATGCCGAGAAGGAAACCCGCCGCGACAGCGCCCGGCAGCGAGCCCATACCGCCCACCACGACCACGACAAAGGAAAGGACAAGGAAATCCATTCCCATATGGTAGTTGGGCGCGAGAATCGGCCCGTACATTACCCCAGCCATACCAGCCACTGCCGCAGCGATTCCGAACATGATCGTGAACCGCTTGTCGATGTTGATGCCAAGAAGCCCCACTGTCTCACGGTCGGCCATTCCCGCACGTACAACCATGCCGAAAGTGGTGAACTGGAGAAAGGCAAAGACCGCACTGATGATCACGAGAGCGAAGGCAAAATAAACCAGACGCCAGTAGGGGTAGATGACTGATCCGGCCTCCCGCCCCAGCAGCAAACCGAAGTCGAACGAACCGACAAAAAGCTCGGGGGCAGGGGTCTGGATCGGATTGGCTCCATAAAACGCCTTAATAATTTCCTGAAGTACGATCGCCAGACCGAAAGTCACAAGGATCTGGTCGGCATGGGGACGCTTGTAGAAGTGTTTGATCAGGCCACGCTCCATGACGTAGCCAAAAATCAACATTACCGGAATAGCCAGGAAGATTGCCAGCGGGACAGACCAGTCGATAATGGATTGCCCGAACTCGGGCCCAAACCAACTTTCGACAAAGGGCACTTCGACCTTGAGCGGATTGCCAAGGAAATCCTTCCGGCTTTCGTCGATCACAGTGGTGCCGAGATTTAGAATCCGCTGCAACGTGACGGCACAGAATGCGCCGATCATAAACAACGCTCCGTGGGCGAAGTTTACGACGCCGAGAGTGCCGAATATCAGCGTAAGGCCAAGAGCAATAAGCGCATATGCCGACCCTTTGTCGAGTCCGTTAAGGATTTGAAGGAGAATGGCGTCCATGTCCCTGCCTCCGGGTTGCGAGTGGTCGCGCCTCGGAGGGCGCGACCTAGTTTGATTTCGGCGATCCTATAAAGACAGATCTTGCCCTAGTGGAACGCCCCGCCTTGACCTGGATCAGGCACCGTTGTTGCAGGTACCGAGTGTGGCTTCGGGTCCGCCGAACATCGGGTGATCAGGCGGATAGGTGACCTGAGCGACCGGTGTGATCTCGACGATTTCGAGCGTATCGAACTTGGAGGTCGGGTTCTCCCGGCCGCGCACGACGAGCACGTCCTTAAAGCACTGGTGGTCTTCCGCCCGGTAGAGCGTCGGGCCGTTGCCCATACCGTCGAACTCGAAGCCTTCGAGGGCCTCGGCAACTGCGCAGGGCGCGAACGACCCGGCCCGGGTAACCGCATCTGCATAGAGCAGAGTCTGGACGTAACAGGTGTGCGCCGAACCCGACGGCGGGAAGCCGTATTTCTCGCCGAAGGACCGGACAAACGCCGCCGTGCCCTCGTCACTGAGCTGCCAGTTCCAGTTCATCGAGCCGTAGATGCCCTTGATGTTTTCGCCGGCACCGGCGGCCATGAGCTCGGAGTAGAGCGGCACGACGATCTTGAAGTCCTTGTTGTTGACTACCTTGTCGAGCAGGCCAAACTGCACCGCTTGGGTCAGCGAGTTGACCATGTCGCCGCCATAGTGGTTCAGGATCAGCGTGTCGGCACCCGACTGAAGCACCGGCGTGATGTAGGACGAGAAGTCGCCTGCGCCGACCGGGGTCAGCACCTTGTTCGCGGTTTCCCAGCCTATGTTCTCGGTCGAAGCGACAAGAGACTCTTCCTGGGTCCAGCCCCAGGTATAGTCTGCGGTCAGATGATAGGCGCGACGATCGGTACCGAGTTCTTTTTCGAGGATCGGGCCGAGGGCTGCACCGGACATGTAGGCATTGAAGAAGTGGCGGAAACCGTTCGCCTTGCGGTCCTTGCCGGTGGTGTCGTTCGAGTGCGTGAGGCCGGCCATAAAGATAATGCCGGCGTCTTGGCAGAGCGCCTGCACCGCAACGGCGGGACCAGAGGAAGAGCCCCCATTGATCATGATGACGCCGTCTTTTTCGATCATCGTCCGGGCCGAAGCGCGGGCGGCGTCGGTGTTGGTCTGCGTATCGCCGGTGACGAATTCGACCTTCTTGCCGAGGATGCCGGTTCCGTCGAGAGCCTTCGACGAGAAGGTGTTAAGCATTCCGCCATCGCCTTCACCGTTGAGGTGCTGGACAGCGAGTTCTTGGGCGCGAAGTTCGTCGAGACCTTCTTCGGCATAGGGACCGGTCTGGGGCACGTTGAAGCCGATGGTGACGGTTGAGCCAGTTGGTGCGTTGGTGAAGCCGGTGTGGCCGGCCGACCAGGCCGAACCTGTGAAGATCGTCGGCGTCGCAAGGCCCGCGCCGAGAACGGCTGAGCTCTTGAGAAGTCCGCGACGAGTCAGTGTCGATTTTGACATGAAAATCCTCCCATGGATTGTGAGTGCCGACCAGAAACACAGCCGGCGAGCCAATAGTAAAGGCTGCTCTCTTATCGCGCGGAAACTGAAAATTAAGCAACAAAACCCTTGAAACATGAAGGAATTTTGTAAACACATAAACAAAGATGCCGGAAAACCTGTAAATTAATTTTCGACCCCTCGCAGAAACCCATTGAAAGCCAAGGAGTTTTCCACTGCCACGTACCGCCCTGACAGGAAGCCGTATCCGCGAGCGCCGGATCGATCTGGGTCTTCGGCAGGCGAAGCTGGCCGAAATCTGCGGGATCTCCGCCAGTTACCTTAATCTGATCGAGCATAACCGGCGTAGAATCGGCGGCAAGCTGCTGAACGATCTGGCACAGGCCCTGGGCGTCGAGGCGGCGACGCTGACCGAAGGGGCGGATACGCGGCTTCTGGACGGGCTGGGAGATGCGGCGGCGCGGTCGGGGCGCGACGATATCGAGACCGACAGGGCCGAGGAGCTTTCGGGCCGGTTTCCCGGATGGGCCGGGCTGGTCGCGGCCCAGGCGCGCAAGATCGAGGCGCTGGAGCGGCTGGTGGAGACGCTGAACGACCGGCTGACCCATGACCCGCAGCTTGCCACCTCGCTGCATGACGTATTGTCGACGGTGACCGCGATCCGGTCGTCGAGCGCGATCCTTGTGGATGACGCGGATCTTGATCCGGAATGGCGGGCGCGGTTCAGCCGGAACATTCACGAGGACAGCCGGAGGCTCGCCGATGCTGCCGAGGGGCTGGTGCGCTATCTCGATCAGGGCAGCGACGCGGCCCGCAGTTTCGCGGCCCCGCAGGAGGAACTGGAGGCGTGGCTGGACCTGCGCGGCTTTCATATTCCCGAGCTGGAGCGTGCGATCCCGCTGTCGCCCAACCAGATCTTCGAAGGGGCGGAGGTGTTGGGCAGTGCCGCAGCCCGCGAACTGGCTGTGGCGCATCTGGGGCGCTACCGACAGGATGCCGACCGGATGCCGCTCGGGCCCTTCCTTGCGGCGTTCGAGCGGTTGGGGCCGGACCCCGCGCAGCTTGCGGCGGAGTTCGGGGTGGAGATCATCGCGGTGTTCCGCCGGCTTGCGACCTTGCCGGAGAAGGAGGGGCGCGACCGGATCGGGCTGGCGGTCTGCGATGCCTCGGGGACGCTGACCTTTCGGAAGGCGATCGACGGCTTTCCGTTGCCGCGGTTCGGGGCGGCCTGTCCGTTGTTGCCGCTGTACCAGGCGCTCGTGCGCCCGATGAGCCCGGTCCGGGCGATGGTGGAGCTGCCGGGGCGGACGCCGCGCCGGTTCCTGACCTATGCCATCGCGCAGCCCGCCCATCCGGCGGGGTTCGACGGGCCGACCGTGTTCGAGGCGGCGATGCTGATGCTGCCGGAAGACCCGGAGGACCGGCAGCCGGGCGCGCCCAGCCCGATCGGAACGAGTTGCCGGATCTGCCCGCGCGCCGCGTGCCCGGCGCGGCGCGAGCCGTCGATCTTGGCGGAGGGGGTTTGAGATGGAGAGTGTCTGGGTCAGCGACGCGATGAAGGAGCCGGAAAAGATCAAGAGGGTCGGCTCGGATGTGCTCGAAGAGAGCAAGGAACGCGCACTCGATGCGAAGGATCACGATGAAGATGATGCGGAGCCACTGCCGCGGGACAGGTTACCGCGTGCGATGTATGAAAACCGTCTTCAAAGACTGATGAAGCGTTTGCCCCATCTGGCCGATTGCGGTGGGTTCTGGACGGTACTGGCTCAGTGCGCGGAGGTCTTGCGCACGTTCGATCTAGGTGACGGCGGGCTCCATCCCGTCGAGATGGAACACATTGACCGTAGCACGCGGATCGGGGGAACTTCGGATTGTTCAGGTGCCGGATTGCCCGGATGAACTGAGCCTCGATCGTTGGGCACTCGGCGGCGGCCGGACCGGGGGCGATGCGGTTCAGTTTTGACACCTACGCGGCGCTGCGTAATAGTGCGGGAAAACAACAAGAAAACATTCAGGGGAGGAGATCGGCCATGGGCGGGAGGGTCCTGCTGATCGAAGACGAACCGAACATCATCGAGGCGATCCGGTTCATCCTGTCGCGCGACGGATGGGCCGTGGATGTGCATTCGGACGGGGCGACGGCGCTGGAGGCCGTGGCCCGGCGCAATCCCGACCTGATCATTCTCGACGTGATGCTTCCCAACAAGTCGGGCTATGACATTCTGGCCGATCTTCGCGCGGCGCCCGAGACCAAGACCCTGCCGGTCCTGATGCTGACCGCGCGGGGCCAGAGCAAGGATCGCGAGATGGCCGAGCGCTATGGCGCGAGCCGGTTCATGACGAAGCCGTTTTCCAACGCCGAGATGCTGAGTTCGGTGCGGGAACTGGCGGGCGGATGACGGGGACCTTGCCATGAGTGACAGGCCCGAGCCGCTGTTCCTGGCGCGCGAGACCTACCGGCGGCGGAGGCTCATGGATGCGGCGCGGTTCCTGCCGTTTCTTGGGATCTTCTTTTTTATCGTGCCGGCGCTCTGGGCGGATGCCGCCGGGACCGCGGGCGGAAAATACTATATCTTCGTTGCCTGGATCGTGCTGATCTGCCTCGCATTCCTGCTGTCGCGGCGGCTGTCCTCGGCGGGCGAAGTGGAAGAACCCGCCGATGAGCGGCGCGATGCCGAGCGGGGCGGGCCGGGCTGATGCTGAGCTTCAACCTGCTGCTGGCGGTCTGTCTTGGATATGTCTGCCTTCTGTTCCTCGTGGCCTTCGCGGCGGAGAAGCGCGCCCGGGCGGGCAAGGCCGGCTGGCTGCGGTCGCCGGTGGTCTATACGCTGTCGCTGTCGATCTATTGCACCGGCTGGACGTTTTACGGCGCGGTGGGCAATGCGGCGCGGTCGGGGCTTGAGTTCATCACCATCTATCTGGGCCCCACCATCGTGATGATCGGCTGGTGGGTGGTCCTGCGCAAGCTGGTGCGGATCGGCCGGACGCAGAGGATCACCTCGATCGCCGACCTGATTTCATCGCGCTACGGGAAATCCACGTCGCTGGGGGTTCTGGTGACGCTGCTGGCGGTGGTGGGCACCACGCCCTACATCGCGCTGCAGCTTCAATCGGTGACGCTGGCCTTCAGTGTCTTTGCGGGGCCGGGCCATGACGGCAATGCCACGGCGGTCTGGGTCGCCATGGGGCTTGCCCTGTTCACGGTGATTTTCGGCACCCGCAGTCTGGATGCCAACGAGCGCCACCACGGGGTCGTCATCGCCATCGCGGTGGAGGCGGTGGTGAAGCTGATCGCGCTCTGCGCGGTGGGGATATTCGTGGTCTGGGGTGTGGCGGGCGGCCCGGGTGATGCTGCGCGCGTGATCGAGGCCTCGCCCATCGCGGAATGGAACATGCAGCCCGACCGTTGGGTGACGCTGACATTCCTGTCGGCGGCGGCGTTTCTGTGCCTGCCGCGGATGTTTCAGGTTCTGGTGGTGGAGAATTCGGACGAGCGGCATCTGGCCACGGCATCCTGGGCCTTTCCGCTGTACCTTCTGCTGATCTCGCTGTTCGTCATTCCGATCGCGGTCGTGGGGCTTGCCGTCATGCCGGCGGGCGCGAACCCGGATCTGTTCGTCCTGACCGTCCCGCTGGCCTTTGACCGCGAGGGGCTTGCCATGCTGTCCTTCCTCGGTGGGTTTTCGGCGGCGACGAGCATGGTGATCGTGGCGGCGATCGCCTTGTCGACCATGGTGTCGAACCATATCGTGATGCCGATCTGGCTGAATGCGCGCAGTGGCGGCGCCACGGTTTCGGGCGATGTCCGGGATGTGGTGCTTCTGTCCCGGCGGATCTCGATCGCCGGGATTCTTGCCCTTGGCTATATCTATTATCGCTATTCCGGCGGGGGTGCGACGTTGGCGGCCATGGGGCTCATCGCCTTTGTCGGCGTGGCACAGGTCCTGCCCGCGCTGATCGGCGGGATATTCTGGCGTGGGGCGACGCGGGTCGGAGCGGGGCTTGGTGTCACGATCGGGTTCGCGGTCTGGCTTTACACGCTGTTTCTGCCGAGTTTCGGCGAAGGGGTGGTGTTCGCGGCGAACATCCATGAGAGCGGGCCGTTCG
Source organism: uncultured Alphaproteobacteria bacterium (assembly GCA_963698645.1). Lineage (GTDB taxonomy): Bacteria > Pseudomonadota > Alphaproteobacteria > Rhodobacterales > Rhodobacteraceae > Ovoidimarina. Next base: position 12,905 of record CAVORP010000005.1, read on the forward strand.
GGATCTGGCTGTTGCGACCGAGGGCGTTGTTCGGGATCGAGGGCATGGACCCGCTTGTGCATGCGGTGTTCTGGAGCATCGCGCTGAACGTGGCGGGGTTCTTTATCGGGTCGTTGATGAGTTTTCCCGCGGCCGCTGGAGCGGTTGCAGGGCGCGACCTTTGTCAACATCTTTCGCTATTCCGACACGACGCGCGGCTGGGGCCAGAGCCTCGTCGAGGCCGAGGACCTTCTGGTCATGGCGCAGCGCATCATCGGGGCGCGCGAGGCGCAGGCGCTGTTCGTCTCGGTCGCCTCGCAGCAGGGCAAACGGGGCTATCTTCCGGACGTGACGCCCGAATTCCTTGATCTTCTGGAGCGGGAACTGTCCGGTTCCGTGGGCGCGGCCACGGCCCATGCGATGCTGGGCCAGTTGACGGGCGGAGCCACGGTTTCGGTCGAGGACCTGATGCGCGTGGCCGACGAGACCGCGCAGATGATGGAGCAGCGGATCCAGCTTGAGGCCAAGTCGGGAGAGCTGGAGCGGACCGCGCGGCAGTTGCGGGACGCCAATGAGAAACTGACGCAGCTTTCGGTGCAGAAGGATGCCTTCCTGAGCCAGATCAGCCACGAATTGCGGACGCCCATGACCTCGATCCGGGCGTTTTCGGAGATCCTCATGGACAGCGACAAGATGGGGGGCGGCGAGCGCAAGAAATATTCCGGCATCATCCATGACGAGACGCTGCGGCTTACCCGGCTTCTCGACGATCTTCTTGATCTGAGCGTGCTGGAGAACGGGCAGGTGACGCTGAACACCCAGCCGGTGACGGTGGGCGCGGTTCTGGATCGCGCCATCGCCGCGACCCAGAGTGGCGGCGATGCCAGCCGGTTGCGGATCCTGCGCCAGCGCGACCGCGAGGACGTTACCCTTGTCACCGATCCCGACCGGCTTGCGCAGGTGTTCATCAACGTGGTCTCGAACGCCCAGAAATATTGCGACGCCGAGGCGCCGGAACTGCGGATCTCGGTCAGCCATCAGGGTGAGGGGGTGATCGTCGATCTTGCCGACAATGGCGGCGGAATCCCGAAGGTGAGCCAGTCGATGATTTTCGAGAAATTCGCGCGCCTGAGCGATCACCAGGCGGCGGGCGGCGCGGGGCTGGGTCTGGCGATCTGCCGGCAGATCATGGCGCGGCTGGGCGGTGGGATCGATTACCTTCCCGGACAGGGGGGGGCCGCGTTCCGGGTGACATTGCCGCGCGCGTTGGCGGTCGCGGCCTGAGGGTTGGTGAGGGAATCGTAACCACGCTGGGGCAATATGCCGGGAACTGCCGGAGGTTTTGCCGATGCCCACCGATGCCCAGATATCCGTCATGCGCCGCATGGTGCGGCCCGCCCGACCGTCCACCGGGTCGATGACCGACGCCCGGGCGTGGCGTTTGTCGGTGCCGCGCGCCTCGGAAAAGGCGGTGGGACTGGTGGCGGCGGTGGACGGGTTCGAGACGGACAGCACCGATCTGGACGCGATCCTTGCGGGTTGGGAGGAAAAGGCCCTGTCGCTTGGGCTGGAAGGACCCGACGGGGCGCGGGGGCTGGTGGTGCTCGACACGCAGCTTCTGGCCGCGCTGATCGAGGTGCAGGCTCTTGGTCGGGTGACCAACCGGCAGGTCGCACCGCGGCCCGGAACGGCGGTGGATGCGGCGCTTGCGGGCCATGTGATCGATGCATGGATCGCGGCCTACAACCGTGCGATGGGGCCGCAGCACCGGGGCGCATGGGCGCATAAGCGCATGATCCCGAATGCCCGCGCGGCCAAGATGGCGTTGGATGATGGCGGCTATGACGCGCAGACGGTGACGTTCTCTCTGGGCGATGGGGCGCGGCTGGGGCAAATGACCTTGTATTTCCCGGATGGCGTCACCGCCCCGGCGCTGGCCGGTCCGGGCGGCGGGGCCGGCGATGCGCGGGAAAAGCTGTTGAATGTCCGCGCCGAACTGCGCGCGGTCCTGTGCCGGACGACGGTCCCGCTGGCATGGCTGCGGGCGGCCAAGCCGGGGGCGGTCCTGCATGTTCCGCGCGCGGCACTTGGGCAGGTTCAGATCGAAACCGGCGACGGTCGACCGATTGCCCGGGCAAGGCTGGGCCGGGTGGGCGCGCACAAGGCACTGCGGATGGACCCGGACGAGGCCGGTGCGGCTTCGGCGATGTCAGGCGACTGGCAGGATGATGGGGCGGAGCGCGGACTGCGCCCAGCCGCCGACCCTCTGGCGCTGGCAGGTGGGACTGAACCTCTGGGCATGGGGGATCTGCCGCAGATCGGAGAGCTTCCCGATCTGCCGGACCTGCCCGATCTGCCGATCGTGGACTAGTTCGTGGCGCGGCTGGCTATGGCGTCGAGTTGGGGGCGCAGGCCCTCGATCGCGTAGCCGGCGCGTGCGGCGGCCTCGATCAGCGTATCGGTCGGGTGCGATCCGGCCTGCGACAGGGCCCAGACCACGGTGGAGCGGGTGCCCGATGCGCAATAGGCAAGCACCGGCCCGGGGCCCGCGTCAATCGCGTCCTGCTGCGTCTTGACCGCATCCATGGTCAGGGCCGCGCCGATCACCGGGTTGTCGATGAAGGTGAGCCCGGCCGCCTCGGCCGCCGCGCGCATCGCCGCGGCGGAGTGGGATGCGGGGACCTCCGTATCGGGCCGGTTGCAGATCAGCGTCTTGTACCCCGCCTCTGCGATGGAGGCGCAATCGGCGGGGTCGATCTGTGGCGAGACGGCATAGCCGGGGGCAATGACGCGAATGTCCATTCTGGCGGGATCCTTACTCAATCAACCGGAGGCTCCGGCCGCGGCGATTTTGCGCCGGATCGGGACCGCGGCCAGCATACCCGCGATCATGGCCACAAGAAAGACGAGACCGGACAGCCCCCCGAAGCCCAGCGAAGCCATGGCGGGGCCGGGGCAGAGACCGACAAGGCCCCATCCCGCGCCGAAGAGGAGCGAGCCGCCGATCAGCGGCCAGTCGACCCGGCGTTCGGGTTTTGCGGGAAAGACGCCGCCAAGGACCGGGGCGCGGCCATGGGTGAAGCTCCACGCGATCGCCATGGGCAGGATCGCGCCGCCAAGGACGAAGGCCAGGGTCGGATCCCAGTCGCCGAAAACATCGAGCCATCCCTGAACCTTGCGGGTGTCGGTCATGCCTGAGACCAGAAGCCCGGCCCCGAAGAGACCGCCGGCCAAGCCTGCAAAAAGCGCGCGCATCAGATCACCCCCAGAATATGCTTGAACAGGACGATGGTGATACCGCCTGCGAAAAGATAGAAGACGGTCGCGATGAGGCCGCGCAGGGAGAGGCGGGAAATCCCGCAGACCCCGTGACCCGAGGTGCAGCCATTGGCAAGCCGCGTTCCGATCCCCACCAGCAGTCCGGCGACGATAAGAACCGTGATGTTGGTGGTGGCGTGGGTTTCGGCCCCGCCAATGGCAAGGGAGATCACGGCCGGAACACCGATCAGCCCACCGATGAAGGCCAGACGCTCTGTCATGTTCGAGCGGCCCGAGCCATCCAGCAGCCCGCCCAGAATTCCGGAGGCTCCCATGATGCGGCCGTTGATCAGGAGAAAGAGGGACGCCGCGATGCCGATCATCAGACCGCCCACGAGGCCAAATATCCATTCAGGTTGCATGTTCGAGACTGCCTATAGCTTGTTGAGGGGAACTTTGAGGAAGACCGCGCCGGAGGGATCGGGCTCGGGCATGTTGCCGGCCCGCATGTTGACCTGCAGCGAGGGAAGGATCAGCTTCGGCATGCCCAGGGTGGCGTCGCGGGTCTCGCGCATCTGCACGAACTCTTGCGCGGCACGACCGGCGCCAACATGGACGTTCTTTGCCTTCTGCTCGCCCACCGTGCTTTCCCAAGCGTAGGTTTCCCGCCCGGGGGCCTTGTAATCGTGGCCGACGAAGATGCGAGTGTCGTCGGGCAGCGCGAGGATACGCTGGATCGAGGCATAGAGATCGTGCGCCGATCCGCCGGGGAAATCGCAGCGCGCGGTGCCGTAATCGGGCATGAACAGCGTGTCGCCCACGAAGGCCGCATCGCCCAGGACGTAGGTCATGCAGGCGGGTGTGTGTCCGGGCGTGTGCAGGACATCGCCGCGCATCTGGCCGACATGGAAGCTGTCACCATCCTTGAACAGCTGGTCGAATTGCGAGCCGTCCCGCTGGAACTCGGTGCCTTCGTTGAAGATCTTGCCGAAGGTTTCCTGCACGGTTGTGATATTTCCGCCGATGCCGATCTTGCCGCCCAGTTGGTCCTGAAGATAGGGGGCGGCGGAGAGGTGATCGGCGTGGACATGGGTTTCGAGGATCCACTCCACCCGCAGGTCGTGCTCGCGGACATAGGCGATGATCGCATCCGCGGAGGCGGTATCGGTGCGCCCTGAGGCGTAGTCGAAATCCAGAACGCTGTCGATGATCGCGGCTGCACGGCCTTCGGGTTCACGCAGGACGTAGCTTACCGTATTGGTTGCATCGTCGAAGAATGCTTTCACATTTGGTTGCATTATCGGGTCCTTTGTGGATGTTTCTAGCATGGAACGGCGGATTGATATATATTAATCGGCATATGTGTGTGCGTTCTGTGTTGGACAAGAGAAGAAACGATATGGAAGCTGCAAGTCAAATATCGCAAGACCTCATGGCCGCGGCGGCGGAGGAAGCTGCCTCGGTTCTGCGGGCCCTGTCCAATCCATCCCGGCTCTTGATCCTGTGTCAGCTTGTGGAGCAGGAACGGACCGTGGGCGAATTGGAAGAGGCGCTTGGCCTCGGTCAGGCCTATGTCAGCCAGCAGCTTGCCCGGTTGCGCGAGGAAGGTCTTGTCGCCGCCACCCGGAACGGCCGGCAGATGCGGTACCGGCTTGACGACCCAAGGGTGATCCCGGTCGTCCAGACGCTTTACAATCAGTTCTGTGCACCGGCGCATTAGGCGGTTGAACGCCTTGGCCCCGGCAGCGCAGGTTGATGGATATCAAGGACGCGCTGCGGGCCGCGCCCTAGGATTTTTGGCGATAATGATGAACCAGTGCGGAAGGAGCGCGGGATATGGCAGTTGAGAGCAGGCGTCAGGCCCTTTTGGGGCGACTTGGCGAGTTGACAGGGCGTATCGGACAGATCGAGGACGAGCTTGAAATGCCTCACACGAAGGATCTGGAAGATCAGGCGGCCGAGCGTGAGGGAGAAGAGGTTCTCGAAGATCTGGGCGAACAGGGACGCGCCGAGATCGCGATGATCCACGCGGCACTGGCGCGGATCGAGGCGGGGACATATGGCGTCTGTGTGACCTGCGGCGATACGATTTCGGAGGAGCGGCTGGACGTGATTCCGGCGACGCCCTATTGCCGGAATTGTGCGCGCTGACCGAACGGGGACGGGCGTTCCCTTGCGTTTTTACAATGGCATTGTAGAAGATCTGGAGTGATACCTGGTCGTGCGCCGTTCGCGTGATCCGGTTCGGTCTATCTGGGGACCGTGCACGGGGGAAACATGGAAATGCCGGTAACGGTTCAGTCCGCGCGCGGTCTTGCGATCCTCACGATCGACAGCCCGCCTGCGAACGTTGTCGACCATGCCGTGCGGGCCGCCCTGAGCGAGGCGCTTGACGCCGCGATCGCCGACGAGACCTGTCGGGCCATCGTGATCGCCGCGCGGGGACGGAGTTTTCCCGCCGGGATGGATCTGGTGGAACTGGAACGCGGCGTTGCGGAACCGGATCTCGCGACCCTCTGCGAGAAGATCGAAATGTCGCCGAAGCCGGTCTTTGCGGCGATGCATGGGACGGTTCTGGGGGCGGGGCTGGAACTGGCTCTGGCCGCGCATTACCGGATCACCGACAAACGCACCCGCTTCGGGTTTCCGGAGGTCAATCTGGGTCTTGTGCCCGGCGCCGGGGGCAGCCAGCGGCTGACGCGCCTGATCGGGCCCACGGCGGCGGCGGACATGTTGCTTGACGGTCGCCAGATCGATGTCACCCGGGCCAAGATGCTGGGTCTGGTGGATGCGGTTGCCGATAGCGCATTGCCCAAATTCACCCTCGATTATGTGGCGCGTCTTCTGAAGACCGGTGCCGGGCCGCGCCGGTCGCAGGATGTCACGGGTCGGTTGCAGCCGATCAAGGAACATCTGGATCGGCTGAACGACCACCGGGCGCGGCTGAACCTCGACGCCGCAAGTGCGCCCGCGCGGATCCTGGATTGCATCGAGGCGGCGCTGATGCTGCCCTTCGAGGCGGCGCTGACGTTTGAGCGGGCCGCGTTCGACGATCTTCTGGCCACCGAGACGTCGCGCGCCCTGCGGCATATCTATCTGGCCGAACTGGCGGCGCGCCATGCGCCGGTTCCCGAAGGCACGGGGGTGCGCCGGATCGATCAGATCGGAATCGTGGGCGCCGGGACGATGGGAACCGGCATTGCCGCGGCCTGTCTGAAGGCGGGCTACCAGGTGACGATGGTGGACGCGGATATCGAGCGGCTCGAGTTCGGGGGTCGAGCGTATCATCGACATTTTCGACCGCGAGGAAGCCCGCGGCAAGATCGACTTGGCCGAGCGGCAGGCGATGCTGGACCGGATCAAGGGCACCGTGAAGATGGATGCGCTGGCGGGCGCGGATCTGGTGATCGAGGCGGTGACCGAGGACGCGGATGTGAAGCGGCGGGTGTTTTCGACGCTTGACGCGGTGATGAAGCGCGATGCGATTCTGGGCACCAACACCTCCTATCTGGACATCGACGGTCTGGCCGCCGGAACCGGGCGGTCGCGGGATGTGCTGGGGCTTCATTTCTTTGCTCCGCCCCACGTGATGCGGCTTCTCGAGGTCGTGGTGGCGATGGATACCGATGACGAGGTGATCGCCACGGCGTGGGAATTCGCCGCGCGGTTGAAGAAGATCCCGGTGGCCGCGGTCGTCGCCGACGGGTTCATCGCCAATCGCTGTCTGGCGGCCTACCGGAAGGTGGCGGAGTTTCTTCTCGAAGACGGGGCGTCGGTGCACGAGATCGACACGGCGATGCGGGCCTATGGCTTTCCCATGGGTCCGTTCGAAGTGGCCGATCTGTCGGGGCTGGACATCGCCTGGTCCCGGCGTCAGCGGCTTGCGGCACGCCGCGACCCGGCGGACCGCTATGTGCGGATCGCCGACCGGCTGTGCGAAATGGGCCGGATGGGGCGCAAGGTGGGCCGGGGCTACTACAAGTACCAGCAGGGAACCCGGCGCGGCGCCATCGATTCCGAGGTGACCGCGCTTGTGGCGGAGGAACGTGCCATGCGCGGCAGGCCCGCGCGCAAGTTCAAGGCGGAGGAGATCCGGAGCAGGTGCCTTCTGGCGATGATCAACGAGGGGGCCCGGCTTCTGGAAGAGGGCGTCGCCACGCGTCCCGCCGATATCGACCTGTGCATGGTGCATGGTTTCGGCTTTCCGCGCGCCAAGGGCGGACCGATGATGGCGGCGGACCTTATGGGGCTTTTGCAGGTGAAGCGCGATCTGGAAACCTATGCGGAGGAGGACGCGCGCTTCTGGACCCCGGCGCCGCTGATCGTCGATCTGGTGAAGAACGGGCGCGATTTCTCCGACATGAACCTGGGCTAGGGGCGGTGCGGCCGGTGACCCGGCTATTTCAGGAACAGGCCCACGATCACGCACATGATCCCGATGCCCGCCGTTCCAACGCTTGCGAGGTTGATCGCCACGAGCCGTTGCAGGCGGGATTTGAGGCCGGCCTCGTCGAGCCCGGCATTGCGGGCGCGGGCCGCGTCCACGATGCACCAGACGAGCCCCAGAAGGCCCAAGACGGTGATCCCCGTACCGATCCAGACAAGCATTTCCATGGGCCTCCGCCTAGACTGGCGCGCGGTCTTGTGCAAGGCCTTGAAGCCCCGGGACGGGAGCGGTAGGCAGGCGCGACATTCCTTTAGGAGCTTCCCATGACCGATGCCTCTGTGATCGACGAAAAACCCGAAAGCTACCGCGTGACGGCGGATGAGTTGCGCCAGTTCATCGAGCGGTTCGAGCGGCTGGAGGCCGAGAAGCGGGATATCGCGGAGCAGCAGAAGGAAGTCATGGCCGAAGCCAAGGGGCGCGGTTACGACACGCGGGTGATGCGCAAGGTCATCGCCCTGCGCAAGCGCGACGCCGACGATATCGCCGAGGAAGAGGCGGTGCTGGAGATGTACAAGGAAGCCCTGGGAATGTGACCCGTCAGGGGAGCATCATCTGCACATTGGGCAGTTTCGAGATCCGCTCGACATCACGGTCATAAGCCTCGGTCAGCTTGTCCATGATCTCTTCGCTCCAGCCGGGCAGGGTGATTTCCTGCTCCATCTGGTCCTCTTCGGCGAAACCGGCCATGAAATCCGCGACGATTTCGCGCCGCTCGAGCTCTGACTGCGGCGGCGCTTCGTCCATGTAGGCGCGCATCGCGCGGCTGCCTTCCTGTGTGAGAACCCTTCGGGCAAGATCATTCGCGCCTTCGAGCCGGGTATCCGGCGGCAGGCCGCTGAGCGCCCGCATGATCTCGGGCCAGAGGATCGGGGCGTCCTCGTAGCACCACACGAGGATGCGCGATCCGGGATTGGCGCGGTACAGCGCTTCGATCACGTTGAACCAGGAGAGATATTCGGGTCGCGCGCCCTGCATGAAGTTCTGGTTTTCGGGGGTATCGCCGCCAAGTGTCTCGTATAGCGCGGGAACGAAGGTGGCGAGGTTGCGGAGCGAGACCGCGAATTCCACTTCTGCGCCGGGAAAGGAATTGCGGAGCCAAGAGCTCTTGTCGATCTTGCGGTAGAGCGAGCCGCCATCGAGCACGCGGGTGGGCATGCAGATGAAGCTTTCGTTGGACAGGATCAGCCGGGTGGTCGCGTCATCGTCCAGAAGCGTATCGAGCAGAAGTTCCTGGGTTTCGGGGGTGGCGCGGGCGCCGCGCAGCTTCAGCAGGACCTCGCCCAGCGTCCGCCGATAGCGCCCCGGACCCGGCACAGCCACGCCGGCATGGGCCAGCATGTCGCGATTCTTGAGAAGCGAGCGGACAAGCGTGTCATGCCCGGTGCAATGAACGCCGATATGGAACAGAATCTGCATGGGTGAGGGCGTTCCGGTACAACTGTGGGGTGCGGTCAGTATAGAGACTTTCGCCCCTGTGGAAACCGGGTGCATCCCGGGGCTTGCACGATTGCGGCCAAGCGGGTATTTCGCGCGACAGTGCCCCTATAGCTCAGCTGGTAGAGCAACTGATTTGTAATCAGTAGGTCCGCGGTTCGAGTCCGTGTGGGGGCACCATTTATCCCGAAAGGTTTCGCCGCCGAACGCCCCATGCGGAAACCATGTGTATTCCATATGTATCGGATGCGCATGGACGTTATGGGAGCGGCCGGCGATTGTGGGGTTCGTGTTCGTCGACGATAAGGGACGTGTCCGCAAAGACGGCGAGAGGCCGTCGCCGTACATGAAACCTTTCGAGCCTCTGAGCGGGTGGACCTTGACGGCGATCCAATCGACGCACACAAGGTCGCATGGTCAACGCATCGTATCCGGAGCCGAGGCTGCGCCCGGCCGACGAAAGGCAAGGTGCGCAGAGGCCCATCACTTTCTTTCCCAATGGAGTGTTTCGTGAAATTTCGCTTTCCGATCGTCATCATCGACGAGGACTTCCGTTCAGATAACTCATCCGGTTTGGGCATCCGCGCCGTCGCCGAGGCGATCGAGAGCGAGGGCTTCGAAGTTCTGGGCACAACCAGCTATGGCGATCTGTCGAAATTCGCGCAGCAGCAGTCGCGCGCCAGTGCCTTTGTCCTGTCCATCGACGACGAGGAATTCACCCCCGGACCCGATCTTGATCCCGCGGTCGTCAACCTGCGGAGCTTCATCGAGGAGGTCCGTTGGAAGAACGAAGACGTGCCGATCTATATCTACGGTGAAACCAAGACCAGCCGTCATCTGCCCAACGATATCCTGCGCGAGTTGCATGGCTTCATCCATATGTTCGAGGATACGCCCGAGTTCGTGGCCCGCCATATCGTGCGCGATGCCAAAGCCTATCTGGAGGGCATCCAGCCGCCGTTCTTCAAGGCGCTGCTCGACTATGCCGAGGACGGGTCGTATTCTTGGCATTGTCCGGGACATTCCGGCGGCGTGGCGTTCCTGAAAAGCCCGATCGGACAGATGTACCACCAGTTCTATGGCGAGAACATGCTGCGGGCGGATGTGTGCAACTCGGTCGAGGAGCTGGGCCAGTTGCTTGACCATAACGGTGCCATCGGCGCGTCGGAGCGGAATGCGGCGCGCATCTTCAATGCCGATCACTGTTTCTTCGTGACCAACGGCACCAGCACCTCGAACAAGATGGTCTGGCACCACACCGTCGCGCCCGGCGACGTCGTGGTGGTGGACCGCAACTGCCACAAATCCATCCTGCACAGCATCATCATGACCGGGGCCATCCCGGTCTTCATGAAGCCCACGCGCAACCATTACGGGATCATCGGCCCGATCCCGAAAGCCGAGTTCGAGATCGAGGCGATCAAGGAGAAGATCCGCGCCAACCCGCTTGCTGGCGCATGTGGATGCGGAGACGGTCAAGCCGCGCATCATCACCCTGACGCAATCGACCTATGACGGGGTGCTGTACAACACCGAGACGATCAAGGAATTGCTGGACGGCTATGTCGAGAACCTGCATTTCGACGAGGCATGGCTGCCGCATGCGTCATTCCATCCGTTCTACGGAAGCTTCCATGCGATGGGCCGCAAGCGCGTGCGCCCCACCCATTCGGTGACATATGCGACGCAATCCATCCACAAGCTGCTGGCCGGGATCAGTCAGGCCAGTCATGTGCTGGTGCAGGACAGCCAGGACACCAAGCTGGATCGGCACCTGTTCAACGAAGCCTATCTGATGCACACCAGCACCAGCCCGCAATACAGCATCATCGCCAGTTGCGATGTGGCGGCCGCGATGATGGAGCCGCCGGGCGGCAGGGCGCTTGTGGAAGAGAGCATCCTCGAGTCGCTCGATTTCCGGCGCGCGATGCGCAAGGTGGACGAGGAATATGGCGGGGACGACTGGTGGTTTCAGGTCTGGGGACCGGAGCGAGCTTGACGACGAAGGCGTCGATCACCCCGACAACTGGATGCTGAAGAAGACGGATGCCGAGGGCGTGCAGCCCTCCGATGGCGAGGAGACCTGGCATGCCTTCGGCGACATGGCCCCGGGTTTCAACATGCTGGACCCGATCAAGGCGACGATCATCACGCCGGGTCTCAATCTGGACGGACGGTTTGAGGAAACCGGGATCCCTGCGTCCATCGTCACCAAGTATCTGGCCGAGCATGGCGTCGTGGTGGAAAAGACCGGGCTTTACAGCTTCTTCATCATGTTCACGATCGGGATCACCAAGGGGCGCTGGAATTCGCTGCTGACGGAATTGCAGCAGTTCAAGGATGACTATGACAAGAACCAGCCGATGTGGCGCTGCATGCCGGAGTTTTGCGCCAAGCATCCGAATTACGAGCATATGGGCCTGCGGGATCTGTGCCAGCATGTGCATTCGCTTTATGCGAAATACGATGTGGCGATCCTTTCGACCGAAATGTATCTGAGCGATCTGACACCGGCGATGAAACCCACCGATGCCTTTTCGCATATCGCGGCGCGCAAGACACAGCGTGTGCCCATCGATGAGCTTGAGGGACGGATCACCACGAGCCTTGTCACGCCATACCCGCCGGGCATCCCGCTGTTGATCCCGGGCGAGGTGTTCAACAGGAAGATCGTCGAATACCTCAAGTTCAACCGGACCTTTGCGCGCGAATGTCCGGGCTTCGAGACCGATATTCACGGGCTTGTGCAGGAGATCGACGATATGGGCCTGGTGCAGTATTTCGCCGATTGCGTGGCCGAGACCTAGGCGGTGGCCAGTGCGGCGGCGGTGGCTCAGGTCCGTCGTGGTCCGGGGGCGGCGATGAGCAGGGCGATGGCGACCGCGAGCGGCACCAGACCCTGCGGGTAGAAGTATATACCATCCACCAATGCGTGCAGCAGGAACACGGTGAGCATGGTCGTGCCGCCGATCCGGGCCGGGATTGGATCGCGGCGGGCGGCGGCGACGGAGCGGCCCCAGGCGACGAGGACCAGCGCGGCAAGGGCAAGCGCGCCGGGCAGGCCCAGCCCGAGTGCCGCGTCGAGCGCGATGTTATGGGCGTGAAGGTGTGGCGTCGTGACCCCCGCGTCGAGAAACAGCCAGCGGGTCTGAGCATAGCCATGGCCGAGCAGGGGGGCGTCGAGAAGCGCCGCCCAGAGCGTCCGCCACATCTCCAGTCGGCCGGAGGACAAAGCGTCGGCGCTGTCGCTGTCCAGCGCGCCCGCGACGCGGCCCGCAAGGCCGAAATCGCCGGTTCCGGAGCCGCCGATCAGCCAGGCGCAGGCAAGGCCCATGATGGCGGTGGCGGCGAGGGGGAGAAGCGTGCGGCGCAGGGGCGGGAGCAGGGCCGCGAGCACGAGGAGGGTCGCAAGGATCGCCAGAAGCGCGCCGCGGCCGCCGGACCAGAACAGCGCGGTCCAGAGCAGGGTCATGACCACCGCGACGAGGATCCTTTGGGGACGGTCGGGGGCAAGGGGCCAAAGTGCGACGGAGGCCATGAGCGCCATGGCCAGTGAGAATCCCAGGATCCGGATATGGGTGAAGCCGGGCAGGAACAGCACGGGATAGCCCTGTGGCAGCCCGAGCCGGTGCAGCACGATCGCAAGGACGGCGGCAAGGGCGATGCCCGTGGCCAGCGCCAGAAGCAGGAGCCGGGACAGATCGGGGCCGGAGCGGAGGAGCACCGCCACGAGCGCGAGCGTGGCCGTGGCCACAAGGGCCAGCTCTCCGAGTTTTATCAGGCTGTAGTCGAAATGGGAGGCGCGGAGGGCCGACAGACCGACCGCGAGCACCGCCAGAGCCGCCAGCGACAGGGTCAACCACCGCGCCGGGCTACCCGGGGCCAGCAGCCTTTGTCGCAGATCGGCGGCAGCGAAGGCGCCGGTTGCGCCCGCGAAGAACACGAGTGCGGCAAGGGTCGCGAGGGCCGGGAGCGGCATCCACCACAGGTTGCTGTAGGGATCGGCGCGGGTCAGAAGATCCCACAGCACAAGCGCCATCGGCAGCCCGCCCAGAAGGGCGACCGGAAGGATGTCACGCGCGAGGCGTGCCGGGGGGACTGTCTTGTCCATGGCCCGGGAATGCCATGGGGTTGTGGCAGGATTGTGGACGAAACCGCTCAAATTACAGCGATTGTTGCGGTTATTGCAGCCCCAGAAGCTCCTTCATCAGGTCGGTGAAGGTGAGGTCGTGGTCGAACGCGCCGGTCGTGAGGAAGGCTATCGTCTGGGCGATGACGAGGGGATCGTTCATCATGAACGTATGGGTGACGGGCAGCACGATATGGTCGGTCAGGCCCGGCAGGCGCGTGCTTTCGACCGAGACCTTGCCGTCATCGGGGCCTTCGATGATCTCGGAATAAATCGGGTTCAGGGACCGATTGCCGGCAATCACGCCGATTTCCACGGCGGGCAGGCCAAGCCGGTTGGGCAGGCTTCCGGGCCCGGTCCCGAGCGCGACGCCCGCGGGGCCGTTGAGCCATTCGAAGGCTTCCAGATCGCCGAAGGCATCCACCAGTTCCGAGCCGCGATTCGGGGGGGCCAGCATCACCACGCGCCCCATCAGGGCGGGTCTGTGGGTTTCGAGCCATGCGCGGGCAAGGATGCCGCCCATGGAATGGGTGACGAAATGCGTGCGTTCCGCGCCGCATTGGGCGACCGATTTGGGAAGGGCGCTTTCCACCAGATCGCCGAAGGGCAGATCGGTCGAGGGGTAGCTTTGGTTCACGACCTTGAAGCCCTTGGCCTCGAGCGCCTGTTCCATGACCGCAAGCGAGGCGGAGGTCCGCGCAAGCCCATGCAGGAGCACCACGCAGTCGGCGCGGAGCGGGGTGGCCGCGAAAAGGGCCATGAGAAGGAGGAAGGCGCGAAACATAGCCGGTATCTAGAGCGTCGAGGGGTGGAAAGTAAGGTCGCACGTTGCGCAATTCGGGACAGGCGCTAGATCGAGCCGGGCAAAGGGGTGCGGGAATGGCGGAAAAGATCGCAGTTGTGGGCGCGGGGCTGGCCGGGGTGACGGCGGCGCTTGCGTTGCAGGAGGCCGGGTACGCGGTCGTGGTGTTCGACAAGAGCCGGGGATTCGGCGGGCGTCTGGCAACCCGGCGGGGCGAAGGTTTCGCCATCGATCACGGGGCGGCGGCGGCCCATGGCGCGGCCCCGGGTTTCGCCGCGGCGATGGCGGCGGCGGGAGCGGTGGACGCAGCCGATGGTGTTGCAGGCGGGTGGATCGGACAGCCGGGCATGTCGGCGATCGTCCGCGCCATGGCGGGGCCGCTCGATTGCGTCATGGCAACGGAAATCACCGGGATCGAAGCGGATCGGGACGGTTTGATCCTTGCCGATGCGGCGGGCGCGCGGCATGGGCCGTTCGACCGGGTTCTCTCCGCGATTCCGGCGCCGCAGGCGCGGCGGTTTCTGGCGGGCCGGCCGGAGGACGCGGCTTTGGCGGAGGTGGTGATGGATCCGGTCTGGACCCTGCTTCTGGCCTTTGCCGAGCCTCTCGAGGTCGGGGCCTCGCTTGCTGGTGCGCCGTTCGACAGCATCCTGCGGGCGTCGTCGCGTCCGGGGCGCGCGGCCCTGCCCGAAACATGGGTGGCCCATGCCGGGGCGGAGTGGACGCGGGCAAACCTTGAGATGACGAAGGAGGCGGCCTGTGCCGTGCTGCGGGAGGCGTTCGCGGGGGCCGTCCGGGCGGGCGCTGCCCGAGCCGATCTACGCGGCGGCGCATCGCTGGCGCCATGGCCGCGTGGCGCGACCGCTGGGCGCGCCATTCCTGAGCGCCATGGACGGGCGTCTCCTTCTTGGCGGGGACTGGGCCTTGGGCCCTGCGGCGGGGGATGCCTTTGTCTCGGGCAAGGCCATGGCGGCGGCGGTTTCCGGCTGACCTTTCGCTTGCCTGCGCGCCGGGTTAGAGGGGCGGCATGGGATATGATCTGACCAGTCTCGGGGCATTTCGCGATCATGGGTTCGATACCGTGATCGACGTGCGCTCGCCGTCGGAATTCGCCGAAGACCATGTGCCGGGCGCGATCAACCTGCCGGTTCTTTCGGACGATGAGCGGGCGATGGTGGGGACGGTCTACAAGCAGGAGAGCGCATTTCGGGCGCGCAAGATCGGAGCGGCCCTCGTGGCCCGGAATGCGGCGCGGCATATCGAGACGGCGCTTGCGGAGAAGGACGGAAGCTGGCGTCCCCTGGTCTATTGCTGGCGCGGGGGGCAGCGGTCGGGATCCTTCGCCGCGATCCTTGGCCAGATCGGCTGGCGGGTCGAGGTGCTTTCGGGCGGCTACCGGACCTATCGCCGGGCGGTGGTCAGGGCCCTGTATGACGACCCGTGGCCGGGGCAGGTCTGGGTCCTTGACGGGTTCACGGGAACGGCCAAGACGGCGGTTCTGGCGCGGCTGGGGGAGCGCGGGGCGCAGGTCATCGATCTTGAGGGGCTGGCGGAGCATCGCGGCTCGATCTTGGGTGGTCGGGCGGCGCCGCAACCCTCGCAGAAAGCGTTCGAAAGTGGCATTGCCGCGGCTCTTGCGGCCTTTGATCCCGCACGCCCGGTGGTGGTGGAGGCGGAATCGAGCAAGGTGGGCGATCTGATCGTGCCGCCGTCGCTTTGGGCCGCCATGAGCACCGCGCCGCGTCTGGTGATCGAGGCGCCGCAGGCCGCGCGGGCGCGGTATCTGGCGCGGGCCTACCGCGATCTGGCGGAGAGCCCGGAGATGGTGTGCGCGCTGCTGGAGCGGCTGGTGCCCTATCACGGGCATGCGCAGGTGGAGGAGTGGCAGGGGTTGGTGCGGGCCGGGGAGGCGGAAGTGCTCGCCGCCTCGCTGATCGCGTTGCATTACGACAGCCGTTACGCGCGGTCGCGGGCGCGGGCCGAGGCGGATCAGGTGGAGACGGTCTCGGTCGCGGATCTGGAGGAGGCGACGCTGGACCGGTTGGCCGAGAGCCTTATCGGGCGGTTCACCTGAGGGTGAGGACGGGCGGGCCGGGCAGGATCGTGCCGATCCGCGCGGCGGTATAGCCCGCGTCGGCCAGCGCGCCGAGGACCGCCGGGGCCTCGCTCTCGGGCAGGCTTGCCAGCATCCCGCCCGAGGTTTGCGGATCGTGGAGCAGGGAGGCGCGCGGCGTCTCGGGGCCGATCACGGGGGCGGAGGCCCGGTTCGCGGGATAGAGGGTCGAGCGGATGCCGCGGCGGGCCAGATCCTCGGCGCCGGGATAGATCGGGATATCGTCCAGAACCAGATCGGCGGCAACGTTCGAGGCGGTCATCATCCCCCAGAGATGCCCGGCCAGCCCGAAACCGGTCACATCGGTCATGGCGTGGGCATGGGGGGCGAGGAGGCGGGCGGCGGCGCCCTGTGGCCGCAGCATCTCGGCCATGAGTGCCGCGATGTCGCGCCCCTGCGCCTCGCGCGCCATTTCGCCGGCCAGAAGCGTGCCCGCGCCGATCGGGCGGGTCAGGATGAGCGCGTCGCCGGGCCGGGCGCCCGCCAGCGTCAGGGGCGCGCGGTCGAGAAGGCCGGTGACGCTGAAGCCGATGGTGAGTTCCGCGCCGAGGGTCGTGTGACCGCCCACGATCGCGGCGCCCGCGGGTTTGAGACCGGCCGAAGCACCCGCCATGATCTCGGCCAGCCAGCGTTCCTGCAGGGGTTCGGACATGCGCGGCAGGATGATCGTCGCCAGCGCCGCCTGAGGCTCCGCACCCATGGCCCAGATGTCGCCAAGCGCATGCAATGCGGTGATCCGGGCCATGGTGTAGGGATCTTCGGTGAAGGCGCGGAGGTGGTCCGTGGTGATGACCTGCCGGGCGGAGCCGACCGCGAGCAGGGCCGCGTCGTCGCCGATGGAGGTCATCACGTCGTCGCGCGGGGTGGCGGGGATGTTCGAGAGGGCGTTGGCAAGGGCGTCGCGGCCCACCTTGGAGCCACAACCGCCGCAGAGGGGTTTCGCCTCTGACAGCGCGTCGCGGACGCCCCGGGCCGCATCAGCGGGTAGCGGTGGGGCGGGCATTCGCGGCAGATCCGCCAGCCTGTCCATGAAGCGGCGGTCGATCCGGTCTTTCCACCGCCAGACCCAGGGGCCGTAGAAGACCGTGCCCCATTTCTCGCCCATGGCGGCCTTGCGGCCGAGCGAGACAAGCTTGAGGTAATCGCGCTGTGGCGCGAACCGCCGGAAGGTTCCGCGCGAGAGGGCGGCGCGCAGGTTGTGGCCGAGGATCGGGGCGGCGCGGACGGCGAAAACGCCGGCCTTGGGTCGGGGGGCGAAGGCGAGATGGGCGCAGTCGCCGCTTGCGAAGATCGCGGGATCGGCGGTTTGCAGATGGGAGTTCACGTCGAGAAAGCCGTGGGTCGTGGGCAGGCCGAGATCCGCAAGCCAGTCCCAGGGGCGGGCTCCGGCGGCGCCCACGGTGAAATCGGAGGGCAGGGTGCGGCCATCGGCGAGGTGGACGGTGGTCGCGGTGATCCTGTCGATCTGCGCGTGCTCGAGAAGGGTGATGCCGGCCGCGTCGAGTTCTGCCAGAAGCCGGGTGCGGGCGCGCAGGCCCAGTTCGCCAAGGGCGCGGCCGCTGTCGATCACATGGCAGGTCATGGTGCGGTCACGCTGGCGCAGGGCATGGGACATGGCGAGGGCCAGTTCGCAGCCGGCAACGCCGCCGCCGATTACCGCGATCGCGGCGGGTTTGTCGTCGTGGAGGTAGCGGTTCCACCTGTCCGCAAAGAGGTCGAGCGGTTTGGCGGCGATGCCGTGATCGGAGAAGCCCGGAAGATCGGGCATGGCCGAGGTGATGCCCACGTCGATCGCGGCCACGTCATAGCCGATCTCTCGGCCACCGGCGGTGTGGATCATGCGCCGGTCGCGGTCGATCCCGTCGACATGGTCGAGGATCAGGCGGGCCCCGGCGAATCGGGCGAGGCGCACAAGGTCGATCTCGAGAAGATCGCGCGAATAGTGCCCGGCCACGTGACCGGGCAGCATGCCCGTATAGGGTGCCGTCGGCGCCGGGTTTATCACCGTCAGGCGGGCACCGGGCAGGGGGCGCATTCCCCATTGCCGCAGGACAAGCGCATGGGCATGACCGCCGCCGATGAGGACGAGATCCTGTGTCAGGGGGACGGGTGCGGGTATCATGTTTTGGGCATAGCGCAGACCCGGAGGCTTGGCGAGGGATCAGGGGGCGATCCACTGGCCCCGAAAGGCATCCGTGCGCCGGAACAGGGCGCGGCGATGGAGGTCGCGGCCGAGATGCAGCGTCTCGATCTCGTCGATCCGGGCGGTGAGGATGGTGAAAAGCGCGGCATCCGGGGTTGGCGTGTTCGCCGTGGGGGTGTCGAGCGGCGTGCCCGGAAGGGGGTCGCGGGCGTAGAGGGCGTGGTCGCGCGGCGGAAGGCGGGTCCAGTCCGCATCGGTTGCCGGGCGTTGTGTCACGGTCGAGCGGAGGCGGATCTGAAGCGATTCCGCCGGGTCCCAGACAAGGAGCGTGGCGCTTGGCATGGCGGAGAGTTCCGCAACTTTCGCGGAGGCCGCATTGGTGAAGGCGGTGAGTTGGGCCTGGTCGCGATCGGCGGCGCGGAGCACGATCATCCGCGCCTCGGCCCCGCCGGACCGGCCGACCGTGGCCAATGCGAGGAAGCGGGCCGGAGAGGCCGGGTTGGTGGGCGCATCCGTGAGGCGCGTCCAGACAGCTTCAAGTGTATCCGTTAAGCTGTTGTAATCAGTCATATCCGGTCATCTCCAGGTAGCCACGCCCGGTATGGGTGCCTTCGACACGGATCGGACCCTCCCAATAGGCAAAGCTGGTCGCCATCCAGGATTGCGGGTTGAGCGCGGTCACGGTCACGTCGAGGCCGCGTGTCCGGCAGGGTGACCTGCCAGCGGACCGGGATCTGGCGACCGGCAACAAGTGCCTGCTCGAGGGGTCTGGCTGCGAAGGCGCCGTCGGCAAAGGGCTCGGGCGTTCCGTCAGCGGAGATCCATGTGGCCGAGGAATAGGTGGCACCGTCGGTTTCCCGCAGCAGGAAGCCCATCAGGCGGTCGCCATCGTCGAAGGCGAGGCTGAACCAGTCCCAGCCGGTCTGGTTCTCGGACAGGGGTTGCGAGGACCATTCGCGGTCGAGCCAGGCGTTTCCGGTGACGCGCACCGGACCATCGGGCAGCGTGAGGGTGCCGGTGACGGTATAGAAGGGTTGGGAATAGTAATAGGAGGCCTGACCCTCACGCGACTTGACGGAATAGCCATCCGCGCCTTGCGGCACGAACGGACGATCCGAGATCAGATCCAGATCATACGCGAAATCCGTGCCTTGCGCGCGCATATTCACCTGATTGAGCGTCGGCCCCTCGAGGGTCCATTCGTCGATCCAGGCCGAAAACGGCGCGGCCACGACACCGGCCTGGCCGATGCCGCCACGGGCGAAGCGTTCGGCCACGAAATGCGCATCGGGGGTGGTGAGGCCGGCATGGCCCATCCAGATCTGCGGGCTGTCCAGACCGGGGGTTTCGGTCGGGGCGAGGGCGGATCGGAAGAGCGTCCATTGTACGCCGTAGTCGCGCCCATCCTCGCCGGTGAGGGTGGCGGTGACGTACCACCATTCGATGCGGTAGTCGGGATGGCTCCCGTGATCGCGGGGGAAATCGAAGGGCGTGCCGGGGGCAGGAATGGAGAAGCCTTCGGCATCGGATCCGAGACCGGCAAAGCCCTGCGCATGGGCCGCGGAGAGACCGAACGAGAGCATGAGGATGAGAAGGCAAGCCTTAGCGTTCATGGGAGAAAACCCTGAGCAGCGTTGCGGGCTGCAGGCGCGAGAGGCGATAGCTGGGCCAGAGGCTTGCCAGTGCGGCGGCGAGGATCGCGAGGCCTGCAAGGGTGAGCCATGTCCCGGGGAAAAGATGCATGGGCAGGCGCCAGCCGAACGCTTCGACATTGATCACCGCCAGAAGGACCCACGCGAGGAGAAGACCCACGGGGATCGCGAGCACCGCGGTGAGGGCAGCGAGGGCGAGCGCGCGCAGAAGCTCGAGCCGCGCAAGCTGGGTGCGGGTCATGCCGAGCGCCCAGGCCGGTGCCAGTTGCGGCAGGCGCATCGTGGCGAGCGTGAGAAGCGAGGTGAGGATCGCGAACCCCGCAACCGCAAGGGTGAGGACGTTGAGCGCCCCGGAGACAAGGAAGGTCCGGTCGAAGACATCGAGCGAAAAGCGCTTGATAGAGCTTTGATCCAACATGTTTTCCTGCGGGAGGCCGAAATCGCTCACAAGCGCGTCCATCAGATCTGCGATCCTGTCGGGCGGCAGGCGGAGGCCGAATTGCAGCCGGGCGACATCGGGAAAGCGGGTGGTGAGTTGTTCGACCGAGATGAGGACCTGGGCCAGGGGGTTGCCATAGTCGCTGTAGACCCCCGCGACTTCGGGCGTCCAGCCTTGCGGCAACTCGATGGGGTCGCCGGGCGCGAGGTTTTCCCGACGCGCGAGTTGTTCGTTGATGAGGATCCCGGTGCCGTCTTGGACGCGGTCCCAGACATCGGGCAGGGCGTCGAGCAAGGGCCAGTTGTCGCGGTAGGTGGGGTGATCGGCCACGCCGTAGATCTCGGCCGGAGCGCCGGCGATGGTGCCGGTGACGGACCAGATGGGCAGGATCGCGTCGGTCCGGGGAGTGAGCCATTCGGTCAGGCGCGCGGCCTCGGCCTCGTCCCTTGCGGTGACGTAGACCTCGGAGGCGAGGCGCTGGTCGAGCCAGCCGGTGAAGGTGAGCCGGAAGCTCGAAACCATTGTTCCGACGCCGATATTCGTGGCGAGGGCGAGGAGGAGCGCCATCAGGGCGAGGGAAAGGCCCGGGATCTGCTGACGGGTGTCGGCCCAGAACCATTCGGCGATGGGGCCGCGGGCGGTTCGGGCGGCGGTCTGGAGGACCAGCGTCAGGATCGCCGGGAGCAGAAGAGCGGCGGCGACGAGCAGCGCGCCCAACATGATGAAGCCCGCGATCAGGCCGGAGCCGAGTGTGCCCGCAAGGGCGGCGATGCAGCCAAGGGCAAGGGCGCCAGCAGTCTGAAGCCGGATCGTCGCACCGGTGGCGATGGCCCATGCCCGGGGTCGTGCGCGGGGCGAGAATAGGCAGGCGCGCGATTTTCCAGATCACGCCCGCCCCGGCCGCCAGCGCGCCCAGAACCGAAATCGCGATGCCGGCCGCCCACCATGCGGGCCGAAGGCTTAGCGCGCCTTCGACGGGAACGCCGTAGAGGCCCCGCAGCGTGGCGGCGACATCGGGAATCAGGGCGGCGGCGATAGCATATCCCAGAACGACGCCCAGGAGCCCGGACAGAAGCGCCAGCAGCACCAGTTCGAGCATCATCAGCCCGGTGAGGGTGGTTGCGGGCACGCCGAGGGCGCGGAGCGTGCGGAAGAGCGCCCGGCGCTGCTCGAAGGCAAGGCCGATGGCGCCGTGGACGATGAACAGGCCCACGGCGAAGGACAGAAGCCCGAAGGCCGTCAGGTTGAGGTGGAAGCTGTCGGTGAGCCGCGCCAGATCGGCGCCGCCGCCGGAACTGCGCAATTCGAGATCGGGGGCGATCCCGGCGAGGGGCGGGCGGTTGAGCGGCTGGCGGTCGAGCAGAACGAGGCGGTCGATGCGACCGGGCGCGCCGAGGAGGTGCTGTGCGGTGCCGATATCGGTGAGCGCGAGGCCCGGAGCCAGATCGGTGACGATCACCCGCGCGGGCAGGTTGGGGTCGGTGATCCGCGCGGCCGTGGCCGGGGAGGTCAGCAGTTGACCGGGGCCGGTGAGAAAGGTCGCGAGGTCGAAATCGCCGAGGATCGAGGCCTCGCCCGTCATGTCGCTGGGTGCGGTCAGGGGGTCGATCCCGATCAGGCGCACCTGTCCCTCGCCCGCGTCGATCCAGCCCTCGACAAGCGGGGTGACCTGCCAGCCCGCGCGGCGGAGGGCCACGTATTGGCCCAATGTGATGCCCCCGGGGCCTGCGACGATCACGGGCCGGGTGCCGCCCACGGCCTCGGCCGCGCGGTCATAGCTGGCGCGGGCCTCGGCGTTGATCGCCTGAACCCCGGACCAGAGCGCCGTGGCGAGGGCGAGGCCAAGGACAAGCGTCACCAGTTGCAGCGGATGGTGGCGCCAATGGGACAGAAGCGCGGTGAGAGCCCAGCGTTTCATGATGCGATCCGGCCGTGCGAGAGGTGGACGCGTCCGTCCAGCCGGGCGGCGAGACGTTCGGAATGGGTGACCATCAGCACCCCGGCCCCGGTTTCCGAGGCCAGTTCCAGAAGGAGCGATATGACCGTGTCGCCCGTGGTCTCGTCAAGATTGCCGGTGGGTTCGTCGGCGAGCAGGAGCGCGGGGCGGCCCGCGAGCGCGCGACCGATGGCCACGCGTTGCTGCTGGCCGCCGGAGAGTTGCTCGGGATAGGCCTTTGCGTGGTCGGCAAGACCGAGACGGGCGAGGAGACTTGTCGTGCGGTCGGGGTCGTGGGTTCCGGCGAGACGGGCCTGAAACGCGATATTGGCGGCGACGGTCAGGGACGGGATCAGGTTGAATTGCTGAAAGACGATGCCGATCCGGTCGCGGCGCAGGCGGGCGCGGCCCGCATCGCCCAATGTGCCGATCTCGGTGCCCTCGATGGTGACGGTTCCGCTATCGGCCTGTTCGAGACCGGCGGCGATGTGCAGAAGCGTGCTTTTCCCCGAGCCGCTTTCACCGGTGAGCGCGAGGCTCTGACCGGCGGCGAGATCGAGGGAGATGCCGTCGAGCACGCGGACCGCGCGGTCTTCGCCGGGAAAGGACTTGGTGACGTTCTTGAGTGAGAGAAGCATGGGCGGACATCTAGCAGTCCGGGCGCGTCAGTCCACCGGCAAACCGCTTGGGACGTGATCGGGGGCGCCGAAGGGCCGTGGTCCGGGCGGTCCGTCCGGTGAGCGCGTGGAGGAAGGCCAGGATTTCGGCGATCTGACTGTCGTCGAGGGCGCGGGGCGCGATGTCGATGCGGGCGGTCTGACGCGCCATTTCGCGGGCGTCATCGGCCACGAGGAAATCCGAGGCCGCAAGCCATGGCACATCGGGGAGGCGGGCGAGGTCGCGTGTCCATCGGTTGCGGGCACCGAGCGGGTCGAGGTGATGGCGGACGATGCCCTCGAGTGTCGGGTAGGCGCCGTTATGGCCATAGGGCGCGGTCAGGGCCACGTTGCGCAGGGCGGGCGTGCGGAAGCGGTAGGCATCCTCGATCCGGTCGGATTCCGCCATGCGGCCCACGTCGCGCGCATAGGGGTCGAACGGACGGGTGCGGCCGGGGCCGAAGGCCGGCAGCGCCAGCGCGTGAAAGCGCTGGTCGGTCAGGAGCGGCCCGGAATGGCAGGCGCTGCACCCTGCCTTGCCGTAGAACAGGGTCATGCCCGCCCGAGCATCGGGGCCAAGTGCCGTGTCGTCGCCCGCGAGATAGGCGTCGAAGGGGCTGTCATGGTTGCGCCATTCGGTGGCGATATAGGCGGCGATGGCATTGGCGATCTCGGAGATCGTCACATCGGCGGGTTCGTCGATATGGTCGAAGCTTTCGACGAACATGCGGCCATAGTCCGGGATCGTCCGGACCCTCTTGGCGATGATCGGCCATGCGGCGTCGATCCGGTCGTGGACCGCGCCCGCGATCTCGTTTTCCTTCGGGTTGCCCGCCATTTCGAATTGGGCGGTGAGCGGGAACAGGGCCTGTGCGGCAAGGAGACTGTCCAGCCCCGGCGGCAGCCATTCCTCGGCGGGGCTGTCGAAGCCGTTTTCGTAGATTTCGGACCGGGAGAGACGGCCATCGTGGAACAGGACCGCGATATCCCTGTGCCCGAGGTTCCAGAGGGCGGCGGCATTGCGCGGGATGCGTTTGCGGATGCGGTCATCGCCGGTGCCGGGGCGGCGGTCCGGCCCGAGACCGGTGCCGCCTTCGCCGATACCGAGGCTGAGCCCGTCGGTGCCGCCCAGATCGGGGTGGTGGCAGGTGCCGCAACTGATGTTGCGATTGCCCGACAGGAGCTTATCGTGGAACAGAAGCTGGCCGAGCCGGGCCTGATCGGGATCGACCGCCGGAAAATCGGCATCGGTCAGGGCGCGCGGCACCTCGCCCGGGGTCGCGGGCAGGGCGAAGCAAAGGAGGCAGATCAGGTGCAGATACGTGCGGATCTTCATGGCGGTATCTTCGCGGCTTTCATGGCCATGGCAAGCCCCGCGCTGGCGACGGTGGAGGAGGGGCGCGACCTGATGGAGGCGGGCCGGTTCGCCGAGGCGATGGAGGTGTTCCTGCCTGCCGCACGGTCGGGCAATGCCGATGCCGAAGAGCTGATCGGGGTCATGTATGCGCTTGGGCTTGGGGTGGAACGCGACGATGCGCGCGCGTTCGAGTGGTATCTGCGTTCGGCCATGAAAGGCCATCCGGGAGCACAATCGGGGGTCGGGTGGTATTACGAGGTGGGTCGGGGGATGCCTGCGCCGGATCTTGTCCGGGCCTATATGTGGTATGTGCTCTCCGCGATCGGGGGCGACCCGGATGCGGCGATCAGCCAGGATGAGGTGCGCAAGAAGATGACGCCGGAGGAGATCGAAAAGGCGCATGTCCTGATCGAGGATTACCGTCCCTGGATGTATCCGTTCCGGTAAGGGTGGCGGAGTTGGGCGCGCAGGGGCCAGTGGCGCTTATTCCGCTTTTCCTTTCGCGCGATTGGGGGCAGTGTCGCGCCATGGCGGTCAAGGCGATCATCTTCGACAAGGACGGGACCCTGTTCGATTTTCAGGCGACCTGGGGCGCTTGGGCGGCCGGGTTCCTTGACGCGGTTGTCGGAGGGCGATACCGCCCTGTTCGGCGCTTTGGCCGACGCCATCGGATATGACAGCGAGACGCGGCGGTTCGATCGTCACAGCGTCGCGATCGCGGGGTCTCAGGGCGAGGTTGCCGACGCCCTGATGCCCTATCTGTCGGGGATCGTGCGGTCGGATCTTGTCGCGCGGATGGATCATGAGGCGGTGCATGTGCCGCTTGCGCCGTCGGTGGCGCTGGTGCCCTATCTTTCGGGGCTTTCAGCGCGCGGGCTGGCGCTTGGCGTGGTCACGAATGACGCGGAGATCCCCGCCCGGGCGCATTTGCAGGCCAGTGGGGTGCTGGAGGCGTTCGGCGTCGTGCTTGGCTATGATTCCGGGTTCGGGGCGAAGCCCGCGCCCGGGCCGATTCTCGAGGCTGTTCGCCGCCTTGGGGCGATGCCGGAGCAGGCGGTCATGGTGGGCGACAGCACCCATGACCTTGTCGCAGGCCGTGCGGCGGGGCTGCGGACGGTGGGGGTTCTGACCGGACCGGCGGATGCCGACGACCTTGCCCCCCATGCCGATGTGGTCATGCCGGATATCGGCCATCTGCCGGAGTGGCTGGATCGTCACTGAGGCGACCCTTCTTCACGTGTGGTTCCGGGAAACCCGGGAGAGCGTTCAAGCGACGCTCCGGGTCTTGTGGCGCAAAGTCGGCCATTCCTCCTGGCGATGGGCACGAATTGCAGCATTGCGCAGGTCACTCCCCAATCGCGACACCACCTGTCGCTTTTCAGGCCGAAACGGTTCGGCGCAGATCCCATTCTTGTACCTGTCAGCCCGGCAGGTCGGGCCCTTTCGTGAGGTCAGCGATGAGCGACGCACCTACCAAACGCAAGCGATCCGGCGGACGGGCGGGAAACAGCGAACGACGTGGCGGTGCGGTGATCGAGCAGATGCCCTGGCGGCTTCCGATCAATACGGACCGGCCGACCGAGCCTCTGACGGAAGAGGGCGTTCAGGCGATCCATGACACCGCGATGCGGGTTCTGGAAGAGATCGGGATCGAGTTCCTGAACGACGAGGCGCTGGAGTTGTTCCGCGAGGCGGGCTGCACCGTCAACGGGATGAACGTCCGGATGGGGCGCGACTGGGTGATGGAGATGGTGGGCCGGGCGCCGAGCCAGTTCACGATCACGCCGCGCAATCCCGACCGCCAGATCACGATCGGCGGCAAGCACATCATCTTCGGCAACGTCTCCTCGCCGCCGAACTACTGGGATCTCGAAACCGGAAAGCTGCCGGGGACACGGGTGCATTGCCAGAACCTTCTGAAGCTGACGCAGTATTTCAACTGTATTCATTTCGCGGGCGGCTATCCGGTGGAGCCGGTGGATATCCATGCCTCGGTGCGGCATCTGGATGTGCTGTTCGACAAGCTGACGCTGACGGACAAGGCGATGCACGCCTATTCGCTTGGCAAGGAGCGGGTCGAGGATGTGATGGAGATGGTCCGGATCGCGGGCGGGCTGACCGACGAGGAATTCGCCGCGACCCCGCGAATGTACACGAACATCAACTCCACCTCGCCGCTGAAGCACGATTTCCCGATGATCGACGGCAGTCTGCGGCTGGTGCGCAAGGGGCAGGCGGTGATCGTGACGCCGTTCACGCTGGCCGGTGCCATGGCCCCGGTGACGATGGCCGGCGCGGTGGCGCAGTCGATTGCCGAGGCGCTTTGCGCCATCGCGCTGTTCCAATATGCCGCCCCCGGCTGTCCGGTGGGGATCGGGACGTTCACGTCGAACGTGGATATGAAATCGGGCGCGCCCGCCTTCGGGACGCCGGAATACATGCGCGCGACCCAGATGACCGGGCAGCTTGCGCGGTTCTACGACTTGCCGCTGCGGTCGTCGGGCGT
The DNA here is from genome assembly GCA_963698645.1 of uncultured Alphaproteobacteria bacterium. GTDB lineage: Bacteria > Pseudomonadota > Alphaproteobacteria > Rhodobacterales > Rhodobacteraceae > Ovoidimarina. The sequence goes on from CAVORP010000005.1 coordinate 39,756, forward strand.
GTGCGCGGCGAATGTGCCGGACGGGCAGGCGATGTGGGAGACCTCGAATTCGCTCTGGGCGGCGGTACAGTCGGGGACGAACATGGTCTATCACGCGGCCGGGTGGCTGGAAGGCGGGCTGATCGCCAGCCCGGAGAAGTTCATCATGGATTGCGAGGTCCTGCAGATGATCCAGCGCTATTTCGAACCCGAGGTCGTCGCGACCACGCCGGAGGATCTGGCCTTCGACGCGATGGCGGAAGTGGTGGGCAAGGGGCATTTCTTCGGCCTCCAGCATACGCAGGACCGCTATACGACGGCGTTCTACCAGCCTTTCGTCTCGGACTGGCGGAACTACGAGGGATGGGAGCTTGCCGGCGGTGTCTGGACCGCCGAGCGCGCCCATGGATTGTACAAGCGGATTCTCGATGATTACGAGGCACCGCCGATGGATGCCGCGATCCGCGAGGAACTGGCCGATTTCGTGGCCCGCCGGAAGTCCGAAGGCGGTGCGCCCACCGATTTCTGAGACAATATGGCCCGCATTATGCCCCTCGCGGATGGTCCTGTGGGGGCATAGACTGATGCCATGACATCGCCGCGTATCGAAGCCTTTGCGCCGCAGTTGCGGCTTGTCCATACCCTCGCAGGAGGGTTGGGGGGCTGTGCCCTTTGGGCGCTGTTCGAGGTCGTGCCCGATATCGCGGGCGACCGGGTGGTGTTTGCCCTTGCGGTCTTTGTTACGGTTCTGTTCGTGCCCTTTCTGCTGAGTGCGGGGGCGATTGCGCCCTTGCGGGCGGCGCTGGCCGCAATCGCGCTGTCGGCGGTGGTCACCGCGTTGTCGCTGACGGCGAGCCTGCGCTTTGCCACGGTCAGCGGGTTCGTCGAGACAGGCCATCCGATCGTGGCCATCATGTTCCTGACGCTCTTGCCGGTGCCGTTCCTGATTGCGGGATTGGGTGAGGAGCGGCGCTGGCTGGACTATGCCGTGCTGTTCGATGCGGCATGGGCGGCAGCGGTGCGGGCCATGGCGGCGCTCGCGTTTCTGGGGGCGTTCTGGCTGTTCCTGTTTCTGAGCGACGCGCTTTTGGCGCTGGTGGAGATCGAACTGCTGGACTGGTTGCTGGATGCCGGTCCCACACCGTTCATCCTGAGCGGTGCGGCGGTGGGGCTTGGCCTGTCGGCCGCCGGCGAAATGCCGGAATTCGTGTCGCCGCACCTGCCGCTGCGGCTGTTGCGGTTTCTCGTCCTGCCGGCATTCGCGGTGATCGGGTTGTTCGTGGCGATGCTGCCGGTGCGGGGCTTGTCGGGCCTGTTCGGCACCCTGTCGACGGCGGCCGTGCTTCTGGCGATGCTGGCGGCGGTGACGAGCCTTGTGAGTGCCGCACTTGACCGCGATGACGCGGAAGCGCCCGAGGGCCGGATCCTGCGGGGGTCGGTTCAGGCGTTGGTGATCCTGATGCCGGTCCTTGCCGCGCTGGCCATCTATGCGATCGTCGAGCGGGTCGGGCAGCACGGATGGTCCCCCGACCGGCTTGCGGCGATGAGCCTTGCGCTGGTGGGCGGGGGCTATGCGGCGACCTATTTCATTGCGGTTCTGCTTCGGCGTGACTGGATGCGGCGTATCCGGCTTGCGAATATCGCCGTGGCGATCGGGATCATCGCCCTTTCGGCGGCGTGGTTGAGCCCCTTGCTGAACCCCCAGCGGCTGGCCGTGGCCAGCCAGATCGGGCGCTATGCCAACGGGGCGGTCGCCGCCAGTGAGCTTGATCTTTGGGTCATGCGCGAGAATTGGGGCCTTGCCGGGAAGGCGGGAATCGCGCGCCTGAACGAAATGGCGCAGGCCGAGGGGGCCGGCGACCCCGTGCTTGCCGAACAGTTGGCGGTTCTGGACAAGTCCCAGACGCGGGCGGAGTTCGAGAACTCGGGGGCATTCGGGCGACAGGGCGGAATTGGTTGCGGAGCTTCGCACGGAGTTGGTGGTTTATCCGCCGGGGAGCGTCGTGCCGGATGCCCTGTTTGACCAGCCCCAGCGAAGCGAATTGCAGCAATGGTCCGCGGCCTGCGCGCGGCGCACCGTTTCCGGTCAGAAGGGCTGCAGCGCCGTTCTTGCCGATCTTCTGCCGGATGCGCCGGGGTCCGAGATCCTCGTTCTTCTGCTTGAGAGCGAGGCATACGTGCGCGTCGCGGCGTTCCACGCGGATGGCAGGGTTCTGGGCCGCTATGGACCGATATGGCTGACCGAGGATTATTCGGTGACGACCTCGCCCGACCTGATTGATCAACTGGCGCGGGGGGCGTTTTCGGTCAGTCCCTCGCGGCTGAACGTCCTGCGGATCGGCGATTCGGAATTGATCGTTCTGCCCTGATCCTTTCGGGATTTCTTAAACCTCTGGAACTAACGTGCGTGAAGTAAATGAGGTTTGCGCATGCAGAGGCTATTGTTCCGCGCCCTGAGAGAGTTTGTCTGCGACGGCTATGGCGAGGCGACCTGGGATATGATTGCCGAGAAGTCGGGGCATCCTGCGCTCGTCGCTGGCCGGATCGTGAATCCCGAAAAAAACGAGATTCCGAACATGCTCGCCGCCGCTTCGCAAATCCTGAAGACGGGCGAGCAGGGACTTCTTGAAGACTTGGGCACCTTCCTTGTCTCGCGCGAGGGGACCGGGAAGATGCGGCGCTTGCTTCGGTTCACGGGAGCGAGCTTTGTCGAGTTCCTGCTGTCGCTTGACGAGTTGCCGGACCGTATTCGTCTGGCACTCCCCGATCTGGAGGTGCCGGAGATCGGTGTGGTCCAGCATGGCGATGAGCAGATCCAGGTCAGTTGCGGTCCGGGGCAGCCGGGGCTGATAAGCCTTTTGGTCGGCCTGATTCAGTGCGATGGCGGATGACTATGGGGCACTCGCGACGGTGGACCGGATGGGGCCGGAGAACCGCGATGGAAGCGGCTGTCTCGTGCTTCGGGTGCATGATTCGACCTTCTCGAATGGGCGCGGGTTTTCCCTTGCGGCTGGTGACGGATGAGCAGCGCGCCCGGTCCCGACCCTGCGTTGCCGCGCGCGGCGCTCGACGCGCTGATGCCGTTTCATCTCCAACTGGATGGCGAGGGCCTGATCCGTCACGCGGGTCCGTCACTGTGCAAACTGCGTCCGGGCCGCGACCTTCTGGGGCTCCATTTCAACGATGTTCTGGAGGTCCGATCCCTGCCCGGTCGGATCGAGGTTCCCCAAATGCGCGCGCGGCGCGGGCGCCTGCTTCACCTCCGCTTTCGGGACCCTCCGCAAACGGCCCTGCGCGCGCAGATCGTCGATTTCGCACATAGCGGTACGATGCTGGTCAACCTTGCCCTGGGCAGCTCCTTTCAGAAGGAGATCGCGGCCTATGGTCTTGATGTCGAGGATTTCGCGCCCACCGATCCGACGGTCGAGATGCTGTTTCTGATCGAGGCGAATGCATCGGTCACGCGGGAATGGCACAGCCTTGTGCAGCACCTGGACGGGGCACGGAACGAGGCGGAACGGGAAGCGTCGACCGACCCGTTGACCGGCCTGTCCAATCGCCGCGGATTCGACAATGCGCTGCGACGGCTGGCGGCGCTGCAGGTTCCGTTTTCGACGATGGTCATCGATCTGGATTACTTCAAGGCCGTGAATGACACCCATGGCCATAGCGTCGGGGATGCGATGCTGACGCAGATGGCCGAGGTCCTGACCGAGGTCATGCGGGACGGCGATACGATTGCCCGGATCGGCGGGGATGAATTCGCGGTGCTTCTTCCGGAGGTGACGACGCTGTCGAAGTTGCAGCGGATCGCCGACCGGATCCTCGAAGGCCTGCAAGAGCCGATGCGGCTCGCGCGCGGCGTCGACGTCTCGATCTCGGCCAGTATCGGGACCGCGCGCTTCCCGAAGATTCAGCCCGACCAGGTATCGGAGGCGCTGTCACCGGCCGATCGCGCGCTTTACGCGGCAAAGGCAGACGGACGGGGCCGGGTCAAGCACTGGCCAACTGTGCTTGCGCCGGCACATCCGGGTATGTCGGGTCAGGCATCGCCGGCCTGACATCGCCGCCCCGCCGGTGCGATGTGCGGCAGACCATCCCCAAAGATGGGAAGGGCCGGGCAGAAACAGGTTTCCGCCCGGCCAACCAACATGCCGGAGCGAGAAGGCGCGCGGCCTTGTCCGGATACTCGTCACCACGATCGCGGCACGGGGCCGCGATCAACACTATGCAACCCCTAGATGTGTCAATCCGGGCAAGAATAAGGACCGGATCGCGCCAAAGAAGGCGAGACGCGGCAGATTTCCGGCCGGCATCCGGACCGGCCGTGCCTTTATATTTAAGCGGACAGGCGGACTTATCCGGATTCCGCTGAACCGATGCCACCCAAGAGACTGAAAAGATGCGAGAAATATGCCTGAATTCCGATTGGTTCGGCCAGGCCGGTCACGTGGGTCGAGACACAATCCCCGGTTGTATTCGTGGAGGAAACTCTTTGTTTCGCCGGACGCGTCAGACCGTCATGGTAGCGCGTATCGCGCGATCCCAGCTTTCGGTTCTGCGCCGGCGCGTCTCATCCTCCATTGCCGGAAGAAAGCGCCGTTCGAGGGCCCAGTTCGCGGCGAAGGCCGCGCGGTCGGGGTAGATATCCATCGACATGCCCGCAAGCCAGGCCGCGCCCAGTGCGGTGGTTTCGGTAACTTCGGGGCGATCCACTGGGGCGTCGATGATGTCGGACAGGAATTGCATGGCCCAGTCGCTGGCCGACATGCCGCCATCGACACGCAGGACATTTCCGCCTTCGCCTTCGGGCCAGTCGTCGCGCATGGCCGTGAGCAGGTCACGGGTCTGGAAGCCCACGCTTTCCAGCGCGGCGCGGGCGAACTCCTCGGGCCCGGAATTGCGCGTCAGGCCGAAGATCGCGCCGCGGCAATCGGGCTGCCAATAGGGCGCGCCGAGGCCCACGAAGGCGGGGACGAGGATGACCTCCTGCCCGGGATCGGCGGCCTCGGCGAGCGGTTGCGTTTCGGCCGCGGCGCGGATGATCTTGAGCCCGTCGCGGAGCCATTGAACGACCGCGCCGGCCACGAAGATCGAGCCTTCGAGCGCATAGGTCGGGGTTCCGTCGAGCTGATAGGCGATGGTGGTGAGCAGCCGGTTCTTCGAGAGGACCGGTGAGGCGCCGGTGTTCAGGAGCGCGAAACAGCCCGTCCCGTAGGTGGATTTCAGCATGCCCGGGTTGAAGCAGGCCTGTCCGACGGTCGCCGCCTGCTGGTCGCCCGCGACGCCCCGAATGGGGATCTCGTGCCCGAAGAGATCGGCCCGGGTCATTCCGAACGCGCCGGCGCAATCGCGGACCTCGGGCAGAAGCTCCATCGGGATATCGAGAAGATCGCAGATCGTCGTGCTCCAGCGCCCCTTGTGGATGTCGTAGAGCATGGTGCGGGCGGCATTGGTGGCGTCGGTGACATGGGATCGCCCGCCCGTCAGGCGCCAGATCAGGTAGCTGTCGACGGTGCCCGCCAGAACCTCGCCGCGCCGGGCGCGGTCGCGAAGACCGTCCACCTGGTCGAGAATCCAGCGCAGCTTGGTCGCGGAAAAATAGGGATCGAGCAAGAGGCCGGTCTTTGCGGTGACCATGTCCTCGTGACCCTGCGTCCTGAGTTCGGCGCACAGATCGGCGGTGCGCCGGTCCTGCCAGACGATCGCGTTATGGACGGGTTTGCCGGTCTCGCGGTCCCAGACGACGATGGTTTCGCGCTGGTTGGTGATCCCGATGGCGGCGATGTCGCGGGCGTCGATGCCGGATTTTTCGATCACGGCGCGGCAGGTGGCGGCGGTGGAGGACCAGAGGTCCGAGGGATCGTGTTCGACCCAGCCGGATTTCGGGAAATGCTGTGGAAACTCCTCCTGCGCCATGGCGACGATCGTCATCGCGTCGTCGAACAGGATCGCGCGGCTTGAGGTCGTCCCTTGGTCGATGGCGAGGATGTGGGTCATCTTTGGCTCCGGTATGGCGTGTCAGGCGGCGGGGGTGGCGGAGGTGCGGGCACGGCGGTCGGCCATCCAGCCATCCAGCGTTGCGATCTGGTCGGGGGAGAGCCGAAGGCCGAGTTTCGAGCGCCGCCAGACCACGTCTTCGGCGGTCTGCGCGTATTCATGGTCCATGAGCCAGGTGACTTCGCGCGCATGGAGGGTTGCCCCGAAATCCTGGCCCAGATCGTCGGGCGCGGTCGCGTCGCCCAGCATGACGCGTGCCTCGGTTCCGTAGGCGCGGACCAGCCGTCTTGCCCATGCGGGGGTGAGGAAGGGATAATCCTTCCGGAGGCCCGAGATCAGGTCCTCGACGCCGGAGACGGGGAAGTCGCCGCCGGGCAGGGGTACGCCCGCGGTCCAGTCGCCCGAATGCTGGGGAAACAGGGGCGCGATCTTTGCCAGCGAATCCTCGGCCAGTTTCCGATAGGTCGTGATCTTGCCGCCGAAGATATTGAGCACCGGCGGACCCTTCTGATCCAGTGACAGGACATAGTCGCGGGTCGCCGCAGTGGCCGACTTTGCGCCATCGTCGTAGAGCGGGCGGACGCCCGAATAGGTCCAGACGATATCGTCGCGGGTCACCGGCGTCCTGAAATATTCCGAGGCGAAGGCACAGAGGTAGTCCTGTTCGGCGTCGGTTGCATGGGCCTCGGAGGGGCTTCCCTCGTGGTCCTGATCCGTGGTTCCGATCAGGGTGAAGTCGTCCTCATAGGGGATCGCAAAGATGATACGACCGTCGCGGCCCTGGAAGAAATAGCATTTGTCGTGATCGTAGAGCTTGCGCGTGACGATATGGCTGCCGCGGACAAGGCGGATGCCTTCGCTGGTGTTCAGGCGGATCTTGGTCTGGATCAGGTCCTGCACCCAGGGGCCGCCGGCATTGATCAGGCAGCGGGCGAAATGCGTGGTTTCGCGGCCCGTGTTGGTGTCCTTGCAGGTGATCTTCCAGTGATCGTCCAGACGGTCGGCGGAAACCACGCTGGTGCGGGTCAGGATGGTCGCGCCGCGATCCTCGGCGTCGCGGGCGTTGAGGACGACGAGGCGCGAATCCTGCACCCATGCGTCGGAATATTCGAAGGCGCGGTGAAACTTGGGATCGAGCGGTTTGCCCGCCGGGTCGCGCGTGAGGTCCAGCGTCCGTGTCGGTGGCAGGATCTTGCGACCGCCCAGGTGGTCGTAGAGGAACAGGCCGAGGCGGATCATCCATGCCGGGCGGCGCCCCTTCAGCCATGGCATGAACAGGCCGACAAGGCGCGATGCCGGGGTCGAGGTGTCGAAGCGCATATCGGCGTGGAACGGCAGGACGAACCGCATGGGCCACGAGATATGGGGCATGGCGCGCAGCAGGGTTTCGCGTTCTTCCAGCGCGTGACGCACGAGATTGATCTCGAAGAATTCGAGGTAGCGCAGACCCCCATGGAAGAGCTTGGTGGAGGCAGATGAGGTGGCCGAGGCCAGATCGTTCATCTCGGCAAGGGTCACGCTATAGCCGCGTCCCACGGCATCGCGGGCGATGCCGGTCCCGTTGACCCCGCCGCCGATGATGAACAGGTCGTCGATCTTTGGATCAGGTTGAGTTTGCACGCCTAAGCTCCCGTTTCCAGAGGACAGGAAAACCCTGTCGGGCGCGGAATGTCAAAGGGGCTCCGCTGGCGGCGCGCGGAGGTCGGCAGGTGTCTGTTTCGAAATTCTCGTAGGAAGGATGTCATTCGATGGAATAGTATGGATTGAAACGGGCAGCGATGAGGGGGTGTGGGCATGCGACGCTCGGGGTTGAGTTTGAAATGGCTTGAAGTCTTTCAGATTGCTGCGCGTACCGGATCGGTCAAGGCTGTCGCAGCGGAAACCGGCCTGTCGGCCAGCACGGTGTCGCATCACCTGCGCTGTCTGGACGAGGCCTTGGGGCTCTCGCTGATCGATCACGGCCATCGCCCGATGGTTCTGACCCGGGAGGGGGCGGTGTTCCTGCGCTATGTGGATGGAGCGCTTAACCTTCTGAGCAAGGCCGAGGCGGAGGTTCATTCGGGGACGATCGCCCAGACGCGGAACCTTCGGCTTGGTCTGATCGAGGATTTCGACAGCGTGATTGCCCCGGAGATGGCGCGAACGCTTGCCCTGAGCCTGCCCGATTGCGTGTTCCGGCATGTGACGCGCCCCAGCCACGAAATTCTGGATCTCGTGCGGCGTCGCGAGCTTGACCTGGGCGTGGCGACGCGGCCCCAGTTCGAGGTGGAGGGCCTGACCGAACTGCCTTTGCTGCGCGATCCGTTCGTCCTTGTGGTGCCGGCGGAGACCGGGTTTGCGGCCGAGGATTTCCTGAATGCGCGATCGGACCTGCCGTTTCTGCGCTTCAGCCAGCAGCAGATCATGGGCACAAGGATCGAGACCCAGTTGCGGCGGATGCGGATCGCGCTGCCGAACCGGTTCGAGTTCGAAAGCAACCAGTCGTTGATGGGAATGGTGGCCGCAGGCGGCGGTTGGGCCATTTCCACGCCCACGAATTTCCTGCGCGCGCAGCGATTTCATGCGCAGACCCGGATGCTGCCCTTTCCGGGCAAGGGGTTTTCCCGCTCGATCTGTCTTTATGTGGCCGATGGCTGTCCGCCCGGTGTGACGAGCCTTGTCTCTGCGACCCTGCGGCGATTGATCCAGTCGCGGTCGATCGACCCGGCCCTTGACCTTGCACCATGGCTGGCAGGGGCGTTTCATCTGGCGCCCGAGACGGAGCCTAGTCCAGAATCCTGAATTTTGTGCGGATCGCAGCGTCCTGTTCCGGGGTCAGGTAAGCAGGGTGATGGGTCGCGAGGATGTGACGGGCGGTCCTGCGGGCGACGGCCCATGCGTCGGGCGCCCCTTTCTCGGCCCAGGTCACCGGGGGATCGCGATCCGCGAGCCTGGGGTAGAAATAGTCGCGCTCCATCGCGGCGAACGTGTGCTGGCCGCCGAGGAAATGCCCGTCGCCGAGCACCGCCGCGCAGATCGCGTCGAAGCCGAGGTTCTCCGGCGTGACCTCGATCCCGCGCAATGCGCGGTAGCTGGCGGAGTGCATTTCGTCGTCGAGCACGAAGGCCTCGAAACTTGCCCCCAGAAGGGAGGCCGTCATCCCGGAGCTTTCATAGATCAGGTTGGCGCCGGCAAGGGCGGCGGCCAGCGAGGTCATGCCCTTTTCGACGCCATATTGGGCGTCGATCGCCTTGGCATCCGTCATCGAGGCGGCGACGCCCGAAGGCAGGCCGAGCCAGTTCGAAAGCTGCGCCGAGGCCGCGTTGAGAACCGCGATCTCGCCGCCGCCGCCCGCGAAAGCGCCGGTGCGCAGGTCGATCACGAGGGGCCAGTTCGAAAAGACCATGGGAAAGCCCGGGCTGATCACGTTGACCATGACGAGGCTGGCGAGGGTTTCGGCAAGGGATTGGGCCAGAAATCCCGCAAGGGTGGCGGGCGCGGTGGCACCCGACTGCGCGGCGGTGATGCAGGACATGGGGATGTTGTGGCGGATGCATTCGTAGACAACATCGACCGCATCCTCTCCGAACCGCATGGGGGAGATGACGGGGCTGATATGGGCCTTGACGAAGGGCGCGCGGGCGAAGGCGCCGGGGCCGCCCGCGGCGATGTCGAACATCTCGACGATCGGGGCGACATGGGCGGCGAGGGTGAAGGCCGTGGCCACGGGTTTCGTCGTGTTCCGGAGGAGCGCATAGGCGGTGTTCACGTCCAGATCGAGTGTGTCGGGCACATCGGTGGCGATGCAGCAGCGCGTGAACCAGCTGACATTGGTCAGGGTGTCCTGCAGGCGCGTGAAATCGTGCAGATCGCGCAGCGTCGAGGGGCGATAGAGGCCGGTATCGAGATCGAGGGTCTGGACGGCCGCGCCGCCGGTGCCGAAATAAACGCGTTCGCCGCCCACTTCGATCGAACGGGTGGGATCGCGACCGTGGAGAACGAAGGATTTCGCCGCTGTCCGGATCGCGTGTTCCGTCATCACGCGGGGGAACAGGAGGCGGCCCGCGCCGTTCTGGGTCGCCCCGGCGGCCAGAAGATCGGCCGCGAGCCTTGGAGGGGTCTCGCCCATGCCCAGTTCCGCCAGAAGCCGCAGGGCGGTGTCGTAGATCGCCGCGAGGTCGGTCTCGGACAGGGGTCGATAGGCGCCGCCCACCTGACCGGGGGCTGCGGGGTTTTGTGGTGGTCCGCCGGCACGGGCCGTCTGGCGGACTTGCCGGCCGAGGCGCGCCGGTGCGGTTCTGGGCTCATCCACCGATCGGTCCTTTCCTTGGCCTTTCGTCGATTTCGCGCGGCTTGGGCGTTTTCGACAAGCGGGATTTCTGGCGGGGGACATTTTCGCAGGAGAGATGCGAAGTTGTCGAATGAATCCGAAGGTCGTTGACCGGTGCCGGCGGCGCGCGAAATTGGCCCCGACAGTCGGGAGAGGGATCATGAAATCATCGGCACGGGTCGTGGTCATCGGGGGCGGGATCGCGGGATGCTCCACGCTCTATCACCTGACGCGCGAGGGCTGGAGTGACGTGGTTCTGGTGGAACGCAACGAGTTGACCAGCGGCACGACATGGCATTCGGCCGCACAGGTGACGAATTTCGGGATGAACCAGACGATGGTTGGGCTGAAGAGCCATTCCATAAGTCTTTACAAAGAGTTGTCGGAAGATCCTGATTATCCGATCACTTACCATCACGGAGATGGCGGAATTCGGCTGGCCAATACCGAGGCGCAGATGGACGGCTATCGCCATTTCGCCTCGATGGCGCGGGGCATGGGCGTGGAGTTCGAAGTCATCGATGCTGATGAATGTGCCCGCCGTCACCCCCTGATTTCCACCGAGAACCTTCTGGGCGGGCTGTGGGATCCACTGGATGGCGATATCGATCCGGCGCAACTGTGTCAGGCCCTTGCGCGGCGGGCACGGGCGGCGGGAGCCGAGGTGTATCGCAATACGCCTGTGACGGGCCTAACGCAGCACCGCGATCACTGTTGGACGGTGCATACCGAGAAGGGCGATATCGCTTGCGAAATCGTCGTGAATGCCTGCGGCTACCGGGTGAACGAGGTGGGCGCGATGATGGGGGTGCATCATCCGGTCATGTCCATGGAACACCAGTATTTCCTGACCGAGACGATCCCGGCGATTGCGGAGGCCGGGCACCGCATGCCGCTTCTGCGCTGTCCGATCAGTGACTATTATTGCCGGCAGGAGAAGCAGGGACTGTTGGTGGGGTTCTATGAGCAGGGGTGCCGGACATGGGGCATGGACGGGATCGATCCGAATTTCGTCAACGCCCTGTGCCCCGACGATCTTGACCGGGTGACGGATGTCCTTGAGGGGGCTTTCGCGCGGATGCCCGCATTGATGGAGGTGGGCATTCATACGGTCGTGAACGGGCCGATCACCTATACGATGGACGGCGCGCCTTTGGTGGGGCCCATCCCGGGCAAGCGCAATGCGTTCTGTATCATCGGGTTGCGGGCGGGCCTTGGCGAGGGGGGCGGGCATGGCTGGCTTCTGGCCCAGCAGATCGTTCATGGAGAGGCCTGTTACGACACCTGGGTGATCGATCCCCGGCGGTTCACCGGTCATGCCAATGTGGAGCTGACGGCGCTGAAGGCGGTCGAGGATTACCGGAACGAATTCCGCTTTCATTTCCCCCACGAGCACCGGCCAGCCGGGCGTCCGGCAAAGACCACGCCACTGACCCCCGTGATGGCGGCAGCGGGGGCGGCGTTTGCGGTGGTCAACGGCTGGGAGCGGGTCGATTACATCAAGCCCGCGCCGGATTTCGAGGAGACACATTCGTTTCGCTTCAACGAGGTGTTCGACGTGGTGGCGCGCGATGTGGCGGCGGTGCGCGACCGGGTGGGGCTGTGCGAGGTGAACGGGTTCAACCGGTACGAGTTGACCGGCCCCGGGGTGCATGCATTTCTCGACCGGATGGTCTGTGGCCGGGTGCCGCGCCGGGCAGGGCGCGTGGGGCTGTGTTATCTTCTGAACCATCACGGGATGATCAAGGCCGAGGCCACGATCGCGACCCTGCCCAATGGCCGGGTCTGGTACGGGTCGGCGGCGGCGGCCGAGTTCCATGACATGGATTGGCTGCGGATGCATCTGACGGACACGGATGAGGTGCAGCTCCGCTCCCTGACCAATGACCATACGATCCTTGTGGTGGCCGGACCCAAGGCGCGGGAGGTGATGAGGGCGGTAAGCCGGGCCGACTGGTCGGCGGAGGCGTTCGGCTGGTTGAGCGTGCGGAATTGTTTCGTGGGGATTGCACCGGCGGTGGTCATCTCGGTCAGTTTCTCGGGCGAACTGGCCTATGAAGTTCATGTGCCCAATGCCCAGCTTTATGCCGCCTATCTTGCCCTGCGAGAGGCCGGTGAGGCGCATGGGATGCAGATCTTTGGGGCGCGTGCGGTGGATGCGATGCGGATGGAGAAGGGGTTTCTGCACTGGAAATCGGATCTTTTGACCGAGTTCGACCCGTTCGAGACAGGGCTTGAGCGTTTCGTGACGCTGGACAAGCCGGGCTTTGTCGGGCGTGAGGCGCTGATCGCGCGGGCCGCGGCCGGTCCGCGACGGAAACTGGTGACGCTGCATGTCCACGGCGATGCGGCACCGGCCCATCCGGGCGCGTCGGTGATGCAGGAGGGCCGGGTAGTGGGGACGGTGACTTCGGGCGATTGGGGGCACAGGGTGGGGATGAACCTTGCCTATGCCTTTGTCGGTCCGGACCATTCCGCGCCGGGAACGCAGCTTGACATCGATATCATCGGAACGGAGACGCCCGCAGAGGTGATCCCGGCCTGTCCCTATGATCCGGGCCATGCCCGGATGAGGGCGTGATCGGGGTCAGCCCGCCTTCCGCTGGTCCAGCAGCATCATCGGAAGTTCGGCGAAATCCGAGAATTGAGCCTTGCAGGGAATCGCGGCGAGGTCCCCCCGGTGGTAGCCCTCGGTGAACAGGAAAAACGGGACGCCCGCATTCACGGCGGTCTGTGCATCGACCTCGCTATCGCCCACCATGAGCCGTTGGCGATGGTCTGCATCCGCCAGGGCGGCCAGAAGCGGTGCCGGGTCGGGTTTGTTCACCGGAAGCGTGTCGCCGCCGATGACCGTGTCGAAGAAATGCGCGATCCCGAAGGCTTGCAGCATGACATGGGTCGTGGCCTCGGGCTTGTTCGTGCAGACCGTGAGCCGGTGGCCCAGGTCCGACAGGTGGGTGAGCGTTTCCATCACATTGGGGTAGAGCTTTGAGGTGGCTGTCGGGGCCGCTTCGTAGAGTTCGAGAACCCGGGCCGCGTGGCGGGCGTCGTCCTGCGGGTCGAGATCGCGCGCCCGGGCCACGCGCTCGGCAAGCTTCTTGATGCCATTGCCGATGAAGCTTTTCAACGTGGCGGCGGGCAAGGGCTCGCAGCCCTGTTCGTCGAGAAAGCGGTTGGCCGCAATTAGGATGTCGGGGGCGCTGTCCACAAGCGTTCCGTCAAGATCGAAGGCAATCGTTATCATGGGGTCTTCCATTTGATCGAGCATCCCATGGACGGGATCTGATCGCGGGGGCCACGGCCCGTTTCGCTGATGGTTTTCATCGCCTCGAACAGGTCACGGCGCAGGTCGGCAGGGCCGGCGGTGTTGCGGGATGCGTCCAGACGGCCCCGGTACTGAAGCTCGAGATCGGCGTTGAAGCCGAAGAAGTCGGGGGTGCACATCGCGCCGTAGGCCCGCGCGACCTCCTGGGTTTCGTCATGGAGATAGGGGAAATCGAAGGCGTGGGTTCGGGCGAGTTCGACCATCTTCGGAAAGCTGTCGGCCGGGTAGGCGGCGGCATCGTTGGAACAGATCGCGGCCACGCCGACGCCCAGCCCCCGAAGCTCTGTGGCATCGCGTTTGATCCGGTCCAACACCGCGAGCACATAGGGGCAATGGTTGCAGATGAACATGACGAGGGTGCCATTCGGTCCGGCGATGTCTGAAAGCGCATAGGTCCTCCCGTCGGTGGCGGGCAGGTCGAACCGGGGCGCGGCCCAGCCGAAATCGCAGACGGGGGGAATGGCGGCCATGGAAGTTGTCCCGATCCTATTGCGCGGCCACCGCGCTGCCTTCGGCGGCATCGCGGATCGCGCGGATGTTGCGACCATAGGGGGTGGGATCGGCGACGCTGCCGCCCTTGAACACGGCGGAGCCCGCGACAAGCACATCGGCGCCGGCCGCCACCACGCGCGGGGCCGTTTCCGGGGTCACGCCGCCGTCGATCTCGATATGGATCGGACGATCGCCGATCATCGCGCGCAGGCGCCGCACCTGATCAACCTGCGTTTCGATGAAGCTTTGGCCGCCAAAGCCCGGGTTGACGGTCATCACGCAGACGAGATCGCAGATGTCGAGCAGCGGTGCGGCGGCTTCGACGGGGGTTCCGGGGTTGAGGGCAAGGCCGGCCTTGGCCCCAGCGGCGCGGATCGCCTGAAGCGTGCGGTGGGTGTGGGCTCCGGCTTCGAGATGGGCGGTGATCACGTCGGCGCCGGCACGGGCAAAGGCCTCGATATAGGGATCGACGGGGGAGATCATCAGATGGACATCCATCACCGTCTTGATATGCGGCCGGATGGCGGCGCAGAGCGGCGGGCCGAACGTCAGGTTCGGGCACGAAATGGCCGTCCATCACGTCCACATGCACCCAATCGGCGCCCTGCGCTTCGATGGCGCGGATCTCGGCGCCGAAATCCGCGAAGTCTGCCGAGAGGATCGAGGGGGCGATCTTGATCGAACGGTCGAAGGTCATGGCGCAGGGTCCTTTCGGAGCGGATGGGTTTTGCCGGAAGGGGATGGGCTTCTTGGGCACGTTCGTCAAGTGGGGCGGGGTAATCCGGCCATAAGGTCGATGAGATTTCGAAAGCGATGGGCCGCGTGGCGCAGATCGACTAAGGTCCGTGCGGCGGAGCCATTTGCCGCTCTGCCCGCAAGGCCGACCAGAACGAGGATATTGATCGATGACCCTTCCCAAGACGATGCGCGCGATGGTGACGATGGGGCATGGCGGTCTGGACCAGATCGTGTTGCAGAAGGCCTGGCCCAGACCGGAGCCTGCGGCAGGCGAGGTTCTTGTCCGGGTTCTTGCCTGCGGGCTCAACAATACGGATATCAACACCCGGACGGGCTGGTATTCGAAGGCCGTGAGGGAGGCCACCACGGGGGATGCCCCGGCGGCACCGGGGGGCGAGGACCCGGCCTGGGGTGGTGAGCCGATCCGGTTTCCACGCATTCAGGGGGCCGATGTCTGTGGCGAGATCGTCGCCGTCGGCGCCTCTGTTCCCGCCTCGCGGATCGGCGAGCGGATCATCACCGACAACTGGCTGCGCGACCCGGCCGATCCGCTGAACAAGGCCAAGGCGGGGTATTTCGGATCGGAGCGCGATGGCGGCTTTGCGGAGTATACGACGCTGCCCTCGGCGAACGCGATCGCGGTGACATCCTCCTTCAGCGACGCGGAGCTTGCGACGTTCTCCTGTTCCTATTCCACCGCCGAGGGGATGCTGACCCGCGCCAGAGTGGACGCCTCGGATACGGTGCTTGTGCCGGGGGCGTCGGGGGGTGTCGGAGGGGCGCTGGTGCAACTGGCGAAGCGGCGCGGGGCGCGGGTGATCGCGCTTGCGTCGGAGGCGAAACACGGGGATGTGGCAGCACTTGGCGCGGATCGTGTTCTGCCGCGGGCGCCCGCGGATTTGCGTGCGGCGCTGGAGGAAGACCGGATCAGCGTCGTGGCGGATGTGGTGGGCGGCCCGTATTGGCCGCGCCTGATCGAAATCCTCGAGCGTGGCGGGCGCTATACCTGTTCGGGCGCCATTGCGGGGCCGATCGTCGAGTTCGACCTGCGGGTGTTCTATCTGGGCGATCTGACATTCACCGGCTCGACGGTGATCGACCCGGAGGTGATGACCAATCTGGTCGGCTATATCGAGGCGGGCGAGATCAGGCCGGCGCTTGCGGCGACTTTTCCGCTGGATGAGCTTTGCGCGGCGCAGGAGGCCTTTATGGCGAAGAAACACACCGGAAATATCGTCGTGATCCCCTAGTCCGGATCTGGGTCGCCGATCTGGCTGGCCGGGGCAGACCGGGGACCTGAGACCGGTATCATCACCGCGATCGGGGCATCGTCACTTTGCCCGTGATGCGGTACGGGGGCGGCTAAGGCTTTCGGTCTGTCATCGGTGTCAAAAGCTCATGCTGTAGACTGCGCCCAGCCTGACCGCGTTCTGGCTTTCACCGCCTGCGTTCAACTCGCCGGAAAGCGCCAGACTTGCGCCGTTGGACATATCGAAGACGGCATGCGCACCGACAAAGCCCTGCATCGAAAACCCGGACGGGTCGGTTCCGAAGTCTATCGGTTGGCCTGCGACCATGGCCGTCACGTCGTCGGCAAAGGTGGTGCCGAGATCAAGCCCGCCATACAGCGCGAGCCCCAGATCCCCCAGAGCGGTCTGGCGCGGGGACAGGTCGGTTTCGACTTTCGCGCGGAGATCGACCCGCTGGGACACGCGTTCCTCGACCATCATGTCGGCCTGCGACCCTGTGCAACTCGTTTCCCAGCAATCGCTCTCCACCTCGATTCTCATGCGATTGGAGGGTCGCTCAAGTGTGACAAGCTCCTTGCGTTGGTGCGAGCAGGGATAGTTGCCCCCCGACCATCTCTCTGACGACGCGACGTCGCAAGGGTCGAAGCGAACGTTGATAAACCACGGTTGCCCGTGCATCGGCGTTCCACCAACGAGACTGGTGGCGCGTTCCTGAATGAGTGTCTGCGCAGAAGCTTGCGATTGACCCGCGCAACCGCTCGAATCGGATGTGCCTCTGACAACAAGACTTGGTGTAGTTGTTACGCTGAGGTCGATGACCACTTTGCGTTGGGGTGTTCGGAGTTCCAATCCGGGCCTAGCCGACCCACCAAATCCTACCTCTCAACCTATTCCGACTGATTGGATTAATGGTGGGACAGATCAACGGCGAAGCCGTTTTTCCGTTTAAGGTCAGTATCTTAAGGGGAATAAATGGCAGCCCGTAGGGGAATCGAACCCCTCTTTCCAGGTTGAAAACCTGGCGTCCTAACCGATAGACGAACGGGCCAAGCCTGCCGTGGGGCGGTATCTAGGCAAACCGCCGCACGAGGGCAAGAGTATTTTTTCGATCCGCGCCATTCTGATCGGGCCGTGTCGCGGCTGTGTCTGGCCAGCCTGGGCCGGCAGGGATCAGGGGGCCGGTGTCTACCTGACCGCCGCCGCGTCCGACAGGCGCAGCTGCACGCGGCTACGGCCTTTCCAGTGGTTGAGTTCGAGCCGGCCCGCGAGGTGGAAGAGGCCGCCGCCATGGCCTTCGAGGGCGGGGCCGAGTTCGGTGTCGAATGCGCCGAAACAGATCGCTTCCAATGCCGGACCGGACCTGTGGCCGAAGCGGATCTTGAGATGGCTTTCGCCGACGCGGCGGGCATCCTGAATGGGCTGGTCGGGAAACGCAAAGCGCGGGGCCGGGGCGCCCTGTCCGAAGGGGCCGGCGGCTTCGATCTGCTCGACGAGGTCCGGGGTCGCGGCCTCGGGCATGAGCAGGCCGTCAAGGCGCAGATCGCGGGGACCGGGTCGGGCCGCGCCCTGGCGGTCGAGCAGGTCCGCCAATTGCTCCATCGCGCTCTCTAACCGGTCACGTGCGACGGTGAGGCCCGCAGCCATTCGGTGACCACCGCCCTTCAGCAGGACGCCCTCGCGGGCCAGGCGGGCGACCGATGCGCCGAGGTCGATGCCCGTAACGGAGCGCCCGGAGCCCTTGCCCTCGTCCCCGTCGAGACCGATGACCACTGCCGGACGGTTGGTGGCCTCTTTCAGGCGCGCGGCGACGATGCCCACGACACCCGGGTGCCAGCCTTCCCCGGCGGCCCAGACCAGCGGTCCGTCGAGACCGCGGGTTTCGGCCTGTGCGAGGGCCGCAGCGCGCACCGCGGCTTCGATCTCGCGGCGTTCGGTGTTGAGCAGGTCGAGGCGCTCTGCCAGGGCCTCGGCCTCGTGGGGATCTTTGGTTGATAGAAGGCGGGCCCCGAGATCGGCGGCGCCGATCCGCCCCCCGGCATTGACGCGCGGACCCAGCACGAAGCCGAGGTGATGCGCTGTTGGGGGCGTGTCGAGACGGGACACATCGGCGAGAGCGACCATGCCGGGGCGCGCACGGCGCGCCATGACGGCAAGCCCCTGCCGGACGAAGGCCCTGTTCACCCCGATCAGGGGGGCGACGTCCGCAACGGTCGCCAGTCCGACGAGGTCGAGATAGGCCATGAGGTCCGGCCCCTGCCTGCCGTCGCCACGGAGCCTTCGGTTGGCTTCGACGAGAAACAGAAAGACGACCCCGGCGGCGCAGAGATGGCCGAGCGCGCCGTCTTCGTCCTGCCGGTTCGGATTGACGACAGCGAGGGCAGGGGGAAGTGTTTCGCCGCCCAGATGGTGATCGAGCACGATCACATCGGCGCCCGTCGCGGCGGCGATCGCATCGTGGCTGAGGGTGCCGCAATCGACGCAGATGATCAGGTCGTGGGTGCTGGCAAGCTGGGCCATCGCCGGCGGGTTCGGGCCATAGCCCTCGTCGATCCGGTCGGGGACATAGAGCGTCGCGCCGTGCCCGAGGTCACGCAGCCAGGTCAGAAGCAGGGCCGCAGATGCACCCCCGTCGACATCGTAATCGGCAAAGATCGCGATCCGTTCGCGCCGCTTCAGGGCATGCAGAAAACGGTCGGCCGCGGGCGCCATGTCCCGCAGGGTCAGCGGGTCGGGCAGAAGATCGCGCAAGCGAGGGCGCAAGAAAGGCAGCGGCGTCTTGGGGCTGCGACATCACGGGCCGCAAGAACGCGCGCCACCGCATCGGGCAGGCCAGTTTCCTGCCCGAGCCGTTCGGCGCGGCGGTCTTCTTCGGCGTCCGGTCCCGTCCAGCGCCGCCCGGTCAGCGACGCATCGACCCCGAGGAACGCCATCGGCCGATCACGCTGTCGGGTTGCGATAGGTCATCCTGCGGACAGAGCCGGTCTTGGAGCGCATCAGAAGCGTTTCGGCGGTCAGGAAGCCGGGTTCGCGGCGAATGCCGGGCAGGATCGATCCGTCGGTGACGCCGGTTGCGGCAAAGATCACGTCGGAGGTGACCATGTCATCGCGGGTATAGACGCGGTTGAGATTCGCGATCCCCGCCTTCTGTGCCCGGCCCTTTTCGTCATCGTTCCGGAACAGGAGCTTTCCGAACATCTGACCGCCCATGCATTTGAGCGCGGCGGCGGCCAGAACGCCTTCGGGTGCGCCGCCGGAGCCCATGTACATGTCGATGCCGGTCCGGTCGGGTTCGGCGCAATGGATCACGCCGGCCACGTCGCCATCGGTGATCAGGCGGATCGCCGCGCCCGTCGTCCGGATCTCGGCGATCATGTCTTCGTGGCGCGGACGTTCGAGCACGCAGACGGTGATGTCCTCGGTGGAGCAGCCCTTGGCTGTGGCGAGGGCCGAGACGCGCTCGGACGGGCTCATGTCGAGGGTGACCACGCCGCGACGGAAGCCCGGGCCGATGGCCAGCTTGTCCATGTAGACGTCGGGCGCGTGAAGAAGCGTTCCGCGCGGTGCCATCGCGATGACGGTCAGGGCGTTCGGCATGTCCTTGGCCGTCAGCGTCGTGCCCTCGAGCGGGTCGAGCGCGATGTCGACCTCGGGCCCGGTGCCGGAGCCCACTTCCTCGCCGATATAGAGCATCGGCGCTTCGTCGCGTTCCCCTTCGCCGATGACGACGGTTCCCTTGATGTCGAGACGGTTGAGTTGATCGCGCATGGCGTTCACCGCCGCCTGATCCGCGGCCTTTTCGTCACCGCGCCCGATGAGGCGGGCCGAGGCCATCGCCGCGGCCTCCGACACACGGGCAAGGCCCAGGGATAGCATGCGGTCATAGAATTCTGTGGCCTTGGCCATTGGGCGATCTCCTTTTCGGCTAAGCCCTGCTATCGCCGGAGTGCCGTCGGCACAAGGCCGGTAGCGCTCACACCGCTTCGATACGGATGGTGACGGGTTCGGAGGCGAGGACGCCGGTCCCCGCCATGGCGCCCGACGGCCTGATCCATCGCGGCGCGGGTCGTCTTGTGGGTGACGATCAGGACGGGTGCCGTTCCGTCGTCATGTCCGTATTGCCGCATCCGGTCGATCGAGATGCCGGCATCTCCCAGGGCGGCAGCGATCCGGGCCAATGCTCCGGGTTTGTCCAGAAGTGCCATGCGGAGGTAGTAGGGGGCGGGAACCGATCCGGTCGCGCCCGGCCACCGCCTTCAGGCCCGAGGCCGGTTGTCCGAATGTCGACATCCGGGTGCCGCGGGCGATGTCGATCACATCGGCCATGACCGCGCTTGCGGTCGGGCCTTCGCCCGCTCCGGCGCCGCGCAACACGATCTGACCAACGGAATCGCCTTCGATCACCACCATGTTGGTCCCGCCGTCGAGTTGGCCGAGTGGAGAGGTTTCCGGCACGAGGCAGGGGCTCATCCGTTGTTCGAGCCCGCGACCCGACATCTGGGCCACGCCCAGAAGCTTGATCTTGTATCCCATATCGGCGGCCTGACGGATGTCGTCGAGGGTGATGCGCTGTATCCCTTCGATCTCCATCGCGTCGAAATTCACCCGGGTGCCGAAGGCGATCGCGGAGAGAAGCGCGAGTTTGTGGCCCGCGTCGATCCCGCCCACATCGAGATTCGGGTCGGCCTCGAGATAGCCCAATTTCTCCGCTTCCTCGAACAGCGCGTTATAGCCGAGACCGGCGGCTTCCATCCGGGTCAGGATGTAGTTGCAGGTTCCGTTCATCACGCCCATGACGCGGGTGATTTCGTTTCCCGCCAATCCTTCGGTCAGCGTCTTGACCACCGGGATGCCACCGGCAACGGCGGCTTCGAAGCGGATCACATGGCCTGCCGCCTCGGCGGCTTCGGCAAGCGCCTGACCGTGGAGCGCCAGCATCGCCTTGTTCGCGGTCACCACGTCCTTGCCCGAAGCGATCGCCGCTTCCACCAGATCGCCGCGCCGCACCTTCGGCGCCGCCCATGAGTTCGATCACCACGTCCACATCGTCACGGGCCGCGAGGGCCACGGGATCGTCTTCCCAAGCGTAGTCCGACAGGCGCACACCGCGGTCCTTGTCGCGTGACCTTGCAGAAATCGCGGTGATCCGGATCTCGCGGCCCGAGCGGACGGCGAGAATGTCGGCGTGGCGCTGAACAATCCGGACGACGCCGATCCCGACGGTACCAAGCCCTGCGATACCAAGGCGGAGGGGAGAGGTCATTGCGGTAGTCTCCGGAAGCGCATGATGAACAAGAGGCGGCTTATCGCAACGCGGTGCCGCCGTCCATCCGTCGGCGGTCAGGTGCCATTCTGAGTTCCGAGAGCGGCGGCGCGGTCGCGCAATTCCTCGGCCCGCGCGAGCAGCGCCGCGTTCGCGGCCGTCTCCTCAGGGTCGAGCTCGGTGTCAAGCGCCTGAAGCTCGCCCAGCGGCAAAAGGGCTGGGTAGTTGTTGCCCGGCGGAGGCGGGCCAAGCATCGCGTCGACATCGGGGCGTTGCGAGCAGGCGGCCAGTGACAGGCCGCAGAACAGAAGGACAATCATGCGCATGAACAGCACCTTTCGGCGGGAATCGTATGCCGCGCCCGGTCTGGCCGCAAGAAGGGTTGAACTGAACATGCGTTCAGATACCATTGCGCCCATGGGTCGAAAAGCTGGTTCCTATGCCGAGATCACCGGACCGCGGATTTCTTCCGTGGCGCTGACGCTGTTCGCGCGCCACGGATACGCAGCCGTTTCCATGCGTCAGATCGCATCCGAAGTGGGCGTACGCGCAGGCGCGATCTATCAATATACCGAGGACAAGCAGTCGCTTTTGTTCGGGCTGATGGATGAGCATATGGATGCGCTTCTTGCGGCCTGGGAGGCAGTGCCGGAAAATCCCGAATTGATGGACCGCCTTCGGGATTTCTGCGAATTCCATATCGGTTATCATCTGGACCGGCCCGAGGCGGTGTTCATTTCCTATATGGAGTTGCGGAACCTCACGCCCGAAAACTTTGAAATCATCGAAGCCAAGCGGCGGCGCTACGAAGGCTGCCTGAAGGAGATCCTTGCGGCCGGGGTCGAGCGGGGTGACTTCAACCTCTCGGACATCCATGTGACGACCATGGCGATCATCGCGATGCTCACCGGGATAAACACGTGGTTCCGTGAGGATGGACGCCTGAACCGGCGCAGGGTCGAACGGATCTACTGGCGTCTGGTGCGGCGGATGGTTTCGGGCGGCTAGGCGAACGCGCCGGACGTTCGCGGGGCGCGCGTTTGGAAGCGTTAGTGGGCAAAGGAAAAGGCGCCCCGGACAGGGCGCCTTTGCAGTCTGTCGTGTCGTGGATCAGTTGAGATCGGATGCGCGGATCTCTTCGAGTTCGGCTTCCGCCTCGGCGACCGCGGCGTTCAGCGCCTCGATGATCTCGGGGCCGCCCGCGACATTCTCCCGGAACCAGTCAAAAACCGGCGCGGCGGCTTCCTTGAACGCGGCCTTCTCCTCGGGTGTCGGCACATAGAGATCGCCGCCACCGGCCACGAAATCCTCGTAGGCCTGGATCGACTTGCGCTTGGGCGAGGCGAAGGTGGCCTGCTGGAGCTGGTAGAAGCCATCGACGACAACCCGGCGCAGATCCTCGGGCATCGACATGAACTTTTCATTGTTCATGAACCACAGGGCACCCATGTAGGCATGCCCGTCGAGGGTCACGTATTGCAGGCCGGCATCGGGAAACTTCATGCTCATGATGTCGGTGATGCCGTTCTTCGATCCTTCGACGACGCCGGTCTGGAAGCTGGTGAAGAGTTCCGGCCACGGGATCGGCGTGGGCGAGGCGCCGAGGGCCTGAACGAGGACCTGCGGCAGGTCAGCCACCACGGTCCGGATCTTGAGACCCTCCAAATCGGAGGGCTGGGTCACCCGGCGTTGCGTGTTGGCGAAGTTGCGCCAGCCGCCGGTATTGCCGATCGTCATCAGGCGCAGCGCGCCGCCCGAGCCTTCCTTGACCATGTTCTGCATCGTACGGACGAAGGACGAGCCATTGGCCAAGACGGCCTCGGCCACGCGGTCGTCGGCCATGAGATAGGGCAGGTCGAGCACCTGAACGAAGGGGAAGATGCCGGACGTGCCGCCCGATGTCTGGATCACGATATCGATCGACCCGTCGGCAACGCCCTGCAGGCATTCCTGCCCGTTCGAGCACAGCTGTGTTCCGATGAAGAGCTCGACGCCGATCCGTCCGTTCGAGGCGGCTTCGACATAGTTCTTGAAGACCACGAGGCCGTCATAGTCTTCGTCGTTTTCGTTCGAGTTCGCGGTTGCACGCAGGTTGAAATCCTGGGCGGAGGCGGCGAGCGGCGCCGCGGCCAGGATCGTCGCCAGCATCAGCGACTTGGTTATGGTCTTGATCATCTTTCAGAGTCCTCCCTTTGGGTTCGTTTCTGTGGTTATGGCCAATCGACAAACCCGGTAAGTCGCGGGACTGTCAGTGAAATTTCGGGTATGAAGGTGATCAGGAATATGACCAGCACCTCCACCGCAAGGAAGGGCAGGATCGCCCGGGAGATGGTCTCCACCCGCTCGCCCGAGACCGATGAGGCGACGAACAGAACAAGGCCCATGGGCGGCGTGGCAAGGCCCACGGTGAGGTTCACGCTCATGATGATGGCGAAATGGATCGGATCGATCCCGAGGCTCACGAAGATCGGGCCGAGGATCGGGCCGAGAATGATGATGGCGGGTCCTGCGTCGAGGAACATGCCCACGATGAAGAGCAGGAGGTTGATGAGGAACAGCAGGATCAGCGGGTTTTCCGACAGCGACAGGATGAAGTCGGCCAGCATTTGCGGTGCATAGGAAAGCGAGACAACGGTCTTGAAGGCCATCGCGGCGCCGACCAGCAGGAGCACGACCGCCGAGGTCAGTGCGGCCCGGCTGAGGATTTCGGGGACTTCCGCCAGGCTAAGGGTGCGCAGGACGAAGAAGCCGATGAAAAGGGCATAGGCCACGGCCACCGCGGCGGCCTCGGTGGGCGTGAAGACCCCCGCGAGAATACCGCCCATGATGATCACCGGCGTCATCAGCGGGAAGAAGGCCTTGAGGCTGGCCTGTCCGCGTTCGCCCCATGTCTGTTTCCGGGTCGCTACGGGAAAGTCGTACTTGTCGGCCATCAGCTTGACCACGATCATCAGCCCGATGCCCACGAGAATGCCGGGGACGATCCCGGCGAGAAAGAGGGCGGCCACGCTTTCGCCCATCACATAGGCATAGATGATCATGATCCCCGAGGGCGGGATGATTGGCCCGATGACCGAACTTGCGGCGGTGATCGCGGCGGCGAAACGGCGGGTATAGCCCTGCTTCTCCATCGCCGGGATCAGCATGGAACCAAGCGCGGAGGTATCGGCGACGGCAGAGCCCGAGAGCCCGGCAAAGAGCATCGAGGACAGGACGTTCACATGGGCAAGGCCGCCGCGGAAATGACCCATGAGCGCCTGGCTGAATTCCACGAGGCGGATCGTGATCCCGCCCTTGTTCATCAACTCGCCCGCGAGCATGAAGAATGGGATGGCCATCAGAGGAAAGCTGTTCATCCCGTTGTAAACATTGCGGTAAAGCAAGGTGATGTCGCTGGCCTGACCGTTCAGCCAGAGGATGATCGCGGGCGCAGCGATCAGGCCGAAGACGACCGGAAGGCCGATCATCAGGAACAGGAGGAAGAGCGGAAGAAACCAGATCAGCATGTCTATTCCGCCATGATTTCATCGGGAGCGGCAGGAATTGGGCGCAGGTCGTCCGCGCCTCCCATGATGGCGATGAGGCTGCGCAGAACCAGTTCGACATTGACGATGAACAGCAGGACCACGCCCACGAGGAGCGAGGACATCATCCAGCTTCGCGGCAGGCGGTACCATGTCTCGAAGTCGGGCGAGAGCGGGATCCAGAGCGCCTCGGATGCGAAGCGTCCTCCGAAGCCCGTGACCTCTTTCCAACCGATGCCGATGGACACGAAAAGCACGCTGCCGGCGATCAGGAGCAGGACGAGGGTCAGGAGGGCACCGAGCCTTGCGGGAAGGGCCAGGGCCAGCATGTCGATGGCGACGAAGCCACCGCGCCGGTAGGCAGTGGGCGCGATGAGGCCGGTCATCCAGAGCATCATGAAGCGCGCGGCCTCTTCGGGCCAGGGAAGCGCGTTGTTGAGGATGTATCGAAAGAAGACCTGAACAAGGATTGCGATGACCATCGCGGCCATGGCCACGATGGCGATGCCACGGCCGATCTTCAGAACGAAATCGTTCCAAATCTGAAACGGCACCAAGACCGCTTTCAACACGCCCATGGCGTGATCCTCCCTGATGGCCCGATTTTTGTGGGCCTCGTTGTCGCTACTGTCCGCCTCTAGGGCGTGTCTGTAAAGCGCCCGAAATTGCCTGCAGCGAAAAGCAAGGGCGGACCGTTCCGGATTTCGGCCGACAGGACCCGGCCGACGATGATGAGATGGTCACCGCCGTCATAGGCGGCGTGGCGGATGCAATCGAACCTTGCGATGCAATTGTGAATCAGGGGGACACCCTCTGCATTGGGCGTCCAGTCGAGACCCGCGAAATCCAACCCGTCGCGGGAAAACCGGCGGCAGAGATCGCGTTGCTCTTCGCCCAGGATGTGGATCGCGTAATGCTCGGCCGCCTCATAGGCTGCGAACCGGCGCGAGGCCCGGGCGGGAGACCAGAGCACGAGGGGCGGATCCAGCGAAACGCTCGAGAAACTGTTCGCAGTGATCCCGAGCGGCCCCTGATCGGAGAGGGTGGTGACGACGGTCACACCGGTGGCGAAGCGCCCAAGGGCATCGCGGAACGCCCGTTCGTTCTCTTTGTTGGGTGTGAACGCGGTCATCGCGGGAAATGCTCCTCCATCGGCCATCGGTCAGGGAACCTCGTGACCTAGCGCGGCGGAATAAAGTTCAAACCATGTCTGGCGGTCTATTTCGATCTTCGATGCATCGCCGATCCTTTTGATCCGGTCCAGTCGATTGGTGCCCATGACAGGCATGATCCGCGCCGGATGGGCCAGAAGCCATGCGACAGCGACGGCAGAGGCGTCTGTACCATGGGCCTTCGCAACAGATTGAAGAACGCTCAGCAAGTGTTTGTTCAAATGATCGAAAAGATCACCGCCCCCCAGCGGGGACCAAGCCATGGGCGGGATCCCGCGTTCCTGCAGGAAGGCGATGTCGCCATTGGTGAAGGGCGCGTTATGGAGCAGGCTGATCTCGATCTGGTTGCTGGCCAGGGGTGTTTTCATCGAGGCCTGCAGAAGCGACCAGTCATGGAGCTTGAAATTCGACACGCCGACCGCGCGCACCTTGCCGGAGGAAACGAGCTCATCGAGCGCCGCCCCGGTCTCGCAGGCATCCATCAGCGGATCCGGCCGGTGGATCAGCAGAAGATCGATGCGGTCGGTTTCCATCAGTCGCAGGGACGTGTCTACGGAAGAGAAGAGATGTGCGCGGCTGGTGTCGTAATGCTTGATCCGCGCGTTCGAATGACGGCCCACGGGCGCCACGATATCGCATTTCGTCACGATCTCGATCTGGTCGCGAAGCTTGGGGGCGCTTTTCAGGGCTTGCCCCAGAATGGCCTCGGCACCGTAGTCGCCATAGATATCGGCCTGATCCATCGAGGTGATGCCCTGGGCAAGGCAGGCCTCTACCTTTGCCTGCACATGGGCCGGGGAGGTGTCGCTGTCATCACCGAGACGCCACATGCCATAGAGAATGCGGCTGAGGCTGACGCCGCCCTGAAGCGTGATCCTTTCCATCAGCGGCGCTCTCCCACACCCAGTGGCGTTTGCGGTGTCTCGGAGGGAACGCGACCGTAAACTTCTGGCAGGGAGCAGGTTTTCAGTTGCGGAAGGACCCGTGTCCCGAACGAAATGCATTCGTCGATATGGGGATATCCGGAGAAGATGAAGGCCCGGATCCCCATCTTCTGATAGGCCTCGATCTCGGACATGACCTGATCGGTTGATCCGACGAGGGCCGCGCCGCATCCCGAACGGGCCCGCCCGACGCCGGTCCAGAGATGGGGTTCGACATACCCGTATTTATCGGCAAGCTCGCGCGCCTTGGCCTGATGGGCGACGCCGAGCGAGATCGAATCATGCCCCCGATCCCGGATCAGCTTGCCGTATTCGTCGTCGAGTTTGCTGACCAGATGTTCGGCATATTCCCGGGCCTCTGCCTCGGTATCGCGGACGATCATGTGCACCCGCAACCCGTAGTCCAACGTGCGGCCATGGCGTTCGGCCACTGAATGGGCGTCCTTCATCCGCGCCGCGATCTGGGCCTTCGGTTCGGGCCACATGAGGTAGACGTCGCAATGCTGACCGCAAAGTTCCAGCGCGGCGGGGGAATAGCCGCCGAAATACATCAGCGGCCCGCCGTTCTGTTGATAGGGGCGGGCCGGATCGGTGGAGACGCCGTGAAACCGGTAGACATATCCGTCATAGTCGATTTCGTCCCGCGTCCAGGCCTGGCGCAGGATCTCCACGACCTCCCGGGACCTGCGGTAGCGCAGCGTGCTGTCGGCAACTTCTCCCGGGAAATCCGAGGAGATGATATTGATCGTCAGCCGACCCTTGAGCATGTGGTCGAGGGTGGCGATGGTCCGGGCGAGCATGATCGGCTGCATCTCCCCGCAGCGGACGGCGGCCAGCATGTTGATCCGCTCCGTGAGCGGCGCGCATCCGGCAACGAAGCTCAGCGTGTCCTGACCGACCTGATAGGAGGAGGGGCAGAGAATGTTCCGAAATCCCTGTTTCTCCGCCTCCAGCAGAATATCGCGGCAGTGTTCCCAACTGGAGCGAAGCGCCCCGTCCGGAACGCCGAGATAGGCGTAATCGTCGGAACAGAGGGCGGAAAACCAGGAGACTTCGATGGAATCCAGATCGGCGGAAGTGACGGGAACGACAGTCATGCAAATCCTAGATCTCAATCGACTTTCGACTTGCGTAGCATGGGCAAAGAAATGCATCAATACTGTATCAATTTCGGCGCGCGAGTCAGATGACCGATCGAACCAGCCTTCCCAAATGGGTGCAGACGGCCGAGATGCTGATCCGCGAAATCGCGGCAGGTCGGTTGATTTCGGGCGAGCGTCTTCCGCCGGAACGCGAGATGGCGGCCTCGCTTGGCCTTTCCGTCGGAACGTTGCGCAAGGCGTTGGCGGATCTGGAGCAGCGCGGCATGCTGGAACGCAGGCAGGGGTCGGGGAATTACATTCGGCCGAACGAGGCAGCCGCGGGCGTTTACGCGCTGTTTCGGCTTGAGCTGATCGAGGGTGGCGGATTGCCCACCGCCGAGACGCTGGAGGTCGCCCGCCTGCCCAAACCACGGGGCGCGCCCTATTTTGGTCCGGCGCCCAAGGCGCATCGTATTCGCCGCTTGCGGCGGCTTGGCGGGCGGCCTGCGGCGCTTGAGGAGATCTGGCTTGATGCGGCGCGGGCCGATGTGCTTCGGCAGGAGGATCTGTCTGAATCGCTATATCTGTTCTATCGCGCGCGGCTCAATCTCTGGATCTCGCGGGCGGAGGACCGGGTGGGACTTGGGGTTGTGCCGGATTGGGCGATCCCGCCATTCGCGCCCGAACCGGGGGCGCCTTGCGGTTTCGTCGAGCGGCTGGCGCACGATCAGGCGGGCGCGCCGGTGGAGTATTCCCGAACTTGGTTCGACGCGGGGCTTGCCCGCTATGTCGCCCGTCTCAAATAGGATCCAGAGGCATGAAAATTCTCAATTACGGTGTCATCGGCTGCGGCATGATGGGGCAGGAGCATCTGCGCAATATCGAGCTTCTTCCGGAGGCGCGGGTTGCCGCGATCTTTGAGCCGGACGAGATCATGGCGGCGAAGGCCAAGGCGATGGCGCCCAATGCGCGGCTGTTCGGATCGGTGGGCGAATTGCTTCGGGACGAGAGCCTTGATTGTCTTCTGATCGCGAGCCCCAACCATCTTCACCTGCGGCAGATGGAGGAAATCGCCGAGACGCGTCCCTTGCCGCTTTTGGTGGAAAAGCCGCTTTATACCGATCCCGCGGATGCTGCGCGGATGGCCGGGTTCGAGGCGCGCTATCCCGCGCCGATCTGGGTTGCGATGGAATACCGCTATATGCCGCCGGTGGCGAAGCTGATCGAAGAAGCGGGGCGGGCGACCGGCGGGGTCAGGATGCTGTCCATCCGGGAGCACCGGTTTCCGTTTCTGCAGAAGGTGGGCAACTGGAACAGGTTCAACCGGAATTCCGGTGGCACGTTGGTGGAGAAATGCTGTCACTTCTTCGATTTGATGCGCCATGTCCTGGACGACGACCCGGTGCGCGTCATGGCAAGCGCGGGTCAGGAAGTGAACCATCTGGACGAGCTTTATGACGGGGAAGCGCCCGATATCTGGGACACGGCCTATGTGATCGTCGAGTTTTCGCGCGGGGCGCGGGCGATGCTGGAGTTGTGCATGTATGCCGAGGGATCTCGGTTTCAGGAGGAGATCTCTGCGGTTGGCCCCGAGGGCAAGATCGAGTGTCTGGTACCGGGGCCGGGGCGGTTCTGGCCGACCCATCTGGGTGCACCGCCGGTCCCGCAGGTGATCGTCAGCCCACGCCATCCGAAGGGGCCGCAGGTGGTGGAAATTCCGGTTGATCCGGTCCTTCTGTCGGCGGGTGATCATAATGGGTCGACCTTCTACCAGCATGCGCAATTCCAGAAGGTGGTGCGCGGCGAAGCAGAGGTCGAAGTGACGCTGGCCGACGGGGCATGGGCCGTGGCCATGGGTCATGCGGCGCAGGAGGCGGCGCGGAGCGGCACCGTCATCGAGATTCCGCATCTGGGGGCGTAGCCGTCTTGGGACAGCCGACCGTTTGCATCCGCCCGGGCGCATGCAAGAGGCCTGTAAGCGACTTCCCGGTGTCGGATTCGTTAGGGCGGATCGGCATGCGCCTGTCCAAACTCGGGACATCATCCCTGCGCGAGTGGAAGCACGCCGATGTCAGCGACCGACTTGTCTGAAGTCCTCAAACCCGTTGCCGAAGCCCGCGGGCTTCCGAATGATCACTACACCTCGGACGAGGTCTTTCAGGCCGAGCGCGGCCCGCTTTGGTTTTCGACATGGGCAGGTATCTGTGTCGCTGCGGAAGTGCCGGAGCCGGGCGACGCGAGGCCCGTGGATTTTCTGGGCGTGCCGCTGTTTGTCCTGCGCGGTCGCGACGGTGAGGTCAGGGTGTTCCAGAACATCTGCCGCCATCGCGGCATGATCCTGGTCACCGAGCCGCGCAAGATCGAGGGCGCGATCCGCTGTCCCTAT
Organism: uncultured Alphaproteobacteria bacterium; assembly: GCA_963698645.1. GTDB lineage: Bacteria > Pseudomonadota > Alphaproteobacteria > Rhodobacterales > Rhodobacteraceae > Ovoidimarina. Next base: position 70,217 of record CAVORP010000005.1, read on the forward strand.
CATTCATGGTGTTACAGCCACGAGGGCAAACTGGTCGCGACGCCGCATGTCGGTGGTCCGGGCCAGAACGCGCATCCTCAAGTGAATCGCGAGGAACTTGGCCTGATCGCGGTACGCAGTCACGTGTGGATGGGGGTCGTCTTCATCAATCTCTCCGGAGACGCGCCGCCGTTCGAGGACCTCCATGCCGATCTTGTCGACCGGTGGCGGGAGTTCGACGTGCCGCTTCATCACGGGCGCGAAAGTGGCAAGCTGCTGCTGGAGTGCCGAACCAACTGGAAGCTTGCGGTCGAGAACTATTCGGAAAGTTACCATCTGCCCTGGGTGCATCCGGGTCTTAACAGCTACTCGCGGCTCGAGGATCATTACCACATCATGGAGCCTGGATTTTCGGGTCAGGGTACCCTTGTCTATCGGCAGATCAAGGATGACGACGGCACGACATTCCCCGATTTTCCCGGTCTTTCCGAGAAATGGAATACGGCCGGTGAATATATCACCGTGGCCCCGAACGTCATGCTGGGCGTGCAGCGCGACCATGCCTTCGCGATCATCCTTGAACCGAAAGGGCCGCGGCTGACGCTTGAGCACATCCATCTGTTTTACGCCGCGCCGGACACGTCCGAGAAATTGCGCAGGAAAAACGCCGAGCAATGGGAGGTCGTTTTCCGCGAGGATATCGGGGTTGTCGAGGGCATGCAGTCGGCCCGGGGTGCCGTGGGTTTTGACGGCGGCCGATTCTCACCGGCCATGGACGGACCGACCCACCATTTCCACCAATGGGTGGCGCGGCGCATGACGGGAACAGAGGTGGCGGAGGCGTGAATGAGGCGGATCTCGAAAATCGACTTCTTGCAGCCCATGCCGCAGGCGACCTTGGCCAACTGGTGCGCGGCTATGCGGATGCAGCTGATATCGCCGAAGGTGCAGGGGATGTGAGCCGCGCCTGTTTCTTTCTGACACACGCCTGGATCTTTGCCCTTGAGGCTGGCGATCCCCTGGCAAACAGTCTGCGCATGCGGCTTGTCGCACACGGACGGGAGACGGAACAATGAAATCGCACTATCAGGTTGTCGTCATCGGTGGCGGGGTCGTCGGGTGTTCGGTGCTCTACCACCTGACCAAGCTGGGGTGGTCGGACGTGTTGCTGATCGAGCGGTCGGAACTGACCTCCGGTTCGACATGGCATGCTGCGGGCGGATTTCACACGCTCAACGGCGATACGAACATGGCCGCGCTGCAAGGGTATACGATCCGGCTTTACCGCGAACTGGAGGAGCTTACGGGCCTGTCCTGCGGGCTGCATCACGTGGGCGGCATCACGTTGGCCGATACGCCCGAGCGGCTGGACATGCTGAAGGCCGAACGCGCCAAGCATCGGTATATGGGCCTGCATACGGAGCTTCTTGGCCCGGCCGAGATCCGGGAACGGGCGGAACTGGTGAACACCGACGGGATTCTGGGCGGGCTTTATGATCCGCTGGACGGCCATCTCGACCCGTCGGGGACGACCCATGCCTATGCCAAGGCCGCCCGCATGGGAGGCGCCACGATCGAAACCCATTGCAGGGTTCTGGAGACCAATCCGCGGATCGATGGCACGTGGGACGTGGTGACCGAAAAAGGGACCGTCCATGCCGAGCACGTGGTCAATGCAGCGGGGCTTTGGGCGCGGGAAGTGGCGGCGATGGCCGGGGTCTATCTGCCGCTCTTGCCGATGGCGCATCAGTATCTGGTGACCGAGGACATTCCCGAAATCTATGAACGGGGCGAGGAATTTCCCCATGTGATGGATCCCGGCGGCGAAAGCTATCTGCGGCAGGAGGGCCGGGGGCTTTGCATCGGGTTCTACGAGCAGAAATGCGAGCCATGGGCGGTCAATGGAACGCCCTGGGATTTTGGTCACGAACTGCTGAACGATGCCTTCGAGAAGATCGAGGACTCGGTCGAATTCGCTTATCGGCGTTTCCCGGTCCTGGGACGCGCCGGTGTGAAACGGGTGATCCACGGACCCTTCACCTTTGCGCCGGACGGAAATCCGCTTGTGGGGCCGGTGCCGGGTTTGCGGAACTATTGGTCCGCCTGCGCGGTCATGGCCGGGTTCAGTCAGGGCGGCGGGGTTGGCCTGAGCCTTGCGCAATGGATGGTCGACGGCGCACCGGACCGGGATGTCTTTGCCATGGATGTGGCGCGTTTCGGGAAATGGACGACGCCGGGCTATACGGTACCCAAGGTCATCGAGAACTATCAGCGCCGGTTCTCGGTCAGCTATCCGAACGAGGAGCTTCCGGCGGCGCGCCGGTTCCGTACCACGCCGATGTATGACATCTGGGACGGAATGGGCGCGGTTTGGGGAGCGCAATACGGGCTCGAAGTTCCGAACTACTTTGCCCAAGGAGAAGAGTCCCGTTTCGAGACGCCAAGCTTTCGGCGGTCGAATGCCTGGGAGGCCGTGGCGCGGGAGGTGCGCGCGGTGCGCGAGGGCGTGGGCATCAACGAAATCCACAATTTTTCCAAGTTTCGGGTCACGGGCACGGATGCACGGGCATGGCTGGACCGGATCATGGCGGGCCGGATACCCGCGCCGGGCCGGCTTTCGCTGTCACCCATGCTTGCGCCGTCGGGGCGTCTGATCGGGGATTTCACGGTCACCTGCCTGAGCGAGACGAATTTCCGCCTGACTGCCTCCTATGGGAGCCAGGATTATCACCTGCGCTGGTTCGAGCACCATCTGGACGGCGATGTCAGGGTGGAGAATGTCTCGGACCAGAAGACAGGCTTTCAGATCGCTGGGCCACGGGCGCGGGACCTGCTGGCGGATGTGACCGGTGCGGATGTTTCGAACGCCGCCTTCCGGTTCATGGATGCAAAGCGGATGACGGTGGGAATGGCGGCCTGTCTGGTGCAGCGTGTGAGCTATACCGGGGATCTCGGATACGAGATCTATTGCGATCTGCCGTCGCAGAGGGCGCTGTTCCATGCGCTTTGGGAGGCGGGGCAGAAATACGGGATCGCACCCTTTGGCATGCGCGCGATGATGAGCCTGCGGCTGGACCGGTTCTTTGGCGCGTGGATGCGGGAGTTTTCGCCGGATTACACTGCCGCCGAGACCGGGATCGACCGGTTCATTCACTGGAAGAAGGATGTCGATTTCATCGGGCGCACCGCCGCCGAAGCCGAGCGGCAGGTACCGCCGGCGCGGCAACTTTGCGCCTTTGTCGTCGATGCGCAGGATGCCGATGTCGTTGCCTACGAGCCGATCTGGCTCAAGGGCGAGGTCGTGGGGTTCTGCACATCGGGCGGATATTCTCATCATGCCGGCCTGTCCGTGGCGCAGGGGTTCCTTCCGAGGGACGTTGTGACCGAGGGGCTTGAAGTGGAGATCGAGATACTGGGCGAGATGCGGCCAGCGCGAACTCACGACCGGGATTCTCCTTGATGATGCCGGCAGCGAGCGCATGCGGGGATGATCCTCAAAAAGGGACAGAAGCACCTTCAGGGCTGCAAGGCCTTTCCAGTGTTCGGAAATGCGGGTCAGATGCGGCCATGACAGAATATGCTTCCCCGCCCGGCGGGCTTCCGCCTCAATCGCAGCTTCTGACCGGTCGCGCGATCTTTACCAACGCCTTCGCCGTCATCCCGAAAGGGGTGATGACGGATATCGTCACGTCGGCCTTTCCGCATTGGCAGGGCGCGCGGGGCTGGATCATTGCCCGGCCGCTCTCGGGATTTGCAGAGACCTTTAGCCAGACGATCATGGAATTGGCGCCAGGTGGTGGAAGTGACCGCCCCGAGGGTGATCCGGGGGCGGAGGCCGTGATTTTCGTCACGACGGGCGCTGTCGAGATCACGATCGCCGGTCAGGCGCATGCGCTCGAGTTCCGGGGGCTATGCCTATCTGCCCGCAGGGGCCGACTGGCGGATCTGGAACCGGGGCAGGGGGCCTGCGACCTTCCATTGGGTGCGCAAGGCCTATGAGCAGGCGGACGGCATCGCCGCGCCCGAAGCCTTTGTCACGCATGAACGGGATGTTCCGCCGCGCCCGATGCCGGATACGGATGGAGCCTGGGCCACACAGCGCTTTGTCGAGCCGGAGGATCTCTCCCACGACATGCATGTCAATATCGTGACCTTTCAGCCCGGAGGCATCATTCCTTTCGCTGAAACCCATGTGATGGAGCACGGGCTTTATGTCCTTGAAGGAAAGGCCGTCTACCGGCTGAACGACGTGTGGGTCGAGGTTGAGGCAGGAGATTTCATGTGGCTTCGGGCGTTTTGCCCGCAGGCCTGTTATGCCGGGGGTCCCGGTCCGTTCCGCTATCTCCTCTACAAGGACGTCAACCGGCTGCCCCGTTTGCCGCGCTAGGCCGAATTTCCACCCTTGCGTGTTGTGCGCCCCATGAATGCGTCGCTAAAGTCGCGGGAAGGGCAAGGAGCAGGACATGAGTGGATTACTGGCGCTACTGGATGATGTAGCGGCGATTGCCAAAGTGGCGGCGGCATCGGTGGATGACGTCGTGGGGCAGGCGGTCAAGGCCTCGAGCAAAGCCGCGGGAGCGGTCATCGACGACGCTGCGGTGACGCCGAAATATGTCCATGGTTTTTCGGCCGACCGGGAATTGCCGATCGTCTGGTCGATCGCGCGCGGGTCGTTCTTTAACAAGCTGGTCATCCTGTTGCCCATCGCGCTTCTGCTTGCGGCGTTTGCGCCCTGGGCCATTGCGCCCCTGCTGATGCTGGGTGGAGCGTATCTGTGTTTCGAAGGCGCCGAGAAGGTCGCCCATGTTCTCAACCCCAACGACCATGTCGAGGAAGACCTGTACAAGAAGAAACTCGAAGACGCGCATCTCGAGGAACAGAAGGTCAAGGGGGCGATCAAGACGGACTTCATCCTATCGGCCGAGATCATGACGATCACGCTGGCCGCCTTGCCCGTGGGTCTGTCGATCTGGTTTCAGGCCGGTGCGCTGGCGATTGCGGGGATCATCATCACGGTCGCTGTCTATGGCGCCGTGGCCCTTATCGTGAAGGCCGATGATCTTGGGCTGTTTCTGGCCGCCAATGGCAGATTGGCTGCGACGCGGAAGCTGGGCGAAGGAATCGTCCGGGGGATGCCCTATCTCTTGAAACTTCTGGTGATCGTGGGAACCGCGGCGATGATCTGGGTCGGCGGTGCGATCATCGTGCACGGGCTGGACGAGCTGGGCGTTCATGCGCCCTATCGCATTATCCATGACATCGCGGTCGACGTGGCCCACGCCCTGCCGCAAGCCGAAGGGTTTGTCGAATGGCTGGTGACGGCGGCGCTCGATGGGCTTGTCGGCCTTTTTCTTGGCGCCTTGCTGATCCCCATAGAGAAGTTCGTGATTGCCCCGGTTGCAGGGCTGTTCACCCGCGCCGCGCCGTGAACGTGCAGGGGGCGGTCAGGCTGCGCCCGCTATAGGTTCGCCCGTCGGCAGAGAGCGTGGCGGTCCACGTCTCGGTCGGGTTGTTCGTCCAGAAATTCCGCCCCTGGATCGTGCGACCGACCAGCGTTGCCGACGCGGTACCGCTATTGCCGAGACTGTCAGCGATCGGTCCGGAGAAACTCTGGCCCGAGCCAGAGAACCGGATGCTGCCGGTGACCCTTATGAACAGCGGGCATTTAGCAAAGTAGGCCCACGTGCCCGAGAGGGTCGAAACCGCGGCCTGTGGGGTGGGCGCGGTGACGGGAGCCTGTGAGGCGCCAGAAGCAGGTGCGGCGGCGACGGCCGTGGTGCAGATGCGGGAGCTTTGTGCGCGCAAGGAGGCGAGGGCCGTCTCGCTGCCGAGGTCGATTGCAGCGAGGGCGGTGCCCGGGGCTTCGGCAAGGAACCGGGCGAACGCGGCGCGGGTGCGCGGACCCGCAACGCCGTCGGGCGCACCGGCGTCGCAGCCGAGCCGATTGAGTTCGGCCTGGGTGGCGCGCATGACCGCGCGCGGATCGATCGGGGCTATGGGCGCAGGGGTCCGTACCGGCTCGGACCGGGCCTCTGTCGTCATTGGCGGAGTGACGTCTTGCGCCTCGAGTGCGGCCAACATCTGTTGCGCGAGGCCCAGCACGAATTTGTCCTCGCTATCTTCATAGGCGTCGAGGAAGGATTCGAGCGCCTCGCGGGTGCCAAGACCGCGCGCCAGTTCGAAGTCGCTCCGGATCCTGTCCTGTTCGGTGGGGGGCGCGGTCGCGACCTGCACATCGCCATCCGAGGCCATGTAGAAGTCACCGAGGAGTTCGTCGTAATAGGCCGGGAACTGCCGGTGCCCGACACTTGCCGCAAGGTCGCGGACGTCACGGCGGACGCTTGCCACCATATCGCGAAGCTCGAGGCCGGACTCGCCCAGTCGCGGCAGGAGGGCGCGGGTGAAGACGGAATTCTGCGCCGGGTCATCGTCGGAGAGCCGATCGAGCGCCAATTGGCCCGCCCCCGCCGAGAAGATGACGAAGGTTCCTTCCGGAGCCGAGATCCGACCGAGCCCCCGTGTCCCGCCGATGCTGCGCCCGGTGGCGGCGGCAAAGGGATTTTCGCGGCACGCATCGATGATCGCCAGCGTGGTGCGGGCGCCGGTCTGGCGGATCTGGTCGAGAAGACGCGAAAGCGCAATGGATTCCGTTTTCACGAGATCCTCGTCGCCCGAATTGGGCGCCAATACATCGGTGGGCAGAAGGTAGTTCTCGCCGTCGATCTCGACCCCATGGCCGGCGAAGAACACCATCGCGACGTCACCTGGCTCGAGCTTGCCCGTAAAGGTCGAGATTGCCTGGTTCATCTGTCGGCGCTTGGCGTCCAGAAGCGTCGTGACCTCATATCCTTCCGCGTCGAGCGCTTCGGAGACGGCTGTCGCGTCATTGCGCGCCTTCTGCAGATCGACGACTTCTTCGTAATCATCGTTGCCGATGACGAGCGCATAGCGGGTAAAGGCCCAGCCGGGCACAGCGGAGCAAAGGCCCAGAAAGAATACGAAAACGCGGAGCAAGGAACAAACCTCCCAGTCTTCCCATTGGCCTTTTGCGAGCATAACCCGGCCGCCTCGTTTTGGAAACGACAACCGCCGGGGCCCGGGTATCAATCGGGAGCAGCCGGTTCCCAACGGCCTGCGATCAGGTCGCGGGCCTTGTCGGCCACCGCTTCGGGGGTGATCCCGAATTCACGATAGAGATCTTCGATCGGCGCGGATGCGCCGAAGCCGTGCATGCCGACGAATCCCGATTTCTCGCGTTTGCCACGCTCTCCGAACAGCCAGCGGTCCCAGCCGAACCGAATGGCGGCTTCGACGGCGACGCGGACCGGACCTGCGGGCAGGACCTTGCGACGATAGGCTTCGTCCTGTTCTTCGAAGAGTTCCCAGCAGGGCATGGAGACCACGCGCGTTCCGATACCGTCGGCCTGAAGGATGTCACGGGCCTTGAGCGCGATTTCAACCTCCGAGCCGGTCGCGATGAGGATCGCCTGACGCTTTCCTTCAGCCTCGGCAAGAACGTAAGCGCCCTGGGCTGTCAGGTTGCGGGTCTTGTGTTCGGTGCGGACCGTTGGAAGGCCCTGACGGGTGAGCGACAGGACCGAGGGAGTGGTCGTGGTGGACAATGCCAGTTCCCAAGCCTCGGCGGTCTCGACCGTATCAGCCGGGCGGAAGACGCGCATGTTGGGCGTGGCCCGCAGCATTGCGAGATGTTCGACAGGTTGGTGGGTCGGTCCGTCTTCGCCGAGGCCGATTGAATCATGCGTCATCACATAGACCGGGGCGATTTCCATCAATGCCGAAAGGCGCATTGCACCTCGGGCATAATCCGTGAAGGTCATGAATGTCCCGCCATAGGGCTTGATCCCGCCATGGAGCACCATGCCGTTCATCGCCGCCGCCATGCCATGTTCGCGGATCCCGTAGTGAAGGTAGCGCCCCTTGCGGTTTGACGGATCGAAAATGCCCAGATCAGCGGTGAGGGTATTGTTCGATCCGGTGAGGTCGGCCGAGCCGCCCATGGTTTCGGGCATGACCGGATTGATCACCTCGAGAACCATTTCCGAGGATTTCCGGGTGGCGACCTTGGGCTGGCTTTCCGAAATCTGTTTCTTCAGCGCCCGGATGACGCCGGAGAGTTTCTTGTGGGGTGTTCCGGAGAAGACGCGCTCGATCTCTGCCTGACGGCTGGTGGAGAATTCGGCCAGGCGTGCTTCCCATGCCTTGCGCTCGGACTGGCCACGTGCGCCGATTGCCTCCCACGCGGATTTCACTTCTGCCGGGATTTCGAACGGTCCGTAGGGCCAGCCATAGGCCGCCCGCGTCGCCTGAATCTCCTCGGGGCCAAGCGGGGAGCCGTGTGCCTTGGCAGTGTCCTGCTTGGTCGGCGCGCCGAATCCGATATGGGTCTTGCAGGCGATCATCGTGGGCTTCTTCGACGTCTTTGCCTTGGTGAGCGCCGCGTCGATGTCTTCGGGATCGTGGCCATCGCAGCTCAGCACTTGCCAACCCGCGGCCTGGAACCGTTTCTGCTGGTCGGTGATGTCCGACAGCGAGATTTCGCCGTCGATCGAGATGTTGTTGTCATCCCAGAGCACGATCAGCTTGGAAAGGCGCTGCATCCCGGCAAGGCCGATCGCCTCGTGGCTGATGCCCTCCATCAAGCAACCATCGCCTGCGATGACGTAGGTGTAGTGATCCACAGCCTTGCGGCCGAAACGCGCGCGCAGCGCTTCTTCGGCAATCGCGAAGCCCACGGCGTTTGCCAGTCCTTGGCCAAGCGGCCCCGTCGTCGTCTCGATGCCCTTGGCATGGCCGTATTCCGGGTGGCCGGCGGTCTTGGACCCCCACTGGCGGAAATTCTTGATCTCTTCCAGCGTCATGTCCTTGTAGCCGGTCAGGTGCAGGAGCGCATAGAGCAGCATCGAGCCGTGACCTGCGGACAGGATGAACCGGTCGCGGTCGGCCCAATCGGGGGTGGAGGCATCGAACTTGAGATGCTTTTCGAACAGAACGGTCGCCACATCGGCCATGCCCATCGGCATTCCGGGATGCCCGGAATTCGCAGCCTGCACGGCGTCCATGGCGAGCGTGCGGATCGCGGTTGCGCGGGCCCAGTGATCGGGGTGAAGCTCTCTCAATGTGGCGATGTCCAAGGGATGGTCCTCTCTGTCGGCAAGCCATGCGGTCGATAACGTCCTGATAACAGCCTTACCCCCGAGTTCAAGAAGCCAGCGGCGTCCTTGGGGGTCGAAATCGCACGTCATTCGGATAAACTCGGGCTTGGGCCGAACAAAACGATTCGGAATGACAACGTCGGAGGGGGCATGAGCGATATCGCAGAGCTTGAGAAGCGGATCACGGCCGCGTTGGACAGGATCGGTGCGGGTCTGGGGGCGCTTGGGGGCGATGGCGCGCAGGCGCTTGCAGACGAACTTGCCGCCGAACGTGCCGCCAATGCGCAGCTCGAAGAGCGGGTGCGGGCGATCAAGGAGCGCCAGGAAACGCAGGTGGCGGAACTTCAGGATGAGGTGGGCGGCCTGCGCGCGATGGTCGAGGAAATCGATGCCGATCTTCGGCGTCTGCGCTCGGTCAATGCCGAGTTGCGTGCCTCGAATGCGGCCTTGAGAAAGGCCAATGCCGCGGGTCTTGCCGATGCCGAACTGGTCAACCGGGCCTTGGAGGCGGAGCTCGAATCCGTGCGCGCGCTACAGGATGGCGACCGCTCGGAGATCGACCGGGCCCTGTCCTATCTGGAGCCGATGCTGAAGGAGGCCGCGAATGCCTGAAGTAACGATCACGATCGGCGGGCGCGATTTCGAAGTCGCCTGTCAGGAGGGCGAGGAGCATTTCCTGCGGTCGGCCGCACAGATGCTGGATACCGAAGCGCAGACCTTGCTGAGCCAGATCGGGCGCATGCCGGAAAGCCGGATGCTCTTGATGGCGGGACTGCTCTTGGCCGACAAGGCGGCGGGCGCGGATGATCGCGTGCGCGCCATGGAAAAGAAGGTCGGGGTGCTGCAAGCAGAACTGGAGGAAGCACGCGAAGCCGCGATGCGCCCGAATACGGTGGAGGTTGCGCGGATACCGGCCGAGGTGACCGATACGCTTGCCGAACTTGCCGCCCGGGCCGAGGCTCTTGCTGAATCGGTCGAAGAGCGCGCGGGGGCTGCCTGACGCATCATGGGGCTGGATCAGCTCTCGGCAATTGCGGAACTGGTCGCGGCAATGGCGGTTGTCGCGTCACTCCTGTTTCTCGGATACGAACTTCGTGAGGGAAACAGGCAGGCGCGGCTGTCGAACTGGCGCGAGCTTCTGGAGGCGTTGCGGTCATTCAAGGCGCAGACGAACGACCTGGCATTCGCCGAGATGATCGAACGGGCCGGGCGCGACTATGCCGGTCTGGCAGCCCATGAAAAGATCGCCTACGGCATGTATCTCGAACAGGGAATTCACGTGTACGGGAATTTCGCCAAGCATACCGGGCGCATTCCGCCCGGTTATGTGGGGCTGGACGAAGCGATCGAGAATTCATTGCGGGATATGCTGACGACATCCGGCGCGCGGGCGTGGTGGGACGAGGCCCGGGGCCGGAAGCGCATGATGGCGGCGACGATTTCGCGGATCGACCGGATCATGGCGGAGACGCCGCCGGTCTCGAATGCGCCCTGCCATTCGGCTCGGCGCCCCGGGAAAACCTGTGGGGCGCCGTCTCTAGCCTCAGGCGTTCGCTTCGCGGATCTTGTCGGCGGCTTCCTTGTCATAGGTGACGCCTTTCGCCTCGAACAGGGTGTCGAGTTCGCCCGAAAGCGTCATCTCGGTCACGATATCGCAGCCGCCGACGAATTCGCCCTTCACGTAGAGCTGTGGAACCGTGGGCCAGTCGGAATAATCCTTGATGCCCTGACGGATCGCATCGTCGGCAAGCACGTTCACATCCGCATACTCGACGCCCATGTAATTGAGCACGCCCGCGACTTTGGACGAGAACCCGCATTGCGGCATCATCTTGGTGCCCTTCATGAACAGGACGACGTCATTCTTTGTGACGGTTTCCTTGATCTGGTCTTCGGTGGTCATTTCTGTTTCCCTTTCTGCCGGGGCACGAAGCCCTTTGCGTATTCCTGCGGATCCCGGGGGACGCGGAAGCTGGACTGATGCCCGCCGCCGCCACCACCGGAAAAGTAGCTCGAATCAATGGTGTGATGCCCGCGTCCGGGCTCGGACCCGCGCAGGGCCTTGTGCTCGCCCCGCATTACGATCACCGCACGCGCGAAGAGAACGACGAGGATCAGCGCCGAAATCATGACGATGGCGCCGAAGGTTGTCATTCCGGTGCCTTTGTCGTGAGTGCGAGGGCATGCAGGGCGCCGTTGTTGCCATCCATCGCGCCCTTGAGCGCGGCATAGACGGCGCGTTGCTGCTGAACCCGGTTCTGGCCGCGAAAGCTTTCATCGATGACCTCGGCGGCATAATGGTTTCCGTCACCCGCAAGATCGGTGATCTTGATGGTCGCCGCGGGAAAGCTCGCGCGGATCAGATCCTCGATATCCTCAGCTTTCATGGCCATGATTTCGGCTCCTCCTGTTCGCGTTTGGAATGTAGGCAAGGCGGGATGAAGCCGCAAGGGATGCGGCGCGCCGCCTGCGGGTATCAGTCCTCGAAGCCAAGCGCCGAGACAAGCCCGTGGCGGTACAGATCCGTAAGGTCTTCAAGCAGCGCACTATCCTGTCCGAACCGGATATCCGGCCCGCCGAATGTTCCCACCGTGGCCAGCGGAAGGCCCTGAGCCTTTGCCGCCGCGAGAAGCCGGGCAGCATTCGCTTCGGTGGCTGCGATCAGATACCGCCCCTGGTCCTCGCCGAACAGCGTCGGGATGTCTTCAATGTCGAGCGCGAGGCCGGTCCTGCCGGCGCAGGCCATTTCGAACGCCGCAACGGCAAGCCCGCCATCGGCGAGATCGGAACAGGCGGAGACAAGCGCGGCGTGACTGCGGATGAATTCGCCATGTGTGCGTTCTGCATCGAGATCGACGGTCGGTGCATCGCCCTCGACACGGCCGAAAGCCTCGGCAAGAAGAGCCGACTGGCCAAGATGGCCGGACGTCACTCCCAAAAGGAGCGCGACCTGCCCGTCAGCGGCCTGTCCCGAGATAAGGTTTTCGGGACGATCGATCAGGCCGACCGCGCCGATCGTCGGTGTCGGATCGATCGCCTGACCGTCCGTTTCGTTGTAGAGCGAGACGTTGCCGGACACGATGGGCATATCGAGTGCGAGACAGGCCGCACCGATGCCCTGGACCGCGCCGACGAGCTGCCCCATGATTTCGGGCTTCTCGGGATTGCCGAAGTTCAGGTTATCTGTTGTGGCGAGGGGTCGCGCGCCGACCGCGGAGAGGTTGCGATAGGCCTCGGCCACGGCCTGTTTGCCGCCTTCGACGGGGTTCGCCTTGACGTAGCGCGGGGTTACGTCCGAGGTGAATGCCAGCATCTTTTCGGATCCATGTACGCGGACGATCCCGGCCCCAAGGCCGGGTGTCCGCACCGTATCGGCAAGGACCATGCTGTCATATTGCTCATAGATCCACGCCTTCGAGGCATAGTTGGGCGAAGAGATGAGCGCGCGCAGGGCGGCTATGGGCGCGATTTCGGGGATCTCGCCCAGCGGCTCATAGGCGTTGCGAATTATATGCGGACGGTCGTATTCGGGGGCTGCGCCGGAGAGCGGGGCCAGCGGCAGATCGGCCTTCACCTCGCCGCCATGCATGATGAGAAACCGGTCTTCGGCCAGGGTCTCGCCGACGACGGCGAAATCGAGATCCCATTTCTCGAAGATCGCGCGGGCCACGTCCTCCTTCTCCGGACGAAGCACCATCAGCATCCGTTCCTGAGATTCCGACAACATCATTTCATAGGCGGTCATGCCCTCTTCGCGAACCGGAACTCGGTCGAGATCCAGTCGGACGCCCAAACCGCCCTTGTCTCCCATTTCGACGGCCGAACAGGTGAGACCCGCTGCGCCCATGTCCTGGATCGAGATCACCGCTCCGGTCTGCATCAGTTCGAGGCAGGCCTCGAGAAGGCGTTTTTCGGTGAACGGGTCGCCGACCTGCACGGTGGGGCGCTTTTCCTCGATCGTGTCGTCGAATTCGGCGCTGGCCATGGTGGCACCGCCCACGCCGTCGCGTCCGGTTTTTGCGCCGAGATAGACGACCGGCATGCCGATACCGGAGGCCGCCGAGTAGAAGATACCGTCCGCATCCGCGATCCCGGCCGCGAAGGCGTTCACAAGGCAGTTGCCGTTATAGGATGGATGGAAGCGCACTTCGCCCCCCACGGTCGGCACGCCAAAGGCATTGCCATATCCGCCGATACCCTCGACCACGCCCGAGACGAGGCGCGGGGTCTTTGGATGGGACGGTTCGCCAAAGGACAGCGCATTCATCGCGGCAATCGGGCGTGCGCCCATGGTGAAGACGTCGCGGAGGATGCCGCCCATCCCCGTCGCCGCCCCCTGATAGGGTTCGATGTAGGAGGGATGGTTATGGCTCTCCATCTTGAACACCACGGCCTGACCGTCGCCGATATCCACAACGCCCGCGTTTTCGCCGGGGCCGCAGATCACTTGCGGGCCTTCGGTGGGCAGCGTCCGAAGCCATTTCTTCGACGATTTGTAGGAACAATGCTCGTTCCACATCGCCGAGAATATCCCGAGTTCCGTGAAGCTGGGTGCGCGACCGATGATGTCGAGAATCCGATCGTACTCATCCGGCTTCAGACCGTGGGCTTCGATCAGTTCAGGTGTGATGGTGGGTTCGGTCATTGAGGTTCCCCGTCGCTTCGGAGGCACTCTTATGACATGCGGGCGGCGTGGGAAAGAGGATCAGGGCGCGTCACTTGCGAGGATTTCTCCGAGCGCGCGGCGTGAGAGCATGAGCCGGATCGGCGCAAAGGGGTCGAGCGGTTCGGGAACGGTCAGTGTCAACTCTCCCGCTGCGAGTCCCGCGCGGTCGTCGAGAATGATGCGCAGGGTGACGAGGCGCGATCCGCCGGACCATGCGGAGGCAACGTAGCCGATCATCAGCCCGTCCGACAGGATCACGGCGCTGCCGCGCAGGTTCGGGTTCGACAACGACTCCTCTATCGTTGCCCAGGGCGGCAATGACCGCGCGTGAACCGCAAAGGAATAAAATGCGCAAAACGCGAGCAGCGTAGCGCCAAGAAACCGGATCATGCCCCCACAGCTCCGTGTCAGTCGACGTTCGGAGGAAGGTTAGAGGGATTCGCGACCCGTTGCACGTCTTTCGGCGAAACAGCCTGTTGCCGGGAATCTTGGAGTAATCGTTGGAGTAAAAAAAAGGCCGAGCATCAAGCTCGGCCCAAGTCCAACAGGGAGGTAACTCTGAAGGGACAAGTCGACCTTCAGCGTTGATTGGGAATTAGTTTCGGGATTGCTCACATTCAAGGCAAATACGCCAAGAATCGTGCAGAGCTGTTATGCAGTAAATGCATGGCTTTGCCGTCAGGCGGAACTCGATCTGAGCCTCGGCCTTTTGCTTGCGGCGATGGGCGATGATCTCATCCGTCACGAAATCGCGGAAGGCCGCGATACGTTTGGATTGCCGCAGCTCCTCGGGGTAAGCGAGAAAAACCGGTACCTCATGGGATTCGAGGTTGGGAAGCACCCGTTCGAGATTGGCAAAATCCTCGATGATGTAGTCCGGCAGAACCCCGATTCCGAGGTTCGACAAGACCCCTTGGAGGACACCGAAATAGTTGTTCACGGTCAGTGTCGAAGCCCCGCTTTGAGCAAGGATCTCCTGCACCAGTCGCGCGCCGGCGCTGACCTGAAACGAGGTCGTGTTCTGACAGATCAGACGATGATCCGACAGATCTTCGACCACCTCCGGTCGGCCGTGGGCGTCCAGGTATTCCGGCGACGCGTATAGCCGCATGTGAACGCTCATCAGACGTCCGCGGATCAGGTCGGCCTGACTCGGTTCCTTCATTCGGATCGCCACATCGGCCTCTCGCATCGGAAGATCGAGCACGCGCTCTTCCAGCATCAGGTCGATCTTGAGATCGGGGTATTTCTCGTAGAGCTTGGGCAGGCGCGGCACGAGCCACAGCGAGCCGAACGCAGTTGTGGTCGTCACGCGGAGTTCGCCGAAGACCTCTTCTTCGCTGTCCCGGATCCGTGCTTCGGCCGTATCGAGGCGACGGTTCATCGCGGATGTCGCATCGAACAACAACTCACCCTGTTCGGTAAGAATCAGGCCCCGTGCGTGGCGATGGAACAGCGTCGTGTTCAGGCTTTCCTCCAGCGCCCTGATCTGGCGCGAGACAGCCGATTGCGACAGGTGAAGGGTTTCGCCGGCATGGGTCAGGCTGCCGGCATCGGCAACGGCATGAAATATTCTTAACTTGTCCCAGTCCATAGCAGCCGATTCAACCCATGTTAGCGCCTAAACACGGAACAGACTTACACGTGGCGGATACAAGGATGCAAATAGCGCAGATGACCTGAAAATGATTTTGTAGGTCAGAGGATATGACCTATAATGGGCCATCGAAGGAGAGCATGATGAGCCTACGCGATGTCAGCCTGCAAGACCGGTACGATCTGACCAAGACACAGGTCCTCTTGAACGGGACCCAGGCACTGGTCCGGCTGATGCTGATGCAGAAGGCCCGGGATGAGGCCGCGGGGCTGAACACGGCGGGGTATGTCACAGGCTACCGGGGGTCGCCCCTTGGTTCGGTCGACCAGATGATGGCACGCGCGCAGAAGGTGCTTACCGCGTCGAGTATCGTTTTCCAGCCGGGATTGAACGAGGATCTGGCGGCCACGGCGCTTTGGGGCACGCAGCAGGCCGAGCTTCGGGGCGAAGGCAAGTATGACGGCGTGTTCGGCCTTTGGTACGGGAAGGGCCCGGGCGTGGACCGTTCGGGCGATGTGATGCGCCATGCCAATATGGCTGGCTCCAGCCCGAAGGGCGGTGTGATCATGGCCATGGGCGATGACCATACCGGTGAGAGTTCCACCACCTGCCACCAGTCGGACTGGGCGATGATGGACGCCTATATGCCGGTGCTGTCGCCCGCCGGCGTTCAGGAAATCCTGGATTACGGACTTTACGGCTATGCCCTGTCGCGCTTTGCCGGTGTCTGGGCTGGTCTGAAGCTGATGAAGGATACGGTCGAGGTCACGAGCGTGGTCGACGCGCGACTTGACCGGATGCAGTTTGTGAAGCCCGATTTCGTCCTGCCCGAGGGGGGGCTGAACATCCGGCTTCAGGATCACTGGATCCAGCAGGAAGCGCGGATGATCGACCACAAGCGCTTTGCAGCAGAGGCCTTTTCCCATGCGAACCGGATCGACAAGCGCGTCTGGGGCAAGCCCGGCGCGAGGATCGGCTTTGTGGCGGCGGGCAAGAATTGGCTGGACCTCGCCCATGCCCTGAGCCTGTTGGGACTTGATGCTGATGAGGCAGAGCGGCTTGGAATCACGACCTACAAGGTGGGGCAGACCTTCCCTCTGGACATGGTCGGATTCAAGGAGTGGGCGGAAGGGCTCGAACTGATCGTCGTCGTCGAGGAGAAGCGCAAGCTGATCGAGGTGCAGATCAAGGAGGCTATATTCGACGATCGCAAGGGTCGTCGGGTCTATGGGTGGTACAAGGGCGGCGCCGGGGGCGTGCACGAAGAGGAACTGTTCCCGACGCGCATGGCGCTGGATCCGGTGATGATCGCCGAGAAGATCGGTGGCATCCTGATCGACGAGGGCAGGGGGACCGATGCGGTTCGGACGGCGACGGAGGGGATCGTCGCGTCGCGCAGGGTCGACAACGCCCAGGATATCGCGGTGCGCGTTCCGTATTTCTGTGCCGGCTGCCCCCACAACACATCGACCAGGCTTCCCGAAGGCAGCCGGGCCTATGGCGGCATCGGATGCCATATCATGGCGCTTTGGATGGATCGGGGCGTTTCCGGCTACACCCATATGGGCGGTGAGGGCGCGAACTGGATCGGCGAAGCACCGTTTTCCAATACAAAGCATGTTTTTCAACAGCTTGGAGACGGAACCTACAATCATTCGGGGTTGCTTGCGATCCGGGCCGCGCTGGCGGCGGGCACCAATATCACCTACAAGATCCTCTATAACGATGCGGTTGCCATGACCGGGGGGCAGGCCAACGAGGGTGGGCTTTCGCCCGACCGGATCGCACATGAGATCAAGGCAGCGGGCGTGCGCGAGATCGCGATTGTCTATGATCCCAAGGAAGAGCCCGCGCGCGATCCGTTTCCCAAGAGCGTAAGCTGGCACGAGCGCGACGCGCTTCCGCAGGTTCAGGCCCGGATGCGCGAGGTCGAAGGGGTTTCGGCGATCGTCTATATCCAGACCTGCGCGGCGGAAAAGCGGCGGCGGCGCAAGCGGGGCCAGTTTCCCGATCCCGACAAGCGCGTCTTCATCAATACCGATATCTGCGAAGGCTGCGGCGATTGCGGCGTGCAGTCGAATTGCGTGGCGATCGTCCCGGTCGAAACCGAGCTGGGGCGCAAGCGGGCGATAGATCAGTCGGCCTGCAACAAGGATTATTCCTGTCTCAAGGGCTTCTGCCCGTCTTTCGTGACGGTCGAAGGCGGAGAGATCCGGAAAGAAGCGACCGCGCGGGTCGATGTGGGGGACCTGCCCGAGCCGGAGTTGCCGCAGATCAACGGGACGCACAACACCGTCATCACCGGGGTCGGCGGGACGGGTGTCGTCACCATCGGCGCGGTCCTTGCCATGGCGGCCTATGTCGATGGCAAGGGCGCGGGCATGATGGAGATGGCCGGGCTCGCCCAAAAGGGTGGTGCGGTACATGTGCATTGCCGGATCGCGGAGACGCCGGAAGATATCAACGCGATCCGGGTGGCGACCGGAGAGTGCGACACGCTGATCGGCGGCGATCTTGTGGTCAGTTCCGGTGCAAAGACGCTGGAACTGACGGCGGGCGGCCGGACGGGCGCCGTCGTAAACAGCCACCAGAGCATGACCGGCGAGTTCACCCGGAACACCGAGTTCACCATCCCCGCCGATCGGCTGACGCTGTCGCTGGAGCGGAAGCTGCAGGAGGGCGTGCGGTTCTTCGATGCTTCGGAACTGGCGCGCGTGCTGATGGGGGATTCGATCTATTCCAACATGATGGTGTTCGGGGCGGCTTGGCAGCGGGGGCTGATCCCGGTCTCGCTTCAGGCCATCCAGAAGGCGATCGAGTTGAATGGCGCGGCGGTCGAACGCAACAGCGAGGCCTTTCGCCTTGGACGTTGGGCGGCATTGTATCCCGAGGAGGCGGCTCGAAAGATCGCACCTGCGGACAGCAGCCTGCCCAAGACTCTGGACGAACGGATCGCATTTCGCGCGGCGCATCTCGAGGCCTATCAGGGTCGGCGATTGGCGAAACGGTATCGCAGCGTCGTGGACGGCATGGAGAACACCGATCTGAAGGAGGTCGTCGCGCTCGGGTATCACAAGCTTCTGTCCTATAAGGACGAATACGAGGTCGCTCGGTTGCTTATGGAGACGCGAAGCAAGGCGGCGCGGATCTTTTCGGGCGATGTCAAACTGACCTATCACCTTGCTCCGCCCATGCTGTCGAAGACCGGAGCCGACGGCCGGCCGGCCAAGATCGAATACGGAGAACGTATGGCGCGGCTGTTCCCATGGCTCGCGCGGATGAAATGGCTGCGGGGCACGCCGTTCGATCCCTTTGGCTACACGGCCGAGCGGCGCATGGAGCGGCGGCTGATCCGGGAGTACGAGAAGGATATGAAGCGGGTCTTGGCGATGCAGGATGCCGATCCCGAGGCGGTGCTGGCCCTTGCCCGCCTACCGCTGGAGATCCGCGGCTTTGGTCCGGTGAAGCTGGCCAATGCCCGAAAGGCCGCGAAACGGCGCGCCGAGTTGCTGGAGGCGATCCGCATCGGGCATAAGCCCCTGAGACAGGCCGCGGAGTAGAGCCTTGTCGTATTCCTGTCGTTTTTGGCGGCAACAGTCCGATTTGGTAGACATGTGCAAGAAGCGGTGATGGCAGGGTAGGAGAGGATGGGTTCTCGGAGGCAGGTTGCCCGCGAAATCAGCTATGCAAGCTCTGCGCAATCGCGTGGGGGGCGGGCTATGATCCGGACGCTTGAGAACGCGACGGGACGACTTCGCCTGATTCGGCGCGCCAGCGGCTATGAAGACGAAGTGGCTCTTGGTCGCGACTTCTGGCAGGTGATGGTGGATCGCTACGGTCTTTCGCTCGACGTCGTGGGGGGCGGTCTTGGGAATATTCCGGCGCAGGGCCCGCTGATCCTTGTGGCGAACCATCCCTTTGGCATTCTGGACGGTCTGATGATGGGTCATATCCTGTCGCTGGTCCGGGGCGATTTCCGGATTCTCGCCCATCGGGTCTTTCGCAAGGCAGAGGATCTGGACCGGGTCATCCTGCCGATTTCCTTTGACGGGACGAAAGACGCGCTTGCCCTGAATGTCGAGACTCGCAAGGCCGCGTTGAGCTATCTGGGCGAGGGGGGCGCGATCGGGGTTTTTCCCGGTGGAACGGTGTCGACGGCTGCGACGCCCTTTGGGGAGCCGCTAGACCCGGGTTGGCGCGCCTTTACCGCACGGATGATCGCCAAGAGCGGCGCGACTGTCGTTCCGATCTATTTCGACGGGGCCAATTCGCGCCTGTTCCAGATTGCGAGCCACCTGCATCAGACCCTGCGGCTGGCATTGCTCATCAAGGAGTTCAGGCGGCGCGTGGATGAGCCTGTCCGTGTGGTCATCGGCGGGCCCATTCCCGGCGGAGAGATCGACGCCCGACGCGGCGACACGAAGGCGATGATGGACTTTCTGCGACAAGAGACCTATGCCCTGTCTCCGAAACCGCTCAAATCGACCGGCTACGGGTTTGAGTTCGAGGCACGTTACAAGGTCTGAGGCGATGGCCGTCGGAATATTTGATTCAGGGCTGGGCGGCTTGACCGTTCTGGAAGCGGCGCGCAAGCGGCTTCCGGAGGTTCCGTTCGTCTATTTCGGCGACAATGCCCATGCGCCTTACGGCGTTCGGGACGCCGACGATGTCTATGATCTCACCACACGTTCGGTTGACAGGCTGTTCGAGGCGGGATGCGATCTTGTGATCCTTGCCTGCAATACCGCCAGTGCGGCGGCGCTGCGCCGGATGCAGGAAGGATGGGTTCCGAAGGACAAGCGGGTTCTGGGCGTTTTCGTGCCCTTGATCGAAGCCCTGACGGAACGGCATTGGGGCGATAATTCGCCCCCGCGCGAGGTGGGGGTAAAGCATGTGGCGCTCTTTGCAACACCCGCCACCGTCGCAAGCCGCGCCTTCCAGCGTGAATTGGCGTTCCGGGCGATCGGGGTCGATGTGGAGGCGCAATCCTGTGGCGGTGTCGTGGACGCGATCGAAGAAGGCGACGAGATTCTGGCGGAAGCACTTGTGAGAAGCCATGTGGAGGCGCTGAAGCGCAAGATGCCGCACCCGGATGCGGCGGTTCTTGGCTGCACCCATTATCCGCTGATGGAGGCCGTGTTTCAGGATGCGCTGGGACCCGAAGTAAAGGTCTTTTCGCAAGCCAGCCTGGTTGCGGAAAGCCTGGCGGATTATCTGCAACGCCGACCGGAGATGATCGGGCCGGGCACTGTCTCGCAATTCCTGACCTCAGGAAATCCTGCGCGGGTATCGTCCAAGGCCACCCAGTTCCTGCGACAAAAGATTGAGTTCTTGCCTGCATGATTGCAGGAGACCGAAAATCTACCTACATCGCCAGTATCAGAAGGGATGGGACAGGCATGACCCAAAATATCGGCATTCTCGGGGCCAGCGGCTATACCGGCGCGGAACTTGTGCGCCTGATCGCCACGCACCCATCCTTTCGGATCACCGCGCTGGCAGCGGATCGGAAAGCCGGGCAGGAGATGGGCGACGTCTTTGCGCATTTGCGCCATCTGGACCTGCCGCGGCTGGCCCGGATCGAGGAGATCGATTTCTCCGAGATTGATCTTCTGTTCTGCGCCCTGCCGCATGCGACCTCGCAGGAGGTCATCCGAGACCTGCCGCGCGATCTGAAGATCGTCGATCTTTCGGCTGATTTCCGGCTTCGCGATCCGGCGGATTACGAGACCTGGTACGGCAAGCCGCATGCCGCGCCGGAGCTTCAGAAAGAGGCGGTCTATGGGCTCACCGAGTTCTATCGGGATGAGATCAGGGCGGCGCGCCTAGTGGCAGGCACGGGCTGCAACGCGGCGACCGGCCAGTTCGCCCTGCGGCCGCTGATCACCGCGGGGGTCATCGATCTTGATGAGATCATTGTAGATCTGAAAGCCGCGGCCTCAGGCGCCGGTCGGACGGCCCGCGAACATCTCCTCCTGTCGGAGATGTATGAGAACATCATGCCCTATTCGGTAGGTGGCACCCATCGGCACCTTGCCGAGTTCGATCAGGAATTCTCTGCCCTGGCCGGCCGGCCTGTCCGGATCCGGCTGACGCCGCATCTGGTTCCCGCCTCGCGCGGGATCGTCTTGACGGCCCATCTCTCGGGAGATCCCGAGGCGATCCACCGGACATTTGTGGATGCCTATGCGGACGAGCCTTTCCTTGAGGTGCTGCCCTATGGAAAGGTACCCGCCATGAAGGACGTCCGGGGATCGAATTTCTGTCATATCGGGGTTGTCGGGGACCGGGTGCCGGGGCGCGCGACCGTGATCGTGACGCTCGACAACCTTACCAAGGGATCGTCCGGTCAGGCGATCCAGAACGCGAACCTGATGCTGGGTGTGCCGGAGACTTCGGGTCTCATGCTCGCACCGGTCTTTCCGTGAGGATGCGATGAAGGGTCTGAAAAAGAAACGCCGGATACAGGTCATTCTGGTTGCTGCTGTCGCGCTTGCGATTTCGACTGCGCTGATCGGGTATGCCATGCGGGACGGGATCAATTTCTTCCGCACGCCATCGCAGGTCGCCGAAGCACCTCCGGCCCCGAACGAGACCTTCCGGATCGGTGGTCTGGTGGAGGAGGGGTCTCTGGTTCGCGGTCAGGGTGAGACGATCACCTTTCGCGTGACGGATGGCGGCGCTTCGGTGCCGGTGACCTTTACCGGGGTTCTTCCGGATCTTTTCGGCGAGGGTGAGGGAATGGTCGGAACGGGCAGGCTTCAGGACGGGGTGTTTCAGGCCAGCGAGATCCTTGCCCGCCATGACGAGACCTATATGCCGGCCGAAGTGATCGATGCCCTGAAAGAACAGGGTGTCTACGTCGAGCCCGACAGCGCACCGAACGGTTAGATCGCGCCCAATTAATCCGTCTCCCGCATTCTGCTCCTGTGCTCGCATGAGAACAGGCAGTCAGAATGCAAACCGTGACCGAAATCGCCGATGAGATCATCGCCCGCGAAGGCGGCTATGTGAACGATCCCGATGATCCGGGTGGCGCCACGAAATTCGGGATCACGATTGCCACGCTGCGGGGGCTGGGCATCGATCTTGACGGCGATGGCACCGTGACGGCGGGGGATGTGAAACGTCTGACTCGCGCGCAGGCTCGCGATATCATCGTCGAACACTATTTCCGCCGACCACAGATCGACGCCTTGCCCGAAGCATTGCAGGCGACCGTCTTTGACATGCAGGTCAATGCCGGGGCGCAGGCGATACGATTGCTGCAGCGCCTGCTTGGGGAACTGGGCGAGCCGGTGGCGATCGACGGGGTGATCGGGCCGCAGACGATCGGGGCCGCGCGCCGCGCCTACGAAAAGGCGCCAGACCATGTCGTGGATGCTTACGGGATCGCCCGCCGGAACTATTACTACGCGCTTGCAGATCGTCGGGTGTCGTCGCGCAAATACGCGCGGCGCCGTGACGGCGGCAAGGGCGGATGGATCAAGCGCGCGGAAACCTTCATCGCGCAGCGCTTTCACCTCACGGACAAACAGCATCGCGAACGGACAAGCCGATGGGTCTGATCGAACGCCTTCTGACGGTGATCTTTGGCGGTGGTGGGAACATCATCCGCGAGACTGCCGAGGTCTTTCTTCCCAATGCGGAAGCCGGTGAGGTGCGGTCTGCCCGGATGCGCGACGCGGCGCTCCAGCAATTCGCGGCCGAGTTCGCGGTGTCCCAGCGGGGCCTGTTCGACCGGATCATGGATGGAATCAACCGATTGCCGCGCCCGGCGCTGGCCCTTGGAACGCTTTGCCTGTTCCTGTCGGCGATGTTCGATCCCGTCTGGTTCGCCGCGCGGATGGCCGGGATTGCCCTTGTTCCCGAGCCGCTCTGGTGGCTTCTGGGGGTGATCGTCTCGTTCTATTTCGGTGCACGACATCAGGCGAAAGGGTTCGAGTTCAATCGCGCTCTCGCGCTGACGCTGACACAGGCGCCGCGCATCGCACGGGAAATTCGCGCCCTTGAGGCCGAACATTCCGATGCCGTGATCGACGGAGAGAACCCGGCGCTGCGCGAATGGTTGGAGCGCGGACGGTGAGCGAAATGCTGGTCACCATTCTGTCCGACCACGGGCCCTGGGTCCTCCTGGTCTTCTATCTTCTTTACCGGGATGTGGAGAAGGACAAGGTCAGCAGGATCCTTCTGGACAAGAACACGCAGGTCTTGATCGAGCTCAGCACGATCATCCGCGAGCGGTTGCCGGGGAGCTGAGCGGCAATGTGGTTCCTGGGAGCAGTCTTGAATGAAATCAAAGCGTTCGTCTTTGGACGAGACCTGCGGCGAGCGCGTCAGGAAAACGCCGAAGCGGCGGAAAAGCTCGATGCAGCGATTAGAGAGGTTCTGAACAAATGAGACAGGCTCTGGCCCTTCTTCTGCTCACGGCAGGGTTGTTCGTGGCGCTGGAGGTTTGGTTCGGCTTTCACCTGGCCTATTCGATCGCCCTCGGCACGATCGTGGTGATGGCGATGATGATCTCGCTGACATTCCTGTGGCTTTGGCAGCGCCGGGAAACACCGCTTGCGCTTGGCATGTCGTTCAGTTGGGCGGGTGCTGCCAGCGTGCTGGGCTGGTGGTGGTTCTTCCATGTACTGCACGGTCCTGAACGAATGAACGAGAACGGAGTCCTGTTCATATTCCTGGGGCTCTACTTTGTCGGCGCCGTCCAGCATTTCGTGGTGATGCAACGAAGCATGGGGGTCGGACTTCGTGTCTTTGCGCTCCCGGTTCTGGTGGCAATCCTGATTGCGGCGCTGGTCAGCCTTTTCGGTTAGCCGAAAATCGCCGCGACAGAGACGCACATCCCCTTGGACTTGGTCGCGCGGCACTCTAATGTTCAGTCATGATTGTAGAGCTTGGCCATTTCACTTTGATCCTCGCACTCGTGACCGCCTGTGTGCAGACGGTCATCCCGATGATCGGCGCCCACAAGAACTGGCGCGGCTGGATGGCCCTGGCCGAACCCGCGGCGACGGCGCAGGTCCTGCTTGTGGCGTTTTCCTTCAGTGCCCTGACCTATGCTTTCGTGACCTCGGACTTTTCGCTTCGGCTCGTGGTGCTTAACTCGCATACGCTCAAGCCGATGCTGTACAAGGTCACCGGCGTCTGGGGCAATCACGAGGGGTCGCTGCTTTTGTGGTGTCTGATCCTCGCTCTGTTCGGCGCGATGGCCGCATGGTTTGGCGGGAACCTGCCGCCGAGGCTGAAGGCGCGCGTGATTGCCGTACAGGGAGCCGTGGGGGTAGCGTTTCTTGCCTTCCTTCTGTTCACCTCAAACCCGTTCATCCGTCTGGAGGTGCCACCGTTCGACGGCCAGGATCTGAACCCGCTCTTGCAGGATCCCGGTTTGGCCTTTCATCCCCCGTTCCTTTATCTTGGCTATGTCGGGCTTTCGATCGCGTTTTCCTTTGCGGTGGCTGCGCTGATCGAAGGGCGCGTTGACGCGGCATGGGGCCGTTGGGTGCGTCCCTGGACGCTTCTCGCATGGGTCAACCTGACCATCGGCATCGCGCTAGGATCATGGTGGGCGTATTACGAACTGGGCTGGGGCGGTTTCTGGTTCTGGGACCCGGTCGAGAACGCGTCTTTCATGCCATGGTTGCTGGCCGCGGCCCTGTTGCATTCGGCCATCGTCGTGGAAAAGCGGGAGGCGCTGAAAAGCTGGACGATCCTTCTGGCGATCCTTGCCTTCGGGTTCTCGCTCATTGGGGCATTCATCGTGCGGTCGGGGGTTCTGACCTCGGTCCACGCTTTCGCAAACGATCCCGAGCGGGGGATCTATCTTCTTGCCATCACCGGCATTTTCATGGGCGGGGCGTTGACGCTCTTCGCCGCCCGCGCATCGGCCATGACCGCCAAGGGCGTCTTCTCGCCCATCAGCCGCGAAGGCGCGCTGGTCGCCAATAACGTGCTGTTGGCGGTGAGTTGCTTCGTGGTTTTCGTCGGGACCGTCTGGCCCTTGGTGGCCGAGATGTTCTTTGACCGGAAGCTTTCCGTCGGTCCGCCCTTCTTCGATATGGCCTTTACCCCTTTCATGGTCGCCTTGGCGATCATCCTGCCGATCGGATCGGTGCTTCCGTGGAAGCGCGCCCGGATCGGGCGGGCGATGAAGCCGCTTTGGGGTGTTCTCGTGCTGGCAATAGCGGTTGGCGGGCTCGTCTGGACGCTTCAGACGGGGCGCACGATCCTTGCCCCCATTGCGGCACTTCTGGCGGTCTGGATTGTAATGGGGGCGATCGTCGAGCTTTGGCAGCGGTCGGGACGGGGCGACGGAGCGTCGCGGATGCGCCGGCTGCGCAACCTTCCGCGGGCCGACTGGGGTAAGGCGGTGGGACATATCGGGTTCGGTATCACCGTCTTTGGCGTGGCCGCATTGACCGCCTGGAAAGTCGAAGACATCCGCGTGGCGCAGAATGGCGACGTCTGGAGCGTGGGGAACTACGAGATCACGCTGGTGGACGTGGCGCAGGTCGAAGGCCCCAACTACATCTCGACCATGGCGCAGATCGACGTTCTGGAGAATGGACGAGCACTGGGACGGCTGACCCCGGAGAAGCGGGTCTATCCGGTGGCGGGGATGCCCACGACCGAGGCCGCAATCAATACAGGCTTCACGCGTGACGTCTATGTCGTGATCGGGGATCCGCAGCAAGGTGGAGGCTGGGCCGTCCGGACGTTCATCAAACCCTTCGCGAACTGGATCTGGGCAGGGGCGATCATCATGGCGCTCGGCGGCATCTTGAGCCTGACGGACCGCCGGTTCCGGGTGGCCGCCGGCGCGAGGAACACCGCAAAGCCCGTGCCTGCGGAATGATGATACGCGCATTCCTATTGCTAATGCTCCTTGCCTGTCCTGCATGGGCCGTCCAGCCGGACGAGGTGCTTGACGATCCGGTGCTGGAGGACCGGGCACGCGAATTGTCCAAGGGGCTGCGCTGTCTCGTGTGCCGCAACGAGTTTATCGACGAGTTGCACGCCGATCTCGCGCGGGACATGCGGATTCTGGTCCGTGAGCGCCTGGTCGAGGGGGATAGCGATGAAGAAGTCATCGGCTTCCTGGTCGAGCGATATGGCGAGTACGTCTTGCTAAATCCGACCCTGAGCGGATCGAACCTTGCGCTCTGGCTTGCCGGGCCGGTCATGGTGCTTCTGGGGGGCGGAATTGCTATCGTTTATTTGCGAGGCCGAAGCAAACCCGCCGGTCCCGCAGCGCTCTCCGATGACGAAAAGGCACGTCTATCGGAATTGATGAGAGACTGACGCGCGGTCGCCCTTTTCCAAACTGTTCAGTTCACTTATGTGTCTGATAACTGGAAAGGACGGACTCTTCATGGATTATCAGACCATTCTTCTTTCGGTGGCCGACGATGTGGCGACCGTAACCCTGAACCGTCCCGACGTGATGAATGCCTTGAATGCCCAGATGCGGGCCGAGATTCTCGACGCCGTCAAGATTGCCGGACGCGAAGCCCGTGTCCTGGTGATCACCGGGGCAGGGCGCGCGTTCTGTTCCGGACAGGATCTTGGGGACAGGGCCACTGCCGCGAATATCGATCTGGAGCGCATTCTGCGCGACGAGTACGAACCGATGCTACGTGCGATCTTTGACTGCCCCATTCCCACGATCTCGGCGGTCAACGGTGCCGCTGCGGGGGCTGGTGCGAACCTCGCGCTGGCGGCAGATGTGGTGATCGCTTCGGAAAAGGCCGTTTTTCTACAGGCGTTCACGCGGATCGGGCTTCTGCCTGATGCCGGCGGCACCTATTGGCTGCCGCGACAGATCGGGTTCGCGCGAGCCATGGGCGCGGCGCTATTTGCAGAACCCGTCACGGCGCAACAGGCCTGCGACTGGGGAATGATCTGGGAAGTGGTGGACGATGCCGGTTTCGACGCGCATTGGCGTGGGCGCGCCGCGCATCTCTCGAAGGGTCCGACAGTTGCCTATGGCGGCGTCAAGGAAGCCCTGCGCGCGAGCTTTGGCAACAGCCTCGAGGAGCAGCTTGCCCTGGAAGCGCGCCTTCAGGGCGCGGCCGGCAAGACGCGGGATTTCAAGGAAGGCGTCATCGCCTTCATCGAAAAACGCGCCGCCCATTTCGAAGGCAGGTGACGGGTCGGTACACAGTCCCGACCGGCATTCGGACCTTTCTAGATGTGCTCGCCAGCCGCGATCTTTGACGCGAAGTTGTGGTTGGTGTCGCGGTGCTCTGCCTCATCCTGCCGGATCACGATCACCACATCCCGAAGCGTCGCGTCCTCGGGTAGGTTCCAGTACTCGATCGCGAGCTGTGGTGCCGGAACATCTGGCGTGTTCCCGGCATCAATATCCGCAAGATAATGCGTATAGCTGACCACGGCCTCTTCCTCGAGGTAGCCGACAACACGATGCGCCGTCTTCGGGGCGAAGAGATAGAGGAAGAAATAGAGGTTATAGAAGATCGCCTGTGCAATCATGATCAGCCACCGCTCGGCCCGGGAAGGCTGTGCGATATGGATGAAGGTCATGAGATGCATGCGCTCGTTCTCGGCCTCGTCGATGAGTTCGCGGATCCAGCCCTGATCGTCACGAATGTGGCGGATCGCCTTCAGGTGCTGAAGCAGGCCACCCACCATCCCCGGAACGGCAGCAACAGTCTCGAGGACAACCGCCCGATGACCATAGCGATTGGCAAAGAAGCTGTCGGCAAAGAACCGCATGAATTTGACCAGCCGAAACGCAAAGCGGTCATGCCAGTCCTGCGGCGTGTGATGGACAGGGGCGAAGCTGGCTTCGACCTGTGATGTCTTCAGACGGGATATGTCTTTCATGATCTGTCCTACTGCATTGCTTGTTGCAAAATGTAGGACGCCCACGGCCGAATTCACGGCGCGTGGGCATGCATTTCGTCGCAGGCAAGACTCTTAGCGGTCTTCGACGTCGATGTAATTCCGCTCGGTCGCGCCGACATAGAGCTGCCTGGGGCGACCGATCTTGAGTTGCGGGTCAGCGATCATTTCTTTCCACTGGGACACCCAACCGACGGTGCGAGCAACCGCGAAAATCGGCGTGAACATGGATGTGGGGAAGCCCATGGCGTCGAGAATAATGCCGGAATAGAAGTCGACATTGGGATAAAGCTTTTTCTCAACAAAATACGGATCTTCGAGCGCGATCTTCTCAAGTTCCTTGGCCACTTGCAGGGCCGGGTTATCCTCGACCCCCAGCAATTCCAGCACTTCGTCGGCCGATTGCTTCATCACCTTCGCGCGGGGATCGAAATTCTTGTAGACCCGGTGCCCGAAGCCCATGAGGCGGAATGGATCGTCCTTGTCCTTGGCGCGCGCGATGAATTCGGGGATCCGGTCGACAGTGCCGATCTCGCGCAGCATCTCGAGACAGGCCTGGTTTGCGCCGCCATGCGCGGGGCCCCAGAGACAGGCGACGCCAGCGGCGATACAGGCAAACGGGTTCGCGCCCGATGAGGAAGCAAGACGCACCGTCGAGGTGGAAGCGTTCTGTTCGTGGTCCGCATGAAGCGTGAAGATCCGGTCCATCGCCCGCGACAGGATCGGATTCACCACGTAATCCTCGGCCGGAACGGCAAAGCACATGCGCAGGAAGTTCGAGGCATAGTCTAGGTCGTTGCGTGGATACATGAACGGCTGGCCGATCGAATACTTGAACGCCCAGGCTGCGATCGTGGGCATCTTGGCGATCAGGCGGATCGAGGCAACCTCGCGCTGCCAGGGATCGTGAATATCGGTGCTGTCGGGATAAAAGGCGCTCATCGCGCCCACGACGCCAACCATGACGGCCATGGGATGGGCGTCCCGACGGAATCCGCGGAAGAAATTCTGCATCTGCTCATGCAGCATGGTGTGGTTCGTCACCCGGTTCTCGAAATCCTCGAGCTGCTCGGCGGATGGCAGTTCCCCGTAGAGCAACAGGTAGCAGACCTCGAGATAATGCGACTTCTCGGCCAATTGATCGATCGGGTAGCCCCGGTGCAGCAACTGCCCCACATCACCGTCGATATAGGTGATGGTCGAGTCGCAGGATGCCGTGGATGTGAAACCGGGATCGTAGGTGAAGACCTTTCCTTGAGCATAAAGCTTTCGGATATCAATAACATCCGGTCCGGCAGTCGGCGAGAGGATCGGCAAATGCAGTTCGGTGTCGCCGAAGGTCAGTTTCGCGGTCTTCTGGGTCTCTGTCATCGTCGTCCTTCCTTGCGCACGGCGCAGGGCGACAGCCTCTGACCGTTGTAACGTCTGGCCGGTTAAGCCGGCTCTTGCGGAACCACATCGGACAGACGCGCGAGGGTTTCGTCACGTCCGAGGATCAGCATCATGTCGAATACGCTTGGGGAAACTGTACGACCAGCAAGAGCGGCACGCAGAGGCTGCGCGACCTGCCCGAGTTTGGCCCCGTTTGCGTCGGCCACCGTGGCCAATGCAGTCTCCAGCGTCTCTCGAGACCAGCTAGCACTTTGCAGGTGCGGCGTCAATTCCGCCAGTATACCACGGGATACATCCGTCAGGGCGGCGGCCGACTTCTCGTCTGGAACGATTGGCCGCTCTGCCAGAATAAAGTACGCCTTCTCAATGAGTTCCGCATAGGTACGGGCGCGATCCTTGAGACAGTACATGGCGTCCGAAAGGGCCTTGAGTTCCCTGTCTGACAAGGGCGCCTTTCCTGCGGCTGCGAAATAGGCCGCGATCCCGTCCAGGACCTCTTGGTCGGTCATGGCCGCGATGTGCTGACCCGACAGGTTGGCGAGTTTCTTTGTGTCGAATTGCGCCGGTGATTTCTTGATACCCGCGATGTCGAACCACTCGCGGGCCTGTTCATCGGTGAAATATTCATCGTCGCCGTGGCTCCAACCAAGCCGCGCGAGGTAGTTGCGCATGGCGCGTGCGGGATAGCCCATTGCGGCCCACTCCTCGACACCAAGCGCGCCATGACGTTTCGAGAGTTTCTTGCCATCCTCGCCATGGATCAACGGGATATGCGCCCAGATCGGGACCTCCCAGTTCATGGCGTGATAGACCAGCATCTGGCGGGCAGCGTTGTTCAGATGATCATCGCCCCGGATGACATGGGTGACGCCCATGTCATGATCGTCCACCACGACCGCAAGCATATAGGTCGGCGTCCCATCTGACCGCAGGACGATCATGTCATCGAGCTGATCGTTCCCGATGACGACATCGCCCTGAACAACATCGCGAATGACCGTCTGTCCCTCGAGCGGTGCCCGAACCCTGATGGCATAGGGCAGGTCGGGATGGCTTTCCGCGCCGGCGTCACGCCAAGGTGACCTGAACAGGGTCGAACGGCCCTCGGCCCGGGCGGCCTCTCGGAAGGCGGCGATCTCCTCCTGGGTCGAGAAGCATTTATAGGCCGCACCCGAGGCCAACATCGCATTGGCGACCTCGGCATGCCGGGAGGCGCGGTCTGCCTGGCTGATGGCGTCGCCATCCCAATCGAGGCCCAGCCATTCGAGACCACGGAAGATCGCCGCCGTGGCTTCGGGAGTCGAGCGTTCGCGATCGGTATCCTCGATCCGCAGCAGGAACTTGCCACCGCGACCGCGGGCATAGAGCCAGTTGAACAGCGCGGTCCTTGCCCCGCCAATATGCAGATACCCGGTGGGTGACGGGGCAAAGCGCGTGACGATCGGACGTTCGGACATGGGCGTTGTTAACCTTTTGGAAACCAGTTCAGAGCGAGGTTGGAGGCGGTCTACTTAACCGCATGAGGGAGAACAAGGGTGCGTGCCGTGGCCGTCACCATGCGAGCCTTGGACGCCCAACGCGGCGCGCTGTTCCCATGGGCGCCAGTTTTCTTTGCCACGGGCATCGGTGCCTATTTTGCAATTGCTTCAGAACCGGAGCCACTGCACTGGGTCGTCTGGGCCGGGACGATCCTTATCTGTGGCGTCTGCCTCCTCCGTCTTGGGCAGCGCGCGCCCTTGCTCATCGCCCTGTTCCTCGTCCTTTCCGGCTTTGGCGCGGCAGCACTTCGGACTCATATGGTGGCAGGTCCCGTTCTTCCGTTCCGCTATTACGGGCCGATCGAGGGCAGGGTGCTGCTGATCGACCGCTCCGCCTCGGACAAGGTCCGTTTGACGTTGGATCAGGTGACGCTTTCCGGGATGACCCCGGAAGAGACACCGCGTCGCGTGCGGGTCTCGCTGCACGGAGAACAGGGATATATCGAGCCCGTTCCCGGTCTGCGCATCGTGATGACCGGACATCTGGACGCACCCGGAGGGCCGGTCGAGCCAGGCGGTTTCGATTTTCAGCGACAGGCCTGGTTTGGATCGCTGGGCGCGGTTGGCTATACGCGCACGCCGGTTCTGAGCCTTGCTTCCGCGGACGAGGGACGGGCGGGTCTGTTCGTGCACCGTATCCGGATGGCGATGTCCGCCGCGGTGCAAGAGACGCTTCCCGGCAGAAACGGGGCATTCGCAGCCGCGATCACCACCGGTGACAGGTCGGGGATGGATACCGACACACTCGAGAGTTTGCGGATCTCAAACCTTGCCCATCTTCTGGCAATCTCCGGCCTGCACATGGGGCTTCTGACGGGATTCGTCTATGCCGTTTCGCGCTATGGCCTGGCGCTGATCCCCATGCTTGCGCTGCGCATTCCCACCCACAAGATCGGCGCCTGCATCGCGCTTGTGGCAGGGGCGATCTACTTGGCGCTGTCGGGTGGAAATGTCGCCACCGAACGCGCCTATGTCATGGTCGCGGTGATGTTTCTCGCGGTGCTGTTCGACCGGCGCGCCCTGACCCTGCGCGCGGTCGCGCTGGCGGCGCTCATCGTTCTGATGCTCAGGCCCGAGGCCCTGATGGGACCAGGTTTCCAGATGTCATTCGCCGCGACCGCGGCCCTGATCGCAGTGTTTCAGGGGCTGCGCGAAACGGGTATGTGGCGGTGGCACCCGGTCCTGCGATGGGCGGCGGCGCTTGTCATTTCCTCCGCTGTGGCCGGGCTTGCCACGGCCCCCTTCGCGGCGGCGCATTTCAACCGCATCCCGCATTACGGACTTGTCGCGAACCTCCTGTCTGTTCCCGTCATGGGCGGGTTGGTGATGCCCGCGGCAGTTCTGTCGGCGGTGCTGGCGCCACTGGGACTCGACTGGATCGGGTTGCGGATCATGGAGCCTGGGATCGCCTGGATTCTGAACGTCTCGGACAGGGTTGCGGCGTTGGAGGGGGCGGCGAGCCATGTCGTCATGCCGCAACCCTATGTCCTTCCAGTGCTGACGATGGGCGCGCTTTTCACCATCATCTGGACCGGTCGCGCCCGATTGTGGGGCTGTGTGCCGGTTCTGTTCGCATTGTTATTCTGGTCGCAGCAGGTGCGCCCGACGTTGCTGATCTCGGCCGATGGCGGGTTGTTGGGATTGCAGGCCGGTGAGGGGCGCGCGCTGTCAAAGCCCAAGGGTGCAGGCTTCGCCGCATCCAGTTGGCTGGAGAACGACGGGGACGGGCAGGATCAGATCGCTGCGGCGGCGCGGCCGGGGTTCACCGGTGACAAGCGGGAGAGCTATTTCGACCTCGGCACAGCCTCGGCGGCGCATTTCACGGGGCGCGGTGCGGATCTTCGGGCGAAGGCCGCCTGCGACAGCGTTTCCCTCGTGATCGTCACGGCAGAAATCGGAGACATCGACGGACCCTGCCTGATGATCGACCGCGTGCTTCTGACAATGACTGGTGCACTTGCCATCGACGTGGTGGACGATGTGCTACGGATCACGCCCGCGCAGAAGGGGGGACGTCCCTGGAACAGGCCCGCCCGCCCGAAGACGCAAACGCCGATACGGGCGGTTCAATATGTCCGGATCAGCCCGACGAGTTTGCCCTGAACCTTGACCTGGTCGTCGGGATAGACCCGCGTTTCATAGGCCGGGTTCGCCGCCTCGAGGGCAATGGCGGTTCCCTTGCGTCGGAACCGTTTCAGCGTCGCCTCATGGCCATCGACGAGTGCCACCACGATATCACCGTTATCCGCCGTCGAGGTTTCGCGGATGACCACCACGTCGCCATCGTTGATGCCGGCGTCGATCATCGAGTCACCCTTGACCTCGAGCGCGTAGTGATGGCCCTGGCCCGAGAGCATGCTTCCGGGAACCGCGACGGAATGCGAGACTTCGCTGATTGCCTCGATCGGCACGCCGGCCGCGATACGGCCCATGACGGGCAGTTCGATCGCCTGAACCTCGACCGGGATTGCGCGGGCCGGGGGATCGTTCCGATCACCCTCGATCACGCGGGGCCTGAAACCGGGGGCTTCCATGGCTTCGGGCAGTTTCAGAATCTCGATCGCCCGGGCCCGATGCGCCAGACGTCGAATGAAGCCGCGCTCTTCAAGAGCGGTGATCAACCGGTGAATACCCGACTTCGATCGCAGGTCCAGCGCCTCCTTCATCTCGTCGAACGAGGGAGGCACACCATCGCGCGTCATGCGACGATTGATGAAATCCAACAGTTGCAATTGTTTGCGGGTCAGCATGGGGTCACCTGTCTCTGGACTGCGTCGCATGGGCTCTTGCACCCGTTACCCGGGCGTTCGAGTTAAGTTCTACCCATGTTCCCCTTTTGTGTCAACTTTGTCAGAGCGGCAGGTAGTCGACCTGTGTGCCCGCGTCACGCGCCGGATCGTTGGGTGGACGCACGATCAGGGCCTGCGCACGTGTCAGGACGCTCATCAGCCCGCTGTCCTGACGTGGCAGCAGGCGGAGGCCTTCGGGAGAGAGCGTTGCGCGCATGTAATGCTCGCGCGGGCCATTGGCCGCTATCGGCGCGGCAAGCGTTCCGGTCAGACGCGGCGCGGGGGCGGGGGCGGCACCCTGCATCGCCCGCAGCGCGGGCACCACGAAAACCATGCCGCAGACCATGGCAGAGGTGGGGTTGCCCGGCAGCCCGATCATCGGGATCCCGTCAAGGCGTCCGGCCATGAGGGGTTTGCCCGGACGCATGGCGACCTTGTAGAAAGAAGGGGTCATGCCCCGTTCACCTGCGACGTGCTGGACGAGATCGTGGTCACCCACCGACGCCCCTCCGATCGTGACGATCAGGTCGCTTCCTCCTGCAAGGTCGATGACGCTGTGAAGCGCCTCTTTCCTGTCTCGGGCAATGGGAAGAAGACGGACGATTGCGCCTTCGCGTTCGAGCAGGGCCTTCAGCCCAAGCCCATTCGAGGCCATGATCTGATCCGGACCCGGTGCGCCCCCCGGCATCACCAGTTCGTCCCCCGTTGCGATGATCGAGACCACGGGTTGCCGGGCGCAGGGCAGGGTCGGCAGGTTCATCGCGGCGGCAAGAAGAATGGTCTGGGGGTCGAGCCTGCGGGGGGCCTCGATCTGGTCGCCGATTGTGAAATCGGCGCCGATGGGTCGGATATAGGGGCCTGGATCGGCGTTTTCGGCGATCGTGATCTGATCGCCTGAGGCAGTCACATCTTCCTGGATCACGACACGGTCGGCCCCGTCAGGCACGGGAGCGCCGGTAAAGATGCGCATCGCCTCGCCCGGCCCAAGGGCTTTGGTGCCGCGACGCCCGGCCTGCGCCGAACCGATGACCCGCAAGACCGCACCTTCGTGGATATCGGCATTGCGCACGGCATATCCGTCCATCACCGATGTGGCAAAGGGCGGTTGGTTCCGGGTCGCGGCCACGGATTGAACGAGGAAACGCCCACAGGCGCTTTCAAGCGGCACCTGCTCCGCCTCGAGCGGATCGACGAGTTCGAAGATATGGCCCAGCGCCTCTTCGACGGTAATCATGGCGCTTCGAAGCGGCCCGATTTCCCGCCGTCTTTCAGCGTCACGGCAATCCCGCCGATCTCCATCGTCCGTTCAACGGCCTTGAGCATGTCATAGATCGTGAGGCAGGCAACGGACACTGCCGTTAGCGCCTCCATCTCGACCCCGGTCTGACCGTTTGTCTTGACCGTCGCTTCCACGCGGACGCCGGGCAGGCCCGCGTCGGCGGAAAGATCGAGGGTGACCTTGGTGATTGGAAGCGGATGACAAAGCGGGATGAGATCGGCCGTTTTCTTTGCGCCCATGATGCCGGCAAGACGCGCAATGCCCAGCACGTCACCTTTCTTGGCGGTTCCCTCAAGGACGATCGCAAGGGTCTCTGCCGTCATCCGGACATGCCCGCGGGCAACGGCGATCCGGGCCGTCGAGGGTTTTTCCGAAACATCGACCATGTGCGCATGGCCCTGCGCGTCGAAATGCGTGAGACCGGACATCCTAGCGCGCACCGGACGAAAACGGGTTGGACAGGAGCGCCCGCGTTGCCGCAGCGACATCCTCTTGCCGCATCAGGCTCTCGCCGATCAGGAAGCAGCGCGTGCCGTAGCGCGCCATCTCGGCAAGATCCTCTCGCGTGGAGAGCCCGGATTCGGAGATCAGGATCTTGTCCGCAGGCGCCAGCCGGGACAGCCGGCGCGTCGTGTCGAGATCGGTCTCGAAAGTTCTGAGATCGCGATTGTTGATGCCCAGCAAAGGAGATTTCAGGGCGCTGGCGCGTTCAAGCTCTTCGGCATCGTGCACTTCGACCAGAACGTCCATATCCCAGTCCATCGCCGCAGCTTCGAGTTCGTTGGCCTGGGCGTCGGTGATGCTTGCCATGATCAGAAGGATGCAATCGGCGCCCCAGGCCCGCGCTTCGACGACCTGATAGGGGTCGTACATGAAATCCTTGCGCAGCACCGGAAGCTCCACGGCGGCGCGAGCGGCGCGGAGGTATTCAGGGTCTCCCTGAAAGGACGGCCCGTCGGTCAGAACCGACAGGCAGGTGGCACCTCCGATTTCGTAGGCGCGTGCAAGCTCCGGTGGATCGAAATCGGCGCGGATCAGACCTTTTGACGGGCTGGCCTTCTTGATCTCGGCGATCAGCCCGTAGCCGTCGCGCGCGGCAAAGACGAGGGCATCCGCGAAACCGCGGGGCGGTGTCAGCGTTCCGCGCCATGACCTCGATCTCGTGGAGCGGAACGGCCTCCTTCGCGGCCGCGATCTCTTCGAGTTTGTAGGCCTTGATCTTGTCCAGAACCGTGCTCATGCGCTCTTGGCCTCCGATGTCAGCTTGGCAAGGCGTGTGATCTTGTCCAGCGCAGCGCCGGAATCGATGCTTTCCGCTGCCATCGCAACGCCGTCGCGAAGCGAAGACACCTTGTCGGCCACCAGAAGTGCCGCGGCGGCATTGAGCAGCACGGCATCCCTGTATCCCGACGCAGCGCCGTCCAGCAAAGCACGGAAGGCCCGACCATTCTCTTCCGGCGAACCGCCCAGGATCGCCTCGAACGGATGCACGGGCAGCCCCGCATCTTCGGGATGGATTTCGCGGTCGGTCACGGTCCCGTTCCGGAGTTCCGCGACCCAGCTCTTCCCGGTGATGGTCAACTCGTCGGTTCCGTCCGATCCGTGCACCAGCCAAGCGGTCTCGGAGCCCAGTTCGGCCAGTGTCTCGGCCATCGGCCGGATCATGTCGCGCGAGAAAGCACCGGTCAGTTGCCGTTTCACGCCGGCGGGGTTGGTGAGCGGGCCAAGGATGTTGAATATCGTCCGCGTGCCCAGTTCGCCGCGCGTGGGCATCACATGGGCAATTGCGGGATGGTGCATCGGCGCCATCATGAACCCGATCCCGACTTCGGTCAGCGCCCGTTCGACCACCTCGGAGCCGACCATGACGTCGATCCCCATTTGTCCAAGCGCATCGGCCGCCCCCGATTTCGAACTGAGGTTGCGATTGCCGTGCTTCGCGACCGTCACCCCGGCCCCGGCAACGACAAAGGCCGTCGCGGTCGAGATATTCAGTGTTCCCTTTCCGTCGCCGCCGGTGCCGACGATGTCCATCGCACCTTCGGGTGCACGGACAGCCCGGCATTTGGCGCGCATGACGGCAGCGGCCGCCGCATATTCCCCCACCGTCTCGCCCCGCGTGCGAAGCGTCATGAGGAAACCGCCCATCTGGCTTGGCGTAGCTTCGCCTTCGAAAAGGATGGTAAAGGCCTGTTCCGCCTCGGCACGGCTCAGCGGTCGATCGACCGCCGCCGCGATCAGCGGTTTCAACGCATCGCTCATGCCGGCACCGGCAGACGTTCGAGGAAGGTGCGAAGCATCGCGTGGCCATGTTCGGAGGCGATGGATTCGGGGTGGAACTGGACACCTTCGATCGGAAGGCTTCGGTGCCGAAGACCCATGATCGTACCGTCGGTTAGCTCCGCCGTGACCTCGAGATCATCGGGGAGCGTCGCGCGCTCCACGATCAGCGAGTGATAGCGTGTCGCCGCGATGGGCGAGGGGAGCCCGGCGAAGACTCCGGCCTGCTGGTGATGGATCTCGCCCATCTTTCCATGGACGATTTCGGAGGCCTGGACGACCTTGCCACCGAAGGCCTGGCCGATGGACTGGTGCCCTAGGCAGACACCCAGAAGGGGAATCCGCGTCTCCGCCGCGGCAGCAACAAGCGATAGGCAGATGCCCGCCTCGTTCGGCGTGCAGGGACCGGGCGACAGCACGATGCCTGCGGGGTTCAGGGCCATGGCCGCCTGAACATCCAGCGCATCGTTGCGTTTCACGACGACATCTGCCCCGAGTTCGCCCAGATAATGGACGAGATTATAGGTGAAACTGTCGTAATTATCGATCAGTAGCAGCATAACCTTACCTGTTTTCGCATTTGGGGATACCCCCGTTTGCTTGCCCGCGCTATACATGGACGCAAGGATCCGAAAGGGTCAAGGC
The DNA here is from genome assembly GCA_963698645.1 of uncultured Alphaproteobacteria bacterium. Classification (GTDB taxonomy): domain Bacteria; phylum Pseudomonadota; class Alphaproteobacteria; order Rhodobacterales; family Rhodobacteraceae; genus Ovoidimarina. The sequence continues at coordinate 108,422 of CAVORP010000005.1, forward strand.
ACCATCGCGCGTGAAACGACGCTGACGGGCCTTGTCGGAACCAGGCTGAGCACGGAGACGAACAGGTGTTACGCGGGATTATTGCAGGAAGCCTTTGGGGTGGACTCATCGGGATGATTGTCTTGGCGCTCGCCTCGCAGGTAGCGGATTGGCGGGATCTTACCCCGGCGCTAGACAACCAGATCGCCGAAGGTGCCTTGCCGCCACCGGAGCCGGAGCCCACGCTGTCCGAGAACCCGGTCGTCATCGCACGCCCCGATCCGGCCCCTGACCTTTCGGATGAGCGGCCCTCCGCCCCGGGCGAGGGTGCCGCGGATGCGCCTGTCGCGCTGGCGTCCGATTCCGCGCCTCCGGTCGTGTCGATCGCGGTCGAAGCGCCCGTGATCGCCGCTCCCCAAGCAGAGTCCGCGCCGTTGCCCGAAATCGCTGTTGTTGCGACCGAAGCGCCCTTGCAACCATCGTCCCCGGAAAAGACTGCCCCCGAAACCGACGCTGCCCCCGGATCGCAGAATCGCTTCCGGCCGAACCGTCGCCGCTGGAAACCGCGATGCTCGAGGCGCCGGAGACACCAGCGGTGCCGATCCTGTCCAACGAGCCCGACGTGACCCTGGGGGGGGATGCCGCGCCCGATCTTCCTGCCTTGGCCGAGGTCGAGATCGCGTCTGAACCCGGAGTAGATACCGCCGTTCCACTTCCGGAAGCCCCTGCGACACAGCCCGGGCAGACCGAAACCATCGCGCAAGCCGCGCCGTCCGAACCGCAGCCTGAAGAGGCGCCGATGGTCGTTCCCGATACGGCCTCCGCGGCACCAGAGATATTGCCGGCCCCCGCGGCACCCGAATCCGCACCAGTTTCGGAGTTGCCCGATGACGGAGCCCATGACGGAGCCCGTGACAGAGCCGGAGGCGGAGTCCGCGTCGACGCCCGAGATCCGTGTCACCGAGAACCCGCCTGAGATCCGAGCCCGCGCGCGAGGATCCGGTGGAAGAAATCGCGGCCGAGGTGGCCTCGACCCCAACGACCAGCGAATCCGCACTTCCGGGAACCGTCGTGCGGCGGTTGCCCAGCATCGGCGACGGAGTGACCCGCGCCGGCACCGTCCTCCCCGCAGCCACTGCCCCCGAGACGGAGAGCGCCGAAGAGCCGATTGCGCCGGATGCGCCTGCGATGGTGGCCAATGCCATCAACTACGAGGCACCCGCGAATACTGCGTTGATGACCGTCATCCTGATTCATCAGGCGGGTGAAACGCTCTCCGAGGGGTTCCTGCAGGGGATCGGGCTTCCGCTGACATTTGCCGTTCCCGCCTATCTGCCCGATGCCGCAGCAGTTGCCACGCGCTACCGCGATGGGGGCGCAGAGGTTGTGCTGATCCCGGATCTTCCGCCACGTGCAACGGCGCAGGATGTCGAGGTTGCCCTCTCGGTCACTCTCGATGCGGTTCCGGTGGCGGTCGCCCTTATGGACAGCGGCCCGGACGGGTTTCAATCGAACCGCGATGCCACCGCATCCGTGCTGGCGCAGCTTGCCCAATCCGGACATGGGGTCATCACGTGGTCGCAGGGTTTCAACAGCGCCCAGCAGGCCGCGCGCCGCGAAGGTATTCCGTCGGGTCTGATCTATCGCGAAATCGACGCGGAGGATGCGGCCTCCATAGCGCGTGTCCTTGACCAATCGGCGTTTCGCGCCCGTCAGGAAGGCGGGGTCGTGACCGTGGGTCCGGCAACTGAAACGGTTCTGGAAAGCATCGCGGCCTGGGCAGAGGAAAACAGCAATGCCGGTGTCGCCCTGGCACCGGTTTCGGCGGTGCTTGGCGTCGAGTAGGACGGCTAGGTGTTGCTGCCCGATGCGAACAGGCCCGCATCTGCCGCCGCACGCCTGATCGCGCGGGCCTTGTTCACGGTCTCTTCGTATTCAGCCTGCGGATCGCTGTCATAGACGACGCCCCCTCCGGCCTGGATATAAAGGGTCTGATCCTTGAGAACAGCGGTTCGCAGTGCGATGCACATATCCATGTCGCCACCGGCACTGAAATAGCCAACGCCGCCGCCGTAGACGCCGCGCTTTTCGGGCTCGAGTTCGTCGATGATCTCCATCGCCCGCACCTTGGGTGCACCTGAAACGGTTCCCGCAGGAAGGCCCGCAAGCAATGCCGACAGAGCGTCATGGTCTTCGCTCAACTCGCCCACGACATTCGAGACGATATGCATGACGTGGCTGTATCGCTCGATCACAAATTGCTCTGTCGGGCGGACGGTTCCGATCTTTGACACCCGCCCGGTGTCGTTGCGTCCGAGGTCAAGCAGCATCAGGTGCTCTGCCCGTTCCTTTGGATCGGCGAGCAGTTCTGCCTCATAGGCCCGGTCCTGCTCGGGTGTTGCGCCACGCGGCCGTGTTCCGGCGATGGGACGGATCGTGACTTCGTTTCCGAAGACCTCGAACGAGGATTTCCGGGACTTGCCCCGATCACCTGGAACCCACCGAAGTTGAAATAGAACATGAACGGCGACGGGTTGGTGCGGCGCAGGCTGCGGTAAAGCGCGAAGGGCGGCAGAGTGAACGGCTGCGCCCAGCGTTGCGAGGGGACGACCTGAAAGATATCGCCGGCGCGGATATATTCCTTCGCACGCTCGACCGCCGCAAGGTATCCCGAATGGGTGAAATTCGAGACCGGCTCGGCAACCTCCGCCACCTGTCCCAGCCCACGGGTTTCCGAGGCAGGCGCCCGTTCAAGATCGCGCACGGCGTCCATCACCCGCTCGGCAGCCTGTGCATAGGCTGCGCGCGCCGTCAGACCCGAGGAGATCCAGGCCGGGGACACGACGGTGACATCGCCCTTTACGCCGTCCAGCACCGCGATGACCGACGGTCGCAACATCACGGCATCGGGAAGACCCAAGGGTCGGGTTGATATCGGGCAAGATGCTCGACAAGGCGGATCATGTCATAGCCAAGATAGCCGAACAGCCCGCCGCCGCCGCCGGCAGATCAGCGGGCAGGTCGATCCGGCTTTCGGCGATCACACGCGCAACGCATCAAGGGGTGAGCCTTCGATCTCTTCGAAGTTGTCGCGGTCGAACCGGGCCTGTCGGTTGATCCGCGAGGTGTTTCGCCCTGACATTCCCAGACGAGATCCGGCTTCAACCCGATAATCGAATAGCGGCCGCGGACCTCGCCACCGGTGACCGACTCAAGGATGAAACTGTCCTTCCTCGCCTCGGCAAGTTTCAGCATCAGCGAGACAGGTGTATCCAGATCGGCCGCCAGTCGGGCATAGACGACCTGATTTTGTCCCGCCTCGTAACCGCGGGCAAAATCCTCGTAGCCGGTGAGCAGCGCGGTCATGGGAACTGCGCATGCACGGCGTTGATCGCCTGTTGGTTTACCTGAACACCGGCATTTGCCTGAATGGCACGGGTGAACATAAGCAGGACGTCACCCGCCATGTCCTGGATGGCCTGTTGATTGAATTCGGCCTTCAGGGCCGCGGCTTCTTCGCTTTGCTGGTCGGGTGCCGTGACCTTGTCGAGCCGCACGAGAGCCGCGCCACCGTCGACGGTGAAGACGCGGACATCGTCGGGGGTCATCGAAAGACACCGTCCACCATGCCCGCAGGCGCGTCGTCTAGAAATGCGTTGCGCCCAATGCCCATGTCAGCCCGCAGGGGAAGGTCGAGCCCCGCCATTTCGCGGCCGTCGCGGATCGCCCGTGCGGCCTCTTGCGCGCGTGCTTCGGCCAGACGAGCGGTTTCCGCGAGCTCCCAAGCCTCGATGACCTCTGGGCGCACGGCCTGAAGCGACTGAAGCTCGGGCGGACGCACCTCGTCGACGCGCAAGGCGAAAAGCCCGCTTTCTTCGATCTCGAACAGTTCCGGAAAATCACCTTCTTCCGTGATCAGCGCAGCATCGCGGAATTCCTGATAGGCGCCGATCCCATCCGTCACATCTTGCCGCCAGTCGATCTTGCCCAGCACCAGTTCGGTTTCATCCGCCAGTTCCTCCAGCGTCGCACCACCGGCGAGAAGGTCATCCACCTGGTCGCGCATGTCGAGTATGAGGCGGCTGGCCCGGTCGGCGGCATATTCGGCTTCGAGCTCTTCGCGCGCGTCTTCGAAGGATGTCTCGCTGGCCGATAGGATCGCATTCACCCGAAAAAGCGCGGGACCAAGCGACGAGGGAAGGGGGCCCGACAACGCCGGGTTCCGCAAGGGCGAAGACGGCCTCGCCAGCCTCGTCAATTGCGCTGACGGTGACATCGCCCAGTCGACATCCTCGATCGCCAAGACCGCGCTCCTCGACTATATCGTCAAAGCTCGCTTCGTTCGCATCGATCCGGGACTTGGCGGCTTCGGCAGCCGCAGTCGTCGGCGAAGACGAGCCGTTCCACAAGCCGCCGCTCGGGGCGAATGTAGTCGGACGCGCGTTCTTCGTAGAGCGCGCGAAGCGCGTCGTCGTCGATCGCGATCGTATCGAGGATCATCTCTGGTGTGACCCAAGCGTAAGTGATGGCCTTGGTTTCGGAGAGCGTATAGGCGGCCTCGTTGGCCCTGTAATAGGCCTGCAAGATCCGCTTCGGACGGTTCGCGGAGTGGTTCGGCAAGATCATCCCCGGTCAGCACGGCCCACGTGATGTCGCGCTCTTCCAAGCGCCCAGCCGTAGAGCGTATCGGTAAAGACCTGAGGCGCCGGGACGCCATTGACCACAGCGCCCTGCAGGATGTTCCGGGCGGTCTCGTCGCGGACCCGTTCTTCGAATTCGGCAACCGTCAGCCCGGTGTTTTCCAGCGTAAACGCATAGGCGTCACGATCGAACGATCCGTCCAGTCCGCGGAACGCCGGAATCTGGGTGACCTGATCGCGCACGGCTTCGTCGCCGACAGAAAGGCCGATCCGCGCGGTTTCGTTGTCCAGCGCGCCCTGCGAGACAAGCCGCGAAAGCACCGCGCGGTCCAGACCCAGAGCACGCGCCTCTGCAAGGCTGATCGCCGCGCCCGCTTTGCGCGGCCAGCGCACGCAGGTCTTGCTGCAATTCGCGCCCATAGTCGTCAACCGAAATCTCGATGTCACCCACGGTGGCCACGCTGCGCACCGAGCCTGCCGAAATTGGTCGCGCCAAAGCCGGCGAGGCCGACAATCAGGAAGGCCCAGAATTACCCAGACGAATGCGCGTGACGCGGTGCCTTTAGCCATGCCGGAATACCCTAGTTTGCATTACCGGAAAGGGTGTATGTCACCGATCCGGGGGCCGCAAGCCTGACTCGGTCAAGTTCGTCAGACGTTCGAACACCTGCCCGATTCCGGCAACGTCCATATTGGCGAAGGCGATGCGCATTTCACGGGAGCCTCAAGAGGGATCGCCTTCGGGCCGGAATATCGTACCGGGCAGGCCCAACAGGCCTGCTTCCGAGACCAGCCAGCGGGCGACCGTGTCGGACGAGGCATCGAAAGGATGCGCGACATAGCCGAAATAGGCGCCGCAACCAAGGAGGCTCCAGCCGTGGCGCCCGGGAAACCCCGCCGTCATCGCGCCGCGGCGGCAGAGTACTTCCTCGCGCTCACCGGCGAGCCAGTCCCCGAAGTTCCGCAACCCCCACAGGGCAGCCATCTGACCCAATTGCGAGGGGCAAATCGTGACCGTATCCAGATACTTCTCTACTTCGCGCAGGCGCGGCGCCGAGGCGAGAATCGCGCCCATCCGATGACCCGTCAGGCGATAGGCCTTGGAGAAGGAGTAGAGATGGATCAGCGTCTCGTCCCAATCGGGATCGGTGAAAAGATCGTGAGGCCGCCCGTCACCGCCATGGAAGTCGCGATAGGTCTCGTCGATCACCAGGGCGATGCCATGGCTGCGGGCAAGATCCCGAAACGCGGACAGAACCTCGGGGTCAATATTCGACACCACAGGGATTATTGGGCGATATCAGAACGATTGCACGCGTTTTTGAGGTAATCAGAGAGGCAGCATGCGTGGGATCGGGCACAAGATCGGGGCCGGTCTGCAGCGGAACCGCAACCTGACCGCCCATATCGAGCGCCATCTTGTGGTTGAAGTACCATGGCACCGGAAGGATCACCTCATCACCCGGCCCGGCGAGCGTCGCAAGGATTGCGCAAAAGGCCTCGTTGCAACCCGAGGTGATCGCGACCTGATCGCCGGTCACCTGCCCACCATAGAGATCGCTCCATTGCGCCGCGATTTCCAGACGCAGTTCCCCGAGCCCCAGAACCGGACCGTAAAGATGAACTGACGGCGTGTTCAGGACCATCTCTGCCATGGCCTGCCGCATCTTCTCCGGGGGAGGGTCGACTGGTGCGGCCTGGCTGAGGTTAAGAAGTGGCAGGCCGTTCCGGATTTCCGCCTTCTGCACCCACCGGGACGCTTCGATGATCGGCGGTGCCGATGCCCGGGCCAGATTCGGGTTCAGGGGGTGGGGCGGTCGCACGTGCGCATCCGATCTCTGGCGGGGCGTAAAGGGATCTCGCGCCGGTCAGTCCGTCGCGCGATACGGCTCGACATATTGAAGCGCCATGTCCCATGGAAAGAAGATCCATGTATCCTGGCTGACCTCGGTGATGAAGGTATTGACCATCGGGCGGCCCTTCGGCTTGGCATAGACGGTGGCGACATGAGCCTTGGGCATCAGCGCCTTCACGACTTCAAGGGTCTTTCCGGTATCCACCAGATCGTCGATCACCAGGATTCCCGTGCCGTCGCCCACCATGTCCATATCGGGTTTCTTGATCACACGCGGTTCGGACTGGGTCTGGTGATCGTAGCTCTTGACGCTGAAGCAATACGTAAGCAGGCACATA
>CAVORP010000006.1:0-286364 GCA_963698645.1 uncultured Alphaproteobacteria bacterium
CCCAGCACGGGTGCGCCCATCGGCCTCATCGCGCTGATGGGCGCCGGTGCGTTGTCGTACTTCGTCGGTCGCCGCAAGGGCGACGATGAGTCCATGACCGCCGACGCGCCTAAGCAGGCGCTTGTCGGTGCCGGTGTCGGCGCGGCTGCGGCCGGGGCGGCGTCCGGGTCGGTCGAGGCCGACGCGCCGGACGTGGTCGTGCCGGACTGGACGACCTTCCGACCACGGAGGTTGCCGACGTCGCCGCACCTGGTGTGGACGGGCGTGAGGTCGCTGAGACGGAGGACTCCGGGTTGACGATGCGAGCTCGGATGTGCCCGACATAGCGGCATCCGACGGTGACGGGCCCGGCACCGACCACCTTGGTGACGGCACCGACCAGGAGGATGACGGAAGGCTCGGCGGCACCACGCCGTAGGCAGTACAGCAGGGAAGGGGCGGGACTCCGGCAGGAGCCCGTCCCTTCCCTTCTATCCCACCCCCTGCCTGGCGGTCGCAGCTCTCCCCTCGCCGATCTTGGCGATTGAGCCACTCAAGCAGAGGTTCATACGGCCCCAGCGCCAAGATCGCCGTTTCGGCCCAGCACATGGTCCCCGGCCTTCAGAACCCCCAGAAGCGCGGCCGTCACCGCCGCCATGCCCGACCCGGTCACCAGCCCGCCTGTGACCCCCTCCAGCGCGTCGATCATGCCCGCAAGCACATCGGCATTGGGATGGCCCTCGCGGGCATAGGTATAGCCGCCAAGCGCCCCGGAATACTGCGCGTCAAGCATGTCCGGCCCGTCCGAGGCATAGACCACGGCGGGCTGGATCGGGCTGACCAGCGGGCGCGACGGGCTTTCGGGCCAGACCGGGCGCCGGGGCGTATCGGAGGTCACGGGCCTAGCCCTCTACTGGGACAAGACCGGCCCGGTACAGCGCAGCCCCCTCCTGGTACCCTTCGGCAGAGGCGCGCAGCCCCGCGATCTCGGCCTCGCTCAACGCGCGCACCACCCGTCCCGGCGCACCCATCACCAGGCTACCATCGGGGATCACCTTGTTTTCGGTCATCAACGCCCCTGCCCCGATGAGGCAGTTCCGTCCGATCCGTCGCCCCGTTCAAAATTGTAGCGCCCATCCCGATCAGTGTGTTTTCGCCGATCGCGCAGCCATGCAACATCGCCTTGTGCCCAATGGTCCACCCGCCCCGATGGTCAGCGGCGACCCCATATCGGTATGCATACCACATGTTCTTGCAGGTTGATCCCGCCCCGATTATGATGCGTTCGTTGTCGCCCCGCAGAATGCAGCCAAACCAGATCGGAAGTTTTCTCGTCCAAGACGATCTCGCCGATCATGACCGGCGTCGGGTGCCACCCAGCTATCGGGATGAATCTGCGGCGCCTCGCCCCAGCGCATAAAGGGTCATTTCCGTTCTCCAAATTCGGTCTGCAAGGCGCGCACATGGTCACATGCCGGGCTGTTGCGACGGCGCATCCGCTCGGCGGTAATAATCGTTTTAAGCTTCTTTTCCGTCTCATCCAGATCATCATTCACCAGCACGTAGTCGTAGCCATCCCAATGACTGATCTCGTCCCAGCTCGTCTGAAACATCCGGTTTTTCAATCGTCTCGGGGCGTGTCCTGTCCACGGATGTCAAATCTGCGATGCAATTCCGTAATGGAGGGTGGCAGGATAAAGATCGACAGGACATGGTCTGGACTACAACTTCTGATTTGCTGCGCACCCTGCCAGTCGATATCGAAAAGCACGTCGGCCTCCTGCTCGATCGCTGCTTTGACCGGTGCCTTCGGCGATCCGTAGAAATGTGCCGAAGACATGGGCGTGTTCCAGCATCTCGCCTTCGCGGACCATGCCGAAATTCCGGGTCCGCGACGATGAAGTAATAGTCCTTGCCTTCACTTCGCCCTCCCGCGGCTCGCGGTCGTGCCGAAACCGAAAAGCGAATTGATGGATCCCAGGCCCGCAAACGTCGTGCCAGGGTCGATTTCCCGGCCCCCGAGGGCGACGACAGGATGATCAGAAGGCCGCGACGCGTCATGTTACTCCACGTTCTGTACTTGCTCGCGCATCTGATCGATGACCGTCTTCAGGTCAAGGCCGACCGCGGGTCAGCGCGGCGACTGCGCCTTGGAAGCACAGGGTATTGGCCTCGCGGTTGAATTCCTGGGTGAGGAAATCCAGCTTCCGGCCCTGTCGGCCCCGCCTCGGCCAGCAGGGTCCGCGGCGCCGTCGACATGGGCCATCAGCCGGTCGATTTCCTCGGTCACGTCGGCCTTCACCGCGATCAGCGCCAGTTCCTGCGCCACCCGCGCGGGGTCGATCCCATCGGCCAGAACCGCGTAACCCGCGCCAGCGCATCGCGCAGCGCGGCCTCCATATGCGACGTCCGGTCCGGCGCCATCGCGCGCGCCGCCTCGACCGAGGCCGCGATCTCGTCGAGCTGCCCCGCGATCACCGCTTCAAGGGCCGCACCCTCGCGGGCCCGCATCTCGTCGAACGCATCGATCAACGGCCCGATATCGGCCAGAAGTGCTTTCCGAAGCGGCGCCGGATCGACCTCGGCCGTCCCGTTCTCCAACACCCCGCGCATGGACAAGATCTCCGCCGCGCTCACCGGCCGCACGGTGATCGACCCCGCCGCCGCCGCATGCTCGGCCTCGGCGATCAGCGCCACCGCTGCCGCCAGCGCGCGCGGGTTCAGCGCCGCGGCGGCCGCCGCCTCGTCGCGTTGAAGACGCAGAGACACCGACACGCTGCCGCGCCCGATCCGCGCCTGAATCGCGGCCCGCAACGGCGCTTCGATCCCGTCGATCAGATCCGGAAGCCGCAGCCGCAGGTCAAGCCCGCGACCATTGACGCTGCGCAATTCCCAGGACCATCGCCAGCCCTGCAGCGCGCCCTCGCGCACCGCGAAACCCGTCATGGATCGCGTCACCGCGCCCTCCCTTCGCTGCCCTTACCGCTGCCGCCCTACCGGCTGCGGTCGTTAACCATTTGTTCACTTTTACCATTCCTTAACCACCGCCCCACGCCTAGGTTCGTCGAGGGTAGGTGTCGCACGTACCGGTTGCGTTAGCAGAGCAGCACAGGTGCCACAACAGCGGGGCATTGGGGAGCACATCAGAAAATGGACGCCGAAGTCATCAGTTTCGCAGAACGGCGCAGGTCGCGCCATCACCCAATTCTCGACCGCGTGCATGCCTATTGGGACGGGCTCCGCAATGGCCGGGACGCACCCTCGCGGGCCGAGATCAACCCCCGCGGCCTGCCGGACGTGCTGCGTCATTGCTTCATTCTCGAACGCATCGCCCCGGGCCTTGGCCGGTTCCGCGTCGCCGGTCAGCATCTTTGCGATATCATGGGGATGGAGCTTGTGGGCCTGCCGATCAGCGCCGTGATCCTGCCCGAATCCCGCGACAGCTTCGAGGCCTCGATGGAACAGGTCTTCTCGGACAAATGTACCGCGCGCCTGACCGTCGTCAGCCCCGAGGGAATCGGTCGCAACCGGATCGAGGGCCAGATCCTGCTTTTGCCGCTGCGCGACGATCTGGGTCACGTGACGCGCATCCTGGGCTGCCTTGCGATCGACGGCGATCCCGGTCGCCCGCCCCGGCGGCTCGAAATCATCCATACGGCGATCCGCGACACCGCGCGGTTCCGCGCCCCGATCTTCCCGCCAGCAAGTGACGCACCATCGGCCCAGCACACTGGCTCGCGGGCCCAGGTCATCGACCTGCGCGTGCCCACCGAATAGCAAAATTTGGAAAACGGTCCGGGCCACCGGCCCGGACCCATCTCATCACACAGCCGCGGCCGCGCTGGCCTTCTGACGCCGCGCCGAAAGCTCCTCGGCCACGAGGAATGCAAGTTCAAGCGACTGGCTCGCATTCAGCCGCGGATCACAGGCGGTGTGATAGCGGTCCGACAGATCCTCGTCGGACACCGCCCGCACGCCGCCGGTGCATTCGGTCACATCCTGACCGGTCATCTCGAAATGCACGCCGCCGGGGATCGTGCCCTCGGCATTGTGGATCGCAAAGAATTCCTGCACCTCGCGCAGCACGCTCTCGAACGGCCGGGTCTTGTAGCCCGAGGACGACTTGATCGTGTTGCCATGCATCGGATCGCAGGACCAAAGGACATTGGCGCCCTCTTCGCGCACCGCCTTGATCAGACGCGGAAGATGCTCGCCCACCTTGCCCGCCCCGAACCGGTTGATCAGGGTGATCCGGCCCGGCCTCGTTCTCGGGGTTCAGGATCTCGAGCAAGCGCTTGAGGTCATCGGCACGTGATCGAGGGCCCGCACTTGAAGCCAAGCGGGTTCTGCACACCGCGCGCGAATTCCACATGCGCCCCGTCCGGCTGCCGCGTACGGTCGCCGATCCAGATCATGTGACCCGATCCCGCCACCCATTTGCCGGTGGTCGAATTGACCCGTGCCAACGCCTCTTCGTATTCCAGAAGCAGCGCCTCGTGGCTGGTGTAGAAATCCACCGTACCCAGCTCGTGCTGGGTTTCGGCGGTCATCCCCGCGGCGGCCATGAAATCCAGCGTATCCTGAATCCGGTTCGCCATGTCGCGATACTTCTCGGCCTCGTCCCGGTCGGTAAAGCCAAGCGTCCAGGAATGCACATGATGCACATCCGCGAAACCGCCCGTCGAAAACGCGCGCAACAGGTTCAGCGTCCCGGCGGCCTGCGTATAGGCCTGCAGCATCTTCTTGGGGTTCGGGATCCGCGCCTCGGGCGTGAACTCCAGCTCGTTGATGATATCGCCACGGTAGCTCGGCAGTTCCACCCCGTCCTTCACCTCGGTCGGCGCCGAACGCGGCTTGGCGAACTGACCGGCCATCCGGCCCACCTTCACGACAGGAACCTTGGCGCCATAGGTCAGCACCATCGCCATCTGCAACATCACCTTGAACGTGTCGCGGATCGGATCGGCCCGGAACGCGGCAAAGCTCTCGGCGCAATCGCCACCCTGAAGCAGAAACGCCTCGCCGCGCGCCGCGCTTCCCAGCTTTGCCTTCAGCGTCCGCGCCTCGCCCGCAAAGACAAGGGGCGGATAGGAGGCAAGCTGCGCCTCGACCTTCTGCAACGCTTCGGCATCTTCGTAATCCGGCATCTGCACGCGCGGTTTCGCACGCCAGCCGGTCTTCTGCCAATTGCTCATCGTCCCTAAACCTTCGTCAGTCACTCCGGGTGGCGCTTATAGACCCAGCGGACGCGCTTGAAAACCGGCAAACTTGCCGATAGGGGGCTGGAAATTGACTTATGCGCCGATTTCCCTTTGCCTAGGCCAATGTCGCAACCCCTGTCGTGATCGACGCATCCGACAAAGAGTCCCAAACCGTGACGGCCAGCCAGACCCCCAAGACAGACGCCGCAGCCAAGGCCCGACCGCGCCGTTTCATCTTTGTCCTGATGTCCGAATTCACGCTTCTGTCCTTCGCCAGCGCGATCGAGGCGCTGCGGATCGCCAACCGCGTGGGCGGCCAGAAATTCTACGAATGGACCGTGGTCAGCGATGGCGGCCACAGCGTCCGCGCCTCCGCGGGCACCGTGTTCGAGGTCGACAGCGACCTTCCCGAGGTCAGCCGCGAGGACACGATCGTGCTCTGCGGCGGCATCGACATCGCCGGGGCGACGACCAAGCGGCTTCTGAACTGGCTCCGGCGCGAGGCCCGGCGCGGCATGCCCATCGGCGGGCTCTGCACCGCCGCCTATACGCTCGCCCGCGCCGGTCTCCTCGACGGCAAGAAGGCGACGATCCACTGGGAAAATCAGGACAGTTTCATCGAGGAGTTCGAAGAGGTCACGCTGACCAAATCGGTCTTCGTCGTGGACGGCAACCGGATCACCACCGCGGGCGGCACTTCGTCCATCGACCTGATGCTGAAACTCATCGCCGACGATCATGGTGAGGAACTGGCGGGCACCGTGGCCGATCAGCTGATCTACTCCTCGATCCGCACCGATCAGGACACCCAGCGTCTTTCGGTCCCCACCCGGATCGGCGTCCGCCATCCGAAACTCAGCCGCGTCATCCAGATCATGGAATCCAATATCGAGGAACCGATCAGCCCCGCGACCCTCGCCCGCGACGTGGGCATGTCGACCCGGCAGCTTGAACGGCTGTTCCGCCGCTACCTCAACCGCTCGCCAAAGCGCTACTACATGGAACTCCGCCTGCAAAAGGCGCGGAACCTGCTGATGCAGACCGATATGAGCGTCATCAATGTGGCCCTTGCCTGCGGCTTCGCCTCGCCCTCGCATTTCTCGAAATGCTACCGCGCCCAATATCACACCACCCCCTACCGCGAACGGGGCGCACAGGCCGCGCGGCTGTCCATATGACACACCGGCTCCGCGCCCCGGCAGAGGATGCCCCGCATGCCCGGACGTGGATGTGCTGGCCCGCGACCCAAGCCATCTACGGCCCCGACACGGCCTATTTCGAGGATGTGCAGGAAACCATCGGCCGCCTCGCCGCCGCGATTGCCGAAAACGAACCCGTCACCATGGTCGCCGCCCGCGACCAGCATGCGCGCGCCGCCCGTCTCTGCGGTCCGAACGTGACCCTTGCCGACAGCCCCACGAACGACATGTGGGCGCGCGACACCGGCCCGGTCTTCCTGCGCGGCGCCTCCGGCGAAAAGGCTGCGGTCGATTACAATTTCAACGGCTGGGGCGGCAAGAAACCCCATGACTTGGACAGGGGCGTGGCGGCGGCCATCGCCCGCCACGCCGGATGCCCACGCATCGCCTCCCGCCTCGTGGGCGAAGGCGGCGGGCTCGAATATGACGGCGAGGGCACGCTTCTCGTCGCCGACAGCTGCTGGGTCAACGACAACCGCAATCCCGGCATATCCCGGGACGAGATCGAGACCGAACTGAAATCCGATATCGGCGTGGACAAGGTCATCTGGCTTCCCGGCGTGCGCGGGCAGGACGACACCGACGGCCATATCGACGGGGTGATCCGCATCGTCCGTCCGGGCCTCGTCCTGATGAGCGGCGTGACGGGCGACACCAGCGACTGGGGCGAAAGCTATCGCGCCTCCAAGGCCATTCTCGAACGCGCCACCGATGCCCATGGCCGCCCCTTCGCTATCGTCGAACTGCCCTTTGCCGAGGACTGGCGCTCCACCGCGCCCGATTTCTTTTCCGGATATGCCAATTACTACGTCGGCAACGGCGCGCTCTACTCGCCGCAATTCGGCGATGCCCCCGCCGACGCCCGCGCCAAAGCCACGTTCGAAACGCTGTTTCCCGACCGCAAGATCGTGATGCTGAACGTCGATCGCATTTATGAAAACGGCGGCGGCATCCATTGCGTCACGCAACAGGAACCGGCCTAGCCCGCCCGTGCGCCCCCGCGCCGCCGCATGGCCCATTCATGCAGGGTGAGACCGATCACCAGAATATCTATGGCGCTCAGCACCAAAAGCATCGGGCCGCCCACCGTCAGCCACTCGAAAAGCTGGTAGATCACGAATCCCGCCAGCACGATCACCGCGCCCGGATAGGCCCATCCCGCCCCGATCAGAAGCGCCACCACCACCCCCACATGAAGCAGGCCATGGGCCAGAAAATAGACGGTGTAGAACGTGAGGTCCGTGCCCGGAACAAGGTTGGCCAGCGCCATCAGCCGCGACGCCACGAAATCGGTGGGATCCTGCGCAAGTTCGGCCTGGAACACCCGCTGCAGGATCTGCGGCAACCGGTCGGTCACCCCGAGAAAGAGCGCCGCCGCAGTGGCAAGCTGCACCAGCCCAAGCGATCCCTTGGCCAGTATCGTCAAAAGGAAAAACTGGTGCGCCAGCCGGTCGGCGCGTCTGTGGTCATCCACTCGCTGAGTTCCTCGATGTCGGATCGTTCAGCCCCTGTTTGGGCCGGTATCGGCACGATGTGAAGGGGGCGCATCCCTGTCTGCGCAGGAAATCGAACCGACAGAGAGGGCCGTCTCGGCTATCTCGGACATCCCCCGGCAACCGGGCACCGACCGGCGATTTGACGGCGATCAATGCCGCCTCTTCCAAACAATGTGAGCCTTCGGGTCAGCCAAGAACCGAATGGGCGCATTCCGCCGTCCGCGCCCCGCCAAAGGCGCGTCGCCATGCGTCCGCCATGGACCCAAAGGAACGGAGGTACCCGCACATGTGGCCCTTTCTCAGACAGGCAATCCTGCCATCCCTGGCCCTGCTACTCTCTGCGGCCGCGCCCGCCATCGCCGCACGAACCGGCGATCTCTACCTGCGGGCGGTCGACCCGCTCACCGCCGCCTTCGCCCGTACCACGATAAAATGGACCGGCGATCTATCGGGCGAGACCATGATCGTCTACGGCGTCGAGGAGCACGAGGGGCGGATCGCCGTCTGCGGGATGCATATGAGCCAGGGGAGCTTTTCCCGCAGCGCCCTGATGAATGGCCTTCGCGTTTCGTCGGTATCCTCCGGCGGACACACCCTGATCAGCGACCTGCGCTATTTCGACGAATTCGCGGGAAAACGCGACTATTTCAGGTTCGCCTGCAAGGTGACCAACCTTCGTTGGAACCCGGCCTTCGCCGACATCAAACCAAAATACGTGCAGGGTGCGGAATTCTTCGATCCGCCCAATTGATCCATCGGTCAGGGCCGGGCCACATCGCTGACGGGGGGAGGCGAACACAGACGTCTCCCGTCGGAACCCTGTCGCCCCGCTACCCCCGAACATCAAGGATTTTCACCACCGTCTTTGCGCCGGAATAAAGCGCCTCGCGCGTCGCGACCGCCCCCGTCGATGACCCGTTGAACAGCGCCAGCCCCGCCCCGGTATCGACGACGACAATGACCCTTGCCTCCGACGACGGGCCGGAAACGCCCGATGGCTTCAGATCATAGCGAACGGCCGGCATGCCCTCGATCTCGTCCGGGACCGGTCCGATAATCTCCAGACCGGGCCCCGCCTCGCGCGCCGCGTCCCGCGCCTGCTGCCGGGCATAGGCCGCCAGCGGTCTCTCCTTTGCCCACGAAACGTGGAAGACATAAAGAAAGTCGGGCCTCTGCGTGAGCCGGGCAATCCCAAGCACTGCCGTGGGCGTGGCGTCGACGAAGCTGACGCTGACCCCGTCGACGTTGTCGCAGACCGACAGGCCGGGGTTCAAGGGAACACAGGAACTCCGCGAGGCCACCGTCCCGCTCGCGCAGGCCGCCACCAAGAACAACAGAAACAACGCTGCACCAATCCGCGAGAACATGAACGACTTCCCCCTGCCAGAATTCTCTTCCTGACGAAGCCTCGCATTGGCGCTCCCGGCCATCATTGATCTCCGTCAACGGCTGGGCGGCGTGCACTTGCCCCTTATCCTGCGGCCCGGGTTCGCTCTTTCCGGCTTGCATTTTCCCCAACCCGCCCCTTCAATCGGGTCAAAAGGAACACCAGTCATTTCAAACCGTTGGCTCATCCTCGCCGTTCTCTTCCTGGCCCGCCTGATGATGGCGTTCCAGTTTCAGTCGGTTGCCGCCCTCTCGCCCCTGATCATGCAGGATTACGGCTCTGGGACTGGCCGATATCGGCCTGCTCATCGGCCTCTACCTTGCTCCCGGGCTCGTCGTGGCCCTGCCCGGCGGCGCCATCGCGGCGCGGCTTGGCGACAAACGCGTGGTGGGCGCCGCCATCGCGCTGATGCTGGCGGGCGCAGTTCTGGTGGCCGTGGCCCCCGGCCCCGATACGCTGCTCGCCGCCCGCCTGATCGCGGGCGTGGGCGGGGTCATCATCAACGTCGTGATGACCAAGATGGTGGTGGACTGGTTCGCCGGCCGCGAGATCTCCACCGCCATGGCGATCTTCGTGAACTCATGGCCCGTGGGCATCGCCTTTGCGCTCCTGATCCTGCCCGCCGTCGCGGCTCTGGGCGGGCTTACCTTCGCATGGTGGGTGCTCTCGGGCCTGATCGCGGCCAGCCTCGTCCTCTTCGCCCTGCTCTACCACGCCCCCGACGGCGCCGCGGGCCCCGCGCCCACCCTCGGCATCACGCCCTTGCCCTACCTGCCGCTGATCCTCGCGGGGCTGATCTGGGCGCTCTACAACGCGGCCCTCGCCATGGTCTTCAGCTTCGGTCTCGGCATCCTTGTCGAACAGGGATGGAGTGTTGCGGGCGCGGGCCAACTCACCAGCACCTTCATGATCGTCGTCGCCATCGCCCTGCCGGTGGGCGGGCTGATCGCCGACCGCACCGGGCGGCGCGACACGATCATCCTCGTCAGCCTGCTCAGCTTTCTGGCCATGCCGCTCGTCCCGCACCTGCCGGGCTGGACCGTGGCGCCCATCTTCGTGGCCGTGGGCGCGCTCTTCGCACTGGCCGGCGGGCCGATCATGACCCTGCCCTCCGCCGTCCTCTCACCCCAGGGACGGTCCTTCGGCATGGGCATCTTCTTCACGATCTACTACGGCGTGATGATGATCGCGCCGCGCATCGCCGGCGGGCTCGCCGAGACGCGCGGCGACATCACCCTCTCCTTCACCCTCGGCGCGGTCATGTCGATGGCCGCGATCCTCGCGCTGGCCCTGTTCCGCCGGACAAGCGCGTTCCGCCGGGCAAACGCATAGACAGACCGCCGCATTTCCCCCCATAATCGCCCATCCCGATCAGCCACGGAGGGTCACATGAACCTCGGAGCCTTCTCCATCAGCCTCGGCGTCAAGGATCTCGCCGAATCCCGCGCCTTCTACGAAGCGCTGGGCTTCACCGCCTTCGCCGGAACCGAGGAGCACAATTACCTGATCATGAAGAACGGCGAGACGCTCGTGGGCCTGTTCCAGGGCATGTTCGAGGGCGCCATGCTCACCTTCAACCCCGGCTGGGATCAATCGGCGGGCGAGGTGAACCCCTTCACCGATATCCGCGAGATCAAGGCAGAATCTCCGACAGGCCGGGCCTCGAGATCACCCAGGAACAGGGCGAGGCCACCGGCCCCGCCAGCTTCGTCGTCACCGACCCCGACGGCTTCCCGGTGCTGATCGACCAGCATCGGTGATCCGTCATCCTCCCGGACAAACGAAAAAGGCCCGCCACATCGGGCGGGCCTTCTCCGAAATTTCCGAACGCCTCAGCGCTTCGAGAACTGGAAGCTCTTCCGGGCCTTGGCCTTGCCGAACTTCTTGCGTTCCACCACGCGGCTGTCGCGGGTCAGGAAGCCCGCGGCCTTCAGCGCCGGACGCAGCGCCGGTTCGTACAGCTGCAGCGCCTTCGAGATCCCGTGCTTCACCGCACCGGCCTGACCCGACAGGCCACCACCCTTGACGGTGGCCATCACGTCGAACTCGCCTTCGACACCGGCGACCGTGAACGGCTGGCGCAGGATCATCTGCAACACCGGACGGGCGAAATAGGCGTCCATCGCCTTGCCGTTGACCACGACCTTGCCGGATCCCGGCTTGATCCAGACACGGGCGACCGCGTCCTTCCGCTTGCCGGTGGCATAGGACCGGCCCAGCTCGTCACGGACCGGCTCGTGAACGGGTGCGGGCGCGGCAACAGGCGCCTCCTGACCGTCTACGACGTCCTTCAGCTCTTCGAGCGAATTGATCTGATCAGCCATGCTCATGCGCTCCGGGTATTCTTGGGGTTCATCGACTTGACGTCGAGCACTTGGGGATCCTGCGCCTCGTGCGGGTGCTCGGCACCGGCATAGACCCGCAGGTTCGTCATCAGCTGGCGCGACAGCTTGTTGCCGGGCAGCATCCGCTTCACGGCCTGCGTCACCACGCGCTCGGGATGCGCGCCTTCCAGGATCTGGCCGGTGGTGCGGCTCTTGATGCCGCCCGGATATCCGGTGTGCCAGTAATTGGGCTTGTCGCGCTTGTTGCCGGTCAGCTGGATCTTGTCGGCATTGATCACGATGACATTGTCACCCATGTCCATATGCGGCGTGAAGCTGGGCTTGTGCTTGCCGCGAAGGCGGGTGGCGACGATCACGGCAAGACGTCCCAGAACGACGCCCTCGGCGTCGATCAGGATCCATTTCTTGTCGATGTCCGCCGGCGTTGCGGTAAAGGTTTTCATCGGTCGTCCTCATGAATTCGGGCCGGGCGCAAACGCGCAACCCCGGGATTGCGGTGTTCTAATGATTTTCAATGCCCCGTCAAGCACCAAGACGCCATAATAAGTTCATCAAAACAATGCTTTACGATTATGGTATCATAATACCCCATTTTTCACCAGACCCCGGAGCCCTTCACGCGCCCTGCCGATTTCCGGCCCGGCACCAGATTCTGCCCGATCTCCGCCCGAATCCGGGTATAAAAAGGAATCACTAACCAGTTTTTTTTCGAGTTCTGGAGTATGAGTATGAGAACAAGCTCTCTTCCCGGTCTGTGTCGGCATCGGCATGGCAACCGCCACCCTCGCCTATATCGCAACCGGCCCCGGTCTCCTGATGCAGGGCTTCCTGCTGCTGACCGGCACGGTCCTGATGCTGCTGTCCGTCTCGGTCGACGACACCGAATAGCGCTCAGCGATCCGGCGGGATCGCATAGGTAAGGCTCGCCCGGGCGACGATCGCCTCCGATCCCTCGGAGCGGATCAGCACGTCGCCCACCGCAAGCATCCGTCCAAGCTTCAGAAGCCGGGCCTCGCCGATCAGGTCGCGGCCCGCCTCCGGTTTGCGCATGAAATCGATCGAGGCGCTGGTGGTCACGGCCAGTTCCACCGGCCCGATCATCGCGAGGATCGCAAGATAGACCGCCACATCCGCCAGCGAGAACATCGCCGGCCCCGACACCGTGCCGCCCGGGCGCAGGTTCCGCTCGCGCCACGCGCAGCCGCACCCGGATCTCCATCGGGCCCCACTTCCTCGACCGCGATATCCTGCGCCACCTGCTCGAAACGGCTGTCCAGAAAGGCCTGCAACGCGGCCCGGTCCATCTTCAACGCCATGCTTCCCTCATCTGCCGCCCTGCCCTAGACTTCGCGCGGTATCCGCCGAAGGACAAGCCGCCATGTCGCACCCCTCCGACGTTACGGAATTCATCGACGCCATCTCCCCCGCCGCCCGCCGGGACGAAGCGCGCCACCTCGACGCGCTGTTCCGCCGGGTCACGGGCTTCGCGCCGAAACTCTGGTCCGGCCGGATGGTGGGCTACGGCCAGTACGATTATGAATACAAGAGCGGCCGCACCGGCACGTGGTTCGCCACGGGCTTCGCCGCGGCCCCGCGCCAGATCACGATCTACGTGATGCCCGGCTACAATTCCTTTCCCGAGATCATGGCGCGCCTCGGCCCGCACAAGCGCGGCAAATCCTGCCTCTACCTCACCCGGCTCGACGCGGTCGACCCCGAGGCCCTCGCCGACCTGATCCGCGCGGGTCTCGATGACCTCGCGACACACTGGCCCGTCACGCCGACCTGACCGCTTCTTCTCTTTCCAAATATCCCGGGGGAATTGGCCCCCTCGGGGCCGATGGGGGCTGGCCCCCTCCTGCCCGCCTGCACCTCAAAGCCCGTAAAGCGCGCCGAATTTCGTGTTCAGATAGGCCAGAAGCGGCCCCGGCGACGGCGCCACCCCACAGGCCCGCGTGATCGTCTCGCGCGGCGCGTGAAGCGCCCCATGGCGCTGAAGGTTGTCGCGCAGCCAGTCGGTGGCGCCCGCCAGATGCCCCTCGGCCAGGTGCGCCTCCAGATCCGGCACCCCCTCCCGCAATGCCTCGTAACAGGCACCCGGCATAGATATTGCCCAGCGTATAGGTGGGGAAATAGCCGAACAGCCCCACCGACCAATGCACATCCTGCAGACAGCCATGGGACAGCCGGTCCACCGCCACCCCGAAATCCGCCTCGAACCGCGCGTCCCACGCCTCCGGCAGATCCGCCACCGCCAGACTCCCCGGCGATCAGCGCCCGCTCCAGATCGAAGCGCATCATCACATGCAGGTTGTAATGCACCTCGTCCGCCTCGGTGCGGATGAAGCCCGGCGTGACCCGGTTCACCGCGCCAAAGAACTGATCTGCATCGGCCACGCCGATATCGCCGAATGTCGCCTTCATCCGGTTCGAGCAGGAAACCACAGAAGGCCCGGCTCCGGCCAAGCTGGTTCTCGAAGATCCGGCTCTGGCTCTCATGCACCCCCATGGACGCGCCCCGCCCGATCGGGGTCAGCAGATAGGCCCGGTCGACCCCCTGCTCATAGGCCGCATGCCCCACCTCGTGGATCGTCGAATAGAAACAGTTGAACGGATCGTGCATCGCGGTCCGCGTGGTGATCCGCACGTCGAGACCCGATCCCGACGAGAACGGATGCACCGCCTTGTCGATCCGCCCGTGGGTCAGCTCATAGCCGAACGCCAGCGCCAGTTCCCGCGACAGGGCAAGCTGGCCCGCCTCGTCGAACGTGCCCGACAGGGTCGGATGATCCACGCCCGACCCCAGGACCCGGGCGCGCAGATCCACCAGCCCGGCGCGCAATTCGCCGAACAGGGTCTCGATTTCCGCCGCCGAGGTCCCGGGCTCGTAATCCTCCAGAAGCGCGTCATAGACATCGCCGCCCGCCGCAAGCGCCGCCCCCTCCTCGCGCTTCAGCCGCACGACGTTTTCCAGAACCGGCCGGAACGTCGCCCAATCCTCCGCCGCCCGCGCCTCGGCCCAGACGCCCTGCGCCATGCTGGTGACCCGCGCGATCTCCGAGGCCAACCGCCCGGGCACCTTGGTGTTGCGCTCGTAACTCCGGCGGATCTCGCGCAATTGCGCCACCCCCGCCGCGTCGGGCGCCTCGGCGGCCGCCAGCCAGTCACCCAGCCGCGGATCGGTCCGCCGGGCGTGCAGCACGCCCTCCAGCGCCGCCATCTCCTCGGCGCGCTGCTCCGCCGCCCCGCGCGGCATCACCGTCTCCTGGTCCCATCCCAGCCGCCCCGCGACCTGGCCCAGGGCCTCGGTCTCGCGCTGGAACGCCATCAGGTCATCGTAAGCCGCCATGTCCTATCCCCTCACCGATTGCGCCGGCGGATAGCCCGCCATGAACCGCGCCCGCAGGATCAGCACCCACAGCACCACCGCGCCGAACTGATGGGTGATCGCGATATGCGCCTGCGCCGAATAAAGCACCGTCACGATCCCCAGAACCGTCTGCACCGCCAGCATCGCCAGAACCGCGTTGAACGCGAACCGCACCTGCCCGTTGCCCGACCGCCGCCCGCGCAGCCAGACGACAATGCCGAAGATCACCAGCAGATAGCCCGACATCCGGTGAATGAACTGCACCAGCCCCGCATCTTCAAAGAAATTCCGCCAGAGGGGCGTGATGTTGAACGGCTCGGGCGGCAGGAAACCATCGCCCATCAGCGGCCATGTGGGAAAGGCGCGGCCCGCATCGATCCCCGCCACCAGCGCGCCCAGCAGGATCTGCAGCATCGCGAAATGCATCAGCCCGGTGGACATGGAAAACAGCTTCGCCTCCCGGCCCCGCCGCGCCTGCAACAGCGCCCCCTCGCTCCGGCCCAGCCGGAACACGTACCACGCGATCAGCCCGAGGATGACAAAGGCCAGACCCAGATGGATCGCCAGCCGGTAACTCGCCACATCCAGCATCCCCGCGCCCAGGCCCGAGGACACCATCCACCAGCCGATCGCCCCCTGAAGCCCGCCAAGCGCGCCCAGACCCAGCAATCGCGGCGCCCAGCCCGCGGGAATCTTCCGCGCCAGCAGGAACCCGAAGAACCCGACGGCCCAGACCAGCCCGATCACCCGACCCAACTGCCGATGACCCCATTCCCACCAATAGATCACCTTGAACTCGGCAAGGCTCATGCCGCTTGTTCTGCAACTGGTATTCCGGGATCTGCCGGTAGGCGTCGAACTCCGCCTGCCAATCGGCCTCGCTCAGCGGCGGCACGGCGCCCGACAGGGGCGCCCATTCGGTGATCGAAAGACCCGAATCGGTCAGCCGCGTCAGGCCGCCCACCGCGATCATCACGACGACCAGCGCGAACAGGATCATCAGCCAGACCCGGATCGCGCCCCGCGCGCCCCTCCGGCCGGTCTCGATCATGCCGCCCGCGGGCTTGGGCGCCGCGGCCTTCCCGGCCCCCACCTCTTCGAAAATACTACGCTTCTCGGCCATCACACGCCCTTCGATCCTGTTGCCCGGAACCTAGGCCCCGCCCCACCCTGCGTCCAGTCAGTCGCCGCGCTCTTTCCAGCGGACCATCTGACGCAGGATCCCGTGCAGGATCTGCGCATCCGACCGCGTCAGCGGCATCCGGCTCCACAGGTTGCGCAGGGTCACCTTCATCCCCGCCGCCTTCTCGGGCGGGAAAAAGAACCCCGCCTCGTCCAGCCGCTCCTCGTAATGCTGCGCCAGCGCCTCCACCTCGCGCGCCTCCGCCCAGCCGGTCCCGGCCATCTCCATCACCGCAAGCTCCACCTCCGCCGTGGCCCGCCGCCACTCGTAGCCGCACAGAAGCACGCATTGCGCAAGGTTGAGCGAGGGGAAATCCGGGTTCACCGGCACGCTGATGATCGCATTGGCCCGGGCGATGTCGTCATTCTCCAACCCCGCCCGCTCCGGCCCGAACAACACCGCCACCCGGTCACCCTTCGCGATCAGTTCCGCCGCCTTCGCCATCGCCTCCTCCGGCGCATAAACGGGCTTCGTCAGGTCCCGGCTCCGCGCCGTGGTGGCAAAGACGAATTGCGCATCACCCACGGCCGCCGCGGTGGTGGAATAAAGCCCCGCCTCGTCCAGAAGCCGCCCCGCGCCGCTGGCCATCGCCACCGCCTTCTGGTTTGGCCAGCCGTCGCGCGGGTCCACCACCGCCATCCGGTCCAGCCCGAAATTCCACATCGCCCGCGCGGCGGCGCCGATGTTTTCCCCCATCTGGGGACGCACGAGAACGAAACGCGGCTGGGTCATGGGGGACTCTCTCAAAAGCTCGCGCCGTGATAGAATGACCGCCAGACCCATGCAAGGGAGGCGCCCGATGGCCTATGAACACTGGATCGCCGAACGGCTCCGCGACGATCTGGCCCGGGAACCCGGAATCGCGGAAAGGCCGATGTTCGGCGGCCTCTGCTTTCTCAAGGACGGCAACATGCTCTGCGGCGCGTTCCGCGACAGGGGCATGTTCCGCGTGGGCAAGGAGCGTCAGGACACGGCGCTCGCCACCCAAGGCACGGCACCCATGGTGATGGGCGGACGGACCATGGGCGGCATTGTCGAGGCGACGGGCGACACCTTCGAAGACGACGCGCGCCGCACCGCGCTCTTGTCCCTCGCACTCGAACACGCCCGCTCCCTGCCCCCAAAGTGACCCCCACCCGCAAACAGGCGGCCCTGAAAACCCCGCGCGACACCCGCCCTGTCGCACCCGCCCGAGGGTCCGCGCCGCCCCGGCGCGGGGCCCGAGATATGGACCTGCGCCTGAAAGGCGCTCCGCATGGCCAAGTCCGCCGAACCGCGCTATAGCTTGCCGAAATCCACGATCCGGAGCCTCCCCGTGCCCAGCCCCGACACCCCCCAGATCTACCTCGTCACACCCCCCGAGATCGAACTCTCAACCTTCCCCGCCCGGCTCGACGACGTGCTCGACGCCCACGAGATCGCCTGCGTCCGCCTCGCCCTTGCGACCCGCGACGAAGACACGATCGCGCGCGCCGCCGATGCGCTGCGCGAGGTCTGCCATGCCGCCGACGTGGCGCTGGTGATCGAGGCCCATGTGGGTCTGGTGGAACGGCTGGGGCTCGACGGGGTGCATCTCACCGACGGGGCGCGCTCGGTGCGCAAGACCCGCACGGCGCTGGGTGGCGACGCGATCATCGGGGCGTTCTGCGGCGCCTCGCGCCATGACGGGATGACGGCGGGCGAAGCCGGGGCGGATTACATCTCCTTCGGCCCGGTCACCGCCGGCGCGCTGGGCGACGGCACGGTGGCCGACGAAGAATTGTTCAGCTGGTGGTCGGAAATGATCGAGATCCCGGTGGTGGCCGAGGGCGGTCTCGACGCCGCCGCCATCGCGCGGCTGAGCGGGCTCACCGATTTCTTCGCGATCGGCGAAGAGATCTGGCGCAGCGAGGATGCGGCATCCGCACTCGCCACCCTCAAGGCCGCGATGCAGCCCGCCCGCGCCGAAGCCGCCACCTGACCTCGGCAAAGACGCCCGCGGCCCCGCACCGGTACGGACCGGCACCCAACCGGTATCCGCATGGAATACACATGCCATGCGCATGGAATACACATACCCCGCCCGCGGCGGTCGCAACATGGTTAACCGGGCGGGTCGAGCCGCGCGTCAAAGCCCCGGCGCACCGCCGCCTCACAGGCCTGCGCCAGCCCCTTGCGCCCCTCGAAATCCGCGACCCGCATCGGCGCATGATAGATCGACTTCGACCGATCCCTGCGGCGCCGCCGCCAGCACCTGCAACAGGTGCGGCCCCATCGCCATATCCCCCCACCAGCCATAGAACCGGGGATCGGCGCCCGGCGGCGCATGATAGACCACGCTCACCGGCTGCACCCAGAGGATACCGCGCAATTCCGGCGCAAAGAACGCCTCGAAAAGCGTTGATTTGAAAGGAAGAACCCGGCGTCCATCCGACGAGGTGCCTTCCGGGAAGAACAACAGCTTGTGCCCCGCCAGAAGCCGCTCCTGAAACAGATCGCGCTGCGCATGGGCGGCACGCGCCACCCGCTCGATGAACACCGTTCCCGTGGCCTTGGCCAGCCAGCCGATCCCCGGCCAGCCCGCCACTTCGGACTTCGAGACGAAATAGACCCGCTTGCGCGCGTTCAGCGCAAAGATGTCCAGCCAGGACGAATGATTGGCCACCACGGCGCCCGGCTCGGCCATCCGCGTGCCCACCGTCCGGTGCGTCAACCCCAGGATCACGAAGGCCGCGCGGCACACCGCTTGCGTGATCCACGGCGTCCACGGCCGATAGACCCCATGCACCGGTTTTTCGACGAACCGGATCAGCAACAGCACCAGCAGTCCGACGATCAGGACAAGGCCCAGAACCGCACCGCGCAGCACCGCGCGCAGCCAGCCCAGAACCCCCACCGGAGGCATCTCCGGCGGCTCGGAATGCCAAGTCGGGCTCACCTCGTCCCGCCGGTATAGCGCGCCCACTGCGCTTCGCTCACCAGGGCCGTGTCCAGCACAAGACAGACATCTATCGTGTTGAACGCATGGTCGATATAGGCCCCCTCGCCCACGCATCCGCCCATCCGCAGATAGGCCTTGATCAGCGCCGGCATCGCCCGCATCGCCGCCACCCTGTCCACCGCTTCGGCGGGCAGAAGATCCATCCGCTGGAAATGCTCCGGCGCGGCCCGGACCCGCAACGCCTCGGGCGCCAGATGGCAATGGTGCAACAGCGACAAGGGCGCGGCCAGCGCCGCCGGATCGGTCCCGTGGAAGCTCGCCACCCCGAACAGAACCTCGATTCCCTCCGCCCGCACATAGCGCGCCAACCCCTGCCACAGCCGGAACATCGCCGTGCCCCCGCGATAGTCGGCATGCACGCAGGACCGCCCGAGCTCCAGAAGCTTCCGACCGCTCGTCCTCAGCGCCGACAGGTCGTATTCGTCCTCCGAATAGAACTGCCCCGCCTGCGCCGCCCCCGCATCCGACAACAGCCGGTAAACCCCCACCACATGGTCCAGCGCCGCCGGATCGCGGCGCGTGTCGATCAGCACCAGATGGTCGAAAAACGGATCGAACCGGTCGCGCTCCAGCCGCGCCGCGTGATCCACCAGCGCCCCGTCGCCGCCAAGCTCCTCGACGAACACGCCATAGCGCAGACGCTGGGCGCCGATCAGGTCGGCCTCGTCCCGGGCAAGCTTCAACATCAGATGGGAATCAGAGGGGTCCATTCCGGTCGCACTCTATCCTTCGTCGGTCGGCGCCTTCTAGGGGGGCGGGGACCCGGACGCAACCACGGCGATGTCAGCGAAACGCGACAGGGTGCCTGTCTATCCCCACTTGCACTAAACCTAAAGTTGCGCTATCCGAAAAGAAGTATGTTCTCAGGTTGCATTCAGGTCTCAAATACGATGATAAGTTCGACCCGCCGCGCATCGATCACCGTCTTGCCGGTGTGTTCGAAATTGACGGTCACCCGACCGTCGATATTCGACTGGACCTGCCCAAGCCCCCAGTCGGGTTCCGTCGGATGCCGGACCAGCATCCCCGGTTCCAGCAGCGATATCATGTCATTCACGTCGCGCCCTTTCCCTTATCGGAGCTTTCAATGAGCAATACCTCGTCCCGTGATCTGAACGCACTTCTGGGCTCCCGCATCTGTCACGATCTTATCAGCCCCTTGGGCGCGATAAACAATGGGGTCGAACTTCTGACCATGTCGGGCATCAACGCCGCTCCCGAAATCGCGCTGATCGCCGAAAGCGTCGAGAACGCGAATGCGCGGATCCGCTTCTTCCGGATCGCCTTCGGCGCGGCCTCTGCGAACCAGACGGTCGCGATCTCCGAAATCCGCAGCATTCTGGCCGATATGGGCCGTGGCGGCCGCCTGCGCTATCAATGGGAGCCGGAGCAGGATCTGCTTCGCGTCCGGGTCAAGCTGGCCTTCCTGCTCCTGCAATGCTTCGAGACGGCGATGCCGTGGGGCGGCAATATCGAGGTGTTCGAGACCGGCGGCCACTGGGCGATCCGCGGTCAGGCCGAGCGGCAGAAGATCGAACCGGATCTCTGGCAGATGCTGGTGGATGGCACGGCCGATGCGGACGTGACGCCGGCGCATGTGCATTTCGCGCTTGTGGGCGATGCCGCACGGCAGGCCGGGCGCATGGTGTCCACCGATCTGCAATCGGGCGAGATCCGCGTGACGTTCTGAGCGTGCGCACCATTCACCGATCCCTTCACATCCTGTGAAAGAGTGCCTCCCGTGAACGACTGCCCTTGCGGCGGGATCAGGACCGGATGGTCCCGTCTCCTTCCACGAGGTATTTGAAAGAGGTCAGCTGCGCCGCGCCCACGGGTCCACGCGCATGCATCTTGCCCGTGGCGATCCCGATCTCCGCTCCCATCCCGAATTCGCCGCCATCGGCGAACTGGGTCGAGGCATTGTGGACAAGGATCGCACTGTCCAGCTCGGTAAAGAACCGCGCGGCGGCAGCGGCATCCTCGGTCAGGATCGCATCGGTGTGGTTCGATCCGTAGCGCCGGATGTGATCCATCGCTTCATCAATATTATCAACCACTTTCGCCGCGATGATCATGTCAAGATACTCGTGGCCCCAATCCTCTTCCGAGGCGGGAACCGTGCCCTCGATCGCCTGAAGTCCCGCACCCGCCCGGACCTCGACCCCGGCATCCAGAAGCGCCCGGATCACGCCCTGCCCGATCGTGTCGGCCACGTCGCGATGGATCAAAAGGCATTCCGCCGCGCCACAGATCCCGGTCCGCCGCGTCTTGGCGTTCAGCACCACTTTCAGCGCCTTTTCAGGGTCCGCCGCCCGGTCGATATAGATATGCACGATTCCTTCGAGATGGGCGAATACCGGCACCCGCGCCTCGCGCTGCACCAACCCCACAAGTCCCTTGCCGCCCCGGGGCACGATCACGTCGATCGTATCCGTCATGGTCAGCATCGCCTGCACCGCCGCCCGGTCGCGGGTCGGCACAAGCTGGATCGCCTCGGCCGGAAGCCCCGCTTTCGTCAGCCCATCCACAAGGCAGGCATGGATCGCGCCCGAGGAATGAAAGCTCTCCGAACCGCCCCGCAGGATCACCGCGTTCCCGGCCTTGAGGCACAGCGCGCCCGCATCCGCCGTCACGTTGGGACGGCTTTCATAGATCACCCCCACGACGCCCAGGGGCGTGCGCACCCGCCGGATATGCAGGCCCGACGGCATGTCCCATTCTGCGATCACCTCGCCCACCGGATCGGCCTGCTCGGCCACCGCGCGCAACCCGTCCACCATGCCCCGGATCCGGTCCTCGGTCAGCAGAAGCCGGTCCAGCATCGCATCCGAAAGCCCCTTCTCGCGGCCATAGTCCATGTCCCGCGCATTCGCCTCGATGATCTCCTCCCGGCGCGCCCAGACGGCCTCGGCCGCGCCGATAAGCGCCGCGTGCTTGCGCTCCGCGCTGGCATGGCTCAGGGCCGCCGCCGCCGCTTTCGCCTTGGCGCCGATTTCCGCCATCAACTCGGGGATATTGTTCATCTCGTTCATCGGCAAAGCCTCTGGAAGAAATTGAAATCGAACGGTTTTCTACAGGATGCGGGGCCGCGTCACAGCACCATGTCGTCGCGGTGGATCAGCGCCGCCCGGCCCGGATAGCCCAAAATCGGCTCGATGTCACCCGACCGGTGGCCCGCGATCGCCCGCGCCTCGTCGCCCGTATAGCGCGACAGGCCAAGCCCCAGCCGGTTGCCCGCCGGGTCGTGGATCGCGACAGGATCGCCCCGCCCGAAATCGCCCGACACCACCGTGACGCCCGCCGGCAAAAGCGACTTGCCCGCGGCCAGCGCCTTTGCCGCGCCGGCATCCACCGTCACCTCGCCCCGGGGCTTCATCGCCGCGATCCAGCGCTTGCGCGCCGCCTGCGGGTCCGTCTCCGGCAGGAACCACGTCACCGGCGCACCGTTTTCCAGCCTGCGCAACGGGTTAAGGGCCGATCCTTCAGTGATCGCCATGGCCGCCCCGCCCCGCGTCGCGGTCTTGGCCGCCATCAGTTTCGTCTTCATCCCGCCGCGCGAGAGACCCGAGCCCGCATCGCCCGCCATCGCCTCGATCTCGGGCGTGATCTCGGAAATCGTCTCGAACCGGGTGGCGGCGGGATCGTCCTTCGGATTGCCCGAATAGAACCCGTCGACATCGGACAGGAGGATCAGCTGATCCGCCCCCACGGTGACCGCGATCTGTGCCGCCAGCCTGTCGTTGTCGCCAAAGCGGATCTCGTCGGTGGCGACCGTGTCATTCTCGTTCACGATCGGCACGACGCCAAAACCCAGAAGCGTCTCCAGCGTCGCGCGGGCATTGAGATAGCGCCGCCGGTCGGTGCTGTCCTCCAGCGTCAGAAGCACCTGCGCGGTCCGCAGACCATGGGGCGCCAGCGCCTCTTCATAGGCGCGCGCCAGCCGGATCTGGCCCACCGCCGCCGCCGCCTGGGATTGTTCCAGCGCAAGTTCATCGGTGCCAAGGTCAAGCACGCCACGCCCCAGCGCGATCGACCCCGACGAGACCAGAATGACCTGCGCCCCCACGCCCTTCAGCCAAGCCACATCCTCGGCCAGACCGCGCAGCCAGTCATCGCGCAACGCGCCCTTGCGTACCAGAAGCGCCGAGCCGATCTTGACGACGATGCGCCGGGCCTTGATCAGGGACGCCATGGCGCCGGATCCCTCGCTGCATCGGCCTCTTCGCGCCTGTGGGCGTCGATCTCGCGGCGCAGGGCGCGCAGAACATCCTCGATCCCCTCGCCCGACACCCCCGAGATGGGCCAGACCTTGTCCCCACAGGCCGCCTCAAGCTCCGCCTGCCGCGCGGCCCGCAATTCGGGCTCCAGCGCGTCGATCTTGTTCAGGGCGGTGATCCGCGGCTTTTCGGTGAGCGGCCCGTCATAGGCCTCCAGCTCGTCGATGATGATCTTCCAATCGCCCGCCACATCCTCGGATGTGCCATCCACCAGATGCAACAGCACCGCACAGCGCTCCACATGGCCCAGGAACTGGTGACCGATGCCGCGCCCTTCATGCGCGCCCTCGATCAGGCCGGGAATATCGGCCACGACGATCTCGATCTCGTCCACCCCCACGACGCCAAGATTGGGGTGGAGCGTGGTGAACGGATAATCCGCGATCTTCGGCCGCGCGTTCGACGTTGCCGCAAGAAAGGTGGATTTGCCCGCATTGGGCAGGCCCAGAAGGCCCGCATCGGCGATCAGCTTCAGCCGCAGCCAAAGCGTCCGCTCGACCCCGGGCTGGCCGGGATTGGCGCGGCGCGGGGCCTGGTTCACCGATGTCTTGAAATGCAGGTTGCCGAAGCCGCCATTGCCGCCCTTGGCCAGAAGCACCCGCTCGCCCACCGCGGTCAGATCGGCGATCACGGTTTCCTCGTCCTCGTCCAGGATCTCGGTCCCCACAGGCACCCGCAGAACGATGTCCGAACCCGATGCCCCGGTCTTCTGGTTGCCCTGCCCGGGCCGGCCGTTCTTGGCAAAGAAATGCTGCTGGTAACGGAAATCGATCAGCGTGTTCAGCCCCTCGACCGCCTCGGCCCAGACATCGCCGCCCCGGCCGCCATCACCGCCATCGGGGCCGCCATATTCGATGAACTTCTCACGCCGGAACGACGTGCAGCCGTTTCCGCCCGAGCCGGAGCGGATATAGACTTTGGTGAGATCGAGAAATTTCATGGAAATGGGGTCCCTTCAGAGGGCGCGGATACGCGATAGACGCGCCGCGTTCAAGATGCAGCGGCGGCAGCGGCGCGTGTCACGGGTTTGGAACGGTCGCCGCGCGGTAAAGCCTGTAGCGGATATTGGGCGCGCGGTCGGCCCGCGCCCGCGATCCGCCAAGCCCGGTCCCGACCTGCCGGAAGCCCAGCTTGCGCAGCACCGCGCCCGAGGCGGGGTTGTCGGTGAAATGATCGGCCTCAAGCCGCTCGATTTCGGGAAACCGTGCCCAGATATCGGCGATGAAGGCGGTCATCGCCTCGGTCACATATCCCCGGCCCCAGAAGCGGCGGTCCAGCATGTAGGAGACCGACAGGTCCGGACCCAGCCCCACCGTGCCCACCAGCGCGCCATCGGCCAGCGTGATACCCAGCCGGTAGCCGGGACGCCCCCGAAACCGGCCTGTGGCGATCCAGTGGCGCACGTCCGGCTCGGCCCAGGGCGCGGTCAGCACCATCATCATGCGCGCCACTTCCGGCGTGCCGCCGAATTGCTGCAACCGCCGCCAGTCGGCCTCCCGCAGGGGCCGCAGGACCAATCTGTCGGTATGGATCACGATCTCGCGCCGGGCCTGCCATGCCGCCCGCGTGAGCCGCATCTCGTGGCTCTCGACGGTCTGGGCAAGGGCGCGGGCCTGAACCGTGCGCCGCCCGGTATAGACGAAGCCCAGCTTCTGCAGGACATGGGCCGATCGGTCGTTGCCGGGATAATGACCCGAAACAAGGTCCCCTGCCCCGGGATCGGCGAAATGCACGTCGATCACCGCATCGCCCGCCTCGGTCGCATAGCCCTGTCCCCAGGCGTCGCGGGCAAACCAGTAGCCAAGCTCCTGATCGATGGAGATCCCGCCCACAAGGCCCGCCGCATCGCGGATGAACCAGACCTTTCCGGGCCGGTCGCGGTTGGCATCGATAAAGGCCGCGGCGTCGTCGGGGCCATAGGGATAGGGCACCCGCCCCAGCCAGCGCGCCACGTCGTAGTTGCCGATCCCCGCGACCACCTCGGCCGGATCGGCTTCGGTGACGGGGATCAGTGTCAGGCGCGGCGTCGCGATGCGAGAGAACTCCGACGCCGCCATGCCATCAGCTCAGTTTCAGGATATAGGTCCAGGTCGCGACAGTGGTGTTCCGCGCAACGGAAAAACTCTCGGCATCCCCGATATAGGCAAAACCGGCATTGGTCAGGACCCGGGCCGAGGCCGGATTGTCCTGAAACACGCTGGCAAACAGCGTCCGCGCCTCATGCGGATTGGCCGCGATCAGGGTCCGCACGGCTTCCGAGGCCAGACCGGAGTTCCAGAAGGCCGGAACGATCCAGTATCCGATTTCCGATTGCCCACGGTCCATCCGCTGAAGCGATATCACGCCCAGCATCTCGCCATTGCCCGATGCACTGCCATCCATCACCCAGACATCTTCGCGCCGGTCCTCGGACATGGCGCGATCGACAAAGGCCTCGCCCGCGCCCGGCGGCAAGGGATGGGGAATATCCGTCGTATTCCAGGCCACACGCTTGTCGCCTGCATACATCGAGAGATGTCCGACATCGGAGCGGCGCACCGGCCGCAGCGTAAACCGCTCTGTGTCGATCGTCGTCTGGTTGACGATCTGGTCGAGTTTCATGCCTGCCTCCTCCACGAAGCGATGATACCAAATCCGCGTGACCCTCCTCCGGCCAATTCACGGCATATTCTAGGCGGTTGCCCCTTCCAATTGGTTGCCGGCTCCGCCTTTTGCAACCGTTCGCCCGGTTGGCCCATGACCCCGGAACAAAAAAGGGACCGGCTGTTTCGCCGGCCCCCCTATTGATGCGATCAAAACCGGGTTTCGGCTTACTCTGCGGCCTCCGCCACCGGGAGAACCGAAATAAAGGTGCGGCCTTTCAGTCCCTTGTGGAACTTCACGGCGCCCTCGGCGGTTGCAAAGATCGTGTGATCCTTGCCCATGCCGACGCCAAGGCCCGGCCACATCTTCGTGCCGCGCTGGCGCACGATGATATTGCCCGGAATCACGGCCTCGCCGCCGTATTTCTTGACACCAAGACGACGGCCCGCGCTGTCGCGGCCGTTGCGGCTGGAGCCGCCTGCTTTTTTGTGTGCCATGGGTTGTTACTCCTTTTCGGCTGCAAGAGCCTTGGCCTGCTCGACCCAGCCCTCACGTTCGATGCGGCCCTTGAAGGACAGCTTTTCGTCGAATTCGGCGATCTCGGCTTCACCCCATGACGCGATCTGCGCAAAGGTCGTAACGCCGTTCTCGATCAGCTTCTTCTCAAGTGCGGGTCCGACGCCGGACAGCTTCTTGAGGTCGTCCGCGCCCGCCGCGGCCTTGGGGGCCTTGGCTTCGGCTTTCGCGGCCGGCTTGGCTGCGGCTTTCGGTGCAGCCTTCGGTGCGGCCTTCTCGGCAGCCTTCTTCGGTGCGGCAGCAACGGCAGGGGCGGACCCCGACCCGATCGCGGCCATCACGCCCGACTTGTCCGCACCCTTTTCAAGGATGTCGGTCACCCGCAAAAGCGTCAGCTGCTGGCGGTGGCCCTTCGTCCGCTGGGACGAATGCTTCCGGCGGCGCTTGACGAAATGGATGACCTTCTCGCCCTTGATCTGGTCGATCACCTCGGCCTGAACGCCGGCACCGGCCACCAAGGGCGTGCCCACGGTCGCGCCGACCATGAGGATATCGTTGAACTGGACTTTGTCGCCAGCGGCTGCCGCGAGTTTCTCGACGCGGAGGATATCCCCCGACTGAACCCGGTACTGCTTGCCACCGGTCTTGAGGACCGCAAACATGATCTTTCCTTCACTCTTGCCGCATCCTGTGGCCCCCTTGCGGGTGTTCTTGGCCGAAGCCGCCTCGGACAGCGCGCCCCCGTCTCGCGGGAACGGTGTTTCAAATTGGGACGAGGCGAACCACAAGGTCGCCCCGAAGCCGCGCTTATTGGAGAGAACGGAATGAAAGTCAAGCGGCGGAAGGCGCGCGGTTCAGGATTTCCGACAGGCCGCTCGACCCTGCCCTCTCCCGGGCCCCCGCCCGGGCCTCAGCCCGCCTTGCGGCGCCGGCCCATCGCGCCCAGCGCACAAAGCCCCGTGACGATCAAAAGCCCCCCCGCCGGCAAGGGAACGACCGTCACCAACGCCTCGGCCCGGAAAGCGGCCGGATTGCTGGCCGAGGACGGCCCCTTGTTCAGGATGCGGAATTCCAGCGTGTTCAGACCCTCGACGAATCCGGTTGCGGCCCCAAAGGCGTTCAGCGTGTTGAACGCCCCCTTGCCAAAGGACAGTGACGCGATCTCGATACCGTTGAGATAGGCGAAGCCGATATTGTCGGCGGCCCAGAAGCCCGACAGAACCGCGGCAGTGTGGTTATGGCCGGTAAGGTCGAAGGTATGGGCGAATGTCACCTCGCTCAGCGACAGATCAGCGTCCCAGACCCATTGTGACGTGGCGCTGTTGGGCACGTAAGCCGCGTTCGCCGCGCCCACCAGCGCGCCGCCGCCGCTGCTGACAAAGTCCGTGCCACCCGCAAAGGTACCCGCCTCCGACACGACCGTCGCCGCCTGCGACACCGTCGCCGCAACGGCCAGAAGCCCCGCCAGTGCCAGTGATCTGATCGACATCGTGATCTCCTCGGATCCTCAAATTCAGCCCGCACATCACCGATCGCCATGACCGGATCCGTCGCCCCAGTTTAGCCTTGATTCCGCTGGATGGCGAAAATGACGCGTTCGCGCGGGAAATCAGCGCGGCTTTCGCAACAATCGGTATGTTGGTGCAGGATCTTGCCGGGTTCGGGAAATAGTAGCGCCCCGGCCCCGCAACGGGGCGCAGGGGCGCGCGGCCGCCCTAGATATCCTGCCCGGCCATGAAACGCGCAGCCGCGCTGCCAAGTCCGCGGGAGATCGCCACGTACATCCGGTCGAATCCGTTGAACAACGCACGGTTCAGGTCCCGGCCCGCCTTGGTTTCGCTCAGGCTGATATAGGCCTCGAGGTCATCGTCCTCCAACGGCTGATAGGCCATCGCAAGAAAGGACCAGACCCATGTCTCGGTCTCGCTGCGAATCTCGGGCTCCTGCGACCAGACATCGTTCAGGATGTCCGATTCCGTCATCGCCCCGCCAAAGGCATCGCCGTCCAACAGCCCCTGATAGAAGGCATAGTTCGAATTCATCGCCCCCATGATGTTCGATTCCACAAGGTCATTGGCCGTGATGAACCGCTCGATCGCCTCGATCCGGGGGCCGCCGGCGTCGCGCATCTCGCGCATCCGGTCCTCGGCCGCCTCCTCGATATCCTCGTCCATCATCGCGCGCCGGGCGCTGACTTCGAAGCCGATGATCTGCTTGCCCCGCTCCGAGGTAAAGAAATCAGAGAAGCAAGCCCAGCGCCTCGTCGTCGATCCCCTTGTCGAGCGCCGCCATGACGGTTTTCGACATCATCTCGCGGTCATAGATCTGCTCGACCGTCGCGGCCCAGCCGGGACCGCCGCGGCCGGGAAACATCTGCTCTTCCATATCCGCGCCATAGCCGACGCCTTCCTGGCGCATGATATCCACCACCTCGACAAGGCCCAACGCCTCGTAGAGCACTTCCAGATCCGTGTTCCTGTCGGCCCATGCGGGCAGAACCGAGAGAAACAGGGCAACAGCGAGGGCGGCAAGGCGTGTCATGGGGCAGGACTCTTTCGGTTCCGGACGCCCATAATGCTAGTCCGCGCTCTACCCGTTTCCAAGGGGCCGGAACCTGTTTGTGAACATCTTGGCAAAATTGGTTGCACTGTCCGCGCCGATACCCTATCGGATCGCGGACCCTTCGCGGAGAGGTGCCGGAGTGGTCGAACGGGGCGGTCTCGAAAACCGTTGTGGGTGCAAGCCTACCCAGGGTTCGAATCCCTGTCTCTCCGCCACTAAGTCCCGTCGGGGACGCCTGTTCACCGTTGCCACGGTCATGCGATAGACTGTCCAACGCGACGAACTCGGGGGCCATTGCGCGCCATGTCATCACCGGTATCTGGCGCTCGAATCCGGGTCGCAGCGCCGTCGATCGAACTCAAAGCAGGTCGCGGCACCATATTCTCAAGTGCTGGCGCCCCCCTTTGACCATCTTGTCCGCAATCCGTGATTGCATCCGCCACGCAGCAATGGCTCGGCACGCCCCATACCCGCCATTCCAGCACCGCGCAGCGAAGTGCGGGAATGAGCCCACTTTGCCATTTTTTTGCAACGCAGCGAATGTCGGTTTCGCTTAACAAGAGTGGTCTCCGACCCTTCATGTCTAGACTGCATAAATCAAACAGTGTTGTTGACAGATCACGCGTGCTGCCGATTTATGCGCCGAACGGCTCAATCCTGTCTGCCGAAATGGCATACCCGATGTCTGCAAGGTGCGTAGACAGCGAGGATACGCCGAACATGCCAATGACATTCACCGGTTCGAACAAGCCTTTGGTCTGGTAAGGTGTCGATGTCGTTACAAAGACAAGTTGGTTCGCGGGCGGCGGCGGAACGTGGACGCAAGCCCCCACGTAGGGCACCAGGATAAAGGCGGTTACACCCGTGCCGTCATAGTCGATCGGGACGATGAAGCCCGGAAGGCGGACGACCTGGCCGTTCCAATCTACTCTGACGCCAGTCGAGGCAGGTTGTTGGCTTGTCAGTGGTGCCTGCTCGTCGTGGGGCAGCAGGCTTCGCAGGGCGTTCGGAATGGTCGGTTGGTCTTTCGGTAGCAGATCTTCCCAATCGAGATCGATAAACTCCTCGGCGCGCGCCACACTGGGCAAGACCGCCGAGGCAACCACGCCTGCCAAAACCGCGCGACGTTGAAAATGGCGGTTTACCATACATACACCTCCATTTTTTCAGCCGAGATGGAATAACCTGTTTGACCCAGATTGGTGGATTGCAACTGTGTGCGTAGCGTTCCGGTGACCCAGACCGCGTCCCAAAGTTGATCGCCTGGCCAAGGCTTCGCAGCGTTTACCATGACAAGCTGGTTCGCGGGTGGCGGTGGTGTGTGGATGCACGCGCCGACGTAGGGCACCAGCATGAAATCGGTCACTCCCTTTGGGCCGATATCAAAGGGAATGATGAACCCCGGCATCTTGATATAGTCGCCGTTGAGGTCTTCGTTCAGCTTGGTCGCATTGGCGTCGTAGATTGGATTCCACGTATCATTCTCTTCGTCCAATTCGCCTTCTCCGATGATTTCGGAATATGGCAGCCCCGGCGGGAGTAGATCATCCCACGTGATTTCCCGTGGTGTTTGCGCGAGCGCCGCTTTAGGCGCTGCAAGCGATCCAGACAAGAGCATCAAGGTTGTTCTGCGGTTCAACATTGCATCCACCTTTTTCGTGGTATCAGGTTTTGACCATCATACCATCGGCGACCGACATCCTGTAAGCCCTGCGGCGGGCACCAGACTCACGATTGCGCCAGCGCAGACGACCCCGAGGATGACCCAGGCTTCGCGTGTTGTGGGCGCTTCGATCGGCAGCCACAGGCCAAAGGCGCTGTCGAGGATTGGCTGGGCGATGAATAACCCGGCATACAGAAGTGCCATCCCAAGCAGGGCCCCGAGCGCCGCCATCATCATCGCCTCTAAGACAAGCATTGCCACGATTGTTGACGGGCGGGCGCCCATGGCTCGAAAGATTGCCATTTCGCGGCGGCGTTCGTTCAGGCTTGAAAAGATCGTGGCCATCATGCCGATAAGCGCAGTAACAACGACCATCGCAGACACGGCGCAAACAGGGCTGTTTCGGCAATGCCAACGATGCCCCACAGTTCCTGCAACGCTACGCCTGGCAAGATCGCCAACAAGGGCTCTTCACCGTATTCGTTGATGGCGCGTTGCAGGGCGAAGGTTTGAAGGGGGCTTTGCACGCCGACTAGGGCTGCGGTGATCGCCTTTGGCGTCAGCTCCATCTCGCGGATCACATCCGCAGGTGTTGATTGGCCGGGGATTTGTGCGCCGCTCTTCCAATCCACATGGATCGCCTCAATCGCTTCCATACTGACAATAACGGTACGGTCGACAGGCGTGCCGGTCCTTTTCAGGATGCCGGACACGCGGAACGGCTGATCCTTGTGTTCAGAGAAAGACGCAAGGCCATGGGCGACGACGATCGGATCGCCCACAACATATCCCAGTGTTGCCGCGACATCAGCGCCGATAACCGTGTCAAACAGGTCATCCATGATTGCGCCATCAGACACCGCCAGTGATCTGCCGCGTCGAAATTTATAGTGCTCGAAAAAGGCTTGGGTTGTGCCCATCACGCGGAATTGGCGGTGGCTGTCGCCCAACGAGATAGGGACGATCCAGTCGACATCTGGGCGCGCCGCGATGTCTAGATAGCTTTGCCAGGTCACATTGTTGGTCGCATTGCCGATGCGAAAGATGGAATACAGCAGCAATTGAACAGACCCCGATCGCGCCCCGACAATCAAATCGGTGCCGGAAATCGTATCGGCGAAACTGGCTTTGGCCCCGGTCCGCACCTTTTCGACGCCAAGGAACAACGCCACCGACAAAGCGATGGCAATGATGGTCATGCCGACGGTCAGCGCACGGGCAAAGAGCGAGGCGATGGCGAGGCGCAGGATCATGCCGGAGTCCGCTTGATTTGGGCGATGTCTTCCATATGGATCACCTTATCAAAACGGTCCCCCAGACGCGGATCATGGCTGACCATCAACAGCGCGGTGTGGTGCTTCGCGGTTTGTTTGAACAGAACGTCAAGAAAGGCCGCTTGGCTATTGGCATCAAGCGCCGAAGTGGGTTCATCCGCCACAATCAACGGCGGTTGTCCGATTAATGCCCGGGCAACGGCCACACGCTGTTGTTGACCGACGCTCAGGGCGGTCGCTTTGGCGCCAGTTACATCTGATGGAAGACCCAGAGCGGCACACAACTCTGAGGCTTTGGCAGTCGCATCTTGGGCACGTTTACGACGCGCAGGCGCAAAACGAAGCGGAAGCAGGATGTTTTCTATCACTGATCCAAACGGCAACAGGTTAAACTGTTGAAATATTACACCGATCATTTCCGCACGAAACCTGTCGCGCGCACCGCCGGACAATTTGGCAATGTCCGTTCCCGCGATATTCACGCGGCCCTGATCTGGCACGATTGTCCCGCAGATCAACGACAACAGTGTCGACTTGCCCGACCCGCTTTCCCCAAGCAGCAGCACAGACTTTCCCTTGGCGACTGAAAGCCTTGGTACGGTCAGGGAAAAGCCAATCCGCCCGGGCCAGCGATAGGCAACGTCATTGATTTCGAGTGTGGTTTCAGTCACCGGCGCTTAACGTCCCAACGTCAAGACGGGCGCGTTGCGTTCAACTTCGAACGCCTGTGCGCCCGATGCCGTGACGATCTGCACTTCAACCTCTTGCGCATTCGGAAACGCCTCAAAATAGGCAAAGGTGATTTCGGTCAGCGCATCCGGTGCCTCGCAGGTCAGCGTGTATTCTGCATGGAAATCCGTATGCCCTGCTTTGTCGGCGTGATCGTCGTCCCCATGGTCGTCGTGGGCGTGATCTTCATGCTTTTCTTCGGCATGATCGTCGTGCCCGTGCTCATCGTCATGCTCTTCGCTGTGGTCGTCGTGCCCGTCTCCACCTTCAAGTTCGGCGACTGCAACGTCTACAGCACAGCCTGCAGCATCGGGCATTATGAACAGATTCAGCGGCGAACCAAGCGTGGCGATGGCCAAGTCAATCGACGCGAGGTCAGCTTCGCTTTCCGCAGCATGTTCGAACCCGACAATATCAGCGCCCGGCGCTTCGAACGCCATCGCGACAGTCGCGCCTTCAATCGCGATATTGAGCGTTCCAACACCATGCTCATGAGCATCAAGCTGGCGAGATTCTTCTGCGAAGGCAGGGAAAGCGATGACAAGCGCAAGGAGGGAGAGTGTGTGTTTCATGATATACCCAGTCTGGTCTGAAGAAGGTAAGTCAGGCAGCGCAGGTGCCGCACCGCCCGTGAATTTCAACGATGTGACGCGCCGCCTTAAAGGCGCTTTGGTCGGTCAAGGCCGTGAGCTTTGGCAGCAGATCGCTGCCGTCATGTTCTTCA
The DNA here is from genome assembly GCA_963698645.1 of uncultured Alphaproteobacteria bacterium. Lineage (GTDB taxonomy): Bacteria > Pseudomonadota > Alphaproteobacteria > Rhodobacterales > Rhodobacteraceae > Ovoidimarina. The sequence continues at coordinate 33,469 of CAVORP010000006.1, forward strand.
ACCAAGCCGCAGTCTTCACAGACTGCCAGGACAGGCACGCTTTCGACATGGCTGCAGCGACAGGGCACAAATGCCTTGATGGATTCAAGCCGGTGCGCCCGTCCTTGATCCGTCAGGGCCGAAAGCGTGCGGTAGACAGTGGGCGGCGCTATGTCCGGTTCTCTGACCTGAAGCCGTTCAAGAATTTGGTAGGCCGTCATGGGTTTGTCACATGCTTTCAGCACACTCAAAACATCCGTCTGCCTTGCCGCCGCGCGCTTACGCATGTAAAAGTCTCCCATTTTTGGAGATTTATTATTTTATAAAATAACAAACAGCAAGTCGCCAATTTTGGGATCGCCAAACCGGACATTGGTGCATCCGCATCGAAAGTCAGCTCCGTCCGCAGAGCTGTCACCGCGACGGAGCCGCGCGAACGACCGCTGCGTCTCCGCCCCGTTTTCAACCGGAAAGCGCCAAATCTCTCGGCCAGACCGACAGAATGCGCCCATGATCTTGCAAGCGGCCGCCACCCCCGCCTAAGGTTCTCCCATCATGGTCGCATCGAAACGGACCAATTTCCTCAACCGTGTCATGACGATGTGCATCGTCGTCTTTCTCGTTTCCTGTCGGACCAGAGAGCCCCCGGTGACGCCCGTGGTCCTGCCGGACGCATGGCAGGCAGAGCCGTCGCGGGACGGTCTGGACGCGCTTTCGCCTCCCCTCGCATTGCCCGCGGGCCGTGCGATCCTTGTCAACATCCCGTCCTACGAGCTGATCGCCTTCGAGGATGGCGCGCCCGTGCTTCGCAGCAGGATCATCGTCGGCAAGCCAGAGACGCGCACCCCACGGATCGATACCTTCACATCGGCCGTCATCTTCTGGCCGTCATGGCGCCCGACGCCGGATATGATCGAAAGCGGCGAAGTGCCCGACCGGATATTTCCGCCGGGTCCGGACAACCCGATGGGGCTCCTCGCCATCAGGCTGGACCCTGGGTTGTCCATTTTCATGCATGACACCAACCAACGGTACCTCTTCGCGCAAGAGCGTCGCGCCTTCTCCCACGGCTGTATCCGGGTGGAGCGTTGGGCCGCCCTTGCCGCGTGGCTGCTCGACCGTGACGAGGACTGGATCCGGGCCATGGCGGCAGGCGCGTCGAGCCTCAGGCTCGACGCGCCAAGGGTGCCCGTGCTGATCCGCTACTACAGGGATTTTCCAGATGCAGACGGGACCATGCGGCGCCATCCCGACATCTACGATCTGACGCGTGGTGATCGGGACGTCCGGGTGCTGGCCAAGAGCCAGCCGCTGTCCTGCCGTCCCGACCCGTGACGACCGGAAGACGCCGGTATCACGGGCGTTGCAAGGTCATCTCAGAAGCAGGATCATCTCGTCATAACCGCGCGCGATCGCATGTTGAAGGGGCGTGACACCGTCACGATCCCCGATTGTCTTGTCCGCACCCGCCTCGACCAGGACCTCGACGGTCCTGACATGATCCGGCCCGCCATCCCCCAGAACCACCGCCTCGATCAGGGCGGTCCAGGCGAGGTTGTTGACATGGTCCAGCGGCGCGCCGCCCGCGACCAGCCGGGCGACGACCTCGTGATGGCCAAGATGCGCCGCCGCGATCAGGGCAGTCCCGTCATAGACGCTCGTAATCAGATCCGGCCGGTTCCCAAGCTCCATCGCCAGAGAGACCAGCTCCGGATCATTCGCGACCGCGGCAATGGTCAGCACATCATAGACCCGGTTCTCCAGCGCGTTCATATCCGCGCCACCCTTGGCAAGCGCGGCCAGCGCCGCGTCATGCGAGGCGAAGGCGGCCACATGCGCCGGCGTCCGGCCCGCGCCGTCACGGGCGTTGACGTCGGCACCCGAGGCGATCAGGCGGTTGATCTCATCCACCCGCCCTTCATGCGCGGCAAGATGAAGCCCTGTGTAAGACGCGATTTCGGATGCCGATGGTGCGGTCTGGGCATGGGCCGCGCCGCAGAATGCAACGGCGGCAAAGATGATCAGGAAACGAAACATGTCGTTCACCCTCCAATTGAAACGACCCGCCCCAAACCGGGGGCGGGCCATGATGGGCCTACTCGGCGCCGATGGCGTCAAGGCCCGCGCGGGCGCAGGTCTCGTCGATGGCCCCCGACGGCGCGCCACCCACACCGATGCCGCCCACCAATGCGCCACCGATCCGGATCGGCAATCCACCCGCCAGAATGACCAGCCGGCTGTCCATGTCGCGCAGACCGTCATTCTCGGGGTTCGCACCGATGAAGCCGGCCAGACCGGCTGTGTCACGGCCCATGCTGGCCGAGGTAAAGGCCTTGCCGGTGCTGGACCCGACCGTGTGCGGGCCTGCATTGTCGGCGCGCAAGATCACTTTGGTCACGCCGCTGCGGGCGACGATCGCGACGCTGACGTTGTGGCCCTCGGCCGTGCAGGCATCGACCGCCACCTGCGCGGCTTGTGTCGCCAGACCGAGCGGAAGATAGGGGGCCGTCGGCAAGTCCTGGGCAAATGCTGGCGACAGGGACCAGAAGGGCGGCGGCAAGTGTCATGGTGCGGATCATCGGATCTTTCCTTTTCTGAACTGATGCACCCTGTCTAATCCCGGCCGGTGGAGGACAGTATTCGTACCCCCCGCAAGGATCTCCGTAGTTCTACTGATCCGCCTGCGCTTCCAGCCAGTACCGCGTCAGTTCCGCCGCCGAAGACGTGCCTGCCTTTGCCGCGATCGCCGCGCGGTGACTTTCGACCGTGCGCGGCGACAGGACAAGCGCATCGGCGATCTGCTTCGTGGTCAGACCCTTCGCGATCATCCCGAGCACTTCCTGTTCACGCGCCGAGAGAGACTTGACCAACGCGACGGCTTCGGCACGTTCCGCCAGAACCTGTTGTTGCCGCTCAAGCTCCGCGTGGCCCTTCTGGATCGCGTCGATCAGATCCTGCTCGTCCACCGGCTTGCCAAGGAAATCGATGGCACCATTGCGAAACGCCCGCCGGCACGCCTCGATATCGCCGTGCCCGCTGATGACGACCGTGGGCCATGTCACGCCCTGATCGTTCAGTTTCTCCTGCAGTTTCAGGCCCGAAATCGCGGGCATCCTGATATCGAGGATCAGGCATCCCGGCACCAGATCTGCCGCCTGGCTCAGAAAGGTTTCGGGCGAGGCAAAGCTGCGGACATCCAGCCCGACCGTTTCGAGCAGAAGGGTAAGCGCGTTGCGCACAGCCTCATCGTCATCGACAAGGTAGACATGATTGCTCATGGCGTCACCGCCTTGGTCGAAAGTGGCAGGGACAACCGAAACGTCGTCTCGGCAGTCTCGGGCAAAAGCACAATCTCGCCGCCCATTTCCTCGACCAGACGCTGACAGAGCGCCAGCCCAAGCCCCGTACCATCCGGCTTTCCGGTCACGAACGGTTCAAAAATGCGCGGCTTGATCGTCTCGGGAACGCCCGGACCATCGTCAATGACATCCAGAATTGCCGATCCGCCATCGATATCTGTCCGGATCGTGACCCGCGCCGCGTCCGAGGCATCAAGCGCGTTGCGCACAAGGTTGAAGACGACCTGCTCCAACGCGACCGGGTCGGCGTCGACAAGGACGGGATCAGCAGGCATGGACAACGCGATCTCGGCCCCTTTGGCCGTGGCTTCCGATGCCAGAAGACGCTGCACACTTTGCGCCGCATCATGAAGGGAGCAGGGCTTTGACGGCGCACGGTTCGGTTTGCTCCATCGCCTCAGCCGGTCAAGGATGTCGGCCGCCCGCTGCGCCTGAGACACGGTGTCGTCCAACACGGTGCCCAGACGTCCCACGATCACCGCGCCGCGCCAGATGCCGGCCGGCCTGCGCTTGGCTGAGGATTGCGGTCAGCGGTTGCGCCAGTTCATGCGCCATGCCGCTGGCCATCTCGCCCATCGCATTGACGCGCGAGGCATGCGCCAGCCGGGTTTCCTGCGCGCTCAGCTTTGCACGGTTCTCGGCCTCTTTGTGCGGCGCGCGCTTGCCTGAAGCCAAGGGCGGCCAGCAGAAAGACAGTGCCGTGACCAGGACGATCGACGAACAGAACCTTTCCCACGGGCAAAAGGTCCGCCAGCACGAATGGCAAGAGCGGTTTCAAAGATCAAAGGCTGCGACACACTGCCAAGCGGTTTTGAAAACCCCGTCTGCATCCGCTGACAGATGACCGACCAACGCATGTCTGGCCGTCCGGCGTGAAAAGACGCAGCGAAGCCGACGGCGTTGCCAGAACGGATCGTCGGTCGCAATCAGCGCGCGGGCGTCGATGACCAGCGCCAAGGCCGTGCTGCGCCGCATCAGTATTGGGCGTGCGTTTCACGAGCAGATAGTGATCTGGCCTGTGTCGGCATTTGCCCGATTTGCAATGCACCTGTCGAACGGCGCGCCATTCGACAATCAGTGCCGCATCCTCCGCGCCGACAGACCCGGGCGTGCGTCTGGATCACCGGTTCGGACGGATCGAACGGGACGACATTCACCGACGTGATGCGCGGATAAAACCGCATGATCGTTGCGGCCACGTCCAGCAACAAATCCTGTCGCTCAACCCCGCCTGCCACAAAAATCGCAGACAATGATGTCAGATGCGCATCATGCTGATCGGCCCGTTGAGAGGCCAAGGCGATGCAGCGTGGCACTTTTGACGGTCAGTTCACGAACCAGACTTTGTCGTTCGAAGAACGCCAAACCGCCGATGCGCAAGCGTGACGAGCAGCGCCCATAGCCACAGGGTATCGCCAGATGTTGTTTGAGTTTGAGACAGTCATGCGTCCTCATCGCAGGTGGCGCGACAAACACCAATCCGTATTTCTACGGTCGATGCAGGGCGACGACACCCCGCCAAGCAATGGGCCAGTGCCCGCAATCGCGCGCCCCGCCCTTGCAATCCCGTCAAATCCCCCCTATGTAGAGCGTGCAAAGCATCATCCTACGACCTTCTGTTTCCTAACGGCTCCAGTCGATCCTATGACGACACTGAGCCGGGCCACCACGTTCTGTGGGTGGCAATACAATACAGGAGACATCACGATGGCCAATGGCACCGTGAAATGGTTCAATTCTCAAAAAGGTTTCGGTTTCATCTCTCCCGAGCATGGATCCAAAGACATTTTCGTTCACATCTCCGCTCTTGAGCGGGCCGGTATCAACCAGCTCGACGACGGACAGAATGTGACGTTCGAAATCGAAGCCGGTCGCGACGGTCGCGAATCCGCGATCGATCTCGCTCTGGCGTAAGCCCGAACCAAAGACGATGGCGGGAGCGGCCTTTGCGCCGGTCCCGCTCAAACGACCCCGGCCACACGACTTGGCCTCCCTGACGCGGTCCACACGACGCGGCCCGACTGGCCGCCCCCCGGCGGCACGGGCCGGACGCAGTCCAAACCGAAATGTCCCGATGCCGGTCACGCGACCGCCCCCCGACGCGACGGGCCCCTTCGTTCGATGACGGCCCGCAACGCTCCCGGTTCCGAGAAGGAAACAGACCCATGACCCGACTGACCAAATCGACGCTGTTCAAGGCCGCGAAACCCCGCGCGGAAACACCGATGGACAAGACCACCCGCATCGTCCGGGGCATCATCGACGACGAAAACGAACAGCGCGAAACCCGGACCGCACGCCTGCGCAAGGCGCGGCTCGAACGCGAGGCCGCAACCCCGGACACACCGACCACCGCAAAGCCCAAGGCGGCGAAAAAGGCCTGATCCCCCCTTCCGATCTGCGCCCCGACCACCGGCTCGGCACTGAGAACGGGCCTCGGCACCGACTTCGGGCGCCCGACTTCGCGCAGAGAGTGACCGGTGCCCGCGAAGCATCGAATGGCTTGTTCAAGCCCCGTCCCAACATCCGAGTTGACCCCACCCTCGCCCGGACAGCGCCGACGGCGCCCGGCGCGCACCTACCCGTCCCGGCGGGCTGGCGCCTGGGATCTTTCACTGACCGCCGTGTCCGGAAATATTGTCGTCGGTCTACCGCACCACGAATGACGGCACTGAGCCCTACTAACCACCGCCAACGATATCTAGGAAAACCTCAGGCCCGCCCTCGGAGGAGTTCGAACAAGACAGCGTTGCTGAGCCCGCCCTTGCCGGCCTCGATAGCCTCGGTGGCGTACGCACCCATGATTTCCACAAAGCGTCCGTCGATTTCCGCATCCCGCATCACAGCGGCAAGCTGTTCCATCGATCCCGCGCTCGTCTCGAGCGTATTGAGCTCGGTCTCGTACGAACCGCCCGCGATCATCTTCACGGATCGCTCCATGACACCGCTCAAAACCGGCATCAAAGATGTGCCAATGGCGCCAAATTTTTCGAGAGGGATTCCTTCCGCATCACATATCGCCGCGCCGTTCAGAACACCGAAAAGGAAGCTGAAATAGAGAGAGATGAGCGCAGTATTCAGGGCGGCGGCGGTTCCGGGGTCATCACCCACCCGAATGGCAGAACCTCCAATGGCCTTCGCAATCGGATCGCAGCGCTCAAACGTCGCTTCGTCCCCACCGAACAAGACGAGCAGGCCATCCGTGCCGATATCCTTGGGAAACCCCATGATGGCACCATCGAGGTAGCGTGCACCGACACCCGACGCCCAGCCGGACGCGTCTCGTGCCTGCGTCGGCGTCCCCGTCGAAAGTTGCACGAGGGTCTTTCCGGCAATCCGTTTCTCGATCGTGGTCGTTTGCAGCACCTCATTCATGGCTGCGTAGTCTTTGAGGCAAACGACGATCACGTCGCTGGCGTCCACTGCGTCCTCAACAGACGAAGCCACCTTCGCGGGGCTGTCGTTGAAAGCCTGCGCTCTCGAGGGACTTCTGTTCCAAACAGTTGCGTCTAGTCCCGCGGACACCGTCGCTCTTGCGAGCGCGGAGCCCATCAGACCAAGCCCAAGGACCGATACATTGCCTACTACCATATTCGTTCTCCCTCGACAGGCAGCTGACCGGCCTGCCGCAAATCAAGACGGTAGCCAATCGAAGTTGAATATTGGCTCTCGATCCAATGCGTCATCGAACTTCGAACGGCGGTTTCGTCCCGCAGAGCCGACCGTCACCCGAACACCCGCACCCCCGCCTCGGTCACAATCGCATCAAGCCGCTGATCGGTGGGCTCCAGTGGAAGCGCCTCCGCCTCCTGCGCCCCATAGGCGAACCCGACCGCAACGACCGGCCCGCGCGCCCGCAGGCCCTCCAGCGTCCGGTCATAGAACCCCCCGCCATAGCCCAGCCGGAACCCCCGCGCATCGAACGCCACCAGGGGCACGATCAACACCTCCGGGATGACATCCGCCCCCGCCTCGGGGATCTTCGCACCGAACGGCCCCTCGACCATCGCGCGCGTCGGGCGTCCAGCGCCGGAAGGTCAACGGCAGCCCGGCACCGGCGATCACCGGCACGCCCACCGGACCGGCCCACCCGGCCATCACCGGCAAGGGGTCGATCTCGGTCCGCATCGCCATGTAACCCGCAAGCACCCTGCCCGCCTGGGACGCAAGATACGCGGCCAGCGCCTCCTGCGCCGGCCCGTCCAGCCCCGCCTCATGCGCGGCCTTGCGGCGGGCGAACGCCGCCTTGCGCGCGGCGGCCTTCGCCTCGCCCATGTTCACAGCAGGAACACCACGGCCAGCCCGAGGAAGGCGAAAAAGCCCACCACATCGGTCACCGTGGTCACGAAGGCGCCCGAGGCCAGCGCCGGGTCGATCCCCAGCTTCTCCAGCACCACGGGAATCCCGATCCCCGCCAAAGCCGCGGCGATCAGGTTGATCACCATCGCCACCGCGATCACCACGCCCAGCATCGGCAGGCCGAACCACACGACACCGACGATCCCCATGATCACCGCAAAGGCCACGCCGTTGATCAGCCCCACCATCAGCTCGCGCCGGATCACCCGCCAGACGTTCGAACCGGTCAAGTCCTTGGTCGCGATCGCGCGCACCGCCACCGTCAGGCTCTGGGTGCCCGCATTCCCGCCCATGGACGCCACGATCGGCATCAGCACCGCAAGGGCCACGATCTGCGCGATCGCCGCCTCGAACTGCGCGATCACCAGCGACGCCACGATCGCCGTCAGCAGGTTCACCGCCAGCCACGGGAACCGCCCCCGCGTGGTCTCGATCACGCTGGCCGAAAGGCTCCCGCCGTCTTCGCCCACACCGGCCAGACGCAGGATGTCCTCCTCGTGCTCCTCGTCCAGCACGATCATCGCGTCATCGATGGTGATCACGCCCACAAGCCGCCCGTCCTCGTCCACCACCGGGGCCGAGATCAGGTGATACTGGTTGAACGCATAGGCCACGTCGGCCTCTTCCTGCAGCGCCGGGATCACCCGGAAACTCTCTTCCTCAAGGCTGTTCAGCGCCACGTCGCGCCGCGCCCCCATGATCTTGCCCAATGTCACGTAACCGGTGGGCCGGTGCCGCGCATCCACAAGGATCACGTGATAGAAATCATCGGGCAGGTCTTCCTTCCCGCGCATGAAATCGATGGCATCGCCCACGTTCCAATGCTGCGGCACCGCCACGACCTCGCGCTGCATCATCCGGCCTGCGGAAAACTCCGGATAGGCCAGCGCCTGTTCGACCGCGACCCGGTCGGCATCCTCCAGCGCCTCGAGAAGGGCGGTCTGATCCTCGATCTCGAGATCCTCGATCAGGTCCACCACGTCGTCGCTCTCGAGCTCGCGCAGCGCCTCGCCAAGCGCCTCGCGCGGCAGGATCGCGATCACTTCCTCGCGCAGACCCTCTTCCAGCTCCGACAGGACCTCGCCATCGACGATCCGCGGGGCCAGAAGCAGCATCTCACGCCGCTCCCCGCCCGAGACCTGCTCCAGAAGGTCGGCGATATCGGCCGCGTGCAGGGGCTCCATCGCCGCGTGAAGCGCCTCGGCATCCTCCGCCGCCAGCGCCGCGCGCACCTTCGCCACAAGCCGGTTGTCCAGCGCGTAGTCCACCTCCTCGGCGGATGTCTCTTCTGCGTCGATCAGATCGGCCATGTGACTTCCGAAACGGTCCTTTCCGGGAAACTGCCTGCGCTTTGCCCGGACCATAGGCGAAGGCGTTTCAAAGAAACAGGGGGGCTTGTTCCGATTTACGCGCCCCGCCCTTGGGCCTAGTCTCCACCCATGAGCACGATTTCGATCCTTCTGGGCCAGACCCTTACCTTCACCGCGAACCCTCTGACCCACGGGCCCGAGGCGGCGGTCCACCACACCCATGGCGCGGTGGCGATCCGGGACGGCGAGATCCTGATGACCGGCCCGGCGGACAGCGTCCGCGCCGCCCATCCCGACGCGCCCGTCACCGATTACGGCCGCTCGCTCATCCTGCCCGGCTTCGTCGATGCCCACGCCCATTACCCCCAGACCGCGATCATCGCCTCCTGGGGCAAGCGCCTCATCGACTGGCTCAACAGCTATACCTTCCCCGAGGAAATGCGCCTCGCCGACCCCGCCTATGCGGCCGAGATCGCCAACCGCTATCTCGACCTCCTCCTTGCCCACGGCACCACCACAGTGGCCAGCTATTGCACCATCCATCCCGAAAGCGTCACCGCCTTCTTCGAGGCTGCCCAAGCGCGCGGCATGCGCGTGGCGGCGGGCAAGACCTGCATGGATCGGAATGCCCCCAACGGGCCTCCGCGACACGCCGCAATCGGCCTATGACGACAGCAAGGCACTGCTCGAGGTATGGCATGGCCGGGGCCGTGCCGAATACGTCATCACCCCGCGCTTCTCGCCCACCTCGACACCCGGTCAACTGGCCGCCCTTGGTGCGCTCTGGGCCGAAAACCCCACCTGCCTGATGCAAACCCATCTCTCGGAACAGACCGACGAGATCGCATGGGTCCGGTCGCTCTTCCCCGAGGCGCGCGATTACCTCGACACCTACGAATCTCACGGGCTTCTGGGCGCGCGCGGCATGTACGGCCACGCGATCCACCTCGAGCCGCGCGAAATCGACCGGCTGACCGAGGTCGGCGCGGCGCTGATCCACTGCCCCACCTCCAACACCTTCATCGGCTCGGGCCTGTTCGACATGACCCTTGCGCACCGCCTGCCCGTGGGACTTGCCACCGATACCGGGGGCGGCTCGTCCTTCTCGATGCTGCGCACCATGGCCGCGGCCTATGAGATCGCGCAATTGCGCGGCAATGCACTCCACCCCTCGGCGCTTCTCTGGCTTGCCACCGAAGGGTCGGCGCGGGCCATGCACATGGACGACCGCGTGGGCACCCTTGCACCCGGCAGCGAGGCGGATCTGGTGATCCTCGATCTGGCCTCCACCCCTGCCATCGCCCAGGCCTCGGCCCGGGCCGGGGATATCTGGCAGGCCGTGTTCCCCACGATCATGCTGGGCGACGACCGCGCAATCCGGGCCGTCTGGGTCGCGGGCCGGCAACTCTGACGGGATCTCCCGGCGAAAAGCTCCCGCGCGACCCGGGACGCGCTCTCGTGTAAGATGCCCCCACGCGTCCTCCGGGACCATCGCGTGCCGGGGGGCGTTCATTCAAACAATTACGAGGGGAGTTCCGTCATGGCGTTCTATCTGTTCAAGGCCCGCTACACCGCCGCCGCGATCAAGGCGATGGTCGACAATCCGCAGGATCGCGAGGCACCCGCCCGCAAGCTGATCGAAGCGGTGGGCGGCAAGTTGCACCACCTGTTCTTCAGCTTCGGCGACGAAGACATCTATGCTCTGATCGAAGCGCCCGACGATACCGCCATGGCGGCGGGCGCGCTGGCGGTCGGCGCATCCGGGGCCTTCTCCGGCGGCGCCACCGTCAAGCTGATGACACCGGGTGAGGCGATCAAGGCCATGAAGGCGGCCAAGAAGGCAACGAAATCCTACGTTTCCCCCACCGGCTAAGGCGATCAACGCGGGCCGCGCGCTGGGGTAATCACCCGTGCGCGGCCCGCAATCTCCATGCGCATGGTTTCCGCATCCTATGCGCATGGTATGCACATTGTGCGACCGCTGCCGTAGCGATGCCCGGATTAACCGGGGCGCGCGGTCGGTCTAGAATATTAAATTTCTTTTCTTTCCGTAGGTTCGCGAGTTTTCTTGAAGCGTCCATCGCTCCGGTTAACCCACGTTAACTATCCCATCAATCGCGCGACCAGCATCTCCGCCCGCCGCAGCACCGCGCCCATATCCACCGTCACCAATTCGCCGTCCCGCACGATCTGCCGCCCCTCGACGAACAGGTCCCGCACCCGGCGCGGGCCCGCCAGCAAAAGCGCGGCCCTGTCCCAGCTTCCCGCGGCCTCGATCCCCGAGACATCCCAGATCGCGATATCCCCCCGGAATCCTTCGGCAATCTGCCCCACGTCACTGCGCCCGAGCACCGCCGCCCCGCCCCGCGTGGCGATCTCCAGCGCCTCCATCGACCCCATGGCATCCGCACCCCGCGCCACCCGCTGCAACAGCATCGCCATGCGCGCTTCGCCGATCATGTCGCCCGCGTCGTTCGACGCCGACCCATCCACCCCCAACCCCACGCGCACGCCCGCATCCCGCATCGCCCTGACCGGCGCGATCCCCGATCCAAGCCGGCAGTTCGAACAGGGGCAATGCGCGACGCCCGTCCCGGTTTTCGCAAAAAGATCAATCTCCTGCGCGTCCAGTTTCACGCAATGAGCATGCCAGACGTCATCGCCGGTCCAGCCAAGCTCCTCGGCATATTGCCCCGGCCTGCACCCGAACATTTCCTCGCTATAGGCGATATCCTCGTCGTTCTCCGCCAGATGCGTATGAAGCCGCACGCCCTTGTCGCGGGCCAGAAGGGCCGCATCCCGCATCAGCTCGCGACTGACCGAGAACGGCGAACAGGGGGCCAGCCCCACCTGCACCATCGCACCCGGCCCCGGGACATGAAACGCATCCACCACCCGTATGGAATCGTTCAGAATATCCGCTTCCCGCTCGACCAGACTATCGGGCGGCAACCCGCCGTCGCTTTCGCCGATGCTCATCGCGCCCCGCGTCGGGTGAAACCGCAAGCCCACCTCGCCCGCCCCCGCGATCGTGTCATCCAGCCGCGCCCCGTTCGGAAACAGGTACAGGTGATCGGCACTCAGCGTGCAGCCCGACAGCGCCAGTTCCGCCAGCCCCACCTGCGTGGCGACGAACATCTCCTCCGGCCCGAACCGCGCCCAGATCGGGTAAAGCGTCTTCAGCCAGCCGAACAACAGCGCATCCTGCCCGCCCGGAACCGCCCGTGTCAGCGTCTGATACAGATGATGATGGGTGTTGATCAGACCCGGCGTGACGACGCATCCCCGCGCTTCCACGATCTCTGCCCCGGGCGCGTCCAGCCCGGCACCGATTCCGGCGATCACACCGTTCTCCATAAGAATATCGACGCCCCTCAATACGGCGCGGGCGTCATCCATCGTCACCAGCGTGTCGATGTTGCGAATAAGGGTTCTGGCCATGATATGCTCCGTTCGGTCCAGCCATCCCTTTCGGACCGAAATTCGGAACTGCGGACGACAGAAAGGGATGTGAAGGACTTGCCCGCGCGGCCCTTCCTAGCAAAATTAACCCTTAACGGGCAAGCTTCGCCAAAGCCTCGGCATGTATCTCCGGATTCGCCGCCGCCAGGACCTGACCGCCCTCATGGGCCGGCCCGCCCTGCCAGTCGGTGACGATCCCGCCCGCGGCCTCGATCACCGCCAGGGGCGCGGCGATATCATAGGCCTGCAGGCCCGCCTCGATCACCAGATCGACCTGTCCCGCGGCCACAAGCGCATAGGCATAGCAATCCATGCCATAGCGGGTCAGTTGCGCCGCCGCCGAAACGCGCTCGAACGCGGCGCGCTCCTCGGCCCCGCCCACTTCCGGAAATGTCGTAAAAACAATGGCTTGCGACAAGGGCCGGGGTGCGCGCGTGGCCAGTCGCACGACACCGTGCGGTCCGCTTACCAAGGCTTCACCAAAGCCGCCAAAGAACCGCTCGCCGATATAGGGTTGGTCGATGATCCCCATCCGCGGCCCCGCCGCATCCGCCAGCGCGATCAGCACCCCCCATGTGGGCGTCCCGCTCAGAAAACCGCGCGTCCCGTCGATCGGATCGAGGATCCAGGTGAACCCGCTCGTGCCCGCAACCGCGCCCAGCTCCTCGCCCAGAATGCCGTCATCGGGCCGCATCCTGCGCAGCAGCTCTCGCATCGCCTGCTCGGCCGCCCGGTCCGCCTCGGTCACCGGATCGAAATCCGCCCGCTTGCTCGTAGCAACAAGGCCATGGGCGCGAAAATGCGGCAGGATCGCCGCCCGCGCCACATCGGCGAGGGCATGGGCGACCTCCGAAAGCTCTGCGGCAAGGGGCGCGGGGATGTCAGACATGAAACGGCACCGAAGACTGATCTCCGGTGCCGCTATCGGTCCACAAACACGGCGTCAAGGCCGTGCCGTATGTCAATCAACGTCGCTCAGAACGCGCGCCAGTTCGAACAGGCGCCGCCGTTGTGTTTCGGGTATGGCGTAATAAGAGCGCACAAGTTCGAGTGCCTCCTTGTCCGCCATCAGATCCGCAGGCATCGCGGTTTCCGCATGCGCACCTTCCTCGAGCCCGTCGAAGAAGAATGAAACCGGAACCTCCAGAGCGTCGGCAATATCCCAGAGACGGGACGCACTCACCCGGTTCATGCCGGTTTCGTACTTCTGAATCTGCTGGAACTTGATACCGACGCGCTCGGCCAATTGCTGCTGAGTCATTCCGATCATCCAGCGACGATGGCGCACGCGTTTGCCCACGTGCACATCTACAGGATGTTTCATGATCGTCACTCCTAAGCCGTTTATGCGTGTGCCAACGATATGGCACTTCACGCTTGGGTTGCACAACCTGTCCTTTAGGATAGGCAGTTCGAAAATTTAGCTACAGGAACACCCAGTCAGCATTCTGTCATGGTCCGATCTGGGGCGGAACTATCGTCAAGATAGATCAAGTGTAACGATGTTACCGTCTAGATTGTATGACACATCTCTGTCCGAATTGCAAAACACATCGTTGCATCCGCGCCGCGATTTCGGCAACTTGGTTCGACGGCAAAGGGTCACGACGCATGAAAGCCTATCGTATCAATGACTTCGAGACCGGCCCCCGACTGGAGGATATCCCCCGTCCAACCCCGAGCGCGGGCGAGATCGAGGTGGACATCGCCGCCTGCGGCCTGAATTTCGCCGATCTCCTGATGATCCGCGGCACCTATCAGGAAAAGCCGCCCCTGCCGCTCACGCTGGGTCTCGAACTGGCTGGAACGGTCATCGGCACCGGGCCTGGGGTCGCCGGCTTCGCCCCCGGCGATCGCGTCGCGGTCTATTCCGGTCAGGGCGGACTTGCGGAATACGGCACCTTTCCCGCCGACCGCGCCCTGAAGCTGCCTGACGCCATGCCCTTTACCGATGCCGCGGGGTTCCTCGTGGCCTATGGGACAAGCCACATGGCGCTGGCGCTGCGCGCTGCCCTGCAACCGGGCGAGACGCTTCTGGTTCTCGGCGCGGCCGGGGGCGTGGGCCTGACCGCGGTCGAGATCGGCAAACGCATGGGCGCCCGCGTCATCGCCTGCGCCCGTGGCGCGGAGAAGCTCGCCATCGCCCGCGCCGCCGGGGCGGACGCGGTGATCGACAGCACCGAAGGTGACCTTCACGACCGGGTCAAGGCCATGGGCGGGGCGGATGTCGTCTATGATCCGGTCGGCGGCGATCTTTTCACCCAGGCCATGCGCGCCACCAAACCCGGCGGGCGCATCCTTGTGGTGGGCTTTGCCAGTGGCACGGTGCCGCCGATCGCCGCCAATCACCTTCTGGTCAAGAACATCTCGGTTCTGGGCTTCTACCTTGGCGGTTACCTGCGGATCGACCCGGGCCTTCTGACCGGCAGCTTTGAGACCCTGTTCGGCTGGTATTCCGAGGGCGGGCTGAAGCCGCATATCAGCCATGTCCTGCCGCTCGACCGCGCCGATGAGGGGTTGGAGCTTCTACGCAGCCGACGTTCGACTGGCAAGGTGGTGATCACGCCCTAGGGCCGCGACGAACCCGTCGCGCACGATTTCCAGAAGCCGGTCCAGCGGCGCCGTCCGCACCGTCCCCGACGCATAGCAGTTGATCCGCCATATCTGCAGGTCGGGAAGCGCGCCGCCATGGCGGATCACCTCGACCTGCGGCGATTCCGTGCCCTTCAGCACCGCATGCACCGCGATATCCGCGCTGACGATGGCCTCGACGCTGCGGCTGCTGTCGGAATTCCACCGCCATTTCCCACTCGATCCCGGCCCGGTCCAGCGCCGCCAGCACGCCGGGGCGAAACCCGCAACGCTGCTCGAACCCCAGCCGCAGCGGCCGCGACCGCCACGCAGCCCCGCCCGGTGCGCCGATCCAGACCAGCGGCAGCGACAACAGCGTCTCGCCGCCGGGCCGAAGATCCTGCTCGGTGGTCAGCACGATCTCGCATTCGCCCCGTTCATGCATCTGCAACAGATTCGCGGTAAAAGACGACACGAGGTTCACCCGCACCCGCGGAAACTCGGCGTGAAACTTCTGCAGGATCTGCGGTATCGCCGGATAGACGATGTCATGGGGCACGCCCAGCCGGATCTCGCCCTCATGCACCGGGTCGGTCATCCGGTTCCAGATCTCGTCGTTCAGCGCGAGGATCCGCCGCGCATCGCGCAACAGATGCTCGCCGGTTGTGGTCAGTGCGATCGTCCGCCCGCTCCGGTCGAACAGCGGCAGACCCAGAAGCTCCTCGAGCCGCTTGAGCTGCATCGAGACCGCCGATTGCGTGAGGTTCAGGAACCCCGCGGCGCGCGTCACGCCACCGGCGTCGGCCACGGCGACGAAAGAGCGAAGCGCGGTTATGTCGAGGTTACGCGGCATATCAATAATCCTGATGGATCACGTCAAAAACATTCGTTTCACAAATCCATTTCTAGCGGTGTATTCGATCACCGTCAACGATTGGTGCAATGCGAACCATCACAGAACCGGAAGGATCACCCCATGTCGCGTACCCTGCCCCCCACCTCTTCCCGCGCTCTGCCCGGGGCATTCCACGCCCCGGCCCGCACCCATATCCCGTCTGTGGCAACGCCTTCGCACCATGGCGGCCCTCGCCCGCCAGCGGCGCGATCTGGCCCGCCTCGACGACCATTTGCGCCGGGATATCGGGCTGGACGAGGCTGAGTTCGAGGTCGAAATCTCCCGCCCCGTCTGGGATATCCCGAGCTGGTGGCGCTAACGGGCCGCAAACCCGACAAAAACACTCCGTTCAGGATCCAAAACACTTGAAACGTGGGGGGCAGACGCCAATATCTCCCCCAAGGATGTGCGCCCGATGGGCGCGCAACCATTCAGGGAACTTATTGGAGGCTTGAAATGGCAGAGTATCAGACGGTCGGGACCCGCACAGGCGCCCGCTCCGCCGCCCAGATTGACGTGGGTCTTCGCACCCACATGAACAAGGTCTACGGCACGATGTCCGTCGGCATGCTCATCACCGCGCTCGCGGCCTGGGCGATTGCCGGACTGGCCGTAACCGCCGATCCGTCTGCTTCGGGGATCATGATCCGCGAAGGTGAGTACCTGTCATCGCTCGGTGCGCTGATCTACACCTCGCCCCTGCGCTGGGTGATCATGCTGGCACCTCTGGCCTTCATCTTCTTCGGCTGGGGCCGGATGCTGCAAAACGCGTCGGCCGCCGCCGTGCAACTGGCGTTCTTCGTCTTCGCCGCCGCCATCGGCCTGTCGCTCAGCTCGATCTTCCTCGTGTATACACGACTTCTCGATCGTGCAGACCTTCCTCGTGACGGCCATCGCCTTCGCGGGTCTCTCGCTCTGGGGCTACACCACGAAGAAGGACATCTCCGGCTGGGGATCGTTCCTGATCATGGGCGTGATCGGCATTCTGGTTGCGATGGTGATCAATATCTTCCTGCAGTCGCCGGCAATGATGTTCGCAATCTCGATCATCGGCCTTCTGGTCTTTGCCGCTCTCACCGCGTTCCACACGCAGGAGATCAAGAACCAGTACGTGGCCCATGCCGCCCATGGCGATCAGGAGTGGCTCGACAAGGCCGCCTATGACGGCGCGCTGTCGCTCTACATCAGCTTCCTGAACATGTTCCAGTTCCTGCTGATGTTCCTGGGCAACCAGGAATAACAAGACTGCGACGCAAGGATCCCGGGGGCCGGTGGAAACACCGGCCCTTTTCCTTTGCACCACGCCAACACGCGAGGGCCCGTATCTCGGGCTGATTGTCGACCGTTGAGTTCCTCTCGGCCTCTCGCTCTATGCTCGGGAAAGGGCGGCGTGGGGCGTCAGATTTCCCGGGGGACAAGGGCGATGACAGGTAAGGCGATCGATGTCCGTCCGGTGGCATCGGATGACGAGATCGGCAGGGTCCTTGATCTCGCAAAAGCGATCTGGACCGACCATTATTCTCCTATTCTCGGCCGCGATCAGGTCGCCTATATGCTCGAAACCTACCACTCGCGATCTGCGATCAAGAGCGAGATCACGGACAAGGGGGTCAGCTATTTTCTGATCCGGAACGACGGCCGGGACGTGGGCTATTTCGCGTTCAGGATCGACGCCCAAGGCCTGTTTCTGAGCAAGATCTACATCCTTGCCTCCGAGCGTGGTCAGGGACTGGCAAAACGGGCGCTCGCTTATCTTCGCGATCAGGCGATCCGCGATGGCGCGGCACGGATACGACTGACCGTCAACAAGAAGAACACAGGCTCCATCTCGGCCTATGAGAAAATCGGGTTCCGGAAGACTGGCGAGGTCTTGGCGGATATCGGGAACGGCTTTGTCATGGATGATTTCACCATGGCGTGGGATCTCTGACCCCTGCCCCGTCCTAGAGGTCCCGCACCATCCGCACCACGGGCAGATCGATTCCGGGCCGCAGTCCGATCGTCACATTGCATTGCGGGGTGAACCCCATCGCCTGATAGAACGGCACCGCCACGGGCGTCGACAGACAGTCGAGCCGCCGGATCCCCGCCAGCCGCGCCTCTGCGATCACGCCCATCATGATCCGCCGGGCAATGCCCTGCCGGAGATGCCGGTAATCCGTCGCCACATGGCGCACATCGGCCACGTCGCGGCCTTTGACCGACCGCGTCCAGCCGCCGGCACCGACGATCGTGCCCTCCCGGTCCACCGCGACGTAATAGGTCCCACTGCTCATCAAGGCCGGGTTCGCGCGGGAAATGATCGGCACTGCCGTGACCTGGACCGATGGCGAGTAGCAGGATTTCAGAAGCCGCGTATAGCTTGACTGCAACAGCCGGTCGACCGCGCTGACATCCGCGTTCGTGGTGGTGCGTAGGGTGATGACCTGCGTCCGCATGTCGCATCATCTAGGGCCGCAATCCCAAAGGAAAAGGCCGGGGGCGCAAAAAGAAAAGGGCCGCCGGTCAATCGCCCGCGGCCCTTCGGAATTGATCCAGCCCGATCAGGGGCTTACTTGATCTTGCCTTCCTTGTACTCGACATGCTTGCGCGCGACCGGATCGTACTTCCGCACGGTCATCTTCTCGGTCATCGTGCGGGCGTTCTTCTTCGTCACGTAGAAGTGGCCCGTGTCGGCGGTCGAGTTCAGGCGGATCTTGATCGTCGTCGGTTTCGCCATCGTCGGTCTCCTCGCATGGCAGGGGTGGTGCACCCATGCCCGGAAATTCATTGAAGCCCGCCTTTTACCGACGCGCACGGCCAAGTCAACCGGGATTTCCACCTCCGCACCCGGGACGGAACCGAACCGCAGGGGGGAAAGGGCGCGAAACCCGCTTGGCACAGCCCCTGACCCGGGCCACGCACCCCTCACCCAATCTGCATTCATCGTCCCGAAAAGATGCGGAAAGACCCTGACCGGTCAATCGCGCGCGATTCCGGGTCAGCGCACCACGTGAACCGAGCATGGGGCGTGGCGCACCACGCGTCCTGCCGTATTCCCCAGAAGATAGTCCTGCAGTCCCGGATGATGGGATGCCATCACGATGCAATCGACGTCGTTTTCATCGGCCCAGTCCACGATCGTGCGGCCGGCATGGCCATCGACGATCACGCCGACGCCATCCTTGAACCGGGCGGCCAGCACATCCAGGCGCTCCTGGATTTCGGCCCGCAATTCGGCCATATAATCCGCCGGCAAATAGGCCATACTGGAACTCGGAATAGCTTCTCTGACATGAAGGACGGTCACGTGAGCGCTGTCGTTTGCCAAAACCATGGCGGCCTGGATGACGCGCTCGTGCTCCGTTTCGTCATGGAACGCAATCGCAACCAGAATATGCTTGTACATGATGATACCCCGCGGAGGTGAGCGTGCAGAATATCCCGTTATCCAGGGGGCTCGTTGATTTCGCTCAATCCGCGAGGTGCGCCTCCCGGACCGGGCTGTGACACGCGGCAAGCCTGCGCAGACGCCCTCTCAACCGATCGCGATGATAGACGGCACGTCCTGCGAGCCGGCGTCCCCCGCCGTTTGGCCGAAGTTCGACTACTGCCCGAGGGCGCGCTAGCGCAGGCTCGCCTGCGACCCCTAGAGCCCCATGGACCGGTGCACACGGGCACGGGTCTCGTCGCTGAGCCCCAGGGCCGTGGCCAGCGTGTTGAGGTAATCCGCCTCTCCCGCCGTATCCACCCGCACCGCCGAGACGGCCATGGCATAGACCTGCGCCTTCGCCTGATCGCCGGTATCGGCGGCAAGCCGCATCGGGTCCACCGGCGCCGCCAGTTCCGCTTCGATGAACGCCCGCTCCTCGGCATCGATATCGCCCAGATGCTCCATCAGCTTGGCACGCTCGTCGGCATCGATCTCGCCATCGGCCCGCGCCGCCTGGATCATCGCCCGGATCATCAGCTTGGCATTGTCCTCCATCGCCGTGCTGGTCGCCGTGTTGCCGGTCAGCGCATCCATCATCTGCCCTGCCTGCTCGGCCCCCGTGGCCCCGGCGCCGCCCAGCGCCGAGATCAGGCCACTCAGCCCCATCATCGCGCTGTCGCCCCGCCCGCGCCCGCGCCACCACCGGTCCATTGCTTCATCATGGCGTCAAGACCCTCGGCACCGCCGGGCATCCCGAACTTCTCCATCATCTGGCCCATCTGCGCCTGCATACCTGCCAGCGCCGGATTGTCCTTCATCGCATCCTGAAGGCCCGCCATGCCCCCCATCTTCTGGTATTTGTCATAGCCCTTCGCGGCGGCGAAACCAGCGGCAAGGGTGGCAAGCGTTCTGACGAAACTCATGGGTATTTCTCCTTTCGCGGTGCGGCCCCGGCTGGGGCGCGACCAAAACAAACCTGTGGGAGCCTAACACGCAGCGCAGCGGATCGCCCGGGGAAAATACCGACCGCTCCAGCACCCGCGCCCGCCGCTTGATTTTTGTTCATGGATTGTTCACACTTCTTCCATGCCCGAAGATCATCTCCAATCTCGTCCCGATACCCAGCACATGCGCCCCGGCCAAGTGCTGGCCCGCGGCGTCTGCCGGCATCTTCTGGCCCATGACTTCGTGACGGTCGAAGAACTCACGCCCACGCGCGGGCTGCGGGTCGATGTCATGGCGCTTGGTCCCAAGGGCGAGATCTGGGTGATCGAGTGCAAATCCAGCCGCGCCGATTTTGCCTCCGACAGCAAATGGCAGGGCTATCTCGAATGGTGCGACCGGTTCTTCTGGGCGGTGGACGAGGCGTTTCCGACCGATCTCTTGCCGGCTGAAACGGGCCTGATCATCGCCGATGCCTATGACGCGGAAATCCTGCGGGTCGGGCCAGAGACGAAACTGGCCCCGGCCCGGCGCAAGGTGATGGTCCAGAAATTCGCCCGCCACGCCGCCCTGCGCCAGCAGGCCGCCCGCGACCCGGGCGTTACTTTTTCGACTTAGAGGCCGCCCGTGCCCGTGCCGCCGCGGCGCGGATCTCCTCTGCGATCTCCTCGGCCTCTTCCGGCTCGAAATCCAGCGGCACCTCGAACCCGTCGCCCTCGATGAACAACCGGACCATCCCGGCCGATGTCGGACCGATCTGAAGATTGGCGGTGGTATCGCTTTCGTCGTTGATGCCCATGTCAGGTCTCCGGAGTGGATGGCAGCGTGAGGTAGCCCGTTGCGCGTCCCCGCGCAATAGGGTCGCGCACCCCGAACGACCCGTTTCCGACCGACAACAACACCTCGAC
Organism: uncultured Alphaproteobacteria bacterium; assembly: GCA_963698645.1. GTDB lineage: Bacteria > Pseudomonadota > Alphaproteobacteria > Rhodobacterales > Rhodobacteraceae > Ovoidimarina. The sequence goes on from CAVORP010000006.1 coordinate 54,666, forward strand.
CGGCCTTGACCCTCTTGCATTGCCGCCCCACCGTGAGTAAGGAACGCATCGCGTGCCGCCTTAGCTCAGTTGGTTAGAGCGCTGGATTGTGGATCCAGAGGTCCCCTGTTCAAGCCAGGGAGGCGGTACCATTCCCCTTTACCTTTCCCGGACCGGTCGTCAGGCTAATTCCATGCGCATTGCCATCCTTGCCGATATCCACGGAAATTCGGCCGCGCTGGACGCGGTGCTTGCCGATATCGACCGAAAGGGGATCATCCATATCCTCAACCTGGGCGATTGCCTCTCGGGTCCTCTCGACCCCGCAGGCACGGCGGACAGGCTCATCGCCCGCCCCTTTCCCACCATCGCGGGCAATCACGACCGCTGGCTCATCGACCGGCCCGCCGCGGACCAGCCGCTTTGGGAGCAATGGAGCCTGCCCCTGCTTTCGCCCGTACCATCTTGACTGGATTCGCACTCTGCCGCCCACCCGGGTCGAGCATGGCGTGCTGATGACCCACGGGACGGCGCGTTCGGATACGGAAAACTGGCTGCACCAGCGCGACCCGCAAGGGGGAATGCGCGACGCGCTTCTCTCCGAATGCGCGGAACCGGCCACGGGGCTGGACCATCCGGTGATCCTGTCGGGCCATACCCACCGCGCGCGCGCCGTGCGCCTTCCCGACGGGCGGCTGCTGGTCAATCCCGGCTCCGTCGGCTGCCCCGCCTATCTCGACACGCGCCACGATCCGCCCTTCATCGCCGAGGCCGGGACGCCGGATGCCTGCTACGCGGTATTGGAACAAACCGGCGGCCATTGGCAGGCGAGCCTCTGTCAGGTCCCCTACGATCCCGCGGAGATGATCGACCGCGCCCGTGCGCTGGGGGCCAATGACTGGGCCGAAGCGCTCAAGACCGGCTGGATGCGCGGGGCCTGAGACGCCTCAAGGCCGTGCGATCTGTACTTCCTGCAACAGCGCCCCGTCCAGCCGGTCGAAGACAAGGATACGGTCGTCGGCCGTGACCACCGCGAACCACCCCTCACCCTGGGTGAACGCCTGGGCCTCCGCGCCGTCGGGCAGGGTGATGCTCGAAGGCAGGCCAAGGGGGGCCGGCGTCTGCAAGCGGATGACAAGCAGCGCCACGATGGCTAGAACGCCCAGAATCATGCTGGCGGTCAGAACCGTCACCAAGCCCTTCAGAAAGCGCAGGTCGCGCGCATCCCTGGGGTCAAGCGGAGCGTCTTTGTCCATGCCGTCCTCGACTGTCACAGTTACCATCGGCGCCGAACCGCCCGACCGGCTTGATAAGGCACTGGCCCGCTTCGTACCAGAAGAAGCGCATTTGTCACGCTCGCGCCTTGTCCGGTTGATCGCTGAGGGTCATGTGCACCACGGCGCAGCACCGGTCACCGACGCCAAGGCCCGGGTGCGCGAGGGCGATGTCTTTACCATCACGGTCGAAGAGGCCGCCGAAGTGGATACCGTGGCCGAGGACATCCCGCTCGAGATCCTGTTCGAGGATGCCGACCTTCTGGTGGTGAACAAACCCGCGGGCATGGTGGTCCACCCCGCGCCGGGCAGCCCCGCGGGGACGCTGGTGAACGCGCTCCTGCACCATTTCGGCGGCGATCTTTCGGGCGTGGGCGGCGAAAAGCGCCCCGGCATCGTGCACCGGATCGACAAGGACACATCGGGCCTTCTCGTGGTGGCGAAATCCGACGCGGCCCATCACGGCCTTGCCGCCCAGTTCGAGGCCCATAGTGCCGAGCGCAGCTATCTCGCGGTCTGCCACGGTGTTCCCGATACCGCTGATCCGCGCCTGCGTGGCATCCGCGGCGTAAGTGTCGAACCGGGAAACACCGTCAAGATCACCACCGGCCTTGCCCGCCACCGCACCGACCGCCAGCGGCAGGCGGTGACCTTTACCGGCGGACGCCACGCGATCACCCGCGTCCACCTTCTGGAACGCTTCGCGGATCAGGCCGCGCTGGTGGAATGCCGGCTCGAGACCGGGCGCACACACCAGATCCGGGTGCACATGGCCCATGCCGGTCACGGGCTGATCGGCGATCCGGTCTATGGCGGGCGGCGCAAGGCCATCGCCAAGGTCCTTGGCCCCGAGGCGGCCGAGGCGGTGGCGGGCTTCCCACGTCAGGCGCTGCACGCCGCCACGCTTGGCTTCACCCACCCGCTCACTGGCGCGCCCCTGCAATTCACCGCCCCCTTGCCCCGCGACATCGAGGCACTGCTCGCGGCACTCCGGGGCCAGACCGCCCCCTAGATCCGCCCCTGGCGTCGCCGCTCGTTCAGTCGCCAAGGCACAGCGTTCCTATCCATCGAACCAACAGCAATCGTGATGTCCGGAGGGCTGCAATGCGGGATGCAGCGGTCATTGCCGTTGCTGTCTCCGGTATGAGGTTCAGTCGCGACGCAACTTCATCGGCAATCTCGGCCAAGGCGTACGCCTCTACTTTGCGGCCATTTCATTGCTCAGAAATCCTTCCGGACCATCGACCTCTTCAAGAACCCGACCCTTGATCCACCAGAACCGGTTGCCCACGTTCCGCAGAAAGCTGCGGTCATGGCTCACCAGGAGGCAAGACGCACCATGGGCGATCAGCTCCGACTCAAGGGCCTCTTGCCCCTCGATATCGAGATGGTTCGTCGGCTCGTCCAGCAAGTAGAAATTCGGGTTCTTCAACCGCAGGACAAGCATTGCCAGCCGCGCCTTCTGCCCGCCCGAGAGGGAGTCGACGGGGGTATCCTGCATCTGAAAGTTGATGCCCGCCCCGGCCAGAACCCCGCGGGCCCGCTGGTCGCCAATATCGAATTGGGCCGTAACCGTCGCGAGCGGCGTGTCAGCCCCGGCCAGCTGGCTCAGATGCTGATCCGAATAGGCGGGGACAACGGACGCCGCGCATTTCACCTTGTCGTCCGCTCCCGTCAGAGCCTGTTCTATCATCCTGACCAGTTGGGTCTTGCCGGTGCCGTTTGCGCCGAGCAGGACGACGCGATCGCCGGGAGCAATCCATTTCCGTCCTGTCCGGTAGAGCGGCCGCCCGTCGGGGGTTTCCACCGCGACATCATCCAGCGTGATGAGGGCTTTCGCATGGGTGCCACTGTTGGCCAACCGGATATCGCCCGCCGATGTCTCGCGATGGACCGGTTTCGACATCGTCTCGATCTTGTCGGCCCGTTCCGTCAGCTGCTTTGTCTTGGTGAGCAACAGATCGGAGCCGGAATTGATCCCGACATTCTTGAGCTTTGCCGCTTGCCGGCGCAATTGCTGGGCCTTGTTGAGATCATTGGCCAGTTGCCGCGCGTCGGCCGCGTCGGCCTCGTCCAGCGCGGCACGGGCCGCTGTGAACGGAAGCTGAAAGATGCGCGAGTTCAGGGGTCTCAGAAACAAGGTCCGGTTGGTCGTGGCATCCAGAAACGCCCGGTCATGCGAGGTGACGACGACGGACACATCACGGGGCAGCGCCGCCAGCCAGGCTTCGAGCAGGGCGATGCGGTTCAGGTCCAGATGGTTGGTCGGTTCGTCCAGCAGCAAAAGGTCCGGCGCGTTGACCCAGCTTGCCGCAAGCATCGCCGTGCGCTGCCATCCCCCGCTGAGTTCGCCGAGGGGTTTGTGCTGCAAGTCGTAGGGCACCTGCAACTCATCCAGAACCACATCGACACGCCAGCTCTCGTACTCGGCCTGCTCTGCCGGAAGCGCCGCCAAGACCCAGTCATAGAGCGACCGGGAAAGCGCCGCCGGGGGGACGTCCTGTCGGACGTAGCCCACACGCAGACCGCGGGCGCGCGAAATCTCTCCGGTGCTCTGTTCAAGTTCTCCCGCTAGACAGGCGAGCAATGTGGATTTGCCGCGCCCGTTTGCGGCGACAAGACCGATGCGGTCTGCTTTGCTGATGGTCAGTCGGAGGTCGGAAAAAAGCGGTTCACCGAGGGTTATACCCAAGGAATTGAGGCTGATGACTGTCATTGGTCTCTCTGGTCAAAGAAGTATGGCCACAACTGTGGCAATAGGCAGACCGTCGATCAGAGTGTCTCGGGTCTGCCCTGCAAACGTGTTTGCAGGGCCGAGCGGGGACCGTGCTGAAGTCGGCGAACGATGCGCATGATCAGCTGGTGCCCTCCCGTTGTTGAATTTGACCTTTCGGACAGGGTAGAAAGCCAAAAGGATTTCGGCAAGCCCCTTGTCTTCCGGGAGGATGGTGGCAAGCGCCTCCCACCTGTTCGTCGGCGCGGAGCGGGCACGGTTGCCGGCTGGTAGCGCTGAAAGGGCCGCAGAAACCGCGGATCCCCACGCATCGCAGAGCTACGACGTCGCAATCTGTCCCATCGACGATACCGTGGCACCGCGCGGGATGGTCGGTTCAGCCGAATTCAGCGCGTCGATCGCAAAGCCCGCGGCGGCCTTGTATCTTGCCATGTACTCCTGCCGCTCGGCCGACGGGAGGACCGCGTCGATATCGTCGAACACCCCGCCACATCGGTCGTTCAGCAGGGTCAGAAGGCCAAACGGCCCCGCCTCGCGGTTGCGCAGCACAAGCGCCGATACCGGGCCGCAGAGTTGTGTGTCATAGGCCGCGAGCGCCGCCGGGGACACCCCGTGGGCAAGCATCTGTGCGCCGATCACCCGCGCATCGACGATCGCCTGACTGGCCCCGTTGGAGCCGGTGGGATACATGGCATGGGCGGCATCCCCCATCAACGCGACCGGGCCGTCCACCCATGTGGGGATCGGGTCCCGGTCGATCATCGGATTCTCAAAGGCGCAATCGGCACGCCGCAGCATGTCGGGCACATCGAGCCAGTCATACCGGAAGTCTTTGAAGTGGTGGATGAACCTGTCCACGTCCACAGGGCGGAACCAGCCAGCCTCCTGCCATCCGTCCGAATTGTCCGTCGTGACTTCGGCGATCCAGTTCACAAGACATGCCCCATCGGCATCCGGCTGCGAGATCGGATAGATCACCATGCGCTGCCGATGCGTTCCCAGACCTATGAATGACGACCCGGTGCGGAGCGGTTTCATCCGCACGGTCCCGCGCCACATCACCGCGCCACCCCAATGTATCGGCGGCTGATCGGGGTGCATCTGCGCGCGCACTGTCGAATGAATGCCGTCCGCCGCGATCAGAAGACGTGCCCGGCAGATGCTCTTTTCGCCCGTCATCCCGCTGAACCGTCACCACAACGCCCTGCCCGCCCGCAGTGTCATATCCCTCGACACGGCTGCCAAGCTGGACCGCCTCCGGCCCGAGACGATCGATCACAGCCCGGTAAAGCAGCATGATGGAAATCGCCGCGATGGGTTGCATATTGCGGCCACCTGTAGCCCGCCAGCCGACCGCGCGGCTCGGCATAGACTTCCTTGCCGTTCAGGCCGACCAGCGCCCATTCCCGCGCCGGAATGCCGACCTTGTCCAGCGCGTCTTCACCGATCCCCAGATCGAACAACTCGCGAACCGCATTTGGCTGGATGTTGATCCCGACGCCCATGGGGCGCATTTCGGCAGAGCTTTCCAGCACAAGGCAGGGCACACCGATCTGGTGCAGCGTCAGGGCAAGCGTCAGTCCGCCAATTCCGCCGCCCGCGATGATGACGCGGTCATGCCCCATCTTGTGCGCTTGCGTATTTGTCGCCGGTATCTTCGCGAACCGGACGGGTGTCATAGAAGATCGAGAATGAAGCAAACCTGCCGCTCGCAGCAAACTGGAAATAGTCGGTCCCGTGAAACACGATCCGGTCACCGCTCGTCAGCGTCCAGTCATATTCGAAATGCGCCGCGGCGGGATTTCCAGTCTCCCCCAGAAGCACATCAAAGACCGTGAGCGTGCTCGCATCGGACGCACTGTCGATTTTGCGAGAGAAATCGGGTGCGCTCATCTTTCCCAGGAAGGGCGAAATGACAAATCCGTCATGTTCGGATATCCCAACAATCCCATCGGCATCCGACGCCGTCGGCAAGTCGAAAGACCGCCGTACAAATGCAATTCTTTTTTCCGTCGTCATACTCAGAGACCGCCTGTTGCCAGTTCCCCGCAACCTACGCGCCGCATTGTGAACGATCCAGCTTCGGATGCGCCGCCTGAACCCGCGTCGAACCCGCCCAAGACAGGTTCACCTTGGACTTCATCCACCACGACTGTTCCCTGAATGGCCAGACCGGCTTCAGGGCGCGGGCAATCCGCCTATTCCTCGGCCCGGAATCCGGTTGCCACCACGAACTTCTCGGAACTGTCGGCGCGCGAGGCCTGTGGTTTCACATTGGCCACGCTCTTGAAGCGCTGCTTGAGAAGTTTCTGCAACTCGCCCTCGGCGCCACCCGCAAGGACCTTGGCCACGAATGTGCCCCCGGGGGTCAGGACGTCGAAGGCCAGTTGCGCCGCCGCCTCGCACAGCGCGATGATCCGGTTATGGTCGGTCTGCTTGTGGCCCGAAGAGGCCGCCGCCATGTCCGACATGACCACGTCGGCCGGGCCGTCGAGCCATGCCTTCACCTTGTCGTCGGCGCCGTCCTCCATGAAATCGAGAACATGGATCTCGGCGCCCGGTATCGGCTCCACCACCTGCAGATCGACGCCCAGAACCCGGCCCTGCGCCTTGCCCTTCTTCTCGCCAAGCGCGTTGACCCGCGTCACCGCGACCTGACACCAGCCACCCGGCGCACAGCCAAGATCGACGACCCGCGCCCCCGGAACGAGAAACCGGTATTTGTCGTCCAGCTCGAGGATCTTGAACGCCGCCCGTCCGCGATAGCCTTCGGCCTGCGCGCGTTTCACGTAAGGGTCGTTCAGTTGCCGCTCGAGCCAGCGCGTCGAAGACAGCTTGCGCCCGCGCGCCGTCTTGACCTTGACCTTCAGGTCCCGCTGACCGCGGCCGCTTGTCTTTTTGGCCATGTCTCAACTCCTTGCCCTGCCGATACAGGCAGGCGCGTTGCGCGGCAAGGGACCGATACCGGACGAGTACGGGGAACCTACCGGGACTATCAGCGGAATGGTCCGGTCACCACATATCCAATTTGACATTTATCAACACGCCTGACCGGCCAGGCGTCATTCTGATCGATGGAGCTTTCGGGCGTACCATACCGGAAGGTCCCCGGGTTCTGTCGCCCGGCAAAATGCAGATAGCTCGTTTGGAGAGAAGGGGACCCAATCATGAAATCCACATTGACCGCAGCCGGGCTGGCACTGATCGCCCTTACTGCCGTTGCCCAGGCACAGGAGGATGCGGGGCGCAAGGAATACATGGTCGCTTGTGCCGTATGCCATGGCGAATCCGGCAAGGGAGACGGACCGTTCGCACCGATCCTGAATATCAGCGTTCCAAGCCTGACCGGGCTTTCCGCGGCGAATGACGGCGCTTTCCCGTTTCTGGAAGCATTCATGATGATCGATGGCCGGACCAAGATGCGCGCCCACGGCTCTCCCATGCCCGTCTGGGGTGACAGGTATTCGGATTCCGCGGCCGATACCTATGGTCCGTATGGGACGGAAGTCGTGACGCGCGGCCGCATTCTGTCGCTGGTCTACTATCTCGAGTCGATCCAGGAATAGCCGCGCTGGGTCAATAGGGCCCGTCCTCCAGTACGCCGTCCGCCGACATCTGCGCGTAGAGCAATCCTTCGCGCAGACCGCGATCGGCGACCGAAAGGCGGTCCGTGGGCCAAATTCGAAGCAGCGCCTGGAGGATCGCGGCCCCCGACATGATCAGCGCCTGTCGGTCCCGCCCGATGCGCGGATCGTTGCGGCGCCCGTCGGGACCCAGCGCGAGGTATTCTCGGATCACCCGGTCGATCTGGTCCGACGTCATCATCAGCCCGTCCACCTTGGTCCGGTCGTAGCGTTTGAGACCAAGATGGCTTGCCGCCACCGTGGTGATGGTGCCCGAGGTTCCGATCACCTGAAATCCCTCGCGCGCCTGTTCCGAGGCATAGGGCGTGAAATCGGCAAGATTCTCCTCGAAAAACCAGCTCATCAACGCGAACCTCGCGGAATCGTCGCGCACATCGCTGAATTGCTCGCGCAATGTGGCGACGCCCAGCGGCACCGAGATCCAGTCCACCACCCGCGCTGCGGGAAACATCGTATCATTCGACGCGAACCCGGCGTGCAGCCGCATGATTGCGCGTCCGCGTTCCGTTCGCGGCACGCGCGTCAGGTCGATCCAGACAAGCTCGGTCGACCCTCCGCCGATATCGATCACCAGCAATTGCTCGGTCTTGGTCGAGACCAGCGGGGCACAGGAGATCACGGCAAGCCGCGCCTCTTCTTCGGGTTCGATGATTTCGAGCTCGAGTCCCGTCTGTCCCTGGACGAAAGAGATGAACTGCGCCGCGTTCGACGCCCGCCGACAGGCCTCGGTCGCGACCATCCGCATCCGCTGGACACCGTGCTTGCGCAGCTTGCCCTGACAGATGCGCAGCGCCTGAACCGTGCGCTGCATCGAACTGCGCGACAACCGGCCAGAACTTTCAAGCCCCTGCCCCAACTGCACGGATTTGGAGAAACTGTCGACAACGTGGAATTGATTGCCCTTGGGTTGGGCAATCAGCATCCGACAGCTATTCGTGCCCAGATCCAGCGCGGCATAGAGATCCGCAGGATCAGGCGGGTTCGGCGCGGTACGCTCGACCGGCTTTGGGAGCGCGCCCGCACCTTCGGGACGCTCGGGCGGCATGACGCCCTCCAATTTACAGTTGCCATGATGTTACGAAGGGTTAGGGGTTCATGCAAGCGTCACAATCCCGGACGCGAACATGAAATCCGCACAGGAAGATTATGAGCGTTTTGGGCCTCGGCCCCCATGGCCGAATTGCCGCTATCCCCTTAAAAGATGTTCCACGTCGCTAGACGTAGATGCGATGTCGAAAATGCACTCCGATCCGTAGCGCGCGGGGCGTAGGAGGAGCGGGAACAAGGAATCGAAAATGCCCGACGTCACCATCGTCTTCTGGCGCGACATCCCGGCCCAGGTCATCGTGGGCAAGGGTCGGCGCGGCTCCAAGGTGCAACTGCCCGAACGGTTCGAGCAGGCGATCGACCGTGCCGCGATGAAAGTGGGGGCCGCCGATACCGACGCCTACCTGTCGGAATGGCGCAAAGCCGACCCTTACGAGGTCGCAGGAGAGCCCGACGAGGTCGCGCAGGCCGAAGCCGCCCGTCTGGTGGCGGAATACGATCAGGAGCGGATCAAGACGCTCATTGCAAACGACGGTTGGGCGTGACGGCTCGAAATCTACGGGAGGCTCTCATGGCCCTGCTACAGTTCAAGCGCAAAGTCAGCACGGACGCGACCGCCGCGCCCGAAATCGAGGCGTTTCTTAAGGACTATTCGATCGAGGTGATGCCGCGCACCGCCGAGAAGGTCGAGGATTTTCGCGCCCTGCTTCCCGAGGGAACGCGCGTCTATATCGCCCATATCGACGGCACGCCGATCGAAGAGATGGTGGCGACCGCCGCGCGTCTCGCCCGTGACGGATTCGCCGTGATGCCGCATTTCCCGGCCCGGATCATCCCCGATGCGGCGACCCTTGCCGACTGGATCGCGCGCTATCAGGGCGAGGCCGGGGTTACCCAGGCCCTGCTGCTCGGCCGGCGGCGTGTCCGAACCGCGCGGCGCGTTCCACTCCTCGATGCAGATGATGGAAACCGGCCTGTTCGACAAGGCGGGCTTCACCCGGTCTGCACGTCGCAGGCCACCCCGAAGGCAATCGCGACATCGACCCCGATGGCGGCGATCGCGCCGTGCTGGACGCGCTCCGCTGGAAACAGGCGTTTTCCGAGCGGACCGACGCCAAGATGGCCATCGCCACGCAATTCGCCTTCGACGCGAAGCCGATCATCGCATGGGCGAACCGCCTTCAGGCCGAGGGCATCGCCCTGCCGATCCATATCGGCATCGCGGGCCCCGCGAAGTTGCAGACCCTGATCAAGTTCGCGATCTCCTGTGGCGTGGGGCCGTCGCTCAAGGTTCTGCAGAAGCGCGCCATGGACGTGACCAAGCTTGTCCTGCCCTACGAGCCCACTGAAATCGTCCGCGAACTGGCGCTGCACAAGGCCGCAACGCCCGGGTTCAACATCGAGCGTGTGCACTTCTTCCCGCTGGGCGGGATCAAGACCAACGCACAATGGGCCATCGACAATGGCGGTGCCTCGGCTGTCCCGGCAAGCGCCTGAACCGCTGATGTCCCTGCCCGCCCTGCTTTTCGACCTCGACGGCACGTTGATCGAGTCCGATCCCCTGCACGCGCAGGTCTATGTCGAGATGTTCGCAGCCCGCGGCATCGATATCGACGAGAGGTTCTATTTCACCGAGATCCACGGTCGCCAGAACACGGAGGTGTTCCGGAAACACCTTCCCGACGAAGACCCGAATGAACTGCATCTCTACAAGGAGGCCGCGTTTCGCGATCTTCTGGGCGCCTCCGTCGACCCCATGCCGGGGATCCGGGGCCTGCTCGATCGCGCGATGGCACAGGGCTGGGGGGTTGCTGTCGTGACGAACGCGCCGCGTCTGAACGCCGATGCCATGCTCAAGGCGATCGGATTGACACATCACTTTCCCACGGTGGTGATCGGCGAGGAATGCGAGCGTGGCAAACCCGACCCCGCCCCCTATCACGCCGCGATGGCCCTGTTGGGCACCCTGCCCGACCATGCCATCGCCTTTGAGGACAGCGCCGCCGGCCTCCGGTCCGCGCGCGCGTCGGGGGCCTTCACAATCGGCGTCCGGTCGAGCCTCGACCATGCCGCGCTGACCGATCTTGGCGCCCATGCCACGATCCAGGATTTCAACGATACCGCGCTGCCCGTTCTGCTGGAGCGCCTGGAAGGAGCCATCTCATGACCCGGACCGTGATCGAGTCGAAGACGAAAACCGTTGTCATCGGATTTGACGAACCGTTCTGCGTGATCGGAGAGCGGATCAACCCGACCGGACGCAAGGTTCTGGCCGCGCAGCTTGAAGCCGGCGATTTCTCGACCGTCGAGAAGGATGCGCTGGAACAGGTGGCCTGCGGCGCCATGGTTCTGGATGTGAATGCCGGCGTCGTCTACAACTCCAACCCCAATCCGAACGAGACCGAACCGCCCCTGATGACCAAGATGATCCAGCTTGTTCAGGGGCTTGTGGATGTGCCGCTTTGCATCGACTCGTCGGTTCCCGCGGCGCTCGAGGCCGGATTGGCCGCTGCCGAAGGCCGCCCGCTTCTCAACTCCGTCACCGGCGAGGAAGACCGGCTCGAGGCGATCCTTCCGCTGGTCAAGAAATACAATGTCCCCGTGGTCGCGATCTCGAACGACGATACCGGCATCTCCGAAGACCCCGACGTGCGCTTTGCCGTGGCCAAGAGGATCGTCGAGCGGGCCGCCGATTTCGGCATTCCGGCCCATGATATCGTCGTCGATCCGCTGGTGATGCCCGTGGGCGCCATGGCCTCGGCCGGCCAGCAGGTCTTTGCCCTTGTCCGCAGGTTGCGCGAGGAACTTGGCGTGAACACGACCTGCGGCGCGTCGAACATCTCTTTCGGCCTGCCGCACCGGCATGGGATCAACGCGGCCTTCCTGCCGATGGCGATCGGCGCGGGCATGACCAGCGCGATCATGAACCCGATCCGTCCGGTCGAGATGGAGGCGATCCGGGCCGCGAATTTCCTGATGAACCATGACGCAAATGGAACCGACTGGATCAAGTTCAGCCGGGTTCTGGATCAGGTTCAGGAGGGCATTCCCTTTCCCGAAGCCAGCCAGTCGGTCAATGCCGCAAGCGGCCCCCGCGGTGGGCGCAGCGGCGGGAGACGCCGCCGCGGCTGATACCGGGGTCCAAGACCGGGCCGAGGCATTTCCTGCTGGTATCCCCGGCACCTGCTGCATTAGTCCTGTCTCATGACAGAAAGGCCCGACCAACCGTACGGTACACCCGGCCGCATCTTCAGGGCGATTGTGCAATTGTCGGCGCTTGTCCTCGTGGTCTGGGCGCTGCACAGCTTCATCGACCGCACCCTCACGCAGATGAGCCTGCGCGACGATGGCGACATGATCATGATCGGCGTTCTGGTGCTGCTGGTGCTGGCCTATGCTTTCATGATCGCCATCCCCTTCGTGCCGGGCATCGAGATCGGCATGTCGCTGCTGGCCCTGCGCGGGCTGGAAATCGCGCCGTTTCTTTACCTCGCGACCGTTGCGGGCCTGATGCTGGCTTACGGAATGGGTCAATGGTTGTCCCATGACTGGCTTGCCGCGCGCTGCCGAGACCTGCGCCTGTCGCGGATCGCCGATATGCTTGAGCAGGCAAGGGACCTGTCCCCGAAAGAACGGCTGGCGCAGCTCGAGGCGCGCCTGCCCGCCGGGCTCGCCCGCCACGCGATCCGCTGGCGCTACCTTCTTCTGGCGCTGCTGGTCAACCTGCCCGGAAGCGGTGTGATCGGCGGTGGCGGCGGGATATCCCTGATGGCGGGCGTATCGCGCATGTACCGCCCCTGGCCGACGCTCTTGACCTTTGCTCTGGCGGTGGCACCGGTGCCGCTTCTTGTCTGGAGCCTTGGCTACGACCCCACCGGCCCCTAGCGCGGCGAACTCAACATCATGTGCAATGGAAGCAGGACCAGCAGATAAAGGGTCGCGACCGGAAGCCCCAGAACAAGCGCCAGCGGCGCCAGACTGGCATTCGAAGCGATCCCCACCACCGTCGCGGCAAGGGCAAAGGTCATCAGAAGCACCGGAAACAAGGCTGCGGCGCGCCAACCCGCCCGCATCCGGTTCAGCGCGGACCACTGAAGAAGGATGTAGAGGATCGGAATGCTGGAGGCGATAACTGGCGACATGGGAACCCTTTCAAGCTCCCATTGACCTCCCCACCGCCTCCGTGACAAGCGTCTGGTCCGGGAATGACGCGGATTGGCAATTATGTGCCGCCGCGTGCCTTTTCAGTCGGCAAGATGATGTTATTTCAAGCGTGACAACGACGAAGGATGGTTGACGATGCCCGATGACGCCCTGGTGATTTTCACGCCGTCCGGAAAGCGCGGAAGATTCGCCACCGGCACGCCGGTCCTGACGGCGGCGCGGCAGTTGGGCGTCGATCTCGACAGCGTCTGTGGCGGTCGCGGCATCTGTTCGAAATGCCAGATCTCGCCCGGCTATGGCGAATTCCCGAAGCATGGCCTGACCGTTGCGCGGGATGCCCTGTCCGAATGGAACGCGGTGGAAGCGCGGTATCACGAGAAGCGCGGCCTGAAGGAGGGCCGCCGGCTGGGCTGTCAGGCCACGATCCAGGGCGACGTGGTGATCGACGTGCCGCCGGAAAGCCAGGTTCACAAACAGGTTGTTCGCAAGGCCGCCTCGGCCCGCGATATCGTCATGGATCCCGCAACCCGGCTCTACTATGTCGAGGTGCAGGAACCGGACATGCACGAACCCTCGGGCGATTTCGAGCGTCTTGCCGATGCGCTTCGCGACCAGTGGCAGGTCGAGGGCGTGACTGCGGGCCTTGCGTTCATGCGCAAACTTCAGCCGGTTCTGCGCAAGGGCAACTGGACGGCGACCGTCGCAGTTCATCGGAGCCACGACAGCAAGGGCCACCGCATTCTCGATATCTGGCCGGGCTTCTGGGAAGGGCGGCTTTACGGCCTTGCCATCGACCTTGGGTCGACAACGATTGCGGCGCATCTCTGCGACCTGCGCAACGGTCAGGTCAAGGCATCGGCCGGCATCATGAATCCCCAGATCCGCTTCGGCGAAGACCTCATGAGCCGGGTCAGCTATTCGATGATGAACAAGGGCGGCGATGTCGAGATGACGACCGCCGTCCGCGAGGCGATCGACACCCTTGCCGTCGAAGTGGCCGGCGAAGGCGAGGTTGACCCCAAGCAGATCGTCGAATGCGTCTTTGTCTGCAATCCGGTGATGCACCATCTTCTGCTCGGGATCGACCCGTTCGAACTGGGTCAGGCGCCCTTTGCGCTGGCCACGTCAAGCGCGCTGAACATCGCCGGATCGGACCTTTCGCTGGGGACGATCCATGATGACGCCCAGGTCTATATCCTGCCCTGCATCGCGGGCCATGTGGGCGCCGATGCCGCCGCCGTCGCCCTGTCCGAAGAACCCGGCAAGTCGAAGGATCTGGTTCTTGTCGTCGATGTGGGCACCAATGCCGAAATCCTTCTGGGCAATACCGAGAAGGTCCTGGCCTGTTCCTCGCCCACCGGCCCTGCCTTCGAAGGCGCACAGATATCAAGCGGCCAGCGCGCGGCCCCGGGTGCCATCGAACGGGTCGAGATCGATCCGGTGACCAAGGACCCCCGGTTCAAGGTGATCGGATGCGATTTGTGGTCGGATGATCCGGACTTCGCCGACGCGACCGCCGCGACCGGGATCACCGGCATCTGCGGCTCCGGGATCATCGAGATGGTGGCGGAAATGCGGATGCATGGCATCGTTGACGGGCCCGGGCTGATCGGCGCGCCGGAACAGACCGGAACCGACCGGTGTTTCCTCGACGGGCGCACCTATTCCTACCTTGTCTGGGACGGAACGGCGGATGGCGGTCCACGGATCACCGTGACCAATCGCGATATCCGCGAGATCCAGATGGCCAAGGCCGCCCTCTATTCGGGAGCCCGGCTTCTGATGGACAAGTTCGGCGTGGACAAGGTGGACCGCGTCGTTCTGGCGGGGGCATTCGGCGCGCATATCAGCCCGAAACACGCCATGGTTCTGGGGATGATCCCCGATTGCGAGTTGGACAAGGTCACCTCGGCCGGGAACGCCGCCGGCACCGGCGCGCGTATCGCCCTTCTGAACATCGCCGCGCGGGCCGAGATCGAAGAGACCGTGCACCGGATCCACAAGATCGAGACCGCCATCGAACCCCGGTTTCAGGAGCATTTCGTCAACGCCTCGAACATCCCCAACGCGGTCGAACCCTTTCCGATCCTCGCCAGCATCGTCACCCTGCCGACCGCGACCTTCAACACCGGCGACGGCGACGATGCCGGCGGGCGCAGGCGGCGCAGACGGTCTTGACGGACACCCCCGGCGGCCCTATCCCATGATCCTCAACGGCGGGTGTAGCTCAATGGTAGAGCAGGAGCTTCCCAAGCTTAAGACGAGGGTTCGATTCCCTTCACCCGCTCCAAAGAACCGATGACAGATTTCCTGACCCCCCTTCCCGTCCCGACGCTGCGCGATGCGGGTATTCCCGAACCCTGGACCTTCGGACAGGCGGACCGGGTGCGGTTCTATGAGCTTGACGCCCTGAATCATGTCAACAACACCGCCTACCTGCGCTGGTTCGAGACCGTGCGCGTGGGCTATCTCGCCGCCTATGGCATCTCGGACTACGGCCCGGACGACCCCACGCTTGTCCTGCGATCAGTCACCTGCGACTACCACGCGCCGCTGTTCCTGAACGACGAATATATCGTCACGGCCCGGTGCGAGAGTTTTCGCACCACGTCGTTCAGGAAGGTCTATGCGGTCTGGTCGGGTGGCGCGCTCAAGGCCGAGGGTTCGGCCATCGTGGTGATGACGGACGCCGCAGGCACGCGGAAGATCCCGCTGACGGATCAGGCGCGCGCGGTGTTCCGGTCCCGCGACAATGCCCGCGACGACCGCTAGCCCGCCCGCGTGTGAATATAGTCGAGAAGCCCCGCGGTCGATGCATCCGGGGCCGCGCCGCCGGTACCCGCCACCAAAGGTTCAAGCGATTTTGCCAGTTCCTTGCCCAGTTCCACGCCCCACTGGTCGTAGGAGTTGATACCCAGCATCGCGCCTTCGACAAAGACCCGATGTTCGTAAAGTGCAAGGATCTGGCCCAGAACGAAGGGCGTAAGTTGCGGATAGACAAGCGTCGTCGAGGGTCGGTTTCCCGGAAACACCCGGTGTCGAGCCTGCCGTTCAAGCTCTGCGCCACTCAGACCCGCCTTCGCCATCAGTGCCCGCGCCTCGTCGAGGCTCCGGCCCAGCATGAGCGCCTGACTTTGCGCAAGGCAGTTCGCGATCAGCAGACGGTGCTGATGGGCCAGTTCAGGATGGTGGCCTTCCGCTGCGACCATGAACTCGCACGGGACGACCCCTGTGCCCTGATGGATCAGCTGATAGAACGCATGCTGCCCATTGGTGCCCGGCTCGCCCCAAACGACCGGGCCCGAAACCACGTCAAGCGTCGTGCCATCCATCGCCACGCCCTTGCCGTTCGATTCCATCTCGAGCTGCTGAAGATAGGCCGGCAGGCGCAGAAGCCGCTGTTCATAGGGCAGAACCGCCCGGGTCGGATACCCACAACCCTGATGGTGCCAGATCCCGACGAGGGCCAGCATCACCGGCAGGTTCTCCAACGGATCGGCGGCCCGAAAATGGGTATCCATCGCCTGCCCGCCGCGCAGGAAGGCGCGGAACGCCTCTGGTCCGATCGCCAACATCAGGCTCAGCCCGATCGGGCCCCATATCGAATAGCGCCCGCCCACCCAGTCCTCGAATCCGAAAGACGCGGTCGGCATCGATCCCGAAGGCGGCTGTCTTGTCCACCGCGCTCGACAGCGCCGCGAAATGTCCGCCCGCGGCCGCCTCGCCCACGGCCCCGGCGATCCAGCGCCGGGCGGTCTCGGCATTGGTCATGGTTTCGATCGTGGTAAAGGTCTTCGACGCCACGATCACCAGTGTCCGGGCCGGATCGAGATCCTGCAGGACATCAAAGATATGCGCCCCGTCGACATTCGAGACGAAATGACAGTGCGGCCCGTCGTGATAGGGCCGTAGCGCAAGCGTCGCCATCACCGGACCAAGGTCGGATCCGCCGATCCCGATATTCACCACATCGGTGAAGGGCTGACCCGAGGGCGCGGTCAGATCGCCTGCGCGGACCGCATCCGCAAAGGCCTCCATCCGGCCAAGGGTCTCGAGGACCCCGGGCATCACATCCTGACCGTCCACCATGACCGGGCCGCCATCGAGGTTCCGCAAAGCGGTATGAAGGACCGCCCGACCCTCGGTCTCGTTGATCTTCTCACCCGCGAACATGGCCTCGCGCCGGGCCGGAACCCCGGCTTCATGGTACATTCCGATCAGCAGGTCGCGATCCTGCGCCCGCATCGCGGTTTTCGAGTAATCGAAATACATATCGCCCGCGCTGACCGAGAAATCCCGGACCCGGGGCCCGTCAAGCAGGTCGGTGATATGAAGGTCCCGCGTTTCGGATGCGCATGTCTTAAGCCGTGTCCAATCCATCGCCTATGCCGCCCAATGCACTGTCGCGTCCCCAAGAACGACGCGAACCGGGGCCGTCAGCCGGTCCGCGTGACGGGCCCTTTCAAGAGCTTCGCGTTTCTCTTCGCCGGTGATGAGGATATGAATGGACATCGCCTCCGACAGCACCGGCGCCGTCAGCGTCACACGTGGCTCGGGCGCACCGGGTGCCCGCATCGCCATCAGGGGCGGCGCATCGGACGCAAGTGCATCCGAGAGCCTGTCTGCCCCGGGAAAGAGCGATGCGATATGCCCGTCCGCCCCCATCCCCAGTAGCAGGACCGAAATCGGCAGAACCGGCATGATCCCGGCGATCAGGCCGTCCATGGCCTCTTCCGGGGTCTCGGTTTCGGCGTAGAGCGGCACGAAATGCGCCATCGCGGCCCGGTTCGTCAAAAGCCGCTCGCGCAACAGCCGCGTGTTCGACCGCTCGTGTTCCTCGGGCACCCAGCGCTCGTCGGTCAACATGACGTTGATCCGATCCCAGTGAAGATCGGCGGCGGACAGGCTGTCGAAGACCGGCCCCGGCGTGGTGCCACCCGGAACGGCGAAGGACACGCGGTCATGAGTAAGAAGGCCCGCGTTCAATTCGCCTGCCAACTGGTTGGCAAGATCGATCATCATCATTTCGCGATCAGGGTATTCGATCAGGTTCATGGCTTTACATCCCGCCAGCGGCGTCCGTCACGGTGCAGCAGCATCAAGGCTTCCTCCGGCCCGGCCGTTCCGGGCTCGTACAGCTTGGGCTTGTCGCCGCGCTTCGTCCAGCCCTCGATGATCGGATCGGTCCAACTCCAGGCCGCCTCCACCTCGTCGCCCCGCATGAAGAGCGTTTGATTGCCCCGGATCACATCCATGATCAGCCGTTCATAGGCGTCCGGCACATCGTCGCCATCCTGCCCCAGCGCATCGGCAAAAGTCATGTCGAGCGGCACCTCGATCAAACGCATTCCCCCCGGGCCCGGTTCCTTGATCGTCACGCGCAGGTCCATGCCCTCGTTGGGCTGAAGCCGGATCGTAAGCTCGTTCGCATTGGTTCCCGCATCCTCGTCAAAGATAGAATGCGGCGGCTCCTTGAATCGCACGACGATTTCGGAAAGGCGGCTCCGCATCCGCTTGCCGGTGCGCAGGTAGAACGGGGTTCCGTTCCAGCGCCAGTTCGCGATTTCCAGCTTCATCGCAATGAAACTTTCGGTCGTGCTGTCGGGGGCATCGGCCTCTTCCCGATAGGACGGAAACTTGTCGCTTCCATCATACTGGCCACGCACAAGATCGACCGACTCCACCGGTTGCAGCGCCCGGATCACCTTGAGCTTTTCGTCCCGTACGGCATCGGGTTCAAACCGCGACGGGCGGCTCCATCGCGGTCAGGCACAAAAGCTGCATCAAGTGGTTCTGCACCATGTCGCGCATCGCGCCTGACTTGTCATAATAGCCTCCGCGCCCGCCCACGCCCACGGTCTCGGACACGGTGATCTGGACATGATCGATGTACTGGGCGTTCCACAACGGCTCGAACAGGATATTGCCGAACCGGACCGCCATCAGGTTCTGGACAGTTTCTTTTCCAAGGTAATGGTCGATCCGGTAGATCTGCGCCTCGTCGAAATACCGCGCCAGCGTCTTGTTCAACTCGCGGGCAGACGCAAGATCATGGCCAAAGGGCTTTTCAACGACGATCCGGCAGTTTTCGCCAGCGATCCCGTATTCGTGCAGCCGTTCGGCCAAAGCCCCGAACAGGGACGGGCCGACCGAGAAATAATAGGCCCGCACGACACTTTCCCGCATCATCTTGGCCAGCTCTTTCCAGCCATCCGTGCCCGTGGCGTCGATCTGGATGTATTCGAGATGCTCGAGAAAGGCCGCGACATCCTTCTTGTCGCGACGGGCGGCGGGAACGAACTCCTCGAGCGCCTTGCCGATCAGCCGGCGAAAGGCCTTTGTATCATGATCCGAGCGCGCCGCGCCGATGATCCGGGCTTCCGGGGGCATCTGACCATCCACGAAACGCCGGAACAGACCGGGCAGGATCTTTCGGCGGGCCAGATCGCCGGTGCCACCGAAGATCACAAGATCGAACGGATCGACGGGAATAATGCGAGAGACCATTGACGCGCCTTCCAAGAGCTTCCCGGGTCACCGCGGTGTTAGCGCTAACCCAACGCCGCACTCTTTAAAAGCGCGACCAGGCTTTGTCTAGCACAGGCAGGGCGCTTCACAACTGCGTCAAACCAAACGCACAGGGTTTCAAAAGGGATGAATGCAAAGTAGCCATCCGAAAAGGAAGTCAGAGATCAGACTATGAAAGATCAGACCGATCCCGAAGAAGGCCTTGGGAAATTCGTGGATCCCCGGATCACGGCAAAGGGCGAGCCCCGGGCGACCGTGGCACTTACCGATCCCCAGACGCTATGGTTCAATACCGGGACGCTGTGCAATATCACATGCGCCAATTGCTATATCGAATCCTCCCCCACCAATGACCGGCTGGTCTATATCAGCGCGGACGAGGTCTCGGACTATCTCGACCAGCTCGACGCGCGAAACTGGGGCGTGCGCGAGATCGGGTTTACCGGCGGCGAGCCGTTCATGAACCCGGAAATGATCGAAATGGCGCGCCGGGCGCTGGAGCGCGGCTATGAGGTGCTGATCCTGACCAATGCAATGCGCCCGATGATGCGCAAAACCATCCGCGCGGGTCTGCGGGAACTGCAGGAGAGCCATGGTCCGAGAACTGACCCTGCGCATCTCGGTCGATCACTGGTCCGCCGCGTATCACGACAAGGAACGCGGTGCGGGGAGTTTCGATCTGACCCTTACGGGCATGAAATGGCTGCGCGATGCGGGGATCCGTATGACCGTCGCGGGCCGGACGATGTGGCACGAGACCGAGACAGAGGCGCGCAAGGGCTATGCCGCGCTTTACGCCAGCCACGGCTTCGGCATCGACGCCTACAACCCCGGACAGACCGTCCTGTTCCCGGAGATGGATGAGACCGCGGAGGTCCCGGAAATCACGACAGCCTGCTGGGATATCCTTGGAAAATCCCCATCAGAGGTCATGTGCGCCTCATCGCGGATGGTCGTGAAACGCAAAGGCGCAGACAGACCCGCCGTGTTGGCCTGTACGCTTCTGCCCTATTCACCGGAATTCGAGCTTGGGGCAACGCTGGCCGATGCCGAAGGCGCCGTTGCTCTCAATCACCCGCATTGCGCGAAATTCTGTGTGCTTGGCGGAGCAAGCTGCTCCGCCTGATCTCTCGGCTCTCAGGCGCCCTGAACCGCACGCACCGTCGCGCCGTAGCCGCCCTGATCAAGATATTGCGCCTCGATGACGTTCGTCGGCCGCGCCAGCGCATCGTTTCTGTAGGGGAAACGACCGAACCGTCGGATGACCTCGCGATGCGCCTTTGCATGCAGCAGGTTCGTCGCACCGTATTCGGGCATGCGCGTCAGGATCAGCCGGACGCTGCGCTCCTGGTCGGCAAGGCATTCAGAATGCATCAGCGGCAGATAGAAGAACTGCCGTGCCGGTTCGTCGATGCGCTGGTCCCACCCCTTTGCAATCGCCGCCTTGGCCGCCGCGCGGGCGATCTCATCGGTTTTGAAGGCCGCGCCCGTTCCCCGGAACATGTTCCTAGGAAATTGATCCGTAAGGATAATATAGGCCAGTGTTCCGCTTGGATAGGTCAGCCAGAGCGATAAGGCGCCAGTCGCCGCCGCTTGCCATGTGTCCTTGAATATTTCAGTGATTTCCCGGTCAAGGGCGTCGTCAACCCTGTACCAACCATCCGGCCCGACCTTGTCCAGCCAGAACTCCAAAACCTGTTCCGGAGTCACCATACCTCAGTTCCTCGTACCACGCCCGCAAGGGACATTATCGAATCGTCGCAGTCTTTTTCGAAAATCTCAACAAGTTCATTGCTCGGCCCCACGAACTGTTGCGTCCTCACCCGTATTGTCATCCAGATGTTCGGCATACCACTCCTGCGCGATCTCCACGGCGACAGGTGAGGCCGTGGGTGTCAGCGGAACGTATTGACCGGTCTCCTGCACCGGAACGCGCGCCGGGCGACGCGTCATCCGCCAAAGCGCATAGGCGCCGGTCGCCAGCATCAGGATCGCGACGAAAAGCCAGAACCCGTTGGGGCCCGTCATCGTCATGATCCAGCCGGTAATCAGTGGGCCGGTGATCGCGCCGACACCGTTGATAAAGATCATGCCGCCCGACCCTGCTGCCATCTGGTCGCTGTCCAGCATGTCGTTGGTATAGGCCAGCAGCAGGGCATAAAGCGGGTTGGCGGTTCCGCCGACAAAGAAGGAAACCACCACGATCACGGCAAAGAACTGCCCAAACAGAACCCCGACAAGCGCCGCCGCACCGCCGAAAATCGATACGGTCATGATGAGAATTCGGCGGTCCATCCGGTCCGAGATCCAGCCGATCGGGTACTGCATCAGCAATCCGCCCGTATAGATCACGGCGATGAAAAGCGATATCTGCGGCACGGTGAACCCGGCTTGCGTGCCATAGACGGCGGCCATCCCGAACAGCGCCGAAAAGACGCCCCCCAGCAGGAACACTCCGACACAGCCAAGCGGCGAGACGCGCCACAGCTCCAGCAAGGTCATGGGCTTCGTGGTTTCGAAACGTGGGGTCGGATTGACCGACAGAAGGATCGGCGCGAACGAGATCGACACAAGGACCGAGGGAATTACGAAAAGCACGAACCCCGACGGATCGCCCAGAACCAGAAGCCCCTGCGCCGCGATGATCCCCGCCATCTGCACGATCAGGTAAAGCGACAGCGCCTTGCCCCGGTTCGCATTGTCGACAGAGTTGTTGAGCCAGCTTTCCGCGGTGACATAGATCCCCGAGAAACAGAACCCGATCACCACGCGCAAGAGGATCCATGCGATCGGGTCGGCGATCGTGGGGAACAGGACCAGCACCGCCGAGGTGAAGGAGCCGAGCGCCGCAAAGACCCGCACATGGCCAACCCGGCCAATCAGGATGGGCGTGAGCCGCGACCCCCCCAGAAAGCCCACGAAATAGGCCGACATGACCAGCGACATCTCGAAGGTCGAAAATCCCTCGATGCCGCCACGAATCCCAAGAAGCGTGCCTTGCACGCCATTGCCCAGCATCAGCAGCAGCAAGCCAAGGAACAGCGCCCAGGACGAGCCCAGTACTTTCAACATCTGCAAGCTGCCTCTCTCTTTTCCAACGCGCTATAAGGCACCCGGGCCGGATGTCATGCAGTTTTGCGACCGCTTTTGTCGTGATCAGGATTCCGGAAACAGGATCGAACTGTCGCCATAGGAAAAGAAGCGGTATTTTTCCGCAATTGCATGGGCATAGATTTCCATGATCCGCTCGCGCCCCATGAAGGCCGCGACCAGCATCATCAAGGTCGATTTCGGAAGGTGGAAATTCGTCATCAGCGCATCGGCGACCCGGAACCGGAAGCCGGGCGTGATGAAGATATCTGTCTCGCCGATCCACGGAACGACCTCGCCGGTTTCGACCGCAGCCGTCTCGATCAGACGCAGGGCGGTCGTCCCGACCGGGATGATCCGCCCGCCCTTGGCGCGCGTCTCCTCGATCTCGGCTGCCGCGGCCGCTCCGATCTCGCCCCATTCTGCGTGCATCTTGTGATCGGATACGTCATCAACCTTGACCGGAAGGAATGTCCCGGCCCCCACATGCAGCGTTACATGGGTAAAGTCGACGCCGCGGGCGCGCAGGGCCGCCAGCAGGGGCTCATCGAAATGCAGTGATGCGGTCGGTGCGGCAACCGCGCCGGTCCGGCGGGCCCAGACGGTCTGATAATCCTCGCGATCCTGCGCGTCCGCCTTGCGCCGCGCCTCGATATAGGGCGGCAAGGGCATCTTGCCGGTCCGCGCTAGCGCCGCGTCAAAATCGTCGCCGGTCAGGTTGAAGGCCACGGTTGCGGTCCCCTCTGACCGGCCAAGGACGGTCGCCTCAAGTGTGTCGGAAAATCGGATCACCTCGCCATCCCGAACTTTCTTGAGAGGCCTGAGAAGCGCACGCCAATGCCCTTCCGGCGTCGGGTCCAGAAGCGTCACTTCGACCTGGGCCGAGGTGGTGCCCGCCGCGCCCCGTCGTTCCCGCGCGCCTGTCAGGCGGGCGGGGATCACTTTCGTGTCGTTCAGCACCAGCCTGTCGCCCGGGCGCAGCACATCCGGCAGGTCAAAGACATGGCGGTCCTCGATCGCGCCCCCCCGCGCCACGAGAAGCCGGGCGGAAGAGCGCGGCTTCGCGGGCCGCGTGGCGATCAATGCCTCGGGCAGATCGAAATCGAACTCAGAAAGCTTCATGACCTATTCCGAAGGGGTCGGTGGCGGTCGTCGGAAAATCTCGCGGAACATGCCCGGTGTCAGGATCGACAGGGGATTGACCCGCATGCGGGGTGCATCGGCATTTCCGGACAGCCGGAAGGTGAACCCGAAAAGCCCCTCGCCGCGGCGCGTGAACACCTGACCGACCGAGTTCAGAAGATAGACCGGCGAAATGACGCCCCCCATATCCAGTTGTTTCGAGCGCGCGTCATAGACACCGTCCAGAGAAATGCCAAGGGAGGCGCCGGTCGCCGCGCCCTGATCAAGGATCAGCTGGTCACCCAACAGCCGGAACCGTCCCTCGATCTGGTCGAACAGGATGCCCGGCCCCTGCAACTGGTCGATGATCCCGACGATCGATACCGCATCAAGCAGGTCCGCCAGAACCGGCTGGTCGCCCAGCCGGGCGCTGCCGATCTCGATCTGACCATCGAATCCCTCATCCTCGCGCGGGACGAGGATCAGGTCGAAACTGCCATCGTCCAGGGATTTGAACAGCCCGGCATCGCGCAGGATCTGACCGGCATCGTCGCCCTGCACCCGGATCGCGGTGCGCCCGTTGCGGGGAACCAGACGCGCCACGAAAGGCGTACCGCCATTCACGCGGCCCTGCACATCACCCGTCAGCCCGCGCCCGGTGACCAATTGCGCCCGCACATCAGTCGCGGCAAGCCCCTCGCGGATCACGACCCGGTCCAGCCGGGCATCGATGGAGACCGGACTGCCGCCATCGCTGGACCCGCCCTCCTCCTGCCGGGTCAGATCGACGGTACCCCCTGAAAGTTCGACACGTGGCGGCTGATCGGGACCCTGCCCCACCAGCGTGACCCTGGCGTCAAGCCAGTCGCCAAGCTGCACGCGGTCGAACGGCGCTGCTTCGAACGCTCCCTCTGGCGTCAGGCAAATCGTGCCTTCCGCGGAAAGCCCCGGTGCCGAAAGCGACAGCCGGTCGATTTCCACCGGCCGCGCAAAGCGGCCCGATATCTCGAACACGCCGGGAGTTTCGGCGGGTTTGGACCAACCGACCCCGGCAAGCTCCATTCCCAACCCGGTCAGGTCCGATGTCAGCGAGAATTCCGGCGGCGCATCCCCGTCAATCGCGATCTCGACCTTGCCCTTCCCCTGTCCCGAAATAAGCCCTTCGGGATACGCGATGCCAAAGGTGCGCGCGAAATCCGGAGAAAGGGTCACGTCGCCCTCGACGCGGCTGGTGCGCCCCCGGCCCTCTCCGAATGCCTGCCGCCAGGTCAGGGACATCGGCGCACCGTCCAATGTCAGTGGACCGGCGACCGTCACCCCGGCATCGTTCGCCGCAAGCGTCATCGACTGCGACCGCAGGACCCGGCCCGGAACGATCGCGTCAGAGGTCACCTCGGTCAGTCGTCCGTCCACGTCGAAAGTCACGTCCTCCAGCGCCACGTCGCGTTCCAGCGGCACTCGGATCTGCGCCAATGCCCGTGTCTTGGCCGTGGCAAGACCCGGGTCGCGCCCGGCCTTGTCGAGCAGCGACAATGGTGGGCGATTGAGCAGCGCGAGCGCCGAGGTGAGCGTCCCGCGCGCGTCCAACCCGACCTCCAGCCGCCCGGGACGCGCATAGACATTGGGGATCACCGCCTTTGAGCCGGGAAGAGCGACCTGGGATCCAACGCCGCCATCCGCGCCTGCATCCACCACGCCATCGGTCAGATAGACCGCGAACCGTCCTTCCATCAGGGAACCGTGGCCCGCCGCTCCGGTGATCGGCGGAAACCCCTTCAGATACTGCGCCGAGGTATCGCTGAAACCGAAACTCATCCCGACAATGGGCTCCACCGCGCCCGGGTCGTGACGCAGGGCAATGCTGACCGTATCGATCATGCCGCCCAAGAGATTTCCAAGGATCCAGCGTTTCGCACCGGGCGCGACGCTCTGCGGCCAAAGGGTCAGAAGTTGCTCCGGCACAAGCCCGCCGGACGCCAGATCCACCGCATATTGCCAGCCCGCGCTGTCGGCCAGAACGCGTCCAGTCCCGGAAATCCGGTAGCCGTCCCCGGCCACGAAGAATTGCCCGATATCCACGGTAAATGGCGCAAGGCGCAGCCGCATGTCCACGGCCCCGCTCGAAAGCGCAAGTGGGGCTTCGAACAGTCCTTCCGCCGCCACATCGAACTTGCTGATCCGCATCTGCGAGACGAGCGAGCCGGGCCATGCACCATCGAAATCCATCAGATAGGCATGGCCGGACGAGGACAGCCCGATCACGTCGCTTTCGATCGACACCTCGGAGAAATCGATCCGCGCCCGCTTCGGATCGTAGGTAAGATAGACACGTCCGCGATTGAAACCCACGGGCTTTGCCTCGGCGACCGGCTGCAGCGCTCCCTCGCCGATTTCCAGCGTCGCGGCAAGTCTCTCGACCGTCCCATCGCCCCCGAACACGGTCCGGATCGCCCCCGATACCGGTGCATCCAGAAGCCCGAGATAGCTGAGCGCCGGCGACTGCAGGGCGATATCGCGGGCCGCCGCGCGCTCGATATTCACCGCAAGCTGGGCGGCGGGCGTATTCTTGACCGAGGTGAACGACACCTGCACCCGGGCCAGATCCTCGGTGCCATTGAACACTTCGGCAATCAGATCCAGTTCGATCCGCCCGGGGCGGTTGTGGATCGTCAGGCGCCCGCCGGTCACCTGCCAGATCCGGCCCGAACGAGCGTCCTCGAAGGTGATCGTCAGGTCCGTGGCCGAGATCGTTGCGAGTGCTGCAAGGCCCGGGGCATCAAATGCCGCGTCGAACCGGGCCAGAACCTCCGGCACGCTTCCCGGCGCGGTGCTGGTCTCGCCAAAGCTCAGCGACAAGGTGCCATCAAGTGCTCGCCGGATCGTCATCTCGACACCCTCGATCCGAAGATCGGTGGGGAGCAGGTTCCGCGCCCATAGTTCCGCTGCCGAAAGCTCGACCCCGATTTCCGCGACCTGCCCGATCACGGCTCCGGATGCGTCGCGTGCCGAGAGGTTGCGCAGGAGGATCCGGGGGGTCAATGTCCTGTCCAGTTGGACCGAGACATCGGATAGATCGACGATCCCGCCCCCCATCTGTTCGGTCAGCGCGGCCTCGATGCGTTCGGTCACGACCGCCGGAAGCGTCAGCGACCGCCCGATCATCGCAGCCGCACCACCCGCGAGGATCACCAACAGCGCCAACAGCACGAAAAGCGCCGCGCGCCAGCGCTTGCGGCGCGGCGGCGCGGGGATCTCGTCCGCGGGCTGTGGGGTTTCTGACTGGCTCATTTTCCGGCCTTTATCTTCGGGCGAGAAGCCCTAGAACAGCAAGAGGCAATAATGACGGGAGAGAGATGAAGATGATCGATGTAGGCGATAAGGCACCGGATTTCACCCTGCCCCGCGACGGCGGCGACGCGGTCACGCTTTCGAAAGAGCTTTCCGGCGCGGTGGTCCTGTACTTCTATCCGCGCGACGATACCCCGGGCTGTACCCGCGAGGCCGTCGATTTCACCAGCCTTGCCGCCGAATTTGCTGCCGCTGGCGCCAAAGTCTTCGGCATCTCGAAAGATACCGTGGCCAAGCATGGCAAGTTCCGCGACAAGCACGGCCTTGGCATTCCGCTTTTGTCGGATGCCGAGAGCGACGTGTGCGAACGCTACGGCACATGGGTCGAGAAGAGCATGTATGGCAAGACATCCCTTGGTATCGAACGCGCCACGTTTCTGATCGACAAGACCGGCACGGTCCGGAACGTCTGGCGCAAGGTCAAGGTTCCGGGTCATGCCGAGGAGGTGCTGGACGCGGTGCGCGCCCTTTGAAGCCGCTCGCCGAATGCGCCGCAGAGGTTCTGAATACGGCTGACGGGCGGGAAAAGACCGCCCTCAGCCACGCCCATGCGGCGGCATGGATGGCAGCGCGGGCCGAGGGTGCCCGCGTCGAGGTCGGGCGCGCCAGTCCTCCCGATCATCCTGCCCGCCCCCTGCATCCCGAACTTCTGTCGCCGCGGGACGTTCCCAAGCGCAAGCCGGGAACATTGGCCGGGCGGACAGCCCTTCTGCATGCGGTAGCGCATATCGAACTGAACGCGGTCGATCTGCATTGGGATATCATCGCGCGATTCTCAGGAACGCCGATGCCCTTGGGGTTCTACGACGACTGGGTTCGTGCCGCGGACGAAGAATCGAAACATTTCAATCTGATGTGCGACAATCTTGAACGGCTGGGGAGCCACTATGGCGCCCTTCCGGCCCATTCCGGAATGTGGCGCGCGGCCGAGGACACCGCAGGCGATCTTCTGGGCCGCCTTGCGATCGTTCCGATGGTTCTGGAGGCGCGGGGACTTGATGTCACCCCGGGCATGATCGCGCTGTTCGAACGTGCGGGCGATACGACTTCGGTGGACGCGCTGAAGACGATCTATGCCGAAGAGGTCGGCCATGTGGCCTATGGTTCGAAATGGTTCCACTTCCTCTGCGGACGCTCCGACAGCGACCCCAAGCCTGTCTTTCATGCACTCGTGCGGAGATATTTCCCCGGCGGGTTGAAGCCGCCCTTCAACGATGAAAAGCGGGCCGAAGCGGGCATACCCCCGGATTTCTACTGGCCCCTGGTGGAAAATGCTTGACCCGGATCGGCGATTTCACCGCCGAATTCCGCGCTAACCCGTCGACATTCCTTATTTTTGTCCAAAATTGTTGCTCGTATGCTTCAGCAAGGTTAATCAACGACAGGCTGCTGATGAAACTGGGGATTTCAGAGGCAAAAGAGGCAGGTAAACGGGACAGACTGGTGGCTTCACGCTTCGTGCACAAACTTCATGCGCGCATCGAACGCGCTTTTCCGGAACAGCGTCTGTTCCTTCGCTCTGATGTCGAGACCCGCTACGTGCGGCTGAGCCCGGTGGCACAGGTTGTGGCCCTTGGCGGCAGTGCTCTCGTGATCGGCTGGGCAATCGTCGCCTCCGCCATCCTCCTGATGGACAGCCTTGGCGCCGGGAACTTTCGCGATCAGGCCCTGCGCGAGCAGCGTCTCTACGAAGAACGCCTGAACGCGCTGGCGATCGAACGCGATACGCGCGCCGAAGAGGCCCGCGAAGCGCACGACCGGTTTTCGCTGGCGCTTACCGAAGTCTCGGCAATGCAAGCGCGGCTTCTGGCTGCGGAAGAGCGGCGCAAGGAACTTGAGAGCGGGCTGACCGCGCTGCGATCGACGCTGCGCAATGTCATTTCCGAGCGGGATGCGAAACAGCAGCAGGTTGCGGAACTGAACGCCACCCTCGCCCGTACCGAGAATGCCGCCCCGCCGGAAGTGTCTCAGATCGACGAACTGGCCAAGACCGTGGATTACCTGGCCGATGCGCTGTCCCAGACTGCCGGCGACCGTGACGAGATGTCGGGAACCACCGTTCAGGTTCTGGCCCAGCTTCAGGAAATGGAACTGGAACGCGACCTGATCGAAGAGCGCAACGACCGCATCTTCCAGCAGCTTGAAGAGGCGGTGAGCGTCTCGCTCGAACCCCTCGACAACATGTTCCGCGCCGCGGGCCTTCCCGCCGACAGCATCATCGAAACCGTGCGCCGCGGCTATTCCGGCCAGGGCGGCCCGCTGATGCCCCTGATGTTCACCACCAAGGGCGAAGAACCCGATCCCGACAGCCTGCGGGCGAACGAGATCCTGTCACGGCTCGACACGTTAAATCTTTATCGCATCGCGGTTCAGAAGACCCCGTTCGCCGAACCGGTGAAGGGCGCGTTTCGCTATACCAGCGGGTTCGGACCGCGCTGGGGACGGATGCATGAAGGCACTGATTTTGCCGGGGCCCATGGCACGCCGATCTATGCGACGGCGGATGGCGTGGTCGTCCATGCCGGCACACAGGGGGGCTATGGCCGCCTCATCAAGATCAAACACGAGTTCGGAATCGAAACACGATACGCGCATTTGTCCAAAATCAGCGTTAATGTGGGCGATAGGGTCTCGCGCGGAGATCGGATCGGTGATATGGGAAACTCCGGACGATCAACCGGCACCCATCTTCACTATGAAGTCCGCATCAGCGGCGATGCCGTGAACCCCATGAAATACATCAAGGCAGCGAAAGATGTTTTCTAAAAGCAGAGTGAACGAAACCGGCAATGCACCGTCGTCGACGGAGCCGGAAACCCCCAAGGCACCCGAACCTATGACATCAAAACCAACGACCGATTACGCATCTTCGACGCCAAAGGCCAAACCGCCCGCATCCGTCCTGTCCTCGGACCTGACCGTGAAGGGCAATCTCAAGACGGCTGGCGACATCCAGATCGAAGGCACGGTCGAGGGCGATATTCGGGCCCATCTTCTGACTGTTGGCGAAGGCGCGACTGTGCGCGGCGAATGCATGGCGGATGACGTGGTCGTCAATGGCCGGATCATCGGGCGCGTTCGCGGCCTGAAGGTACGACTGACATCGACCGCACGGGTCGAGGGAGACATCATCCACAAGACGATCGCAATCGAGTCGGGCGCCCATTTCGAGGGATCCGTCCAGCGTCAGGAAGATCCCCTTTCCACCAGCGGTGGCGCCAAGCCCGCAGTCTCGGCAAAGCCCGACACGGCGGCCGCAGCGAGCCCCGCGAAATCCTGATCTGCATTCTTTGAAGGATCCCGAAACGCCGCGGTTTTCCGCGGCGTTTTCGCGTCAGACGGGGTGATACAAGGCCCGCCGATAGATATGCCAGGTCGCATGGCCCAGCACCGGCAGGACCAGAAACAGCCCCATGAACAACGGCACCATCCCCAGAAGCAGCAGCACGGCGATGATCGCCGCCCAAACGAGCATGACGAACAGGTTCCGCTGAACCGTCCGGAAACTCACGATCATCGCGGTCACGAAATCCAGCTCCTTGTCCAGAAGCAGCGGCAGGCTGACCACCGTGAAGGAGAATGTGAGAAAGGCTACGGCCCCGCCAACGGCAAGCTGAAGCCCGATCATCGTCAGCCCGTTCGGCGTCAGGAGCGCGTCGTAGGATGACGAGATATTCGTCAGCGTCGACAGCCCCATGAACATCGCGAACAGCATATGGGCAAAGAACGACCAGAACAGAAAGATCATCAGGATGATGACACCCATCCACGGCAGTTGCCGGTCCTTCTCGCGGATCACAACGCCGATGATCTCGGACCAGACAAGGGGTTCCTCCGCCTCGAGCCTGCGGCTGACCTCGTAAAGCCCCACCGCGGCAAAGGGCGCGATCAGCGGAAACCCCAGCGACAACGCCAGCGTCCACACGAAAGTCCCCGCGTCCAGCATCAGCAGGACAAAGCCGATGAACACGTAAAAGCCCGAGAAGACGAGGCCATAGATCGGTGCCCGCCGAAAGTCGTGGATGCCCGCTCGCAGGGATGCAAGGATCTCGGGCAGCGTCACACGCCCGATCTCGGGAACCGGCGAGGCCTCTGCGGCAGTCTCGTTCATATCGCGTCCTCCCCCCGTACCATATTGCCGCCGAGATCGCGCAAGGATCAAGCCCGGATCGGCAGAACCGCAATCGCGGGCTTGCGGGACGAGGCCGCCGCACGGTGGCAACCGATGAATGACCGTGCGTGCAGTTGATCAGGATCATCCTCTGACCTTCGGAGGATGCAAGCATTGGTCTGCATTTCTTGGATGAAAAGGACTGGATGGCATGCGCGCATATCGATCCGAAACAACCTTGCTTTCATCATCGCGACAACGGCCACAGTGCCGGTTCACGTCATCGTTGCGCCAATGCTGATCCTGCACGGCGTCCGCCTTGAGCGGGCTCAACAATCGCCAAACGAAAGATTTCTCCATGTCGGAACGAAGCCAAGAGATTGTTGATCGTCAAGACCGGAATCGTGGTCGGGGTGCTCTTCATCATTGCAACTGCCTTCCTGTTCCTCGGCGAGCCGTTCTACAAACCGTTCCTGAACGCATCCGACGCATTGACCGTCGTTGCACAGAACAAGCCACGGGTCGTGCTTGGGCTGGGGATCGAGCTGATCTGCATAATGGCGATGCCCCTGATTGGCGCGTTCATCTTTCCCGTCCTCAGCAGGGTGAGCACAGGCATGGCGCTTGCCTATTTCTTCTTTCGATCACTGGAAGGGACCATTCTGCTCACCGTCGCCCTGACCAATAAATTCGCGGTCCTGAGCCTGAGCGAAGGCATTCTTGCGGGCGGCGATCCTGCCGCGTCCGACGCTGCTCTAACCGTGATCCGGGCACAGAACGCATGGGCCGATACCGCCAGCCCGCTTTACAACATCATTTTCGTCTGCGGGGCACTCTGCCTCTACTCGGTGTTCTTTCGCGCCCGGTTGGTTCCGCGCTGGATTTCAATCTGGGGACTCGTTTCGGTGCTCGTCCTTGGGGGTGCGGTGATTTCAGCGATCTTCATACGATTGCCCGTTATCTGGGAAGTCGTCCTTGTCGCTCCCCTTGCCGTGCAAGAGATGGTCATGGCGCTCTGGTTGATCTTCCGCGGATTTTACCGAAGTACCAGCGACCAGCAACGCGCTGTCACTGCGTGAGGCCGTTCAAGCCTGCCATAATCGAACTGCAACCAGCAATGTCAGGAGATCCCTGCCGCCTAGTTTTGAGTGGCGGTTTGATCGCTTCAGAAAAGTGGACATCGGCGGCGCCAAAGGCAAATAGATGCGCGGCTGCGCTCTGCTGACTTCGGCCGCGACCATCCGCAAGGACGATTTCCGGCACAAACTCAACCGAGCATCGCTGCCCGGCGTCTACTCCGCCCGTGCTTCGGCCCGGCTCTTGCCAGAAACATCCATCGCCAGCGTCGCTGCCATGAAGGCATTCAGATCGCCGTCAAGCACGCCCTTCGTGTCCGAAGTCTCGTAATTGGTCCGCAGGTCCTTCACCATCTGATAGGGCTGCAAGACGTAGGACCGGATCTGGTTGCCCCACCCGGCCTCTCCCTTGGCCTCATGCGCCTCGTTGATCGCGGCGTTGCGGCGATCGAGCTCTTGCTGATAGAGCCGCGATTTCAACGCCTTCATGGCAATGTCGCGGTTCTGGTGCTGGGATTTTTCAGATGAGGTCACGACGATCCCTGTAGGGATATGGGTAATCCGGACCGCGGAATCGGTCGTGTTCACATGCTGGCCGCCCGCGCCAGAAGACCGATAGGTATCGATGCGGATATCCGAGGGATTCACCTCGATCTCGATATTTTCGTCCACGACCGGATAGACCCAGACCGACGAGAACGACGTGTGCCGCTTGGCCGCGCTGTCGAAGGGCGAGATCCGGACCAGCCGGTGCACGCCCGACTCGGATTTCAGCCAGCCATAGGCATTGGGCCCGGAAATCTTGTAGGCGGCGGACTTGATCCCGGCCTCGTCGCCCGGGCTTTCCGACAGAAGCTCTACCGAATAGCCCTGTTTCTCCGCCCATCGGACATACATCCGCGCCAGCATCGACGCCCAGTCGCAGCTTTCGGTGCCCCCGGCGCCCGCGTTGATCTCAAGGAATGTATCGTTGCCATCGGCCTCGCCCGACAACAACGCCTCAAGCTCGGCCTGCGCGGCTCTTTCGGCCAGCTTCTTCAGCGCGGCTTCCGCTTCGGCCACCACATCGGCATCGCCCTCGGCCTCGCCCATTTCGATTAGCTCGACATTGTCCGACAGATCCCGGCTCATCGACCGGTAGCGCTCCACCGCATCCACAAGCATCTGGCGCTCGCGCATCAGCTTCTGTGCGCGCTCGGGATCGTTCCAGAGGTTCGGATCCTCGGCCATCGCGTTGAATTCCTCCAACCGATGTTCGGCCGTGCCCCAATCCATCCGCTGCCGCAGAAGGGCCAGCGATTTCTCGATTTCGGCAACTGTGTTTTCCGCGTCGGCGCGCATCTCTTCACCTGCTCAGGACGTTCAGACGAGGGTGATACCAAGCCACCCGGACCCCGGCAAGGTCAGTACAGCCCGCCCGAGCCCAGGGTGCCGATATTGCTGTTGGACGGAAGCTCGACGACATTGCCCGACGACGTGGTGATCGTCGTCGTCGCGGTCGTGTCGCCACCATCCGGCGTGAACAGCGGCAAGTTCGCACCCATGGCAAAGCCGCCGTCATATGTCAGGCCAAAGACCGGCTCTTCGCCATCGCGGAAATACTCGGCCACGACATTCGGGCCCGACACGCCATCGGGAAGACGCTCGCCCGTCACCCGGTCGATATTGATGAAGCGGCCTCCGGGCGGCACCTCGAACGGCCCGCCGCCATAGACGGCCACGGCCTTTTCCATGAATTTCTGGAATACTGGCGCACATAGCCGCCCGCCCCCGGCACCACGGCCCATGGGACGGGGATTGTCGTAGCCGATGTAACAGCCGGCGGCGATATTCGACGTGAACCCGATGAACCATGCGTCTTTCTCGTCATTGGTGGTTCCGGTCTTGCCCGCGGTCGGCACTGGCAGGTTCACCGCCCCCGCCGCAGTGCCACGCTCCACCACGCCCTGCATCATCGAGGTCAGCTGATAGGCCGTGACCGGATCCATCACCTGCCGCCGGTTCGAGACGATGCGCGGCGCGCGCCCTGCCTCCAGCGACGGTTGGGCGCATTCCTCGCATTCCCGCGCATCGTGACGGTAGATCGTCTTGCCCCAGCGGTCCTGCACCCGGTCCACAAGCGTAGGTTCGATCCGCTGCCCGCCATTGGCGAACATCGAATAGGCCGCCACCATCCGGTACAGCGTCGTCTCCTCCGACCCGAGCGCATTGGCAAGGAACCGGCCCATCCGGTCATAGACGCCGAACCTTTCGGCATAGTTCGCGACCACATCCATGCCGATCTCTTCGGCCAGTCGCACTGTCATCAGGTTCCGTGACCGTTCGATCCCGGTGCGCAGCGGCGTCGGGCCATAGAACTGGTTCGACGCGTTCTTGGGCCGCCAGATTCCGGCTCCCGTATCCACCTCGATCGGCGCATCGATGATGATCGTGGCCGGAGTGAAACCCGAATCAAGCGCAGCGGCATAGACGAAAGGCTTGAAGGACGATCCCGGCTGCCGCGTGGCCTGCGTCGCGCGATTGAACACCGAATGCTGGTACGAGAATCCCCCCTGCATCGCGATCACGCGACCAGAATTGACATCCATCGCCATGAAGCCGCCTTGCACCTCGGGCACTTGCCGAAGGGTCCAGCGGATGAAACTGCCATCGTCGTCGCGAGTCATTGCGCGGACATGAACGACATCGCCCACATCCAGAATCTCGCCCGGCGTGCTGACACCGCTGATCCAGCGCACATCGTCGCGCGGAATGAAATGGCCGTCCTCATCTTCGGCCACGCCCTCGATCCCGATCCGCACGCTCGAATCGCCCTCCGACAGAACCACCGCCGGGAACCAGCCTTCGATATCGCGGGCGATCTCCACCTCGGCCAGCGCCGCGCGCCAGCTTTCTTCGTCACCCAGCCGGTCCGCGGCGATCTTGAGATCGGTGCCATGCCATTTGCCGGTATCGCGGTCATAGGCCTCCAGCTGCGCCCGAAGGGCCCGCGCGGCCTCCAGCTGCATTTCAGGGTCGAACGTCGCCCGGACCGTTAGACCACCACCCAGAAACTGGCCCTCGCCAAAGTCGCGCGACAACTGCCTCCGGATCTCGTCGGTAAAGTAGTCGCGCGGCGGAAGCTGCTGCCGGAACCCCTCGAAATCCCCGTTCTGAACGGTCAGAAGCGGCGCAACGCGCGCCTTTTCATAGGCCTCCTGATCGATATAGCCGTTCTCCAGCATCTCGCGCAGGACGAAGTTGCGACGCGCAATGAAGTCCTCCTTGTTGCGGACAGGGTGAAGCGCGGTCGGTCGTTGCGGCAGGGCGCCCAGATAGGCCGCCTCCTCCACCGAAAGCTCCGCCAGGGTCTTGTTGAAATAGGTCTGCGCCGCGGCGGTCACGCCATAGCTGTTCTGGCCGAGGAAGATCTCATTGAGGTACAGTTCAAGGATCTTGTCCTTCGACAGTGTGCTTTCCAGCCGGACCGCGAGGATCAGTTCCTTGATCTTTCGTTCCGCCGAGCGATCCGAGGAGAGAAGGAAGTTCTTCACCACCTGCTGGGGAATGGTGGACGCCCCGCGCACCCTCTTGCCGCGCGTCTCGACCGCTTCCACGACCGCGGCGGCGATACCGCGGGCGTCGAACCCGCCATGCTCATAGAAATTCTTGTCTTCCGCCGAGATGAACGCGCCCTTGACCAGGTCCGGCACTTCCTCGACCGGCGTGAACAGACGCCGTTCCTGGCTGAATTCGTCGATGATCCGGCCTTCCGCAGAATAGATCCGGCTGATCGTCGGCGGGGTATATTGCGCCAGTTGCTCGTGGTTGGGCAGGTCGCGGCCATACATGTAGAAGACCGCGCCAACGGTCAGCACGCCCATGACGGCGCCAACGGTCACGACACTGAACAGGCCGCCGATAGTGGAAAGGATGAAACGCAGCAAAACCAGACCCCGATAAGTACCCGGAGCTTATACGCGCTCGCCGGGTCCCGGTCAAAACGTCCCTGACATGGTGTCAAGACAAGGCATTTATTGGCCGAACACGCGCGGACGCAGGGCATCCGCCTCTCCCCATGCCCGCAATCCGTTGCGAATCCCCTGCGCCATCCGCAGGCGCCACTCCCGATCCACCAGGTTCTTGCGGTCGCGTTCACTGGACAGAAACCCGATCTCGACCAGCACCGAAGGGATATCCGGGGATTTCAGGACCGAGAACCCCGCCGCCCGAAGCGGCTTGCCGTTCATCGGACCGGCGACCTGAGAGATCGTCTCGACAAGCGTATTGGCCAGAAGCGCGACCCTCGGCTCGGTGTCGCGCCGCGCAAGCTCCATCAGCACCAGCGCAATCTCGTCTCCCTGCCCCTTCAGGTCCACCCCCGCAAGAAGGTCGGACTGATCGTGCCGTTCCGCCAGCCGCTGTGACGCCAGATCGGAGGCGTCATCGGACAGGACATAGATCGTGGCGCCCGACGCGCTGCCCGCATCTTCGGGCAGGGCATCGGCATGAAGCGAGATCAGCACATCCGCGCCCGCGGTCCGGGCCAGCGTGATCCGGGTTTCCAGCGGAACAAAGAGATCATCATCCCGCGTCATGAACACCTCGAAGCCGCCGGCCCGCAACAGCACTTCGCGCAGTTCGCGGGCGAATTGCAGCATCAGGTCGGCTTCCTTCAGCCCACCCACCTCGGCACCCGGGTCGACGCCGCCATGCCCCGGATCAAGCATCACACGCATCACGCCGTCATCAGGGACGGGTGTAGCGCCCGCAATCGTGGCAGTCGCCATCTCCAGCGGCCGGGCGCTTGCGGCAAACTCCGCCTCCGTCGCCGGCTCCAGAACCACGTTCAGAACCGCCGTCCCATCCTCGGCCCCCGTCGTCATCCCGGCGGTCGCAACGACCATCGGTTCGGTCAGCTCCGCCACCATCCGCGACCACCCGGCCTCGAAAGCGCCGGTTTGAACGGACGCGATACGCGCCGAGGCGACGCCAAGATCGTCAGCCCAGATCACCTCGCTCAGATCGATCACGAGACGGCGTGGATCATCCAGCGTAAAGACCCGCCAAGGCACCGGCTGCGACAGCGAAAGCGTGAAGGCGACCTTGCCGTCGGCTTCGGAGACACCGCTTTCAACAGGATCGACCCAGGACAAGGCCGTCATCTGCGCCCGCACCGGATGCGCAAGAATAAGACTGGCCAAGGCGGCCATAAGGATCCTGGTGAGACTGCTCATCACGCGTGTTTTGCCTGTTTTGAGGGGATCATAATCCGCGCGGTCCGCCAAGGGAATGAAAACCTGTTGTCCCCGGTGCGGTCCGATGCTGATAGCCGCTCAAGACGCGCTGCAATCCACGCGGGGAAACGGCCGGCACGGAAGGATCGAGTGGTTGATATCCCCGGCATTCGGCGGCATAGAGCCCCACGTGCAACGATATTCCAAAGGATGCGAAATGATCGAACGTATTGAGACCGGGGTCAGATCGTCGAAGATCGTCAAGCACAACGGGGTCGCCTACATCACCGGTCAGGTCGGCGAAGGCGAGACGATTCAGGAGCAGACGCAGGAATGCCTCCGTCGCCTCGACGCGTTGCTCGTTCAGGCGGGCTCATCGCGCGAAAAGATGCTGCGCGCCACCATCTGGCTTGCGGATATGAGTGATTTCGCCGGACTGAACGAGGTCTGGAACGCATGGGTGCCGGAAGGCCACGCGCCCGCCCGCGCCTGTGGCGAAGCGAAACTGGCCCGACCGGAACTCAAGGTCGAGATCATCGTGGACGCGGCCTGCGACTGATCCCTGATCGCGTCGAAGCCATAGCACGAAGTCCCGCGCCGGGATCGCGCTACGCCCGCCGCGCCATGAAATCCCGTAACCGTTCCAGTCCTTCCACGATATCTGCCGTGGCCCGGGCATAGGAAAACCGCAACGTCGCGCCCCCCCTGACCGGATCGAAATCCAGCCCCGGGGTCACCGCAACCCCGGCCTCATCAAGGATCCGACCGGCAAAGGCAAGGCTGTCGCGGGTCAGATCCGCCAC
Source organism: uncultured Alphaproteobacteria bacterium (assembly GCA_963698645.1). Lineage (GTDB taxonomy): Bacteria > Pseudomonadota > Alphaproteobacteria > Rhodobacterales > Rhodobacteraceae > Ovoidimarina. The sequence continues at coordinate 92,802 of CAVORP010000006.1, forward strand.
ATCGGCATAGACATAGAACGCGCCATCGGGCGGCGCGATATTGGTGAAGCCTGCCTTGGGCAGACCCTCCATCATCAACTGCCGGTTCTCGGCATAGACCGCCAGGTTCGCCTGCAATTCCGCGTCGCACTCAAGCGCCGCCAGCGCCGCGATCTGCGATGCATGGGGCGGGCAGATGAACATGTTCTGCGCCAGCCGCTCGATCAGGCGCACATGGGCCTCCGGCACCACCATCCAGCCCACACGCCATCCGGTCATCGAATAGTATTTCGAGAAGGAATTGATCACATAGACATCGTCCGAGATCTCAAGCGCCGAGACAGCGGGCCGATCATATTCGATCCCGTGATAGATCTCGTCCGAGATGAAGGCCGCACCCTGAACATCCGCCGCCTCGATCAGGGCCGTCAACGCGGGCCGGTCCAGCATCGTCCCCGTCGGATTGCCGGGCGAGGCCACGATCAGGCCCGCGATGCCCCTGGGGATCTGCTCCGGCACCGGTTGCAGGCGGTGCTCGGCAAACGTCGGGATCCCCACCGGCTCAAGGCTCAGCGCCCGCAGGATCTGGCGATAGCTGGGATAGCCCGGATCGCCCAGCGCGACCTTGTCGCCCGCATCGAACAGCGCCGTAAAGGCAAGAAGGAACGCCCCCGAAGACCCCGAGGTCACGATGATCCGCGCGGGGTCGATGTCGACCCCGTAGCCGCCTGCGATAAAGGTCCGAGATCCCCGCCCGCAGCTCAGGAAGCCCAAGCGCCACAGTATAGCCCAGCGGCCCCTCTGCCATCGCCTTGACGAGAGCCTCCCGCGCACCCGCCGGCGCCGGTGTTCCTGGCTGGCCTACTTCCATGTGGATGATCCGCCGCCCGGCCGCTTCCGCTGCCCGGGCCCGCTCCATGACGTCCATCACGATAAAGGGATCGACCTCGCCACGGCTTGAGTGTCGCATGGGTCTTCTCCTATTGTCTGGTGGCAATGCGCGCGCGACAGGTAACAGGGTCTATGGCAGTCCGGACGGGCATCATCAAGATGATGGGCGCGATGCTCGCGCTTGCGATCCTTTTCCTGGGCGCACTGCCAGCGATGGCGCGCGGCATCCTGCGCGATCCGGATATCGAATATGCCCTGGCCGAACTTGCCCGTCCGATCATCGCCGCCGCCGGGCTCAGCCCGGCACGGGTCAACATTCTGGTGATCCACGACGACGAGATGAACGCGTTCATCGTCGACGACCGGACCGTGTTCGTTCATTCCGGGCTGATCCTGCGGCTGGAAAGCGCCGCCGAATTGCAGGGCGTGATCGCCCATGAACTGGCCCATATCGCCAATGGCCACATCATCCGGCGCAGCGGAAACCGCAAGGCAATGGGACAGATCGCGACTATCGGCGCGGCGCTGGGTCTGGCGGCGGCGGCATCCGGCAACGGCGATGTGGGGGCCGGCATCGCGCTTGGCGTGGCCTCCAGCGCCAATAACAAGTTTCTCTCCCATACAAGGGCCGAGGAGGCTGCGGCGGATGTCTCGGGCCTCCGCTACATGGCCGAGGCCGGGGTCGATCCCCAGGCCATGGTGCGGCTTCTCGACCGGTTCAAGGGGCAGGAGGCGCTCTCACCCGCCCGCCGCGATGCCTATGTCCGCAGCCACCCGCTGCACCGCGACCGTCATCGGGCGGTTCAGGGACTTGCGGCGGGGCTCAAGACCGCGCCCCGCGAGACGGGCACCTCCGACTACTGGTTCCTGCGCGCGCAGGCCAAACTTTCCGCGTTCCTGCGCGCGCCTGGCTGGACCCTGAAACAGGTCAAGGCCAGCGACCAGAGCGATATCGCACTGCTGCGCCGGGCCGTGGCCTATCACCGAAAGCCCGATGCCGGACGCGCCCGGGCCGAGATCGATGCGCTTGCCGCGAAGCGGCCGAACGATCCTTTCGTGCACGAATTGCGCGGCCAGATCCTGTTGGAAAGCCGCGACGTCGCCGGGGCGGCACGCGCCTATCGGCGTGCCGCGGACCTCGCTCCCGGCAACGCCCTGATCCTCGCGGGGCTCGGGCGCGCACTTCTGGCCGGTGGCGATTTCAAATCGGCCCGCGACGTGCTGGAAAGGGCGCGGTCCCGGGATGGCCGCGATCCGCGCCTGCTGCGCGATCTGGCCATGGCCCACGCGCGTCTCGGCCAAAACGGGCTGGCCTCGCTGGCCACGGCCGAGCGCTATGCGCTCATGGGGCAAGCAAAGGATGCGCATATTCATGCCAAACGGGCCGCGGGCCTTCTTCCCTTTGGCTCGCCCGGCTGGCAACGTGCCGAAGACATACTGGCCATGGTGCCGGAACCCTGACACGATGGACCTCTTACGATGACAAAGGAGACGCGGATGTTCCGCCCACAGCTGATCGCACTTTCCCTTGCCGCGGGCCTTGGCCTGACCCCGGCGTCGGCCTTTGATTTCGGTGCCATGACCCCGGCCGAACAACAGGCGTTCGGCGATTCTGTTCGGGCCTACCTTCTTGATAATCCAGAGGTTCTTCTGGAAGCCATGGATGTTCTCGAAGGACGGCAGGCAGAGGCGCAGGCCGCTGCCGATGAAAGCCTTGTCGCGGCCAACGCGACCGACATCTTCGAGGACGACCATTCCTTCGTCACCGGAAACCCCGATGGCGACGTGACGCTGGTCGAGTTCATCGATTACCGCTGCAGTTTCTGCCGCCGCGCCCATCCCGAAGTGTCCGAACTCGTCTCGTCCGACGGCTCGATCCGCAAGATTATCAAGGAATTCCCGATCCTCGGCCCCGAATCCCTCGAGGCTTCGCGGTTCGCCATCTCGGTCCTTCAGACCGCGGGGGACGAGGCCTATGGCAAGATGAACGATATCCTGATCGCCCATCGCGGGGCCTTTACGCGCGACGCGCTGGCGCGGCTTGCCACCGATCAGGGGCTGGACGCAGGCCCGATCATCGCCGCGATGGACAGCGACAGCGTGACGAATGTCATTGCCGCCAATCACGCGCTGGCACAGGCGCTCAACATCACCGGAACGCCGACATTCGTCGTTGGAAACCAGATGCTGCGCGGCTACGTCCCGCTGGAGGGCATGCGCGAAGTGGTGAAGGACGTCCGGGCCGAATAGCTGGCCAATGGAAACAGGGCGCGGCGCTACTGCGCCGCCTGCTCCGCGGCCGTCGTCTCTGCCTCGATCTCGGCCGCCCGCCGCTCCACCTGTTCGACGATATGCTCGACCATGTCGTCATTGGACATCTTGTGGCTTTGCTTTCCCGCAAGATAGACCATACCCGACCCGGCACCGCCGCCGGTCCAGCCCACATCGGTCATGAGCGCCTCGCCCGGCCCGTTCACGACGCAGCCGATGATCGACAGGCTCATGGGCGTCTTGATGTGCTCCAGCCGTTTCTCAAGAGTTTCAACCGTCTTGATGACATCGAACCCCTGCCGCGCGCAGGACGGACATGAGATGATGTTGACCCCGCGATGCCGCAGGCCCAGAGATTTCAGGATCTCGTAGCCGACCTTCACCTCTTCCACCGGATCAGCGGAAAGCGAGACGCGGATCGTGTCGCCGATCCCCATCCACAGAAGGTTGCCCAGCCCGATTGCCGACTTGATCGTCCCGGATACCAGCCCGCCCGCCTCGGTGATGCCAAGGTGAATGGGGGCATCGGTGGCTTCGGCAAGCTGCTGATAGGCCGCCGCCGCCATGAAGACATCCGATGCCTTGCAGCTTATCTTGAATTCGTGAAAATCGTTGTCCTGCAATATCTTGATATGGTCGAGACCGCTTTCCACCATCGCATCCGGGCAAGGCTCGCCATATTTGTCCAAAAGATGCTTTTCCAGCGACCCGGCATTCACCCCGATCCGGATCGAGCAGTTATTGTCACGCGCCGCCCTGATGACTTCGCGGACCCGCTTTTCATCCCCGATATTGCCGGGATTGATCCGAAGACATGCCGCGCCCGCCTCTGCCGCCTCGATCCCGCGCTTGTAGTGGAAATGGATATCCGCGACCAACGGAACCGGGCTTTCCGCAACGATCTCCCTGAGCGCCCTCGCGCTGGCCTCGTCCGGCACCGAAACCCGCACGATATCGGCCCCGGCCTCTGCCGCCGCCTGCACCTGCGCGATCGTCGCCTTGACGTCGGTCGTGAGCGTGTTGGTCATCGTCTGAACCGAAATCGGCGCATCGCCCCCCACGGGAACGTTGCCCACGTGGATCTGACGCGACTTCCGGCGATAGATATTCCGCCAGGGACGAATGTGATTCAGCGACATGAACAGGGACCTTGATGTGTCGAGTTTTGCCAAGGATAGGCACACCCGGCGCAAGGCACAATGCGACGCCTTGAATTACTCTGCGGCGGCTTCGGCGACGGCCACGAACCGCGCAAGATCCGCATCCGCTTCGGGATCGGCAAGGGCATAGGTTTCGGGCAGGCTTTCGGACGAAAGCACGACCTCGCGCACGACACTGGCCCCGACCCCAGCGGGACCATAGGTCTGCGAACCGATCGTGAAATAGACTGATCCGGCATTGCCCGCGCGCAGCGTCGGGGGTTCTTCCGTTTGCGGCAATTCGAACTGTTCCCCCGAATCGAGGATCTTCTCGAAGATCACGGTGCCATCCGACGCCCGCACACGCACCCAGGACGGACGCACCGCGAACAGGGTCACGGTGGGCGGTCCGGCCTCCACCACCTGAACCGGCGACGCCGCGGCCTCTTCGGCCGCCGACAGCCTGTCGGGGATGGCCAGCGCTGCCATGTCGCTTTGGGGCGATGGATTGCGGAACAACCCGACGGAGCCCGGTTCGATCGTGGCGATCGGACCATCCCGGGACGTGAGAACCGGAACGTCCAGCGCCTGCGGGCGATAAAGCCGCGCAAGCGCTTCGGTCGTCGGCGCAGAAACTTCCGCACCGTCCTCGCCAAAGCTTTCCAGATCGGGCATCGCCACGACCGGGTCGAGCTGCGCCAGTACGCCCGGCGTCTGGTCGATCGGCGTGAACTGAACTTTCTGAACTTCCTGCAATACGGACCACCCGCCATACCCGATGGCACTGACCAGAGCGAGCATCACGGCGACAGAGCCGATGGCCGCCGGCTCGACCGACGAAAATCGCGATTCGGTTGCGGGAATGAAGGAAACACTGGGGCTGGCCAGCGGATCGCGTGCCCCGGTCGGATGGGTCGAGACGCGGGAAGATTTCGACGATCCGCGTGCCTTGTCGTCCGTGGCGCTAAGCCCGCCGGAATGGCTGAAATTGCCCTCGGCGCAGAACGACTTGAACGCCCATTCCGGATCGAGGTTCAGGTAGCGCGCATAGGACCGGACATAGCCGGCGATGAAACCCGGCGATTCGAAGGCCGTCGGATCCGCATTCTCGATCGCAGCTATATAGGTCGCCTTGATTCGCAGGTCCCGCTGGACGTCCAGAAGGGATTTGCCAAGGGTCGCACGTTCGCCCCGCATGACATCGCCAAGACGCAAGTCATAGTCGTCAAACCCCTTTAAGGGTTCAACGGGCGCTTCTTCCGGCGTGTCCCGACGCCTGTTCATGCGCTATGCCCCATTGGCCTTGCCGTTCCCGATTGGCGATAGAATCGCCGCTATCCTGGTACAACCACGTTAACACAGGCAGAATTTGCCTGCACGGGTGTTAAGTTAAGCGGAAAGCTCGGCGCGATTAAGCGCACAATGCGACCAAAGTTGGTCCATGGCGCGCACCAAGGCATCGACTTCCTTCGGGCCATGAACCGGCGACGGCGTAAAGCGCAACCGCTCGGTCCCCCGCGGCACCGTGGGGAAATTGATCGGCTGGCAATAGATCCCGAAATCTTCCAGCAGCATATCCGACAAGAGCTTGGTGTGCTTCGGATCGCCCACCATGACCGGCACGATATGGCTGCCATGGTCGATCAGAGGCAGGCCCAGACCCTTCAGCCGCATCTTGAGAATGCGCGCCTGCAACTGGTGCTGGTCGCGCAGGGTGGAATCGTCCTTCAAATGCCGGACCGATGCTGCGGCACCCGCCGCAATTGCAGGCGGCAAGGAAGTGGTAAAGATGAAGCCGGGTGCATAAGATCTTATCGCATCGCACATTTTCGCGGATGCCGCGATATAGCCGCCCATCACGCCATAGGCCTTGGCGAGGGTGCCGTTGATGATGTCGATCCGGTGCATCAGCCCGTCACGCTCGGCCACGCCCGCGCCGCGGGGGCCGTACATGCCGACCGCGTGAACTTCGTCGACATAGGTCAGGGCGTCGAATTCCTCCGCCAGATCGCACAACTCCGCAATCGGCCCGAAATCGCCATCCATGGAATAGATCAATTCGAAGGCGATCAGCTTGGGAGCGGCCGGGTCATCGGCCTCCAGCAGCGCGCGCAGATGGTCCAGATCATTGTGACGGAAGATCCGTTTCTGCCCGCCATTGCGGCGAATGCCCTCGATCATCGAGGCATGGTTCAGCGCGTCGGAATAGATAATCAGTCCGGGAAACAGCTTCGGCAATGTCGAAAGCGTCGCGTCATTCGCGATATAGGCCGAGGTGAACAGAAGGGCCGCTTCCTTGCCATGCAAGTCGGCCAGCTCCGCCTCCAGACGTTTGTGATACACGGTCGTGCCCGAGATATTGCGTGTGCCGCCCGAGCCTGCGCCGGTTGCCTCCAGCGCCTCGTGCATCGCTTCCAGAACCACCGGGTTCTGGCCCATTCCCAGATAGTCGTTGCCGCACCAGACCGTCACCGGTTGCTCGGTTCCGTCCGGCCGGCGCCAGATCGCATGGGGGAAATTGCCCTGACGGCGCTCGATGTCGATGAAGGTGCGATAGCGCCCTTCATCGTGCAGCGCCTTCAGCGCTTTATCCAATCCTGCGGTGTAATCCACCGTCTGATCTCCCCCTTACTTATTCAGCATTTTGTATATGTACTGCCAAAAGAAGACAACGGCTCATATAACGCCGCACTGATTTAGATCAATTCGAAACGCCAAAGTGCGGCATCTGGACAGTGCCCGTCCGAAGTGTAGGGTCCGCAAGCCAGCAAGGAGAATGCCATGCGGATCGACCCCGTACTCGCCAAAATAGACCAAGACCTCCCCGATGCGATCGAACGCGTGAAGGCGCTCTGCCGGATCCCGTCGATCTCCACCGACCCGGCCTATCACGCGGCCTGCGAGGAAGCCGCGGACTGGCTGGTCGCCGATTTGCAATCGCTCGGCGCGCAGGCGCACGCGCCACCCTACGCCCGGCAAATCCATGGTCGTCGGGCATATCGGAACGAAGGGACCGCATTTCCTCTTCTATGGGCATTACGACGTACAACCCGTTGATCCGCTGGCGCTCTGGCGGTCCGACCCCTTCGATCCACAACTCGAGGAAACTCCGAATGGCACGGTGATCCGCGGCCGTGGCACCGCCGATGACAAGGGCCAGCTCATGACCTTTGTCGAGGCCTGCCGGGCCTGGATCGCGGTCCATGGCGAGCTGCCCTGCCGGATCACCTTCTTCTTCGAGGGCGAAGAGGAATCGGGCTCGCCCTCGCTGATCCCGTTCATGAAGGACCATGCCGAGGAACTCACCGCCTCCATCGCGCTGATCTGCGACACGTCCATGGTCTCGCCCGGCGTCCCCTCCATCGCATCGCAACTGCGCGGCATGCTGAAGGACGAGTTCACCCTGCATGGGCCGAACCGCGATCTGCATTCCGGCCATTACGGCGGTCCCGGCCTCAACCCGTTGCGCGAGATCGCGCGAATCGTCGCCTCCTTCCATGACGAGAACGGGCGCGTCACGGTGGATGGGTTCTATGACGGTGTGCACGAGGTCCCCGAAGATCTCTTGCGCCAATGGCGCAACTCCGGCTTCGACGAAAAGCGCTATCTCGAAAGTGTCGGCTACACTCAGCCCCATGGCGAAAAGGGCTATTCCACTCTTGAACAGCAATGGGCCCGCCCGACACTTGAAATCAACGGTCTCTGGGGCGGCTATCAGGGGGCAGGCTCGAAAACCGTCATCCCCGCCGAGGCCCATTGCAAGATCACCTGCCGCCTCGTGGGCGACATGGATCCCGACCGCCTGCGCAAGGCCATTCGCGCCCATGTCGCGGCACACCTCCCGCCAGACGCGCGGGTGACTTGGGACAACGATCTCGAAGGATCTCCGGCGGCGGTCATGAACACGGACCGGCCCGAATTCGAGGCGGCCCGCAAGGCCCTGAGCGCCGAATGGGACCGCGAGGCGGTATTGGTCGGCATGGGCGGCTCGATCCCGATCGCAGGCTTCTTCAAGGAAGTTCTCGGGATGGACGCCATGCTGATCGGGTTCGGAAATGACGATGACGGCCTGCACAGCCCGAACGAGAAATACGACCTGAAATCCTTCCACAAAGGCGCGCGCAGCTGGGTCAGGGTGCTGGACGCGCTGACCGAATAGGTCTTCAGAGCGCGGGCAGACCGTCCAGAAAGGCGGAAATCGCCCGTACCGTCTCCGCCGGTGACTGATCGACGAAGAAATGCCCGCCGGGGATTGCGGCGGCGCGCATATCTTCCAGATAGTCCTGCCACGTGGCGGCCACGTCATAGTGTTTCGCCATCGCACCCTCGCGCCCGAACAGGACAAGCGCGGGGCAGCCGACCCGTCGCGCCGCATCGGCACGGTCCAGATCCCAATCCACCCGCAAGGCAGCACGGTAGTCGTTGCACATCCCCGCAATCGTCGCAGGATCGCGCCACGCCGCGCGATAGGCCTCGATCCGCGGGAAATCGGCAAGCTTCGCCGACCCCCACCCCAACAGGCAGCGTTCATAAAAGGCGTCCGGATCGGCTTCGATCATCCGCTCGGGAAAGGGCGCGGGCTGGGCAAGAAACGTCCAGTGAAAGTAGTCCGTGGCCACCGGTGCCGACCATGTCTCCCACAGGTGCCGGGTCGGGACGATATCCATCACCGTCAGCGACGCCACCCGGTCGGGCGCATCCAGCGCCATCCGATGCGCCGTCCGTCCGCCCCGGTCATGGCCCACGACGTGGAACCGCGAAAATCCCAGCGCTTCCATCAGCGCCAGTTGATCCTGCGCCATCGCGCGGAAGGAATAATTCGAAAGGTCCGGCGTCGCCTCGGGCTTGAACGATGCGCCATAGCCGCGCAGATCGGCGGTCACAACGCGATAGCGGCCCGCAAGAGTGGGGGTCACCTCGTCCCAAAGCGCACGGGTCTGCGGAAACCCGTGCAGCAGAAGAACCGGCGGCCCGCTGCCTATGATATCATAGCCGATTTCGACCCCGTTCTGGCGAAAGACCGGAATGGCGTTGTCCTTTCAAAGACAATGACTTGGGGGAAATGGCGCGGTTGACGGGGCTCGAACCCGCGACCCCCGGCGTGACAGGCCGGTACTCTAACCAACTGAGCTACAACCGCGTGAGACGTGCAAATATGGCAAGGCAACCGGGGCGTCAAGCGCGATCACGCGCGATTTGTCAGGAAATATCCGACGGCCGTGACGGTACATCCCGAACCGGCCAATGACATCACGACGATCTCCGCAATCCCCTGCAGCAGTCCTTGACCCGCGTCAGAGCCTGCGGGACAAGATGCAGAAGCATACCACAAGGAGCATCCCCATCTTTATCGTAACCGTTGACTTCGTGATCGCTCCGGGATGCGAGGCGGACTTCATGCCCGTCATGGCCGCACAGGCCCGCAATTCCCTGGCGAACGAACCCGCCTGCCGGCAATTCGACATCTGCGTCGATGCCGAGGATCCCGTCGAAGATTCTGCTTTACGAAGTCTACGACGACCGCGCGGCCTTCGACGCCCATCTGGCCAGCGACCACTTCAAGACGTTCGCCGCGATCTCCGAGCCCTTGCTCGTATCGCGTGAGCTTCGCTTTTTCGAACGGGTCGAGGCATGAACGCCCAAAGCGCCCTTCGCGAAAGGATCTGTCTCTTCGCCCGGTCACTTTACGACCGCGGCCTGACCCATGGCTCCACCGGCAATATCTCGGTCCGGACCGAGGATGGCAGCCTGCTGGTCACCCCCACGGGGTCCAGCTTCGGCTTTCTCGACCCAGGCGCACTGGCGCATCTCGACGCGAACGGCAACTACCTCTCCGGCGACAAACCCACCAAGGAAGTCGGGCTTCACACCGCCTTCTATACCTCCCTGCGCCCAACAACCGGCGCGGTGGTCCACCTCCATTCGCACCACGCCGTGGCGCTTTCGACCCTGCCCGAAATCGACCCCGACAACATGCTTCCGCCCCTGACCCCCTATGCCACGATGCAGCTGGGGCGGGTCCGGCTCCTGCCCTATTTCCGGCCCGGCGATCCCGCGATGGCAAAGGCAGTCGCCGATCTCGATCCCAAGGTCACCGCGGTGGTTCTGGCCAATCACGGCCCCGTCGTCGCGGGAACGACGCTCGACCGGGCCGTGTTCGCGATGGAAGAGCTCGAGGAAACCGCACGCCTGGCCCTGACCCTGCGCGGCGAACGCCCCCGTCTTCTGGCCGATGCGCAGGTCGAGGATCTCTTGCGGCTCTTCACGGAAAGCAACTGATGGCCCCCAAATTCGGCACCAGCGGCCTGCGGGGCCTCGTCACCGAACTCACCGGCCCGCTTTGCACCGACTATGCGCGGGCCTTCCTTGCCGATGCAGAAACCGATGGAACCGTGCTGATCGGCCGTGACCTGCGCGCCTCCTCGCCGCAGATCGCGGCATGGATCGCTGGTGCGGCCGAACAGGAGGGGCTCGACCCGATCGATTGCGGCGTCCTTCCCACACCGGCGCTGGCACTGGCCGCGATGACGCGGGGCACGGCGGCGATCATGATCACCGGAAGCCATATTCCCGACGACCGCAACGGGCTGAAATTCTACACCCGGACGGGCGAGATCACCAAAGACGACGAAACGCGCATCACCACCCGTGTCGCCGCGTCGACCAGCCCCGTTGCCACCTTGGGCGATCCGCGGCCCGACGACACAGCGCTTGCCGCATATTGCGCCCGCTACACCGACTTCTTCCCACCCGACGCGCTCAGGGGTCTGCGGATCGGCGTCTATGAACACAGCTCCGCTGCGCGCGAGATCCTTGGCCCGATCCTTGCCGCCCTCGGTGCAGAGACCCGCGCCCTTGGCCGCGCCGACCACTTCGTACCCGTGGATACCGAGGCTTTGGACAGCACGACCCGCGACCGTCTGTCGGGCTGGGCAGCCGAGTACGGACTTGATGCGATTGTCTCCACCGATGGCGATGCCGACCGTCCGATGGTCGCCGACGGGGCGGGCCGGATCGTGCCGGGTGACATCCTGGGTCCGCTTACCGCCCGCACGATCGGCGCCAGCAGCCTCGTGACGCCCATCTCCTCCAACGGGCTTGTGGACCAGATGCCCGAGTTTCACGTGATCCGTACCCGGATCGGATCGCCTTACGTGATTGCCGGCATGGAAAGCGCCCCAGGCCGCGCCGCGGGGTACGAGGCCAATGGCGGCTTCCTGACCGGCTTCGACGCCGTGACCGACGGGCGGACCCTTCCCGCCCTTCCCACGCGCGACGCGCTCTTGCCGATCATCGCACCGCTTGCGCTGGCGCGCGCCAGCGGCATGTCGCTTGCCGACCTCGTCGGCACCCTGCCCCCCGTCTTTACGGCGACAGACCGGCTGGTGGGCGTGCCCACAGAGGTTTCGCAGCGGTTCGTCGCTGCTCTTGGCGAAGATACGGACCTTGCCACCCGTGTCTTTGCAGAATGCGGCGCCCGTCGCGGCACCGACCTCACCGATGGTCACCGCGCCGCGTTCGAAGGCGACCGCATTCTGCATCTGCGCCCCTCCGGCAACGCGCCCGAATTGCGGATCTACACCGAAGCCCGATCGAAGGCCGAGGCAGAGGAAATGCTGGAGGCGGCCATGTCGCGCGTCGCCGCACTCATCGCCGAAAAGAGCTGAATTACCGAGAGGCGGTCAGGCCACACGCTCGACCGAGCGGCAGACATCCAGAAAGGCTTGCGCGGTATCCGTCCAACTCCGGGGGATCCGCGACATGGCATCGGACCAATCAGGCCTCTCGCCGCCAGCAAGGGATTTCTGAAGACGCGCGACCGCGTCCGCAAAGCTCGAGAAATCGTCCGGGTCGAAATAGAATGGCCCGTCTCCGCACAAGGCGCGCGCATAAGGAAGATCAGCGCAGATGATCGGCTTGCCCAGAGCCATCGCCTCGACCAGGGGCAGCCCATAACTCTCTGCCTTCGAAAGGAAAACCACTGCGTCGCATGCGTGATACCGGTCGATCACCGCATCGGTCGGAAGCTCGCCCACGCAGTGGATCCATGAAAGCCCCGGATTCGGATTGGCATCGGCGGGAACGGTCAACTCGAGGCTCCCGATCAGATCATCCATGTCGCCCGGACGCCCCGCACCAAGAAGCGCATGGTTCTTGTGAGGATAGGCCCGGGACGGATAGAACAACCTCAGCCCCGCATCCGCCGGCGCGGCCGGCAGGGCGCCTGCCTCCACGTCGCCTGCCACCCATTTCGGAACCGGCTGCGGGATCACGCGAACCTTCTCCGCATCGATCCCAAAGCGTTGGCAAAGCGCTTGCCTCATCAGATCGGTCTGCACGACCACGATTGCGGCATCCGAAACGTTCCGCGAAAACAGAAACTGCATCGCAAGCTGGCGGATATAATCCGCGGAAAGCCGGGGCTGCAGCGACGTGGCGAGATGGAAGTTGTGAACGAAGACAACCTGGTTTCGAACACCCCGTATCGGCAGATCGCCGAAAACGAGCACCGGCCCCGGTCCCGCAAGGTGGTGACCGGGAAATAGCACTTCCAGCGTTCTTGAAAGAGCCTTCGGCAGCCGCCGCCGCACCCGGGTGCACGGGATCCCGGCCCGCGAGACCATCTCCGCAAATGTTGCGCTGTCGGGCGTCAGAACATGCGAGATCCCGGGCTCAAGAGCCAGAAGCTCCGGCAGCAGGCTTTCCATGAGCCGGACAGCGCCAAGACCCTCGATATTGGTCATGTGGACGATCAAGACTGATGCCTTCTTGCACGGACGAGCCCGGCTCTCTGCGGAAACTCGGCGGCTCGGGTCAGCACGAACCAGGCAACACCTTTGGCCATCGCCCACACCCAGAGGGGGCTTATCCGATATCCCAGTTCGGCCTGAACCCGCCGCACCTCCAGAAGCGCAGCAACCCTGTTGCGCCGCAGTTCGGACTTCCCACCCGCCTGCATGCTGACCACACGGACTCCGTCGAGGAAGACCGGTTCAGCAAGTTCGAGGGATTGCGCGATCAGCTTGTAATCCCCGGCGATCTGAAGACGCGTGTCGAAGCCGCCCAACCGATCGAACAATTGCCGTCGGTGGAACGTCCCCGGATGCGGTATCGACATCTCAGCGTGGATGCGCCGACGGGCCTCGGGCCACGGAGTGCCAAGTTCGACGCCGCTGCCGTTGCCGCGCACCAGCAGAATGGAGCCATAGGCGATCATCGTCGTTTCGGGAACATCCGAAAGCGCGGCCATGGCGCGGGCGATGCAATCCGGAGAATCCAGCGTGTCGTCGGCCCCGAGGAAGCTGACCCAATCGCCCGTGACCATCTTCAGGGCCGTATTCCAGGCGTCATAGATCCCGGAGTTCGGGCGCGCTCTTCCAAGCGCCAATCCGGGCCGAATTGGCCTCGATCACCGCAAGCGTGCCGTCGGTGGAGCCGCCATCGGCGATCACGATTTCGATCCCGGGATAGGTTTGCTCGAAGATACTGTCGAGACAGGCCTGCAGCGTCCCGGCGCAGTTGTAGGTCGAAATCACGATTGATAACCGGTGATTAGCGGTCATTCGCTCTGACCCTGTGAATCGTACCCCAGAAGCGCCCTGCCCTCTGCGCAACGCTCGAGGATATAGGCCCGGTCCTCGTCCGAGATATCGACGCTGCCGCCCTTGACGAACCCGGCCTTGTATCGGGGATCCCGCGCGACAAAGAGCTCCTCCGACTGCGCCATGCTGCGCGCGTCCGATCGCGCGACCGCGGCGGTCAACATGCTGTCCGTCACGATCCAGCCCAGGTTCGCGCAGATCGCGGAGAGTTCAGCCGCTGCATCTGAAACGAGATCCTCGTAGCGCACAAGATGCAGGATGCCACCGCGCGGCACACCGCCCAGCCAGGACGTTACATGCTGGTTCCATCCGTCGACCCCCAGTTTGCGGTCCCGGATGAAGGCGCTAAAAGTCAGATCTGTGTACCGTCTCTTGGTCATGTAACGAAAGTAACTCGACGCCACATCGACCGGATGACGGGCAAGATAGATCGAGAAGGCATATTGCGGGTTGAAGGCGCTATGGCTCTTGATGAACCGAATGGGGGGCGAGCTGTATACCGGCGGACCAATGTCACGACCCAGGTGGATATCGGGAATGAGCAGACGCAGATTTGCGAATGTCACATCCATGTCCTCACGCCCGCTGGCCGCAAGCGCCAGGCGGGCGATCATCGTGGTCAGCCATGTGATACCAGATTTCGGATACTCGACGATATAGACATCGTTGGCCTGCGGCGACGCAGCGACCATTTCCCGGAGTTTCGATGTTTCGGAAGAGTACAGCATAAAGTGCCTCACTGGGGGATCGCCAGGGCCGGATGCAATGGAAGGCAAACAATGCCAAGTCGAACTCCGGGCCCTGAAGAACAGAAATGCATTCCAGGTCAACAAGGACAGCGTGGTTCCCGCGGCCGCACCGACACCGCCATAGACCGGAACAAGTGTAAGGTTCGCGGCGACGTTGACAGTCGCGCCGAGAGCAAGGCCCCGCAGGGTATCGCGCTCGTGCCCCGCCATGGTCAAAAGGAGTGAAACCGGTCCGAACATCGCGTTGATCGCATGTCCCACGACAAGGATGATCATTGCCGGATAGGCCACCGAATAGGCCTCACCGAAAAGAAGGGCGATCAGTGGCGTTCCGAAGAAGAAGAGCGCTAGAAGCGTGGCCAACGCCGCCCCGAAGCTAATGCGCGCTGTGCGCGAGACAATCTGTTGAAGCGCCGCCTGCTGGCCGCTTTGCAGAAGTGTCACGACCCGCGGCATGATCACGGCGTTGAGACTTGCCAAGGTGAAGGAGGCAACAACCGACATGAGGATCGCCACCTTGAAGACACCCACCGTTTCGTTGTCGCGCATCCACCCCAACATGACGATATCGGCACTCGAATTGAACGACTGCAAGCCTGCGACAAGTCCCAGGATCAGGGAGGATGTCAGCCAACTCCGTCGCATCTCTGGCGAAGGGATGAACCGCTCCGCCGCGGTCGGACGATGCAGCGCCAACCAGTATGCCCCCACCAGAAACGCCAGAAGCGCCGCCGCGCATTGGAGCTTCATGGCATCTGCGGCATCCACTGGAACACCAGTTCCGATCACGAAAACCACGCCGATTCCCAAAAGCAGGAACGCGCTGTGAAGCAGTGACTCCGGTAACTGCCCAAGGTTGACCCAACCAAGGCCGCGCAGCGCCGCGCCGCGGATATTGCCAAGCGCCAGGAGCGGGAGAAGCGGCAGCGCCCACAGCACGGTCTCGAACCGGATCTCGGAGGATGGAAAAAGAAGAAAGGCCGCCAGCAGCCCAAGAACGCAGAGGCCCGACATTCCGGCAAC
Source organism: uncultured Alphaproteobacteria bacterium (assembly GCA_963698645.1). Taxonomy (GTDB): domain Bacteria; phylum Pseudomonadota; class Alphaproteobacteria; order Rhodobacterales; family Rhodobacteraceae; genus Ovoidimarina. Next base: position 108,456 of record CAVORP010000006.1, read on the forward strand.
GACGACGTGGACCCATCGCCAGAGAGCAAGGGTTCGGCCGGGTTCCTTCGCGTGCTGCGCACGAGCGGTCTCGCGGATCACGAGGTTTGGCAACCCCAGTTGCGCCGGGATCGCGATCAGCGCCACCAGCGCAAGCACATAGGAAAACTCGCCATAGGCCGTGGGCCCCAGAACTCGGGCCAGGACGATAGCGGCTGCAAGGCCAAGCGCCATCCCGGCGACCCTGATCGACAAGCTGAGCGTGCCGGAACGTATCAGCCCGTCCGCTTTCATGTCGCGGCCTCCCCGAGGATCGACGCGTAGAGCGCGGCATACCGCCCGGCGATCCGGTCACCGGCGAATGTCTCCTCGGCGTGCGTGCGCGCGGCGACCGATACACGCTTCCAGCCCTCCCCGAGGCCGAGCACCCAGCCGATACCGCGCGCCAGGTCGTCGACATCGAATGCCCGCGCAAGATAGCCATTGGTTTCATGGGTGATGATATCCGGCAGCCCGCCAGTGTCGAAACCGATCACCGGACGCCCAGAGGCCAGCGCCTCGACCCCGGTATTCGGCAGGTTGTCGAGCCGCGACGGCAGGACGAAGGCATCCGCAGCCGCGTAGGCCAGACGCAGGGCCACGTCGTCGCTCAAATGCCCGAGATAGTGCACCGGGAAGCCGAGGTCCGGGGGCGCTTGGGGCGCGACCTCGCCCACAATCAGCAGGTCGGCATCGAGACCCGAAAGGGCCAGCTTGCCAAGCGCGGCGAACAGAAGATCGCCGCCTTTCCTGGGATCTTCCGTACCGCCCATCGCGCCGAACATCACGATCGGCCTGTCTTGCGGCAATCCCAGAATACCGCGCGCCACAGTGCGCTCCACCGGGCACCAGATGTCGGTATCGATGGCATTCGGAATGACGGTCACCGGCCAGCCCGCCATGAGGTCGCTTTCGGCGACGCACTGGGCAAGCCAATGCGATGGCGTCACGATCTGCATGGGCCGCGTCCAATGCCGCTTCTTGCGCCGCCAGACCCAGGCGTCGAGATCGAGAGGGCCGCCATCCTCGCGCGATCCGGGTCCGTAGCCTGTCCGCCATCGGTCGGCCGTGGTGTAATGCTCGGCACCGCAAAAGGGCCACATGTCGTGCAGCGTCCAGACAACCGGCAGACCTAGTCTGCCAATTTCCGCAACCGAAACCATTTCGGCGTTGACCCAGTGCAGATGGGCAATGTCCGCGCCGCGCGCGGCAAGGCGCTGGCGCAGTCCCCCGGGAATGATCGCGGGAGAATGCAATCCGGGCGCGCGCGACTTTTGAAGACGCGATACCGCAAGACCGAGATGCGGCCGGATTCGCGCCGTGGCGCGCGCGAGCCGGCCGCGCGGTGCGTCCACCGACCATCCGCCAGAACTCGCCTCGTTCACGGCCATGAACAACTCGACACCTGAATTGCGCAGTGCCGTATGGATGCGAAAAGCAGCCCGACCGGCTCCACCCCGGTTATCGGTCTGGTTGACGTGAACGACCCTCACCCGGCGCTCCGCATGGTACCGCGACCCCGCGAAAGCGCAGGAACGCCGGACAGGGCGCGTGCGACGACATCACCGAATTCGGGAATGATCTCTGCCGCCAAAGGCGCAGGGTGGTCCATCTGCCCCCGAAGCGCATCGGCAAGGAATGTCGCTGAAACCTCCGCCAGATTCTGTTGCGGGACGCCAAAGCGATCGGCCAGCGCTCTCACCTTGCCCTTGCCAAGCGTGTAGTCGATCGCAACCGCCGGCACATTCAGTCCCAGCGCGAAGACCAGCGAATGAAACCGCATGGTAAGCGCCACATGGGCTTCGCGGAAGGCTTTGCAATATGCGACCGGATCCAGTTCGCGGCCCAGAAGCGACAGGTCGAGCCGGTCGCGCAAGCGCGCATTGCCACGAAACAGCCGCCTGTAAAACCAGCGATCATCATCGCCGTAGTGATTGGTGCACATCGGAAGAGGCCGGATCACGAGGGTCGGGTCCTCCGCCGCGAGGCGCTCCAACGCTTCGACGACCGCGCACTCATAGCGATCGCGGGCCTCCGTGCTCGAGCGGTCGTCAAGGTCCGAGGCATATTGCCGATACGGGAAATCCCGAAGTCCCAGAAGCACCACCCTGTTCGAGGTGGGAGGCGCGACCATCCTTACCTCTGATTGCGCTGCGAGCCAGGTGAACGCAGGATCCTCTGCCACTTCGTCCCGCGAAACGTCGACCCCAAGCGCGGCTGCGGCCGCCCGCGATCTGGCATCGCGATAGATACGAATATCTGCAAGCTGCAGGATGCGCCCGATCGCTGCGTTCAGGTGGGCTGCACCCAGGGGGCCAACGCCGCAGCCTGCCAGCATGGTCGGTACGCCAAGCCGTCGCGCGATCGTGAAATATGCCTCCATCTCGGCCAGTTCATTGATCGCCATCATCGGCCCGCCTCCGAAGACGACCAGATCGCTCTCGCCCACCAGCCGCGCCCCCTCTTCCGGGTCGGCGATCCGCCAGTCGGACAGTTCCGGCATCTGGGCGCGGGTCATCCGGCTCACATAGGGGTTCAGAGACACAAGCGTGAACTCCGCCGGTCCGACCGCAGCCTCGATCGCCGCACCGATGCCGCTCAGGATCGCCTTGTCGCCCAGCGTCTCGGTGCCGTACCAGCCGCCGATCAGGACCCGCGGCCGTTCACCCGGCTGGCGCGGCTTGGCCTGAGGGGTTCCAAGCGCGCTGAGATGCCGAAGACGCTCTTCGAACGCGCGACGGCTTCGAAGCGTCCGCAACCCGGACTTCTGATAGACCCGGCGCGCTGTTTCTTCATGTTCGATCGCGTCAGAACCCGGTCGACAAGCTGCCGCCCGTATTCGCCGCGCTCGGGAAGGCCAACATAATCGTGGTTGCAGCCCGCACATTTCGTGTTCCTGATCTCGTCCAGATGCGGCGCCCCGGCAAAGAAGACCTGTTCGCTGTCATCGGTCTGGATCTGGCCCAGGACATCGCTTTCGATCGCGCAGTATAACAGCTCGCCCTTCGAAGTGATCGTGGCGCCGCGGTGCTGCCAATCGCAGCCCGCGCGCCGCGGCTGGTCGTGGACAAGCTGGCCCACGAGCGACCGATAGAAGAAACGCTGGTTCGGACTGGTCTCGTAATGGGCGTTCAGCCCTTCGAGGAACTCCGCGACATGATAGACCTCTTCCTCGTCAAGAGCGTAGGGCTCCTTGAGATCCCGGGTGTAGAGGCGCTGATGCGGAACCCCTAGCCGGTATTTGATGTAAAGCCCCTTTTCCTGGCAGTATTCAAAAAGATCCGCCAAGCCATAGACGTTTTCCTTGATAATCGTGCAGCCGACACGCACGCTGGTCACGAGATCGCTCGACTGGATGAAGTCGATGACGTGCTGGGCACGGGCAAAATTGCCGGGCTTGCCGCGAACCCGGTCGTGCATCTCGCCGTACCCGTCGAGCGACACCATCACATCAAGATGCCCGCCATGCGCCTTGACCACCTCACCAACATCGGCGATCCGGGCAATCACTTCCTCGTGCTTGTAGGCGTTGGTGATCAGCGAGATCGAACGGAGTTTCGGCAATGTCTCGAACAGAACAGCCGCGAGGTCGCCCAGATCCTTGCGAAGGGTCGGTTCCCCACCGTTCATTCCCACGCTCTCGACTTCGCTGAACAGCGGGTTCGCGAGTCCGGTCCGCAGGCCGTCCGGAGTAAGGTCGTCGGATTTCTTGTTCTCCCAAATCCGGCACATCTGGCAGCGGGAATTGCAGATGTCGATGACCGGAAACTGCAGAACGATCGGCTTTTCAAGCGCGTAGGGCTTCGGCTTTACCAAATAGGAAAGCGCGTGAAATCTTGTTCTGCAGGGACATGGTTTTCCTCGAAAGCGTCAGGGATTGGAAGTCTGGTGCAGTCTCCGTGCGCCTGTTCTGCCGTTCCCGCGCGTTTGCCCGTTGTGTCTGCCTCTGGCGTCTTCGGCCCCCGTGCCGCGCCATTTGTCTCGTTTTCCACCCTTGCCGGATTGTCTGCTTCCAGCCTTAAATCGAGGGGGCGTCTTCCGTTGCCTGAACTCGTTATATACGCAAGTCCTGACACAATAGCGTTCAATTCGGGGAATTGTTCGACGAATTTATGGCGGAACGTAGGCTGCAGGGTCAGCCGCATATCGTGGCGCATTGTTCTCGAGCCGCGTCCCCGTGTCTCGTCCAACCCCTGTACTCGGCTATCCGTCCGCAAGGGATTTGAGGATCGGGCAATCAGGCCTGTCGCCCCCCGAACAGCGCCCCACCAGATCCTGAAGCGTGTCGCGCATCTCCGCAAGGTCGCGGATCTTCGCCTCGATCCGCGACAGATGTTCCTTGGCGATCTCTTTCACATCCGATGCGCTGCGGCTTTCATCCTCGTAAAGCTGAAGGAGCGTCCGACAATCGGCGATGCTGAACCCCAGCGCCCGCGCCCGCCCCAGAAAGGCCAGCTTGTGCAGATCACTGTCGCGAAAGGCGCGGTAGCCGTTTGCGTCCCGCAACGGGGTGATCAGCCCGATATCCTCGTAATAGCGGATCGTCTTGGCCGGAAGACCCGCCCGCTGCGCCACTTCGCCGATATTCACGTACTCACCTCCCGACCCTGGCCAACGGGCATCGGGGCCCGCTCCCGAACCGCGGGATCCGGACCCGGCCCCGACGCGGCGCAGGCGCAAGGCATTCGTCACGACAAAGACCGATGACAGCGCCATTGCCCCCGCCGCGAGCGCGGGGGACAGCATCACGCCCCAAACCGGGTAGAGCACCCCCGCCGCAACCGGCAGAAGCGCCGCATTATAAGCGAATGCCCAGAACAGGTTCTGGCGAATGTTGCGCATCGTGGCCCGGCTCACGGTGACCGCGCGGGTCACGGCCGCCAGATCGCCCGACATCAGCACCACATCCGCCGCCTCGATCGCCACGTCCGTGCCGGTGCCCACCGCGATACCGATATCGGCATGGGCCAGCGCGGGCGCATCATTGATCCCGTCGCCGACAAAGGCCACCGGCCCATGCGCCCGGCGCAAATCGTCCAGCGCCGCGACCTTGCCATCGGGCATCACCCCCGCGATCACGTGGTCGATCCCGGCCTCCGCCGCGATATGGTTGGCCGTCGCCTCGGCATCCCCGCTGATCAGCGCCACTTTCATCCCCTGCGCCCGTAGCGCCGTAATCGCCGCCGCTGTCGTGGGTTTCAGCGGATCGGCCACCTGAAACGCCGCTTCCGCCACCCCGTTCCGCGCCAGATAGACCGTGGTCAAACCGCCGCCGGCAGGCACCGAAAGTGCAGACAGATCGACGCCCTGCGCGTTCATATACCGCTCGGATCCGATCAGGACCCGGTCCGTGCCGATGCGCCCTTCCGCGCCCTGACCGGTGACCGACAGAAACTCCGCAACTTCGGAAAGGGCCAAACCTCGCCCCTCGGCGGCCGTGACCAGCGCGCGCGCGACCGGATGCTCCGAACGTGCCTCGATTGCCGCCGCTCGCGCCAGCACCGCATCTTCCGTCTGCCCCGCGGCCGGAACGATCCGGATCAGAACCGGGTGCCCTTGGGTCAGCGTCCCGGTCTTGTCAAAGGCGATGACCTGCACTTCCTGAAGGCGTTGCAACGCATCGCCCCGGCGGAACAGGACACCAAGCTCCGCCGCACGCCCGGTACCCACGAGGATCGACATCGGCGTGGCCAGACCCATGGCACAGGGACAGGCAACGATCAGGACCGAGACGCCGGCCACAAGCGCAAGCCCCAGCGCCGGGTCGGGACCGAGCAAAAGCCAGACCGCGACCGCAAGCACGGCAATCCCGATCACGATCGGCACGAAGACCCCCGTGACCCGGTCCACCAGCGCCTGAATGGGAAGTTTCGCACCCTGCGCCGCCTGCACCATCTCGACGATCCGCGCCAGAACCGTCTCGGCCCCCACCGCGGTCGCGGTCAGTGTCAGCGCGCCGGTTCCATTGACCGTGCCCCCGGTCACCCTGTCACCCGGCTCTTTCGCGACCGGCATGGGTTCGCCCGTCACCATGCTCTCGTCCAGAAAACTGGTCCCCTCCTCGACGATGCCGTCGACCGGAACGCGCGCGCCGGGCCGCAGCCGGATCCTGTCGCCCGTCACCACCTCGGCCAGCGCAACTTCGCGCCAGGCGCCATCGCGCATTACCTCGGCGGTGTCCGGCACAAGCTCGGTCAGCCGCGCGATCGCTGCGCCCGCCCGCCCCTTGGCCCGGGCCTCGATCCAGCGGCCCAGCAGGATCAGCGTGATGATCACCGCCGCCGCCTCGAAATAGACGGCCCGCGTCCCCTCGGGCAAGATCCCCGGAAGAAACAGCGCCACCACCGAATAACTCCATGCCGCCAGCGTCCCAAGCGCCACCAGCGCATTCATGTCGGGCGCGCCACGCATCAGGGCGGGAATCCCGTGGGCATAGAACCTGCGCCCCGGGCCCACCATCACGCAGGTGACCAGGATGAACTGGATCATCCAGCTTGTCGTCTGGCCCAGCGTCGCCATGATCCAGTGATGCCATGCGGGAACAAGATGCCCGCCCATCTCGATCAGAAAGACAGGCAGGGTCAGCACTCCCGCCAGCACCGTCTGGCGCGCCAGCGCCGCACGCTCCGCCTCCGCAAAGGACGCCTGTCCCTCGGTGCCGGCCTGATCCCTGACATGCCCCTGATATCCCGCCTCCGCCAGCAACCGGATGAATTCGCCCGGAAGCACTGCCCCGTCGAAATAGCGGATCCGCACCGTCTCGGTCGCAAGATTGACGCTTGCGGCGATCACACCGGGATGGGCGACAAGCGCCTTCTCCACCCGACCCACGCAAGAGGCGCAACTCATCCCCGACACCGCGAGCTCCGCCACCGCCTCGCGTGCCGGATAGCCTGCGGTCGCAAGCGCTTCGAGAATGCGTTTCGGACAGATATCGTCGGCGACCGTCACCTGCGCCCGCTCGGTCGCCAGATTGACGCTGGCGGCGCTGACACCCTCCACCCCGGCCAATGCCTGTTCCGCCCGACGCACGCATGATGCGCAGGACAGACCTTCGATCTGGAACTCGATGTGATGGGCCATTTTGGCGATCCCTCATTATTCGAGACCGACAGATAGGCATTCCAGTGACTGGAAGGTCAAGTCTTGTCATGAAACCTTCACTTGAGACGGAGGTCTATTTCACATATTCATGAAATATGATCGACACTCAGCTCAACCGCCTCTCTGTTCTTGCCCATGCCGACCGGCTCTCGGTGTTCCGGCTGCTGGTCCGCCGCCTGCCCGAAACCGTACCGGCGGGGGAAATCGCCCGCTCCCTGTCGCTCAAGCCCAGCACGCTGTCGGCGCACCTCTCGGCACTGCAGAACGCGGGCTTGGCCTCGCATTCCCGGCAGGGAACGACGTTGCTCTACCGCGCCGATCTGGATGGTGCCGAAAGCCTCGTGTCTTTCCTTTTCGAGGATTGCTGCCGAGGCCGTGCCGATCTGTGCCAGCCGAGACACCCAGCACAAAGTTCGCCGGGCAACATCTTGAAGGAAAAACGCTTTTCCGTCCTGTTCATCTGCAGCGGAAACTCGACCCGATCGATCATCGCCGAAACCCTGCTGCGCGCAGAGGCGGGCGACCGGTTCATCGCCTATTCCGCCGGAACGCGCCCGCGGTCCGAGATCAATCCGGCGACAATCCGGTTCCTGCGCTCCAAGGGGCACGATACCACGGCACTCCGGGCCAAGCATGTCTCCGAATTTCAGGGACCAGAAGCACCGCGCTCGATTTCGTCTTTACCGTCTGCGACCGCGCGGCGAACGAGGAATGTCCGCCCTGGCCCGGCCAGCCGGTCACCGCCCATTGGGGCCTTCCCGATCCGAACAGCGCCTGTGGCACCGATGCCGAACGCACCCTCGCCTTTCAACAGACCTATGGGATGATCCGCAACCGGATCACCGGCCTTGCCGCCCTGCCGGTCGAAACGCTCGACCGGATGTCGCTGCAGGCCGCCATCGACCGTATCCCCGGAAAGGACAACGCCCGATGACCATCTATGCGCTGAACGGCCTTGGGCGGATCGGCAAGCTTGCCCTCCGCCCGCTTCTGGAACGCGGGATCGTACCCGCCTTCGTCAACGACGCGGTGGGTGATCCAGCGATGCACGCTCATCTTCTGGAATTCGACACGGTTCATGGCCGCTGGCCTGCCCGGTTCCATGCGACGGCCGATGCGATCACGATCGACGGCACCGAGATTCCGGTCACCTGCCATCGCACCCTTGCCGAACTCCCGCTTGATGGCGTCGACGTGATGATCGACTGCACCGGCGCCTTCAGATCCGAAGCGGCCCTTGCCCCCTATTTCGCGGCGGGCGTCGCCAAGGTCGTGGTCTCGGCGCCGGTCAAGGACGGCAACGCCGCCAATATCGTCTATGGCGTCAACCATCAGATCTATGATCCGGATCAACATCGTATCGTAACCGCCGCAAGTTGCACGACGAATTGCCTCGCACCTGTGGTCAAGGTGATCCACGAGGGGCTCGGGATCAAACACGGCTCGATCACCACCATCCATGATGTCACCAACACCCAAACCATCGTCGATCGCCCGGCCAAGGATCTGCGCCGCGCGCGGTCGGCCCTGAACTCGCTCATTCCCACCTCGACCGGCTCGGCCACGGCGATCACCCTGATCTACCCGGAACTGGCCGGAAAACTGAACGGTCATGCCGTTCGCGTCCCGCTGCTCAACGCCTCGCTCACCGATTGCGTCTTCGAAGTCGCGCGGCCCACCACCGTGGACGAGGTCAACGGGATGCTGAAAGCCGCCGCCGACGGGCCGCTCCACGGCATCCTCGGCTACGAAGAACGCCCCCTTGTCTCGGCCGATTACACCAACGATCCCCGGTCGGGCATCGTCGACGCCCTCTCGACCATGGTGGTGAACGGGACCCAGGTGAAACTCTACGTCTGGTACGACAACGAATGGGCCTATGCCCATCGCCTCGTGGATATCGCCCAGATGGTGGGACAGCGCCTGTGACCCAGCACCCCGGCCTGCCCGCCTATATCGCGGTCACCGCCGCCTACTGGGCCTTCATGCTCACCGATGGCGCCCTGCGGATGCTGGTCCTGCTGCATTTTCACACTCTGGGCTTTTCGCCGGTGCAGCTTGCCTATCTCTTCGTCCTCTACGAGATCGCGGGTATCGTCACCAATCTCTCGGCGGGCTGGATCGCCGCGCGTTTCGGCCTTGCCGCCACGCTCTATGCCGGCCTCGCGCTTCAGGTCGCGGCCCTTCTGGCGCTGGCACAACTTGATCCGGGCTGGGCCGTGGCCAGCTCGGTGGCCTTCGTCATGCTGGTGCAGGGCGCTTCGGGCGTGGCCAAGGATCTGGCCAAGATGAGCTCGAAAAGCGCGGTCAAACTGCTGGCACCCAAGACCGAGGGTACGCTGTTCCGATGGGTTGCGCTGCTCACCGGATCGAAGAACGCAGTCAAGGGACTGGGCTTCTTTCTGGGCGCGGTCCTTCTGGGCTGGGTGGGCTTTGTCCCCGCAATCCTCGGCATGGCCGCCCTTCTGGCGCTCATCCTTCTGGCCGTCGCCCTGCGCATGCCCCCGGGCCTGCCCACGGGGCGCAAGGACGCGAAATTCCGCGAAGTCTTCTCGCGCAACCCCGATATCAACTGGCTCAGCGCCGCGCGCGTGTTCCTGTTCGGCGCGCGCGACGTGTGGTTCGTGGTGGGCATCCCGATCTATTTCTACGCCGTGCTGTCGGATGGGTCTCAGGCGGGAGATCGCGCGGCCTTCTTCACCATCGGCGGCTTCATGGCGCTCTGGATCATCCTTTACGGCGCGGTGCAGGCCACGGCCCCCCGCATCCTCGGGCCCCGCCCCCTGACGGGCCTCGTGGCCCAGGCCCGGCTCTGGGCGCTCGTTCTGGCGGTCGTGCCGGCGGCACTGGCCCTGTTGGTCTGGTGGGCCGCCACCCCCGCGCCCTGGCTGACCGCGACAATCATCGCGGGGCTTCTGGTCTTCGGGGCGATCTTCGCAGTGAATTCCGCGCTGCACTCCTACCTGATCCTTGCCTTCACCGAGACGAAACGCGTGACCATGGATGTGGGGTTCTACTACATGGCGAATGCCACGGGCCGCCTTTTGGGCACCCTCCTGTCCGGGGCCACCTATCAGATGGGCGGCCTTCCCCTCTGCCTTGCCACCGCGGCGGCGATGGTCGGTCTCAGCAGGCTTGCCGCGGGCCGGATCACCGGGGAACGGCCCGCCCTCGCCTAAACCGCATGAGCCGCCGCAAGCGCCTCCAGCCGCGCCGCGACCTCCGGCAAGGGTGGACAGGATTTCCGCGTCTCGAGGTTCACATGCAACAGGAAATGGTCGCAGGTCGCAAGCACCTCCCCATCCGCGGCCCGCTGCATCTCGTGCCAGACGCGAAGCTTCTTGCCCTCGCCCTGCGTGATCCGGCTCAAGACCCGGATCGCATCGCCCGCATGTGTTTCGCCCAGATAGCGAATGGTGGTCTCGGCGGTGAAATAGCTGTTTCCCCCCGCCACATACTCCTGATCCGCGCCGAAATGGATCATCAGCGCATCCACCGCGTCGGAAAATACCTGCCCATAGCGGCTTTCGTTCATGTGGCCGTTGTAATCGGTCCAGTCGAGCGGCACCGTCCGCGCCAAAGTCTGCACCGGCACCTCGTCGCCCAGAACCGGCCGCAGCACCGCATCATGGGCATTCAGAACCGCGCCCGCCGCGGCACCGCGTTGCTTCAACCCGCGCAGGATCGCCACAAGATTGCCGTCCCGCAGCCGCTCCAATTCGCGGATCGACATATGCCCCGATTGCGCATCCGACTGATCCGCGATCAGGTCCACCAATGCGTCATTGAACTCCGGCACATCGGTCAGCTTCGTCCATGGCCATTGCAGGCAGGGACCGAACTGCGCCATGAAATGCCGCATCCCCGCCTCGCCGCCGGCCACGCGGTAGGTCTCGAACAGGCCCATCTGCGCCCAACGAAGGCCAAAGCCCATGCGGATCGCCTCGTCGATCTCTTCCGTGGTGGCGATCCCGTCCTTCACCAGCCAAAGCGCCTCGCGCCAGACCGCTTCCAGGAACCGGTCGGCGATATGCGCGTCGATCTCGGCCCGCACCTTGAGCGGGAACATCCCCAGACCTGTCAGGATATCCGCCGCCGCCAGAACCGTGGGGTCCTCGGCCCCCGCGCCAACCAGTTCGATCAACGGCAGTAGATAGACGGGGTTGAACGGATGGGCCACGACGATCCGACCCGCATTCGTCTGATTTTCCCGCAATTCCGATGGCTTGAAGCCCGATGTTGACGACCCGACGATCGCATCCTTCGGCGCCGATGCGGCGATCTGCGCGAAGACCGCGTGCTTGATATCCAACCGCTCGGGAACGCTTTCCTGTACCCAGTCGGCGCCCGCGCAGGCCTCTTCGACGCTCGCGTGGAAACTCAGACGCCCCTCGGGGGGCAAGGCGAAATCGTAGAGCATGGGAAGGGTATGGCGCGCATTGGCCAGAACCTCGCCGATCTTGCGTTCCGCCTCCGGATCTGGGTCCGAGACCCGCACATCCCAGCCGTTCAGCAGGAACCGCGCGGCCCATCCGCCGCCGATCACGCCTCCGCCGATGATTGCCGCACGTTTCGTCATCGCGTCGCCTCCTCAGGCGTTCAGTGTTTCGGTATGCCCGTCGATCGGCATGGCAAGACCCGAGATCTTCGCCCCCGCCTCCGAGGCCAGGAACAGGGCCGCATCGGCCACCTCGTCGGCCGTGACCCAGGAGCGGAGCGAGACGCCCCGCACATAGACCTCGCGCATTGCCTCGATGCTCGTGCCCCGCGCCGCGGCCTCTGCGGCAAGCACCCGGTCCATCCGGTCCCCCTCGACCGCACCGGGACACAGCGCATTCACGCGAATGCCGAAGGGGCCCAACTCCATGGCCAGGGTCTTCATCAGCCCGATCACGCCCCATTTGGCGGTGGCATAGGGGGCCCGATAGGGATAGCCGAACAGCCCCGCCGTAGATGAGGTCAGAAAGATAACCCCTTGTTTCTGCGCTTTCATATGCCCTGCCGCCCAACGGCAGGCCAGAAACGCCCCGTCCAGATTGGCCGAAAGACAGGCCCGCCAGCCTGCAAGGTCAAGCGTCTCGATCGCCCCCGCCGGACCGCCGGTTCCGGCATTGGCACACAGGATATCGACCCCGCCCCACGCCGCATCCAGCTTGTCGAACAGCGCCTGCATCTGCGCCTCCGATGTAACATCGGCTTGCACAGCGCATGATATCGCTGTACTTCGAGGAGAATTCGTCTACCGCCACTGGATCAAGATCACAGACCGCGACTCGAGCGCCTTCGGCCGCGAACCGCCGTGCCAGAACCGCCCCGATCCCCGAAGCGCCGGCAGTAACCAGAACCCGCCGCCCTGAAAAACCGCTCAACGGGGCGCCCGCTTCACAAGGCCAAGCTTGGCCCGCACCTGTTCCGGCCCGATCACCGTGGCCCCCAATGCCTCGACGATGCCCACGGCCCGCTCCACCAGTTGCGCATTTGTGGCCAACTGCCCCTTGGCCAGCCACAGGTTATCCTCGAGCCCGACGCGCACATTGCCACCTGCCAGCACCGCCGCCGCGACATAGGGCATCTGGTGTCGCCCGATCGAGAAGGCCGACCATGTCCAGTCCGATGGAACATTGTTCACCATCGCCATGAAAGTATTGAGATCATCGGGTGCCCCCCATGGGATTCCCATGCACAATTGCACCAGTGCCGGGGACTCCAGAATACCCTCCTCCACCAGTGCCTTGGCGAGCCAGAGATGGCCGGTGTCGAAGGCCTCGATCTCGGGCTTCACACCCAGATCCGTCATCATCCGGCCCATTGCGCGCAGCATGCCGGGCGTGTTCGTCATGACGTAATCGGCCTCGGCGAAGTTCATCGTGCCGCAATCCAGCGTACAGATCTCGGGCAGGCAATCGGCCACATGGGCCACCCGCTCCTCGGCGCTGGCCATGTCGGTTCCACGCCCAAGCGGCAGCGGCGCATCGGGCGCGCCGAATACCATGTCGCCGCCCATTCCCGCGGTGAGGTTCAGCACCACGTCGGTGCCAGATTCCCGAATGCGTTCCGTGACTTCGCGGTACAACTTGCCATCACGGGAAGGCACGCCGGTCTCCGGATCGCGCACGTGGCAATGCACGATCGCCGCCCCTGCCTGTGCTGCTGCGATGGCGCTTTCGGCAATCTCGGCGGGGCTTCGGGGGACATGGGGCGAACGGTCCTGACTGCTGCCCGAGCCGGTGACGGCGCAGGTGATAAAGACCTCGGAATTCATTGTCAGCGACATTGGCGCCCCCTTATGCGTTTCCCGCAAAGGATAGACCGGGCCAAGGGCCCGATCATGCTTTTTTGCGCCTCAAACATGCCGAATGCGACGATGCGGAAATCATGTGTATTTCATGCGCATACCATGCGCATGATCGGCGGCACGGCTAAAGGCAGGCCTCGAACAGGGCGCGGGTATTCTCGGCCGTCATCGCCACCGGATTGCCGCCCACCGACGGGTCCTCCAGCGCCATTGCCGTGAGCATGTCGAGCTTTTCTGCCTCGACACCCATGGCCGTCAGGGTCGCAGGGATGCCAAGGCTTTCCCGCAACACGAGGACGCGGTCGTAAAACCCTGAATATCCTCCCGAAATACCCAAATACGCCGCGGCCCGGTCCAGCCGGTCCTCGACCTTTGCCCGGTTGAACTCAAGCACCATGGGCATGACCACCGCGTTGGTCGTGCCATGATGGGTGTTGTAGACCGCGCCCACCGGGTGCGAGAGCGCGTGGATCGCGCCCAGACCCTTCTGGAACGCGACCGCCCCCATCGCCGCCGCCGCCATCATCTGGCCCCGCGCCTCGAAGGTCGGTCCCGTCCGCATAGGCACGCGGCAGGTACTCGTTCACCAGCCGCATGCCTTCCAGCGCGATGCCCTGGCTCATCGGATGGAAATGCGGCGAGCAATAGGCCTCGAGACAATGAGCAAAGGCATCCATGCCGGTGCCCGCGGTGATCATCTTGGGCATGCCCACGGTCAGTTCTGGGTCTGAAATCACAATCTTCGGAAGGACTTGCGGGTGAAAGATGATCTTTTTCACATGGGTTTCGGAATTTGTGATGACGCTCGCGCGCCCGACTTCCGACCCCGTGCCGGCGGTGGTCGGCACGGCGATGATCGGCGCGATGCCCGCCGGGTCGGCCCGGGTCCACCAGTCGCCGATATCCTCGAAATCCCAGACCGGGCGGGTCTGGCCCGACATGAAGGCGACCATCTTGCCCAGATCGAGGCCGGAGCCGCCGCCGAAGGCCACGACGCCGTCATGGCCGCCCTCGCGATAGACCTTGATCCCGGCGGCAAGGTTCATCTCGTTCGGGTTCGGATCGACCTCGGCGAACAGGGCCCGGCCAAGTCCCGCGGCATCAAGAATATCCAGCGCGTTCTGCGTCACGGGCAAGGGTGCCAGCCCCCGGTCGGTGACCAGAAGCGGATTGGTGATGCCGGCGGCAACGCAGGCCTCGGGCAGTTCCGAAATGCGGCCCGCCCCGAACCGGATGGCGGTGGGATAGGACCAGTTGGCGGTAAGCGTCATGACGTGACTTTCTTGAGATGGAAGGATTTCGGGCGGGTCAGGTTGTGATAGCCGATCACCGAAAGGCCACCGCCCTTGCCGGTCAGCTTGCACCCGGTCCAGCAGAGCGCCGGGTCGAGGTAATCGGCGCGGTTCATGAACACTGTACCGGTCTCGATCTGGTCGCCCAGACGCTCGGCCCGGTCGGGGTCGTTGGTCCAGAGCGAGGCGGTCAGGCCGAAATCGCTGTCATTCATCAGCGCCAGCGCCTCGGCGTCGCTGCCCACGGGCATGATGCCGACCACGGGGGCAAAGGTCTCCTCGCGCATCACCCGCATGGAATGATCGACCCCGGTCAGGACCTGCGGCGTCATGTAGGTGCCCCCGTCATCGGCGGCGAAGGTGGGGATATGCGCGGTCGCGCCCGCCGCCACGGCCTCGGCCACCTGGGCGCGGGCCTCGTCGGCAAAGCGCTTGTTCGCCATGGGCCCAAGCGTCGTATCGGGGGCCAGCGGGTTGCCCAGCTTGTAGTTCATGGCAAAGGCAACGGCACCTTCGACAAAGGCATCGTATTTCGACTGGTGAACATAGATTCGCTCGATCCCGCAGCAGCATTGCCCGGAATTGAACATCGCGCCGTCCATCAGCGTGGCCACCGCCGCATCCAGATCGGCGTCTTCCATCACATAGCCTGGATCCTTGCCGCCCAGCTCCAGCCCAAGCCCGGTAAAGGTGCCCGCCGCGGCCTGTTCCATGGCGCGGCCACCGCCCACGGAGCCGGTGAAGTTGACAAAATTGAACGACCGTTCAGATATCAGGGCCGAGGTCGTCTGATGATCCAGAAACACGTTCTGGAACACGTCCTGGGGGATGCCCGCCTCGTGAAAGGCCCGCGCCATGCGTTCGCCCACCAGAAGGGTCTGGGTCGCATGTTTCAGAACCACCGTATTGCCCGCGATCAGCGCGGGGGCCACCGTGTTGATCGCCGTCATGTAGGGATAGTTCCACGGGGCCACCACCAGGACCACGCCATGCGGTTCGCGCCGGATGAAGCGGCGGAACCGGGTGCTGTCCTCGATCTCGATATCCTTGAGCGCATCGCCCGCGATCGCCGCCATATGGGTCGCGCGTTCGTTGAACCCGCCCCATTCGCCGCCATACTTGATGGGCCGCCCCATCTGCCAGGCCAGTTCCGGCACGATGTCGGCATTCATCGCGCCGATTCTTGCAACGCCCGCCAGCACCAGTTCGATCCGCTCGTGCAGGGGCCGCGCGGCCCAGCCTTTTTGCGCCGCCCGTGCCCGGGCCACGCTGTCGCGGGCGGCCTCGGGGGTGAATGCCTGTCGCTCGGCATAGATTGACCCGTCGACGGGAGAGATGCACTGAAGAACTGTCATTTTCCTGATCCTTAGGCCCGCTCGAACCCGCGGGCGATTTCCCAGTCGGTGACGACCTTGTCGAAGGCACGCTGTTCCCACTCGGCGGCGTGAGTGTAGTGATCGACCACCTCGTCGCCGAACGCCGCGCGCATCATCTTCGAGCCGCGCAATGCCTCGGTCGCGGCGCGCAGGGTCGACGGAATGCGGTCGGTGGCCTCATAGGCGTCGCCGGTGAACGGGTCGCCGCAATCCAGCCCCTCCTCGATCCCCGCCAGCCCGGCCGCGATCATCGCCGCGATCGTGACATAGGGGTTCATGTCGGCGCCCGGCAGGCGGCATTCCATGCGGATGGCCTTGCTGCCATCGCCGCAAAGCCGGTAGGCCGCGGTGCGGTTGTCCACCGACCAGACCTTGGCAGTGGGCGCAAAGGTCCCCTCGCGAAAGCGTTTGTAGCTGTTCACATAGGGCGCGAAGAACACGGTATAATCACCGAGATATTTCAGCAGGCCACCGGAAAAGGCGCGCATCGTCTTGGACATGCCCAGCGGCGCGTCGGGGTCGTAGAAGGCCGGCGTGTCGTCGTTCCAGAGCGACAGGTGCACATGGCTGGCGGACCCCACCCTGTCCTCGTGCCACTTGGGCAGGAAACTGATCGCCGCGCCCCTGCTGCCAGCCCACTTCCTTGGCCGCGTGTTTCGCGATCGAGTGGTATTCGGCCGTCTCCAGCGCACCGGCGTAACGGATGTTCAATTCTTCTTGCCCGGCCTCGGCCTCGCCCTTGGTGCCCTCGACCGGGATGCCCGAGGCGTAAAGACCGTTGCGCAAGGGCCCGCATCACGCCCTTCTTCCTTGGTGGTCTGCAGGATGTGGTAATCCTCGTTATAGCCCGAGATCGGCTCGAGATCGCGGAAGCCCGACTTGCGGATCTCGTCATAGCTTTTCGCGAAGACGAAGAATTCCAGCTCGGTCGCGGCGATCACGTCAAAGCCAAGCGCCTTGGCCCGCGCAAGCTGGGTCTTGAGCATCTGGCGGGGACTGATCGCGCACGGGCGCATGGCCGTGGTGGTCAAGGATGTCGGACAGCACGATCGCCGTGCCTTCGAGCCAGCCCGCGATCCGCAGGGTCGAAAGATCGGGCCGCATCGTGTAGTCGCCATAGCCCCGCTCCCAGCTTGTCGAGGCATAGCCCGAGACGGTGTGCATCTCGAGATCCGTCGCCAGAAGGTAGTTGCAGCAATGCGTCTCGGCATGGGCGCTGTCGAGGAAATGCTGGACATGAAACCGCTTGCCCATGAGCCGGCCCTGCATGTCCACGATGCAGACCAGTACAGTGTCGATCTGACCGGTATCGGCCAGGGTGCCAAGATCTTCGAGGGAGAGCTGTCCGCGCATCGGTGTCGTCCTTGGATTCTATTGGGTGCGGTTTCTTGGTGGATACGGCCCCGGGGATCGCCCCCGGGGCCGCAAGTCGTTCGGATCAGCCGTTGGTATACGGCGGACCGGCCTGGTTGATGACCTCGTTATACTCGCGGAAGATACCGACGATCTTTTCCTGGATCTCGCCCTCTTGCGCGACCTCGTCCCAGAAATCCTTGGCCGCGTTCTCGACCTCGGCCCATTCCTCGGCCGGAACGGTGCGCAGCTGAAGCTTGTCGCCCCGCGCCCGCAGCCGCGCCTCGCCGCCCCAGTACCACTGGTTGCGATAGGTGTGGCCCGCCTCGGTCGCCGCCATCACGAGTTGCTTGAGGTGATCGGGAAGATCCGCCCAGCGCTGCTGGTTGACGAACCACGAGCCGATCCAGGCGCCCGAGATGTTGTTGGTCAGGAAGTAGTCGGTCACGTCGGCCCAGCCCACCGTGTAGTCCTCGGTGATGCCCGACCATGCCATGCCGTCCAGTTCGCCGGTCTGCACCGCGACTTCCGCATCCTCGTAGGGGATGTTCACCGGCACGACGCCGAACTGTGCAAGGAACCGGCCCGCCGTCGGGAAGGTATAAAGCGTCAGACCGTCAAGATCGGCCAGCGAGGTGATTTCCTTCTTGGTGTTGAAGTTGCAGGGGTCCTGCCCGGCCGCCGAAATCCACTCGACCCCGACCTTGGCGTATTCCTCGTGCCAGATCTCGCGCAGCCCGTACTGGTTGAACAGCACCGGCACGTCGAGGATATGCTTGGTCGCGAACGGGAAGTACCCGCCGAACTGGCGCAGGGGCGTGGGCGAGGCCATGGAATCGTCGTCCGAATGCACCGCGTCGATGGTGCCGCGCTGCAGCGCCTGGAACAATTCGCCGGTGGGCACGATCTGGTCGGCATAGAACAGCTCGATCTCCATCTCGCCATTGGCGGCATTGTTGACATAGTCGATCATGGGCTTGGTCACATGTTCGCCCAGGGCCGCGCCGGCATAGGTCTGAAAGCGCCACTTGATGGGCGCCTGCGCCTTGACGATGGAAGGCGCGGCAAGGGCCGCCGCGCCACCGAGGCCGGCGGTGGTTAGAAACTTGCGTCTTGACGTCATGTCTTCTCTCCTTGTGTTGGGCTCGATCGTAATGCGCTCCGTTGGCGGAGTTCTCTTTCGCGTTATTTTCCATAGACGTAATTCGGCAGCCAAAGCGCGATCTGCGGAAATATCATCACCAGAAGCAGCGCCACGATCATCACGAAAACGAAGGGGATGATCGAGCGATAGATGTCGCCCAGCGAAATCTCCGGCGGCGCCATGGCGCGCATCAGGAACAGGTTATAGCCAAAGGGCGGCGTCATATAGGCGATCTGGCAGGTGATCGTGTAGAGCACCCCGTACCAGATCAGGTCGAAGCCCAGCGCCCCCACCAGCGGCACGTAAAGCGGCGCCACGATCACCAGCATCGCGGTGTCGTCCAGGAACGTGCCCAGCAGGATGAAGGACAACTGCATCAGGATGAGGATCATCCATGGGCTGAAACCGAGCCGTTCGGTGAACAGCCCCTCGATCGCCTTGACCGCGCCCAGCCCGTCGAACACGGCGCCAAAGGCAAGCGCGGCAAGGATGATCCACATGAACATGCAGGTGATGCCAAGCGTCTTGCGCACCGAGGTCTCGAACACCTCGCGCGTCATCCGGCCCTTCAGGACCGCCGCGCCAGAAGGCCGTCAGCGCGCCGATGGCCGAGCTTTCCACCAGCGAGGTCCAGCCATTGACGAAGGGCACCATCATCGCCGCGAAAATGCCCAGCGGCAGAAGGCCCGCGCGCAGCAGCCGGAACTTCTCGGCCCGGGCGACATCGCGTTCCTCGGGTGACAGGACCGGCCCCAGTTCCGGCGAGATCCGGCAGCGGATAACGATATAGATGATGAACATCGCGGCCATCATCAGGCCCGGGAACACGCCGGCCAGCCACAGCTGCCCGACCGGCTGCCGCGCGATCATCGCATAGAGCACCAGCACCACCGAGGGCGGCACGAGGATGCCCAGCGAACTGCCCGCCTGAATGACGCCGGTGACCATCCGCTTGTCATAGCCGCGCTTCAGAAGTTCGGGCAGCGCGATGGTCGCGCCGATGGCCATGCCCGCCACCGACAGCCCGTTCATCGCCGAAATCAGCACCATCAGCCCGATCGTGCCCATCGCCAGACCGCCCGGCATGCCGCCCGATCCAGACATGGAACATCCGGTACAGATCGTCGGCGATCTTCGATTCCGACAGGACATAGCCCATGAAGATGAACATCGGCAGGGTCAGAAGCGGATACCATTTCATCAGCTTCATCGCGGCCGCGAACCCGAGGTCATAGCCGCCCCGGTCGCCCCACAGGAAGATCGCCGCGATCACCGCGACAAAGCCGATGGCGCCGAACACCCGCTGGCCGGTCAACAGCATCAGCATCATGGTCGAGAACATGAGGATCGCGATCAGCTCATAGGACATCGATCGCCACTCCCCGGATCCGCAGGATGTCCTTGACCAGTTCCGACAGGGCCTGAAGCAGCATCATCGACGATCCCGAAGACCATGATGCACTTGATCGGCCAGAGATAGGGCCGCCACGCCGTCGCACTGCGCTCGCCGCCATATTGAAAACTGTAGATCGTGCTGTCGATCCCGCCCCACAGCAGGGTGCCGAGATAGAAGATCAGGAACAGCACGGTGATCGCGTCGATCTGGGCCTTCTTGCGGTTGGACCAGTTGCCATAGAACAGGTCCATCCGCACGTTCGAGCCAAGCTGGATCGAATAGGGTCCGCCGAGGATGTAATAGGCCACCATGGCGAATTGCGCCATTTCCAGCGTCCAGAGCGAGGGCGAAAAGAACACCTTGGAGATCGACGACCACAGCAGGATCGCCATCATCACGAAGATGCCGTACATCACCACCCGCCCGATGCGCCGGTTGATCCGGTCGATGACGCGGATATAGGCCTGAAGCGCGCGGGTCATGCGCGCGCCTTTCCGCCCAGGGCCTCGGGCACACCCGCGAGCGACGCAAGCGCCGGGGCCATGACACCGTGAAGCGCGGCACCGATTGCGGCGATATCGGCAGGGCTGGTCAAAAGGTCGTTCCGCACCTCGATCATCACCGGCAGGATGCCGCGCGGCTGGGCCACGGTGCGCAGGGTATGGGTCACCCCGTCCTCCGGGCCATAGGGGCGGTTGCGGTGCCAGTCGAACCCCGCCTGCCCCGCCCGGGCCAGCACCGCGTCCGCCAGCCGGCTGTCGCTGTCATGCAGGATGCCGATCTCGGTCTCGCGCGGGATGCCGCGATAGACCGGCGTGAAACTGTGCACCGTCACCATGGCAACGGGGTTGACCCGGTCCACCGCCTCGGCCAGCGCGAGATGCCAGGGGTCGTGGATCGCCACCACCCGCGCAAGGCGGTCCTTCACCGTCAGACCCCGGTTTCCCGGTATCTCGTGGACCTCGCTCACCTCCGGCATGGCGTCCGCCGCCTCGGGGGGCCGGTTCAGGTCGAAAATCAGCCGCGACACGGTCGCATGGATCAGCCCGCCTTCGAACCGTCCCGCCAGATCGCGGGCAAGCGCCAGCGCGCCGGGATCCCACGCGATGTGACTGTCCTGCAAGGCGGGATCGAGACCGAGGGTACCAAAGGGTTCGGGGAACCGGTTCGAGGCATGTTCGCAGACCACCAGCACCGGCGCGGGGCCGCTGCTTTCGAATTCCGCGACCTGATCCACCCTGCCCGACATGCCCACCCTGTTTCGCACCTGCACAGGTTTCCCCACCGCGCCATACCCGGTCAAGGGAATTCTGAAAGTTTTTCTTCTAAGCCTGTCGGCTTGAAGCTATGCTTACAAAATCGGCAGTTTTCGAAAGGCCCGCACGCCCAGTGTCCGACACCATCCTCGACCGCATTCGCCAGATGTATGACAGCCTGACGCGGGCCGAGCGCCAGTTGGCGGCGGTGCTGACCGAGAATTACCCGGTCTCCGGCCTGGGCTCGATCACCCGGGTGGCGGAGGCCGCCGATGTGTCCACCCCCACCGTGGCGCGGATGGTGCAGAAGCTGGGATTTTCCGGCTTTCCCGAGTTTCAGGACGCGCTGCGCGGCGAGCTTGAGGCGCGGATTTCCAGCCCGATCGCCAAGCATGACAGCTGGGCAGGCGACGCGCCCGAAGGCCATATCCTGAACCGGTTCACCGACAAGGTGACCCAGAATATCCGCCAGACCGTGGCCCAGATCGACCCGGCGGCCTTCGACGCCACGGCGGCGCTTCTGGCCGATCCGGACCGGGCGATTTTCGTCACCGGCGGGCGCATCACCCATGCGCTGTCGGAATATTTCCATCTCCATTGCCAGGTGATCCGCCCCGGCGTGCGCCATATCCGCTCCACGTCGAATGCATGGGCCCATGACGTGATCGACATCGCCCCCGGCGACGTTCTGGTGATCTACGACATCCGCCGCTACGAGAACGCGGCCCTGCGCCTGTCGGAGATGGCCGAAGCGCGCGGCGCGGTGATCGTGCTGATCACCGACCAGTGGCAGTCACCCATCGAACGCCACGCGCGCCATACGTTCCGCTGCCGGATCGAGGCGCCCTCGGCATGGGACAGCTGCATCGCGGTGATGCTGTTGACCGAAACCCTGATCGCGGCGGTTCAGGACCTGCTTTGGGAAAGCACGAGCGAGCGGATGCGTTCGCTCGAGGACATCCTGGACCAAAGCCGAACCTTTCGTAAATTCGTTTGATGCCAAGGTGCTTGGGAATGCGCTTCTCACCTACATTCGGGATCTCACCCGCTCCGGGGCCTATCTGGCCGCGGGGATCGCGCGGGCCGCGCCCGACGAAACCCGCGTGGCGTTGTTCGGAGCGGTGCATCCGGGCGAGGCGCCGCGCGACCTGAGCGACCGGGCCTTGGCGCGGATGCGCGTGGCTTCGATCTCGAAGGCCGCAACCGCCCGCGCGCTGGCCGCATTGGTGGCAGAGGGCCGGACGGGCCTTGACGACCGGCTTCACGACATTCTGGCCCCCCACGGGTTTCCCGACTGGCTGGCCGCCCGCCCGATCACCCTTGCCCAGCTCTTGTCGCATCGTTCGGGCCTGACCGACCGCGCCGGCTATTTTACCGACCCGCCCGACGACCTTCCCGGGTTTCTGGCCCGGAACGCCCCCGCCATTCTTGCCGATTGGGGGCCGGGCGAGCGGTTTTTCTACGCCAACCTGAACTACGTCCTTGCCGGCGCGGTAATCGAGGCAGTCACCGGAGACCGCTTCGACCGGGTGGTGCGCGACCGCGTGCTGGCGCCCCTTGGCATCGGGGGCGGCTTCAACTGGGCGGGCGTCACCAACCGGGACCAGCGCCTGCCGATGTATCAGCGCCGGGGTCAAGCCCATACGCTCGAGGCCGATGGCGCGGATGCCGATTGGTCCGCAGACCTGATCTGGCGCGGCGGGCTGGGGATCTCGCTGGCCACATATCGCCCGGTCCGCGACGCGCATCTGTTCTCGCCCCATGCGGGGCTGCGGCTATCGCTGGCGGAAATGGCCCGTCTTGCCCGCGCGTTGGGCGATGACAGCCCCGAGGCGCGGCTGTGTCGAAGGGCGCAATGGCGTTGGGACGGGCAGTCGGCGGAAGGATGCGATGGGCTGTTCCCCGAAATCGGGCTGGGGCTCACGACCTATGCGAACCACGACCGGATTCCCGGCCATCTTCTGGGCCATGCGGGCCATGCGCTGGGCTTTAGCGGTGGCATCTGGTGCGACATGGCGCACCGGAACAGGCTGGGCCTATGCCCTGACCGGATCCGCCGATCTTACCGAGGGGATCGACACCGAAGTCTTCTATCCGCCCGAAGAGCTGGCGTTTTTTTCGGCAATCGGCAGCGGGGCCTGAGTTCCTTCGCGTCATCTGATCGCAGAAGACTTGCCAAGTGAACGGAATCGGAGAGTATGGAGATATCACGTGCCACTTTGCGAAAAGCAGGGCCACGATTGGGATTCAACAGTCAATACCAGTCGAAAACAAATAAAAACAGGGAGATAGATGATGAAACTCAAGCATCTTTTTGCATTCACAGCCACCGCCGCGCTGCTGGCCGGCACCGCCTTCGCGATGGAGACCCACCCCGTCACAGGCGAAAAACTGTCCGAAAACCAGGAACTGACCTACCGGCTTCTGGACCAATTCCCGACCCTTGACCCCCAGTTGAACGAGGAAACCGCGGGCTTCCACGTGATCCGCGACATCTTCGAGGGGCTGATCAGCCAGGACGAAAACGGCAACCTCATTCCCGGCGTCGCACTGCACATGGACCCCGTCGAACGAGAACAAGACATGGACCTTCAAACTGCGCGAGGATGCCAAGTGGTCGAACGGCGACCCGGTGACCGCGCGGTGACTTCGTCTATGCCTGGCGCCGTGCCGCCGATCCGGCGACGGCGTCGCCCTATGCGTGGTACGTGGAAATCACCCAGATCAATGAATGCGGCCGCCATCATCGCGGGCGACGCGGCACCGGATACGCTGGGCGTGCGCGCGCTGGACGACTACACGCTGGAAGTCGATCTGGACACGCCCGCTTCCCTATTTCCCGAACATGACCACCTATGCCACGCTGTTCCCGGTGCATCAGGCCACGGTCGAGGCGTTCGGCGCCGACTGGACCAAGCCCGAGAACATCGTGTCGAACGGCGCCTATCATGCTCGATGAGCTGGTGCTCAACGAATACCACACACGGGTGAAGAACCCGATGTACTGGGACGCCGACAACGTGATCCTGGAAAAGGTCACGGGCCTTGTCATCAACGATGTCGAACCAGGCGCTGACCCGCTATTTTGCGGGCGAGCTTGACTATATGGACGACCTGCCGCCGGGTCAGTTCCCGAACCTTCAGGCCGAGTATCCGGACGACGCGAATGTGACGCCGCGCCTGTGCAGCTATTACTATGCCTATAACTTCACCGACTCGGGCAATCCCGCACTTCAGGACGTGCGCGTGCGCAAGGCACTGTCCTACGCCATCGACCGCGACGTGATCGTGGACAACGTGCTGAAGGGCGGCCAGTGGCCGGCCTACAACTTCACCCACCGGGCGACGGCCGGGTTCGAGATGCCGAACATCGACTATGGCACATGGACACAGGCCGAGCGCGACGCGAAGGCCAAGGAACTGATCGCCGAAGCGGGCTATGGCACTGGCGGCGAGCCCTGAACCTCAAGCTGATCTACAACACCTCGGACGCCACAAGCAGATCGCGACGGTGCTCAGCCAGATGTGGAAGCAGAAGCTCGGGGTCGAAACCACGCTCGAGAACATGGAATGGAAGACCTACCTCGAAATCCGCGGCAATCAGGAATTCGACCTCGCCCGGTCGGCATGGTGCGGCGACTATAACGAGGCCTCGACCTTCCTCGATCTTCTGACCACCACCCATGGCGCCAATGACGGCAAGTATTCCAACGCCCGAGTCGACGAGCTGATGGCAGCCTCGAAGACCTCGATGGATCCACAGGCGGCCTATACGGAAGTCGAACAGATCCTTGCCGAGGAAATGGCCATCGCGCCGATCTATCACTACACCATCGCGTTCATGAAGAAGCCCGACATCAAGGGCTGGCCGCTGAACAACGTGGAGAACAACTGGTACTCGAAGAACCACTATCGCGTGGCTGTCAGAATAAGCGGTATCGCGGGGCGGCCATCGCGCCGCCCCGCGACCTCCTGACCAGATGTCCAGTTTCATCCTCCGCCGACTGATCATCGCCATTCCGGTTCTTCTGATCCTGATCGTGGCGACCTTCCTGCTGATGTACGCCGCCCCCGGCGGGCCGTTCACCTCCGAACGTCGCCTTGCCGCCCGAGGTCATGGCCAATATCGAGGCGAAGTACGGGCTCGATCAGCCGCTCTACGTGCAGATCTGGAAATACGTGGTGGGCATCGTGACCCAGTTCGATTTCGGCCCGTCCTATATCTACAAGGATCAGGACGTGAACGACATCATCGCGCAGGGCTTTCCGGTCACGCTGACCTATGGCTTCTGGTCCTTCGTCGTGGCGGTCGTGGTCGGCGTCAGCCTTGGCGTCACCGCGGCGATCCGGCACAACACATGGCTTGATTATCTTGCCGTGGGCGTGAGCGTCGGCGCGCAGGTTCTGCCCAATTTCGTCATGGCCCCGATTCTGGTCCTGATCTTCACACTCTGGCTGGGCTGGCTGCCCGGCGGCGGCTGGCAGGGCGGGCAGTGGCAATTCATCATCATGCCGGTGATCGCGCTCTCGACCAGTTTCATGGCCTCGATCGCGCGGATCACCCGAAGTTCGATGCTGGAGGTGCTGAACGCCAATTTCATCCGCACCGCCCGCGCCAAGG
This sequence comes from uncultured Alphaproteobacteria bacterium, assembly GCA_963698645.1. GTDB lineage: Bacteria > Pseudomonadota > Alphaproteobacteria > Rhodobacterales > Rhodobacteraceae > Ovoidimarina. The sequence continues at coordinate 134,311 of CAVORP010000006.1, forward strand.
GGCTGCCGGAGCACACGGTGATCTGGCGCCATGCGCTCAAGCCCACGATGCTGCCCGTGATCTCCTATCTCGGACCCGCCTTCGTGGGGATGATCACCGGCTCGGTCGTGATCGACATCTATTTCTCCACCGGCGGGATCGGACAGTTCTTCGTCAATTCGGCGCTGAACCGGGATTACGGCGTGATGATGGGCGTCACGATCCTGACCGGCGCGCTCACGGTTCTCTTCAACCTTCTGGTCGACGTGCTCTACGCATGGATCGACCCGCGCATCCGGTATTGACGCCATGGCCCTGATCATCGGACGCGGCATCGCAGACGAGCTTCGCAACGGCGCGGCCCCCAAGGGCCGGTCGCCATGGCAGGATGCCCGCACGCGCTTCTTCCGGAACCGGGCCGCGACGGCGGGGCTGGTCGTTCTGATCCTGGTGGCGATCTTCGCGCTTCTGGGCCGCTATCTCGCGGTCTGGTCGAACGAGGATATCGACTGGAACCTCCTCGGCAACGTCGCCGAACAGGGCGGCCCCAACTGGGAGAACGGCCACTTCTTCGGCGTCGACGAACTTGGTCGCGATCTCTTTGCGCGCACCGTGCAGGGCACGCAGGTCTCGCTCATGGTGGGGATCGTCGGCGCGCTTGTCTCGGTCGTGGTGGGCACGCTCTATGGTGCGACGGCCGGGTTCATCGGCGGTCGTGTGGACGGGGTGATGATGCGCACCGTCGATATCCTGATGTCGATCCCGTATATGTTCGTGCTGATCCTGATGCTGGTGGTTTTCGGGCGGTCGCTTCTGATGCTCTTCATCGGGATCGGGCTTGTCTCGTGGCTGGACATGGCGCGGATCGCGCGCGGTCAGACCCTGTCGATCAAGAACAAGGAATTCGTCGAGGCCGCCGTCGCCACCGGCGTGAAACCCCTGACGATCATCCTGCGCCATATCGTGCCGAACCTCCTGGGCGTGGTGATCGTCTATGCCACGCTTCTGGTGCCCTCGATGATCATCTACGAAAGCTTCATCAGCTTTCTGGGCCTCGGCGTGCAGGAGCCGAATACAAGCTGGGGCGCGCTGATCAATGACGGGGCAAGCCAGATGCAATACGGCACGCTCTGGCAGATCGGTTTCCCGCTGTTCTTCTTCGTCATCACGCTGTTCGCCTTCTTCTTTGTGGGCGACGGGTTGCGGGATGCGCTGGACCCGAAGGACCGGTGATGAAGTATCACGACGACATGGAGCGCGAGGGACGAACCGGGCACAAAGGGCACAGTGCATGAGCCTCCTCACCGTCTCCGACCTCTCCGTCGCCTTCGAGACCAATGACGGCACCGTCAACGCCGTGAACGGGCTCAGCTTCTCCATCGCGCCGGGGGATACGCTGGCCATCGTCGGCGAAAGCGGCTCTGGCAAAAGCCAGACAGCCTTTGCCATCATGGGCCTTCTCGCCCGCAATGGCAGCGCCACGGGATCGGTCACATTCGACGGCACCGAACTTCTCAACCTGCCCGACAGCCGGATGAACAAGATCCGCGCCCGCGAGATCGCGATGATCTTTCAGGACCCGATGACCTCGCTCAATCCCTACATGAAGGTCTCGGACCAGATGATCGAGGTGCTGGAACTGCATATGGGCATGTCCCGCAGTCAGGCCCGGACCGAGGCTACGCGGATGCTGGATGCGGTGCGCATCCCCGACGCCGCCAACCGGATCGGCAACTACCCGCATGAATTCTCGGGCGGGATGCGCCAGCGGATCATGATCGCCATGGCGCTTCTGTGCCGCCCGCGCCTGTTGATCGCCGACGAGCCCACGACCGCGCTGGACGTCACCGTTCAGGACCAGATCATGACGCTTCTGGCCGACATCCAGCAGGAATTCGGCTCGGCCATGATCCTGATCACCCACGACCTCGGGATCGTCGCGGGGGCCTGTGAGCAGACCGTGGTGATGTATGGCGGGCGTATCATGGAATCGGGGCCGACCGCGGCACTGTTCGAAAGCCCCGGCCATCCCTATACCGCCGGGCTGATCAGCGCGATCCCCCGGCTTGACGGCGAGGACGAGATTCTGCCGACGATCCCGGGCGAGCCGCCCAACATGCTGGGCCTGCCGCCCGGCTGTCCGTTCCATCCCCGCTGCGCCCTCGCGCGCGAGGCCTGCACCGTTACCATGCCCGAGGCCGTGATCTCCGGCCCGCGGCTCCGCGCCTGCCACGCCAGTCTCGAGGAGGTCGCATGACCACACCGCTTCTGGAAGCCCGCGATGTCGAAGTCTCGTTCTACGTCGCCGGGCGCGGCGACTGGCCCTGGACGCCGCCGCGCAAGCTGCGCGCGGTCAGCGGCGTGTCCATCACCCTGAACGAGGGCGAAACGCTGGGCATCGTCGGCGAAAGCGGCTCGGGCAAATCGACGCTGGCGCGCGCCATCATCGGCACGGTCAAGGCGTCCGATGGGCGGATCCTGTGGAAGGGCGACGATCTGATCGGCATGGCCGCCGACACCCGCCGCGCCCATGCCCGGGATTTCCAGATGGTGTTTCAGGATCCCCTTGCCGCGCTCAATCCCCGCATGACCGTGGGCCAGATCATCGCCGAACCGCTCATCACCCATTTCCCCAAGACGCCGAAAGCCGAAGCCCGCGCCAAGGTTCTTGAAATCATGGAGAAGGTGGGGCTTCTGCCCAATCTCGTGAACCGGTATCCGCACGAGTTCTCTGGCGGCCAGTGCCAGCGGATCGGCATCGCCCGCGCCCTGATCCTGCGGCCCAAGCTTCTGATCTGCGACGAGCCCGTCTCGGCCCTTGATGTCAGCGTGCAGGCGCAGGTCATCAACCTTCTGAAGGCGATCCAGCAGGAATTCCGGCTGTCGATCATCTTCATCGCCCATGACCTGAGCGTGGTGCGCCATGTCTCGGACCGGATCGCGGTGATGTATCTGGGCCGGCTGGTGGAGGAAGGTCCGGGCAAGGAACTGATCGCCAACCCCTGGCATCCCTATACCAAGGCGCTGGTGGCCTCGGTCCCGGTGCCGGACCCCGCGGTCGAACGCGGGCGGCGGCGTGCGGCGCTGTCGGGCGAACTGCCCTCGCCCCTTGCGCCGCCCTCGGGCTGCGTGTTTCGGACCCGCTGCCCGGTGGCCCGTGAAAGCTGCGCCGAGATCGTGCCGGACCGGCGGCGCGAAGGGTCAAGGATGATCGCCTGTCCCTTCGCCCCCGAAGAGGTGCCGATCGGCCTCTAATCGCCCGGGTGGTATCAGGCCGCCTCGGCCGCCGCCACCGCCCGGTCGACCCATTGAAGGACGGATGCCAGATCGGGGGTGACATCCTCGGCCATCCCCTCGGCAAAGGCGTCAAAGCCCGCGCGGTTCGCGGGCGACACCGCGGTCAGTACCGGAATGCCCAGAACAAGCGCGCGCCCGATCAGGGGCCGAAAGCCACGCCCGTCAAGCTCCTGCTTGCCGTATTTGTTCACGATCACCAGACGCGGGCGCGGCACCGTCTCGAGCGCCGCTTCGGCCAGCCCGACCGCGCTTTCAAGCCCCGCCGGGTCAAGCCTGCATCCCCGCGACAGCGCCCCCAGATCCTGACTGATGCGGATCACCTGTTCGGCGGCCAGAACCTCCAGATCCATGTGGCATTTGCCGCCCGCACGTCCTTCCAGATTGTGCTGGATCGCCCCGGCCAAAGGCCAGCCCCGCGCCGTCAGACGCTCCGCGACCTCGGCCAGAAGCAGGTCCGATGCGCCCGTGCCGGTGGGAGAGACGATCCCGAGCAACAGGTATCAATCAAGCCGGACGCTCGGGGTCGAACCCCGCTCGGCCGAGGAATACCCGGCCTGATCCAGCACGTAATCGGCGGCGACCGCGATCAGGAAAAGGGCCGCGAAGGCAAGCAACATGGGGCGCATGGTCTACTCCGTCGATGGTTTCGTTTCGCGTTTCAGAAAGTCGATCAGATCCGCCCGGTCCTCGGGCTTCACGATCCGCTGCATCGGCATTTTCGTCCCCGGTATATAGTGATCGGGGCCGATGTCGAACAGCGCGTCGATGGTCTCTTCGGTCCAGATGATGTCGGCCGACAGGACCGCATCGGAATAGATATAGCCCGGCACCGTTCCCGCCTTTCGCCCGAACAATCCCTCAAGCGCAGGCCCCGCACGGCGCTCGCCATCCGCGCCAAGGGTGTGACAGATCGAGCATTTGCGCAGGAACTGCCGCTCGCCATTGGACACCGCCCCCGGCTCCACATGGAATTCACGCCGGATCTCGGCCATGCGCGGGGCGCTGTCGGTGCCGTCCAGCGGCCAGAGATAGGCCTCGTTGTCGATCCCGCCAGCGATCACGCCCGCGCCGCTGCCGGTAAAGGCCAGGGCCCAGATCGGGCCGTTGAGGGCGGCACGGAAATCATGCTCGATCCCCCAGCGGGTGGTATCCACCACCATGATATAGCCTTCGCCATCGCCCACCGCGATCCGGTCGCCATCGGGGCTCTGGGCCAGTGCGAGGATCGGACGCCGCCCGGCGGTCAGATCGGCAATCTCGTCGCCCGTCGCCAGATCCAGCGCCCGCGTCCCGCCATCAAGCGCCCCATAGGCCAGCCAGCCACCGGCGTCATTCACGGTCAGGACATTCACCCCGAACCCGTGCGAGGCCAGCCGCCTGTGCACGGTGAACCCGCCGGTCTCCCATTCAAGAACGGTGCCGTCATAGCCCGCCGAGTAGAGCCGGGTGCCATCCGCCGACCAGACCACGGCATTCGCGGGCCCGTCATGTTCGGTCAGTTCCGCCACCAGCGCGCCCGTGGCCGTGTCCCAGATCCGCAAGGTCCCGTCCCAGCTTGCCGAGGCCAGCCGCGCGCCATCGGGCGTTGCCGCAAGCCCCATGACCTTGCCCTTGTGACCCGTCATCCGGTGCAGCACGGCGCCCGTCGTCGCGTCCCAGAGGATCACCGCGTAATCATCCCCGCCCGAGGCCGCACGCGCGCCCGGCAGGGGCAGAACCACGTTCACCGCCGCCTCGTGGCCTTCCAGCCAGACAGGCGCAGCCCCGGTCATCGACCAAAGGCCCACCGCATTGTCAAAGCTCGAGGTGAACAGAGTGCCGCCGTCAAGCGACAGGGCCACGGACTTTACCGGCCCGCCATGGCCGGTAAATGTCCGAAACCCGTCCGCCGCGGCGCTCGATGCGCCCGACAGGACGGCGAACAGGATCGCCGCCCGAAGCATCGGGTCATTCCGCCGGCGAGGTAGAGCCGTCCGGTGCCCTCTTGTGGACATCCTTCAGATGCTCTTCGACCCACAGCGAATGGTGCTCCTTGGCCCAGTTCAGGTCCACCTCACCCGATCCCATGGCGTCGTAAGCGCCCTCCATACCGATCGAGCCGATATAGATATGGGCAATGATGATCGCCATCAGGACGAAGCTGACGATCGCATGCCAGAGCTGCGCGAACTGCATCTCCTCATGGGGCGCCAACTGGGTCGGGAAGGCCTCCATCCCGACGAGGCCGGGCACGCCCAGATCGTTCAGGATCGTGAAGGTCTTTGCGAACATGGGCAGTTCGAACGGGAACAGAAGCGACAGACCCGAGGCCGAAATCGATCCCCCCAGAAGGATTACCGACCAGAAGATGATCTTCTGACCGCCGTTGAACTTCTTGGCCGGCGGATGCGACTTGCCGATGATCCCGCCGCCCTTGGCGAACCACACAAGGTCGGTCCGGTTGGGAATGTTGTGCACGACCCAGAAGAAGAACACCATGATCAGGGCCAGCATGAACGCCCAGGACACGTTGTTATGCACCCATTTCGACGCCAGAAGCAGGGTCTCGACCAGTGCACCGTCCTGCCGCGCCATGATCTCGGCCTCGGTATTCAGGGCCTCGGCAGGCTTCGGCAGCAGGAACAGGCGGGCATAAAGCGAAAACAGCCCGGTCACGCCCAAGAGGATGAACGACCCCGCCAGAAGCCAGTGACCGAACCGCTCCAGCGCATTGAAACGGGTGATCGTCTCGGACGAGCGCCCGTGCGATATCTTGATGCGGCCCCGCAGCAGAAAGAACACCGCCAGAAGGCCGATGGTGCCCAGAAGCAGGTATCCGCCATAGGGCTTGATGAACTCGGTACGGTATTGCTGCCACCACATGCCGCCATCCTGCATCAGGACCCGGGCGGGCGCGCCGCCTGCCGAAACCTTCACATCCGCGGTGCCAAAGCGCAGCGCCTCCCAGACCTCGGAATCCGAGGGCCCGCCCCGCGAGCCCAACTGGTCGGTGAGCCCCGCGGCATTGCCCGCCACGGAATTGAAATCGCGGGGAATACGCTCGTCTCCCTCGCCGCGCTGACGCGCAAGGATGTCGTCGAGCGTGGAATTCGCCTCTTCCACCGTCACCACGGAACCGGGCGCAGCTTCGTTGAGGGTCTGGGCCGAGGCGGACACCGCCCCCAACACCAGTGCGAGTGAGAGAAATAGCCAGTGTGGCAGCGTGATCTTCATGGTCTCTTGTGCCTCCCATATGCAGAGAGGGCAGAGTTTTCTGCCCCCTCCCCAGCTCTCTAAGATAGCCCCGAGGGGCGGGGGTTAGCCGCCCTTCTGGTCGTAGGCCGTGCCCCAACCCCATGCGCCGGAACCGAAGCCACGGGCCACCACGCGCTCGCGATAGATCGCGGACACGTCGTCGCCGTCGCCGGCCAGAAGCGCCTTGGTCGAGCACATCTCGGCACAGATCGGAAGCTTGCCTTCCGCGATCCGGTTCGAGCCGTATTTCTGGAACTCGGCAGAGGACATGTCTTCTTCCGGGCCACCGGCGCAGAAGGTACATTTGTCCATCTTGCCACGCGACCCGAAATTGCCGGCCTGCGGGAACTGCGGCGCGCCGAACGGGCACGCGTAGAAGCAGTAACCGCATCCGATGCACAGGTCCTTCGAGTGCAGCACGATCCCGTCGGCGGTCTGATAGAAGCAGTCCACCGGGCACACGGCCATGCAGGGCGCGTCCGAGCAGTGCATGCAGGCGACCGAGATCGAGCGTTCGCCCGGCTTGCCGTCCTGGATGGTCACCACCCGGCGGCGGTTGATGCCCCACGGTACTTCGTGCTCGTTCTTACATGCGGTGACGCAGGCGTTGCATTCGATGCAGCGCTCGGCGTCACAGAGGAACTTTGCTCTAGCCATTTTCTTTCATTCCTCCCTTACGCAGCCCAGATCTTGCAGAGCGTGGCCTTGGTTTCCTGCATCTGGGTAACCGAGTCGTAGCCATAGGTCTGCGCGGTGTTGGTGGATTCCCCAAGGACGTATGGATCGGCCCCTGCAGGATACTTGTATCTCCGGTCCTCACCCTGCCAGTGACCACCGAAGTGGAATGGCATGAAGGCAACGCCCGGTGCGACCCGTTCGGTGACCATCGCCATGACCTGGACCTTGCCCTTCTCGGGTCCTTCGACCCAGACATCGGCACCGTCACGGACACCAAGGTTGTTGGCATCGCGCGGGTTGATCTCGACGAACATGTCCTGCTGAAGTTCGGCAAGCCATGGGTTCGACCGGGTCTCGTCGCCGCCACCCTCGTATTCGACCAGTCGCCCGGAGGTGAGGATGATCGGGTATTCCTGACTGAAGTCGTTCTGCTGGATCGACGCGTACATCGTCGGCACCCGCCAGAACTTCTTGTCGTCATAGGTCGGGTAATCGGCCACCAGATCGCGGCGGTTCGAGTAAAGCGGCTCGCGATGCAGCGGCACCGGATCGGGGAAGGTCCAGACGACCGCGCGGGCCTTGGCGTTCCCGTAGGGCGCGCAGCCATGCTTGATCGCCACCCGCTGGATGCCGCCCGACAGGTCGGTCTTCCAGTTGGTCTTGGGTCCCGCAACCGCGTCGATCGCCGCGCGTTCGTCCGCCGTCAGGTCGCCATCCCAACCCAGATCCATCAGCATCTGCATGGTGAATTCAGGATATCCGTCCTGGATTTCCGATCCCACCGGGTAGACGCCTTCGGCCAGAAGGTTGTCGCCATCGCGCTCCACGCCGAACCGGGCGCGGAAGCCCATGCCACCTTCGGCCACGGGGACCGAGATGTCGTAGAGGTTCGGCGAACCGGGATGGTTCATCTCGGGCGTACCCCAGCATGGCCACGGCAGACCGTAGTAGTCGCCATCGGCCGGGCCACCCATCGCACGCAGCGTGGTCTTGTCGAACGTGTGCTGGTTCTCCATGTGCAGCCTCATCCGCTCGGGCGACTGGCCGGTATAGCCGATCGTCCACATGCCGCGGTTGAATTCGCGGGTGATGTCTTCGATCAGCGGCTCGTCGCCGTTCACCTCGATGTTGCGGAAGATCCGGTCCGCGAAGCCGAACTTGTCCGAGAAAAGCTTGATGATCTCGTGGTCGGTCTTCGATTCGAACAGCGGATCGATGACCTTTTCGCGCCACTGAAGCGACCGGTTCGACGCGGTGACCGAGCCATAGGTCTCGAACTGCGTCGTGGCCGGCAGCAGGTAGACGCCATCGGTGCGGTCCTGCATGATCGCCGAGACCGTCGGGAACGGATCGATGACGACCAGCAGGTCGAGCTTTTCCATCGCCGTCTTCATTTCCGGAAGACGGGTCTGCGAGTTCGGGGCATGGCCCCAGAGCACCATCGCCCGGGTGTTGTCGGGCTGGTCGATGTTTTCCTTGGCTTCCAGAACACCGTCGATCCAGCGCGACACGGGGATCCCGGTCTCGTTGATCATCATGCGGTCCTTGCCGTCGGCACCGGCCCCCGGCATCACCGAGAAACGGGCCCGCAGCCAGTCGAGGTCTTCTTCCCAGACCCGCGCCCAGTGCGCCCACGATCCGTCCGCCAGACCGTAGTAGCCCGGCAGCGTGTCGGCCAGAACGCCAAGGTCGGTCGCGCCCTGCACGTTGTCGTGGCCGCGGAAGATGTTGGTGCCGCCACCCGCGGTGCCCATGTTGCCCAGCGCAAGCTGCAGGACGCAGTAGGCGCGGGTGTTGTTGTTGCCGTTGGTGTGCTGGGTGCCGCCCATGCACCAGATCACGGTGCCGGGACGGTTGTTCGCCAGCGTCCGGGCGACGCGCTCGAGCTGCGATCCCGGAACGCCGGTGACGCGCTCGACTTCCTCGGGGGTCCACTTGGCGACTTCGTCCTTGATCTGGTCCATGCCCCAGACGCGGGTGCGGATGAACTCCTTGTCTTCCCAGCCATTCTCGAAGATGTGCCAGAGGATGCCCCAGACCAGCGCCACGTCGGTGCCGGGACGGAAGCGCACGTATTCGTCGGCATGGGCCGCGGTGCGGGTGAAGCGCGGGTCGCAGACGATGAGCGGTGCGTTGTTCTGTTCCTTGGCCTTCAGGATGTGCAGAAGCGACACGGGGTGCGCTTCGGCCGGGTTGCCGCCGATCAGGAAGATCGCCTTGGAGTTGTGGATGTCGTTGTAGCTGTTGGTCATGGCGCCGTAGCCCCATGTGTTCGCAACACCGGCAACGGTGGTCGAGTGACAGATCCGCGCCTGGTGGTCGATGTTGTTCGTGCCCCAGTAGGCGGCGAACTTGCGCAGCAGGTAGGCCTGCTCGTTGTTGTGCTTCGCCGAACCCAGCCAGTAGACGCTGTCCGGACCGCTTTCTTCGCGGATCTTCAGCATCTTGTCGCCGATTTCGTTGATCGCCTCTTCCCACGACACCTTGACCCACTCGCCGTTCACCAGCTTCGTCGGATACTTCAGGCGACGTTCGCCATGGGCATGCTCGCGCACCGCCGCACCTTTGGCGCAGTGGGCACCAAGGTTGAACGGGCTGTCCCAGCCGGGCTCCTGCCCGGTCCAGACGCCGTTCGAGACTTCGGCGATGACGGTACAGCCGACCGAGCAGTGGGTGCAGACGGTCTTGATGTTCTGGATCGCGCCCATCGCGGCCGACTGGGCCGACGCCTTGCGCACCGTGCCGGTCGTGGCACCGAAGGCGGCGAGGCCGCCGACCGCAAGGCCCGATGTCCGCAGGAATGCGCGACGATCGACCCGCTTCTCCCCCACACGCGACAGAAGCCCCGGACGGGCCTCGCTGCGTTCAGATCTGTTTGTCTTTTTTCTGAGCATGTTTCTCTCCGCTCTGTCGCCCGGAACCCCGATGGCGCTTCAGATGTATTGGCGTCGGTTCAGGATCTCGCGATCAGAACCGGGCGCTGTCCAGATACGCTTTCACATGCGCGGTCTCGCGCAGCCCCGATCCCGCCGGTTCGGCCTCTGCCGCCTCTGCCGGTGCCGCGCCGGTCACGGCTGTCGCCGCCACCGCCGGTGCCGACATGGCCGCCAGTTTGAGAAAGCTTCTCCGCCCCTCGTCAGCTTTTTTGTCACTCTTGGTCACGTGCTGATCCTCCTCGTCCATTCCCCGCCCGGCGCAACGTGCCCGGGCCTGTCCTTACGCCGCGCTTTCGCCCGCCATTCTGAATGCATCCTTCTCGATCCCGATGAAGACACGGCCAATCGTGCCGACCGGCGCATAGAACAGCGATTCCTGCGCGCCTTCGAGATCGGTAAAGAAATGCTCGGCCCAGGGGCCGATATGCTTGTTGAAAAAGTCCCGCTGACGCGACAGCGACGCAGGCGCGCCGAACCGCCCCATGATAAGTCCCGACATCATCTCGCAGAGACTGGCCATGTTGTCCTCGGGCTCGAACACGTCCGGGGACCGCTCGATGCTCAGCCGCGCCATGTCGTTGCGCAGAACCGCCAGCGGTTTCTCGTTCAGGAACCCGGTCATGTAGAAACTTGCGAACGGAAGCAACTCGCCCCGCCCGATGCCGATGAAGAGCCGGTTGAACTCGCGCTCAAGCCCCGCCTCGTTCGCGGAGGCCGCGATTCGCGCCAGCGTGCCGATCGCCTGACCCAGATCCGTCTCGTCGCCTTCGAGCGCGCGGGTCTTGCGGATCGTCTCTTTCGATGGCGGAGCCGCAAGCAACGTTGCCAGAAAGCCGTAGAGATCGGCGCGCAGCCGATCTTCCAAAGACACGTCCGGTGTCAAAACTTCTGACGTCAAATTGGCTCCCTTCGCCCCTTCTTATGCGGGGCCTTCCTTTCCAGAATATTCAGAATGCTGTCGTATGCAAGAAATTCTTCGTCGCAGCCCGAAGATCATCCCGACCCCGTCTCTCCGAACCGGAATGCCATGCGCCGGCGGGTCGGACGCGGGGCCTCCTCGGCCTCCGTTTCCGCCGAATCGACGCGCGCTTCATCTCCGGTCTCCTCTTCCGCGCCGGGGGTCTCCTCCAACGGCTGGGACACGTCCGCCTGTGCCTGGACGACAGCTTCGGGCACAGGTTCAGGCATAGTTTCTGGCGGGCGAACCGAGGACGACGCCCGGGGTGCCGCCGGGCCGGTCTCGCCCTCGTCTGCCGCGTCAGTCGCCTCGACAACCTTCTGAACGATGCCCTTGCCCACCTGATAGGCCGTCTGAAGCGTCCCGGGCTTCACGAAGCCGCCGGTGAAATCGCCGTCATAGTCGTTCAGCCCGTCCAGCACCGCCAGGGTTGGGTTCGACCGCCACAACCTGCGCAGCGCGCGGCGGCGGATCACCTCGGGCACAGAGCGCGCCATGAAGACCGAGAAATCCGCGCCCTGCTCCAGCGTATCGGGATCGGGCAGGCCCAGCCGTTCCAGCACCGCCGCCTCTTCCTCGGCCCCTTGCGGGTCCTCGACCGCGATCTCTTCGGAAGGTCCGGCGGCGGCGTCCGGTGCATCCGGGCGCGGCGCTTCGTCCGGCTCCTCCTCCGCCCCGCCCCGCTTGCGGCGCGACCAGCGCGACAGGAAGCCGTCATCCTCGCCGCTCATGACCCCTGCCCTTTCAGCGATTTCGGCGCGCGGTAGACATCGGCCACCTGCCGCACCCGCGCATCGCCGATCCCGTCTTCCTTCTTGTCGGTGTGATGCGGGCGGCGCTTGCGTTTGACGAACGCCTCTTCCACGTGATGCGCCTCGACGAAGGCGCCCACCCATGCGGCAAGCCCCTCGGGCATCGGCACCGGCTCCACGAGATCCTCGCCATTATCGGTGAAATCCTGCGCCTGGTAGGCCGAGGCCGTGACCGTCACCACCTCGGGCCGGTCTTCCGCCGTCTCGGGCGGGCGCAGGATCACCCAGACCGTGGGCACCGGCGCGTTGAGCGAAACCAGATAGGCCTCGGTCTCGGCCCGGTGCAGTTCCAGATCCGCCGTGGCCGCGTGGAACGACACCACCTCGCCATCGCGGGACAATTCCTTCCAATGGCCCGGCCCCGCGCCGGGCAGCACCGCCGTGGCCTTCCACGCCCATTTCGCCCAGCGGGTAACGCCGGGCCGCCGCTCCACCACGACACCCACCGGAAGGCGGGCCGAGCGTTCTGCAATGGTCATCTTGTTCTCCCCGACAAAGCGCCTTAGCGTCCGTCCGCCGACAAGTATCGCGGGGCGGACCGAAACTGTCCAGCCGGCCCGTACCGGGGAGAGAGAATGGAACCGAAACTACTTCTGTGCGATTGCGCCGGAACGCAGGTGCTTGACCGTGACGCCATCGAAAAGGCCACCGGCCTGCCCTGTTCGCGCGTCCACACCGCCCTCTGCACCCGCGAGATCGACCTTGCCGCCAAGGCGATGACCGAGGCGGGCGAGGCGGGCGTGATCGTCGCCTGCGCTCAGGAGGCCCGCACCTTCGAAGCACTGGCCGAGGAAATCGGAACCGACATCCCCGCCACGATCGACATCCGCGACCGCGCGGGCTGGTCGGACGAGGCGAAAAAGGCCACACCCAAGATCGCGGCGCTTCTGGCCGCCGACCGCCGCCGCCGCAGCGCCGACAAGACGATGGATATCGTCTCCGAGGGCATCTGCCTGATTCTCGGCACTTCGGACACGGTACTGCCGGTGGCCGAACAACTGGCCGACGCGCTGTCGGTGACCTGCCTTCTGACCGATATGCCCGAGCTCTATCCCGCCCCCGAACGCCGCTTCGACGTGGTCCACGGGCGGCTCAAATCCGCGACCGGCTCCTTCGGCGGCTTCCGCGTCACGCTGGACGGGTTCCGCGAGGCAAGCCCCGTGGGCCGGGGCGCACAGGCCTGGTCCGCGCCCAAGGACGGGGCCGCCTCGGATTGCGACCTGATTCTCGATCTTTCGGGCGGCGCGGCGCTGTTCCCCGCGCCCGAAAAGCGCGACGGCTACCTGCGCGCCGATCCCGGCGACCCCCGCGCGGTCTGGCGCGCCGCGATCGAGGCGCAGGGGCTGGTGGGCACCTTCGAGAAGACCCTGCATGTGGCGCTCGACACCTCGCTTTGCGCCCATTCGCGGGCCGAAAAGACCGGCTGCACCCGCTGTCTCGACCTCTGCCCCACCGGCGCGATCACGCCGGCGGGCGATCACGTGGCGATCGATCCCAACATCTGCGCGGGCTGCGGCGCCTGTTCGGCGGTCTGCCCCTCGGGCGCGGTCAGCTTTGACGCCCCCACCGTCACCGATATCATGACCGCCGCGCGTGTCATGGCCGAGGCTTATCTGGCCGCGGGCGGCACCGCGCCCGGCTTCTGGTCCATGACGCCGAACATGGGCGCGAGATGATCGGGCTTTCGGCGCGCCTCGGCCGCGGGCTTCCGGCGGATGTGTTGCCGCTCGAACTGCCCTCGGTCGCGGCCTTCGGCCATGCCGAGGCGATGGCGGCGCTGGCCACCGGCTTTGCCGGGGTCTCGATCCTGATCTCGCCCCGCACCGAACGCGACGTGGTGGAGAAACAGGTGGACCTGACCCGCGCGCTTCTGGCGGGCGTGGGCACCGACACGAACCGCATCGCGATGCTGGACCTCGCCGATCCCGACGCCCTGTCGGACGCGCTCTACGGCCCCCGCCCAAAGGCACCCGTCACCGAGCCGATCCTGACCATGGGCCACCGCCGCGACGTGACGCGGCTTGCCGCCCGGGCGCTGGCCACGGGGCCGGTCGACCCGATCGCGCTTCCCGCAGGTGCGCCCTATGGCGCGGTTCTGGTGAACACCGACGCCTGCACCCTTTGCCTTGCCTGCGTCAGCCTCTGCCCCTCGGGCGCGCTCGACGACAATGCCGACAAGCCGGAACTCAGGTTCCGCGAGGATGCCTGCCTGCAATGCGGGCTCTGCGCCAATATCTGTCCCGAGGACGCGATCACGCTGAAGCCGCAACTGGATATCTCGGACAACGCGCTGAAGCTTCAGGTCCTGAACAGCGAAGAACCTTTCGAATGCATCGAATGCGGCGTGCCCTTCGGCGTGAAAAGCACGATCGAGCGGATCGTCGAGAAGCTCGAGGGCAAGCACTACATGTTCACGAATTCGGACAACACGAAGCTGATCCAGATGTGCGACGACTGCCGGGTGAAGGCCCAGTATCACGCGGGCTCCGCTCCGTTCCAGATGGGCGAGCGTCCCCGCGTGCGCACGACCGAGGACTACATCAAGGACCGCGACGACAAGGGATAGGGCGGCGCGCCTACCGCGCCTCCACCTCGGCCCCCAGATCCTTGGGCGTGATCGTCACCGCATAGGCAAAGATCGCGTCCAGATCCTCCATGGTCAGTTCCACCGGCGCGATATGGGGTGGGAAATTCGGGTCGAACGGCTCGGTCAACCCCTCCACCTGCGTGAAGGACGGGTGCGGGTTGGCCGACCAGAAGGCCATGAACTTGTCGGACCAGCCCGGGATCGCCCGCAAGGCAGGAAAGGACGGGGCAGAGCCGATCCCGCCCATCCGGTTCTTGTCGCTGATCACGTGGCAGCGCCCGCAATGGAACAGCGAAAGCTTCTCGCCGATCGTCGCATCCCCGGTGACGATCAGCTCTTCCTTCACCACCACCGCGATCGCGCCGGGGATGAAACGCGGCGCGCCATCGGCCTCGAATGTGGCGACCGTGCGCTGGCCGATCTCGCTCGTGAGCCATGATACGAAGGTCCGGGCATGTTCGGCATTGTCCCCATCGGACAAGAGCGAGACCGACCATGTCTCTGCCCCCTCGCCCTCGACATAGAAGGCCGGGGCAAGCGTTCCGCCAAGCGTTTCCGCAACCGCCTCGGGCGCGATCACCACATCGGCCCCTGCTGGGTCCAGCGTCCCCGCCGCGCCTGCCACCACCGTGGGCCGCACCCCGTGTTTCAATGTGAAACGCGGCAACAGGTAGGATAGAAGCCCCACATCCTCCAGCCGGTCATCCACAACCAAAGCGAAGGTCTTGCCCTGCGCCCGCGCCTCGCTCGCCGCCACCAGCAAGAGCGCCGCACAGGCCCCGATCCAACTCCATTTCCGCATCCGCGCCTCCCCGATCCGCCGGGTCGGTCTTGCACCTTCCCGGTCTTTGCCCCAGAGAAAGCCAAACTAGGTTTCATGGCAAGGCATGCCTTTTGGCCCCAAGGGAAGAGGACGAAAAACATGAGCGATGATGATTTCAACATGTCGATGCGGAAATTCCTCAAGCAGGTGGGCGTCACCTCGCAACAGGAAATCGAACAGGCGATCCGCGCTGCGCGCGACGCCGGCAAGATTTCGGGCGGTTCGGTCAGGGCGCGCATGGTGCTGACCATCGACGAGATCGGCATGACCCATACCGTCGAAGGCGACATCAAGACCGGAGGCGCATAAGTGTCGGTAACCCGCGAGGATGTTCTGAACGTCCTGAAATCGATCACGAATCCCGCCACCGGAACCGATCTTGTCGCCTCCGATATCGTGCGCGCGCTGACGGTCGAGGGCGGCAATGTCCGCTTCGTGATGGAGGTCGATCCCGCCCATGGCACGGCAATGGAACCGGTCCGGCTGGACGCCGTGGAAAAGATCGAGGCCCTGCCCGGCGTGGGTCAGGTCTCGGCGCTGCTGACCGCCCATTCGACGCCGAAACCGCCCCCCGATCTCAAGATCGGCCGTCATCCCACGGCGCAAAGCGGCCCGGCCAAGGTGCCCGGCGTCAACGCGATTCTCGCCATCGCCAGCGGCAAGGGCGGCGTCGGCAAATCCACCGTTTCGGCGAATCTCGGCCGTGGCGCTCGCCGCCGAGGGCAAGAAAGTCGGCATGCTCGATGCCGATGTCTATGGCCCCTCGCAGCCGCGCATGCTGGGCATCTCGGGACGGCCCGCAAGCCCCGATGGCAAGACCATCCTGCCGCTCCGCAACCACGGCGTCACGCTGATGTCGATCGGCCTGATGACGAAGGAGGACGAGGCCGTGGTCTGGCGCGGCCCGATGCTCATGGGCGCGCTCCAGCAGATGCTGGAACCAGGTGCAATGGGGCCAGCTCGACGTGCTGATCGTGGACCTGCCGCCGGGCACCGGCGACGTCCAGATGACGCTGACCCAGAAGGCCGAAGTGACCGGCGCGATCATCGTCTCGACGCCCCAGGACGTGGCGCTGCTCGACGCCCGCAAGGCCGTGAACATGTTCCAGAAGATGAACACCAAGATCTTCGGGATGATCGAGAACATGTCGATGTATATCTGCCCCAATTGCGGGCACGAGGCGCATATCTTCGGCCATGGCGGCGCCAAGGCGGATGCCGAACGGCTGGGGCTTCCCTTCCTCGGAGAGATCCCGCTGGATCTCGAGATCCGGACCGCCGCCGACGGCGGCGCACCGATCGTGGCCGCCAAACCGCAAAGCCCGCAGGCACAGGCGTTTCCGCACCATCGCCCGCCGGTTGATCGACGATGGCATTGTCTGAAAACCCGCAGGCCGACCCCGCGCCAAGCTTTCCCCCGCTGTTTCGGGGGATGGCGGCGGACCATCCGTTCGAGGCCGCGGTGGCCGAGGCACGGGGTGGCGCCGATCCGGGGCTGATCACCTATCACATCCGCCCCGATCACCTTTCGGCGGCGGTGCTGCTGGCGCCGGAATCGCCGTTGGGCGATGCCATGGCCATGGTGCTGGCGCTGTCCAATGGCTTTGCCGATGCCTTCGGCGCCCTTGCACCCTCCGAGACCGCCTGCCAGTTCGACTGGCCCGGCACGTTCCGCATCAACGGCGCGCGCTGCGGCGCGCTGCGGGCCGCGGCCTCCCTGCGCGACCCGGATCAAGAGCCCGACTGGCTGGTGATCGGAATCGACGTGCCGTTCTTTGCCGAGGCCGATGCCGAGCCGGGCGAGGCCCCGGACAGGACCACGCTCTGGGACGAGGGCTGTTCCGAAATCGAACCGGCCCGCCTTCTGGAAAGCTGGTCGCGCCATCAGCTTATCTGGATCAACGAATGGCTGGATGGCGGCAACGCGAAACTTCACCGCGACTGGCTCGGCCGGGCCTTCTCGCTGAACAAGGAGGTGACGCTCTCCTACCGGGGCGAGACGCTCACCGGCACGTTTCTCGGGCTGGACGAACGCGGCGGCATGGTATTGAAGACGGCCCGGGGCGAGCGGCTCTTGCCGCTCACGGGCATGCTGGAGGACATCTGATGCGGAAACTCGCGCGCACGATCCGGTTCGACGAAAGCGACGAGAACGTCTTCTCGCGTCCCGCAGAGGCGGGCGAATGGGCGATCCCCGGCGGGTTCGAATTCTCGAACTGGTCCGAGGCCGACCTGACCGGCAAGGGGCGTCAGGCCTTCGCCAATGGCTGGCTGTCGCTCGACGGGTTCGGACGCGCGACATTCGTCGCCGTGGCCCAGGTGGAAGAGGCCGAGATCGAGGCGCTCACGGCGCGGCTGGCGGAACATTTCGTGGCGCTCTACGGCGCGCCCGACGTGGCCGCCGCCATGGCCACCGCCCGCGACGAGATCGCCTATATGGAGGAGCTCTGCGAAGATCACGACCCCAACACGCTTCTGGTCGTCCAGCGCGAGTTGACGGAATCCGGCGTGCGCGAAAGCTTTCGCGCGATCCAGCCGTCGGATGCGGAACTCGACCTCGTCGCGATCCACGGATCGGTGGACTAGGAGCCAAGCCGAAGCCCCGCGCTACGGATGGTGCGCCAGTTCTCCGCGCGCCATCAGCAGGTGATGTTCCCGGTGGTGATCCTGGCTCGCCATCAGACCAAAGAACCCCAGCCCCCTGATCCGGTTCGCAACACCGGGATCGTCGCTTGTGACGGTCAGCCGGACGCTGTCCTCCCCGTCCGAAACGGCAACGCTCCAGCGGTCATCACGGGCCAGTTCCGCGGCGTGGGCGGGCACCATCCGGCGAAGGCTGGCAAGCGTCTCCGCGTCGCCCGTGGCGACCGCACGAATACCATCGGGCAGCGGGGTTTCCTCCACGACCGCATCGGTGACAAGCCGATCCATGTCCACCAGATGCGCGCGCAGCGCCCCCAGATCGACCTTTGACCAATCGGTATCCGGATCGGCCTCGAGCACCCTGACGACCTCCGACAGGGCAGCGAACGCGCCCTGACCCGGCTCCGTCAGCAGGGCCGCCCCCGGCATCTCCGCCGCCAAATGTGCGCCGTGATCCATGCCGGCTGCATGATCCCCGTGGTTTGCCTGAGCGAGAGCGAAGTTGGCGCCGCCCAGAAAGGCAACGAAAGCAAGGGCAGAGGCAGATCGCATGATGGTCTCCCGAAGTTGAATTCGGGATGACCCTATGACCCGCCGGCAGAACCGCATATGATATCTATCATGTCCAGTTGGCTCGAACTCTTCGATGACGCTCCGGTCCGCCGCCTCGAAGACGGCGCGACGCTGTTCCGGCGAGAAGACCCCGTTCGGTCGATGCACCTTGTGCGAACCGGCAGGGTCGCGTTGGAACGGCCGATGAAAGACGGCACTGCGCTGACGCTGCACACCGCCTCCGGCGGCATGATGCTTGCCGAAGCCTCGCTCTTCGCCGACGCCTATCACTGCGATGCGGTCGTCCGGGAACCGGCGGTGATCGCCTCGGTCGCCCGCCCGCAATTTCTGGCGTCACTGCGCAGCGCGCCCGACGCGGCGCTGGCGCTGATCAGGTCCAATGCCCGCGAGGTCCAGACCCAAAGGGCGCGCATCGAAATCCTGCGCCTGCGCCGCGTGTCCGACCGGCTGGATGCATGGCTCGACCTGTACGGTGCGCCGCCCAAGGGCGAATGGGTTCAGGTCGCGGGCGCGATCGGTGTGTCGCAACCCGCATTGTACCGCGAACTGGCACGACGGCGAAAATTCTGAACCATCGCCGAACCGCAGCCAGCGGCCTGAAGAAACGCCCCCCTCACCCTTTCCCGCGCGAAAACGGCGGAAACCGCATCCGCTCCGCCGCCTCGGTCCACGCGATGTGATTGCGCACGAACTCCTGGCTCGCGTCGCGTTTCGGCTGATAGTCCCAGCTCGTGAACATCCCCGCCTCCATCGCCGCATGGACCGCACGGCGCTGTTTCTGGGTCGCGATCACATCCTCGCGGATCGCGGCACTGTCCCACCGCGCCGCCACCTCCGCCGCAAAGGCCGCCGCGCGCTCGGCATGGGTCGGGTCACCGGCAAGGTTGACCCGCTCCATCGGATCGGTCTCGAGATCGAAAAGCTGTGGCGGGTCGATATCGCAATGGATGTACTTGTACCGACCCCGCCGGATCATGAAGATCGGGTGACTGGTGATCTCGGCGCAATACTCGCCCAGAACCTCGCCCGCGCCCGAGGCCGCGCCCTGCACCAGCGGCCAGAGCGAGCGCCCGTCGATGGGCATCCCCGGCGCGGGCGCAGGCCCCCCCGCCGCGCCGATCTCCACCAGCGTGGGCAGGAGGTCGACCAGCGACACGGGCTCGTCCACGACCCCCGGGCTGATCCCCGGACCCGCGAAAATCAGTGGGATTCTCGCGGAATGCTCGAAGAAGTTCATCTTGTACCACAAGCCCCGCTCGCCCAGCATGTCGCCATGGTCGGCGGTCATGATGACGATCGTGTTGTCGATTAGCTCCGCTTCGGTCAGCGCCTGCACGATCTCGCCCAGCTTGCTGTCCACATAGCTTGTATTCGCGTAATAGCCGTGACGCGCATTGCGCACCTCGTCGGCGGTCACCGCCACCTTGTCCGCCTCGATCCCCACCATCAACCGCTTCGTATGCGGGTCGTCCGCCGGCCCCGTCGCCGGCATGTCGATCTCGCCCTTCTCATAGAGGTTCCACCACTCCGGCCGCGCCACATAGGGGTCGTGCGGATGAATGAAGCTCACCACCATCGCGAATGGCGTGGTCTTGGTCATCGCGTAGTCAAAGATCTTGCGCCGGGCGAAGAAACTCGTTTCCTCGTCATACTCGATCTGGAACGTGGTGGCGGCCATCCCCGCCTCGCGCACCGAATCCATGTTGTGATACCAGATGTCGATCCGCTCGTCGGGCAACTCCCAATCCGGCGTCCAGGCGTGGTCCGAGGGATAGATATCGGTGGTCAGCCGCTCCTCGAACCCGTGCAGCTGATCGGGACCGACGAAATGCATTTTGCCCTGACAGGCAGGTACGATAGCCCATCAACCTCAGGTAATGGGCGAAGGTCGGAATGGCGGCCGGGAACTCGCTTGCGTTGTCATAGGCGGCGATCCGGGTCACCAGTTGCCCGGACATGAACGAGAACCGCGACGGCGCGCAGAGGGGCGCGTTGCAATAGGCCGCATCGAACCGCACCCCGCGCGCGGCCAGCGCATCCATATGCGGGGTCTTGACGACGGGATGGCCATAGGTGCCGGTGAACTGCGGCGCAAGCTGATCGGCCATGATCAGAACGATATTGGGACGGGTCATTCGAGGTCTCTCCTGAAAAGCTGAACTAACGGCGTCTCAGGGGCTCCGGCGGCGGCTCATAGACCATGGGCTTGCGATCGGCATGGGTCATGACGTCAAGGCTAGCGGGAAACCGCCCCTGCCGCAGCGCCAAAAACGACACCGGTCCCGGCGCGAAGAAACACCCCCCGCTTGGGTCAGGGGCATCCTTCTGCGACCACCTTGCCCTGCGAAACGGTCGGCGGCCCATCGCGCAGGTCACGACCGCACTGCGCCCAGTGCGGGCCCGCGGCAATCTTGAGCCACGTCAAGAGTCCGGCGATCCGGACCTCTATAGTGAAGATCCATTGCAGGACCGAAGACGCCATGATCAGTTTGGAAGATATCGAAGACATGTCTGCGCTCACGCGCGCAGAAATTGACGCAGTGGCGGATCACGAAGGGATCACCACGTTCGACGCGACGTTGATGGGTGAGTATCTGATGCATGTGCATCATGGGCCGCAAAAGGTACACGAGATGCTGTGTGAAGATATTCGTCTGGCTTTGCACGACGACAACCTACCGCGTGCCCGTGAGCTGTTTGCAGTCTTGCAGGGCTTCATAGCTGAACACCCAGACGCGGCCCGCGGAGCAAGCTGATGCA
This sequence comes from uncultured Alphaproteobacteria bacterium, assembly GCA_963698645.1. Classification (GTDB taxonomy): domain Bacteria; phylum Pseudomonadota; class Alphaproteobacteria; order Rhodobacterales; family Rhodobacteraceae; genus Ovoidimarina. The sequence goes on from CAVORP010000006.1 coordinate 155,591, forward strand.
ATGCAATACCCTTCCACAAGGCACACCCATGCCACTGCCTGACACAGAGCCTCGGATGACGGCGTCGAGCGCAGATCGGCTTGCTCTGCGCCAGGTCCCAATGATCGAGTTCGGCAATCGCAAGCCATCTTGTCGGATCGATCTGATCGCAGGGAAGATATTAGGGGTTAGGGTAGTCTCAAGGCAAGCCATCCGTTCAGGATCGCCGCGAGCCCAGGAGAGGAATACGAATGAAAGCAGCCATCATCCTTGCGACATCGACGTTCATCTTCGGGCTCGCAGCATGCGCGCCAAAACCCGAAGTCGTTGGGCGCAGTATCTACAATGACAACTGTACGTCGTGCCACGGGAAGACAGCCAGGGGAGATGGTCCGCTTGCGGGTCAGCTCGATCGTCCCGTACCGGACTTGACCATCATTGCGAGAGAGAATGCAGGCGTTTTCCCCATGGCCGAAGTACTGGAAACCATTGACGGATATACGCGAAGGGTTCGGTACGGCCGCACCATCATGCCCGAGTTTGGGATTGCGTTGCAGGCCGGACCTCTTGTCAAATTCGATTCAGGAGACGGGATACCTACACCAACTCCCTCAAGGATGATCGGTATCGCGGAATACCTCCGCTCGATTCAGCGCTGATCCTCTGATCGATGACCGTAACATCCCACGGCATTCGGCCAATTCCAACTTTCCCACGCGCTGCGGGCGTCGTTGCCAGGTTCAGCGAACGACCGCGCAGAGCCCATAGTGACAAGCCCAACTGCCAAAGCTACCGTTCGCTTTCCCACTTGGAGGCGGCACGATGGGTAGCATGAGGGCAGTTGTAATTCGGGAGCCGGGCGGACCCGAGGTCCTGCAACTGGAAACTTTGCCGGTGCCTGCACCCAAGCCTGGTTGGGTGCTCATCAGAGTGCGAGCCTTCGGTCTGAACAGGTCAGAGCACTTCACCCGCCAGGGCCATTCACCGAATGTGCCGTTCCCGCGCGTTCTCGGCATTGAAGCTGTGGGCGAGGTCGTAGCCGCGCCTGATGGCGGATTTACCGAAGGCGACAAGGTGGCCACTGCGATGGGCGGCATGGGTCGGCAATTTGACGGCAGCTACGCCGAATACACCCTTGTGCCTGCCGGGCAGGTTCAGAAACTTGAAACCAGCTTACCGTGGAACATCCTAGGATCACTGCCCGAGATGGTTCAAACGGCGTGGGGATCGCTCAATACGGCCCTTGGCGCGAAAAGAGGCGAGACCCTTTTGATCCGCGGCGGCACGACGTCGGTGGGGCTGACCGCTGCCATATTGGCCAAGCAGGCAGGGCTGCGCGTGCTGGCGACCTCGCGGCGCGAGGACCGGCGGGACATGCTGTTGAGAAACGGCGCGGACGAGGTTTTCATTGATGGAGGCGAGATTGCCCCCGCTGTGAGGCAGGCACACCCGCACGGGGTTCACAGGGTGCTGGAATTGGTTGGCACGACAACCCTGCTTGATAGTCTCAAATTGCTGCCCCGGGCGGCTCCGTGTGCATGACCGGCATGGTAGGCAACGCATGGGAGTTAGACAGCTTCAGTCCGATGGGCGCCATCCCAACAGCCGTGAACCTGACGACCTATTCCGGCGGGGCCGAGGACTTCATTTCGACGCCCCTGCAACGGGTCATAGACGCGGTGCAAGCGGGGACTTTCACGCCACCCATCGGAAAGACTTTCATGATCGACGAAATTGTTGGGGCCCACCGCGCGATGGAGACGAATTCCGCAGGCGGTAAGATTGTAGTCACGACATAATGAACTCTTGGCGGTCAACCACTCAGGATTTGTAATGGGTCGCTTTGTCCCGCACCTCAGACGAAGATACCACGCACGGCAAAGGCCCGCCCCGGGCGCAGGCGACCTTCATCAGCGCGCCATGAACCGAGCAGAGGCCTTGATGCAAAGCATTGTATATGAAACGGTTCTCTGATGGATGGGCTTTTTCTGATCCCAATCATTATCACTGTGTACCTGTTGGTCGCACCGATCTACCTTGGCACGCGGCAACGCAAGCAAGGCGATCGTATCGCTGCATTGGAAAGACAACTCGCGCTTGCCCTCCGCGACCTTGGCCGTCTCCAGGGCAGCAAAGGCAGACCGACTGATACGGAGGCCGAGCCTGAACCCGCCGAGCCCGGAATGGTGAAGGCCGAAGCGGCACCGGACGAAACTGCCGAACGGATCGAGCAGGAGCCGGAAGAAACTGAAATCACGGAGACCGGACCTGAGGGGGAATACGAACCCTCATCGGCGACGCCCGGCATTCTGGCCGCAAGCAACATTCCCAAGGTTGCGGGAGAGACGATCCGGCCCAAAGCGGCCGAACCCCGGGCGGGCCGCAGTGTCGAGGAAACGCTGACCTCGCAATGGCTGATATGGGTCGGCGCGGTTGCCGTCGCCCTCAGTGCCGTATTCCTGTTCCGGTACGCGGTCGATCAGGGATGGCTGACACCGCTGACGCGGGTGATCCTGGGCCTTGTTCTGGGCGGCTGCCTTCTATCAGCCGGGGAATGGACCAAGCGCCATCCGGTCGAGGCCGTCCGGCGCGCCATAAAGCCCGATTACGTGCCCCCCGCGCTGTCCGGATCTGGGATTTTTGCGGTTTATGTGTCCCTTTACGCCGCCCATGCGATGTTCGGACTTCTCACACCGGCGACCAGCTTTATCGTCCTTGGGCTCACGTCTTATTCCGCGCTCGTCCTGTCCCTGCGCCAAGGGCCGTTCGTAGCCCTTCTGGGGCTTATCGCCGGTTATCTGGTGCCGGCGCTTGTCGATACGCCGGTGCCGCAGGCAACGCCACTGTTTCTCTACCTCTTCGTGCTGACAGCAGGGTGCCTCTTGGTGATGGTCTGGCGCAAGTGGTGGTGGTTCTCCTTCCTGACCCTCGCCGGTGCTCTCATATGGCCTGTCTTTTGGCTGGTGGACACCTGGACCATCGGTGATCAGGGCATCCTGGAGACCTATGCTCTTGGCCTTTCCGTTCTGTTCGCACTGCTCTCGACAAGCCTGCCGATCAGACGCCCTGACGCCCCCCTATGGCGGTGGATCATCGACATGCTCGCCGACACGTCCGGTCTCGGCTTCACGCTGTCGGGGCTCCTTCTGCTTGCGCTGGCCGGTGCGGCCGACTTCAACGCTGCCGCCTTTGGCTTCATTGGGCTTTACGGCGCAGCGGCGCTGCTCATGGCCGTCCGGCGTGCATCGCTCGAAAGCCTGCTGCTGGCCTCGGCAGGCATCGCCCTTGCCGCGGTGCTGTTATGGCCCACCCCTCTCGAGGTGACACCCGTCACAGCGCTTCAGGATTTGCCAAAGCCCGGTTTCGGTCCCTTCATGGTCCCCCCGGAATACCGCGTCTATACGAACGCGCTCTGGGCCTTTGCCGCATTGTTCGGGGCCGGTGCGTTTGTCGGTATGCGCTGGTCGCGCACGCCGGCGTTCTGGGCCGCTATCGCGAGCCTCTTGCCGCTTCTTTTCTTCGCGATCGGCTACTGGCGGATCGGAGACCTCGAGACCGATGTTTCCTGGGCCGTCGTTGGCGGCACGCTGGCCATCCTCGCCGCGGTGGCCGCTACCGTGACACGTAAATGGACGGGCGACGGAGAAGAGAGCGACCTTGCAACCGCGTTCTTCGCAGCGGGCGCGACGGCCGCTCTTGCTCTGGCCTTCACGTGCCTTCTGCGCGAGGCCTGGTTGACCGTCGCGCTGGCGTTCGAGACGCTGGCGCTCGCCTGGATCTGGTCGCGCGTACAATTGACCCCGCTGCGCACGATCGCCGCCGCCGTCACTCTTGTCGTGATCGTCCGGCTCGTAGCGAACCCGATGATCCTGGAATACGACGGCCAGGTCCTCGGCGTCTTCGGCTGGGTGCTCTATGGCTACGGACTTCCCGCGATCGCCACCTTCATCGCGTCCCGGATCTTCGCCCGATCCCCTGTCGACCTGGTCCAGACGCTCTGCGAGATCGCGGCCGCCGGATTCGCTTTCTTGATGGTCGCGTTGCAGCTCAAGCTCTGGACTTCCGGCGACATCTACACCGTCCGCTGGGTCCTGTTCGACCAGTCGATTCAGACGCTTTGGTGGATCACCGCCGCGGGTCTCCTGCTGTACGAAGCCCAGCGGGGACAGCGCCAGTGGCCATATCCTGCCGGCGTCGGTCTGATCGTGCTCTCGTTGATCGCGGCGGTATTTGCCGGGGTGGCGGGCCTTTCCCCACTTGTCACCAACGAGCATGTTGGCGCCCTGCCCGTGCTCAATCTGCTCGGGCTGGCCTATCTGGTTCCCGCAATTCTCTTCATGGCAATTGGAAGTGGCAGGCAGTTTCGACTGCCGGACGGCCTGCGGGAACTCCTGATGGGGGCTTCGGGGTTTCTCTTCTTCATCTACATCACGCTGGAAACCCGAAGGGCGTTCTGGGGGGAGTTCATCGGCCTGTCGGATCGCACCCAACCGACGAATGCAGAGTTCTATGCCTACTCAGCCGTCTGGATCGTGTTCGCGCTCTGCCTCTTGTTCATCGGTATCGTGCGGGGCTCGGTCCCGCTTCGCTACGCGTCGCTTGCCGTTCTCATGGTTACGGTAGCCAAGGTTTTCCTGTTCGATATGTCGGACCTCACGGGGCTGTTCCGCGTCGCCTCGTTCCTTGGACTTGGTCTGACGCTCATAGGCATCGGTCGCATCTATCAGCATTTCGTCTTCCGTCCGAAGTCATCTCAATCGAACGGAGACGATACATGACCGAGCGCGCGAGATGTCGGCGGGCAGTGTCGGCGCTCCCAATCCGTGCCGAAGACAGATTACCTTGCTGAGCCGTCGTCGACTGCCACTGAAGTGAAAGACCGTTTTGTCCGCCGAGCTGTCATTGGATGATTGTGGCTCATGGACCGCCTTGAGCCCAGAGCCGAGACGTTCCATTTCCGGACCTCTTTCAATGGCTTTCACATTCAAAGCGTTCCAGATCACGTGGCTTCGCATGTCGGAACGGATTGTGAATGGATGTAACCGGGTTCTAGGCCAGTTTCCGTCGGCCCATGCGGTCCAATTCTTCATGAAAATCTGCCGCGCTCATATGTTCCGCCAGAGCGCGCGCAAACAGAGCAGCCTGGGTTTCCGGGGCAAGCCCGCCCGATGGCGGGTCCAGGTCAAGGTTGGTCGGGAAAGAATAGCCCTCGGCGGTGGACGCGATGGCTGCCGACAATTCGGCATCGGTCAGCCTGCCTTCGGCTTTGGCCTGCACCGCGTGAGGGAACACCAGCCTGCACATCTTGTCCCGATCCACCGTTTCCATTGCGCGGCCAAAGGCCGAGGACACCTGCAACAGGTTGGCAAAGCGATGGATGTCGGGGCTGCTGTTGGCCCCCGCGGCATGGAACAGCGCGGGGTTGAAGAACACCGTATCGCCCTTGGCCAGCGGCAGTTGCACATGGCGTTCCTCGAACAGAGCGCGGAAATCCTCGCGCCGCCACGCGGTATAGCCCGCGCGGTAGGCCTGCGAAAAAGGCAGCAGTTTCGTCGGCCCGCTGTCCAGTGGCATGTCGCAATGGGCAACGGCCCCCTGCAGGGTCAAAATGGGCGACACATCGTGGACATGGGCGGGATAGGACGCGCTGACATCGGCGGTTTGAAACCCGAGGTGATAGTCGCGGTGCGCCTGCTGCGCCGCCCCGCCCGGATGCACAAGGTTCACCTGTGCGGTCATCTGATAATTCGGCCCCAGCCATGCCTCGCAGATGGCCGCGATGGCGGGATTGGCAAAGTAATCGAGGAAAACTCTGGGGTCCGCTTCGCACAGCTTTTGCAGCGCATTCCAGACACGGTCATTTGCACCGGAGGCCGCGAAGTGATCGCCGCCGCCGCCGCTGCGCTGCTTTTCATCGGCGATGATGTCCTCGTAAATCCGCGGTGGCCTGATCGAGCACCGTGGTGTCGGCATAAGTGTTCTTCAGCGCCACAACTCCGGCACCGGCCCGCAAGACCTGCGCCCATTCCGCCATGAGTTGCCTGCGCGATCGGGCGTCTTCCAGGGCCGGACGCAACTGCGCCATATCGTAGAGGGGGATGTTGTTCTCGATGACCATTGCATTTGGCACGTCCCCGGGCCGCGTGGTCTGATCAACCATAGCGATGAACTCTTGCAGATCGCAGGCGGCGGGGTCGTAATAGGCGACCTGTGATTGAGCGGTATCTCTCATGGCAAATCCTCCCTTGCTGCCCCCAAGATAGCGACGCAGCGCTTGCGTGGATCGCGAAAGCACATCAAAAACACATCAAATGACCCATCGCTTTCCGATCAAAGAGATTGCCCGCCAAGCCGGATTGGGCACCGCCACGATTGACCGTGTCCTGAACGCCCGCGCCCATGTAAGCCCGCAGACAAGGCTGCGCGTGGCGACGGCCATCGACGAGTTGACAGCGCAAGAGGCGCAACTCGCCGCCCGTGGCAGGCGCTTGTTCTTTGATGTCGTCGTGGAGGCCCCGCAGCGCTTCAGCCGCGAGGTCAAGGCAGCCGCAGAGGCCGTCTTGCCGCAGATCGCAACGGCTGTCTGCCGCCTCCGATTCGTGAACCAGGAGATCATGGAAGAGGACGAGGTCGTATCCATCCTCATGCGCATCCTGAAACGCGGCAGCCACGGTGTCTGCCTCAAGGCGCGCGACGCGCCCAAGATCAGGGATGCCGTGAACGCGCTCTGTGCAGCGCGGATCCCGGTGGTGACGCTGGTCACGGATATTGCCGGCACGGACCGGCTGTCTTACGTGGGGCTGGACAACGCGGGTGCCGGACGCACAGCCGCCTACCTTGTCGCCAAATCGGTCGGGGATATGCGCGGCACGGTCCTCACCACCCGCAGCCACGAGCGGTTTCTGGGTGAAGAAGAGCGTGAAAACGCGTTTGTTGCAGCCTTGGCGAACCGCTGCCCGCAGCTGCGCATTGTCAGACTGCAAGGCGGCAGCGGCGTTGGGTTTGAGACGTCAAAACTGCTCTCGGGTGTCGTCGACGGGATCGGTGACCTGCGCGCGGTCTATTCGATGGGCGGCGGCAATTGCGCGATCCTCGACACGCTCGCCGATCAGGGGCAGCGGCCTGATGTGTTTGTGGCGCACGATCTCGATGAAGAAAACCGTCGTCTCATTCTGGATCAGAGGCTGGACTTCATCCTGCATCACGATTTGCGCATGGACATGAAGAATGCGTTCAGCGCATTCCTTGGCTATCACCGGATTCTGACCGAACCAATGGATATACCCGTCTCCGCGGTTCAGGTCTTGACCCCGGAAAACATCCCCGAGCAAAAGCAACCGACCCAAGGCCGCAAGATCGATTGAGACTGCAGACATAGAGAGTTCGCAAAGAGAGGGTCTCTTTTGTCCCGCTGAGGTGCCCTCCCCCGCGACCCGCCCTAGCGCCCCGCATTCGGGAAAAACAACTGCTGGCCCTCCACCCGGTAACCCGCGATCGCCGCCTGACCCTCCTCCGACAGGATCCAGTCGACGAAGGCCTGTCCCGCCTCGGATTTCACCGATGGATGTTTCTCGGCATTCACCAGCACGATCCCGTACTGGTTGAACAGCCGCGCATCGCCCTCCACCAGCACCCGACCATCGCCCTTGTTGCCGAAACTGATCCACGTCGCCCGGTCGGTCAGGACATAGGCCCCCATCCCCAGCGCCACGTTCAGCGTCGCCCCCATCCCCGACCCGGTCTCGCGGTACCAGTCGCCCGAGGCCGCCGCCGCATCGATCCCCGCCGCCGTCCACAGCGCCAGTTCCGCCTTATGCGTACCGCTGTCATCGCCGCGCGAGGCAAAGGGCGCTTCCGCCTCCGCGATCCGGGTCAGCGCGGCGGTCACATCGGTCATGCCCGCGATCCCCGCCGGATCCGCCGCCGGCCCCACGATGACGAAATCGTTGTACATCACATCGAACCGCGCGACCCCGTCGCCCGCCGCCACGAAGGCCTCTTCCGCCGCCTTCGCATGGACGAACAGGACATCGCCGTCGCCATTGGCGGCATTGCGGATGGCCTGCCCGGTGCCCACGGCGACCACCCGCACCTCGATCCCGGTCCGGCCCGTAAAGATCGGCAGGATATGGTCGAACAGCCCCGAATTCTGGGTCGAGGTGGTGGATTGCACGATGATGAACTCGTCCTGCGCCGCGGCAGGACCGGCGAATGCCCCCGCCGTCGCAACCGCCAGCGCCAGCGCCAGAAACCTGCGTCTGATCAATGATCTCTCCATGTTTCGCCATCCCCGGGTGTCCCGGTATAAAGCCGCCCCTCAAGCCAGGCCTGCGCCGCCTCCGAGGCCGGCGCCGTCAGAACCCGCGATGCCGGCCCCCGCTCGGCCACGCGGCCCGCATGCAGGAACACGATGTCATCGGCCATCCGCCGCGCCTGCCCGGTATCGTGGGTCACAAGCACGATCGTAACGCCGCCGGCATGGGCCGCCGCCAACTGCCGCTCGATCAACTCGGTCGAGGCCGGGTCGAGACTGGCGGTGGGCTCGTCCAGAAACAGAAGCGTCGGATTGGTGGACAAGGCACGCGCAATGGCCAGCCGCTGCTGCTCACCCCCCGACAGGACCCGCGCCGGACGATCCGCCAGATGCGTGAGCCGCGCGGCCTCGAGCGCGGCCGCGACGCGCGCGCGACGCTCACGCCCGCCGATCCCCCGGACCTTCAGCGCGAATTGCAGGTTCGCCGCCACCGAGCGCCGCAACAGGACCGGTTTCTGAAACACCAGCGCCTGCGCATCCCGCGCGGCCCGGTCCATCCTGCGCCCCTGCCACAGGACTTCGCCCGCCTCCGGCGCCACCAGCCCGTGCAACAGCCGCAGAAGAAGGCTCTTGCCGCTGCCATTGGCCCCAAGGATCACCGTGCGCCGCCCGGGATGAATGGCCAGATCGACGCCGCCGATCAACCGCTGACCGCCGCGTTCCAGGACAAGCCCCCGCGCCTCGACGAGGGGCCGGATAAATCCGCCCTCGACCACGGTCGATGCCTCCCGGACCTCACGCATAGGCCGCCCTCACCGCCGAGGCCCGAAGCGACATCACCAGCCCATTCACCAGAAGCGCCAGCAACAGGAGCACCGCCCCAAGCGCCAGCGCCAGTTCCAGATTGCCCTTCGATGTTTCAAGCGCGATCGCGGTCGTCATCGTCCGAGTCACGTGGTTGATGTTGCCGCCGACGATGATCACCGCGCCCACCTCCGCCACTGCCCGCCCGAAACCGGCAAGCCCCACGGTCAGAAGCGCGTAACGCGCGTCCCACAGCAGCGCCAGAACCCGGTCGACCGCGCCCACGCCAAGCGAGGCGAACTGCTCGGCATATTCGGCGTTCATGTCTTCCACCACCTGTCGGGTCAGTGCCGCGACGATGGGGGTGATCAGCACGGTCTGGGCAATGATCATCGCGGTGGGCGTATAGAGAAGACCAAGCACCCCCAGCGGCCCCGAGGCCGACAGCGCCATATAGACCATCAGCCCCACCACCACCGGCGGCAGCCCCATCAGCGCGTTCAGGCAAAGCACCACGGCCCCCCGCCCGGGAAACCGGTAGGCCCCCACGACCGCGCCCAGCGGCAGGCCGATCAGACAGGCCAGCGCGGTGGCCGTCAGCGTCACCTGAAGCGACAGGCCGACGATCTCCAACAGGTCCGCATCGGCCGCCAGAATCAGGCCAAGCGCCTGCGCAAAGACCCCGTTCGACAGGTCCAAGACTGCGTTTCCTCCCCTATTTCGGGAAATTATGCATAATAATGCAGTCCGTGCCAGAGCAGAAATCAGGAAATCACCGCCGCCACACGGACCGCGCATTGCAATCCGCCCACAGGCTGCCCGATAGTCGACGCAAGGGAACCGAAAGGCGGGCACATGACCGGGACCAGCACCGGCACCGAAAGCGCCGACCGCAGGCCGAACCGTCTGGCCGCGGCGATGGGCGATATCTCGGGCGCGTTCGGCGATCTCGGCACCATGCTGCCCTATGTCATCGCCGGTCTCATGGCCGGTCTTCTGGCCCCCGCGCCGGTCTTTGCGGGTTTTGCCGCGGGCTATGCGCTCGTGGCGTTCCGCTACCGGATTCCGATCCCCGTCCAACCGATGAAGGCCATGGGCGCGGCCCTTTTGGCCGGGCATCTTGCGCCCACGGAACTCGCCATTGCGGGCGCGCTGATGGGGGTCATCCTGCTGGCCATGTCGGCGCTGCCGGGGCTTGTCGCCCATGCTCGCGCGATCCCGCAATCGGTGATCGTGGGGCTTCAGGTGGGCCTCGGGATCACGCTGTTTCTGGTGGCGCTCGATCTGATGGGCCAGAACTGGTGGCTTGCGGCCCCGGCCCTTGCCGCCCTCGGCCTCTCCCTTGTCTGGACCCGTGGGCCATGGGCACTTCTGGTGATCGGCGCGGCGCTGGCCTTCGGCCTTGTCACCGGTCTCACCACCACACTCCCCGCGCCCGGCCCCCCGGAAACCGCGATCTCGGCCAGCGATATCGTCCTCTTCGGGCTTCTGCCGCAACTCCCCCTGACGCTCCTCAATGCCGTTGTGCTGACGGCGGCCCTTGCCCGCTCGGTCTATGGTCCGGACGCCGCGCGCGTTACCGAGGCGCGCCTCGCCGCCTCCTCGGGCGCGCTCACGCTGATCTTCGCGCCGCTGGGCGGCCTGCCCATGTGCCATGGCGCAGGCGGCGTCACAGCTCATCACCGCTTCGGCGCGCGCGGCATGCTCGCGCCGCTTCTTCTTGCCGGGCTCTGCGCCGCCATGGCGCTGGCCGGGCCGTCGGTTCTGGGGCTTCTGGGGGCGATCCCGATGCCGGTGGTGGGCGCGCTTCTGGCCTATGCCGCCGCCGACCTCGCCTTTTCGCGCAGGCTTCTCGATGCCCGCGCCGATTGCCGCCCGGTGATGGCGGCGGCGGCCTTGGGCACCGCGATCCTCGGCCCCGCCGTGGGGCTTGCCGCCGGGCTTGCCGCCGAAACCCTGCGCAAGGCCCGTGCCCGGGCGACGGGCACAAGCCAGACCTGATGCCGCGCCGCATCTGGACTCATGAAAAACCATTGACGCCGCTCACCGCGCCAGAGATCAATCGGCAGAGTTTCCCGTTGCGCGAGGCATCCAGATGAGCACCCTTCCCACAAACGCCCGCGTCGTGATCGTCGGCGGCGGCGTGATCGGCTGTTCGGTCGCCTATCACCTCGCCAAACTGGGCTGGACGGATGTGGTGCTTCTGGAACGCAAGCGGATCTCCTCGGGCACGACATGGCACGCGGCGGGGCTGATCGGGCAGTTGCGCTCGTCGGCCAACATGACACGTCTCGCGAAATACACGCAGGAACTCTATGGTTCGCTGGGCGAGGAAACCGGCGTCGAAACAGGCTTCCGCCGCTGCGGCTCGATCTCGGCCGCGCTGACCGAAGAGCGGCGCGAAGAGATGTTCCGCTCCGCCGCCATGGCCCGCTCCTTCGGCGTCCCGGTCGAGGAACTGACCCCATCGGAGGTCAAGGAGCGCTACGAACACCTCAATATCGACGGCGTGACGGGCGGTCTCTGGCTGCCCTCCGACGGTCAGGGCGACCCCGCCAATATCGCCCAGGCACTGGCCAAGGGCGCGCGCCAGAACGGCGCGCTGATCCGCGAGGGGGTGAAAGTCACCGCCTTCGCCCGCGCGGGCCGCCGCATCACCGGCGTCGACTGGCAGGCCGAGGATGGCGCGACGGGGCACATCGCCTGTGACATGATCGTCAACTGCGCCGGCATGTGGGGGCACGAGGTGGGCCGCATGGCCGGCATCAACGTGCCGCTCCACGCTTGCGAACATTTCTACATCGTGACCGAGGCGATCCCGGGCCTGACCACCATGCCGGTCCTGCGCATCCCCGACGAATGCGCCTATTACAAGGAGGACGCGGGCAAGATCCTTCTGGGCGCCTTCGAACCCCATGCCAAACCCTGGGGTATGGACGGCATCCCCGACAGCTTCGAATTCGACCAGTTGCCCGAGGATTTCGACCATTTCGAACCGATCCTCGAGGCCGCCTGCAACCGCATGCCGATGCTGGCCGAGGCGGGCATCCACACCTTCTTCAACGGCCCCGAAAGCTTCACCCCGGACGACGCCTATCACCTTGGCCTCGCCCCCGAGATGGACAATGTCTGGGTCGCCGCCGGGTTCAACTCCATCGGTATCCAATCGGCGGGCGGCGCGGGCATGGCGCTGGCGCAATGGATGGAGGATGGCGAGAAACCCTTCGACCTGGGCGATGTCGATATCGGCCGGATGCAGCCGTTCCAGGGCAACAAGCACTACCTGTTCGAACGCTCCAAGGAAACGCTGGGCCTCCTCTACGCCGATCACTTCCCCTATCGCCAGAAAGCCACCGCGCGGGGCATCCGCCGCACGCCGTTCCACGATCACCTCCTGGAACACGGCGCGGTCATGGGCGAAATCGCGGGCTGGGAACGCGCGAACTGGTACGCGGACGAAGGCCAGACCCCCGAATACCGCTACAGCTGGAAACGCCAGAACTGGTTCGACAATGCCGCCCGCGAACACCGTGCCGTGCGCGAGAATATCGGCATGTACGACATGTCCTCCTTCGGCAAGATCCGCGTCGAAGGCCCGGATGCCGAGGCATTCCTGAACCGCGTCGGCGGCGGCAACTTCTCGGTCCCGGTGGGCCGCATCGTCTATACCCAGTTCCTCAACAGCAAGGGCGGGATCGAGGCCGATGTAACCGTCACCCGCCTGTCGGAAACCGCCTATCTGGTGGTCACCCCGGCGGCCACCCGTCTGGCCGACCAGACATGGATGGCCCGCCATGTGGGCGAGGCCCGCGTGGTGCTTACCGATGTCACCGCGGGCGAAGGCGTCCTTGCCGTGATGGGTCCCAATGCCCGCGACCTGATGGCGCGCGTCAGCCCCGCGGACCTCTCGAACGACGCCCTGCCCTTCGGCCACGCCACCGGGATCGAGATCGGCATGGGTCTCGCCCGCGCCCACCGCGTCTCCTATGTCGGCGAACTGGGGTGGGAGATCTACATCTCCTCCGACATGGCCGGCCACGTCTTCGAAACCCTCTGGGAGGCCGGACAGGACCTGGGCCTCAAACTCTGCGGCATGCACATGATGGACAGTTGCCGGATCGAAAAGGCCTTCCGCCATTTCGGCCATGACATCACCGCCGAAGATCACGTGATCGACGCAGGCCTCGGCTTTGCGGTCAAGACCGACAAGCCCGACTTCATCGGCCGCGACGCGGTGCTGCGCCGCAAGGAGACCGGGCCCGAGGCGCGGATGGTGCAATTCCTGCTGCACGATCCCGAACCGCTCCTCTATCACAACGAACCGATCCTCAGGGACGGCCAGATCGTGGGCCACCTGTCCTCGGGCAATTACGGCCACACGCTGGGCGCCGCCGTCGGCATGGGCTATGTTCCGTGCAAGGGTGAAACCGCGGCCCAGGTTCTGGCCTCGTCCTACGAGATCGACGTGATGGGCGCCCGCGTGCCCGCCACGGCCTCGCTCAAACCGCTCTACGACCCCGCATCGGACCGGGTCCGCTAGGCGCGACTGGCGCTAAGCCACGAAACGCTCTGGCCCTATCCGACGGGCCCGAAACCTGATTTCTACATTGCGATGGGACACGCCACGCGCGTAGACTTTGCGCATCGTCACGTCCAGAACCCCAAGGCGGAGAAAACCGATGGATGGCAACCTCACCGAAAACGACCTGTCCGGCGTCGTCGCCGCCGACAAGGCCCATGTCTGGCATCACCTGATCCAGCACAAGCCGTTCGAGACCACCGACCCCCGGATCATCATCGAGGGCAAGGGCATGCGGGTCTGGGACCAGAAGGGCAAGGAACATCTCGACGCCGTCTCGGGCGGGGTCTGGACCGTGAACGTGGGCTATGGCCGCGAAAGCATCGCCGATGCGGTGCGCGACCAACTGGTCAAGCTGAACTATTTCGCCGGTGCCGCGGGCTCGATCCCCGGCGCGCTCTTCGCCGAGCGTCTGATCGAAAAGATGCCGGGAATGAGCCGTGTCTACTACACGAACTCCGGCTCGGAAGCCAATGAAAAGGCGTTTAAAATCGTCCGCCAGATCGCACACAAGAAATATGGCGGCGAAAAGCACAAGATCCTCTACCGCGAGCGCGATTATCACGGCACCACGATCACCGCACTCTCTGCCGGCGGCCAGCCCGAGCGCAACGCGCTCTACGGCCCCTTCACCCCCGGCTTCGTCGAGGTGCCCCATTGCCTCGAATACCGCAGCCAGTGGGGCGAGGTTCCCGATTACGGCCTCCGCGCCGCCAATGCGATCGAAGAGGTCATCCTGCGCGAGGGCCCCGACACCGTGGGCGCGCTCTGCCTCGAGCCGGTGACCGCCGGCGGCGGCGTCATCCCGCCCCCCGAGGGCTATTGGGACCGGGTGCAGGAAATCTGCAAGAAATACGATATCCTGCTCCATATCGACGAGGTCGTCTGCGGTCTGGGCCGTACCGGCACATGGTTCGGCTACCAGAACTACGGCGTCCAGCCCGACATGGTGACCATGGCCAAGGGCGTGGCCTCCGGCTATGCCGCCATCGCCTGTCTGGTGACGACCGAGGCCGTGTTCGATATGTTCAAGTCGGACGCCACCGATCCGCTCGACCATTTCCGCGACATCTCGACCTTCGGCGGCTGCACGGCAGGCCCGGCGGCGGCGCTCGAGAACATGCGGATCATCGAGGACGAGGGGCTTCTGGAAAACACCGTGGCCATGGGCGCCTACCTGATGGAGCGGCTCGAGGGGCTGAAGGACAAGCATGCCGTCGTGGGCGATGTGCGCGGCAAGGGTCTGTTCTGCGGCGCCGAACTGGTCATGGACCGGGCGACCAAGGAACCGGCGCCGGAAAAGATGGTTCAGGCCGTTGTTGCCGATTGCATGGCGGCGGGCGTGATCATCGGCGCGACCAACCGCTCCCTGCCCGGCTTCAACAACACGCTCTGCCTCAGCCCGGCGCTGATCGTGACCCGGGATGATATCGACGAGATCGTCGATGCGATCGACAACGCCCTCGCACGGGTGTTCGGCTGATCCATTAACCGCGCGTCAGGCTGTGTTAACAGAGCCGGCGCGCGGTCGCCCCTTGGCCCCTGGGATTGCGGAAATTCATGCGCATGGAATGTGCATGCCATGCGCATGAAATACACATGCTGCGCACTCTGGCCAAAGGTTAACGCGCGATCATCCAGATGCCGTCGGGCCAGAAGGCGTGAAACGCGAAGGCGAACAGCACGTCATGGGGCAGATCGCGGCCCTCGGCGTCGCGCACGCGGATCGTGCCCACGTCGCGCCCGGCATTGATTTCCGCACTGTCCAGCGCCGAAGCCTGCCCCGATGCCCATGTCAGCGTCACCCCCGCTTCGGTCAGTTCCACCTCTTCCCGCAGCCGCTCCACCGGCCATGCGCGGTCGCCCACACGCACCACGCGGGCCAGCGCCGGAATCCCGTGGGGCGGCATTTCTCCGTTATACAAGAACGGCTTATGGGAACTATCGTAACTGGTATAGGGGTTCGCACCATAGCGCCGCGGCCAGCTTGGCTGGTCCATCACCGCGCCGTCCGGGATTGCGGTCGCGGAACTCGGCCCAGCTTTCCATCCACGTGGGCATCTGGGTCAGTTGCACGCCGGTCATCTCGCCCACGATCCCCTCGCCCAGCGCCTGCTGCCACCAGCTCTGGGTTTCGCGGTCATACATCACCATGTCCGAGTTTCTGCAGCTTCCCGGACACGCCAAAACTCAGCACCCGCCCGTTAACGCGCCGGTCGAAGGTCAGCCCGGAATTGCACAGGGGACAGAACGTCACCGCCACCGGAATCCCCCCGATCTCGTCGTTCACGATCTCATGCCAGGTGAGATAGCGGATCGGGTAAGCCCTTGGAATCTCGCCCTCGATCTCGACCGTGATCACCGGCTCGCGGTCACCGATCCGGGTCTCGTCCGACCGCCGCGATGAAATTCGGCCCGTCGATCGCGGGGATGCCGTCCTTGGGCGGCCCGCCCGACAGGATCTCGACCCAGTTTTCCACACTCGTCGTCCCGAAATCCGTCTCCGGCCACTCGTGTTTCCAGAACTCGGGCGACGCCACGGCCCCCGTGGCAAGGCAGGACAGGGCAAGCGCCGCAAGAAGGGGTTTGATCCGCATGGCAGGTCTCCTCGAGAGGTGACCGAGACTGACAGAGCGCCGGCCCCGGGCCTAGCCCCCCTCACGCGAGCGTGACGGGACGTGCGCTGCGGGCGGGGCCGGCACATCGAAAAGGGGCGCCCAGCGGGGCGCCCTGTTAACCAAATTCTGGATGAATGCCGTTTATTGCTCGATCACGCGCACATCGGTCATCACATCCGGCGCCTCGACCACCACTCCGTTCTGTCCCTGGTCGCCGCGTTTGATGGCATCGACGCACGTCCATGCCCGTCGATCACCCGGCCCACCACGGTGTACTGGCCGTTCAGCGAGGGCGCGGGACCGAACATGATGAAGAACTGGCTGTTGGCCGAATTGGGGTTCGCCGACCGTGCCATGCCGACGATGCCGCGTTCATAGGGCGATATCGGAAAACTCGGCGGCGAGTTGACCCAGCTCCGACCCGCCGCGCCCGGCCATGCGCAGATCGCCATCGACGCGGCCGAACTCGGTATCGCCCGTCTGCGCCATGAACCCGTCGATCACCCGGTGAAACACCACGTTGTCATAGGCGTCCATCCGCGCAAGCGCCGTGATCTGCGCCACGTGCAGGGGGGCGACCTCGGGCAGGAGATCGATGACGATCGTCCCGTTCGCCTCGCCCGCCACGTCGATCTCGAGGTTCGGCCCCGGCCCGTCCGCGACAGGCGTCTGCGCATCCGCGGCCCCGGGCAGGGTCGAGAGGTAGTAGCCCCCCATCACCGCAAGCCCCGCGCCGAACAGGGCGCCGAAGATCAGCCGGTCACGCGACATCGGCGGCCACCTTGACCGACAGCATGCGGTCGGGGTTCATCGGCGGCTCGCCCCGCGCGATCGCGTCCACATGCTCCATCCCGGAAATCACCCGGCCATAGACCGTGTACTGACCGTTCAGAAAGTCGTTGTCCTTGAAATTGATGAAGAATTGGCTGTTGGCCGAATTCGGGTTCTGGCTTCGCGCCGCCCCCAGCGTGCCCCGCGCATGGGGCAGTTTCGAGAATTCGGCGGGCAGGTCCGGAAGGTCCGATCCCCCGGTCCCGGCCCGGCCGATGTTGAAACCGTTCTCGAAATTGCCGTGCGCCACGTCGCCGGTCTGGGCCATGAACCCGTCGATCACCCGGTGGAACACCACGTTGTCATAAGCGCCCGACCGCGCCAGTTCCTTCATCCGCGCGGTATGCGCCGGCGCCACGTCGGCCAGAAGCTCGATCGTGACAGTGCCATCCTTCAGTTCCATCAGGATGGTGTTTTCGGGGTCTTTGATTTCGGCCATGGGGTCCTCCGGTGATGTCTTTGATGTCTTTTCGCGCGCGACCCTAGGGGCTGTCGGGCGGAAGGAAAAGCCGAAACACCGCCCTTGCCGGTTGACGTCCCTGTTGACGGCGGTGCCTTGCTCAGGTGTTAAGGTCGCAAACCGCAACGGGGAGAGATCGGCATGGCCTGGAAAACGCTGGATGACATCGATCTGCAGGGCAGGATCGTCCTGACACGCGTGGATATCAACGTCCCCGTCGAGGATGGCCACGTCACCGACGCCACCCGGATCGAGCGGATCGTGCCGACGATCCGGGATATCCTCTCGAAGGGCGGCCTGCCGGTTCTGCTGGCGCATTTCGGGCGGCCCAAGGGCAAGGTCGTCCCCGAGATGAGCCTGCGCGTCACCCTTCCCGCGCTGGAGGCCGCCCTTGGCCAAAAGGTGACCTTTGTCGAACGCCCCGACCGCGCGACGCTCGAGGCGATGCCCGAAGGCTCTGTGGTTCTGGTGGAAAACACCCGCTTTTCGGCCATGGAAGAGGCCAACGACCCGAAGATGGCACAGTTTCTGGCCTCGCTGGGGGATGTGTTCTGCAATGATGCCTTCTCTGCCGCGCATCGCGCCCATGCCTCGACCGAGGGCGTGGCGCATCTTCTTCCCTCCTGCGCAGGCCGGTTGATGGAGGCCGAACTGCAAGGCGCTGGAAGCCGCACTTGGCGCGCCGCAGCGCCCGGTCGTGGCTGTGGTGGGCGGGGCCAAGGTCTCCACCAAGCTCGATCTTCTGTCGAACCTCCTGCGGAAGGTCGACATGCTGGTGATCGGCGGCGGCATGGCCAACACATTCCTTGCCGCGCAAGGGATCGACGTGGGCAAATCCCTTGCCGAACATGACCTGGCCGATACCGCGCGCAAGATCATGGCGGCCGCGGACGAGGCCGCCTGCGAGATCATCCTGCCGGTCGACGTGGTGGTGGCGCGCGCGTTCAAGGCGGGCGCACCGCACGAGGTTCTGCCCGCCGATGCCTGCCCGCCCGATGCGATGATCCTTGACGCGGGCCCCGCCAGCGTCGCGCGGATTTGCGAGGCGTTTCGCGCCGCGAAAACTCTGATCTGGAACGGCCCGCTTGGCGCATTCGAGATCGCGCCCTTCGATGCCGCCACCAATGCCGCCGCCGCCGAGGCCGCGCGGCTGACCGATGCGGGCAAGCTGATCTCGGTCGCGGGCGGCGGCGATACGGTCGCGGCGCTCAACAAGGCCGGGGCGGCGGCGCATTTCACCTATGTCTCGACTGCGGGTGGGGCGTTTCTGGAATGGATGGAGGGCAAAACCCTTCCGGGGGTCGCGGCACTTGGGGGCTGACTGTTAGCGCCCCCATGATTGCAACGGCGTCCTGCCTCCCCTAGAACACTTCGGAACAACGTTAACGGGCCCCGGAACGGGACGAACGAGGGATTGACACAGATGGATCGGATCCAGGCGGAACAGGTCACCAACGGCAAGGGCTTCATCGCCGCGTTGGACCAGAGCGGCGGATCGACGCCCAAGGCGCTGAAACTCTACGGCATCGAGGAAAGCGCCTATTCGAGCGAAGCCGAGATGTTCGATCTGATCCACGAGATGCGGACCCGGATCATCAAATCGCCCGCCTTCACCGGCGACAAGATCGTGGGCGCGATCCTGTTCGAGATGACGATGGACCGCGAGATCGACGGCATCCCCTCGGCCCGGTACCTTTGGGAAAAGCGCCGCGTCGTGCCGTTTCTGAAGGTCGACAAGGGGCTGGAAGAGGCCGCCGACGGCGTGAAGCTGATGAAACCGATGCCGGATCTCGACACGCTTCTGGATCGGGCCGTTGCCCATGGCGTGTTCGGCACCAAGATGCGGTCGGTGATCGACGCGGCCTCGGAGACCGGGATCGCGGCGAACGTGGCGCAGCAGTTCGAGGTCGGCCGTCAGATCCTTGCCAAGGGGCTTGTGCCGATCATCGAACCGGAAGTGACGATCTCGATCGCCGACAAGGCCGAGGCCGAAGATATCCTGCTGGATCAGCTGACCCGGCATCTTGACGGGATGCCTGCGGATCAGAAGGTGATGCTGAAACTGACGCTGCCCGACATGGCGAACCGCTATGCCTCGCTGGTGGATCATCCGCGCGTCATGCGGGTGGTGGCGCTGTCGGGCGGCTATTCGCGCGACGAGGCGAATGCGAAGTTGGCGCAGAACCGTGGCGTGATCGCAAGCTTCTCGCGCGCCCTGACCGAGGGGCTCTCGGCGAACCAGAGCGATGCCGAATTCGACGCGACGCTTGCGGCCACGATCGACAGCATCTACGAGGCCTCGATCGCGGGCTGAGCCATTGGCGATGTTTCGCCCTTTCCTGTCCAAGGGGGATTCCCTTTGGCAAATCGATATGACATGATTCGCCAGACGACCCGCCCGACAGAGGTGGGCAAGAGGCAGAGCATGACCGAGTTTCCAAGTCGCAGCGCATTGGGCGATGTGATCTATCTTACCCTGATGTGCCTGGCGGCGATGTATTTCACATTCGCCAGCGTTCAGGGGGATTACGGTCTGTTCCAGCGCGTCCAGATCGATGCACAGCGCACAGCGCTTGCCGAGAAGAAGGCGGCTCTCGAGGCCGAGGTCGAAGCTCTGGAAAACAAGACCCGGCGGCTGTCGGATGCGTTCCTCGATCTCGAACTTCTCGACCAGCAGGCCCGAGAGGTTCTGGGCATGGTGCGCCCCGACGAGCTGGTTCTGCGCTAACCGCGCCCCATTGCATCTCCTGCAACCCGGCTTTGCGCTCCACGGTGCCCTGCGCGGCAAATTTCCGCTGTGTTTTTCCTTCGCATCGTGTAGATAGTTTAGCACTGAACTATTCTGCTCAGAGGGAGGCGCGCCGGCATGGCCACACGAAAATCTGCCGCGAAACCGAATGTGTCGAAGGAAGACCTTCTGCACTTCTACCGTGAGATGCTGCTGATCCGGCGGTTCGAGGAAAAGGCAGGCCAACTCTACGGCATGGGCCTGATCGGCGGGTTCTGTCACCTTTACATCGGCCAGGAGGCTGTCGTCGTCGGGCTGGAAGCTGCCGCCGACGAGGGCGACAAGCGCGTGACCAGCTACCGCGACCATGGCCATATGCTGGCCTGCGGAATGGACCCCAAGGGCGTCATGGCCGAACTGACCGGACGCGAGGGCGGCTATTCGCGCGGCAAGGGCGGCTCCATGCACATGTTCTCGAAGGATCGCCACTTTTACGGCGGACACGGGATCGTCGGCGCGCAGGTGCCGATCGGTGCGGGCCTTGCCTTTGCGGACAAGTACCTTGGCAACGACCGCGTGACCTTCGCCTATTTCGGCGATGGCGCGGCCAACCAGGGCCAGGTCTACGAGACCTACAACATGGCCGAGTTGTGGATGCTTCCGGTGATCTTCGTCATCGAGAACAACCAGTACGCCATGGGCACCTCGATGAAACGGTCGACGAAATCGCCGAGCCTCTGGGAACGGGGTGCCGCCTATGGCATTCCCGGCGAGGCGGTGGACGGCATGGATGTACTGGCTGTCAAGGCCGCAGGTGAAAAGGCCGTGGCCCACTGCCGCGCAGGAAATGGGCCGTATATCCTCGAAGTGAACACCTATCGTTATCGCGGCCACTCGATGTCCGACCCGGCCAAGTACCGGACCCGCGAAGAAGTGCAGGAGATGCGCGAAAAGCGCGACGCCATCGAACATGTGCGCACCATGCTTCTGGACGGCAAACACGCGAGCGAGGACGATCTCAAGGCGATCGACAAGGAGATCAAGGAGATCGTCAACGCGGCGGCCGAATTCTCGAAAGAGAGCCCCGAGCCATCTCTGGACGAGCTTTATACCGACATTTATGCGGACGAACTGCCGCAAGGGGAGGCTGTATAAATGGCGACTGAAATTCTGATGCCCGCCCTCTCGCCCACCATGGAAGAAGGCACTCTGGCCAAATGGCTGGTGAAGGAAGGCGATACGGTCTCTTCGGGAGATATCATCGCCGAGATCGAGACCGACAAGGCGACGATGGAGTTCGAAGCCGTCGATGAAGGGACCATGGGCAAGATCCTGATCGCTGAAGGAACCGAGGGCGTAAAGGTCAACACTCCGATCGCCGTGCTTCTGGAAGAGGGCGAGGATGCAGATGCGGCCCCTGCCCCGTCTGCGGCATCCGCCGCAGCGCCGGCAGCCGAAGCCCCCGCCGCCGCACCCGCCGCGCCGAAAGCACCGGTCGAAAGTGCAGATATTGCCGAGCCGGATATCCCGGAAGGCACCGAAATGGTGACGACCACGGTCCGCGAAGCGCTTCGCGACGCCATGGCCGAAGAGATGCGCCGCGACGAGAACGTGTTCCTGATGGGCGAGGAAGTTGCCGAGTATCAGGGCGCCTACAAGATCAGTCAGGGGCTTCTGGACGAATTTTCGGCCCGCCGCGTGATCGACACGCCCATTACCGAACATGGCTTTGCCGGGATCGGGGTTGGCGCGGCCTTTGGCGGGTTGCGGCCGATCGTCGAGTTCATGACGTTCAACTTCGCCATGCAAGCGATTGACCATATTATCAATTCGGCCGCAAAGACGCTGTATATGTCGGGCGGTCAGATGGGCTGTCCCATCGTCTTCCGTGGTCCCAACGGCGCCGCCGCCCGCGTGGGCGCGCAACACAGCCAGGACTATGCCGCGTGGTACATGCAGATACCGGGACTGAAGGTCGTCATGCCCTATTCCGCTTCGGACGCGAAGGGCCTTTTGAAATCGGCGATCCGCGATCCGAACCCGGTGATCTTTCTCGAAAACGAGATTCTCTATGGCCGGTCCTTCGAGGTGCCGAAGCTTGACGATTACACGGTGCCGTTCGGCAAGGCGCGGATCTGGCGCGAGGGCGAGGATGTGACGATCGTGAGTTTCGGGATCGGGATGCAATACGCGCTTGCCGCCGCCGATGAGCTTGCCAAGGACGGGATCAGCGCCGAGGTCATCGACCTGCGTACGATCCGGCCCATGGATACGGCCACGGTCCTGCGTTCGGTGCAGAAGACCAACCGCTGCGTCACCGTCGAAGAGGGTTTTCCGCAAGGATCGGTGGGCAATTACATCAGTTCGGTCATCATGCAGGAGGCATTCGATTACCTGGATGCGCCGGTGATCAACTGCACCGGCAAGGATGTGCCCATGCCCTATGCCGCGAACCTTGAAAAGCTGGCGCTGGTGACGACCGAAGAGGTCATCAACGCGGTCAAGGCCGTGACCTATCGCTGATGGACGTGCTGGGCCGCGATAGCCGCCGCGAGGCATACCGGGTCGCCATTGGCGATCCGGAGGCTCGGATCGAAGGGTTTGTCCCGGAGACCGTGATGGCCGGGACGGCGCCATTCACCGGCGGACGCGGTCACCAGGCCGCCTATGACTGGATTGCGCGTCACAGCGCAGAGATTGAATTGACGCTCAGAGCCATGGCGTCGGGGCGCGGAAAGATCCGCGCTCCCTTCGACCGGCTGGTTCTGAAGGAGGATTGACACAATGCCCACCGAAGTTCTGATGCCCGCCCTCAGCCCGACGATGGAAGAAGGCACGCTGGCCAAATGGCTGGTGAAAGAGGGCGACACGGTCGCCTCCGGCGATCTTCTGGCCGAGATCGAGACCGACAAGGCGACGATGGAATTCGAGGCCGTCGACGAGGGCACCATCGGCAAGATCCTGATCGCCGAGGGAACCGAGGGCGTGAAGGTAAACACGCCGATCGCAATCCTGCTGGAGGACGGCGAAAGCGCCGATGATATCGGCAGTGCGGCGGCAGCCCCGACAGCGGCGGCAGCTCCGAAGACGGTAGCGCCCGCAGAGGAAAAGGCGGCACCTGCGCCTGCGGCGGCCCCGGCAGCACCCGTGGCTGCGACAGGTGAGCGGGTCTTTGCCTCGCCACTGGCGCGACGGATCGCAAAGGACAAGGGTCTGGACCTGAGCCAGATCAAGGGCTCCGGTCCGAAGGGGCGGATCGTGAAGGCGGATGTCGAGAATGTCGATCCGGCAGCGGCGAAAGCCACGCCCGCAGCGGCGCCGGCGACGGCCGCGCCCCCTGCCCCGTCTGGAGCGTCTTCGGATGCGATCCTTCGCATGTACGAAGGACGCGCCTACGAGGAGGTTCCGCTGGACGGCATGCGCAAGGTCATCGCCGCCCGCCTGACCGAGGCGAAACAGACGATCCCGCATTTCTATCTGCGCCGCGACATCGAGCTGGACGCCCTGCTCAAGTTCCGCGGGCAACTCAACAAACAGCTCGAATCCGCGTGGCGTGAAGCTTTCGGTCAATGATTTCATCATCAAGGCATGTGCCTTGGCCCTGCAGCAGGTCCCCGACGCCAACGCGGTCTGGGCAGGAGACCGGATGCTGAAGCTGAAGCCGTCGGATGTGGCGGTGGCCGTGGCAATCGAGGGTGGCCTGTTCACCCCGGTTCTCAAGGATGCCGAGATGAAATCGCTCTCGGCGCTCTCGGCCGAGATGAAGGACCTTGCCACCCGCGCCCGCGACCGCAAGCTTGCGCCGCACGAGTATCAGGGCGGCAGCTTCGCCATCTCGAACCTGGGCATGTTCGGAATCGACAATTTCGATGCGGTCATCAACCCGCCGCATGGTGCGATCCTTGCCGTGGGGGCGGGTGTGAAGAAGCCCGTCGTGAATGCCGAGGGCGAACTGGCCGTGGCCACCGTGATGTCGGTGACCCTTTCGGTCGATCACCGGGTGATCGACGGCGCGCTTGGGGCGCAGCTTCTGAATGCGATCAAGGAAGGGTTGGAAAACCCGGTCGCAATGCTGGCCTGATAAGCCCGAAAATTCAGATCGTATTGAAAAGGCCCGCCGGAGCGGGCCTTTTCTTATTCTGATGGCATCTGCGCCGCGGGCGACGAGCGGGAGATTTCCCATTCTTCCGGCGTCATTTCCTTCTCGATCCCGTCGAACAGAGGTGTCGAGAGGTAACGTTCGCCGGTATCGGGCAGCATCACCAGAAAGACCGAA
Organism: uncultured Alphaproteobacteria bacterium; assembly: GCA_963698645.1. GTDB lineage: Bacteria > Pseudomonadota > Alphaproteobacteria > Rhodobacterales > Rhodobacteraceae > Ovoidimarina. Next base: position 180,120 of record CAVORP010000006.1, read on the forward strand.
CCCTTGGGCGCCGTCTCGGCCACCTTCATCGCCGTGGCGAAAGTCGAACCGCCGGAAATCCCGGTGAAAATCCCCTCTTCCGCCGCCAACCGCCGGGACCAGGCGATGCCGTCCGCGCCTGCGACGGGAAGCATCTCGTCGAAATAGCCACCGTCGATGGCCTCCTGCAGCACGTAGGGAATGAAATCCGGCGTCCAGCCCTGTATCGGATGGGGTTGCCATGCCGGGTGGCCCTTGGCGGGATTATCGCCGACACGCTCTTGCGCGATGCCGGAGCCCACGAGGGCGGCGTTGGCGGGTTCGGTACAGATGATCTTTACCTCTGGACGTTCCTTGCGCAGAACCCGGGCGACGCCGGTGACGGTCCCCCCGGTTCCATAGCCCGTGACCCAGTAATCCAGACGCTCGCCCTTGAAATCAGAGAGTATTTCCCGCGCCGTGGTGCTTTCATGGATATCGGCATTGTCCTTGGTCTCGAATTGCCGCGCCAGAAACCACCCGTTCTTCTCCGCCAGTTCCTTGGCCTTGTTGTACATCCCCATGGCCTTTTCCGCCCGGGGCGTGAGGACGACCCTCGCGCCCAGAAACCGCATAAGAAGACGTCGCTCGACCGAAAAACTGTCCGCCATCGTGATGACAAGCGGATATCCCTTGGCGGCACAGACCATTGCAAGGCCGATACCGGTATTCCCGGAAGTCGCCTCGACCACGGTCTGCCCGGGCTTGAGACGCCCCTCGCGTTCGGCCGCCTCTATGATGTTGAGAGCCAGGCGATCCTTGACCGAAGCAGCCGGATTGAACGCCTCGGCCTTTACGTAGACGGTGACATGATCAGGTGCGATCCGGTTCACGCGAATGACCGGCGTGTCGCCCACGGTATCGAGAATCGAGCCGTATAGGTGACCACGGCCACTTGTGTTGCGAATATTCATGATATCCCCTTCCTCAGAGGAGGATATCCTAGCACAGAAGGTTCCGGCAGGCGATTTGGCTTCCTAGCCCGACGACTTTCCGAGGAGCTGGTCCATCATGACCGAAGGCTGTGAACACCCGGCCTCGCCGACGATCCGTGCGGGAACGCCCGCGACGGTGGTTTTGCAGGGCACGTCTTCCAGAACCACGGACCCCGCGGCAATCCGCGAGCAGGCGCCGATCCTGATATTCCCCAGAACCTTGGCCCCGGCCCCGATCAGCACACCGTCGCCGATCTTGGGATGCCGGTCTTCTTCTTCCTTGCCGGTGCCGCCAAGGGTCACCGAATGCAGCATCGATACATTGTCGCCCACCACTGCGGTCTCGCCGATAACGATGGAATGGGCGTGGTCGATCATGATGCCCTTGCCGATGCGGGCGGCGGGATGGATGTCGACGCCAAAGGCCTCGGACACGCGCATCTGGAAGAAATAGGCCATGTCTTCGCGCCCCTGCTTCCACAGCCAATGGCCGATCCGGTAGCTCTGGATCGCCTGAAAACCCTTGAAATACAGAAGCGGCTGGATCATCCGATGGCAGGCCGGATCGCGGTCGAAGACGGCAACGATATCGGCGCGCACCGCCTGACCGATCTCGGGATCGGCGGCCAACGCCTCGTCGACGATCTCACGGACGAGTTGTTCCGACATCTCGCCCGAGGCGAGTTTGAGCGCAATCCGGTAGGACAGGGCACGTTCGAGTGACGGGTGGTGCAACACGCTGGAATGGATCAGACCGCCCAGAAGCGGTTCTTTCGCCACGGCTGTCTCTGCCTCGTCCCGGATGCGGGACCAGATCGGATCAAGCTCGGCAATCTTGCGTCGTGTCTCGGCCATCGTGCAACCTCGGTAATCTGTTGTTACTGTACCACTTAGGCGTTTCACGCCCAATACGAAACCCGGGTAGGAAAAAAGTGATGTCTGTCATACCGGATCAACAGGCGATGCGTGCCCGGCTGGAGGCCGAGTTGAAGAGCCTGCTGGAGGAGGATGCGCGCGGCCTGCAGGATCAGGCGACGGTTGTGCTGGATCAGCAATCCGTCGGCCGGCTCAGCCGGATGGATGCGATGCAGCGGCAGGCCATGGCACAGGCAACAGCACGGCGGCGCGACCTGCGCAAGCGCCAGATCGAGGCGGCGTTGCTGCGGGCAGGCGAGGACGAGCTCGGCTATTGCACGGATTGTGGCGAGGCGATCGCTCCCGAGCGTCTCGAGATCGACCCGGCCGTGCCGCGTTGTCTCTCCTGTACCCGCGGCTGATCCGCCTGCAAGGTGGCGGAAAACTGTAATCAGGCATTGAAGGTAGTCAGGATCGTCGAGGCGCGGTTCGCTTTGCGTGGGCCGGCGCAGGGCGGCAGCGCTCAGGCTGCCGTCCCCCCAGACCGGATGCATTCGACCTGTTTTCCGACGATGGGCATCTGCCGCATGGGCTTCGGCCCAGATCCGCCGCATCGCCCAGCCCCGCAATGGCGGTTCAAGCGCCAGCATCGCCCGGGCAACCGAGACGGCATCGCCAAGAAGGACCCGCCGCATTACCCTAGCCGCGCGGCAGGGTGAGTTCGGTCACATGAACCGCAAGGCGTATCTGCCCCCCGGACAGATCGCCACCCTCGCCCGTGATCGTCAGGGGTGTCGCGGCATAATATGCCAGCGGGGAAGATGTCAGCCCCCGCACCCACGATCCCGCCGCAGTTCCCAGCCCGCTGCCATAGCGGTCGGGCGAGACCCCACCGATGCCGAGCTGCCACGTGGTCGCCGCGCCCGTGATCGCGGTCAGCACTATTCCCGTGACGCCGATGACCAAGCGATTGTGCCGGAATGATCGGAACCGTAGCCGAAGATGGACCCGCCATCAGGTCGTGATCGATCTCGATCACGCGCGCGGTTGTCGCCGCCCCGTTTAGGGAAATGGCCCCCGTACCCGGAATCCAATCGACACCGTCGAACATTGCCGGGGTTCCCAGATCCACCAGCCAGGCATGCCAGCCGATACCGGGAGACACGAAATCCCAGCCGCCGTTCAGGTAGAGCGCCAGCGTACCATCCTGCCCGGACCATGCGTTCACCCCACCCGGCGCAACGAAATAGCAGTCGCCCTCGGTGGCCGCAGGTGGTGACTGGAGGCTCGTGGACAGGATCGTGAGCTGTGTCAGCGCATCGATCCTTGTCAGCGCCTCGTTCACGGTCACATGCTTTTGCGCCTGCGACGGCTGGACAAGCGGCAGTCCGAGGAATGCGGTTTTAGCCATTGAGTGTTATCCTTCCGAAAAGCCCCGGACCGAACCGCTCCGAAAGCTGTGCAACTTTGATCGTGTAAGAACCGGTGATACCGTCGGTCGCCTTTTCCGCCGCGCCATAGGTCCAGGTGGGTGTCGTCACCGTCTCTTCCCGACGAATCTGGCCGCCCTGTTCGACCTGGATCAGATAGGCCTCAAAAGCTTCTCCCAGCGGCACCTCGAGACCCGCCCAACTGTCGCCGTCGATCCGCGTACGGCGAATCCAGCTGGAGCGTTCCACCACCAAGCCCGTCCGGGCGAAAGCGAAGATGGACAGGCGCATAGGGACGCAGGCCCACGCCATCGAAGGCGCGCGTTTCTTGGACATAGATAGGGTCGCTCACGGGCCGCTGCGCGGGACCCGCGCGGTAGATACGTGCCAATTGTCGTTCCGAGGGGTCGAGCGAGATCTGACGGATCGCGCTGTTCAGAACCACGACCTGGCTGCCGATGGGCCAGAGATCCGGGATCAGCGCATCCGTTCCAAGCTGTCCCCGCAGGCGGCTCGACAGCTCATAGGTATCTGGACCGACCAGGGTTGCGGTAGCGAACTGAAAGATCTCCCAGGTATCAAGGCCGGGGGTTCCGATGGCCATCGTGTTGGCGCCATTGAGCATTTCGATCTCATCGACGGATTGCAGGGTGCCGCCGTTCAACCGGATGCGAAGCGCCGGTCCCCGGTCGAATGCACCGGGCCACGCGCGCGGAAGCCCGGTTTCGGTCTCGCCCATCGTGGCCGCCCGGTCCAGCAGGGTGTTGAGGACGAAACCATCGCCGCTTGAAGATTTGAACAGGGCCGCGGACCCTGGCCAGGGCTTCGAGAATGCCGCCATATACGGGGCATGGGGCACCTCGGCTCCGGTGATCAGAGGCAGATCGAGAAAGGTGATGTCGACCGGGATCGGGGCGGCGAAAGTCCGCGGCTCGATCGGGTCGTCGACTGTCGAATTCGCGGGCCGGTTCAACCCCTCATCGACCTGTACCGCTTCGACAAGGCGGCTTCCTGCCTGATCGAGCTGCGCGATGCGATAGGTGCGGACGGCGCCGTCAAGATCCAGCGCGACGACATCGCCCGCGCCCACTTCAAGCCGTGAGGGCGGCAGTGCGAAGCGCACGGTTTCACGGGCGACGCGCGCCTCGGCCAGCCAGCGCTCGGCAATGGCGCGGCTTTCCGCAGCGGTAAGAAGGAGGGGCAGTTCCGATTGCGTGACGGTCTGGACCCGGTCGTCGGGAAATATCGCCTCTGCCCCGCGCACCTGGTAGTCGCCCTCGGCCTCGAGTGCGTTGATCCTGACCCGACCGACGGTCTCGGCATCGGCCGCACGCGACCGTTCTATGGCGCCAGACAGGTCGTCGGACAAAGCGAGATCGTCAGCCCCGAGAGAGTGCACGATCTTGTCCCGGCGCGATTTGAAGACAAGCCTGCCCTCCCGTTCGATCGCATCCGCGCCGTTGGCGGCAAGAAGAGGGTCCAGAAGGGCGCGACCGCTCTGGACGCCGCCCGGCGCATAGCCACGGACGACGCCGTAGAGTTCGGATGTGTCCACATGGACAATGCCCGCATCGGCACAAATTTCATCCACCACCGATGACAGGGCGCGGGAGGAGGTGCGGCCATTGATCCAATGTCCGCGCTGATAGTTCGCTCCATCCGACCAGATTGCCGCGGCGTTCGGGAAATGCGGGAAGGGACGCGCGTCCCATGCCCAGATGAAGCAGCGCGCGGAATCGACCATTCTGCCGTCGTAGAGTTCAGAGACCGGGTTTCTGTCCGGATCCGCCCAATAACCGGCCTGTGCAATCAGGAACTGCATCTGGATCAGATCATCGCGGCGCCCGCTCGAGAACGGTGGAAGAGCGGATTCGGAGGATTTCGGATCGGAAAACCGGTTCGGCGCGTTGGACCCCTTGTCGACCGCAGGACAGCCTAGTTCATCCAGCCATGCCGCGTCGAACTGCGGTCCACGCAATGTCTCGGGCTCGCTTGCCGAAAAGACCTGGGCGCTTGCGCCGTTAGGCCAGACAAGGCGCTTTCGCGACCCCTCCCAGACAGGACGGCGGTCGGGTGGTGAGCAGGCCAGAATACCACTCTCACCAAAGACCATCACCTCCCGCGCCTGATCGATCGTTTCACCGACCAGAGCGACGTGTTTCGACCGCCCCCTGTCCTGGGGCCCCGCACCCTCGACCTCGGCCCGCACCCATTCGGCTCCGGCCCGCGTCTTGCCCGCCCCCCTGCCACCGAGGATCAACCAGCTTCGCCAGTTTCCCTCGGGGGGCAGTTGGTGGGGCAAGGCCCAGAATTCGAAAAGATACGGAAGCGCCAGAAGCATCTCGCTGTCCAGCGCCTCAAGAAAGGTCGTCTGATGCTTGACTGAAGCGGATGCGATCAAGGAGGCTCCCGATCTTAAGCCGCGCATCCTCGACATCGATTGCATCGTATTCGGATCTTCCGGCTTCGCTTTTCTTTGCATCATTCAGTCTCGCTCGCATCTTGATCAGGCTTTCGGTTGCGGCCTGAAATATCCTGTCGCTTTCCAATGTATCCGCCGATGAAACCCGCTCCCCACGAGAAATCCGAGCGGTGACCACATAGAAGTGACGCAACGCCAGTTCGAACCGGTGTCGCGCTAGAATTTCGAAGTTGGAAGGATCGTCGGCCTTGGTCGGCATGACGGTTTTCATCTTAGGAGTGCCTTTCAAGCGTCTCCTGTCGGGAGAAACGGAAAACGGTCAAATACGAGTGTTTGACCGCTTAACCACTTCTTCTAGCATGACGGAACTCTACCTTAAGGCGAGCAATAAGTCAATCCTTCCCGCCCAACGCGCATCAAGCAGCGCACCGTGCGTTTACGACTTTCCTAGTTCTCCTGTCGCTCTGCCTCGATCTCTCTCCAGCGCGCGACGTTCTCGTTATGCTCGGCGAGAGTGCGGGCGAAAGCATGCCCGCCGGTACCGTCCGCGACGAAGAACAGCAGGTCGGTATCCTCCGGATCAAGCGCCGCCTCGATGCTGGCAAGGCCGGGATTGGCGATCGGCGTTATCGGCAATCCCTCAATTACATAGGTGTTCCATGGGTTATCATCGCGCAACTCGCTCTGTCGGATGCCGCGGCCCAGAACGCCGCGCCCCTCCGTCACCCCGTAGATCACCGTCGGGTCGGTCTGAAGCCGCATGCCCTGGCGCAAACGGTTGACAAAGACGCTGGCCACGGTGCGCCGTTCCTCTGGAACCCCGGTTTCCTTTTCGATGATCGATGCAAGGATCAGCGCCTCTTCGGGCGTTTCGACAGGCAAGCCCTCGGCGCGGTTGAGCCACGCCTGCTCAAGGCGCTGCGTTTGACGTTCGAGCATCTCGGCGATCAGATCCGCCTTGGCTGTCCCTGCCAGGACCTCATAGCTGTCCGGCGCCAATGTTCCCTCTGCGGGCACATCCTCAACAGTTCCCTCAAGGAAATCGGCCAGCTTCAAAGCTTCGATCACCTGCCAGCTGGTCACACCCTCTGCCAGAGCGATCCGGTAGCGCGTATCGGCATCCGCTCTCACATCGTCATAGACCTCAGACGCTTCGACGACCGGATCAAACTCGGCAATAGCTTCGAACCGGTTCGTGGTGGGATCCAGCTCGCGAACCTCGATCTCCTGACCCGTCACACCGACGCGAAACACGACCTCGGTGCCACAGGTCGAACGCCCTCCGCGGGTGACGATATCCACGATCTCTTCCATCGACGCTCCAGTCGGGATCAGGAAACTCCCCGCCTTCAGCGCATTGGATTTGCCGGAATAATCCGCACCCACCCGAAAGATCGAGGCGTGCGTCACCGCATTCTGTTCTTCCAGATCAAGCGACACCCGCCGCATGTTCGATCCACTCTCGACCCGAAGGCAGATTGGCGCATCAAGCGGTCCGGCTGCCCGGTACTGGCCTTGTGCCCATGCGAGGAATCCGCCCAGCGCCACGAGGCCCAGAATAATCAGCGTCAGCGCATTCGAGACGATGTGCTTCCACATCAGGCAGAGACCTTTCCCAGAACGAGGGACGCGTTGGTGCCACCAAACCCGAAGCTGTTGGAAAGCGCCACGTTGATCTCACGCTCCCGTTTCGCATTGGGCGCAAGATCAAGCTTCGGCGTGACCGCCGGGTTGTCCAGGTTGATGGTCGGCGGGGCGACCTGATCGCGGATCGCAAGGATCGAGAAGATCGCCTCCACGGCCCCCGCGGCCCCCAGAAGATGCCCGACCGACGACTTCGTCGACGACATCGTCGCCTTCGATGCCGCATCGCCCATCATGCGTTCGACTGCCCCAAGCTCGATCGTATCGGCCATGGTCGAAGTCCCGTGGGCATTGATATAATCCACCGCAGAAGGTTCAAGACCCGCCCGTTTCAGGGCCGCGCGCATCGAGCGCTCGCCGCCCTCGCCGGTCTCGCTGGGGGCCGTTATGTGATAGGCGTCACCCGAGAGACCATAACCCAGAATTTCGGCATAGATCCGCGCGCCGCGTGCAAGCGCATGATCCATCTCTTCCAGAACGACGACCCCTGCGCCCTCACCCATGACAAACCCGTCGCGATCCGCATCATAGGGGCGGCTGGCCCGCTCGGGCTCGTCTCCCCGCTTCGTGGACAACGCCTTGCAGGCATTGAAGCCCGCAATACCGATCTCGGAAATCGGGCTTTCAGCGCCGCCCGCGATCATCACATCTGCATCCCCCAGCATGATCAGCCGGGCGGCATCGCCGATCGCATGCGCGCCGGTCGAACAGGCTGTCACCACGGCATGGTTGGGGCCCCTGAAGCCGTACCGAATGCTCACCTGCCCGCTGACCAGATTGATGAGTGCACCGGGAATAAAGAACGGCGAAACGCGGCGCGGGCCACGCTCTTTGAGAAGAACTGCCGTTTCCGCAATCGAACTCAGACCGCCAATGCCGGACCCGATCATGACACCGGTGCGAAGCTGGTCTTCCTCGGTCTCCGCGGTCCATCCCGCATCGCGCACGGCCTGATCCGCTGCGGCCATCCCGTATAGAATGAATTCGTCGACCTTGCGCTGTTCCTTGGGCTCCATCCAATCATCAGGATTGAACGTGCCGTTGGAGCCATCTCCGCGGGGAATCTCGCAGGCATAAGTCGTGGCAAGATGACTGGCGTCGAACCGGGTGATCGTTCCTGCGCCGGATTGACCCTCAAGAAGCCTACTCCAGGTTTCCTCGACACCACAGGCCAGAGGCGAGACCATCCCCAGCCCCGTCACAACTACTCGTCGCATCCTGCCCTCGCTTCTTGCTGGCTCCGGTTCACGACTAGATACACGGGCTTCTCGAAGGGTGCAATCTACCCTTGGTGCCCGATCTCTTTCGGTGCTCTCAGATAAACTCGGCCGTTGGCTCGGACGAGGATGCCGCAACGGCCAGAGCTTCGGCCAGATCGACACTGCCATTGGCGAGGCTGCGGCCCAGCAACGCTCCTTCGATATTGGGAATGAATTTGATCCGGGCAATGTCGTCTAATTTGTGGACGAGCCCCGATGCGATCACCGGCGCATTGGCATGTACCGCCAATCGCGAGATCACCCCGAGCGAGGCTTCGGTCGCATCGATGTCGTTGTCGATATCCGTGATTTTCACCGCCGCCAGCGGCGTTTCGGAGAACTCCTCAATCAGCGTTGCGGGGTCGATCACGCAGCTTTCACGCCAGCCATCGACCATGACCTTCCCCTTCCAGATATCCACGGAAAGAACGATCGTATCCGGAAAGTACTTGGCCATCTTGCGGACCCATCCGGGGTGCCGGGTTGCTACGGTACCCATGACGATCCGGCCTGCGCCCATATCAAGAAACTTCCGGATCCGCTCTTCTGTGCGGAACCCACCGGAAATCTGGACTGGGATACCGACCTTGCGGATGATCGTTCCGATGAGTTCGTTATTCTCCTCCGAGCCGAACATGGCGTCGAAGTCGGTAATGTGCATCCAGCTTGCACCTGCCCGGGCAAAGCCCAGCGCCGTTTCGAGGGGATCATCCTCAAAGACCTGCGGCTCGTCCAGCCGCCCCCGGCGCAGACTGACATGACGGCCCTTCAGAAGTTCGATCGTCGGGTACAGGATCATCACTTCGACCTCCCATGGCATCAATTCGGGAAGATCATAACACAGATCGGCGCATGCCGGATGACCCGAAGCGACAGCCTTCATCACTGCACGACATGCTATTTCACGCGCGCAGTACCGTTCCCAAGGATGTGGCAAGAATTTGCCCGGCAAGAAGCGCACCCAGATCATCGACATCCCGCGACGGCATGTATTCGACCATGGCCACACCAACGATCCTTCCGCGGCGAGCGACACCTTCCAGCAGAGAAATCACCTGCCAGTAACTCATCCCGCCTGCTGTCCGTCCGATGACCGCGGGCATCAGGCTTGGATCCAGCGCATCATAGTCCAGGCAAAAGATCACATCCGATCCCTCGGGGACCAGATCAATCGCCCGGCTCACGCCATCCCGCGCGATCTCTCGCGCCGGGACGAAGGACACGCCCCAGTCAAGCGCATCATGATAGTCTTGCGGTCGCGCCGACCCTATCCCGCGCTGGCCCACCTGGATGATGCGCTCCACATGCGCCATTTCGCTCGCGCGGCGCATCGTCGAAGACAGCCCCATGCGGCTCGCCGTCTACTTCCTGCCGCCAGTCGATATGGGCATCGACCTGAACGATGGTCACGGGACGCGCACGCTCGCCATAAGCCGCGATCATCGGGATCGGAAGCGAGTTCGTCACCCCCCAACAGGAACGGCACCGCACCGGCATCAATGATCTGGCCGATCGCCTGGGTGATCCGGGCACGATTGCCTTCGGGATCACCTGGGTCCTGAGGAAGGTCACCAGCATCGAGGGCAATCTTTCCAGCGGGAATGGTGGCCCCATCAAGATCGAAATTCATGTGGCCCAGCCCACTGGCATAGGGCGCTATTGCCCTGCGGATCGCCGCAGGTCCGCCCGCGCAATAGGCCCCGGCATTGGGGTAAGGCGTGGCACAATCCGCTCCGATAAGAACGGCGTCGGCCACGATCATGGTCAGGTCATCGCACGGCGGCATCCCCATGAACGTTTTCGCGTCCTGATGACCAAAAACATCGTTCACTCCCACCATCCCGAACCCTCCTGCCAACCTTGACAGTCAACCCCGAAACGAACGCACCGGCAATGAAAAAGGCGCCCCGGGGGGCGCCTTCCAAAACTGTCGTCCCGGCCCTTGCGGATCAGGAGGCTTCCTTGATGAACTTGACGGCATCGCCAAAGGTCTGGATCGTTTCTGCCGCGTCATCGGGGATCTCGATCCCGAATTCCTCTTCGAACGCCATGACAAGCTCTACAGTGTCCAGGCTGTCGGCGCCCAGATCATCGATGAACGACGCGTTTTCCGCGACTTTATCTTCCTCGACGCCCAGATGCTCGACGACGATCTTTTTCACGCGATCTTCGATGTCGCTCATGTCAGTTCCTCACAGTCCTTTGGGGCATTGCGCCCGTTCCAAACCAGGCTCTTCAGCCCAATTATTGTCCGGCGTCTTCGCCGGTCAGATGCACCGTCAGCAAATTCCTACGGCCCAAAATATGCGCCGCCTATAGCACATCGAATTGCGAAGGCAAACGCTTTCACCATGTCCCCGAAGACCGGTTACAGCATTGCCATTCCCCCGTTCACATGCAGCGTGGCCCCGGTCACATAGCTTGCTTCAGGGCTTGCGAGAAACAGGACCGATGCCGCGATCTCGTCCGCCTCTCCCATGCGCCCGGCCGGAACTTGCGCCAGAATGGCATTCTTCTGATCGTCGGTCAGCTTGTCGGTCATCGCCGTGGTGATAAAGCCGGGTGCGACACAGTTCACCGTTATCCCCCGACTTGCCACCTCATAGGCCAGCGATTTCGACATCCCCACCATCCCGGCCTTCGATGCGGCATAGTTCGCCTGCCCCGGATTGCCGGTGGCTCCGACGACCGAAGAGATATTCACGATCCGCCCCCAGCGCGCCTTCATCATCCCCCGGATGGCCCCTTTGCAGAGTTTCATCGTGGCGGTCAGGTTCACATCAAGAACGGACTGCCATTCATCATCGGACATGCGCATGAAAAGGTTGTCGCGCGTGATCCCGGCGTTGTTCACCAGAATATCGATGCTGCCCATGGCCTCGATCGCCTGGCCGGGCAAAGCTGCAACTGCCTCTGGATCGGACAGGTTGCAAGGCAGGACATGCGCCCTCTCGCCCAGTTCCGCGGCCAATGCCTCAAGCGGCTCCACACGCGTACCGGACAACCCCACGGTTGCCCCCGCCCCATGCAGCGCCCGTGCAATCGCGGCGCCGATACCACCCGATGCGCCAGTAACCAGCGCGGTCTTTCCTGTTAGATCGAACATGCTTTGCCTCTCGATTGTGGTCTTTTGTCAGGACGCCGCGGCAGCGCGTACATCCTCGGCGGTGCCGATCGCGCGAACAGTCGCATCCTTTTCGATTCGCCGGATCATTCCTGAAAGGGCCTTGCCGGCTCCGACTTCCCAGAACTCATTCACACCCTGGCCTGCCATCCATTGGACGCTCTCGCGCCACCGCACCGCCCCCGTAACCTGTTCCACCAGAAGTTCCCGGATCATCGCGGTATCGTCGGTGGCCTGCGCCCGCACGTTCGATACGACCGGAACGCGGGGTTTGGAGATCGCCACCTCGCTCAGCGCCTCGGCCATGGCGCTGGCCGCCGGCGCCATCAGACTGCAGTGGAAGGGGGCGCTGACCGGCAACATGAGAGCCCGCTTTGCGCCCGCATCCTTTGCCAGAACGGCAGCCCGCTCGACCGCAGCCTTGTGGCCGGAGATCACGACCTGCGCCGGATCGTTGTCGTTGGCGGCGGCGCAGACCTGGCCTTCTGCGGCCTCCGAGGCGATCTTGGTGACCGCTGCCAGATCCAACCCCAGTACCGCGGCCATCGCACCCTCGCCCACCGGCACCGCCTCTTGCATGGCCCGTCCCCGAAGCCGCAAGAGCCGCGCTGTATCTGCAAGACCCAATGCACCCGCGGCACAAAGCGCCGAATACTCGCCCAGAGAATGACCCGCCACGAAGGCCGCGCTGGTTACCGCGATCCCTTCCGCCTCAAGCGCCCGCATCGCGGCCATCGATGTCGCCATTAGCGCGGGCTGCGCATTCTCGGTCAGCGTCAGCGTCTCGATCTCTCCGTCCCAGATCAGCCGGGAAAGCGCCTCGCCCAGCGCTTCATCCACCTCGTCAAAAACCGCCCGCGCGGCGGGAAAGGCCTCGGCCAGATCGCGCCCCATGCCGATGGTCTGCGCCCCCTGCCCCGGAAATACGAAAGCCTTCATATCGCGTTCTCCCCGTTTTTCTGTCCTCTACCCGCTCCGACAATGGGGAACAAGCGACTGTCGGCCTGCTGCCTTCAGGACGATTGCAGTTTTCCCTGCCACCCCTAGCATGCGACGACAGACACACGGGAACGCGCATGCCGCTTCAGAACACAGATCAGACCTACGGAACCGTTTCGCGCGTACTGCATTGGCTGACGGCGCTGGTCATCCTAACCGCGATACCGCTTGGCCTCGTCGCAAACAATCTCCCCACCGATACCGATGCGGGCCTCAAGGCCGCGTCGGTTGTCTTCTCGTTTCACAAGACGCTGGGAGTATTGGCGCTACTGATTGGAACCCTGCGCATTCTCTGGACTGTCTTTCAGAGCAAGCCGCAACCGCTGCATCCCGACCGGTGGCTCGAAACGGCACTGGCCTCCACTGTGCATTGGCTGCTTTACCTGTCGCTGATCTTCGTCCCGCTTACCGGCTGGGCCCATCACGCGGCAACGACAGGCTTTGCTCCAATCCTCTGGCCGTTCGGCCAGACCCTTCCCTTCGTGCCCCGGTCCGAGGCCGCCGCTGACATGTTCGAAGCGCTGCACTGGCTCTTGACGAAGGTGCTTGCGGCAGCGGTCATTCTGCACGTTGCAGGTGCTCTCAAGCACATGCTTGCCGACCGCGACGAAACGACTGGGGCGCATGGCCTATGGCCGCGTCCCGGCCGGCATCGCCGCCGAGCCGAAACCCCACCGCGTGACCCCGGCTGTAATCGCTCTGGCGATCTATGCCGCGGCACTTGGAACAGGGGCACTCATGGGCCAGAAGGCTCCTCCCGCCGATCAGGTCGCGCTGGCGCCACCCGCGTCCGAGTGGCGGGTGAAAAACGGCACCCTGTCAATCACGATCCGCCAACTGGGACAGGACGTTACCGGCAGTTTCGCCGACTGGACCGCCGCCATTACCTTTGATGAAACTGCGGATGTCACAAAGATGGGGACCATCTCGGCCGTGATCTCGATCCCCTCCCTTCAATTGGGCGCGGTCTCCGAGCAGGCCATGACGGCGGATTTCTTTGACGCTCCCAATCATCCGACGGCAGGTTTCGAAGCCGTCATCACGACGACAGAAACCGGGTATGAGGCAAGCGGAACCTTGACCCTCAAGGATCGGACGGTCCCCGTCAGCATGCCATTCATTCTGGAACTCAATGGCGACCAGGCCAAGGCATCGGGTACAACCACGCTGGACCGTCGGGCTTTCGGGATCGGCGCTGGATATGCCGATCAGACGTCGCTGGGCTTTCCGGTGACGGTGAATGTGGAACTGGAGGCGACGCGCGGGCCCTGATCACACCACGCGCTGCGACCGGAACTGCACAGAGGATGCAAGCCTCTGGTCAAGCCGTTCCTCCACCGGGCATAAATCGGCCTTCAATCTTCGGCTCAGGCCCGTGATCTTGCGCTCCGGACCACGGGCGATCGTCAAGAAATCCGGGCGATCCAGCATCCGGACAAGTAATTCCGCCGATGCATCCGCGCCTTCAAACGGCCGAACCACAACCTCCTCGATCCAGCGCATCGGCACAACCGTCCGCAGCCGCGTCTGACCCCGGCTGCTGCAATCCGAAACCCGAAGCTCGCGGCGCAGCGTGTCGACCTGAATATCGGTGCTGAACCCACGGTTCGCATAGCCATAGAGCGCGACCGCGAATGCACCGAAGACCAATGAAAGTCCCGCCTTCATCGCGAACACGTTTCCTGGAAAGAACGATGCCGGCAACAGCCACTGAACGGAGGCCGCCATCAGGAAGACAATGCAAAGAAACCGCAACGCGACCTCCGAGACCGTTTCGCGATCGAAGCGGTCCTGCGCCTCGCGAATGACATAGCCCCAATAGGTCTCGACGATCGTCGGACCGGCAGAGTTCGGTCCGTCGAATCCCTCGATCGGTGGATCGGTGATCGCTGTCATCTTCTTTTGCCCTGCTTGCCTCTATCGACCGTCAGAAGCTGATCGCGGGAAGATGGTGACAATGGGGCGGGCTCGCGCCGAATTCAGGACGGCTTGCATCATGCGCTCGCCTGTGTATAAGCGCCCGATCCGTTGCAATTTGCATGAACAGCGCAACCTCTCGTGGTCGGGACGCAACGGAGCAGCCCCCGACCTTTGAAGTGCGCTCGAGAAAAGAACTGGAGAACGCATGCCGCTTTACGAGCATGTTTTCATTTCGCGTCAGGACTTGTCCAACACGCAAGCTGAAGGCCTTATCGAACATTTCGGCGCCATTCTGTCCGACAACGGCGGCAAGCTGGTCGAGCATGAATACTGGGGCGTCAAGACGATGGCCTACAAGATCAACAAGAACCGCAAGGGCCACTATGCCTTCCTGAAGACTGATGCACCCGCAACAGCCGTGCAGGAAATGGAACGCCTGATGCGCCTGCATGACGACGTGATGCGCATTCTGACCATCAAGGTCGATGGCCACGAAGAGGGCCCTTCGGTCCAGATGCAGAAACGTGACGACCGCGGCGAACGCCGTGAGCGTCGTTAAGAAGGAGACCTGAACAATGGCAACAAAACCATTCTTTCGCCGTCGTAAGGTTTGCCCCTTCTCTGGCGACGATGCACCGAAGATCGACTACAAAGATACCCGTCTTCTTCAGCGCTATATCTCCGAGCGGGGCAAGATCGTCCCGTCCCGGATCACCGCGGTTTCGGCCAAGAAGCAGCGTGAACTGGCCCGTGCGATCAAGCGCGCCCGGTTTCTCGCCCTTCTGCCCTATGCCGTGAAATAAGGAGAGACCCAATGCAAGTCATCCTTCTTGAACGCGTGGCCAAGCTTGGCCAGATGGGTGAGGTCGTGACCGTCAAGGACGGCTACGCCCGCAACTACCTGCTGCCGCAGAAGAAAGCGCTGTGGGCCTCAGACGCGAATATCAAAGCATTCGAGAACCAGAAGGCGCAGCTTGAAGCGCAGAACCTCGAAACGCGTGGTGAAGCCGAGAAACTGGCCAAATCGCTCGATGACCAGACCTTCATCATCATTCGCTCGGCCTCCGACGCCGGCGCGCTTTATGGTTCGGTCAGCACCCGCGACGCCGCCGATGCCGCATCAGAGGCAGGCTTCTCGATCGACCGCAAGCAGGTCATCATGACCCGCCCGATCAAGGAACTGGGCCTGCATGCGCTGACCGTCAGCCTGCACCCCGAGGTCGAGGTGACCATCAACCTGAACATCGCCCGGTCCGTGGAAGAAGCAGAGCTTCAGGCCTCCGGCAAGTCGATCCAGGAACTGGCCGCCGAAGAAGAAGCCGCCGCGGAATTCGAGATCGCCGAACTCTTCGACGATATCGGCGCGGCCCAGCTTGACGACGACGACTTTGGCTCCGCCACCGAAGAGTCCGCCGCAGCGGAAGCCTCGGACAAGGACGCCGAAGAAAAGAACTGATCTTCGGACCAGCAGACGAACAGAAAAGAGCGCCCAGGTGGGCGCTCTTTTTTTGTCCCTGCCCCATGGCGCGGCAAACGGGATCGAGGGGCGCATGACCGCCGCAATGCAACCCGCGGCCAACCAATCAAAAAAGGGCGCTCCAACTGGAGCGCCCTTCTCTGTCGAACCGCCGAGGGAGGATCAGCAGCTGTAGTACATCTTGAACTCGACCGGGTGCGGTGTGTGCTCATAGGCATAGATCTCTTCCCATTTGAGATCCATGTAGCCCTCGATCTGGCTCTTGGTGAACACGTCGCCTGCCAGCAGGAAGTCCATGTCGGCCTCCAGCTCGCCCAGCGCTTCGCGAAGGCTGGCGCAGACCGTCGGGATCCCGGCCAGCTCTTCGGCGGGCAGATCGTACAGGTCCTTGTCCATCGCTTCGCCCGGATCGATCTTGTTCTTGATCCCGTCGATACCGGCCATGAGCAGGGCCGAGAAGCAGAGATAGGGGTTCGCCGCCGGATCCGGGAAACGGGCCTCGACGCGCTTGGCCTTCGGGCTTTCGGTCCACGGAATACGAACGCAACCGGACCGGTTACGTGCGGAATACGCGCGCAGAACGGGGGCCTCGAAGCCCGGGATCAGACGCTTGTAGGAGTTGGTGGACGGGTTGGTGAAGGCGTTCAGAGCCTTGGCGTGCTTCAGGATGCCGCCGATATAGTAGAGGGCTTCCTGGCTCAGATCGGCGTACTTATCGCCCGCGAAAATCGGCTTGCCGTCCTTCCAGATCGACATGTTCACGTGCATGCCGGTTCCGTTGTCGCCCGCGATCGGCTTCGGCATGAAGGTCGCCGATTTGCCATAGGCATGCGCCACCTGGTGGATCACATACTTGTACTTCTGAAGCTGGTCAGCCTGATCGGTCAGCGACGAGAAGATAAGGCCAAGTTCGTGCTGACACGACGCCACCTCGTGGTGGTGCTTGTCGACCTTCATGCCGATCCGCTTCATCGTCGACAGCATCTCGGACCGGATGTCCTGACCATCATCGACCGGACCCACGGGGAAATAACCGCCCTTGATGCCGGGACGGTGCCCCATGTTGCCCATCTCGTATTCGGTATCCGAGTTCCATGACGCGTCGATCGCATCAACTTCGTAGGATACCTTGTTCATCGCGACCGAGAATTTCACATCGTCGAACAGGAAGAATTCCGCTTCCGGACCCATATAGGCCACGTCGCCGATCCCGGTCGACTTCAGATAGGCCTCGGCCTTTTCCGCAGTCCCGCGCGGGTCACGATCATAGGCTTCGCCCGTGTCCGGCTCGACGACCGAGCAATGCACGGCAATCGTCTTTTCCGCATAGAACGGATCCATGTAGGCGGATTTCGTGTCGGGCATCAGCTTCATGTCGGATTGATCAATGGATTTCCATCCGGCGATGGACGAGCCATCGAACATGAACCCTTCTTCAAGGAAGTCTTCGTCCACCTGATCCGCGAACACGGTCACGTGCTGCAGCTTGCCCCGGGGGTCGGTGAAACGGATGTCTACATATTCGACATCCTCGTCCTTGATCGTTTTCAGAAAGTCCTTGTTACTCATGATCGGTTTTCTTCCCTCTGCGTGTGTCGGTTTTCGATATCGGGCATGGCCCGGAAGTGTCAGAGCGCGTCCGGTCCTGTTTCCCCGGTCCGGATGCGCAATGCGTTTTCGACGGACGAGACGAAAATCTTGCCGTCGCCAATCTTGTCGGTCTTGGCTGCGTCCACGATTGCCGCGATGGCCGCGTCAACCTGATCGTCGTCCAGAACCACCTCGATCTTCACCTTCGGAAGAAAATCGACGACATATTCCGCGCCGCGATAGAGTTCCGTGTGCCCTTTCTGGCGACCGAAGCCCTTTACCTCGATCACGCTCAGGCCCTGAACACCGATGTCCTGCAGGGCCTCTTTCACTTCATCCAGCTTGAATGGCTTGATGATCGCCTCGATCTTTTTCATCGCTTTTCGACTCCTCCGGCGCTGTCGCGTCCTCGAACGCGGTCAGAACACTTCCCGCCACGGGTGCCAATTCGGTAAGGATTGGAGGGCCCCGGCGACGGAATGATTCTCACACTGATGCCTATTTATTAGGCATCACGCTTTCAGGATAGGCGAATTATGAACGGATTGCCCGCGAAATGACCGAACTCCTGACCGCAGCCCAGATGCGGGCCATCGAACAGGCCGCGATCGAGAGCGGCGAGGTGACCGGTCTGGCCCTGATGGAGCGTGCGGGGCGCGGCGTGGTCGACGCGATCTTCGAGGAATGGCCCGAGTTGGCGAAAGCGCCACATCGCGCGGTCGTTCTTTGCGGGCCAGGCAACAATGGCGGCGACGGTTTCGTGATAGCCCGGCGCCTGCGCGACAAGGGCTGGGACGTCGAACTTCTGCTTTTTGGAGACCCGGCGAAGCTGCCGCCCGACGCCCGCACCAACTTCGAGATCTGGAGTCGCATGGGCGACGTCACCCCGCTGACCGTCGAGGCTGCGTCGCAGGGTCCGCGGCCGACCTTGCTGGTGGATGCGATGTTCGGCACCGGCCTCAGCCGGGCGATTCCGCTGGAATGTGCGAATGCGTTCCATGCGGTCGGGAAACGCGACGTAGGCGAAACGCATCCATGGCTTGTTCCCTACCACATCGTCTCCGTTGATTGCCCGTCCGGCCTCGACTGCGACAGCGGCAAGTTCCTTTTCCCGCCCGCGCCGACAGAGGCCGAGGACGGGGACGATCTGGATGCCCGTTGGAACTGGTGGCAGAACGACGCGGCCCGGCGCTTGCTGCATCCCCACCTGACCGCGACATTCCATCGGCGCAAAGTTGGCCATTTCCTTGATGCGCCGATATTCAGGCTTCGGGTTGTCGATATCGGTCTTGGGCAAGAGGACCGGCATCCGGCGCACCTGAAGTCAGAACCAGCGGAGGGCATCGTTCAGCTTCTCGATTTCGATCCGCCAGCGGGGACAAGCCGACGCATCTGGCCGGGTTACGACTTGGACAAGCGGCATGTCGCCGGCCACAAATACTCTCACGGCCACGCCGTCATCCTCGCCGGCTCCTCGCCCAAGGGAGGTGCTGCCCGGCTTGCCGCGCGCGGTGCGTTGCGGATCGGGGCGGGTCTCGTCACAGTCGCCGCACCGCCCGATGCCGTTCCCGACCATGCCGCGCAACTGACCGCGATCATGCTGCGCTCCGTGGCGGATGCCGATGCGCTGGCTCGCGTTTTGGAGGACGACCGGCTGAATGCGCTGTGCCTCGGACCCGGCCTTGGCGTCGGAAGTGATACCCGCGCATTGGTTAAAGTCGCGTTAGGGGTGCGTCGGGGATGCGTTCTCGACGCGGATGCATTGACCAGTTTCGAGGACGATCCGAACGCGCTGTTCGCCATTCTGCACGAGGGATGCGTGTTGACGCCCCATGCCGGGGAGTTCGCGCGGCTTTTCCCCGACATCGCGGAACGGCTGGCCGCGCCCGCCACCACCGGCCCCGCCTATTCCAAGGTCGACGCGACACGTGAGGCGGCGGCGCGGGCCGGATGCACGGTTCTGTTCAAGGGGCCGGATACGGTCATTGCCGACCCGTCGGGCCGGTGCCGGATCAACTCCGCCCAATACGATCGCGCCGCCCCGTGGCTGGCCACCGCCGGATCGGGCGACGTTCTGGCGGGGTTCATCACGGGATTGCTGGCGCGCGGGTTCGAACCAATGGAGGCCGCAAGCACCGCCGCGTGGCTTCACGTCGAGGCGGCGCGGAGTTTCGGGCCGGGGCTGATCGCCGAGGACCTTTCCGAAGAACTTCCGAAAGTGTTCCGCTCGCTGGGGCTGTAGCCGGTCGCGGCCCAGGTCTCCCATTCCTTCAGAAGCGGCCGCGCGGGCGGGAAGGACGCCGCATCCGCGCCCTCGGCCCGCAGCACGGAATGCACCTCGGCCTGCATCTCGGCACTCAACGTGGCAAGGCTTTCGATGCCGGGCCGGAAGCTTTCGACGCAGAGCCCTTCGGCCCGCACGATCTCGTGCCGGTCGAACAGCAGGTGCAGGTAGCGCAGGGGCCGCGTCGGCGGGTCGAGTGTGACGCCCGGCATGCCCACCAGATGCTTGGCGGCGGCAAGGACCTGCCGCTTGCCGAACAGCAATTCGATCCGCCAGCCCGACAGCATGATCCGGTGCTGCTGGGACACCACGAGATCGCGTCTGGGCCGCCCGTTTCCAAGCGCACCGGCGCGGATCCGGACGGCCCGGAAGCGCGGCGCGGCGCGGAGTTTGGCAACGCCGACATCGGTCGCACCGACCCAGAGAAGCGGCCTTGGCCCGTGGTCGCGCGTGTCCACCAGATCGCCGGGACGAAGGGTTTCGACCAGTCTTGGCCCATCCGGCGTCGCGATGCGCGCGCCGGGGGTGAAACAGACGGCGAAATCCGAATAGGGGATCGGATCGTTGCCGAAATCGCCCGGTCCCTCGAACGCGTCCAGCACCTTGAGGCGCACATTCTGGGGCGGGTACTCGCCAACGAAGGCAAGGCCCTCGACCGTGCTGTAGGCGGGGGAGCTGTCGTTCACATTGAAGGCGACCATGGTGTACTGATCGCCGGTCTTGGGATCCACCAGAATGAGCGTGTATTCGGCCTCGATCCGGGTGCCCGACGGATAGGTCGTCCCGTCGATTGTCTGTTCGCCATCAAGACGTTGCGAGCCGTCGTTGTCGTCGAAGAACTCGTCGTTATCGGTGAGGGTGACGCGGATCCAGTCCTGGTTGCGGAAGAAGATGTTGCGGCCGATCAGATGCGTGCCATCGCCTTGCGTGACCCCGTCAAGGTCGCGCCCGGGAAGAAGGAGGTTCAACTCCTCCAATACCCATATGGAGTAGCTCGCCACGTGCCTGTACTGCCTCATGGCCCGTCATTTTGCTGCGGACCTTTGATTTGATTGACGTCAAGCGTTAACAGGAAATGCGTGGGATTTCAAAATACTATTGGAGGAGTTTTTTGGTGTGGCCCCGGTGTTGCGGATTTGCTAAATGGCGGGCCAGTGCGGGTGTGGCGGAACTGGTAGACGCACCAGATTTAGGTTCTGGCGCCGCGAGGCGTGGGGGTTCGAGTCCCTTCACCCGCACCACTTCACAAGAGCGATTTCAAGGCCGTTCGGAGAATGCGGAAACCATGTGTATTCCATGCGGTTTCCATGCGCATGGATGTGCGGGATCGCGCAGCCGGACAAGGCCCCGAATACACGCTTGAGTGGTGCGGACGGCACCCCTAGGCTGGCCCGGAGGATGGCGGCGCGGGGGACGGGTATGAGCAAAGAGTTACGGGACAGTTCGAAGCCTGCGGGGTTCTGTGTACGTCGAGGACGGCAAACACATCCGGAATGACGGGGTGGAGTTGCAGCCAGCGGAGCAGAACCCGTGGTATGTGCTGGCGACGGTGTATGGCCCCAGGATGGCAAGGGGTCGACTGGGAGTTGCATGCGCGGAACCGGCGAATCTGGAACGGGTGGGCCTGTTCCGATCTGAGCGATGAAGACCGCGCGGACCTTGCCGCGCAGATGGACCTGCGGGTGGAGGACCTCGCGCCGCTGTCAGAGGCCGAACGAAAGGATCTGAAAGCGGCGTTTTTCGAGCGGCTGGGGGGAGATGTGGAGGATTCCCGAATTCAGGTGCGGAGAAGTCGATCTGACTGAAACGCACTTCTCCAATACCGTTGTATTGGAGAAGTGCGTTTTCACCGGCGTATGCCGTCTTCCAGTCCGCCACCTTCACCGGGGATGCCGACTTCCAGTCCGCCACCTTCACCAGGACTGCCTTCATTCCGCCACCTTCACCGGGGATGCCGTCTTCCAGTCCGCCACCTTCACCGGGTCATGCCGACTTCCCGTCCGCCACCTTCACCGGACTGCCGACTTCCCAGTCCGCCACCTTCACCGATGCCGACTTCCAGTCCGCCACCTTCACCGGGTATGCCGTCTTCCAGTCCGCCACCTTCACCGGGTCTGCCTTCTTCGTCCGACTTCCAGCCAGCCACTTCAGCCGGGTATCGGCCGATTTTTCGGATGGGGCGTTTCGGCCACGGACCGATGTTCGAAGGCGCGCACGGTTCGAGACGCGCGGGTGCCGATGTTCTATCAGCGGGAGTTGCATCAGGACACGGCGTTCACGGCCGAAGATGACGAACTGGCCGACGATCACCGAGGACAACGCCGCCGAGGGCAAGCGCGCCTATACCCGGTTGCGGCAATTGATGAACGAGTTGCACAAGCCCGATGACGAGCATTTCTTTTTCCGGCAGGAGATGAAATGCGATGCGGTTCTGAAGCGGGCTGGGACCGGGTCATCGTTCAGGGTTTCGGCTGGGTTTCGGATTACGGCTATGGGGTGGCCCGGCCCTTCGGGATACTCGGGCGGTCTGTTGGTGATGCCCGCGCTGATCTATGGCTGGTATTTCGGGCCGGGATGTTTCGAGGGCTATGCCATCAGCCCGCCGGGATGCATGGCCGAGACCGGATGGAGCCTTGGCAAGGGGTTCGGGTTTTCATTCGCCAACCTGTTCGCGTTTCTGGGCCTCAATCGCATTCATTTCGCGGATGTATGGAGCGTCTTGCCGCGCGGGCTGGGGTTTCTCGGCATCGGCGCAGACGGTTCTGGGCTTCGTGTTCCTGTTCTTCCTTGGGCTTGGGCTTCGGAACCGGTTTCGGTTGAAGTAGGGCGGGCGCGGTGATGACAGAGTCGCCCGGCGGGAACCGCCGGGCAGCGCCCGACCTCTCGGCGATTGCGGGCAATCGCCTGTCGGTGCGTGCATTGCGCCGCAATGCACTGACACGCCCCCAGGGCGGGCGCTTCTCGCCCACCCCTCGGGCCGGGCGCTGCCCTTGTTTTCGGGTTCGACCGGGTCGGCGCATCTCTTTGCCGCTTTCCCCCGCCTTTCGCCTTGCGCCCCGCCCCGCGCGACAATAGAAGGGCGCAGATTTTCCGGACGGTCCCCCGCATCCGGCGGGCACCCTATGAGATAGAGGAACGCATGCAGGTTACCGAGACGCTGAACGACGGGCTCAAGCGCGGCTACAACATCACCGTGACGGCCGCCGAACTGGACGCCAAAGTCAACGAAAAGCTGGCCGAGGCGCAGCCCGGCATCGAGATGAAGGGCTTTCGCAAGGGCAAGGTCCCGATGGCGCTTCTGAAGAAGCAGTATGGCCCCCGGCTTTTGGGCGAGGCGATGCAGGAAGCCGTGGACGGCGCCATGGCCGAGCATTTCGAGGCCTCGGGCGACCGCCCTGCCCTTCAGCCCGAGGTCAAGATGACCAACGAGGACTGGAAGGAAGGCGACGACGTTCTGGTCGAGATGACCTATGAGGCGCTGCCGGACATCCCGGACGTGGACCTGTCGAAGATCAAGCTTGAAAAGCTGGTGGTCGAGGCCGACGAAAAGGCCGTGGACGAGGCTTTGGACAATCTTGCCGAGAACGCCCAGACCTTCGCCGACCGCAAGAAGGGCTCGAAGGCCAAGGATGGCGATCAGGTGGTGATCGACTTCGTGGGCAAGGTAGATGGCGAGGCGTTCGATGGCGGTTCGGCCGAGGATTATCCGCTCGTTCTGGGGTCGAACAGCTTCATCCCCGGCTTCGAGGAGCAGCTTGTGGGCGTGAAGGCCGGCGACGAAAAGGACGTGACCGTCAGCTTCCCCGCCGAGTATGGCGCGGCGCATCTTGCGGGCAAGGAGGCGGTGTTCGCCTGTACCGTGAAGAGCGTTCAGGCCCCGGCCAAGGCAGAAATCGACGATGAACTGGCCAAGAAGTTCGGCGCCGACGACCTTGAGGCGCTGAAGGCGCAGATCCGCGAGCGGCTTGAGGCCGAGTATGGCGGCGCGGCGCGTCAGGTGATGAAGCGCGGGCTTCTGGACGAGCTGGACAAGCTGGTGACGTTCGACCTTCCGCCGACGCTTCTGAATGCCGAGGCCGAGCAGATCGCGCATCAGCTTTGGCACGAGGAAAACCCCGATGTCGAAGGCCATGACCACGAGAAGGTCGAGCCCACCGAGGAGCATATCAAGCTGGCCGGACGCCGGGTGCGTCTGGGACTGCTTCTGGCCGAGTTGGGCCGGAAGGCCGAGATCCAGGTGACCGATGCAGAGGTCACCCAGGCGGTGATCACGCAGGCGCGGCAATATCCCGGTCAGGAGCGCCAGTTCTTTGAATTCGTTCAGAAGAACGCGCAGATGCGCCAGCAGATCCAGGCGCCGATCTTTGAGGACAAAGTCGTGGATTATGTCTTTGAACTGGCCAAGGTGAAGGAAAAGAAGGTTTCGAAAGCCGATCTGGAGAAGGCGATCGAGAAGCTTGAAGACGAGTGAATCGTCGGATTTCCTGAGAAAAGGCCGTCTTCGGGCGGCCTTTTTCGTTTGTTATCAGCCGCGCTCGGCAAGATCCCGCGCAAATCGGCCCTGACCCTGAATTCTTCGCGAAGAATACCTGCCTCTGCCCCGATTTCTCCACATTTTGGGGGGATATTTACCTTGTTCCCGGGTGAAATCCGCCCGGATACAGGGAAATGAGATGACGACCACGCTTGATCATATCCTTCAGACAGCGCACGACGGGGCTCCGTTGACGCGCCGCGAGATCCGTGCGCGGATCCCCGCGCGGGATCTGTTCCCCGAGCTTGAGCCCGCCGATCAGGTGGTCGACCGCCCCTGTGGCAGAGCCCGAGCAGGAGGCCAGTGTTTTCACGCCCGGTCAGGATTGCGAGGGTACGGCGGCGCGGCTTACGGTCTATGCGCTGAATGCCAGTGTCATTCTGTTCGCCCTGCCCGTCGGGCTGGCGCTTCTGGCGCTGAATATTGCCGGTGGCGAGAACATGCGGACCACGGCCCATGCGATGGCGCTTACCGGGTTGTTCGTGGCGCTGGGAGCGACCGAACAGGGCGCGCTGCTTCTGTCGGCGATCTGAACGGTCAGACTTCTTTCAATTGAAATTCGGCTAAGGTCTCTGCCTGTTCCGGTGTGAGGTCTTCACGCCGGACGAGGATCGTCAGGATCGAGAACACCACCGCCCCGGTCAGCGGCAGGCGGAACAGGACCTGTCGTTCGGAACGGAGATAGGGCGCTGTCCCGGTATGGGCGGGTCGCGGATCGGCCTCGCGCCGCGGCGTGAACAGGTCCGCCGTGAAGGCGCGGTGGGCATTGGTACGCCAGATCGGGCGGTCGGGTTTCAGCCCGTCGAACATCCGCTGCACCCGCGCCTCGATGGCGCTGTCATAGGAGGGCACGGGCCGGTGCAACCGGTCGAGGCCAAGGCCGATCTTTTCAGTGAGCGTCCAGCCCGAAGGAAAGCAGAGGACCGCGCCGGTGAGGACATGGGCTGCGGGACCGGCCTCGAGAATGCAGAGATCCTGCTGAAAGATGCGCCCGAGCGTGGCCATGGGATCGTCCGCGCGGATCCCTATCGTAACGCCGTCGGGCCGCGTCAGGCGATCGCCCCGGCGCGCGAAGCCCGGGTGCCGTGCCGCCTGTGCCAGCCCCACCGACAGAAGCTCGTCCGCCGCCGCGCGGCCTTCGGGCAGAAGGGCGATCACCTTGTCCCGGGCCTGCGTCACGAGGTGGTCGCGCTGCGCCATCTGTGCGCCGTAAGCCTCGTCCACGCTGGCCCAGAGATCGGGATCGGCGGGCCGGGTGCCGGGCAGCTTGCGCGTCACCGGATCGGTCCAGGGCGCGAATGGCAGGCGGTCATGCAGGGCGGGTTCCATACCTTGTGATACAGCCTGTCCTTACCGAGTAAAGGTTCGAAAACCGACACCCGTCCAAGTCGCATTCGAGCGGGACGCGCGGCCTTTCGTTGGATCACGCTGGGGCAAGGAGGATGCCCGGGAATGAACACGCATTTTCGCGACAGGCGCAAGATCGATCCGAGCCGGGGCGAGACCCTTGCCGATGGCAGCCCCAATGACAGCGACCGGGTCGAGATCGGCCCGACGCGTCTGGCCTTCGGCGAATGGGCGGAGGCGGGTCTGAGCCTGCCGGATCTGCCCGCGATGCGGGCCTACAGGCTTGACCGGCTGGTGAGCCATATCAATGCGCGCGATCTGGCGGGGCTTCTGGTGTTCGACCCGCTCAACATCCGATACGCGACCGACAGCACCAACATGCAGCTTTGGAACACCCATAATCCGTTCCGCGCCTGCCTGATCTGCGCCGATGGACATATGGTGCTTTGGGATTACAAGAACGCGCCGTTCCTGGCCGATCACAACCCGCTGGTGCGCGAGGTGCGCAGCGGTGCGGATCTGTTCTATTTCGACCGTGGCGACAAGGTGGGGGCGCAGGCCGGGGTGTTTGCCGCCGAGGTGGGCGACCTTCTGGCGGCCCATGCCCCGGGCAACCGGCGGCTGGCGGTCGACAAGGCGATGCGGCATGGCTACCGCGCGCTCGAGACGCTGGGGATCGAGATTTTCGATGGTGAGGAGGTGACCGAAAAGGCACGGTCGGTGAAGGGGCCGGACGAGATCCGCGCGATGCGCTGTTCGATCCATGCCTGCGAGGCGGCGATGGCCGAGATGGAGCGGTTCGCCCGCGACACTATCCCCGGCGGCGAGGTGAGCGAGGACGATATCTGGGCGGTGCTGCATGCCGGGAATATCCGGCGCGGCGGCGAGTGGATCGAGACCCGGCTTCTGACATCGGGGCCGCGCACCAATCCGTGGTTTCAGGAATGCGGCGGGCGGATCGTTCAGAACAACGAGATCGTGGCCTTCGATACCGACCTTGTGGGCGCCTATGGCATCTGTACCGATATCAGCCGGACATGGTGGATCGGGGACAGGCCGCCGCGCCCGGATATGGTTGCGGCCATGCGCCACGGACATGAGCATATCATGACCAATATGGAAATGCTGAAGCCGGGGGTCACGATCCCGGAGCTTTCGGCGAACTGCCACCCGCTGGCCCCCGAGTATCAGGCGCTGAAATACGGCTGCATGATGCATGGCGTGGGGCTTTGCGACGAGTGGCCGCTGGTGGCCTATCCCGACATGGCGGTGGAGGGAGCGTTCGATTACGCGCTGGAGCCGGGGATGGTTCTGTGCGTCGAGGCGCTTATCAGCCCCGAAGGCGGGGATTTCTCGATCAAGCTGGAAGAGCAGGTTCTGATCACCGAAGACGGGTTCGAGAACATGACCGCCTATCCGTTCGATCCGGCGCTGATGGGCACGCTTTAATCCCCCGAGAGCGCCGCCACCGGGATCTGCGCGAGAAGGCCCAGATGATCGGAGCCGAACGCGGGCCGGATCTGGGTCGTCCCGGCGCCGCCCGGGGTGAGGACATGGTCGATGGGCAGCCCGGGCCAGACCACCCTGCCCGGCAGGGTCGTGTGCGACGCCCCTGCGGGCGCGGTACGGCTGGCGCGGCCAAGGGTGCGGAGCGCGTGGGACCAGCGGACCATGTTGAAATCGCCCGCGAGGATCGTGGGCTCGGGGAAGCTTTCGAGAATCGGGAGGATCTCGCGCAGTTGCCCAGGCTGGCCATAGGGCCATGGCCAGTGGAGATGCAGGGAGACGACGCGGAGAGGACCCGCAGGCGTCATCAAGCACCGTCGTGACCAGCCCGATCTCGCCGAAACAGGCGGTGGACCCCGGCAGGCCCGGCCAGACCGAGAGGATCGCCGGCCCGCCCACCGCACCGAACCGGCAGGTGATGCGGGTGGGATAGGCATCGGCCAGCCCGTCGGCCACGGCGCGGGTCCTGCCGTTGACCTCTTGCAGGGTCACGATCTCGGCCCCGGTGGCGCGGATGTCGGCCGAGAGCGGGGCCGGATCGGCAAGGTCGTATCGCAGGTTTTTCTGATATATTGCAATGGTTTGGCCGGTCGCGTTCACCCTGCTCAGATGGGGCGCGACGGTGAGGCCCGCGCCCAGCGCGAGTGCGGCGCCGAGAAACGCGGGGCCGCGCATGCCAAGGAGCCAGAGGAGGACGGAGACCGCAAGAAGGGCTGCGGCGGCCTGTGGCCGGAACACCGCGAAACTGTCGCCCGCCCCGTGTAGCGCACCCGCGAAGCCCGCCAGCACCAGACCCGCAAGTGCCGCGAGGGCCAAAAGGGCCAAGCCCCTGAAAAAATGCATTCAATCATTGCTCCTGCCAGGATCGCGCGCAAATGGCGGTCGGGTCATGGAGCGGAGGCTGACACGCGGGATGGGGATATTCCAGAGTTGTAACACGCTCTCACCTTGGCGTGACGGGCGCGTTGAGTGACTTGTGGTCAACGGGCGCGGCCCCCACTCTGGGGTTCAGACAGCAAGGACCCGACCGCGATGCCCACCGACCGTATCACCTTTGCCGGCCATGCCGGACATGAGCTTTCCGCCCGGCTGGACCGCCCGGAGGGGCCGCATCTGGCGACGGCGCTGTTTGCCCATTGCTTTACCTGCTCGAAGGACATCCCGGCGGCGCGGCGGATCGCGGCGCGGCTGGCGGCCATGGGAATCGCGGTTCTGCGGTTCGATTTCACCGGATTGGGCCATTCGGGCGGCGAGTTCGAGAACACGACGTTTTCGTCGAATGTGGGCGATCTGGAGGCGGCTGCGGCCTGGCTCAGGGATCAGGGCATGGCGCCCGGAGATCCTGATCGGTCATTCGCTGGGCGGGGCGGCGGTGTTGCGCGCGGCGGGCCGGATCGCAAGCGTGAAAGCGGTGGTGACGATCGGCGCGCCGTTCGACCCCGAGCATGTGACCCATAATTTCGGCGATGCGTTGGAGACGATCGCGCGCGACGGGGTGGCCGAGGTCGATCTGGGCGGGCGCCCGTTCCGGATCAGGCGCGATTTCATCGAGGATGTGGCGGCGGAAAAGCTGGGCGAGGCGATCGGCAAGCTGAACCGGGCGCTGCTGGTTCTGCATGCGCCGCGCGACAGCGTCGTGGGGATCGATAACGCGACGCGGATCTTCATGGCGGCGAAACATCCCAAGAGTTTCGTGACGTTGGACGATGCAGATCACCTTATCTCGCGGGGCCGAGACGCGGAATATGCCGCCGAGGTGATCGCGGCCTGGGTCGGGCGCTATGTGCCTCTGAACGCCCCCGCACCGCCCCATCGGCGCGCCCGAGGGCGTGATCCGGGTGGTGGAGGCCGATCCGAACGGGTTTCTGCAGGATATCTCGAACGGGCCCGATCATCACCTTCTGGCGGACGAGCCGCGTGCCTATGGCGGCACCAACCGGGGTCTCTCGCCCTACGGGTTTCTGGCCTCGGGGCTGGGGGCCTGCACCTCGATGACGATCCGGATGTATGCGCGGCGCAAGGGCTGGCCCCTGACCGGTATCCGGGTGGATGTGACCCATGACAAGGTCCATGCGCAGGATGCCGAGGCGCGGGGCGACGGGAAGATCGACACGTTCCGGCGCGAGATAACGCTGATGGGTGACTCTGGACGCCGAGCAGCGGGCGCGGCTTCTGGAGATCGCGGACAAGTGCCCGGTCCACCGGACATTGGAGCGGTCGTCGCATATCGAGACGGTGCTGGCGGGCTGAAAGGCCGGGACCGGGGGCCAGCCCCCGCTACCCTTCGGGCAGCCCCCCCGGGATATTTGACAAGAGAAGAAGGGGCCGGAAAGCGAAACGCCCCGGACCTTGCGGGACCGGGGCGCGAAATTGGTTCGGCGCGTGGGATCAGGCGCGGGCGCGGCCCACCAGTTTCCACAGGGCCGGCACGAGGAGCGCGGCCAGCACCAGTTTCAGCGCGTCACCCACGAGGAACGGCGTCAGGCCCCATGCGAGGATCGGCTGATCCCAGCCATAGAGCTGACCGAGCCAGAGGAGGCCCGGGATGTAGATCAGCGCGGTGCCGATGAGCATGGCCGCGGCCATGCCCCAGACCGAGCGGTCCCATCCGGCGCGCGCGGCCCAGCCCAGCGCCAGCGTGGCCAGCACATAGCCCAGAAGATAGCCGCCGGTGCCGCCCATCATGTAGGTGAGGCCCGCGCTTTCGGCGGACGAGGAGGCGAAGACATCGAAGCCCAGCGCGCCGACGATCATGTAGCCCATGATCGTGGCCAGCCCGAGCCGGGGGCCATAGGCCGCGCCGATGGTCAGGACCGCGAAGGTGCCCATGGTGATCGGAACCGGCCACATCGGCACCCTGATCTTGGCTGCGATCGCCAGAAGCGCGATCCCGGCCACGACGAGGGCCGCCTGCTTGATCAGGAGGGCGGTGCCGGTGCGGGGCCCGAAGGCCTCGGTCAGCACCGGGTCGGTTTGTGTCATGCTCATGGGCGTGCTCCGTTCCATGTTCCTTGATTTCGGTATGTTTCTGCACCAGCGCGGGGGGTCGTGCAAGCGTTGTCGGCCGCTGCCTCAGGGGACGCGGGTGTAATGCGAGGTCATGACATAGGATTTGCGGGGCCCCTCGACCTGCCAGACCGACTCCCATTCCGGCCAATCGGGCGAAGCGGTAGGTCACGTCATAGGTATCGGGGTCGCACCAGTGCCGGGCCTCGGGCTGATCGGGGCCGAAATCGTGGAAAGGGCGCCCATCGGCGAAGAGAACGGCGATGCGCCCCGGCCCGTCCGGACGCCAGAGGTAGCGGCGCGTGGCGAGGAGCGGTTGCGCGCCGGGGAAGGTCAGGTGACCCTCTTCGGTATAGAGGAGGCCCGGCCGTCGGGGTCGAAGCGCGCGGTTCGACCAAGCGGCCATCGCGGCCCGCCGCGCGGTCCTCGATGGTGCGGGACACGTGCCAGATTCCGGCGAAGTCGGACAGGCCTGCGGGCCCGGTCGCTTCGTCCTGCTGCCGTCATTCGCGGAACCGCCCCGTCTGGACCCGGCCATCGTCGAATTCGAGGCGCAGGACCCCTTGGGCGATCGTGGTCGTGGCGCAGTCCCAGTCCTCGGCCGGGGGCCAGAGCAGGCAGAGCCGGTCGTCGCGCAGTTCCCACCAGCCCCAGCTGTCGGTCAGGAGCCTGTCGCGGGTCCGGCCCGAGGCGAGGAAGTCCTGTTCGCCGAATTCCCACTCCACCACGCGGTCCGCGAAGGTTTCGGGCGTGATCTCTTCTGCCATGGCCGGAAAGCGCAGGCCCCGGCGAGCAGCGCCGTCTTCAGACCTGACAGCAATCCGTTTCACCCCTGCCCTCCTTGCCGTGCGCGCCTGCCCAGTCTATGACCCGCCCGCAACCCCGCGACAAGCCCCGGGCCCGCGCCTGCTGCCTTGCCGCACCGCTTCGACGAAAGGCAAGAGCCATGATCCCCCGCTATTCCCGCCCCGAGATGGTCGCCATCTGGTCGCCCGAGACGAAATTCCGCATCTGGTACGAGATCGAGGCCCATGCCTGCGATGCGATGGCCGATCTGGGGGTGATCCCGCGGGCCAATGCCGAGGCCGTGTGGAAGGCCCGCGACGTGGAGTTCGACGTGGCCCGGATCGACGAGATCGAGGCGGTGACCAAGCATGACGTGATCGCCTTTCTGACCCATCTGGCCGAGATCATCGGCAGCGACGAGGCGCGGTTCGTGCATCAGGGAATGACGCAGTTCGGACGTTCTGGACACCACGTTCAACGTGCAGCTGGTGCGCGCCGCCGATATCCTGATCGCGGATATGGAGGCGCTTCTGGCGGCGCTGAAGCGGCGGGCGGAGGAGCACAAGTTCACCGTCCGGATCGGGCGCAGCCACGGCATTCATGCCGAGCCCACCACGATGGGCCTGACCTTCGCGCGCTTTTATGCCGAGATGGACCGCAACCTTGCCCGCCTGCGGGTGGCGCGGGCGGAGATCGCCACCGGCGCGATTTCGGGCGCGGTCGGCACCTTCGCCAATATCGATCCGCGCGTCGAGGAGCATGTCTGCGCCAAGCTGGGCCTGGTGCCCGAGCCGATCAGCACGCAGGTGATCCCGCGCGACCGGCATGCGGCGTTTTTCGCCGCCCTGGGCGTGGTGGCCAGTTCGATCGAGAACGTGGCGATCGAGATCCGGCACATGCAGCGCACCGAGGTGCTCGAGGCCGAGGAGTTCTTCTCGAAGGGGCAGAAGGGATCTTCGGCGATGCCGCACAAGCGCAACCCGGTTCTGACCGAGAACCTGACCGGTCTGGCGCGGCTGGTGCGGATGGCGGTGGTGCCGGCGATGGAGAACGTGGCGCTCTGGCATGAGCGCGATATCAGCCATTCGTCGGTCGAGCGGAACATCGGGCCGGATACGACGATCACGCTGGATTTCGCGCTGGCGCGGCTGACCGGTGTGATCGACAAGCTGGTGATCTATCCCGACAACATGCTGGCCAACATGAACAAGTTCCGGGGGCTGGTGATGTCGCAGCGGGTGCTTCTGGCGCTGACCCAGGCGGGCGTGAGCCGCGAGGACGCCTATCGGCTTGTGCAGCGGAACGCGATGAAGGTCTGGGAGGAGGGCAAGGACTTCAAGACCGAGCTTCTGGCCGATCCCGAGGTGACCGCGGCGCTGAGCCCGGCGGAGATCGAGGAGAAGTTCGATCTGGGCTATCATACCAAGCATGTGGAGACGATTTTCGCCCGCGTTTTCGGCAGTTGACGGGTGGCTGGGCACGCACGTGCCCGGGGATCTGCATGTTGGTTCATTGTTTTTGAAGCAACCTGTGCTACCTAATCGCATACGTGACCAGACCGGAGTGACAAATGAAGACGACGAAGACGATTTTCGCCTCCCTCATTCTTGCCGCCCTTCCGAGTATCGGTTTTGCCGGATGCTCGGGCTATGGCCACCAGGAAGCGTCGATGAGCTGTGCCGATGGCATGGTCTATGATGCGGAGACGAAGGCCTGTGTGACCGTCAGCGGCTGAGTTCCGCCGATGCGATGAAATGACAGGGGCGGCCCGAGGGCCGCCCCTTGTCGTTTCGGCAGATGCCCTAAGTTGAAGTAAACGCCAGATTTGGAGGACCGGAAATGCGCAAAACCGCCCTTGTCTTCGCCGTGACCGTGCCCGCGCTCGCATGGGCCGTGGGATCCGACGACAGCACACCGCCGCAGCCCACCAAGACGACGACGGAATGCACGGACGGGATGGTCTGGGACCCCAAGACCGAGGCCTGTGTCGCACCCAAGGAAAGCCGTCTGGACGACGATACGCTGTACGACGCGGCGCGCGAATTCGCCTATGCGGGCCAGTTCGAGAACGCGCTTGCGGCGCTTGCGGCCATGTCGGACCCCACCGAAGACCGGGTCCTGACCTATCTTGGCTTTGCCCATCGCAGTTCGGGGCGGACGGATCTGGGTATGGACTATTACCAGCAGGCCATCGCGCAGAACCCCGACAACCTTTTGGCGCGGTCCTATATGGGTCAGGCCTATGTCAAGCTGGGGGCGATGGACGCGGCGCAGGAACAACTGACCGAGATCCGCGCAAGGGGTGGCCGGATGACATGGCCGGAAGTCGCGCTGGCCAATGCCATTCGCAGCGGGCGGGGCTATAGCTACTAGCGCCCTGCCCCGGTTGTCGGATCGGGGCGACGGGGCTGCAGATTCATGGCCCCGAAACCCTGGAATCTCGGCGGCATTTAGCGCTTTGGAAACCGGGTCTTAACCCTGGTCCGGTCATATCGCCGGGAATGGCAAATCCGGCGTAGATGAACATTGATCCAATTCCCATGGACTTTTCGCCGGACACCGGCGCCTCCCCCGCCCGGCATCTGACCGGGCGGCAGAAGGCGGCCATCCTGTTGCGGATCCTGGCGCGCGAGGGGATGGCCCCGCCGCTTCACGACCTGCCCGAGCATGTGCAGGCCGACCTGATCCGCCAGATGGGAGCGCTGGGTGAGCCGGACGAGGCGGAAGTGGCCGCCGTGGCCGATGAATTCGCCCGGTTGATGGAGACCGGAGGCGTGTTCGGCCCGGCCGCGATGGCGCAGGCGCTTGAGATGCTGAACGGCGCGATCAGCCCGGCGGTGGCGCAACGCCTTCGGGCGCAGGCCGGCGAGGGCGGCGACCCGTGGGAGCGGATCGCGGCGCGGGATGCGGAAACCCTGTTGCCGGTATTCGAGACCGAAAGCATCGAAGTTGCGGCGATCGTGCTGTCGAAACTTCCGGTGAGCACCGCCGCGGCCGTCTTGGGCCTTCTTCCGGGCGAACGGGCGCGGCAGATTACCTATGCGGTGTCGCTGACATCGGCGGTGGCGCCCGATGCGGTGCGCCGGATCGGGCGCGCACTGGCCGGCGTTCTGGACGTGGTGCCGATCCTTGCCTTCTCGGACGGCCCCGTGGCGCGGGTCGGCGCGATCCTCAATTCGTCCCGCAATGCCACGCGCAACGAGGTGCTCGAAGGTCTCGACGAAGAGGACAAGGCCTTTGCCGAGGAAGTGCGGCGCGCGATCTTCACCTTCGCCAACATCCGCGAACGTATCGCGCCGCGCGATATTCCGAAGATCCTGCGCGGGGTCGAGCAGGACGTGGTGGTGCGCGCCATTGCCGGTGCGGTGGGTGATCTCGCGCCGGTGGCCGAGTTCATCATGTCGGCGTTGCCGCAGCGGATGGCGGACGCGATCCGCGGCGAAGTGGAGGAACTGGGCGAGATCGACGAGGACACGTCGGATCTGGCGATGGGAGAGATCATTGCGGTAATCCGGCAGCTGGAGGCGGATGGCGAGATCCATCTGGTGGCCGACGAGGGATAGTACCGAGAACGACCCCGGTTCGATGCGGGCCCTTGCATCGGGTGCCGGCGCTCGTGCCCGTGGGACGCGGAGCGCAAAGGCATATCGACCTGCGTTTTGCGCCCCGACGATGGCGCACACCCCTTGCCCCGGGTGGCGTCGAACAGGGGTGGTTGCCTCGGGAGCGCGGCGGCCCTCTGACCGTCCGGACCCGGCTGGGCCCGGGCGATTGCGGTGGCCCGGGCGGCCGCACGGTTTCCCTGCAGGACTTTCGGGAGATGCGTCGCCGGAGGGCCGAAACATGCCCCGTTCGCATGGCGCCATTGATATATATCACGATCCGGCGGCAAGAAATCATGGACCCTTGGTTCCCATGGATACCATGGATGGAGGACATGATGAGACCCGTGATTTCAGCTATGTTTCTGGCCGCTGCGTTATTGCCCGCAGCTGCGAGCGCGCAATCGGTCGGCGAGACGGAATACATGAACAGTTGTGCCGCCTGTCATGGCCCGGATGGGACCGGCGGGGGGCCGATGGCGGGGTTCCTGACCGGATCGCTTCCCGATCTGACCCGGCTTTCCGCCGGAAACGGGGGCGTCTTTCCGGTGACGAAGGTCTATTCGACGATCGACGGGACGATGACCTCGGGGCCGCATGGAACCCGCGAAATGCCGGTCTGGGGCAACCGGTATCAGGTTCGCGGATCGCAAGGCGCCAATCCGGATTTCCGGAGGGAAGAGGCCGAGGTCTTTGCCCGGTTCCGGATCCTTGCGCTGACCGAGTATCTGGCGGGCATCCAGCAGTAGCGGCCGCTGGCATCGCCCTTGGGGATGCGGGGCCCGGCGCGATCAGCGAAAGCCTGTTTCGACATCGATCGGTCTTGGCGGATCGATCAGACGGACGTTCGGCGCACCGGCGCCATTCCAGCGAAACAGGGTGATGTGCCAAAGCCCGGGCCGTCGGCGGGACGGGTCGATCAGTCCGACGTGACCCGATGCGCGGAGATGGTCGGCCACCTCCCAGGAAGCCGGTTCGGTTCCTGCGGCGAGTGCGTCCTGCCAAGGCTTCCGCGCCTTGGCGTAGAGTTCGGCCGAGCGAGGATCGCGGAGATCGAAGAGCGCGCATCGGCCGACCTCGAAGGTCAGCAGGACCCGTGGCGGGTCATCGGGGGTCACGTATTGGCCGATTGCGACGCGCGCACTTGTTTCATCCGGACTGAGATAGAGCGCATCCTGCCCTTTCCGGTTGAACCGGGCCGCGGGTCGCGCCGGATGACCACGCTGGAGCGTGATATCCGCGTCCTGAGCGAACGCGATCCTGACGAAGGTGCCGCTGATCCGGGTAAGCATGGGGGAGTTTAGACGTCGGGAGACTGCCCGAGGCAAGATTGATTTCAACGACCTGCCACCGGGCGCGGTGCGCCGGAGGCACCCGGGGGCTCTTTCAGACCGATGGTCGCTTGAGCCTCGTCGCCCGGACGCATATGTCTGAACGCCGACACGGGCCGCTTTCGGGCCCGGAGGCGAGGACCGATGACCCGACCCGATGGCGACTGGCGCGCCTTTTCGCAAAACCTGGTCCTGCGCGCGCTGTTGGGCTTTGTCCGGCGGCTTCCCTACCACTGGCGGGTGCCGTTCATGGGGTGGATCGCCTCGCGCGTCGTGGCGCCGCTTGCGGGTTGGGACAAGCGGGTGGAGGAGAACCTTGCCCATGTGCGGCCCGGGATGCCCAAGGACGAGGTGCGCCGCCTGATGCGGGCGGTGCCCGAGAATGCGGGCCGGACGCTGATCGAGATCTATTCGGGCGCCGATTTCAAGGATCGCGTGGCCCGCGCGCCCCTGACCGGCCCCGGCGTCGCAGCCTTCGAGGAGGCGCGGGCCGCCGGGCGGCCGGTGATCCTTGTGACCGCCCATTTCGGCAATTACGACGCGCCGCGGGCCGCGCTGTTCGCGCAGGGCCATCCGCTTGCCGCGCTGTATCGTCCGATGCGGAACACACGGTTCAACGCCCATTATGTCGAGGCGATCTCGGAGATCGGGCAGCCGGTCTTTGCCGCCGACCGGCGTGGCGTTCTGGGGCTGGTGAAGCATCTGGCGAAGGGCGGGATCATCGGCATCCTCGTGGATGTCTATGCCAATGAGGGCTCGGACGTGACCTTTTTCGGCAAGCCTGCGAAAACCGCACGCTCCGCCGCAGACTGGGCACTGAAATACGATGCGCTGGTGGTGCCGATTTATGGGATGCGGGCCGAGGACGGGCTGAATTTCCGGATCGTGCTGGATGCGCCCATTGCCCATGGCGATCCGGTGGAAATGACCCAGGCGCTGAACGACAGCCTTGAGGCGCATGTCACAGAGCACATGGACCAGTGGTTCTGGATCCATCGGCGATGGAACGTCAAATATTGATCTAGGGAAGCCGCGCCGCCGCGAGGATCGCGCCCTGTTCCGCGCGCTGCACGATCACCGCGAGCTCTTCGGCGCCAGAGACCTGAACGCTCATGGTCTTGGTTGATTTTCCGTCCCACTGGCCGATCCGGTCAGCGGCGGTGACGATATTGTGGTAGGTCAAAGTCTTGCCCGCATTCTCGCCCTTGCGGATCGCAACCTTTTCGGCCGGGAGAAAGCGGATCAGCAGGATATCGGCGGTCCCGTCACTCGCGCTTTTCGGTTCGATTCGGACCCGGACGGTGCCGCCGGAACGGTCGAGCGTGACCCGTGCCATCTCGGGGCTGGCCAGATGCGCGCCCATGCGGTCGGCCAGTTTCATTGGCTTGTACCCCACCACGTGATCGACGCCCGCCAC
This sequence comes from uncultured Alphaproteobacteria bacterium, assembly GCA_963698645.1. GTDB lineage: Bacteria > Pseudomonadota > Alphaproteobacteria > Rhodobacterales > Rhodobacteraceae > Ovoidimarina. The sequence goes on from CAVORP010000006.1 coordinate 217,606, forward strand.
CACCATCTGGGGCGTGTAGATCGTCGAATGGCCCGCCGCACGGGCATAGCCCTTCTGACGTTCGGTATTCGCGGGCGAGCCGAACTTGTCCTTCCAGCCGATATAGTCCCAGTAGTCCACGTGGAAGGCCAGCGGCAGGACATCGTCGCGCTGCGCAAGCTCGCCCAGCAGCGCGTCGGCTGGCGGGCAGGAGGAGCAGCCTTGCGAGGTGAACAGTTCCACCACCACAAGCCGGTCCGCGGCCTGAGCGGCCCCGGTCGCGAGGAGGGATACCAGAACGAATGCGGCGCGGAGTGAAATCATGAATCGGTCTTTCCTTGATCCGTTTCGTCCTAAAGCAGCGGGGCAACACGCACCAATCAAGGTTTTGAGAGCCAGCGTAACACAGGATCGCACCTATCGGTGCCGAAGTGGTGCAAAATTCGGTGCACCACGGTATACAAAATTGACGCACCCCCTTGCGGAACGGGGTCTTTCGCGTCAAAAGCCAGCGCAACAGCCCACATTTCAGGGAGAGTTCTCCAATGTCCATCACTGTCGGTCACGATACCGCCAAGACCCGCAAGACGCTTGCCGTCGGCGACAAGAGCTATGCGTTCTACTCGATTCCCGCGGCGGAAGCCGCCGGGCTGGGCCAGTTCGCACGGCTTCCCGCCGCGCTGAAGGTGGTGTTGGAAAACATGCTGCGGTTCGAAGACGGCAAGACGGTATCGGTGGACGATATCCGGGCATTCTCGGACTGGGCGGCGCAGGGCGGGAAGAACCCGCGCGAGATCGCCTATCGCCCGGCGCGCGTCCTGTTGCAGGACTTCACCGGGGTTCCGGCGGTGGTCGATCTGGCGGCGATGCGCGATGCGATCCTTTCGCTGGGCGGCGACGCGGAGAAGATCAACCCGCTGAACCCCGTCGATCTTGTCATCGACCATTCGGTGATGATCGACGAATTCGGAAATGCCCGCGCATTCCAGATGAACGTGGACCGCGAATACGAGCGGAACATGGAGCGCTATACCTTTCTGAAATGGGGACAGAGCGCGTTCAACAATTTCCGCGTGGTGCCGCCGGGCACCGGCATCTGCCACCAGGTGAACCTTGAATACCTGTCCAAGACGGTCTGGTCGGATACCGATCAGTCGGGTGAGATGGTGGCCTATCCCGATACGCTTGTCGGGACGGACAGCCATACGACCATGGTCAACGGCGCGGCGGTTCTGGGCTGGGGCGTGGGCGGCATCGAGGCCGAGGCGGCGATGCTGGGCCAGCCGATTTCGATGCTGATCCCGGAAGTGATCGGTTTCAAGCTGACCGGCGAGATGCGCGAAGGCACGACGGCGACCGACCTTGTGCTGAAAGTCGTCCAGATGCTGCGCGAGAAGGGCGTGGTGGGCAAATTCGTCGAGTTCTATGGCGAGGGGCTCGACCGGCTGCCGCTGGCGGATCGCGCGACGATCGGCAACATGGCCCCGGAATACGGCGCGACCTGTGGCTTCTTTCCCGATCGACAACGAGACGCTGCGCTATCTGCGCACGACGGGCCGCGAGGAAGAGACAATCGCGCTGGTCGAGGCCTATGCCAAGGAGAACGGCATGTGGCGCGGGGCCGATTACAACCCGGTCTATACCGACACGCTGGAACTGGACATGGGCACCATCGTGCCGGCGATTTCCGGCCCGAAGCGGCCGCAGGATTTCGTGGCGCTGACCAATGCGAAGGCCGCCTTTGCCCGCGAGATGGCAGAGACCTTCAAGCGGCCCATGGGCAAGGAAGTGCCCGTGGCGGGCGAGGATTACACGATGGAGTCGGGCAAGGTGGTGATCGCGTCGATCACCTCCTGCACCAATACCTCGAACCCCTATGTGATGATCGGGGCCGGACTGGTGGCGCGGAAGGCCCGCGCGCTGGGTCTGAACCGCAAGCCATGGGTCAAGACATCGCTCGCCCCCGGTTCGCAGGTCGTGTCGGCCTATCTGGAGGCGGCGGACCTTCAGGAGGATCTGGACGCGATCGGGTTCAACCTTGTGGGCTATGGCTGCACGACATGCATCGGCAACTCGGGCCCGCTCCAGCCGGAATTGTCCAAGGCGATTGCCGAGGGCGATCTGGTGGCCACGTCGGTTCTGTCGGGCAACCGCAACTTCGAGGGCCGGATCAGCCCGGATGTGCGCGCGAACTACCTTGCCTCGCCGCCCGTTGGTGGTGGCCTATGCGCTGGCGGGCACGATGGATATCGACCTGACGACCGAGCCCCTGGGGCAGGATCAGAACGGCAATGACGTGTTCCTGAAGGATATCTGGCCCACGCAGGCCGAGATCGCCAAACTGGTGGAGGCGACGGTGACGCGCGAGGCGTTCCAGACGAAATATGCAGAGGTGTTCACCGGCGACGAGAAATGGCAGGGCGTCGAGACGACGGACAGCCTGACCTATGACTGGCCGGCCACATCGACCTATGTTCAGAACCCGCCTTATTTCCGCGGAATGGGCGCGAAACCCGGCAAGATCAGCAATCTGGACGGCGCCAAGGTTCTGGCGATTCTGGGCGATATGATCACCACCGACCACATCAGCCCGGCGGGCAGTTTCAAGGAAACCACGCCCGCCGGCCGGTATCTCATGGACCGGCAGGTGGCGCCGCGCGAGTTCAATTCCTACGGTTCGCGGCGCGGCAACCACGAGGTGATGATGCGCGGCACCTTCGCCAATATCCGGATCAAGAACGAGATGCTGGACGGGGTCGAGGGTGGCTATACGCTTGGCCCGGATGGCGTGCAGACATCGATCTATGACGCGGCCATGGCCTATCAGGAGGCGGGCGTTCCACTGGTGGTCTTTGGTGGCGAGCAATATGGCGCGGGCTCGAGCCGCGACTGGGCCGCGAAGGGCACGGCGCTTTTGGGTGTGAAGGCGGTGATCGCCGAGAGCTTCGAGCGTATTCACCGGTCGAACCTTGTGGGCATGGGGGTGATTCCGTTCGAGTTCACCGGTGGCGAAACCCGCAAGTCTCTGGGCCTGAAGGGCGATGAGACGGTGGCGATCCACGGGCTCGACACGATCCAGCCGCTGCAGGAAGTGCCCTGCACCATCACCTATGGCGACGGAACGGAACGGACGATCACGCTGAAATGCCGGATCGATACGGCGATCGAGATCGAGTATATCGAACATGGCGGGGTGTTGCATTACGTGCTGCGCAACCTCGCGCAGGCGGCCTGACGCCGCCCCTGCCCCGGGGTCTTTCTGTCCCTTGGAATCACCGGACCGCCCGCACCTTTTGCGGGCGGTTTTTTCTTGTCCTCCGCATGGGCCGGTCCGGCACAATTCCTCCCTATTCCCGGATTTATCCCGGAACAATATTGGTTAATTCGGGTTAACGTTTCCCTGTTGGTAGTGAGTTGGTCCGGAAATGCTCTGTTTCCTCGCACCCTGCAAAACGGTGCGGCACAACAGGTTCATCGTGGGGGCGAGTAGATGATGAGTGAGTGGTGTGAATTTCAGCGGCGCGCTTTGCGTCTGCTGCCTGGGGGTATCCCGGTTATGGAACTGGGCGTGTTCATCTTACTCGTCCTTGCGAGTGCGCAGTAGCGAGTTTGCCACGTCAATCGCGTGGCGGGTAACGAGTTATATCTGGGGGTAACGCCCTTCAGCGCCCGGTCGTCCGCTGTTATTTCGCAGCTTCGATGGCCGGGCGCACCTGCGTTTCGAGGGCGCGCTGGGTGATCGGACCGGGGAAGCGGAAGGTCACCACGCCGTTGCCGTCGATGACGAAGGTTTCCGGCACACCGTAGAGGCCCCAATCGATGCCCGTCCGCCCGCTTTCATCGGCGCCGATGGCGGCATAGGGGTCGCCGAGCTCGGCCAGAAACGCCAGCGCCTTGTCCGGGTCATCCTTGTAGTTGATGCCGTAGATCGGGATGCCCTCTTCGGCCAGCGCCACCAGATTGGGGTGTTCGGCCCGGCAGGGTGCACACCAGCTTGCCCAGTAGTTCACAAGCTTGACGCCGGGCGCGCGCAGGGCGTCGGCGGTCAGTTCCTCGGCGCCACCAAGGCGGGTCAGCACCATGGCCGGCGCGGGCTGGCCCACGCGGACGGAAGGCAGCGCATCGGGGTTTTCGCGTTGCATGCCGGTGTAGAACAGGATCGCAAGCCCCGCGAAAAGCAGGGGCGGCAGGATCATCAGGGGTGACAGTTTAGCCATTCCGCGTCCGCTCCTCAGCCGCATCGAGGGCGCGGCGGGCGCGGCGCGACTGGGCGACGCTGAGCGCCACCACGGCGATCAGAAGGACGATCGACACGACATAGGCCGACATCACTTCGACCGCGTAGGTTCCCAGATCGGGCATCATGCCATCCTTTCGCGCAGGGCGATCGCGTGGAGCCGGCGCAACCTGATCTCGGTCGCGGTGCGGTAGAAGACCAGCGCGATGAACAGAAGGACGAAGCCCGCAAGACAGACCAGAAGCGGAAAATAGAAGACATCCGCCACGTTCTCTTCCTTATCGAGCGAAAGCGATGCGCCCTGGTGCAGGCCCTGGTTCCAGAACAGGAGCGCATAGCGCGACAGCACCGCGAAGACCGAGCCCACAAGACAGAGGACCGCCGTCAGATCGGCGGCGGTGTCGGGGTCTTCGATGGCCGACCAGAGCGCCATGTAGCCCAGGTAGAACAGGAACAGGATCAGGAACGAGGTCAGGCGCGGGTCCCATTCCCACCACGTGCCCCACATCGGCTGACCCCAGATCGCGCCGGTGGCCAGCGCGATGACGGTGAAGGTCACGCCCACGGGGGCCGCGGCCTTGGCCGCGAGGGCCGAGACATGGTGCCGCCGGACCAGCCAGACCAGCGAGGTGATGAGCATCATCACCCATGCGTTTATCGCCATCATCGCGGAGGGCACGTGCAGGTAGATGATCTTGACCGTGGAACCCTGCCGGAAATCGTCGGGTGTGAAGAAGAAGCCCCAGGTCAGGCCGGTGACAAGGCAGAGGCCCGCAAGCCCGAAGGCCCAGGGCACGATCCGGTCAGCGAGCCCCATGAAGCGGCGTGGATTGGCGAATTCCCAGAATGACATGGGCAGTATCTAATCCGTGGTTCGAGGTGTCTCAAGACACATGGGCGTTGGTGCCTAGCGCAGATTGACGCGGAGCGCTGCGGCGGCGGCGAAGGGCAGAAGCGCCATCGCCCCTGCGGTGATGCCCGCCATGAGCGCGAGCGGTGTCGTGGGGTCGAGGTCGCTGGTGCCGCGGCGGGCGACCTCGGCCCCGAAGATCAGGGTCGGAACATAGAGCGGCAGGACCAGAAGCGACAGAAGAAGGCCGCCGCGTTTGAGGCCCACGGTGAGCGCCGCGCCGAAGGCCCCGATCATCGACAGGGCGGGCGTGCCAAGAGCGAGGCCCACGGTCAGCCAGAGATATCCCTGTGGCGCGAGGTTGAGGAAGATGCCGAACAGTGGCGCGGCGATGGTCAGCGGCAGGCCGGTGGTGAGCCAGTGGGCCAGCGCCTTGACCGCGACCACGCCTTCGAGCGGGATCGGCGCGGTGGCCAGAAGATCGAGCGAGCCGTCCTCGCGGTCGATGGCGAAGATCCGGTCGAGCGACAGGAGGCAGGCCAGAAGCGCGCCGACCCAGAGGATGCCCGGCGCGATGATCCGCAGGGTCGATGTTTCGGGTCCGACGCCGAAGGGAACGAGGATCGTCACGATCAGGAAGAACGCCAGCGCAAGGCCGAAGCCGCCGCCCGACCGGAAGGCAAGGCGCAGGTCGCGGGCCAGAAGCGCGATCACGAGAAAGCCTCGTCAAAAGCGCCGGAGGCCCTGCTCTTGCGCGGCGCGGAAGCCGCTGACATCAAGGATCTCGGCCTCGAAGCCAAGGTCGATATGGGTGGCGATGAGGGCCGAGCCGCCCGTGGCCAGATGCGCCTGAAGCGCGTCGGCGAAGCGGCGCGTGCTGAGCGCGTCGAGGGACACGGTGGGTTCGTCCAGCATCCAGATGGGCCGGCCCGTCACCGCGAGCCGCGCAAGGCCGAGCCGGCGTTTCTGTCCCGCGGAGAGGTTCTGGGCCGGGCGGTCGCGCAGGGATTCGAGGTCGAAGGTGCGGATCGCCGCGGCGATGTCGCGCTGGCCATAGATCGCGGCCCAGAAGGCAAGGTTCTCGGCCACGGTCAGGGTCGCCTTGATCCCGTCGGCATGGCCCGCATAGGCGATGCTGTCGGGGTCGACGAGATCTCGCCCGCAAGCGCCGGCTGCAGCCCCGCCAGCGTGCGCAGAAGCGTGGTCTTGCCCGATCCGTTCGGCCCGCGCAGGATCAGCGCCCTGCCCGGCGACAGCGTGAAGCTGAGCCCCGAGAGCAGCGCCAGCCCGCCACGGGCGCAGGAAAGATCGGTGACGGTCAGTGTCATGGGATGGCCTTAGCCTTTTCGGACCGGGGCGGGAAGCCGGATCAGACCGGGATCAGCGCGAGGCCGACGCGGCGTCCCTCGCTCAGAGAGCACGTTATAGGTGCGGCAGGCGGCGGGCGAGGCCATGCTTTCGACGCCGATCCCCGCCGTTTCGAGGGCGGAACGGAAGGCGGGCGGGAGATGGGCGATTTCCGCCCCCGTCCCCACGAAGAGCACGTCCAGATCCGCCGCCGCCGCGATCAGCGTCTCGACATCCTCGAACCCGCCCCAGGCGCCCACGCCCGACGGCAGGATGGCGATCCTCCCCTGATGGACGGTGCCGCCGATCCGGAAGAACCCCGGACCATAGCCATCGATCGGAAGGGCGTCGGTATATCTGATCTCGTTCATGCGCATGAGGTCAGTCTAGTCCCATAGCGGAAGGCCGGAAAGGGCCGAGATCGCGATAACCCCATAGGCGATGGTGCGATAGAGGCGTTCCTGCCCCGGGCGGAACAGGCGCGCGCCGGTTACGTTGCCGACGGCACCCGGGATGATCATCGCCAGCCCCAGAAGCACCGCCCCGCCTTCAAGCCGGCCGAACAGCGCCAGCATGGGCAGGAGCATGAGATCGTTCATCACCAGAAACAGGAGTGTGTTGGCCCGGACGACGGTCGCGGCCCTTGCGCTGGCCATGTAGAGCAGGATCACCGGCGGTCCGGGAAGGCCCGCCGAGCCCGACAGGAACCCCGACAGCGCGCCGGTTCCGAAGATCAGCGGGCGGGTCAGCGCGCCGCGGTAGCGAATCCCGCCGATCAGGCAGGCCAGAAGGACCAGCGCGATGGTCGAGACGCCGTAGCGGAACACCTCGGGCGCGACGAGGGTGAGGGCCAGGATGCCCAGCGGCATGGCGAGGATCAGGCCGATACCAAGGCGCGCGATATCCCTCGGGTCCCCGTCCCGCCATGCGCGGGGCACGTTGGGCAAAGGTGCCGCGACGTCCATGATGACCAGCGTGGTGATCGCGCCGAAGGGCGAGAGGATCTGGCCCGCGACGGGCAGGTAGATCATCGCCGTCCCGAACCCTGTGAAGCCGCGCACAAGACCCGCGACGAATGCCGCGCAAGAGAGCCAAATCAGATCCGGGCCGTCGAGCCCGAGGATCATACGTCGATGTTTCCGAACTGCGTTCCGGCGCCCGCGTCGGGCTTTGACCAGTCCCGCTTGACGCCGAGGAACAGCACGACGTTCTTTGCCACATAGACCGAGGAATAGGTGCCGACGATCACGCCCCAGGTGATCGCGAAGACGAAGCCGCGGATCACGTCACCGCCAAGGATCAAGAGGGCAATGAGCGCCAGAAGCGTGGTGCCCGAGGTCATGAGCGTGCGCGACAGTGTTTCGTTCACCGAGAGGTTCATCACCTCCTGAAGCGCCATCTTCTTGTATTTGCGGAGATTCTCGCGCAGGCGGTCGAAGATCACAACGGTGTCGTTGATCGAATAGCCGATGATGGTGAGGATCGCGGCGATGGTGGCAAGGTCGAAGCGGATCTGGAGCAGCGAGAAGATCCCGATGGTCAGGATCACGTCATGGACCAGCGCGGCGACCGCGCCCAGCGCGAACTGCCATTCGAAGCGCAGCCAGATGTAGACGAGGATCGCCCCAACGGCGAGGGTGACGGCGATGATCGCGGTCATGATCAGTTCGCCCGACACTTTCGGCCCGACGGATTCGACCGAGGTGAAGGTGAGTACGGGGTCGATCGCCTGAAGCGCGGCCTGGGCGGCGGCGATGACATCGCCGGTCGCCGCTTCCTGTCCGTCCTGCGCCTGAATGCGGATCATCGCCACATGGCGATCCTCGCCGAAGGAGGGATCGAACACTTGGGAAATCGCCACATCGCCCAGTTGCAGGGGCTGCAGCGCCGCGCGGTAGTCGCCCACATCGACGGCACTGGTGGATTGGGTACGGATCGTCGTGCCGCCAAGGAAATCGATCCCGAAATTCAGGCCGACGAAGATCCAGATCGCGATGGAGGCCAAGACCGCCACGACGGAGGCACCGAACGTGGCCCGCGCATAGCGAAAGAAGTTGAAGTTGGTTTCGGCGGGGACGAGGCGAAGGCGCATGGGTTCAGACCTCGATTGTTCTGGGGCGGCGGCGTTCGAACCACATCACCACCAGAAGCCGGGTGACGAAGATCGCCGTGAAGACCGAGGTCAGGATACCGATGCCCAGCGTCACGGCAAAGCCGCGCACAGGGCCCGAGCCCATGGCAAAGAGGATCGCCGCGGTCATGAAGGTGGTGATATTGGCGTCGATGATCGCCGAGAGCGCGCGTTCGTAGCCAAGCTCGATGGCGCGCGCGGGTCCCTTCGCGGTCTTGAGTTCCTCGCGGATACGTTCGAACACAAGCACGTTCGCATCGACCGCCATGCCGATCGTGAGAACGATCCCGGCGATGCCCGGCAGGGTGAGTGTCGCGCCGATGAGCGAGAGCACCCCGAAGATCAGGCCCACGTTGATCACGAGGGCGATATTCGCGAAAACCCCGAACAGGCCATAACTGAGCACCATGAAGATCAGCACCGCGGCAAAAGCCACGAGGCAGGCGATCTTGCCCGCGTTGATGCTGTCCTGTCCCAGTTCCGGGCCGATGGTGCGTTCTTCGAGAAAGACGAGTTCCGCGGGCAGCGCGCCGGCGCGCAGAAGGACCGCAAGCCGGGTCGATTCCTCGATGCTGAAATTGCCGGTGATGATGCCCGAACCGCCCGGAATGTGATCCTGGATCACCGGGGCCGAGATCACCTCGTCATCCAGCACGATTGCGAAGGGCGAGCCGATATTCTGGGCCGTGTAATCGCCGAACTTGCGCGCGCCCGAGGGATTGAAGCGGAAATTCACCGCCGGACGGCCGTTCTGGTCGAAGGTCGGCTGGGCGTCGGTGAGTTCTTCGCCGGTCACGACGGGCGAGCGTTCGAGCCGGTAGAACACGCCCTCGTCGTCGAGGGACGGCAGGACGATTTCACGCCCGTCATCGCCCACCTCGTCGGCCGAGGCCTGTCCGACAACGGGGTTGAAGGTAAGCTGCGCCGTGGTGCCGATCAGCGCCTTGAGTTCGGCGGCGGAGCCGATGCCCGGCACCTGGATCAGGACGCGGTCGGCGCCCTGACGCTGGATCGTCGGTTCGCGGGTGCCTACCTCGTCGACCCGACGGCGAATGATTTCAAGCGATTGCTGGATCGTGCGGTCGTCGGTGGCCTGACGCTCGGCCTCGGACAGCGTGATGATCAGTTCATCCCCCTGCCCCGCGACATTGATATCGGTGGATCCGACGCCGGTGAGCGAGATCACCGGCTGGGCGAGACCCCGGGCCACGTCGATGGCTTCGGGCAGGCCTTCGGACCGGGAAATGCGGATGCGCAACTCGTCGGGCGGCGACGGCTGGCGGCGGATCGTGCCGACGGTATCGCGCGCATCACGGAGCGCGTCGCGCATTTCGGGCCAGAGCGCGTTCATCCGCGCCTCGTAGACATCGGCGACCTGAACTTCGGCCAGAAGATGCGCGCCGCCGCGCAGATCGAGACCCAGATTGACCAGAGAGGACGGCAGGAAATCGGGCCATGCCGCCGCCGCCTCGACGCGCTCGGGGGTCGATCCCAGCGCCTCGATCTCGGCCACGGCATCGTTGTGGCGTTCGACATTGGCGTAGAACAGGTTCGGTACAGCCAGAACAAGCCCCGTCACGCAGACAAGCCAGATCAGGATCCGCTTCCAGGCATCAAATTGCAGCATCGGGGGCCGCCCTTCAGGCTGCGGGTTCGGTCTTGGACAGAACCTGTGCGACAGTGGCCTTGACGACGCGAACCTTCACGCCCTCTGCGATTTCGACCTCGATCTCGTTCGAGGCATCTTCCTTGACGCGCACGACCTTGCCGATCAGCCCGCCCTGGGTCACGATCTGATCGCCGCGACGGAGCGCCGCGACCATGGCCTGATGTTCTTTCACCTTCTTCTGCTGCGGGCGGATCAGAAGGAAATACATGATGGCGAAAATCAGAATCAGCGGAACGAAGCTGGCGAATGCGCCGCCGGCGCCCCCGGCCGCTTGCGCATAGGCAGGCGTTGCGAACATAGGTCTTTACCCCGTGTTGAGCGGAGCCATCGTGGCCCCTTTTTTCGAGTTGGCGCACCCTATCTGTGGCCCAAATGCTTGGCAAGGCGGCGCAACGGTGTTTTCGCAGTTCAAAATGATCCGCGTTTGCGCCATATGGGGCCGCAGATTCCAACCTGCAACCGAAGGACCAGACAGATGCACGACATTCGCGCGATCCGCGACAATCCTGCCGCTTTTGATGCCGCCATGGCGCTTCGCGGGCTGTCGGGTCTGTCGTCGGAGGTTCTGGCCATCGATGCCGCGCGGCGGGCGAAGATCACCGCTTCGGAGGCCGCGCAGGCGGAACGCAACGCCGCATCAAAGGATGTGGGCGCGGCGAAGGCACGGGGCGACGAGGCCGAGTTCGAACGTCTTCGCGCGCTTGTGGCCGAGAAGAAGGACGAAATCGCGCGGCTGGACGAAGAGGCCAAGGCCGAGGATGCGCGGCTTGACCGATCTTCTGATGGGTCTGCCGAACCTGCCGATGGCGGATGTGCCGGAAGGCGCGGACGAAAACGACAATGTGGAACTGCACCGCTGGGGCACGCCGCGCGCGTTCGATTTCGCGCCGGTGGAGCATTTCGAGATCGCCGGCGTGAAGCCGGGGATGGATTTCGAGACGGCGGCGAAGCTTTCGGGCGCGCGTTTCGTGCTGATGTCGGGGGCGGTTGCGCGGCTGCACCGGGCGCTGGCGCAGTTCATGCTGGATGTGCACACGACCGAAAACGGGCTGACCGAGACGATCCCGCCGGTTCTGGTGCGCGACGAGGCGATGACGGGCACCGGGCAATTGCCGAAATTCGCCGAGGACAGCTATCAGACCACCAATGGGTGGTGGCTTATCCCCACCTCCGAGGTGCCGCTGACCAATATCGTGGCCGGGCATATCGTCGAGGAAAGCTATCTTCCGCGCCGCTACGTGGCCCATACACTCTGTTTCCGCTCCGAGGCCGGGTCGGCGGGACGGGATACGTCGGGGATGCTGCGTCAGCACCAGTTCGAGAAGGTCGAGATGGTGTCGATCACCCATCCCGATGAGAGCCGGGCGGAGCTGGACCGGATGACCCGCTGTGCCGAGGGGATTCTCGAGCGGCTGGGCCTGCCCTACCGGACGGTGGTGCTGTGCACCGGCGACATGGGGTTCGGCGCGCGGCGCACCCATGACATCGAGGTCTGGCTGCCCGGGCAGGATACCTATCGCGAGATTTCGTCCTGTTCGGTCTGCGGCGACTTTCAGGCGCGGCGGATGAACGCGCGGTTCCGGCCCGCGGGCGGCGGCAAGCCCGAATTCGTTCACACGCTGAACGGGTCGGGGCTTGCCGTGGGTCGTTGCCTGATCGCGGTGCTGGAAAACGGCCAGCAGGCGGACGGGTCGGTGGACCTGCCCGAGGCCCTGCATCCCTATCTGGGCGGCAAGACCCGGATCGCGGCGGACGGTACGCTGGTCTGAAAACACGCTGGTCTGAAAACGGAAAGCCCCGGCTGAGGAGCCGGGGCTTTTTATTGTGTTGAAGGATCGGGTCCGGTCAGGAGGCGATCAGCCCGGCATCACGCGCCGCCGCAAGTTCGTCGCCGTCGATCGCGTCATCGGCATTGGTGTCAATCTCGCCGAAGAGCGCCTCGGTCAGATCCGGGTAGGCCGCCATCATCTCTTCCATCGACCAGGTGCCATTGCCATCGGTATCTTCGACCATGGTCTGGGCGTTGGCCTGAACTGCGGCTACCGCCAAAAGTGCTGCAAAGATCGGAACAAAACGTTTCATTTTGGATTTCTCCCTTTTGCGTTGCGCGGCCTTTGTGGCCGCGTGGGAAGGCATGATGCCTTCGCTCTGAGACGTGGGGAGACGCAGGTGCCGTTCAAGCCCCGACGCATTCGTGATCACGCGGAATCGGGCTTTGGAAATCAATAGCATAGGGAAACGAGCGGAGTTCAGCCCAAGGACCCCGACGGCCCGGCGGAACGCCGCCTCTTTACGCGCCCCCCGCGCACGCTAGGATCATTTTCAGGTCCAGTCCGACAGGGAAAATAAGATGCAGCTTCTCCGCACGATCACGGTCACATGGCTTGCCGCCGGATGTCTTGCCGCAACCGCCGCGATGGCGGAGGACACGATCGTCAGCCATGGGATCTCGACATTCGGGGATCTGAAATACCCTGCGGATTTCACGCATTTCGACTATGTGAACCCGGATGCGCCCAAGGGCGGCACGATGAGTTTTCGCGGCACCGGGGCGTCGCGGACCTTTGACAGCCTGAACCCCTTCATCCTGAAGGGCGAACCGGCGCAGGGGATCGAGCGGATCTATGACACGCTTCTGGTGCGCGCTTATGACGAGCCCGATGCGGTTTACGGGCTTCTGGCCGAGAGCCTCGAATATCCTGAAGACCGGTCCTACGTGATCTTCAACCTGCGGCCCGAGGCCCGCTTTGCCGATGGCGTGCCGGTGACGGCGGAGGATGTGGCGTTTACCTTCGAGACGCTGAAGACGGAAGGGTCGGCGCTGTACCAGATCCGGCTGAAGGATGTGGACAGGGTCGAGGTTCTGTCGCCGCTGCGTGCACGGGTCGTTTTCGCCGAAGGTGCGAGCACCCGCGATCTGATCGCGGAAGTGGGGCAGACCGAGATCCTGCCGCGCCATTACTACGAGACGGTGGCGTTCGATGCGGCCACCCTGACGCCGCCCCTGGGATCGGGACCCTATGTCGTGGACCGCGCCGATCCGGGCCGGTCGATCCGGTACTGCCGGAACCCCGACTATTGGGGCGCGGCCCTTCCGGTGAATGTGGGCGCGCATAATTTCGATTGCTTCGTCTATGAGTATTTCACCGACAACACGGCCGCTTTCGAGAGTTTCAAGGTGGGGCAATACCTGTTTCACGAGGAGTTCACCTCGGCGCTTTGGGCCACGAATTACGAGTTTCCTGCAATCGAGAACGGCTGGATCCTGCGCGAGACCATCCCCGATGACCGGCCCTCGGGGGCGCAGGGCTTCTGGATGAACACGCGGCGGCCCAACCTGCAGGATCCGCAGGTGCGCGAGGCGATTTCGATGATGTTCAACTTCGAATGGTCGAACGAGACGCTGTTCTACGGGCTGTATGAGCGGACCGACAGTTTCTTTGAGAATTCGGATATGGAGGCCGAGGGCCTTCCCGAAGGGCCCGAACTGGCGCTTCTGGAGCCGTATCGCGACCAATTGCCCGAGACGGTGTTCACCGAGCCTGCGGTCACCCCGATCGTCAGTTCGACCCGTCAGACCGACCGGCAGGCGGTGGCGCGGGCGGGCGCGCTTCTGGACGCCGCCGGGTGGACCGTGGGCGCCGATGGCCTGCGCCGGAACGCGGCGGGCGAGACGCTTTCCTTCGCCTTCGTCTTTGACGGCCCCGCCTTCGAGCGGATCGTCCTGCCCTTCATCGAGAACCTTAAGAAGCTGGGGATCGACGCTCGGTCGGAACTGATCGATTCGGCGCAGATGGAGGAGCGGCAGGAGAATTTCGACTATGACATGACGGTGGCGCGGTTCGTCCTGCCGCTGACGCCCTCGGTCGAGTTGCGCACCCTGTTCGGGTCGGAAAGCGTGAATGCGCCCGGCACGTTCAACCTGTCGGGTGTCGCCGATCCGGTGGTGGATGCGCTGATCGGAACGGTTCTTGCCGCTGAAAGCCGGGAGGATCTGAACGTGGCCGTGCGCGCGCTGGACCGGGTGCTGCGCGCCAAGCATCTCTGGGCGCCGAACTGGCACAAGGGGAGCCATTGGATCGCCTATTGGGACCTGTTCGGGCGGCCCGAGGTCAAGCCGCTTTACGACCGGGGCGTGGATTACTGGTGGTATGATGCGGACAAGGCCGCGGCCCTTCGGGCGGCGGGGGCGCTTCGCTAGGGACGGAGGGTGAATACAGAACCCCGGCTCGACGTCATCGGTGCCGCACTGGCCGATCCCAGCCGCGTGCGAATCCTGTGCGAATTGATGGACGGCCGCGCTTTCACAAACAAGGAGCTGGCCAGTGCGGCGGGGGTGACACCCCAGACGGCGACGGGGCATTTGCAGAAGCTTCGATCCGCAGGGCTGGTTACATCGGTAAAGAGTGGTCGCCATGTCTTTCACCGGATCGCGAATGAAGAGGTCGCGGAAACGCTGGAACGGCTGTCGGCGCTATCGCCCACCGATCATCTCTATTCCGGCAAGGGGCGCAGCCTTCCGGGAGACGAAGCGCTTCTTGCCCGCAGTTGTTACAACCATCTGGCCGGGCGGCTGGGTGTCCTGATCGCCGAGCGGCTGATCTCGCGAGGACTGCTTGAGGTGACGGACGGGGGGGCGTCGTTTGCCCCGGAGGGCGTTGCGGTTTTCGAGCGGCTGGGGATCGAGATTGGGGCTTCGGGCCGCAGACCGCTTGTTTCGCTCTGTCTCGACTGGACCGAGCGCAAGCATCACCTCTCGGGCCCGCTGGCGGCGGCCTTTCTGGATCGGGCGTTGGCGGCTGGATGGCTTGCCCGCCGGCAAGGCAGCCGCGCTTTGACGCTGACCGATGCAGGCGCGGAGGTTCTGCGTGATGCATTTTCGATCTCGGAAGCCGATCTGAACCGGTGACGGTCATTTCGGCCGGTACCGAAGCGATCCCGTGAACGCCTGAGTTCGCGCTGTGCTAGGAGGGTGGCGACCCAATGGAGACATGCCATGCCCCTGCCCCGACCGGATTCGACCCGATTTGACGTCGACGACGGTTTCCGCGTCATCGTACAGGTTCCGGAAGCCCATGCGCAAAGGGTGATCGACGCCGTTCTTGATGCCGATCCGCTGGTCTATGGCGATTATGACCGGGTTACTTTCGAGACCGCCGTGGGGGTGCAGAAATTTCGCGCGCTCGGGACGGGACGAAACGCGGCGACGACCGCGACCGTGGCGGTACCCTGTTCCGAATTGTCCTTTTACGTCAGGTGTGACGAGACAAGCGCTTGAGCGGATCCTCGACCGGATCTACTGGGCGCATCCCTATGAGGAGCCGGTGATCCTTGTCTTGCCGGCGCTTCGCTGCCTGCATATCCGCGGGCAGGACGAAGACAATCCGAACCGGTTCTGGAACCGCCCTGCGGAAGACTGGATCCCCTCAGAGCATCGCTAGGGCGCGCCCTATTCCGCCGGCATCACGGCCGAGTGCGGTTGGCGGACCTTGGGGAAAGGCACCAGCTTTTCCGATTCTTCGTCCCAGAGTTTGAGGGTGAAGCTGCGCAGCGCGTCGCGCCAGCCGATGAGATCGGGCTGGATCACGTCGCGCAAGTCGCGGTGACATTTGCGCAGGCGGTAGGACGGGATCCGCGGGTTCAGGTGGTGGATGTCGTGATAGGCGATGTTTCCGGTGCCCAGATCCCAGAGCCAGCCCAGATCGAGCGAGCTTGATCCCTTGAGCACGGCGGTTTCGAAATCCAGTTCGGGCTTGTGGGCCCAATGCGTGTCTTCGAAATTGTGCTGAAGATAGACGAGAAACACGCCGATCCACGTGGAGACGATGGCCACCGCGATAAGCGTGTAGAGCCCTGGCAGACCAAAGCCCAGATACATCCCGCCAAAGAAGCCTGCGACCAGAAGGTTATGCACCGCGATGCCCTTCCAGCCCACATGCGAGGCGTTCTTGGGCCAGCGGTAGCGGAAGAAATAGACGAAGAAGTCCACCCACGGGGATCATGATAAAGGGGTTGCGGTAGAGCCGGTACCAAAGGCGGGTATGCCACGGCGCGGCCTCCCATTCGGCAAGCGTCATCGTATGGACCTCGCCGGTTTCGCGGTTGTCGAGATTGCCCACATTGGCGTGGTGGAGGTTGTGATTGTACTGCATCGCGCGGAACGGGGTGAGGGTTACGACCGAGAGCCCGTAGCCCGCCCAGATATTTCCCCAGCGGGTGGAAAACAGCGAGAAATGCCCGCAATCATGTTGCAGAACGTAGAGGCGAACGCCCGCGAAGGCCGCGATCACCACGAACGGTGCCATGGCAAGCCACGCCCCCCAAAGAAGCGTCGCGCCGATCAGCGCCGCGAAGAACACCACATATGTGCCGAAATAGCTGGCCGATGCGATCCGGTCGTCCTTTTCGCAATAGGCCAGCGAGGCTTCCTTGATCCTGCTCATCCCGTCCCCCGGAACTCTCCACCCGCCCGTCGTCGAGGCGGGGATTTCATATCCTAACAGATAGTGAACCAAAGCGGCCCTGCCAACAGGTTGCGCGGAAAGAGCAACCGTCTGGAAGTTCTTTGCCGATCTGATAGGGAAGTGGGATGGAAGAGCATGACACAGAGACAGATACCCGGCGGATGAAGGCCATCTTCATGCTGGTGGCGGCAATCGGCTTTGCCAGCGCGCCGTTCTGGACCTCGGGGTTCGGTGGGTTCGATCCGCAGCGCTATCCGATTCCGCAGATCGACCCACCGGTGCAGCCTGCGGGCTATGCCTTTTCGATCTGGGGTGTGATTTACCTGTGGCTGATCGGCTCGGCGCTGTTCGGGCTTCTGAAACGGGCTGGGAATGCGGGCTGGGACGCCACGAGATGGCCTTTGACCCTCAGCCTTGTGCTGGGCACCCCGTGGATCTCGGTGGCGCAGGTCAGCCCGGTCTGGGCCACGGTCCTGATCTGGGCGATGCTTCTTGCGGCCCTTGTGGCGCTGTTCCGGACGCCGGATGCCGACCCATGGCTGTTGCGGGCGCCGATCGCGCTTTACGCGGGCTGGCTGACGGCGGCGAGTTTCGTCTCGCTGGCCCTTCTGGGGGCTGGATACGGCGTTCTGACAGATGCGACCGGCTGGGCATGGGGGGCGCTGTTCGCGGCCCTTGCCACGGGCGTGGCGGTTTTGAAGCTGCGCCCCGCGCCGCTCTATGGCGCAGCACTCGCATGGGCGCTTGTCGCCGTCGCGGTGCGCAACTGGCCGGATCAGGTGGGGATCGCGGCGCTGGCGGTTTTCGGGGCAGCGGCGGTCCTTTGGTACGCCTTCCGCCCCGCGGCTCAGTAGCCGCCAGCGGGCCCCTTGCCGAGATGCTTGCGCAGGCGCGACGGCGTTGATTTCGTCCGGTTCTTGTAGGGGTTGTCCTCGGACTGGCTGCGCATGTGCAGGCGGATCGGGGTGCCCGGCATGTCGAAATCGGTGCGCAACCCGTTGACGAGGTAGCGGCTATAGCTTTCCGACAGCTTCTCGGGGTTCGAGCACATGACGACGAATCCCGGCGGGCGGGTCTTTACCTGGGTCATGTAGCGCAGCTTTATCCGGCGGCCGCCCGGGGCGGGCGGCGGATGCGCCTCGACCATGGCGGCAAGCCAGCGGTTGAGCTTTGCCGTGGGAATGCGCCGGTTCCAGACCTCATGCGCGGTCTCGACCGCCGCGCGGAGCCGGTCGAGACCCTTGCCGGTCTTGGCCGAGATCGTCACCAGCTGCGCGCCACGCAATTGCGGCAGGAGCCGTTCGAAGGCCTCGCGCAATTCCTTGAGCTTTGCCTGTTTCTCGGGTTCGGCATCCCATTTGTTGACCGCGACGACGACCGCCCTGCCCTCGCGCTCGGCCAGATCGGCGATTTGCAGGTCCTGCTGTTCGAACGGGATCGCCGCATCGAGAAGGACGATCACCACCTCGGCGAACTTGACCGCCCGGAGACCGTCGGAGACCGAGAGTTTCTCGAGCTTTTCCTGTATCTTGGCCTTCTTGCGCATGCCCGCGGTATCGAACAGGCGCACCGGCATCCCGTCCCAGTCCATCCGGACCGAGATCGCATCGCGGGTGATCCCGGCCTCGGGGCCGGTCAGAAGCCGCTCTTCGCCCAAAAGCCTGTTGATCAGGGTGGATTTTCCGGCATTGGGACGGCCGACCACGGCGATCTGCAGGGGCTTTTCCATCGTGGGGATGCGGGGGCCGACATCGGCGTCCTCGGCGATTTCCACATCCACCTCGGGCGCGTCGGCCTCGGCGTGCTGGGCGCGTTCGTCGAAGGCATCGGCGATGGGGGCCAGCATCGAATAGAGCTCGTTCAACCCCTCGCCATGCTCTGCCGACAGGCGGATCGGTTCGCCCAGTCCGAGCGAAAACGCCTCGATCACGCCCGAATCGGCGGCCCGGCCCTCGGCCTTGTTGGCGGCCAGGATCACATGGGCCGATTTCTTGCGCAGGATGCCCGCAAAGACCTCGTCCGCCGGCAGGACGCCGGCGCGCGCGTCGATCATGAACAGGCAGACATCGGCCATCTCGACCGCGCGTTCGGTGAGCTTGCGCATCCGGCCCTGAAGGCTTTCGTCCGTGACCTCTTCGAGACCCGCGGTGTCGATCACGGTGAAGCGCAGGTCGCCCAATCGCGCCGCGCCTTCGCGCAGGTCACGGGTCACGCCCGGCTGGTCGTCGACCAGCGCAAGACGCTTGCCGACAAGGCGGTTGAACAATGTGGACTTGCCCACGTTCGGGCGGCCAACGATGGCGAGCGTGAAGCTCATCTCAGACTTCGGTCTTTCGCGAAACCGACCGCATACACGGCTTTCGGGTTAGCGGAAAGCGTGAAGCTGTCCGCTGCCCGAGACGAGATACATCGTGCCGCCGACGATCGCGGGCAAGGAGGCCGCGCCGCCGGGGATCGGGACAGAGCCAAGCGCCCCGCCGGTATCGGGGTTGAACAGGCGCATTTCGCCATCGCCCGAGAGCACGACAAGGCGGCCCCCGGCAAGGACAGGGCCGTAGTGATCGTAGATCGCCCGACGGCGGCGGACGCGTTCATTGGTGAAATAGGGCAGTTGCACGCCCCAGACCCGTTCTCCGGTGGCCGCATCGAGGCGCAGGAGTTCGTTCTGGTCGGAAATCTGGAACACCGAGTTGCCCGAGACCCAGGTGGGGCTCATCGCGCCTTCGGGTGCGGTCCAGATGCGTTCGCCCGAGGCAAGATCAAGCTGCATAGAACGCCCGGCCGGGGTGCCGGTGTGAATCTTGTCGCCAACGATGACCGGGTCGCCGCTGACATCGTTGATCCGGGCATAGACGCGGCCCGCCCGCTGGCCGGTGAGCGGCGCGGTCCAGACACGCAGGCCGGAGAGTTTGAGCACCGCCACGAGTTCGCCCGAGGTGAAGGGCAGGAGCACGAGCCGGTCGGTCACCGCGGGCGATGCACCCGCAAGGATGCCCGCGGGGCTTGGGGTGCCCGCGACTTCCCAGATCACGCGTCCGGTTTCGGCATTGATCGCCCAGCCCCGGCTGTCGAGGCCCACCGCATAGACCACGCCGTCGCTGACGGTGGGGGCCGACGTCGCGGCGGCGCCGAGCCGCTGGGTCCAGAGTTCGGCGCCCGTCGCCGCATCGAGTGCGGTCAGGCGCCCGAAGCCCGAGGTGGCATAGACGCGCGCACCGTCGGTTGCGAGACCGCCGCTTGTGCTTTCGCCCTCGCGTTCGCTGTCAGGCGTCAGGTCGCGCGACCACAGCACGGCGCCCGCGGTAGAGACCGCGGTGACCGTTGCGCGGCTGTCCATCGTGAAGATGCGCCCGTCCGCGACGACCGGATCGGCGGTGATCCGGTGGCGGCGGCTGTCGCCCGCGCCGATCCGGGCCGACCACAGAAGCTGGGGATTGGCGGAGAAGGCCGGGTGCGCCACGTTATGGGTGACGCTTCCGGCGCGGTGGGTCCAGGACTGGGTGACCACCGTGGGCGGCGCCGCGAAGGGAGCTGCGGCCGCAGCCGGCGCATCTTCGACGACTTCGCCATTCAGCGGCGCCCGCAGATCAAGACGTTCGCCCGGCAAGGGGCGTTCGCGATTGCACCCGGCCAAGACGCTTAGCGCCAGAACGCCCGCGACAATTCCTGTCACCCGAATCATGGCTGGTCCTGCTCTCCTGTCCCCATAAGGGTTTGCTGGTGCATTCTCAGGATGCGTCCAGCGTCCCACCCAATGCTACAATCAACTGACTTGCGCGCTGACGCAAGCCTTGGGTCACTTCGCTATCCGCAATGAGATCGGTGAGGATCGCAAGCGCCTTGTCGGTCTCGCCGTTTTCAACATGAGCATAGGCCATGGCTTCGAGCGCGAGCGGACGGTAGGGCGCGCCGGGAATGGTGAGTTGCTCCAGCTGACCGATCCGGTCGGCGGGCGCGATTTCGGTGCCGCGCAGGAGGATCGCCTTGAACCGCGCAAGATCCCGGTAGGCCGGGGCGAGGGTCATGTCGGCGGCGATCGCATCGAGACGGTCGAGCGCCGCACCCGATGTCTCCGCATCCGTCGCTTGGGATGCGGCCATCAGCGCCATGATGGCGGCCGCATCGCCCTCGGCTTCGATCGCCGCGATGCCCGAAGCCCGCGCCTGCGGGCTGTCGGCGTCGAGTGCCCGGAGGATCGCATCGCCGCGCGCCTCGGCCTCGGCCCGGGCGCTGGCGTTGCGCAGCTCGTTCCATGCGGCACCGCCCACCAGCGCGAGCACCAGAACGATCCCGATCCAGCCATAGCGGCGCAGATAGCCGAACAGGCGTTCGCGGCGCACCTCTTCGGTGACTTCCTTGATGAAACTCTCTTCGCTGGCCACGGCGGCCTCCCGCAGAAATTCTGTCGCGCCCTGATACCCTCATGTGGCAGGGCGGGACAAGGCCCCCGGCATGAACCGGCTGCCGCAGACCGGGCCCCCTTGCGGAACAGCGCTGAACTGTCTAAAATGAACTGAACTGTTCAGAACACTTTTACATCCGATCCCCTGATTGCCTCGTAGAATGGTTACCGGAGCGGGTATATACTCACGATGACGGGTGCAGGCGCGCCCATGGAAAGACGCAAGACAAGATGAGACTGTTTTCGATATTGACGGCCCTGGTCGTCGCTGGCGTGCTGTACATGATGGTGTTTCAGCGCGAAGCGCTATTGGATTTTGCCGGGAAGAGCGATGCGCCCGCGGTGGAAACCGCGGCGGCGGAAACCGCACCGGAGCGGCCCGAGGGCACGATCGGGGTCGTGGCGCAGCAATCGACCGCCCGGATGGTCGACAGCGCGGTGATCCTGCGGGGCCGGACCGAAGCCGCGCGTCAGGTGGATGTGCGAGCCGAGACCAGCGGGCTTGTGATGTCGGAACCCTTGCGGAAAGGTTCCAAAATCGATGCGGGCGAGCTTTTGTGTCGGCTTGATCCGGGCACGCGTGCCTCGGCGCTGGCCGAAGCAAGGTCCCGCCGGGAAGAGGCGCTGGCCAATCTGGCCGATGCCGAGATCAACGAGCGGGCCGCGGCCCGCCTGTCGGAAGACGGATTTGCCGCCGAAACCCGGGTGACCGCCGCCCGCGCCGCCGTGCAATCGGCCCGGGCCGGGGTGCAAAGCGCCGATGCCGCGATCGCGACGGTCGAGAAAGATCTTGAGCGGCTGGAGATCCGCGCGCCCTTCGAGGGCATTCTGGAGACCGATACCGCCGAAATCGGCAGCCTGCTGCAGCCCGGTGCGCTCTGCGCCACGGTGATCCAGCTTGATCCGATCAAGCTTGTGGGATTCGCGCCGGAGACCGAAGTCGACCGGGTCACGCCGGGGGCGCAGGCCGCGGCGCGTCTGGCCTCGGGCCGCGAGGTTCTGGGCCGGGTCACGTTTCTGAGCCGGTCCGCCGATCCCGCGACGCGCACCTTCCGGGTCGAGGTCGAGGTGGACAATGGCGATCTGTCGATCCGCGACGGCCAGACCGCCGAGATTCTGATCGCGTCTGACGGAGCAGTTGCGCACCTGATCCCGCAATCGGCGCTGACGCTGAACGACGAGGGGCGGTTGGGCGTCAGGCTTGTGACGGCCGAGAATGTCGCAGCCTTCGCCCCGGTCTCGGTTCTGCGCGACACAACCGAAGGGATCTGGGTTTCGGGTCTCGACGAGCAGGTTTCGGTGATCGTGGTGGGGCAGGAATATGTGACCGATGGTGTACCGGTCGCGCCGAGTTTCCGGGAGACCGCGCAATGACCGGCATCGTCGACTGGGCGGCCAGCCGCGCCCGGATGATCATCGCGTTCATCGCCCTGTCGCTTCTGGCAGGCAGTTTCGCCTATGTCAGCCTGCCGAAGGAAGGCGAGCCCGATATCGAGATACCGGCGATCGTGATCTCGGTCCCCTTCCCCGGGATCTCCGCCGAGGACGCCGAGAAACTGGTGGTCAAGCCGATGGAGACCGAGCTTTCGGATCTGGATGGTCTGAAGGAGATGATCGGGACGGCCTCGGAAAACTATGCCAATATCGTGCTGGAATTCGATTTCGGCTGGGACAAGACCAAGATCCTTGCCGATATCCGCGACCGGATGGACAGCGCCGAGGCGCAGTTTCCGTCGGGATATGAGCGCTATTCGATTTCCGAGATCAATTTCTCGGAATTCCCGATCATCATCGTGAACCTGACAGGCCCGGTGCCGGAGCGCACTTTGTTGCGTGTGGCCAAGGACTTGCAGGACAGGCTTGAAATCGCTCGAACCGGTACTCGAAGCCACGCTTGCGGGCCATCGCGACGAGATGGTGGAGGTCGTGATCGACCCGCTTCGGCTTGAAGTCCTACAACGTGACGGCGGGCGAGTTGATCAGCGTGGTGGTGAACAACAACCAGCTTATCGCGGCGGGCGAGATCGAGTCGGCGCAAGGGGCGTTCGCGATCAAGATCCCGTCCTCCTTTGACGAGCAGAGCGATGTGATGAACCTGCCGGTGAAGGTCGAGGGTGACCGGATCGTGACGCTGGGCGATCTGACCGATATCCGGCTGACCTTCGAGGACCGGCAGGGCACGGCGCGTTTCAACGGGATCAATACCGTGGCGCTTCAGGTCGTCAAACGCAAAGGGTTCAACCTGATCGACACGGCTGCGCTGATCCGGCAGGAGGTCGAGGCCGAGCGCATGACATGGCCCACCGAATTGCAGAATGCGATTACCGTGGGCACCTCGAACGACCAGAGCCGGGTCGTGGATTCCATGGTGCGGCAGCTCGAGGGTTCGGTTCTGACGGCGGTCGCGCTTGTCATGATGGTGGTTCTGGCGGCGCTGGGCATGCGGTCGGCGCTTCTGGTTGGCTTTGCGATCCCGACGTCGTTCCTGTTGTGCTTTGCGTTTTTGGCGGTCATGGGGATATCGGTTTCGAATATCGTGATGTTCGGCCTGATCCTTGCCGTGGGCATGCTGGTGGATGGTGCGATCGTCGTGGTCGAGTATGCCGACCGGCGGATCAGCGAGGGCTCTGGCCCCATGGCCGCCTATGTCGAGGCGGCCAAGCGGATGTTCTGGCCGGTTGTTTCGTCCACCGCGACAACGTTGTGCGCGTTCCTGCCGATGCTGTTCTGGCCCGGCGTCCCGGGGCAGTTCATGGGAATGCTGCCGGTCACGCTGATCTTCGTGCTGTCCGCTTCGCTGGTCGTGGCGCTGATCTATCTGCCTGTGATGGGCGGTGTCGCGGGACGGATGAGCCGCACTTTCGATCGGGCTTCGGCCGTACTTCGGGGGCTTCTGCCGTGGTGGGCCCGGGCGCTTCTGGTGCCGGTCACGCTTTACGGGATGTTTCTTGCCGCGATGCAGGTTCTGAACCCGGCCTATCTGTTGCCCGAGGGTACGTCGGCGATGGTGGGTTCGCTTTTCGGCGCGGTGATGTTCCTGCTCTTCGCCATGGCCGCCACGGTGAGTTTTGGCGCGGCGACGACCAAGCGCGACCGCACAAAGGTCGATGCGGGCTACCGCAGGACCGCCTTCGGCTATTTCATCCGCTTCATTGCCGGAAACCCGATCATGCCGCTTGTGGCGATTGCCGGCGTTGTCGCCTTTGTCATGGTGACCTTCTCGTTTTACGGCGCGAACAATAACGGCGTCGAATTCTTTGTGGAGAGCGAGCCCGAGCAGGCGATCATCTATGTGCGCGCAAGGGGCAACCTGTCGCTGACCGAGAAGGATGCGCTGGTGGCCGAGGTCGAGGATGCGGTCCTTGCCACGGAAGGCATTCAAAGCTCTTTTGCCTTTGCGGGTTCCGGCGGGCTGAACGCGAATACCGGCGGCGCGGGCGGACCGCGAGACACGATCGGGCAGATCCAGATCGAGATGATCCCGTGGGAGGATCGCGCCGCCTATGCCGCGACGCGTGAGGGTCTTTCCTTCGAGGATCTGGACGGTGACCGTGTCCTTCAGGACCTGCAGGCGCGGATGGACGCGATACCCTGGTATCTATACCGAGATCCTGAACCTCGCGCAGGGCCCGTCGCAGGGCAAACCGGTTCATCTGCGGCTGGCCGGTGACGACCCTGCCCTGCTGGCCGAAGCCGCGCGGATCGTTCGGGATAAGTTCGAAACGACCCAGGCGCTGATCGAGGTCGAGGATACACTGCCCCTGCCCGGTATCGACTGGCAGATCGACGTGGATGTGGAAAAGGCCGGGCGCTATGGCGCGGATGTGGCCACCGTGGGCGCCATGGTGCAGCTTGTGACGCGCGGGATCCTTCTGGACACGATGCGGGTGCCAAGCTCGGACGAAGAGGTGGAGATCCGGGTGCGCCTGCCAGAACAGGACCGGGTGCTGACGACGCTGGACACGCTGAAGGTGCGCACGCAGGACGGGCTTGTGCCCCTGTCGAATTTCATCACGCGCAAACCGGTGGCGAAACTTGCCCAGATCAACCGCGTGGATCAGAAGCGGTATTTCGACGTGAAGGCGGATGTGACGCCCGGGCTGGAGACCAGCGACGGCACCGCGATCAATGCCAATGAACGCATCGCCCATCTGACCGAGTGGCTCGAGACCGAACGCCCCCTGCCCGCCGGGATCGATTGGGAATGGACCGGCGATCAGGAGGAGCAGGAGGAATCCGGCCAGTTCCTTATGACCGCCTTCGCCGGCGCGCTGGGGTTGATGTTCATCATCCTCCTGGCGCAGTTCAACTCGTTCTACAACGCAGCGCTCGTGCTTCTGGCGGTGGTCCTGTCCACCGCGGGCGTGTTGATCGGGATGCTGGTCATGAACCAGCCGTTTTCGATCATCATGACCGGAACGGGGATTGTCGCCCTGGCGGGGATCGTCGTGAACAACAATATCGTGCTGATCGACACCTATCAGGAGTTCAGCCGCTACATGCCCCGGATCGAGGCGATCATCCGGACCGCCGAACAGCGCATCCGGCCGGTTCTACTGACCACGATCACGACCATGGCGGGGCTTGCGCCGATGATGTTCGGCCTCAGCCTCGATTTCATCGGAGGTGGCTACACGATCGACAGCCCCACCGCGCTGTGGTGGAAGCAACTTGCGACCGCCGTGGTGTTCGGACTGGGGATCGCGACGGTGCTGACGCTGATCTTCACCCCGTCGATGCTGGCGCTGCGGGTGTGGGTCACGACCTATGCCAAGTGGATCGCGCGGGCACTGGCGCGCCTGTCCATGGGGCGGGCAAGCAAGGCCGCCGAAGACTGGGCGTTGCAGCGCGCGGCACGCCGGATGAAGGCTCCAGAGCTGATCTGGGATACCGAAACCGAGCTGCGCACGCGGCCTGCGGCGCCGCCGGAGTTGCGCGCGGCAGAGTGACTGGCGGACTCAGAAGGTGGAGTAGCGTTGGGTCGAACCCCGGCGCTGCGCCGCCAACCCGCGCAGGAAGACGAGCGGACCAAAGATCGCCGCGAGCCCCACGAAGAAATACGCCGCATATTCTCGGCCAAGCGGCGCGATGAGCAGGACCTTGATCCAGCGATCAAGATAGGTGATGCCGATGGGGCGCGGCTCTGCGAAGTAATCGTAGAGAAAACCGTGCGATGTATGCGCTGCCAGAACGCCGAAGAATGCTGCGACAAACAAGCCGCTGACGAGGGGTCTCATGGCGATCTCCGTCCAAAAACCTTGGTAATCGCTCAGGTTATGGCCGAATCTGGCATTTTTGGGGCAAGGTCCGCGATTTTCGCTCGGCGTTGCAGGTCTGCGTGACCCGGGTCAGCCGTTCTGCCCCCCTCAGGCGGCTTGCTCCTCGGCGGCCTGACGCGCCCAAAGGCTGGCATAGCGGCCGCGGCGGGACAAGAGCTCCTCATGGGTTCCGCGTTCGACGATTTCGCCGGCCTCGAGCACAACGATCAGATCGGCATCGACGATGGTCGACAGCCTGTGCGCGATGGTCAGCACCGTCCGTCCCTCGCCCATCGCGCGCAATTCGCCCTGAATTTCGCGCTCGGTCTCGGTGTCCAGTGCCGATGTCGCCTCGTCCAGAAGCAGGATCGGTGGATTCTTGAGAAGCGTCCGCGCAATGCCCACGCGCTGCTTCTCGCCGCCCGAGAGCTTCAGCCCGCGTTCGCCGACGACAGTCTCGTAGCCGTCTGGCAGGGATTGGATGAAATCGTGGATGCTGGCCGCGCGGGCCGCTTCCTCGATCTCGGAGAAGGTGGCGCCCTCGCGGCCATAAGCGATGTTGTAGCGGATCGTGTCATTGAACAGGACCGTGTCCTGAGGCACCACCCCGATCGCGTCATGCAGGCTTTCCTGGGTGACGTCGCGCACGTCCTGTCCGTCGATCCGAAGGGCGCCCTCATTCACATCGTAGAAGCGGAACAGAAGCCGCCCGATGGTGGATTTGCCCGACCCGGAGGGACCGACGAGGGCGACCCGCTGACCGGCCTCGACGGTGAGCGTGATGCCCTTGAGGATCGGACGCGCCGCTTCGTAATGGAACACGACATTGTCGAATTCGACCTTGCCGCCTTGCACTTTCAGAACATCCGCGCCGGGTTTGTCGCTGACATCCCGGGGTTGCTCCAACAAATCGAACATTTCGCCCATATCGATCAGCGATTGCCGGATTTCCCGATAGACCGTGCCGAGGAAGTTCAGGGGCATGGTGATCTGGATCATGTAGGCGTTGACCATGACGAAATCGCCGACGGTCAGCGTGCCTTGCGACACCCCGATCGCGGCCATGACCATCACCAGAACAAGGCCGGTGGTGATCAGGAACGACTGGCCGAAATTCAGGAAGGCCAGCGAATAGGAAGTCTTGAGCGCGGCGGCCGCGTAGCGCTTCATGGCCCCGTCGTAGCGGGCGGCCTCGCGCTTTTCCGCCCCGAAATACTTGACCGTCTCGAAGTTCAGGAGGCTGTCGATCGCCTTTTGGTTGGCGTCGGTATCCTGATCATTCATCTCCTTGCGGATGCGGACGCGCCATTCCGTGACCTTGAAGGTAAACCAGATGTAGAGCGCGATGGTCACCGCGACGACGCCCAGATAGGTGATGTCGAACAGGACAGCCAAGACGATGCCGATCATCAGCAATTCGACGATCAGCGGGCCTACGGAAAACAGCATGAAGCGCAGGAGAAAATCCACGCCCTTGACGCCGCGTTCGATGATCCGGCTGAGCCCGCCGGTCTTGCGCGTGATGTGATAGCGCAGGGAGAGCGCATGGATATGCGTGAAGGTTTCGAGCGCCAGACGGCGCAGGGCGCGCTGCCCCACCGCCGCGAAAATCGCGTCGCGGCCCTGCTGCAGCCCAACGTTCATCAGCCGCGCGACGCCATAGGCCACGGTCAGCCCGATCGCGCCTGCCCCCAGCATCCACGCGGCATCCACGCCCTCGCCCGCCAGCTTGTCGACCGCCGCCTTGTAGAAGAACGGGGTCGAGACCGAGACGATCTTGGCCAAGAACAGCGCGACGAGCGCCAGAACGACGCGCCGCTTGACCCACGGCTCGTCCTCGGGCCACAGATAGGGCGCAACCTTGCGGATGGTGCGCCACCCCGAGCGGCGGGCCTCGGTTTCGAAATTGTCGGATGTGCTCACGTCTTGGTGCCTTGATCTTCGGAGAAACGGACCCCGTTACCTAGACCCTTGCAGGGGGCTTGACCAGTGGCGCCTGCGCAGATCGCGCTGTGCCTATTTGCGCGACTTCGGCGGAATTATTCGGGAACGGTGAATATCTGCCCAGGATAGATCAGGTCGGGATCGCGGATCTTGTCGCGGTTCGCCTCGAACACCCGGACATAGAGGATGCCTTCGCCATAGGCGCGGTTCGAAATGCCCCAAAGCGTGTTGCCCGGCTGGACCGTGACAAGGCCCACCGAGGGGCCGTCCTCGGCTTGCCCTGTCTTCGGCCAGAGCCTGGATATCCTCGCGGGCCTCGCGCCGGAACGGTGTTTCCGCGCGCGACGTGACGGTGCCATCGGCATTCACCTGATCGACGCGCAGGGTGTAGACGCCGGTATCGACCTGCGGCAGCTCCGTGCGCCATTGGCCGTCTGTGCCGATCTGGCCCACTTCCACCGGGCGGTTGTCGATATAGACGCGAACAAAGCCATCGCCGGGGGCCCGCCCCGAGAGAGCGACCTCGCCCTGGGCATCATAGGTAATTGCGTCGATCACCACCGTCTGGGCGCTGCGCTGTCCGGCGCCCTCGTCCTGAAGCACACGGACGCCGGAAGTATCGGCGATGATGACCGCGGGCGCCGCAGGTTCGCCCGATGTGGAGGCGGCTGGTTCGGTGGTTTCGGGTTCTGCCGCCGTTCCGGCCTCGGTCGCATCGGCAGTTGCGGTTTCTTCAGCGCTGTCGGGCACGGCTGTTTCGGGTGCGGCAGCGGACGGGGCGAGAACCACGACCTGTTCCGAGACCGCCGACCCGCCGTTCTGGTCCGTCGCGCGCAAGGACATGGCGCGTGGGGTATCTGCGGTTCCTGCGTCGAGCATGGCGACAAAGCCGCCGCTGGCATCCGCCTTGGCGGTGCCGACGACCTGACCTTCGATCTCCACCGCCACGTCGCTTCCGGGCGCGGCGCGGCCAGCGACGAGCGCGCTGCCATCGGGTTCGACGCGGACGACATCGAAGGTGGGCGCGCCTTGCGCTGCGGCGGGTGCGGGATCTGTGCCCTGCTCGGTATCGGCGGGGGCCGGTTCGGTTGTCGCCGCCTGTGTTTCGGCTGGTTCAGGAGTGGGATCCGGTTCTGCCTCGGCGACCGGTGCGGGCTCTGCCACGGGTGCCGGCGCCGTGGCTGTCTCGGTCGGAGCGGTCGCGGGTGCGGGTGTCTCGCTGTCGGTGGCACTGTCGTCGACCGGCGCGGGTCCGGTCCGCGAGAGATAGAAGCCCGCAGCGATCGCACCGACCAGCAGAAGGGCCCCGATCAGAAGCCCCTTTCCGCCGCGCCCCGTTTCCGTTTCAGATGCCATGCGACATATCCCCGATGTCCCGCCCCCCATGCGAGCGCTTGAGAGACCCTATCAACCCCGATAACACGGGTCAAAGCACTGTTTCGAAAGGACGCGCCATGGAAACCCCGCAATTTTCGGTTTGTGTCTATTGCGGCTCACGTGATGGGGCGGCGCCGGTCTATGCAACGGCGGCGACGGAACTGGGCGCGGCGATTGCCCGGCAGGGCTGGCGGCTGGTCTATGGTGCGGGCGATGTGGGGCTGATGGGCCGCGTCGCCACCGCAGCGATGGCGGGTGGGGCCGAGACGCTGGGCGTCATCCCGACGCATCTTCTGGACCTTGAGGTGGGCAAGCGCGACATCACCAGCCTTGTGATCACCGAGACGATGCATGAGCGCAAGAAGGTGATGTTCATGAATGCCGATGCCATCGTCGTGCTGCCGGGGGGCGCGGGATCGCTGGACGAGTTTTTCGAGGTGCTGACATGGGCGCAGCTTCGGTTGCACGGCAAACCGATCGTCCTTCTGAGCGTTGACGGCTACTGGGCGCCGCTGGTGGCGCTGATCGACCATGTGATCGAACAGGGGTTCGCCAGTCCGAGTTTGCGCGCGCTTTTCCGGGTTGCCGACGATATCGAGGCGACAATCACTGCGCTGTCAGAGGCTTAGATCCGGCGGGCTCGCCCGGTTCGGCGCGGCAGAAGGCGGGCCCGGCGGGTCGCCCTTCTATTCGATCTCGAGATCACATTCGAACCGGGTCGTTCCATCGTCGCGCCGGGTTGTGTCCGCCACAAGGAAAACGCCCCTCCTGTTATCGGTCGCGAGGTTTTCGCCGCCGGCGCCCGGCGTCGTCCGCGCATCGGAATCGGCGAGCAGGCAGCCGGGCCCGACCTCCATCACGACGCTGGCGCCGCTTCCGGGGTCGAGCGCGTTTCCATCGCCATCGATACCTTCGATGGAAACATCGGAACCGCAGCCCGCGCCGCAGACCCAGCAGCCCGATTTCGAGTTCGATCTCGAACTGGCAGGGCCCGATCCGCAGGGTCTCGAGCGGCTCGGCAGTTCGAAACCCCAGCTTCCGGAAGGTGAGCGTGATGGAACAGCCATTCGGGGGGCCGCAAAGCGCATCGATCACCGTCGCGTCCAGTTCGACCGATGACGGTCCGCCAAGCTGGCGGGAGGCAAGGACGAAGCTTGCACTGCCGATCCGCCGCCCCTCCTCGAAGGTGACCTTGCCGTTCCTGTTCTCGTAATGCGCGGGCAATTCAGCAAGCAGGCGTTCGTATTCCGGGACGATCTTTTCCAGTTCGGCCTGCTTCTTCTTCAGATCGTCGATCTCCGCGAGAATGCACAGGAAAAAGGACCGTGGCGGGATCTGGTGGGTGAGAATGGCGGAGGTCTGTTCGGGCAGCTCGCAATCGCGGGCTTCGGCCGCTTGAACAGAGAGCAGGATTGCGACGATCATGGCCAGCGAGCGCATGGTGTTCCCCTTCTGACAGAGGGTCAGCAGGCGATGTTCCAGGCATTTACGCATTGATTTTCATCAATGGAGCCCGCGAGGGCCGGACTTTCCTTATACCGGGCCTGCCACCCCAAGGCGCGTGCGGGACCGGGAGGACAAATGAAAACGGCCGCCCCGACGGGCGGCCGTTTCGTTTCTAGGACGCGGCATTGCAATTACATGTGCGCGGCCACGTATTCCCAATTCGCAAGGTTATCGAGGAAGTTCGTGAGATAGGCCGGACGCTTGTTCCGGAAGTCGATGTAATAGGAATGCTCCCACACATCGCAGCCCAGAAGCGCCGTCTGGCCGAAGCAGAGCGGGTTCACGCCATTCTCGGTCTTGGTGACCGCGAGCGATCCGTCGGCATTCTTGACCAGCCACGCCCAGCCGGAGCCGAACTGACCCGCACCTGCGGCGGAGAATTGCGATTTGAACTCGTCCACCGAGCCGAAGCTTTCGGTCAGTGCCTTCTCGACTTCGCCCGGCATCGCCATCTTGCGCGGAGTCATCATCTGCCAGAACTCGTTGTGGTTCCAGAGTTGGCTGATGTTGTTGAAGATGCCGTTCTGGGCCACCGCACCGGCGTTGTAGGTGCCGACGATGATCTCTTCCAGAGACTTGCCTTCCCACTCGGTCCCGGCAATCAGCTTGTTGCCATTGTCCACATAGGCCTTGTGGTGAAGGTCGTGGTGATACTCGAGCGTTTCTTTCGACATGCCGTTTCCGGCAAGCGCGTCATGATCATAGGGAAGATCGGGAAGTTCGAAAGCCATGGGTCAGCCCCTTCTTTGGGATGTGAAGCATTGATGGGCCTTACCTGTGTCGGACTCTCGGGCAGGGTCAACCCCTTTCACGACCGCAAGGGTCCCGTCAGCGCGAATGCCCAGTCGTTATCCCCGACCCGTGCAGCGTCAAAAATAGTCGACTTCCGCACGGGGCCGGGCGGCATTGGACAGAAGGTCGAAGACATACTGCGCGACCGAGCGGAAGCACATGATCTCGAACGTCTCGGGCCCGGTCATCCAGAACGCGGCGGGCACCTGCGCAAGCCGGGTGCGGCGGATCTCGCCGGGGTGGAAGCTGTCGGGGTGCAGATCGGCGGGGGTGAGTTTTGCAAGGACCTCGCGCACAAGCGGCCCCTCGACCCGGAACACCGCGCGGGCGTCCGAGACATTGGCGGCAAGGAAATGCGTGCCCGCCAGCGCGGTCTCTATCCGGGCGACGATGCCCGGCGCATCGGCATGTGCGCAGAGGATCAGCACCTCGTCCGGGGCCATCCAGCAGAGGCCCGTTTCGCCCTTGACCCGGGCGCCGCGCGGATCGGGAAATTCCGCACCGGAGACTTCTTTCGCAATGTCTTTCAAAGGGTTGGATGACAGGTCGCCCTTGAGCGTTACCATGCCGCGCAGGCCCGTCTCGGTGACGCGAACCGCGCCGGTGAAAGCGGCGCCGGGCAAGGCGCTTTGACGTTCAGACATTCTGTTTCTCCCCTTCGGGATCATAGAAGACCGGGTTGACGATACGGGCCTTCTGCGGGTCACCGCCAACGCGGGTAAAGCTGATCTCTTCGCCAATCCTGTCAGGGCCGTTATGGACCAGCCCCATCGCGATACCGCGCCCCAACGTGGGCGAGAAATAGGTGGAGGTCACGCGGCCCTGGGTGCGACGCTGGCCATTGGCATTGCGACCCTCGGCGATGGCATAGGCGCCATCCTGAAGGACCGAGCCATCGACCGTTTCCAGCCCCACCAGCTTCCACCGGGCCGGATCCGCCATATGGCTGCGCTCCTGTGCGCGTTTGCCGAGGAAATCCTCTTTCTTCTTCGAGATCGCCCAATCGAGCCCCAGGTCCTGCGGGATCACGGTGCCATCGGTTTCGTCGCCGATCATGATGAAGCCCTTTTCGGCCCGCATCACGTGCAGGGCCTCGGTGCCGTAGGGCATCGCGCCATAGATCGCGCCCTCCGTCACAAGCGCGTCCCAGAAGGCGCGGCCCTGGCTTGCGGGCACCGCGATTTCGAAGCTGAGTTCGCCGGAGAAGGAGATGCGGAACACGCGGGCATCGAAATCACCGATCTTGCCTTCGCGCCATTGCATGAACGGCAGCGCCTCGGCCGAGAGATCCATGCCCCCCATGCCTTCGAGAAGGATGCGCGCGTCAGGTCCGACAACGGCGATCTGTGCATATTGTTCGGTCAGGTTGGCGGTGAAGACCTTCCAGTCCCACCATTCGGTCTGAAGCCATTCCTCCATATGGGCGTGGATGCGGTCCGCCCCGCCCGTGGTCGTGTGGCAAAGCCATGTGTCGTCGTCGATCCGCGCCACGACGCCATCGTCGATCAGGAACCCGTTCTCCGAGCACATCAGGCCGTAGCGACATTTGCCCGGCGCGAGGTTCGACATCATGTTCGTATACATCATGTCGAGAAAGCGGCCTGCGTCCGGACCTTTGACAAGGATCTTTCCGAGGGTGGAAGCGTCAAGCAGACCCACGGCTTCTCGGGTGTTCCTGACCTCGCGTTCGACGGCCTTGTGCACGGTTTCGCCCGCCCGCGGGAAGGCATAGGGCCTGCGCCATTGCCCCACCGGCTCCCAATGCGCGCCATGCTGGTCGTGCCAGTCATGAAGCGGTGTGCGGCGCAGCGGCTGAAAGAGATTGCCCCGCGCCTCACCCGCGATCGCACCCATGGAGATCGGCGTGTAGGGCGGACGGAAGGTGGTGGTGCCCACCTTCGGGATATCCGCGCCAAGAGATTGAGAAAGTATCGCCAAGCCGTTAATATTGCTTGTTTTCCCTTGATCGGTTGCCATGCCCAGCGTTGTGTAGCGCTTGGTGTGTTCGACGCTTTCATAGCCTTCCTGCGCCGCGAGCTGCACGTCGGTGACCTTTACGTCGTTCTGGAAATCGAGCCATGCCTTGGCGCGCAGCGTCTGGTCCGCATTGGCGGGCATGAGCCAGACCGGCTCGAGCGGCATCTCGTCTTCGTCGGTGGCGGAGGATGCGGGCGAAGCGGGTGTCTTGCCGGTCGCGGTGGCGGCAGCGCGATGTGCATCTGCGAGAGCCGCGCCGGTCAGCAATTCACCATTGGCCGCCCCTGCCGCATGGACGAAGGGCGCGCCATCTGCGCCAGTGGGCGCGCGGTCCGGATCGGGCCGGAACATTGCCCGTTCCGCATCCCAGGACAACTTGCCCCCGCAATGGGACCACAGATGCACCACCGGCGACCATCCACCCGACATGGCGACCACGTCGCAGGCCAGTTCTTCTGTCTTCGCGCCCGTGCCGGACTGGGCGCAAAGTGCGACCCCTTCGACCCGGGCCGCGCCCTTGACCTTGGCGATGCCGGTGCCAGTCTCGACCCTGATCCCCAACGCGCGCACCTTGTCCGGGAGGGCGCCTTTGGCCTGTGTCCGCGCGTCGATGACGGCCGTTACGGCGGTTCCCGCCGCGTGCAGGGCAAGCGCGGTGCGATAGGCGTCGTCGTTGTTGGTGACGATCACCGTGCGCTCGCCCGCGCTGACGCCGAAATTGACCGCGTAGTCGCGGACCGCACTTGCCAGCATGACGCCGGGAAGGTCGTTGCCTGCGAAGGACAGCGGGCGTTCGATGGCGCCGGTGGCGGTGATCACCTGACCGGCGCGGATCCGCCAGAGCCGGTGCCGTGGCCGGTCGTCGCCGGATCCGCGGTCGGGCTCGTGGTCGGAAATCCGTTCGTATCCAAGGACATAGCCATGGTCATAGACGCCTGCACCCATGGTCCGGTTGCGGATGCGGACATTTGGCATGGCGTCGAGCGCGATGAGCGTCTCGTCGATCCAGATCGTGGCGGGCTTGCCGTCGATCGTGCCCCCATCCACCGCGGCGCGTCCGCCCCAATGGGCGGTCTGTTCGAGAAGGAGGGTGCGCGCACCCGTCTCTCCGGCCGATTTCGCAGCTTGCAGACCCGCGATTCCCCCACCGATTACAAGGACATCAACGGTGGTATTGAAGTGCTCGTAAGTATCCGCGTCACGGGCATTCGGCGCGCGGCCCAGCCCGGCGGAAATGCGGATGAAGGGTTCGTAGACATGCTTCCAGAAGGCGCGGGGCCACATGAACATCTTGTAGTAGAACCCGG
Organism: uncultured Alphaproteobacteria bacterium; assembly: GCA_963698645.1. Classification (GTDB taxonomy): domain Bacteria; phylum Pseudomonadota; class Alphaproteobacteria; order Rhodobacterales; family Rhodobacteraceae; genus Ovoidimarina. The sequence continues at coordinate 252,846 of CAVORP010000006.1, forward strand.
CGGGGAGGAAGCGGGAGAGGTGGGTGTTGATCGCGCCGATGTCGAATTCGAGCGAGGGCCAGTGATTCTGGCTTTCGGCGGTCAACCCCTCGAACAGTTCGGTCGTGGTAACCCTTTGATTGGGCTCGAGGGTTTTCCCGGATCCGAGATTGACGAGGCCATTGGGCTCCTCGGCACCCGAGGCGATGATCCCGCGGGGGCGATGATACTTGAACGACCGGCCCACGAGGGTCTGGCCGTTGGCCAGCAGGGCGGAGCCGAGCGTGTCGCCCTCGTACCCCTGCATCCTCTTGTTATTGAACGTGAATTCCAGCGGAACGGAGCGGTCGATCAGACGGCCGCCGGTGGCGAGACGTTTGCTCATGCGAAGTCCCTCCATGACCAGCCGGGGCGTTTTTCGGACAGGATTTTCCGAATGTTTTCCGGGGGTTCCGTGGTCTGTGCCGGGTAGGTTCCGAAGACCTCGAGCGTCATGGTGCAGCGGGCGGCGAGAAACCACTTTCCGCAGCCCATGGAATGCCTCCAGCGTTCGAAATGCACGCCCTTGGGATTTTCTCTAAGGAACAGATATTCCTCGACTTTTTCGTCCGATGCGCCGGGACCGTGGCGTTTGACATGGGCCTCGCCTCCTGCCGAAAGCTCGGTCTCGTCGCAATGGATGCCGCAATAGGGACAGTGCAGGATCAGCATGGAAGCGCCCCGTTCATCGCTATGTGTATTTCATGCATAAACCATGCGCATTTCATGCGCATGATTTGCGGATGCGCCGTTTCGGGCGCGGTCTCAGAGGTTGGGGTAGACGACCTCTCCCGGTTCGGGATCGGTGAAGATGCCATGGCCCGAATAGAGGACGCCGAAGAAGAGCGACAGAAGCAGGGTGCCCAGGATACCGGCCGCGAAACCCGCGATCTTCGCCTTGTGATGTGCGATGTCGTCAAGCGAGGGGATACGGCGCAGGATGGCTTGCATGGGTTCGTCTCCGTCTGGAATTCGACGACACATAACGCCTTGGGCGGCGGGTTCAAGCCAATGGTTATTTTCCGGCGCAAGTCTTTGCCGAGGGACGCCGGGAGGTTCAGTGCGGACGGGGGTGTCACGCCCCACCCTGCCGAGAGGCAGACGGCGGGATGGGGCGCGCCGGATCTACTGGCCGGGCACTGCCGGAGTGATCGGGTCGGTTGCGGGCGCTGCGGCGGCCGGGGCGGTCTCTGCGCCGCCTGCGTCGGTGCCGATGCCGGACGTGCCGTCGCCCGTGGGCGCGAAGACGACCAGCAGGATGATCCCGCCGATGACCGCCAAGGCCACGATGAGACCCCAGACGGACATGCCGCTGTCGGTTGTCGTATTGTAGTCAGCCATTCTACGTCCTCCTGTGCTGATGGGGTCATCAGAGCACAGGCGGGCAATGGCGCAAGGCCGGCGTGGCGACGGGGCGTTGATGGGCCAAGGCTGGCCGGAAATGGCGCCCGAGATGCGCGGAAGGGTGCCGGTCGGGGCGGGATGTCCCGCGGGAGGACGAGAGGGGCGCGCCTGACCTGAGGGGGAGGCGCGATCGCGCCTGCCCCGTGGGGGCAGGTCAGGCGCGGCCCGGCCCGCTGTGCGGTCCGGGCGGGAGTTGATCCGAAGACAGTCATCAATGCGCCACTCCGGCCGCTACCGACTTCATCAATGAACCGGCCCTCGCGGAAGCGCTCCAGCCCGAAGGCGTCGCAGAGCGGCGAATTTCCCTTGGCCATCAGTTCGGCAAAGCCCCAGCCGGAGCCGGGGATCGCCTTGAACCCGCCGGTGCCCCAGCCGCAGTTGATGAAGCAGCCGCCCAGCGGGGTTTTCGACAGGATCGGCGAGCGGTCGCCGGTCACGTCCACGATCCCGCCCCATTGGCGCAGCATCTTGAGCCGCGAGATGATCGGGAAGGTTTCGATCAGGGCGCGGACGGTTTCCTCGATATGGTGGAAGCTGCCCCGCTGGGTGTAGTTGTTGTAGCCGTCGGTGCCGCCGCCGATGACCATTTCGCCCTTGTCGGACTGGCTCATATAGCCATGCACCGTATTGGCCATGATGACCACGTCCATGCAGGGCTTGATCGGCTCGGACACGAGCGCCTGAAGCGCCACGCTTTCGATCGGGAGCCGGAAGCCCGCCATCTCGGCCACCACGCCGGAGTTGCCGGCAACGACGATGCCGAGCTTGTCGCAGGCGATCTCTCCCTTCGAGGTGGACACGCCCGTGACCCGGCCGTTTTCCGAGCGCACGCCCGTGACCTCGCATTGCTGGATGATGTCCATGCCCATGGCCGAACAGGCCCGCGCATAGCCCCAGGCCACGGCGTCGTGGCGGGCGGTGCCGCCGCGCGCCTGCCAGAGCGCCCCGAGGACGGGATAGCGGGGGCCGCGGATCTCGATGATCGGGCAAAGCTCCTTGACCCGTTCGGGGCCGATGAATTCGGTGGTGACCCCTTGCAGGGAATTGGCATGGGCGGTGCGCTGATAGCCGCGGATTTCGTGCTCGGTCTGGGCCAGCATCATCACGCCCCGGGGGCTGAACATGACGTTCATGTTCAGGTCCTGGCTCATCGTCTCGTAGAGTGAGCGGGCCTTCTCGTAGATCGCCGCCGATGGGTCCTGCAGGTAGTTCGAGCGGATGATCGTGGTGTTGCGGCCCGTGTTGCCGCCGCCGAGCCAGCCCTTTTCGATCACGGCCACATTGGTGATGCCGTGATTCTTGCCGAGGTAATAGGCGGAGGCCAGACCATGCCCGCCCGCGCCGATGATGATGGCGTCGTATTTCTTCTTCGGTTCGGGCGAGGACCAGGCGCGTTCCCACCCTTGGTGAAAGCGCAGCGCCTCGCGCGCGACGGCGAAAACGGAATAGCGTTGCATGGGCGTCCCCGGGATCTGGCGGCCGGACGACTCCGGCGCATTCTTTGTGGCTGTCGGACAGCCAGATGCCAAGCCGCGAACGTCGCATGAATGCGGATATGCGACATCGCGTTCCGGTCATCATTCCCGCTGGGGTCTTTTGCCCGGGCGACGGGGCCTATAGATGGGGTCGAGAATTACAAGGAACGGCTCATGACCTTCTGGCTTATTGCCCTTGGCCTGTCGGCTGTCATCGCGGCGATGATGGTGCTGGCGCTGACGCGGCGCGGACCCGTGGAGGATTCGGCGCCGTTCGACGTGCAGGTCTATCGCGACCAGTTGGGCGAAGTGGAACGCGATCTGGCGCGGGGCGTGGTGACCGAGGCCGAGGCGGAGGTGATCCGGACCGAGGTGTCGCGGCGGCTTCTGGAGGCGGACAGACGGGCGCAGGATGCGGCCAGGGAAGGGACCGCGCCACGCGGGGCGACCTTGGCGATGGCGGGGGTCGTGGTGATTGCGGTCGTGGGGGGCGCGCTGGCGCTTTACCGGATCGTGGGCGCGCCCGGCTATCCCGACCTGCCGCTCGAGCGGCGGATCGCGCTGGCCGAGGAGGCGCGCAGCCAGCGGCCCGGGCAAGCCGATGCGGAACTTCAGGCAGCATTGAACGCGCCGCCGCCGATGCCCGCCGATCCGCGTTTCATCGAATTGATGGAGCAGTTGCGGGCGGCGGTGGCGTCGCGTCCGGACGATCTTGAAGGTTACAGGCTTTTGGCGCGGAACGAGGCGGGATTGGGCGATTTCGCCGCCGCCCATCGCGCACAGGCCCGGGTTCTGGAGCTTCTGGGCGAGGCCGCCACGGTCGCCGATTACGCCGATTACGCCGATTTGCTGGTTCTGGCGGCGGGTGGATATGTCTCGCCCGAGGCCGAGGCCGCGATCCGCGAGGTTCTGGAGCGCGATCCGCAGAACGGGACGGCGCGCTATTACTCTGGGCTTATGGCGGCGCAGACGGGGCGGCCCGATATCGCGTTCCGCGTCTGGCGGGCTCTGTTGAGCCAGAGCGCCGCCGACGACCCTTGGGTGCCCGCGATCCGGGCGCAGATCGAGGAATTGGCGATGCTGGCCGGGGTGGACTACGTCCTGCCGCGGGCGAACGAGATGCGCGGACCATCGGAAGAGGATCTGGCCGCCGCCGAGGGCATGTCGCCCGCCGCCCGAATGGAAATGATCCAGGGGATGGTGACGGGTCTGGCGGAGCGGCTGGCCACCGAGGGCGGGCCGCCCGAAGACTGGGCACGGCTGATCCGGGCCTATGGCGTGCTGGGCCAGCGCGAGGCCGCCGCGGCGATCTGGGCCGAAGCACAGCAGGTCTTTCCCGACGATATCCGTCGTGTGCCGATCCTCGAAGCCGCCCGCGATGCCGGTGTCGAGCAGTGATCGCCACCGATATGGAGGGCTTTGCGGCCGCATTGCCGCAAACCGGTGCGCTTGCCGGGCTTGATTTGGGGACCAAGACCATCGGCGTGGCGGTTTCGGACGGGATGCGCAGCGTGGCCACGCCACTGGAAACGATCCGGCGGAGCAAGTTCACCGAGGATGCCGCCCGGCTTCTGGAGATCGTCGCGGGGCGCGCGCTGGTGGGGATCGTGATCGGTCTGCCCATGAACATGGACGGAAGCGAAGGCCCGCGCTGTCAATCGGCCCGGGCCTTCGCCCGGAATCTCGAGCGCCTGACCCCCCTGCCCCTTGCGTTCTGGGATGAGCGGCTGTCTACGGTCGCGGCAGAGCGCGCACTTCTGGAGGCGGATACGTCGCGCGCACGTCGCAATCAGGTGATCGATCACGTTGCGGCGGGATATATTCTTCAGGGAGCGCTGGATCGGCTGGCGCATTTGGGACGGGCGAGATGAGCGACACGGTCTGGCAACGAAACGAGATCGAAAGCCCCTGCATCAACGTCTGCGTGGTGCATCCGGCGACGCGCCTGTGCACGGGCTGTGCCCGGTCGATTGACGAGATCACCCACTGGTCGCGGATGACCCCGGAGATGCGGGCGGCGATCATCGAGGACCTGCCGGCGCGCGAGGCCGCGCCCAAGACGCGCCGGGGCGGACGCGCGGCGCGGCTGAAAGGCTGACACGGCCATCTGTCATCAGGAAGAACCGCAGCACAGATGTGCTCCGGCCACCAAACAACCCGACGTGACCCAGAAGAGCCACGCCGGGCACTGGTCACACACACACTCACTACATCGACAAAATTAACGGTGAGTTGTGTTCGCGCGAGGGCGGACGCAGGGCCGATTGTGGGTCTCTTCGCGACTATCCACAGGGCGGACCCGAGCGCTTCAGGGCGCAAAAATCCATTGTTTCAAAGGAATCTGCGGCCTGAAATAGGCAATCATGCGGCCCTCTGGTGCAGCCTCTGCCTTTTTCGCCCAGGGGGCCACCCCGTGAAGCATCATCCGGTGAACGAGATACGCCCCGCCAGGGGGGACGTGGAGCACCTGTCGTTCGCAGGTCTCGAAGATTCTGCGACGTGCGGCCTGATAGATATCGGTGAGGTCGACATCTGGCCATTCGGCCTCGGGCCGCTCCGCGAAGGCGCGGGCAAAGGCGGCACGGATCACATGGTGGCTGCCGTTCCAGACGACCATCGGTGCGGCGCGCCGGTCGGCCGGCGTCAGCGGCAGACCGAGGACGAAGCCATGCGGTTCGCGCAGCATCCGGGCGCGCGCCGGGCCGATGGCCAGCAGCCCGTCCAGATGGGCCCCGTCCCGGTCGCGGCGAAACCGGAAGGCGGCGTCGGTTTCGCCCGCCCCCGGTTGCGGATAGCCGGGATAGATGACCGAGACCTGGGCCGGGTGCCACTCTTCGGGCAGGGCGTGGGCCGCGTGGAGGTGATCGATCGCGGGACCGGCCAGCGGGACGCCCGCGATGCTGCCATCGGGGGCGTTGGGAAGCACATCGACACCGACGAACCATGTCCCGCCCGCACGCAGACCGTCGGTATTGGCGGGATCGGTGACCACGCCCAGCGCCGCCTTGCGCGCCGCGGCGGCCCAGCGGGCCGTGCGCGGATCGTGATCGAAGATCGTCCAGCCGCAGGCGTCGGGGTCGCTCATGCGGCCTTGCTGGCGGGCGGTATGGCGTCGAGTGCGGATTGCACGACCTCGAGCCCTGCCCCGGGCCTGTGCGCCCCCTCGGACAACATACGCCGCCACTGGCGCGCCCCCGGGCGTCCCGAGAAGAGCCCCAGCATATGCCTGGTGACGTTGTGGAGCCGCCCGCCTTCATCCAGATGTGCCGCGATATGGGGCAGGATCGCCTCGACGATCTCTTGCGGGGTCCGGGGCGGTGACGTGTCGCCGAAGATCCTTTGATCGGCCTCCAGCAGGATCTCGGACGGGGTGTGATAGGCCGCGCGTCCGATCATCACGCCATCAAGCCCGGCACGCAGGAAGGCCTCGGCCTGATCGAGTGACGTGATGCCCCCATTGACCGAGATATGAAGATCAGGAAAGCGGTCCTTCATCTTGAAAACAAGGGGATAATCCAGCGGCGGGATATCGCGGTTCTCCTTCGGGCTGAGGCCCTTGAGCCATGCCTTGCGGGCGTGGATCGCAACCCGGGTGACGCCTGCGTCGCGGATATGGTCGAGGAAATCGGGCAGGACGGTCTCGGCATCCTGATCATCCACCCCGATGCGGCATTTCACCGTCACCTCGCGCGGTTGGGCGGCGATCATCGCGGCCACGCAGCGCGCCACCAGCGCAGGCTGTTCCATCAGGACAGCGCCGAAACAGCCCGACTGGACCCGGTCCGACGGACAGCCGATGTTCAGGTTGATTTCGTCATAGCCCTCTTCGGCGCCCATGGCGGCGGCGTCGGCCAGTTCGCCGGGCTCGGAGCCGCCCAGTTGCAGGGCCACGGGGTGTTCCACCGGATCGAACCGCAACAAGTGCCGCGCCCCACCCCGAACCAGGGCCGGCGCGGTCACCATCTCGGTATACAGCAGCGTATGACGGCTCATGAGGCGGTGAAGCATTCGGCAATGCCGATCTGTCCAATCCATCATGGGCGCGACGGACAATCGCGCGGCCGCAGTGGCTGCATTGGTGGGCATTCTTCGGTCTCCTATGGTCCGCGACCCGGCTTTAGCGTCCATCTTGCACACATATTGCACAGGAAATGGGGCAGTCCAGCCCCCTGAGAGCCACGACGGACGAACGGCGGTGATCGGGTAGGACTATGATCCGAACCATTTACGAAACTGCGAGACGCATTCGCGCATGATCTCTCGAAATGGCTCCCAGACGCCGTTCAATCCCATGTGCACTTTGCGTGCAATCAACCGATACCGCGTTCATGAAACATCAGCTTCGGTCCATTTCTCCAGCGTTGTCTGTCTCAACCTTCCCGAAGAATGCCTGGAGAAGGTCTGAAATGCCCGCACACGACTCAAAGCCCTTCGGTCCCGGGAGATGGGAGGGATTGGCCGCGGGCGGTGTGTCTCGCAAGCCATTTTTCGGGGGCATGGCGGGGATCTGATGCTCTCGACCCAGCAACTGGGTGGCCTTCACTACCGGAGGGAACTTTCGGCCGCAACGGCGAACGCGAAAACGTCTGTGATCGTCGCCTGAACACGCGAAGGGTGCTGATGAAACCGGTGGGCCGTTTCATCTATCCCAACATGAACTACCATACGGAACACCATATTTTTACGATGATATTATCATCTGCCTCGGCTTCATGACCTGATAGAGCATGACCTCCCTGCGCCTGACCCATCCATCTTTGCGGCATATCGCCGGTTCTTGCCTGTCCGTGTGAAACAGCTTGGTGACGAAGATGCTGTGATCATTCCTGAACTGCCCACGACAGGGTCGCTGCATCGACCGAAAGTGGATCGACATAGGCCTTTCGCCGTATGATTTCCCCCTTGCAATGGTCTGAGCAACAGGTGTCTGTCTTGTCCGTTTCGTCCGTGAAGCGGTCAATTGGTGATTTGCGCGGACGGCAGTTCAGAGCCCAAAGTGGTCATTCGGAGTCAAAGATATCGCGCGCAGAATTGCTTTCACGCAACTTGATTTCCGCGCCGTCGTTCAAAATGCTGGAAGCGTTCATTCATGGAAGGACAAAGATATGACCAATGCAGCTCACATGCCCCATATCACTCATTACAAGTGCGTCAGCGCCGCGGAACTGGGAAAGCTCCAGACCGACGTAGAGACCGAGATTCACAATGGCTGGCAACCCTATGGTTTTCTCGCCGCGATTGGCGGTGGCGAGGATGTCAGTTTCGTGCAGCCGATGGTCCGGTACGCCGAATTCTACCGCTAGCTGAATGGCGGTCTTCGGTCGGGATCGTCGTCGGGATGCCGGCCCTGATCGGGACTTCACTAACGTCCTGACGCATGCGATCGTTTCCGGGCAATGCGTGTCGCAACCCTGAATGTCCAAAACCTCAGGCTTCTGGAAGCCGACGGTATCCCGTATCTGCATGGTGCCTGGGACTACGATGATCCGGAGAACGAGGAATTCGATCCGATCGATCGCGGTTTGACCGCGAAACTTCTGCACGAGATCGACGCCGACGTCGTCGCTCTGCAGGAGGTGTTCGATCACGCGAGCCTCGAGTTTTTTCATGATACCTACCTTCTCCCCACAGGCTTGCAGCCCTACCGTGATCGTATCTGCTTGCCAGGAAATGACGGGCGCGGACTGGACGTCGCCCTGTTGTCACGGCTGAGCGCCGATGTGGTGCGTACTCACGCGACACTGACGCCCGGCCAGCTGGATCTCGCCACACCAGAGGGCGTCGATCCCGACCTGCCTGTCTTCCGCCGCGATTGCCTTATGGTGACTATCGGAGAACTGACGCTTTTCGTTTGCCACTTCAAATCCGCCTATCCTGATCCAAAGGCGGCATGGATCACCCGACGTCTGGAGGCCTTGGCAACCCGCCGCATAATCGAGCGTGAATTCGAAGCCTCGCAGCATCCACTCTGGCTCGTCATAGGTGATCTGAACGAACCCGATGCCGTCGGTCTGGACGGCGACCGTGCCATCCGGCCGCTTGAAGACGGGTTCTCGGTAGACTTGATGGAGCGAGTGCCGCGACGAGATCGCTGGACATATTTTGACAGCCATTCCGGCCAGTATCACTGCCCGGACGCGCTTTTGGCCTCGCCTGCGCTGGCCCGCCGCTGGCGGGACGCAATACCGATCATAGTCCGCAAGGGCCTTGGGACCGAGACCAAGCGTTTTCGCGGGCCGCGTCTTGCCGAAGTCGGCGAACATAGACCCCACGCCAGCGATCACGCGGCAGTGTTCATCGACCTCCCGGGCCTGAGATAACCGGCAGAAAAGATACGGTTCCGGCCGAGCGCCCAAAGGCCTGCGCTTCCTGAATGCGAGCGCGCCGATGTGGCAGCAATAGGCTAGCTGCCGGTCCCTTCTGACCTCAGGTAGCCTCGACGGTCGACCTCCGGGAATGTGTCGCCGCTTCTGACATAGCCCGTGTTCTGAACAAGCGCCCCGGGCACGAAGTCCCAGGGTTGCCGGCGACCCTGATGAAGAGCCACGTTCACCACTGACCGGGCGGTCTGGCTCGCCCGCTTTTCCTCGGCAAGTGAATCGAGGTCCCAGATCTCCTCGGCCCGCGCTGTCAGGCGCTGAAGATCGGCCTTCGCCGAGGGGTCTTTGGCGATGTCGCGCAGTTCGCGCGGATCCTGCCCCAGATCGTGGAGCATCGGCGGGTAGGCCCGCGAGAGCACGAGCTTGAGATTGCCGTCGCGGATCATGACACGTGGCGCATCGGTGCCACCGTCGAGATGTTCCGCAAGCACTGGGCCGTGGCCTGTGCCGCCGGTGAGATGTGGAACCAAGCTTTCGCCGTCGAGCGGTGTGCAGATCGTGTCGCGTGCTGCGCCGGAGAACTCCACGAGCGTCGGAAAGAGGTCAAGAAGCGAGACCGGCGTCGCGACCCGTGCGTTGGGAATGCCGGGGCCACAGAAGATGAGCGGCACCCGGATCGCGGGTTCGAACAGTGTCTTCTTGAACCACATGCCACGCTCGCCCATCATATCTCCGTGGTCAGAGGCGAAGACTACGATCGTATTCTCCGCCATTCCGGCCTCTGAAAGCGCGTCGAGCAGACGACCCAGCATCGCGTCGATATTCGAAATCATCCCGTAATAGGCGCGGCGGGCACGAGCGGTCGCTTCGGCGTCGATTTCGATACGATCCTGCCCATAGTGTGAGTAGAGCATTCGGGAATGGGGGTCCCGCGCGTCGAGTGTTATGGGGGCCACCAAAGGCGGATCGATTTCCACCCCGTCATAGAGGTCCCACCATTCGCGCGTCGTGACGTAGGGATCATGGGGCTGTGTCAGCGAGACTGTCATCATGAACGGACGGGTGTCCGCGCTGCGGGCGCGAACAAAGACCTCGCGAACGGCGTGATGGATGACGTCCTCATCGTAGTCGATTTGCATGGTTCGGGCCATCGGGCCGGCATCGAGGATCGTCTCTACCGATGAGACGCCAGCCCCGAACCGGTTCTCGGCGTCACGCTCTTGCGGCGCCGGCGTCCACGAGAAATCAGCGGGGTAGATTTCCGTCGTCAACCGTTCTTCGAAGCCATGGAACTGGTCGGGGCCGACGAAGTGCATCTTGCCAGAGATGCAGGTGTAGTAGCCCCGAGCGCGCAGGTAGTGGGCGAAGGTCGGCACCGCGGCGGAGAACTCCGATCCGTTGTCCCACGCCCCGATGCGCGATGGGAGCCGGCCCGACATCATCGCGAACCGCGACGGGGCGCAGAGGGGATAGGGGCAGTAGGCCTGCTCGAACACCGTGCCAGCCGAGGCAATTCGATCGAGATTGGGCGTCTTGCACACCGTGCCGCCATAGGCCGAAAGCACCGAGGCGGTGAGCTGATCGGTCATGAACACAAGAATGTTCGGCATATCCGTGGACGCTGTCACCGGGTTCGCCTCGCTTTTGGAAGTGGCATTGTCGACACCATGTCGACGATACCGTAGCGTTGAGAGGCAGAATCAGCAAACCGACAATGGGGAAACGATAGAACTGTCAGTCTCGAAGACCTCGGATCCGCTACCCGACGAGGTGGCCGCACCACGGCACAGTGGTCGTGCCGCCTTGGTGCATGACATATTGCAGCGCGAGATCCTGACGCTCGACCTCTCTCCGGGCGCCGCGCTCGACGAAACCCAGATCGCCCGGCGCTTTTCGTGCTCGCGCTCGCCCGTGCGCGAGGCGCTGAGCCGGCTCGCGGCGCAGAACCTCGTCGTCATGCTCCCGAACCGGTCCACCGTAGTGGCCCCGCTCCAGCTTTCGGACTTTCCCCGCTATATCGAGGCGCTGGATCTGTCACAGCGCGTCTGCACCCGGCTGGCAGCCGAACGAAGAACCGAGGAGCAGCTTTCGACCATGCGCTCGGCGGCAGCGGCGTTCGATCGCACTCTCTTGCCTCATGACCACCTCGAGATGCTTGCGGCGAACAAGGCATTCCACATGGCCGTCGCGGCAGCCGCTCAGAACCGGTTCCTCTCCACGCAATACGACGCGCTTCTGGACGAGGGGCGTCGCCTGATGCGGCTTTATTTCTTGCATCTCGACGATGAACCATACCCGAACCCACTGGCCGAGGACCATCACGTCATGGTCGAGGCCATCGCCGCTCGGGATGCCGACGAGGCCGAACGTCTTGCCCGAATACATACCGCGGGGTTTCGCGACAGGCTTCTTTCGTTTCTTGGCCGCAATGGAACCACGCGCGTGATGATCGCAAACGAACCCAGAACGAACCCGGACACGACCTCTGGTGGTATCCGCAACGATAGCCGCGCGTGACGCGGCAGAGCCCTTTCGCAACAGGAGTACTGACATGATCCAGAAAACCCTCAACCTTATCGGCGCAGCCGTTCTGGCTGGCGCAACGGCGCTACCCTCGGTTGCGCTGGCGCAGACTGACCCCGGCCCGACGATCAAGATGATCCAGGAGCGCGGCAGCCTTCTTTGCACCGGTCACAACGGCAGCTATCTGGGCTTTGCCGAGGTGGACGACCAGGGCAACTGGTCGGGTTTCGACATCGAGATGTGCAAGGCGCTCGCCACGGCGATCCTCGGCAGCCCCGACGCGCTACAGATCATTCCGGTGAGTTGGGCGCAGCGCTTCCCCGCCCTTCAGTCCGGCGATATCGATGTCATCATCAAGGTCACCGGCTGGACGATGAGCCGCGACACCGAACTTGGCCTGCAATACTCACGCCCTTACTTCATCGGTCCGACGAATATACTTGCGCGCACCGAAATCGGTGCGTCATCGCCGGAGGACCTCGAGGGCGGCGTGTTCTGCATCAACGCTGGCACGTCCATTGAACGGATCGTGGCCGACTACATGGGCGCCCGGGGCATTTCCTACGAGCCGCTCAATTTCGACAATCCCGAGGAACTGCGCTCGGCTCTCTATGCCGGTCGGTGCGACGCGCTCGCGGGTTTCGGCCCGTTCCTGGCGGCGACCCGCTTCAACGCGCCCAATCCCGAGGACTTCACCATTCTCGACGCCGTGCTTGCGCTGGAGCCAGAGGGAATTGCGGCCCGTGAGGGTGACGACGGCTTCATCGATGTCATCAATTGGATGATGTCGGCACTGCTGATGGCGGAAGAGGCCGGGATCACCCAGGCGAATGTCGACGAGGTTCGCGCCGCTCCGCCCTCGGCATCCATCGAGCGTCTACTCGGCGCCAGCCCCGGTGTCGGCGAACGGCTTGGGCTCAGCGACGACTGGGTCTACAACATGATCAAGGCCGTGGGGAATTACGGTGAGATCTACGACCGCACCGTCGGCGACGAGTTCTGTCTACAAGCTGCCGCGTGGTCTGAACCACCTTTGGACCAATGGCGGGCTGCTTTACCCGCTCGTGCTCGACTGAGACAGCGCGAGGCCGGGTGAAACCCGGCCTCGCGCATCAGCGAAATGCTCAAATGCGTGCGCAATCGGCGGATCAGGGGTATCCTGATTCAGGCAGGCGTTCTCGTCGCCGCAGTGCTGCTCGCGCTGACTTTCGTGCTGACGGCGCGCGAAAACCTCGTCGCCCAAGGCATCGCGACGGGGTTCGGGTTTCTCGAGCGCACGACCGGCTGGCCGATCAATTTCGCGCTCTTCGAGGTGAGCGACCGCTCGACCTATGCGCGGATGCTGCTCGCAGGTTTCGTCAACACGATCTTCGTGGGGCTCTTCGCGCTCGCGGGGCGACACTCGTCGGTCTTGCAGTCGGCGTCATGCGGGTGTCGTCGAACCTCGTATTGAACATTCTCGGCACGCTCTTCGTCGAAACGTTCCGCAACGTGCCGCTGATCCTCCAGGTGATCTTCTGGTACGCGATTCTTACGCATCTGCCGTCACCGCGGAGCGCGATCGATCTTTTCGGTCTTGGCTATCTGTCGAACCGGGGGCTCATGCTGCCCGCGCCAGCCTGGTCGGCAACCGACCTTTTCGTCATTGTGCTTGCTACCGCCATTGCGATCGTCGGCGCGCGGCGATTTGGGCGGGAGACCCCGTTGGTGAGGTGGCTGGTTGTGCCGCTGGCTTTGGCCGCTCTCGCTGTGATCCTGCTTTTTCTTGGCCACGATCCGGACCTGCCGCTTGTCAGCCTTCCGGAACTTCGCGGCCTGCGCTTTGTCGGCGGGGTGACGATGAAGCCGGAATTCGCCGCACTCTTCATCGGGATAACGGCATTCGGTGGCGCCTATATTGGCGAGATCGTCCGCGGCGGGTTCCTCTCTGTTGACAAGGGGCGGCTCGAGGCCGCCCGCGCGCTTGGCCTCTCGGGCTGGCAAGTCAACCGTTTCGTGCGCATCCCTCTCGCCGTGAGGGCGATGCTGCCTGCGCTTACCAACCAGTATGTCTGGCTGATGAAGGCGACGACACTCGGCGTGGCGATCGGCTACCCCGACTACTTCATGGTGGTATCGACCTCAATCAACCAGGCCGGCCAGGCAATCGAGCTTCTCCTGCTTCTGATGGGAGGCTTTCTTATCATCAACTACACGATCAGCGGCTGGATGAACTGGATCAACGCGCGGCTTGCGATCAAGGGACGGAGCTGACATGGCGCTGATCGACAGCTCCCTCGCACCACCGCCCACCGAGACCGGTTTGGCCTGGCTGAGGAAGCGACTGTTCTCGAACTGGTTCGACGGAATAGTGACGGTGATTGCCGGTGCGGCCCTCGTCTGGCTCCTGGCAACACTATTCGATTGGGCTTTCCTGAACGCGATCTGGGGCGAGGCCGAGCCCGAGCGGTGCCGTGAAGTAACCGGTGCCTGCTGGGCAGTGATCGAGGCGCAGGGGGCGGCTCATCTTCTTCGGGCTCTACCCGTTCGAAGAGCACTGGCGCTCGACACTTGCTTGCCTTGCGATCGTGGCGACGATGGTACTCTCCTGCCTGCCCGCGTTCTGGCGGCTCGGGCGGCTCGCCATTCTCTGGCTAGCGGGCTTTGGCACCTTTGTTCTGCTTATGTACGGTGGCGTTTTCGGGCTGAGAGTGATCACGACGGAACAATGGGGCGGGCTCTCTCTGACCGTCTTCATCTTCGCCTCGGTCGTCGTCCTCGGAATGCCGATCGCGGTCGGCCTCGCGCTTGCGCGGCGCTCCAAACTGCCGGTAATCAGCTGGGTCGCGGCGATATTCATCGACACGGTGCGGTCGCTGCCGCTCTTGACCATCCTCTTCGCGGCCGCTGTGGTCGTGCCGTTCGTCATCCCCGACTGGGCGCAAGGCGACAAGCTTGGCCGGGTCATCATCGCCTTTTCGCTGTTCTACGCCGCCTACCAAGCCGAGATCATCCGCGCTGGCATCCAATCGATACCGTCCGGCCAGGAAGAGGCCGCGCAGGCGCTGGGAATGAGCTATCGCTCGGTTGTTCTCGATATCATCTTGCCCCAGGCATTTCGCAACACTCTGCCCTCGACGATCAACCAGGTGGTCATCACCTTCAAGGAAACGTCGATTGTCACGATCATCGGTTTCTTCGAGGTCACGGCCTCGGGGTCGGCTGCCGTCGGGCGGGGCGAGTGGGGGGCCTACTATGTCGAGGTGTACGTTTTCGTTGCACTCATCTATTTCGTCTTCGTGTTTGGGCTGTCACGCTACGGCGCCTACCTCGAACGTCGTACGAGGTTAGACCGTGGCTGACGTCGCGATCCGCATGCGAGGTGTAGGGAAGCGTTTCGGCGACTTCGAGGCGCTTCGGAACGTCAACCTCGAGATCGAAGAGGGTGAACGAGTGGTTGTCTGCGGACCGTCGGGTTCGGGGAAGTCTACGCTCATCCGCTGCATTAACCGGCTCGAGGTGCATGACGAAGGGCTGATCGAGGTCGAGGGGGTCGAACTCACCGACGACGATGCGGCGATCCGTGAGGTCCGTCGCGAGGTCGGCATGGTGTTCCAGAACTTCAACCTCTTCGAGCATCTGACAGCGCTCGAAAACTGCGCCCTGCCCCGGATCAGAGTGCGAGGCACGCCCCGTGCCGAGGCCGAGGCACTCGCGCTGAAAGAACTCGGCCGGATGCGCATCGCAGAACAGGCGGAGAAATATCCCGACGAACTGTCCGGCGGACAAAAACAGCGCGTGGCGATCGCCCGGGCACTCTGCATGCAGCCCCGGATCATGCTGTTTGACGAGCCGACCTCTGCGCTCGACCCGGAGATGGTCGGCGAGGTTCTGGAAGCGATGGTATCGCTCGCCGAAGCCGGTATGACGATGATCTGCGTGACCCACGAAATGGGCTTCGCTCGCCGGGTAGCAGACCGGATTGTTTTCATGTCGGAAGGCCGTATCGTCGAGGAAGGACCACCCGACAGCTTCTTCGATGCGCCTCGCGAGCCCGAGACGCGGCAATTCCTCGAACAGATTCTTGGGAACTGACCAATGCGCAGCACACGAACCATCCACATAGTCAGCGCCCACGCGGGCGGAGAGGTCGGCGACGTGATTGTCGGCGGTGTTGCACCGCCGCCCGGTGACACGCTTTGGGAGCAAAGAAACGCCATCGCTCGCGACGGCAATTTGCGGAATTTCGTACTCAACGAGCCCCGGGGCGGTGTCTTCCGGCACGTCAACCTCCTCGTGCCGCCAAAGAACCCGGCCGCCGATATGGGATTCATCATCATGGAGCCCGCCGACACCCCGCCGATGTCGGGTTCGAACACGATCTGTGTGGCCACAGTTCTTCTCGAGACCGGCATTCTGCCGATGGAGGAACCCGAGACGCGGCTTCTTCTCGAAGCTCCCGGCGGGTTAGTGGAGGTCACCGCGCTTTGCCGGGATGGGGTCGTCGAGGCTGTCACCCTCACCAACATGCCGTCTTTCGCCCACCGCCTCGGCGCGAAGCTCGAGGTGCCGGGGCTTGGGGAACTGACGGTCGACACAGGTTTCGGCGGCGACAGTTTCGTGATGGTCGATGCAGACAGCCTTGGCCTTTCGCTTGACGCCGGCGCGGCGCGCGCTCTGGCCGAACTCGGCACCCGCATCACCTCTGCCGCCGACGCCCACATCGGATTCGAACACCCCGAACTCGCCGATTGGACCCATTTCTCCTTCTGCCTTTTCGCGGGCCCGCTGGAGCGCCAGGGCGACAGGCTTCTCACGACCCATGCGGTCGCAATCCGCCCGGGCAAGATCGACCGCTCTCCAACGGGTACCGCCGTTTCTGCGCGCATGGCCGTTCTCGCCGCGAAGGGCGAGATGGAGGCAAACGATGTGCTTGTCGCCCGCTCCATCATCGGCTCGGAATTCATTGGAAGAATCCGCGACAGCGTCACGATTGGTGGCCTCGACGCGATCATACCGACTGTCACCGGGCGTGCCTGGATCACTGGCACGCATCAACTTCTTCTCGACCCCACCGATCCCTGGCCTGAAGGATACCGGGTCGGCGATACGTGGCCGGGTGCCTGACCGACTGGGAATAGTGAGAGCACGGAGCTCGAAGAGGTCATGATCGGACCCGATGCGAAGGTCGTCCGGGCCTTCGCATCGCACGCCGGTCCGCTATCTCCCATGCTCATGTCCATAATTGAGGCATTGCAGGACTGATTGAAGGTCGGCTTTATCATGCTTCGAAGATGAGCGAGTTCCGTTCGTTTCGCCCCGTCGTGCGACCCCTGACCATAGCCGCGACTGCGTCCGCGCATCCAGTTGAAGGTGACATCTCGTCGAAGCCTCAGATGACAGCTTGAAGCGCATAGCGAATGCGGGCTCTTCGCAGTTCCCGCGCAGGCATTTTCAATTTGCGCCGGTTTGCCAAGATTCTAGCTGGGAAATTCTGCGGCCCGTTATCTCGGAACGTGGCTATTTCCAAGAATAGAAGGTAATCCTGTCGGACGTTCAAAACTCTTCGCTGCAAGTGGCAGACCTAGCTGTCTAATCTGATAGAGCCAAGGTATGGTCTGACAGTGCCTAGTTAGGGGCTCATACGAGATTGCGGGCAAAGAAGATTGAATTGCACAGATAGCATTTCGACCGAGACCAAGGTCGCCTACCTGTCTGATCCCGCGGTTTACCCCCAGTCGCCGGAGCGCGTCGACGTCGTCGAAACCCACATGTCGTGGGTCTTTCTGGCAGGCGACGTCGTCTACAAGCTCAAGAAGCCGGTTCGCTATGACTTTCTGGACTTCAGTACCCTCGAAAACCGAAAGGAAGCCGTCTCAAGCGAGATACGCCTGAACAGGCGACTTGCGGCGGATGTGTACCTTCGAGCCCAAGCGCTCCGGAGAACGGTGGGTGGTAATCTGACGCTGGGGGCTGATGGTGAAATCGTCGACTGGCTTGTCGTCATGAAGAGGCTGCCCGAGGCTCGCAGTCTCGCAGCGGCCATCTCGGCCGGATCACTGACGCGAAGCGACTTCTCGAAAATCGAAACTCTACTTTGCGACTTCTACGCCTCACGACCCCCCGAAAACGTATCCCCAGACGATTATGTCGGGAAGTTCAACGAGGAGATTCAGCGGACCATTGCGGTTTTGAGCGACCCCACGCTTCGATTTCAAGATCCCAACCTTGAGGAAGCAATTTCGGGATTCATCGCGAATTTCGACAAGGTCAAGATCGAGTTGGCTCAGCGGGCGAAGCAAGGCCAGATCGTAGACGGTCACGGAGATCTACACCCTCAGCACATCTTCCTGACTGATCCACCCGTGATCATCGATTGCCTGGAGTTCAACAGGCGCTTTCGCCTCGTTGACCCATTCGATGAAGCGGCATTCCTGAGCATGGAGTGTGCCCGCCTCGGATCGAGCTGGGTGTTTTCAAGCCTTGTGAACAGGCTGGCGAAGGTATTGAGCCCGAAGCCAAGCCCGCAGCTCCTGGCTTTCTACTGGCGCTACCGTGCCTTGCTGCGGGCGCGCCTTTCGCTGCTGCATATCGTCCACCAGCCAACCCGAACGCCCGAAAGATGGCGTCCCTTGGCTCAAAGCTACGTTGCCCTCGCCGCGGAACGCGAAGTCAGGACCCGGATGCCGGCAAGTCAATGACCAACTCGTCTCGATGAAGACGCCGTATTGCCTCGGCGAACAGAGGCGCAGCACTGACGCACCTTACTCTTGCTGCCTGTTCCGAGGATAACCTGAAATGCGGTACGGTATCGGTCGTAATCCAGCCGGAAACGCTCGTATCCACCAGTGCGCGTTCAGCGCCACCAGTGAAAAGCCCGTGTGCAGCGAGGGCCCAGACGTCCTGCGCCCCTGCCTCGAGGAGAGAATTTGCCGCGCGTACCATGGTTCCTCCGGAGGCGATCATATCGTCGATGATCAAGACACGCGCATCCCTTACATCCCCCGCCACCAGGCTGCCACTTACGACACCGGCACTGCGGCGCTTGTCAATGAACGCGAACCCGATCGAGCGCCCAACGTGCCGCTCGAGGGCTTCGCGAAAGAGCTGCGCTCTCTTCACGCCCCCCGGATCAGGCGAGGCCACACAGGCCGGTTGGTCGGAAACGAGTTGAGCAGCGCTGTCGAGCAGGACGCCGCGGGTATCCAACGCAATCGCCTCGCATCGGAAGGCGTTCTGGAATGCCGCGAGGTTGTGAACCTCCATCGAGACGACGCGGTCCGTCCCCATAGCCTCGAACAATTCTGCGACATACCGGGCGGTCAACGGATCGCGTGGCTTGGTCTGCCTGTCTTTGCGGCCATAGGCCAAGTAGGGAACGATGGCGGTGACGCGCGCCGCCCCGTTCGTCCTGAGGGCCCCGATGAAGAACAGCATCCGGCAGAGCTTGTCGTTTGGACTATCGCGCGGACCGCCATGCAGGCTTTGGATCAAGAAGACATCTGCTCCACGCACGTCTTCAAGCGGTCGGGTCTTGTGCTCCCCGTCCTCGAAAACTCGTTCCTCCAATTCCGCCAGAGGCTGGCCAATCTCACTTGCGATTGCTTCACCGAGAGCCTGAGACGCCGGGAGCGCAAAAAGCATCATCTTCATGGGCGGTTCTCCAAGGTTAGGCACAGAACCAGCATTCGCCCGCACGTTGCCGGTCTTCGTTGCACGCTGGGCTGCTGACGGGTGTCTATCAGCAAAGGCTATCCTCCGTGGCTTCAATCAATTCGAGCGTTTGCCCGTTTTGGCGATAACCGGTCGAGAAGTCCCCGAAGACCCAATTCAACGAGGCGGCTTCGATGACCGGGCCCATATCCGGGAGTTCCGCGGTTGCCCGGCTTCGACGCTACTGGCTTGAAAGCATCATGTCGAATATGAACCCGCGCTCGGCGAATGGCTTGCCGACTTTCCATTTCTACCCGAAGCAGACGACGTAGATGGCACAAGATACCGTAATCGCAGAAGTTCATGGAAGGCGTTGACGCAAGTCACAAGCCGGCTCTGTCAGAGGAATCTGACTTGAGACGATGCAGGGCGCCGGACCGCGACCGAAGACGACCGATCGAAGCCCATCTGGCAACTTACAGGCGTCACCCGAGATCATCCTTTTGGCAGTGAGAGTGAGGAGATCGGTGGTCGCGGCATTCAGGATCGGAACGACCGAGAAGCCCCACGGCGGGCCCGGCATTTACCCGGGTCCTACACGGGCAGGCCAATATGCGATAGAACCACGGAGCCATGACGACGAGGCCGCCTTGGAACAACAGCCGATTTCACGGGAAAGCGGGCAGCGGTCCGCGAGGGGGAAGCTGCCCTGCGGACAACACCTCGTTCCGGTAGAACCGGGGCGAAGGCTCTTGACGTATCTCCGTGCCATGCGCCCGCACCAGTGGGTAAAGAATACGCTGGTGTTTCTCCCCGCGCTCCTGGCGAACGATCTGGGGCCCGCGACTTTATTTCCGAACATTTCGGCGTTTGTCGCCTTTTGCCTGCTGGCATCCGGTGTGTACGTCTTCAACGATCTTATGGACATCGAGACAGACAGGGCGCATCCGCGTAAGTGTCAGAGACCCTTTGCCGCTGGGGACATCCCAATTCAGTATGGTTACCGGATGGCCCCCGCGCTGTTTTTGACCGGTCTGGCGCTGGCGGCGTCGCTGGGGCCCGCCACGCTCATGACTGCCATTGCCTATGTCGGACTGACGACAGCTTATTCGCTTTGGCTGAAGCACGCCTTCCTCGTCGATATCTTTACGCTGTCCGGGCTTTATGCCCTAGAAGTCGCGGCTGGCGCGGCGGCAACGGACAGATCGCTGTCATGGTGGTTGCTGGCCTTCTGTATCGCGTTCTTCTTCTCGCTCGCGTCGGTGAAGCGGCTGGTCGAACTCTCGGGTGCCTCGGCAGAAGCGCGACCCGCCGGATCGGGCCATGGGTATATCGGCGGGAACCGGGCACTGGTCGAAGGGCTGGCGATAGGTGCCGGCGGAACCGCGATCCTCGTTCTGATCTTCTATTTGCTTTTTGTTCCGTCCGTAGCGCTCTTCGCAACGCTGCAGGCAAAGTGGACGGTTTGCCTTGTGCTCGCGGGCTGGCTCGGGCGCATCATCCTGGCGGCACGACGCGGCACGTTTCAGGACGATCCGATCTTGTTCACTGTCACTGATTGGGTCAGTTGGGTATGCTTCGCCGCGATCGTCCTAATGGCATTTCTCGGGTGAGTGATCTGACCAAATTCGCGCTTGTCGCACGATATGCCGCTTTCGCCGCCCTCGCGACACTGACCAACCTTGCCATGCAGAGAGCGCTTTTGCCGGATGACCCCGATGGGCAGGCTTTCGCAATCGCCGTCGGGGCGGGCACCGTTGCCGGGTTGATTGTGAAATACGTGCTCGACAAGCGCTGGATCTTTTTTGATGCAGCAGGCGGTGTCCATGCCCACGGCCGGAAGTTCCCCCTCTATACCCTGACGGGTGTCGTGACGACGGCGTTCTTCTGGGGGACCGAAACGGCATTCTGGGTCATCTGGGACACGACCGTCATGCGTGAACTGGGGGCCATCCTCGGCCTGACTTTGGGGTATGTTCTCAAGTATCAGCTCGACAAACGGTTCGTGTTTGGCCGCACCCCCGGCGATGACTGAGCCCTTCTTGGCGGTTTCCTGCCGACCCGCCAATCTGTCGGTATCGCGCCGAACCTTATCAAAGTAACGTCCCGCGTCTGTGACGGAGGGATCTCATGAAGAAAGTGCTGCTTGCGGTCTGCGCAATTGGAATCTTGACGAGCATGCAGCAGGTGAGCCCCGCGCTGGCGTCGGGCGCCACGTCCAAGCCCACGCGCTGTGCGCTTGACAAGATCACGACGCTTCCTGCGCGGTCAGCCGGCTCGCGTCCCGGGAGCGGCTTCGTACAGGACGTGCGGCACCTCTCCGGCGCGGTACGCGATGCGGCCGTGACGGAACAGGTGATGGCCGGCAATGTGCCCGATTTTCTCAGAACGCTCGTTCCGGTGACGCTGAGTGGAACGCGTCCCGAGGGACAGCGTATCGATGTCGAAATCTGCGTGACCCCGGATTACCTAGCGGTGGGCAACAACGCCGACTTCGTGCGTGTTCCCGTTGGTTTGCCCGCCGCGGCCAGTATCGCCACGGATCTTGGCTTCATGTTGCCGACCACGAAGATGGTCGATGCCATCTATGCTCAGGCCGATGTCCACCTGCCTCCCGCACCGATGCCGCCTACGGCGCAGATGGCCTCCACAGACTACTTCTGGCGCCATCAGGCAACGGTCGAAGAACAGCGTGTACGCGCCGGGCAGGTCGCCACGGCGCTGAGTGCTGGGCAGAAGAAGGACATTGTTCTCTCGAACCGGCTCCGCTCCAAGGCGGGCCGGGTGGCGATCTATGGCTGGCACCGGCCGAACGGACAGCCGATCCAGCCGCTGAGCACCGTCCACGGCGCGTACTATGCCGACTACAGCCACGGCTTGAGGCTGGTCAGCAGCACGGCTTTCGTGAACGGAACGCCCTACCCGCTTGCCGAAATCCTTGAGGATCCGCAGCTTTCACAGATCGTCAGCGGCGAGGGACCGATTCCGAATTCCGCAGGCCTGCTCGTGTCTCTCCGCTAGGCTCCTCCCTGACGCTGCTCGGATCAGTCGAGTGATTTGCAGCATCGAAAGCCAAGGTGATAGTTCGAGTGGCTATTGGCGGCCAGCACACGGCTGCCATGCCAGAATGGTGCGCGCCAGCGGCACCAGTCCTCGTGAGCGCGATAGCGGTCGAAAATGAACCAGCTTCCCTTCATCTCGGTGACGCCGAGTGAGGTGCTTCCCCGGCTTGCCATCTGGTCGGGCTGGAGAGGCAGATTCATGTGTTCGGCGGCGTTGCCGTGTAGGTCATAGACGCCGAGCGTGCTGCGGCAGTTCGGGAATGCACCCGTTGGATAGGTATTCGAACCGCAACGGCTCCATCCGCCACCGTCGCAGCCGGGACTCTTCTGGCTGGCCGCCGCACAGATGCCGCGTTGATACTCTGGGCCATAGCTCCAGCTTTTGGTCGGGGCATATTTGCGATTATGCTCTTTCGCGGCTCCTGACACCGACCCCGCCCCGATCCCGAAGCGGTAGTCGGGGGACTCGAGCGCGCCTGCGCAGGCCCCTTCCCATTCATGCGCGTCGCAGATCCGTTTACCCATGGCGGCACAGATCTGCGCGGCCTCGACGGCCCGCACCCAGACAACCGGGTAGGTACAGGGGATGTTCGGGAACTCGAACTGGTCGATACAGGCCTTCGCGTTCTCCATCCGCTCGCTCCGCGGATCATAGAGCGGCGCCATGTATTTCGCGCCGCAGATCCGTTCGAACTGCCGATTGGCATAATCCGTGCCTCCACCAGGCGCGCGCGCCCGGCATTCTGCCATGCTCATCGGGTGCCGTGCGACCGCCGGATTGCCCTGCCCGACAAAGCCGGAGCGGGCAAAGATCGACCTGATCGCATTCACTTGCGAGGTTGTCAGATCATGCGCGCGCGTCAATTGCTCAAAGAGCAGCGCGTTCTGCTGCTCGAACGCAGACTGGCCGAAACCCGCGACCGGGAGCGCGAGAAACGCAAGGAAGACGAGTACGAAACGTATCATGGCTGCTCCTCCCGGGCGAAAATATAGAAGAGATCGCGGTTGTCGGGATAACCAAGAAACCGCGGGATGACCGTTCCGCCATCGCCCGGCTTGTCGAACTGCGCCATGCCGGAGATCAGGTGCTCGACATGGATCGTTTCATCCTGCCGGGGGTATAGCGCCAAGTAGGTATGTTCGAGGGCGTTCATGTCGAGCAGCATAGCGTAGGCACAGCCATAGGCCTGAAAGGTGCGCGCCATGGCCGAGGGGGTGGCGGTCGAAAAGTAACCGTAGATCAGATAGTTGCGTCCCTCGAATTCTTGCAGGCAGCCGCCCGCACGGAGGGTCCGAAGCTCCGCTTCTGCGCTGCCCGACCAGTTTCCGGGCCCCCACTGATTGACCCGTTCGCCGGGCACGAGAGCGCCGGTCTTGGGATCGGTCTGAACAAGTGCAACACCGTTCTGCCGGGCATGCATCAGGCGCGGCAGAAGCGCGTTGTCGGCCTCTTCCCACGTCTTCATGCCAATCGTGCCATCGTCGAGAACATAGAGCGTCGAGAGCCCGGTCTTCAGCTTGCTGTAGATCACACCTTTCTCGATGAAGCCGTAGTGCTTCCCGGTGTCGATCACCGCGTAGTCGCCGAACTTGAATGCTCCGTGCTGGCGCTTGAACCCGGCGGTGAAGGTTGCGATCGTGCGCCCCGCAACATCGGGGCTGACCATACCGCTACGGACGAGCGGACGGGCGTCGCCGATGCCATCCGGGCCGGGAAGACCGGGGATGCGGGCCGGCTGGCGCGGCCTGGGCGACCAATCGAGCCGCGGGTGATCGGTGCCGAGCGCAAAGCCAAGCCCGTAACGTTCGAGGTCAAAGGCGACCATATAGGCCACGGCCTTGCCTTCGATCCCGTCGAGGCGATTGACGTTCCCCGGCCCGGTCAGGATTTCGGCACTGACGGTGCGCGGCTGGATGGCGCTGACGAATACGCCGTCAAGTCCCGTGGCGGTGTACCATTGGCCCGTGATCATCGCCTTTTGATCGCGGTCGCCAAGGGCGATGCCGAACCCGATGGGGGCGATCGCGCTTTCCGCGTATTTCAGCTCTATCCTTGCCGGGCAAGGTCCGTTCTCGACGCAAGCGCCGGGGCCGCCTTCGACCAGATCCGAGGTTTCGGCGTGTCGGTCCTTGTAGAGTGTTTCGCGGACAACCCGTACCACGTCTTCGCCCTTCCAGACGTGATCGCGGAGAAAGTCGGTAACCTTCTCCAGACTGCTGCGCGACCCGGGAACGGCGTTTCGGAGGTAGAGCCTTGCCCCACAGAGGGGAGCGAAGGGCAGGCCGCTTTGGCGGGCTCCGGCAAGTTCGCCCGGTTCCTTCGACCAGGGTGTGCACAGCGTCTCACCACCGGATGCGGAGATCCGCAATCCCGCCTCCGACAGCACGAGACGCTGACCATCCGGATCAGGGTTTTCGATGTGATACGATTCACGACCAAGGCGCAGGAGAAACGTCGCATTGATGTTGGGATTGAGCGAGACGAGCGAGATCGTTTCGCCCGAGGCCAGCGTCGCCGTCTCTTCGCTCCGAAAAGGCTGCAACTCGATGATCGTCTTGACGGCTTGGGCGTCATATTCGGCCATCTGTTCTGGCGACGCAGGATAACCCTGCGCCCCCGCATTTGTTCCTGAAAGGCCGAACACTCCGATCAGCAATGCGCCTGCCAGTCTGGTCTTCTTGTCTGCACGCATGTCGCCGCTCCCCTTTTTCAGAATAGGTGTTTTGCCAGTTCGAGGGCACCGCGTTTCCACGGCACCCGGTGCGAGACCCCTTGCGCCGCATTCAGACTGTCGCGGTTTGTGACGTACCAGTCGTAGTTACGGATCAGCGCGTCCTTGTTCGAATACCGCGGCACAAATCCAAGCCGCGTTTCGATCTTCTCAATGCTCACGTAGCTGTCCCGCGCCACTGTATCATATATCCACGCGTAGACCGGAGAGAGGCGCAGCGCCTCAAGCAGCTTCAGCGTCAAGATCGCCGGACGCGCGGGCAAAGCCACGACATGCTTGCCATGACCGGCCCGGTCTAGCACCGCCTGAAAATCCTCCCTGAGCGTCGTAAACTCCGCGGCACCGACGTTGAATACATCGTTGACTTGGTCTTCCTCGAGCGTGGCACACAGATAGACGGCTTGGCACAGGTCCTCGACATCGAGAAGCTGATACCTGTTCATACCCCCGCCGATGATAGGGAAGTTCCGCCCCTCGAAGGCGAAATCGTAAAGCAGTTCAAAGATACCGAGCCGTTCGGGGCCGACGAACGATTTCGGTCGCAGCACCGGGAGGCAGAGACCCGCTTTGCGAAATTCCTGGCAGACTTCCTCGGCTTCGATCTTGGCCCTGCCATAGGGTCCGACGCCGGAAACCGGGTCGTCCTCGAGGATCGGATGGTGATCGGGCACCCCGTAGACTGCCGTGGAGGAAATGAACACGAAACGCCGGATCCCGGCCCGACGGGTCGCTTCCAACAAGACGCGGGTCCCATCCACGTCGGTCGAACGGATTTCTTCCGGCGAATAGAGCGGCAGCGCCGCCGCGCAGTGTACAACGACATCGACGCCATCGACGGCAGTTCGGGCAACTTCGGGATCGCGTATATCGCCCTCCATCGCGTCGACTGACCCCGCGTGAGTGACCGAGAATGGTGCGATATCAAGGCTACGAACCATGTGCCCCCGCGCGAGCAGATGGCGAACGAGATTGATACCAAGGAATCCCGAACCGCCTGTGACGAGGAAATCAATACCCAACTCTACATCCTCACCGGACCAATTCCGCAGCGCGCCATGTTCGACCGACCGTCAACCGAGCCCCCACCCGGCCGAGGTTGCCGGCGAAAAGCAATCTCTGCCCAGTTATGTTCGCAGACATCTGGCCGGACCTGGTGCCCTTTTGGGGGGCCGGCGCGTTGTGGTGGGTGGACTTCATTATCAACCTCTCCGACTGTTGAAAGGCACGCAAAAGTTGATCCATTTGTACCCGAGGCAGCCATGGGGACAGTTGACCCGGATCAAATGGGTTCGGTGGAGGTCCCACCGGGCGCCCGGGCAGATGCGCTATCCTGCCCTGAAGACCACGATTGGCAGGCAGGCGGATGGCGTCGAAGTAGCCCTCGGCTTCTCGCGCCTTGTACTGTCATGCAAGCCAAGCACCTCGTCCAGTCCCCGGGACAACAGAAGTCCGCGAACTGACCTGGCATTCGAACGATGGAATTTCAAACGCATAAGGCGATCAAGACTGAGCCGCAGATCCCCCGGTTCTTTTGTACCCTACGGGTAATCCATCACGCGCCCCTTCAACCCCATTGTCATGCTGACAAATCATGGTGATTATCAGCAGAGTTAAATCATCGAATTACTTGGGAAATTCAAGTTGAAGGAATTTCCCATAAACCATCTTGTCGGTGATAATGAGTTTTCGCATTTTGGCTTTGAGTAATTTCGAAGAGCACATTGTGCCTGCGCACAATGGTGCACCACAACGAAACAGCGGCAGGCCGTAGTCAATCCCTGGCTTGAGCACTACAACCACACCACTCCGCATCAAGCCATGAACCTGCGGTCACCGTTTTCTGAAACCCAAGTCAGAAATTTCCACGACATTAGGGATTAGATAAATTCGTGTTGAAAATCAGCAGCCGACAAATGGCAGCTCGGGTCAGCATCCGACTTCAGGGGCTAGCTCACCTTATGGCACTGGCGTCAGACAGTTTCCAAATCCAGTCCTGGCAGAGAATTCACATTGAAAATCGGCAACAGTGTCTTTGTATCGCCGGCCCCCAATTGCACGACCAAATCCTGTTTGGCCGCCTGCCCCTCAACTGGGCTTTCACGCCACTGTGAAAGTTCAATTCCGACCACGTGGTCGACCAGAAACCCAATCTGCGACCCAGCTTTGCCGCTCATGAGAACCTTTGCCTGTTCATTTTGCACTTGCCCGGCACCAAGCCGTTCGCGCAGATCAATCAAGGCTATAGCCTCCCCGAGCCTCGAGAAATATCCCCGAAAACCGCCTATGTTCGAACCCGTGGGTGTCAGATTTTTCGGTTGTTCGAGAATGCATGTCAGCTGCAACAATGGGATCGCAATCCTCTTGTGCAGATCGACGATAAGGTATTGCTCTCGCTCCCTTACTATGTTGCTGGGGGTTTTGCTATCTTGCACTGCGTCAGCTCCGACCACCTTATTTGCTTCTAGGCGGGACAGGCTGGCTAGATCAGCCACCTCTTGGGTTTGACGCAACAGGTCGACGTCCACGACGTAAGTCTGTTCTCCATCGTCGTGAACCAAGACTTTGTCGATGAAATTCCGACCTGCTTGCCAAAAAGGAATCCGTGACTCCTTGGCGGTATGAAAGGTCCGAATGTCGCGAATTGCATCGACCGCAATACCCAACAGCAAATTGTCGTTGAACCGCAAGACGACCACCTCGGAAGCAATGCGAAACTGACGCTTGCCAAGACCGAGAATGGTGACGGGGCAAATCACCGGTATGCGACGGTTATGGTAGGAAATCTCCCCCAAGCATGAGCCCGACGTAATGGCCGATTCCTCGATCGCCTGATTGGGCACCGCGGCATATACTTCGACCGCTGGAATCGAATAGAGCGCGCCGCCTGCCATGAAGGTCAGCATCGGAGGACCTCTGTCGCTGGCGGCTCGAGGGATTCTATCCGTCAGATTGGCTGCCAACACACCGGGGATGGCAAAGATTTCAGCCACCTCCAGGATCGAGACAAACTGATCCTCAAAAGGAAAGACCGAATCGAAGAACGATGTTCTCGGAGATTTATTTTCCGAGATCTTCCCGATCTGGTCTGGTGAGATGGTCGCAATGCCCACGATTTCATCAACGTAGAATGCCAAAGACCGTCGAGCATGTTCGAGAACGAAACCCAGTCGAGGGCCACTATCGCGAGGACCAAAGCTGCCAATGAACGAGATGTTCATTACCGGGACCAGCCGTCCCCGCAGATTAACTCCGCCGTGCAATAAGTCAGACTTGATTGGCAGATCCTGCTCGCCACTGATGTGAAAGACCTCCGAGAGGTTTTCAATCGGGATCCCATGGCAGTCTTGCCGATCCGGACTACTCCAAAGGTGAGGCTGGTACCTTCAATCATCGGCCAATCAGTCAGACACAGTGGCGCGCAAATCGCTGACCAATTCGATGGCCGCGATCATGTCGCTTGTTTGCGCATCGCTTTCTTCAATGATCTTCGTCAGCGTGCTGCTGTTCTTCTCATGTGCATCCGCCTGTTCAACGAGGTCCTGACGGATCGCGTTGGCGCTGGCCTCGCCCGCACTGATGCGGCCTGTTACCTGCTCTATGTGCCTTCCGATGCCACGTGCCGCCTCGCTGTTTCGCTCGGCCAGCTTACGCACTTCGTCGGCAACGATTGAGAAGCCGATCCCATGCTCTCCGGCGCGAGCAGCCTCGATCGCGGCGTTGAATGCCAAGAGATTGGTTTGAACAGCGATCTCACTGACGACTTCGAGCGTTTCAGCCAGTTCCGAAGACATGTTCGAGACGTCGTTCAGTGGTTTCGACCGTCCTCCGACCTCCTCCGTGTTCTTGAGGGCCGATTTCGAGAAGCATTCGAGGCTTCCAATAGGTTTGCGACAGATTCTTTGATCGTGACCGCCTTGCCGTTGCCGCTTTCGAATTTTTCATTGATTTCAGCCGAGCGCAGGCTGATCTTCTCTTCCAACCGACAAGTTGCGAGATCTCTAAGGCGCATGCGATAACTTTGATCACCCTGGTCCCAACCGAATTCATTCTTTGTAGCACATCAAGTTGGGCTCAACTCCAATCGACGATGGAGGAATAATCCCGTGTTAGGCCACAGAGGGCATGACATTAAACTGTTTCTTATCCTCTGACGCTTACCACGGAAACGTCTCCAGAAAATTGGGACGTTCCTTAATGTCAAGCTTGTGGAGTGTATCAATGGCTATCGAAAAAAATATCGCGTCGGCCTCAATTGCTGAGGTTGTGATCGTATTCTGGACAAGGGTAGATCATCATTGATGCGTTTGTCGCATCTGCTTGTCGGGATCGAATTGATCGCGATTGAAGTGCGCGCTGTCGTATTCGGTCGAGACTTGGTTCGGTAGTATCGGAAGCGGTTTGGCCTGACAGTCGATCCTGCAACGGCGTAATCTCAAGTGCTAAGCTGGGGCGGCAAGGCCAAGTGCTGCTTTCCGCTGAAAGCTCTATCTCAGACCCAAACAATGCATCTTGGGTCCTGAAGGATGATGCGATTGAGGAATACATTTCCGTTGTGTCGCACCAACGGACATCTCAACCAGAACCTGGGGGGTCGGGTCGAGCGGATGCTGACTTAACCGGGGGGCAGTCGAGGCCGCGGCAATTGCCGCGAACGCTGGGCTGAGACACGTCGATTTCCGACGTCCTGATCCTGAACCGGTTCGGCAAGCTCGAGGCCACAGGCCGCGGTTTCATTCGGTTTTGAGTATCCGCGTCTTGGAAAGTGGCATGCCGGTGCTTGTTGCGTCAACAACCTTAACTATTCCGCTTTTCGAGAACTTTGCCGCAGGAACGGCGGTTGAATTACCAAATTCGGCTGGCGAGGCACCACCTGGATCTCGCTAAGCCATAAGATAATGCCAGGTGTTCGGGAAAGCCATGTGGTAAGAAAAAGCGTTCCTTTGTCCAGAATAGATCTCGACCTGAGCCAAGTCGTGGAACCGCAAAGCACCCGAAAGGCTACGACATGAGGCGATCTCATGTTGCAACATCGCGCACACGAGGCCAACCTGGATCGGATTGAATTGAAATATGAAGACCGGTCGAGTCGTCTGACAGCAGGTCATCGACAGATCCATCATGCCATAGCCGCTGCTTTTGCTCGAACATTATCCGAGCAGCAGGCGGAGAGAGTACAATTGACGGCTGATTTCAATTATTACTCCCGTCTTTTCACACGTGTGATCAGAAGTGACGCTTGCTGGCCTTTCGAGGGAGCGAAGGTCCAGCATCCGGTCAAGCCACAGGTCACGTGGTCGTCCGAAATTGTCAGCCATCCGATCGGCATATCCTCGTGTTCCGGAGTTTTCCGGTTGCGCCCGATAGGTGCCAAAGTGAGCTCGGTCCCACCAGGGAAGGTTGAAGCCGAAATTGCTGTTCGTCTCTTCAGGCCGGATCGAATGGTGGACACGGTGCATGTCAGGCGTGACCACGACCAGTCGGAGGACCCGGTCTACTCGACGTCGGCAACCGGACATTGGAGTGATTGAACATGGCGGTCGCGTTCAACAGGACTTCGAAGATCAACACGGCCACGGCAGGCGGCCCCAAGGCCAGTGACCACAGCCAGCTTGATCCCCATCGACAGCAGGATTTCGATCGGGTGAAAACGCAAACCGGTGGTGACGTCAAACTCGAGATCGGCATGATGCATGCGGTGCAGCCGCCACAGAACCGGCACTGCATGAAACATGACATGCTGCAGATAGATGACCCAGATCAAGAACAACGATCGAGATGGAACTGCGGCCCAACCCGGCACATCGATGATATTGAAAAGCCCCCGACCCGGTCCTGAGCAAGCACGGCCAAGATCCGACCGCAAGGATCGGGAAGCTCAATCGTAGGAAAATGGTGTCGATCACTACGAGGCCGAGATTGTTCGTCCGAGCGGATGACCGCGGAATCATCGCCGCGCTTCGGCGGGGCGACTGCGAGCTCCCATAGCGCCATCGCCGCCAGAACGCCGAGAAATGCGATAAGGCGAAGTTGTGGTTCGGAGGCGATTAGGAAATCTGCGATCGGCACTTTGGGAAATCCTTCTTTTCGTTCGTAGAGTAGGCGTCAGGTGACGGTAAGCGGCGGCATTGCCAGCCGCGTCGGAGGGCGCTGGCCTTGCGCCAGTGCGAAATGGGTCGACGTTGAAGTCGGGGCGCCGGCGGTCAGGAGTGCCGCAGAGGTCGAAGTCAGAAAATGGCGTCTTTTCATTCGGTGGCCGCATTGGATACTCGAAAATGAAGGGCTGAAGGCGCTGGCCATTGATGGACCGTTCGTGGAACAACGTTGCGGAAAAGCTTTGGCGTTCAGCTGTTTGGAAACGCTTGTAGCTTTGGATGGATTGCGGGGGGCGCGGAAAAAGTGCCTACGAGGTTCAGTCTAACAGCAGCTTCTTGCGTTCGGCGAACTATCGAGTCGATCTCACCCTTGGCATATCGTTCCTTCAGGAGCGCCAGCGCTCGGTCGTGTGCGGGGTGGCTTCTGACGGCGGGTCCGATCGCTCCAAACAGGCGCAGAAGATATATCATTCCGGCAACGATCCCGACCACGATCAGGATCATGAAGATCGGGCCAAGGACCATACCGAAACCTCCCCACTGGCTGCTGCCCCACATCATGTCATGTCCATGAGTAAACGGACCGTATCGATCCGGGATTTCCCCGACCTGTGCCATCGCCGACGTCGCGGCACGCAGAGCGCGCCCGCCGCGGGGACAATCGCCTTTTTCCTGAGTTCCATGCTGTAACTCCTTCTGCATGGCATCAGCTCCGACCACCCATTAAGCCTCCTGATACGAGAGCACCGGCGCGTAGGCTCCTGATCTCTATCAAGACGGCGACGCCGAATTCCATAGAATGCTGCGGAGATACGCAGGCGTGGATGTCGACCCGAATCCTCCGGTATGGTCGCGCACCACCAATTCGGTGCTCCCTTGCCGGTCAGCGTCTCCCAGCACTTAAAGAAGGAGGGCATTTCCGTGAGCTACACGATCAACCGCACCTTCGAGGGGGCGTCCTTCAAAGATATCGACGCCCGAACGCGCGCCGCTCTGGCCGACAATGGCTTTGGCGTTCTGACCGAGATCGACGTGCAAGCGACGATGAAAAAGAAGCTCGATGTTGAGATGCCGGCCTATCGCATCCTGGGCGCCTGCAACCCGAAGATGGCGCATCAGGCGATCGGGATGGAGCCGCGGGTCGGCGCGATGCTGCCCTGCAATGTCATCCTGCGCGAGATTGAGGGCGGGGTCGAGGTCAGCGCCATCGACCCGGTTGCCTCGATGCAGGCGATCGACAACGCGGAGCTGACTGCCGTCGCGGGTCAGGTCCGCGATCTCCTCGCGAAGGCCGTCGAGGCGATCTGAGATATCGAAGCCCGATCTGCCGACTGTAGTCTTTTGGCGCAGCAGGCACGGCGTTTGTCTGCCCGAGTACGTCTTTCTCGCGCGCGTTCACATCCGCGAGGACAATCACGATCAATGTTGTATCAGGCTACCTCTTGAAGGACCGCATCTCCCAGGGCGACGAGCTCGCTCGTGCGATCCGAGAGGTACACGCGGGAGGCAGCACCGTGGATCCGACGATCGCCGAGCGCCTGTCGGGCCGCGGCGACACGGTAGAGCGTGAGCGCGAGTTGCTCGACATGATGGCCAAGGGTCTTGGCTACGCGGAGATCGCAGAGGCGCTGGGGACCACCCAAGAGGCCGTCGATTCGCAGGTCACCGCGTTGTTCAAGCGGATGGCCGGCGACGGTGCCGGTGCCGGGCTCGTGGACGAGTTCAAGCGCCTCCACGCAGCCGTCGTCGAGCAGACGACCTCCCGCAAGACGCTCGCGTCGTTCGTCCCACAACAGCTGGCCGATCGGTTGGCCGCGCACCCCGACATCGCCATCGAGCAGGAGGTAGAGGTTAGCGTCCTGTTCTCGGACATCCGAGGGTTCTCGACGCTCGCCGAACGCCTCCGCGCGAATCGTCGCGACGGTCGTCGGCAAGCACCTCACCGCGATGGCGGAGGTGGTCCTGTCGATGGGCGGCATGATCGACAAGTTCCAGGGGGATGCTGTGATGGTCGTCTTCGGAGCTACCTGAGCCCACATCCGATCACGCGGAGCGGGCGCTGTGCTGCGCGATCGCCATGCAGAGGCGCAAGCGGAGCTGAACGCGCAGGGCTGGGACGCAGACGTTTCCCGGAGCTCGAGGTCGGGATCGGCGTGAACACCGGTCTGGTGATCGCCGGGACGGTCGGAGGGGGCGGCCGCCTCGAGTACACGGTGGTGGGCGACGCCGTGAACATCGCCAGCGGTTGCAGTCCGAGGCAA